>JBDWAD010000018.1:0-5756 GCA_039979015.1 Halioglobus sp.
AATTGCGCACCATGGATGCGAAGCGATCAACGAACGTTCAACTGCCCAGTGACTCAAGGCAACTGCCTGATGACATGGAGTCTCTTCGCCGGATGGTCGCAAGCTTGCAGTCGCAAGTCGAAGAGCAAGCCCACTCGGTCCTCGAGCTGAAGAGCCACAATGACAAGCTCGAGGAAAAGAACATTGACCTCCAGCTGAAGGTCGAAAAACTGCTTCAGCAACTCTTTGGCAGACGGAGTGAACGCCGCGTCGACGGTGATGGCCAGCTGTTTCTGGATCTCGGCGATGAAGCGACTCCTGAAGTGGTCAGTGCGTTGGAAGAAGCCGTCCGGGAAGCGGAGCAGATCACCCAAGACGCTGAGGAAGAAAAACAGAAACGACGTCGCAAGCCACCCGCCAAAAATGATCGCAAGTTCCCTGAGCACTTGCCGCGAGTTGAGCGGATCGTTGACCTTCCCGAAGATCGACGCGAGGGCCTGAAGCTAATCGGCTATGACGAGGTCGAGACGCTCGAGTGGATCCGGCCCGAGCTCCATGTCCGCGTCAATCGGTACGCCAAATACGTTCAGTCGATTGAAAAGAATCGCACCGACGACGAGCCGGGCATCATCAGCCCCGAGCGTCCTACCGGACTGGTCGCTGGGGATCGCTTCGACGCATCGATCGGTGTCGAAGTCATCGCTTGGAAGTACTTCTATCACCTGCCGTTTTATCGCCAGCAAGACCTATTCGCCGGCAGCGGCTGGACGCCCAGTCGTAGCACGCTGGCGAATATCGAAACCTCCGTCGAGTTCGTGCTACGCCCACTGGCCGATCACTTGCGGTCGTTTCTCAAGACAGATGCTTGCGTGGGCTGTGATGACACTGGCGTGGTGCTGATCACGCCCCAAGCGATTCCCGACTTATCCAATCATCCACGCGCTGAGCGAATCGGCGAAGTGCTTGAAAAGGCGATCGCCTCTGGCAAGCCAAGCATCCAAGCGAACTTCTGGGGCTACTACGCATCGCGTCTTCCGGTGGTCGCGTTCGACTTCACGGTCAGTCGTCACCGTGACGGCCCTGATGATGTGCTGGCGGATTACGAAGGAACGCTGATCGGCGACTGCTGGTCAGGCTTTCAAAAGATCGATGTGCGCAGCGACTCGCGAATCACGTTCGCAGCGTGCTGGGCCCATGCGCGTCGCAAGATTGACGAGTGCCGCCGTGCATTCCCGATCCAAGTGGCGAAGCTGGAATCGCTGATCCGGATGCTTTACGACATCGAGGATCAAATCAAGACTCTCGATGATGTGGAGCGACTGTCGCGGCGACAAAGCCTCTCGCGTCACGTGCTGGGCTTGATCGACGATTACCTACAAAGCGAAACGATGAGTTCGTCCAAGGTGCTTCCCAAAAGCAATCTTGGCCAGGCGGCAGCGTACGTGCGTCGACACTGGGCGGCACTGAATCGGTTCACCGAAGACGCTCGCGTTCCGATCGACAACAACGACTGTGAGCAGTTGATGAAGCGAGTGGCGACGGGCCGCAAGAACTGGTTATTCAAAGGCTCGTTGTCCGCAGGTGAGCGAGCGGCGAACTTGATGACAATCATCGGGACAGCGATCCGCAATGACTTGGACGTTCACGCGTACTTGGATGATGTGCTGCGCCGAGCACTTGATGGCGAAACCGACTGGTCAGCGCTGAGTCCAGCTGTCTGGAGAGAATCGCACCCGGAATCCATCCGCGACTACCGGCAAGACGAACGCCGACAAGCAGCCGACCGCAAGCGAGCCCGACGCGCCCGCCGCCGACGACGCCTCAAAAAATAGCCGTCAACCCACCAGGCCAAATGGTCCCGGTGAACGGTTACGAATGCTGCTTGCGGATCGCTACTACGCAAGTTTCTGGCTACTTGCCGAAGGCGAGAGGCGTGGCATCGATTTGGTTGCCCGAGCGCATCATCTTCGCAAGATCGACTTTCGTCGCGGACTCAAACTGGGCTATCTCGATCAATTGGTCCTATACCAAAAACCGCAACGTCCGAAATGGATGAGCGAAGACGAGTACGCTCAGTATCCCGATTCGATTTTCGTTCGACACTTGAAGTACAAGGTGACTCAAAAGGGGTTTCGCACACGTGAGATCACGCTGGCAACGACGCTGCTTGATGCGGATATCTACACAGCGGAAGAGCTTGCAGAGCTTTACTCTCGACGGTGGTTAGTTGAGTTACACATCCGCAGCTTGAAAACTCAAATGCAAATGGATCACTTGCGCTGCAAGAGCCCTCAAATGGTGCGTAAGGAGATCCACTGTCACATGATCGGCTACAACTTGGTTCGCTGTGCGATGTTAGCCTCCGCGTTGAAGTTCGGCCTGTTCCCAACCCGGCTCAGCTTCACTGGCGCCATGCAGGCCATTGAAGAGTTTGCTTCGTCGCTTCGCCTGGGCTCGATCCACCCCCAGCAGCAATGGGCGAACTTACTTGAAGTGATCTCCGAATTGACGGTTGGCAACCGACCGGGCAGACAAGAAAAAAGAGAAATTAAACGACGAGCGAAGAACTATAAGCTGATGCAATGCCCACGCAATCCGAACCGAAACCGTTACGCCACAGCAGCTTAGGCTTACGCCCGTGCCATTCGTGTCCGACACCTTTGATCGCTTCACGGGCCGTCTTTGCGGACCACCACCAGTTCATTGAGTCGATGTCCCCAAACTCGACGTGACGTTCGCAGTTCAAAAACCAGTCCGCCAGGCTAAAAATATGTCACGACGCCATCAAAATCAGGGGAATGCGGCGAATCGATCTCGCTTGAAGCCAAAACCCGGTCGTAGGCCGAGCGGTAACGAACGTTCCTCTAATCAAAACTGAAAGCCCGCCTTTCTGACGCGATGATCGCAAGAAGACGGCCTTCACCGGGAACTGCTGCCGCCCGCTTACGAGTGAGTGCGGCGCCAATTACTGACTTTATTGTTTAGCTCCTTGAGAGCATCGACGACCTCTTGATGCTGCCCTGCCTCGTATTCCAGACATTCGACGTTGTAGACGGTACGGGTAGCCTGGCGGAGTGGCAGCGGAACGCCATTCTCGACGACCGCATAATGTGGATGCGCGCTGGGACACTTGATGTTGGTGCTTTCAAGCAACAAGTTGAAATCGGGGTCTGCAAGCCCGCAACCGATGAACAAAAGCGTGTTTGCTAGGAAAAGAGAATCAAGAAGATTGAAGAATTGGGTGTGCTCACGCTGAGCTCGGTGATATTGAGTGCGAGCGAGTACAGTGCGTTGCGGATCGGAAACACACCCATGCGCCTTCAAAATGATACGCATTTTTGATCGCACGTCATTTAACGCGTGGGACTCATAGTAGCGGCATACATTGTATCCCTGCGATCCCTTGCCTGTTTTGCAGTAGGTTTCGTATATATCATCGTAGTTCGTCGTAACAACAATCTTTGCATCAAGCGCGAGAACTTGCTCGTGGATTTCAGAATGTTCAAAGCGAGGTTCAACAAATACATCTCGAACAAACTCGGCGTAGTCTGCCTCGTTCGATCGGTTTACGACGATCTCGGCCGCGTCCAAATACTTCTCGTTCGCCACAAGTGCCAACACAACCTTCTTGTCGTCGGCGGAGAGCAAGTTCGCCGCGTCAATCAAGAGTTTGCTCCAATTCGGAGGACGGGTTTTCCCATCGCTCGACAACGAACCTGCACTTGCACCAGAACCCAGTACGATAATGCAACGCCGCTCGGCAATCTCAGGGACCAGCGACTGTGGCCAATTGATGCTCATTCATCAAATCCCGTGTTGATCGCCAGCCGATTCCCCACACGCTCTATGAATTCCGCATAGACCTCTTGTTGTTTGTATTGCCCGCCTGCCAATCCGTCTCTCGACTCAAGCCCAACCACAGGTGAATGTGACGACTGGGCGAGTGGGACTAAACTAAAGAGGTTCGGAATGTCGCCTAGATGTGCGTTGCCCAAAGTTAATTCATCAATGAAGAAACCACCAAGGGACGACTCGATTACGTCAGGTATCTGCTCAAGAATATCCTCGAAAGCACCTGTCGCCCTACGTTCTCCACCGCGTGACTTTGTGATGTATTGGAGTACCGTGTAACCGGAGAATCCGTTCCGGATCGGCAGATGCTCTTTGATTTGAAAACGTTTGATAGCATCGCTATTGTCGCGTCTAAAAAACTCGAGGTATCGACCGTACTCGTCAATCCAACGTTCTAGCCATTCACCGATGTTCTGAATTCCAACTATGCTGAATATGTCGCACCCCATCGGCGTAACGAAATAGTCCGCACCCAGCAGCACGCTTCGTGTTAACGGCCCAAGGCTAGGCCCAAGGTCAACGAATGCAACGTCGTAACGATTGTGCAATTGACGCATCAGTTGCGGGAACCAGTTCGTGATGCGAAACCCACCGACCTTAGACGCTCGCAGATCATTCCAAGCCGTGCTTAGTACGTCCTCAACAACGGACATTCCAGGGTGACCGGGGATCAAATCAACCGCAAAGCGATTTTGGCTTGAAAGCTCGGGCGTTGTATCGGTCGCGATACTACCGTCTCCATCGCTAATTGGATGAAGGATTGACAGGAGAGTTGATGCATCGTCGCCTGATTCCCCTTGATAAACATCAAAGCATCGCTCCTCAGATAGAATCAATTGCGACGCATTGCACTGAGGATCACAATCAATCACCAGCACTCGCTTCCCAAGTTCCTTTGCAAAATGGGCAGCGATATTGCAGGACAACGTCGTTTTACCGACGCCGCCTTTGTTGTTGAAAAACGCAATACTTTTCACAATGCTCACCGACTAATAGTTGCTGTAACAAACCGCAGAAATCGTCCGAATCAAATCGCTATCCGCCCCTGATCGAACCAACATGTTGGGATCGACTGCTTTGGACTTATACATCGACTTCCGAGTACCAATATACGGCTACAAAGGGCTTCTTGGCAGACGTCTCGTCAACCAAACTCACACCTATGTTTCTCCGGCTTGCTTGCTGCCAATGACACAGCCACCGACTCCTTCGTAAAGTGGCGACCCTAACGCTTCCGCAACTTCTGATGAGCACGTAATACCTATCCCGCAGCAGTTAAGCCCCACTCCCTCGCAAACGGCATAGAACGCGTACAGTAGCGCACCAGCATCTCGCCACACAAGATTGTCGGCGTTCTCATAAACCGCTCTTGTTTTATCAAACTGTGCCGCGAATACGATTGCCGCGCCATTTTGAATCTCAACAACTCCATTTAAACGCTCGAACAACGAATGGGCAGCAGGTTTGTTGTCGATGCGAACAGTTGACAGAGCGTGAGACATCGAATCATACATTCTCAATCGAACACCTTCATCGCAATGATCGACAATTAAAACATCGACTGGATGAATGCCACCTGCCGACGGTGTCGCCCGGCCCTGCCATGATCCCAAGGTTCGCGTCGTCTTGGCTGTGTACCAGAAAAGCGATCCTAATTGCTCGTCCGTCAGCGCACCAAAACTCCTGCAAGACCGCCGGCTTCCAACCACATCGAAAAACGCTCGATCACTGCTCGCCTCAGGCACAGGGAGATTCTGCTTTGTAGCAACGCACAGACTGGCCTCCTCATAGTCGAGTCGTACTTGGCGCGGCGACGGATCACGGTTAACCATGCTCAAATACGCCCAAGCGTTCCATCACGTCACGATGTTTGTTGCAGCCACGGCAATGTCCGCACGCCAAGTCATTGGTATGGCACGAGTGGG
>JBDWAD010000019.1:0-174626 GCA_039979015.1 Halioglobus sp.
CAACTTCGATGTGAACTGGAGCAACTTCACAGGCACGTTCGATATTGCCTTTGATGGGACTGTCATCTTCAACGCGAAGTTCGATACTGACTGCGCGGGTCGCGCGCGGTACTACAAGCCGATGATTCACAGCCCGATGGGTGTCGCCGCTAGTTATGCTGCTGTCGAAATAACCTATGTCACTGACAAGGCAATCAGGAAGGCACTGGAAGCTACCATCCCCCGGCTGCTTGGTGCTGGCAAACCCCGCAAGCCTGATTCCTGGCCTGAATATGATTCCAACTGGTGTAAGTACATCTCCGAAGCGAACCTGATTGCTGGAAAAGAGCGAGTCACACCTGAGTATCAAATCACTGCGGATGTTCCTGCAGCAGGCTCACTGATTACCAATGAGGTCAATCAACCAATTAACGAGCCATACTAAGCCAAGTATTATCGGTATGATAATAAGCTCATATCCCAAAAACCCTTTCCTGATACGCAGCCAATAATCCCTGTCGGGCAATTCGGGCTTAGGCGCTGTCGGCTTTTCGTCTTCCATCATCAGTAAGGATAGACCCATGTCCACTTATAGGCAAAAGCGGACATTAGGGGGTCTGAATCGGTTCTAGAGGGTTATGATGCGCTTAGTCGGCCATGTAGCCATAAATGCTAGCGGCGCACAGCGCGAAGCAGCGCATTAATAGTGAGTACCGCGCCCGAGAGCGCAAATACCGCCGCCAAAACAGAGAACACACGCAACAAAAGATTGTTGAAGTTTTCTCCCTCGCCATAATCCATAATGTGCATACGCCAGAGTGCGTCAAAGACGACCCAGTAATTATTGCGCACGGTGAGATAGCGACCACTGGAACCGTCGAAATACAGGCGAGTTCTCGCACCGTCGGAATAGTTCACCTGCCAGATATCCTTCCTGCCGTACAACTCATCCACCAGTCCTAGCACAGTGGAATCCGGCTGGGTCAGGCGGCGGGTGCTGAGGTGATTGCCGGGGCCGGTGTAAATACTGTCGGCATAACGGGTGATTCCCTCCACAGTGGGCTCTTTCATCGACTGGCCGTCAGACAGTCGCAACCAGCGGGTCGATGATCCAACGGACACCTCCAGTAACACACCCTGGCTGCTGTTGTGGCTCTGTATGTGGTTGATGTTATCCAGAGATAAGAGGCTGTCGCCCGTCAATTGCAGCCAGTCGTCCGGAAAATTTGGCGCGCTCGATACATTGGTGACTGCCCCACCTTTAACCAGTGAATCAAAAGGTATCAGGGAAAAAACTACGCCGCCGGCAATCCACAGAAGCACTTGAATGAACACCAGATAGCCGGTGATACGATGTATTTTTCGGGCTACACGAACCATGTTTTCTGTCTCCTCGCTGCACGCTGCTTCCTAGGCTAGAAGATGGCCGGTAACACGGGCAAAGCTACGATCATGCCACCTACTATGCAGTCAGCCAAGCCATTAATGATCTGTGTTTTCTTCGCATCGGCAAGGAATAAGTTCCACCCCTAGACCAGCTCTGCTCCCGTCATTTCGCCCTTGCCTCGTTATCAGGCATCCAACAAGAGTAGACCAATAGTCCGCTATTAGGCGAAAGCGGACATTATTGGCCCTAGGAGTGGTCATGGGTGAAAAGCGCCCGCTTTCGACCCAAAGTCGAATAACCAATTTTTTTGGTGGGTAAGCGCTGGGAGCATAGTGCTTTGAGTATCGAGTTAACATCGACTATTCTCCTGAAAAAGCGATAGGAAGACACTAATGATTGGGTACGTAATTCTGGGCACCAACGACCTTCCTCGAGCCGTGTCGTTCTACGATACGCTTCTCGGAGAAATCGGCCTGACGCGACAAATGGACTTCGGGGAGCGCGGCTATGGCTGGGGCGCAGATATGGATGCAGTGATGTTATGTGTTATGACACCTCTCAATGGCAAGCCCGCTACGATTGGCAACGGGACGATGACCGCGATTGGCGTCGACTCGCGAGATAGCGTGGATTTGATCCATGCCAAGGCTCTTGAGCTTGGTGCTGAGGACGAAGGCGCTCCAGGCCTGCGACCAATAGGTGGAGACGGCTTTTACGCGGCGTACTTCCGAGACCTCGATGGGCACAAGCTAGATGTATTTACATACGCCGAGTAGGCGTGACGTTAGTACGAGTCAAAACTGAAAGGGCCTAGCGATACAGCTACATTGTATTTTTTAGACTGACAGCTAGAGTTGTTTGAGCGTACGCTAGACCCATATAGCTCGTAATTGCTTCGATAATTTCCGATTCAGTCATAACCCTTCCTCCAACTGTGTGCGCGCCAGCCAAGGATAGACCGATGTCCGCTTTCACCTCATAAGTGACATGGGCAGATGTCAGCTCATCGAAGCGTAACCGTGAAACCAATAGCAACTAAGACGCACAAGAGAGCCGCTGTGATTCCATGAATTCGGGAATTGTTTGTAAAGCTCAAGGCGATGACTAGCACGACGCCAATAAAGCGCACCAAACTCTGTGGATGATATAGCCCTTCATTTCCGAATACCCAGCGATAGAAAGTCGTGAGCATGAATGCGGCGGCTAGCAAAATTGCTGCAAGTCTGAATTGGTTGTAGTAGTACTCGCGGAGATTGAAGTGCTGACCGTGTGAAATCGGGGGTGATAGCACGAAGGCTAAGACCACATACAGCAACCGTGGGGCGAGAATCATGACGAACTCAGAAATCGTTTGAATTTCCTTGTCATGGAGCGTCCAGACATTCCACCAACTTATTATGCAAATGCAGATTAGCAGTAGCATCCAAGTCACATGAACCCAGTAGATCGTCGTGGTTCGACGCTCTCGAAAAATCCGGCCTATGCCTGACAGAAGTTCCGCGATAGCGAGTCCCATCAAGATCGATAGGAATCCAACTATATACTCGAAATGAGTCATGTGCCGGTGCCTAACAGTAGAATACACGTCGAGGTGACGTGCTATATCGCGTTCTCATGACATATGCCCCCAAAGGCAGCTTAGAGTCAAAAGTAGACCCTCGGGCCATTGTAGACCAACAGTCGGCTATTAGGCGAAAGCGGACATCCACAGGTAACTCAAGCCAACAGCCTCAAGTGGCTTACTATGCTATTTTACTGAACAATATCAGCCGGGCTAAGATTTTTTTTGCGATCGCCGCAGATGTCTTCTCTATGAGTTAAATACTGTGTGTTCAGTGGTAAAGAATATCGTTGAATTCTCCATATCAATAAATCGAGCTTCATCTTCGGCCAACAGCGCTCCAGAGGACTTTCCGTCCTCGGTTTGGAGAGCTAATTCGAGATCCTCACGGCTATCCCACCAAAGCTCTGCAATGCCGTCGAAACCTGGAACTTTCATTCCACGTTCTGATGAAATGGCGTATCCGAGTTCACTGTCTCTCGTGTGGCTTTGGACATAGCGCTTTACTTTCAAAGAGGTGGCGTGCGAAGCGACTAGAGGTCCGTGAGTATTGAGCCAGTAGTCGTAGAATTGCCCTTCTGTAATACCTTCCTTTTTACGGACACAGAACACTAATTTTATCATATCGCTAGCCTAACCTCGGTCATTGGTATTGGTTGAAGAGTCACATAATCATAGTCTGAAGTTCGCTGTCAGGTGAAAGCCGCTACTCTGACTTGGCTCCTATCTTTGCTGAGCCTCAGCTAGCAAGACACACCTTTTTGCCTTGAATACATCACTGCCGAATTCAGGCCTACTGCGAGCGTAGTCTTTCGCGATACTCAATAATCTACCCATCACGCACGGCTAGCTCCTCAAATCGCGGATTGCTTGTCAATTCACGCAGGCTTCCGTCAGCTCTGAGCAGCTCCCGAGGGTAGCCATATTGAATAGCTTTTTCTATATAGCCCAGCGCTTCTTCAGGATCACCCAGGCTACATAGCGCTTTGGCGGCAGCGTAATGCACAGAAAAGCTTTGCGGAGACAACTCAATGGCCTTTTCAATATTCGCCAATGCCGACTCTTTGTCACCGCTTGCCGCGTAGTAGTGCCCAATCAGAGCAAATGTATCTCCATCTGACGGGTTTATTCTCAAGCGCTGTTGCGATAACTCAAGGGCACGTGCATATGTCGGCAGTGCCAGCTCAGCGGTCTGAGATGAGAAACGGTAGCTATCCCCCAATGCCCCCCATACATCCGCATTTTCCGGGCTCAGCTCTAAAGCTTTAGAGTACCAAAGGGCTGCATCATCGTACTCGCCGAGGTAGAACATGCTTGACGCGATATTGCTGTAAACACCAGCAGAAGGCGCTATCTTTAAGGAATGTCGCCACGAAGCTGCGGCCAGGTCAAATCGCCCTCGCATAAAGTAGGCGGACCCGAGACTGTTGTAGGCAAGTTCACTATCGGGTGCCAATTCCGTGGACTTTTTAAAGTGAGCGATCGCCTCTTTCACCTCCCCAACACTGTACAAATGATGACCAAAAGCCAAATACCCCCTGGCGTCATGGGGTCTCAAGTCGATAACCCGGCGGTAGAGTTCATCGGCACGATTAATCAAGCCTTGCTGAAAATACGATTGTGCAAGGCCGATATTCGCTTCGGTAGAATTGGCATTTATTGACAGCGCCTGAATGTACTCCAGATTGGCCTGATTATAGTGCCCTGAATGACGGTACAAATTTCCAAGTGCCACATAGACGTCAATCTCCTGTATGTTCAGGGTCAGCGCGCGGTGACATGATTTTTCAGCTGCCTCAAAGTGCTCTGCATGACGGCTCAAGGAATACTTTGATAACCACGCATCGCATAATCCTGCAAAGCCTTTAGCAAAACCAGGGTCGAGTTCTACCGCGGCCGTGAACAAGTCGATTGCGCCCTGCGCATTATCGTCATCCATTGGATGACTGAGATAAGCCCGAGCACGCAGATAATTGTCATATGCGAGAGGATCAACTTTATAACTTCGTTGAATACTCTCTCGCGATGCAGGTGAAAGAAAAATTTCCAGCGAAGCTACCAGGTCGCTGGATATTTGATGTTGCAGAGACAGTATGTCCGTGAGGTCGCTATCATAAGTATCTGACCAAACAGGAAACCCGCTGATGGCCTCGATCAGCTGTGTTGTTACTACTATACGACTGTCCTGCCTGCTGACACTGCCCTCTAGCACGTGACTAACACCAAGATGATGTCCAATGATCTGAATGTCGATTGACTTGTTCTTAAAGTAAAATGAAGAACTGCGGGCAGTCACATTGAGCTCACTTAGCCCAGAGAGCACATTGAGTATCTCCCCAGCCAGACCATCTCCGAAATACTCCAACTGTATATCGCCATTAATATTACGAAAAGGCATAACAGCAATCGACGGCCGCTTTGATATGCCACTAGACTGCTCAATTTGCTCAAGAGTGCGCTCCGCGTCTAGACGGCTGGCATATAACAAACCTACAAATAAAGTGACAAATAGAATAAGGGAAAACTCAGCGACTCGCGCTGGCGTTAAAGACATACGATCAGGGCTGTAGTCAATCTTCGGGGCTTCCACCACGCCTTTGGGGGTGATATCAAAATACCACGCTAAGATCATTGAGGGGATGAAGCCCAGAGCTGCCAATTCAAGTACTATAGGGATCGCGCTATCAGGTAAATTCACCAGTGGCACGAGAACATCTGCAACCTGAAGTAAGGCCCACGCACCCGCAGAGTAGATCGCGGCTGCGCGATGCACTTTTCGTTGTTTTATTTCTAAAAGTAACCGCCGAAAATCCATAGCGAGCGATGACCTGTTGCTTATCAAAGCACACCAGCCGAACGTTGGATAACACCGTTATTGCACGAGCATCTGAATCGGCCGGCATATAAGTATCCATACTTGTTTGAGTTTAGAACATATTTGAGATTCAGCTACTATTTTGAATCAACCATCTGAATCAACAGTGTCACTCGATGGGGTGCCGATAAGTTATTTGTCGAAAATAAGCCGAAAATTGGACGAAACGAAAACGGCCCCCGAAGGAGCCGTTGTAAGAGCCTGATTTAACAGGCTTATTTGGTGGAGCTAAGCGGGATCGAACCGCTGACCTCAACACTGCCAGTGTATCTATTATCTGCCACACGTTCGCGGGTGTTCGCACATCGTGCTTAATTAAGCATATGCCGTCAACACATCGAATTTATGTCACAGCCAACGACTCACGTCATAATGCGTGTATGGGATTGCGTGATATGCGTTCAGGCAACGCACTAAACGCCCACCACGCGTTTTCCCGATGTGAGTTGATGCGTCATATGCGAAAACACGGGATTGTTTGAGGGCGTTGCTAGTGACACATCGAGTTGTTCAATTTATGATCAATTTGATCACTTTTTGCACTGATCACTTTTTAATCAAAAACCAACGATTTCGGGCATTGCGAACAGGGAAATTAGTATGGGCAACCGCCGAAGGCCACCAGCAAATCAAACCCAAGCATTTAGAAACGCCACCGGAACCAGTTATTTTGAATACGCCAAACGGCACGGTGAATCAGCAGCAAAGCAGATTGCCGACCAAATAAAACGGCGGGGAAATTAACGGTGGCGGCTCGTTACAGTCACAGCGATCTTCATCAAGAAAAGTTAAGGCTGAAACGGGCCAAAGATCGTAGTCTCTTATTTGATGCGGGAGAGCTAAAAACGCATCAAGAGGTTGCAGATATTCTCGGTGTGACCAGACAGTCAGTCCAGCAAACCGAGCGCAAGGCGCTACGCAAACTCAGAAAAATCATTGAACAACGTGGCATGGCACCGGCACTGCGGGAATTGCTCCACGATGAACCGATACCAGACCCCACGTTTTTCAGTTAACTGGCAGCAATGGTTTGTTTTTGTAAAATATTCTGACAGCTAGGGAATGTCGCAAAAGAGGTGAAAGCGGACATTCCAGCCCCAAGGCCGATTCAGGCCCTCTAACGTCCGCTTTCGCCTAGAAGCGGCCTGCAACGGCAGTGATCGGAGCTGTCACGTACCTCAGTCTTTATCTTTTAAATACGAGATCAGAGCAACCACCCCACCAAGCACCATAAACGCAATGAAAAACGTGAACTCGGCATCCATTGCGCTTGCTACCGCTCCCATCAGAGAAGCCTCTTAAGTTCTTCCAAACATTGTTTATACGTTGTTTGTTCGTACGTCGTTATCATTGTCTCGGCACCATACTTTTCAACGGCAGGGAGCCATTTGGGGCTGCCTTGCCAAAAATATTTGCCGTACAGGTCGTAAAAATAAATCTGAATTTGCGCCGATTCCTCGTCAAACCCTAGCTCCACTAACCCAGCTATTCTACTGTCATTATCTTTTTGCCATGCTTCCCATTTCTGCTGTGTAACATTGCCCTCGGTATAACCTCTAGCTAGCTCCTCCGAGGCCCGACTAACATTGCCGCAAATGTTTTCAACGACCTCCTCTGCATTAGCTTGGGCTAAAGCTGGAGTGGACGCTGAAAAATAGGTAGCAAGTGCGGTGAAACAGAGAAAGATGGCACGGCGAATAAACATTAACATTCCTTGTTTGTGGGAAGATCTCAGCAACATTATTAGTTCTTCATCAGTTTAGCCAACTAAATGTGTCTTTTTTGAGGTGAAAGCGGACATTAGCGGCCCCGCCGGCGGCTGAACGCACGCGGGCGCGCACACTGGCGCACAGGGTCACTCTATTGGCGCGTTCAGCCATAACTTTCTCCCCCCTTCCGCCCTACCCTGTAACCGAACCAAAAACCAACAGGAGTAGGAATATGAAGAAATTCACTATCGGCGCAGTTACGGCAGCTAGTCTGCTGACAATGGGCGGCTGTGCATCAATTAAGCCCGAGCCAATAACTGGCCCCAACGGGGAGCAAGGCTTCACTATGCGTTGCAGTGGTTATGGTCGCACTTTGGAAGACTGTTATGCAGAGGCTGGAAAAGTCTGCCCGAACGGTTATTCAGTAGTAGGGCAAAACAGCTCAATGGTAGCTATTCCGACCAGCAACGGCGGGACAATGGCAGCGCCGCAGCATAATTTGACAATTGAATGTAAGCCAAGCTGACGTACAGGGTCACTCTATTGACGGGGAAAGTTGTGCGCTTAAGGCTCAAACGATTCCATTATGGCCCTTGTAATAGACCAACACATGGAGAGCACGAAATGACGACATTTATTCTGATTATGACCCTTTACTCTGGTGCCGAGATTAATGGGCAGTCCTCAATTCACTCAGTTAACTTTGAGAACAAAGCAGCCTGCCAAAATGCAGGAAGGCAGTGGTACAAGCAGGTCGAGCCAGAAAGCTCTAGATACGTGCTGTCTAACTGGATGTGCGTCCCCTCAAAGAAATAGGAGAAAGTTATATGTCAGCCAAATTTCTAGCGGGAACACTACTTATCGCTCTGATTGCAGGGTGTAGCGAAGTTTCATATAAGGCAGCGGATGCAGCGATTCAAGAAGGGGTTGCTCATAGTGAATCAGAGAAAAGCAAGACTACAATCACACAAGCAGCCACCAAGGCATATGACGATGCGCTCGCAATGGAACTAGAACGTATTAAGAGCGTTGAAGAAGAGTGTATCGCCGCTGCCAAGAGTAGTGCTCAGGCTGCTTGTACAGATGAGGCAGAAGCGGAGCGAGACAAAGTTATCGAGCTAAATGCTAAGTACAAGGCGGAGAATTAAGCGGGACATGGCAGCACCCTCAATCTAACCTGCAATCATCAGGCTCTGGTTCTGTGCTCACATCATCAGGCCCATACCCGAGGGCCGTTAATGCCTTGGCGAGCTTCTGAAGCGCCATCTGCTCTATCTGCCTGACTCTCTCCCTGCTGAACTTTTCTCATTTCTTTAACTTACTGGCGCACAGGGTCACTCTATTGGCGCGTTCAGCCATAACCTTCCCATCCCAACGGCCTTAACCTGTACCTGAAGCAAAAATAACTACGGATGGTAGGACAATGGAATACTTAATTGGCGGAGTGGTGGCGGTCGTTGTGATTGTCGCAGTATTTTTCTTGTTTATGATTTTTACTATTGGCAGGGCAAATTACTACATAGTCGGCGAGAACTATATCGACCTAGTCCTAGCGTCGGCACCTGATCGACATCTTTTAAACGACAGAATGCTCAAGACTATTCAGCGACACCGAGAGAATGATAAGCAGTTCAGAAGGTACATTTATGCGGTGGCGCCCCTAGTTAGAAAAGGTGTTCATCCTGATCAAGCCGAAGCTCATTTTGTTGTGCAAAAGGTGATGTTAGAAGTGCAGAGAGAAGAAGCTGCCGCTTCTAGTGCGAGTTTAGCGAAGTCACTCGAGTTTGGTCGTTAGTCACCCATTGGGGGATGCGCAAAAGCGCAAAGGAGAAGTACATTATGATCGTCACATTAACCAAACTAGCCGTTAATGCTATCAAGAAGGTTGATAACCCTGAGCATCCAATAGGTGCTCCACTAGCTGATACTTTAGAAGATCAAATTGAGAAGGCAAAACCGCCAAAGGGTAACGGTGATTCTCAAGCCGAGAAGGATGGTTGGATGTGAAAGCGGACGTTTCTCCCAGCTAGCCCAGTTGGGGCCAATAATGTCCGCTTTCGCCTATGAGCGGGCAATGACGCGAAATGTCACGCTTATGGCGCCCACTGCCATTTTCTAATCTGTCCGAGTTCGAGATAGTTGTTATCAGGAGGCAATACTATGACCAATATAGCTCTGGAATATGAGGCAACCCAGACGTTTTTAACCAAGGACGTAAACGTCAGCCGTGGTTTTTTGGCAGAGGAAGCTGAAACCGCTTTCAAGAACCACTGTAGAATGTTGATGTGTATCGAAGTAGCGAAGATAAGGGGCAGAGATGTATCAAACTACTTGCCAGAGGATATGGTAGATGCAGATCAGATCTATCTGAGGCTAAAGATCGACCAGCACAACTTGATTAACGACCTATGTAATTTGTATTGCAGGGCATGGGCAGAAGCCCGTGAGAGCGGTATCAGCGAAGAGGTTGATGAAATCCTTTGCAATGGTAGCCGAAGACTTACCGATCTGTTCTGCGACGCCAAATTAGAAGTTGGGGAATGGAATGACTCTCTTTCCTTCAGAAATCAATTCGGGGGTGCCAACTGACCTTTCGGCCATTCTCAGGCACGTCCGATACACATAGCCTATTTCTGCCAGAAAATGCGCGAGGGAGAAAGAGATGGAAGTGATGGTCTTTGTAATAATGATTTGCGGGATTGTTTGTGTTGGACTGCTCGCGGTGATAGCACGCCTGCTTAACCTCGAGGGCGACCGACATTACCGACTTCAAGCGATGAATTGGGCAGCGAACTGCTCTGCGTTAGAAAAAGGAGAGAAGTTTGATTCATATCGAAGGCTTCTAAAAGACATGAAGAGAGAATATAAATGGGATGAGTTTATGCCAACCAACCCATATGATTTGCCAGAGCCTAGTGGCCCTGAGGTGTCTTTGTGGAAAAAGGCCTCTTCCGATTCGAAACTATAGCGGACTTGGACGGGCAGTCGGCTTCCGCTATGAGGTGACAGCGGACATTAGCCTCTAGCTATTTCTGCTGAACATCCACCGTGATTTGATACTCGGGGGTCACTCGTTCCTTACCAGCATTCAGGTTGGCTTCGCTAATGTACTTGCACCAGTTGCTATCGTAGCTGGGCCATGAGTCAGGCTTGCGTGGTTTGCCAGCACCCAGCAGTCGGGGAATGGTAGCTTCCAGTGCCTTCCTGATTGCCTTGTCAGTGATATAGGTTATTTCGACAGCAGCATAGCTGGCGGCGACACCCATCGGGCTGTGAATCATCGGCTTGTAGTACCGCGCGCGACCAGCGCAGTCAGTATCGAACTTCGCGTTGAAGATGACGGTGCCATCAAAGGCAATATCGAACGTGCCTGTGAAGTTGCTCCAGTTCACATCGAAGTTGGATAGGGTCACCGAGGTAGGCTCTGGCGGCTTCTCAACTATCTCATCAAGGTGGTCGCGAATTTCTTGGGCGCTAGGTTCAGGCATTCTTCTCTTCCTTCTCTCGGCGCTCAAGTTCCTCGTGAATCATGGCGACATCCTGTGCATTACAGCCAAAAGCCAAGTCAGCGTAGAGCGAACCTGTACTGGCATTGCGGATGTAGTCGGGGATTGGGCGTGAGCCTATTTCAAGATTAATCATGGTGTCTCCTATGTGTTCCATGAATGGCGCATCGTATTGCCACCGTTCCCGAAGTAGGGCGGTTGGCGAGGCTTAGCCTCTCTGGATGCAGAGCGCGAATTATGCCACAGGTAAAATTTCCCTTATAGTGGTCATGGTTATTACCAAGGAAGGAGATTCTGATGCGTAAACTAATTTTTGCTGTCTTACTGCTTTTAAGCGTCAACACTCAAGCCCTGACTGGAAACCAATTCGTGGCGTTCTGCGAAGAAGGGGCGCGAGATTTTTTAAATACTTACTGTTCGGGATATATCACGGGGCTTATAGATAGTCACTGGGCAATTACCCAACTTCAAGGGAAACTCTATTGTGCGCCAGAGGGTGTCACCCACGAGCAGCTAAAGAAAGTTGGTTTAAAGCACTTCGATAATCACCCAGAGACACTTCACCTCCCAGCAGCGGAAGCATTATATTTCCTTGCTTGGAAAGAAGCCTTCCCCTGCGAATAACCGAGCCACCTGACCTCAAGGAAGAACGGAATGAAGACCTTTTTAAAGTTTGTTGGATATACCGCAATGGTCGGGGTCGGGGTCGTGCTCGTGGGGTGCTTCGTTGTTATCGCGGTGAACTGGGACAGGATTGAGTATCAGTGGGATAAATACACTTTCGAACCTAAAGTCACCTACCAAGGTCTAGATGTTAACTCCACGCTATCGGACGTGGTTTTCAAACTCGGCGCTCCAGACAAGGAAGATGAAGAGGACGACGCAAAGTCTTGGAATTTGAACAAAGAACACACAGCCTTAAGAATAAAGGTTAAGCATGGTGAGATTTTTAGATTTTTTCTCCACAGCAGCGCTCTGCCTTGGAAGCATTCCCATCCAATACTAACTACTGAGGGGCTTATTGATGTAATGGGGGAACCAGACATCTATGCGGTTAGCAAAGACTTTGGGGTGCGCAAGTATGTATATCTGGATTATGGCATTAGTTTTGGCTACGTCAGGGACAGACTGTTCTCTGCTGAGCAGGGTGAAATAGTATGGGCAAGGGTAAGTCACACAGGCGAGTACAGAGTACATGGCAAGCAAATTTGCCCAAGCGAAAATTGCCCTTGGGATGGGGAAGGAGAACTAAAGCCCGAGTGGGAAGGCAAGTCGTACAGAGACCTGTGAGGGATTAGACCGCCTGCCCCGTTAATCTAACCTGCAATCATCAGGCTCTGGTTCTGTGCTCACATCATCAGGCCCATAGCCTCTGGCCTCTAGCGCCGCCTGTAGCTTCTCCAGCGCCCTTTGCTCAATCTGCCTGACCCGCTCCCTGCTGACCTTTTCTCATTCCTTTAACTTACTGGCGCACGCGGTCACGCTATTGGCGCTGTCGGTCATTCGTTCTGTCTGTCACTGCGACTAGAGTGGTAAGTGAGAGGTAATCCCCCCTAGGAGAGATGATGAAGAGACTAATTATCGGGGCCGCACTATTGGCTATAACTGGCTGTGACGCCATGGAGAATTCCCACAAGCTATGGCACGGCATTGAGCCTACGGCTGAAAATTATGCCCAACCGATAGCCCGAGGGGTTGCCTACAATCCCCCGCTTTACGTCGTGAGTAATGCAGGGGAAGAGACGTACGGAATGAGCGTTTTCATAACGTACCAAGACTGCACTTTCTTCCTTAATGAGAAGTCGAGGCTCTATCCCGATCTGTGGACAGGTCGCGAATGTCGAATGGCGTCCCCTGATGAGGTCAAACTTGTTTACGAACTGAGGGGTTGGTAGCGATGGCGATTGAGATACGGCTCTAGAGTGTGATTGGTCGCTTTGAGGTGAAAGCGGACATTCCCGCCCACGGGCGCACAGCAAATGCACACCGAATGCCCACGGGCGCACACGGGCGTAATGCCACCTTTTGTCTCAAAGGGTGCCGATTTTTGTCTTTTTAGCTATCAAGGTGTAGCTTAGGAGGATACCCAGCATCATGATGGAGAAGAACCTTGCAGCACCTTTTTCTTGCCCTTGTTTTACTTGCCTCAGCAAGCGTATCAGCAGCACCCTGCGAACCCACTTCCGATAGCCACTGGCGACTAAGGAGTGCTCATAATGTTACGTATAAGCCTGTAGTGAAGGCCCCCGGTGAGAGCATCAAAGTCGGAGGTCAGAAGTACATTATCGTGCGAGTCCCATTCAAAGAATGGAAGAGTGGAGATAGGTATGCCATCACCTATCCAGTTCTGTTTCAGGAGTATGATAGTTACGATTTCTTCGGAGCTTTCTTCAACACTACCCACCTGAAGGGTGATAGCTGTAGTGATGTTTGGATTGAGGGCACCGACCAATCCTCCCACAAGCAACCAGTAATCGAGGGTAGGTCTGTGAATCACTCCGCACGTACCTATTACGATGACCCAGAAAGGAATAGTGGCAAGCTTGACGTCAAAAGAAGCCTTTACACCTTTTTAGAGTTCCAAATTGGAGAAACCAATGGAACCGTATTCTTTCAGGTGTTGCGCGAGGAAATTCCCGAGAAAGACGTTCCTACAAGGGATTACGATTTAACGGATAATATTAACTGGGACAGGCTCAGTGATGCTCGCGTTGTAGAGTTTTCCCGACTGCAAACTCTTGCTCGTCACGTCTATATAACTCCGCTGGACGATTAAGGTGAAAGCGGATACGCACAAGCTCGGCCACGTGTCGGGCTTTTTTGTGCTTATCGCTTTGGGTCAGTTGATAGGCACATCTACACCTATTCAGGTCTTTTCAGGCCGTGGATAGTCCACCGTAATCTCACCGCGAATCAGTAGCTCGCGCTCAATGATTACTTTGGTTATCTCATGGGTCTCAAGGAATAGCTCATTCCAGAGTGCATTGGTGGACAGGTTGCGGATTTCTTCAGGTATCGGACGGATGCCGACTTCAAACATAAACATGGGGATTCTCCTATGTGTTCCATGAATGGCGCATCGTATTGCCACCGTTCCCGAAGATGGGCGGTTGGCGAGGCTTAGCCTCTCTGGATGCAGAACTCGAATTATGCCACAGGTAAAATTTCCCTTATAGTGTCCATGGTTATTACCAAGGAAGGAGCTGTAATGCGAAAGATACCGATAATGCTGGGCGTGTTCATCTGGCTAGTGCTTGCCGAGGCAGCTAGCGCGGATAAAGGGCAATGGTGTCCAAGTGATGCAGGTATGGCATTCGGATTGTTTGACATGTGGAAGCGTGTCGGCTGGTCTGAGGCCAAAGCTAACCAAGCGGTAGCTGACCACGGCGGCTTTGATGACCGTATAGAGAGATATAAAGGGTATGCGAAAATCATCTGGTCGGAAGATTACGTGGCGGGAGACGAGGCCGAAAAGAAACAGGTCATAAAGCTGATGACAGACTACTGCCTGAAATGATGGTCCCATCGAATAGACGGCCTCAGAACAAGTGATGATGGCGTTTCACGAAACCTTTCCCTGCGAATAGGTGGGGCGAGGACATCAGGTAAGCGGCCCAATGCCCCCTACACTAGCGAAGGAACCAATCTATAGAGGATAAGGAAATGGCAAGTAACTGTAGGTCATGCGGCGCAAGAATGGGTGGAGTCTTTGGAAATGAAATATCTGCCGATAACCCTGAGATTTGCTACGCATGTGGTCTCAAGATGCCTGCTGCCGAAGCTGCGGCAGCGAATGAAAGGACGGAGGCTCTTAAACAGAAGGCCTCACAGCTGCCGATAACGACCAGCTTTACAATTAGTGGCCGCGAAATCGACCAAGAAATTGATGTGATTACGGCCGAATGCGTCTTCGGAATGAATATCTTTAGGGACTTGTTTGCGGGTGTGCGCGATATCGTTGGTGGACGGTCAGAAGCAACACAGAAGGTACTACGAGACACACGGAAAACCTGCTTAACCGAGCTTAGGAAAGAAGCGGTCGAGTCTGGCGCGGATGCAATTATCGGCGTTAATTTGGATTACTCAGAATTTTCGGGCGGCGGGAAGTCAATGTTGTTTCTAGTTGCTTCAGGCACTGCTGTGAAACTTAAGCAGGAGGAAGTCTAGGGGCGAGGACATCAGATAATCGGCTCGATGCCGCCTTCTGTGGCAAAGGAGTCACCTGCCATTCTTGCAATCTGTAAAGCCCTTCCTCATCTTTCCTACACTGGCGCACAGAGTCACTCTATTGGCGCGTTCAGCCATATTTACATTCTCCCACCACCTTTAAGCTGGTTTCGTCAAAAGAACCAATATGAGGAGAGATGATATGAAGATTGTGATTCTGTTGTTGGCAGCAATCCTAGTGACTCTGCTAAACGCTTGGAAGCTAGTCGGATTGCTCGTCCTTGGAGGTATGGCTCTGTTTGTAGCAGTGGCCGCCGTTACTGTAGTCGTGGCTAGCATTAAGGCTGTGGTTGCGTACATTGCCTCTGTGCCTTCGACTGCAATCCAACAAGCCAGAGAGGGGAACTGGAGTAACATTATGGCGTGGTGCATCATTCTGTTGTCTCCAGCCTTGTTCGTTCTGATTCTTTATCCAATTTATTGGCTGTTTCCGATACCCGAAGAGTATGGCGGTTTCGTGTTCTATGGAGTTCTGGGCCTGCTCATTGGTGCGTTGCGCTTGGTGAAAACCATTCAAGCGCGCATTGATGTACGTAATGCGACATACAACGAAACCAACTACGCTGAGATAAAGTAATGACTATCCGAGAGCTAATCCAAGGCGTGGGTCAGTGGTTCACTGGGGGCTACGATACCCTGTCCAGCCAAGGATTTATGGAGCTGACTATTGGGCAAGCCCTTTTTACGATTGTGGTCACAATAGTTGTTGGCGTACAGGTACTCGTCCACTTGGGCGAGATACTTAAGGCACTTCTTGCAGTTGGTCTAGTGGTCGTCTATGCCGCTGGTTTTGGAAGTCTTATTACGGGCTACCCTGAATGGCAAACAGAGCTGATGTTCTTACACGTAACACTTACGGGGGCGGCTATATTAGGTGCATTAATCCTAAAAAGGAGATACAAGCGCCTAGACGAAGAACAGGGACGAGACCCAGATAGCAGGCATTATTTTTGGCACTGAGAATAATTACATCGGTGCTTCTTAACAGTCAGAGTGTTGAGGTAGGCCATTGTTTATAAGGCTTTGCGGGGAGTTGTCCTTGGTGGGCAACGCGGGGGCAACCTCTCCCAGCCAACTATGTCCGCTTTCGCCTAATAGCGGAATCGTCGAGCGCCCGCTCAAATGTCGTCGAGAGGCGCGTTCTGCGCTGCTCTATCTACTCTCAAACCAATGTGGTTGGCGTCTAAATCGACACTCAGGACATAGTGATTGCGCTGCCAACTATATTTGTCCTGATAGATGTTTTCGAAATCTGGAGAGCCGAATTTACTAATCATCGCGTCGCGCACCGCATTCATACTAGCGCCGTCCAAAAAAAATATACCTATTTGATCAGGCTGATTCCCACGACTTGTCTCCCGTCGAAGGAATGTAACATCCCTAACTTCTTGGCCAGCGACGGTAAACGTGGGAGCTTCACAGAATATTTGCAGGTTTGGGTCACAAGAGACATGAACACATGCTATTTGAAATTGGGACGTATTCTGCTTTCCACATTTTGCTCTAAATTTATTTTCTATGAAGGACGAAAACTCTTCCTGAGTCATGTCAACATGGATGCCTTTAATCGCATAAGGAGGCGGTTCAGCAGCGTAGCCCGACAAGCCATACGTCAGCAGGCCATACAAAAGCCACATTGATGATTTCTTCACCATAGTCGTCCCTTTTCCTTTGCCATTTAGTGTAGAAGCATAGTTTATTCCGACCCAGACGGATAGATGCACTGAGAGGACGAGAGGTATCCGCTGTGAGGTGAAAGCGGACATTACCCGCCCCATGGCCGATTTAGGGCACCTAACGTCCGCTTTCGCCTAAGAGCCGTCGGTTCAAGTAAATAGTACAAGGATGCAGTTCGAGTCTCGTCGAGTCCGCCATACATTCAACCCAAGTGACAAATTTACTTGGGGTTTTTGGGCTGTGGCTGTAGAAATCTATACATCAGCCCATACAAATAAAATATTGGCCAGCCCTCTTCCCTGCCCACCAATTGATTCATCACATACGAAGAGACGCTATCCAAATTTGTGCCTATTGATAGAGGTCAATACTAACGCTATCCCATGGGCTAGACTTGCCCATACTATGCATGTCTTGAGTTGTCGCGAGGTGTTGGTTTGAAGAGGCTGGTACTAGGATTAATTGTTGTTGCATGCTCTGGATGTGCAACTTCACCGGGCATAAGCGAGTGCTATGTCGGTGGATGGGGGCTTACCTCTCACAGTATAGAAACCGAAGTAAAAAAAGCGCAAAAGTTGGGCTTTATATATGTAGCGAACTACCGCTGGGGACCCGTGGAGGTAATGCCTAAACGCGAAATGCGAAGAATTGCAAGCGGGTATGGAGCAACTCTTGTATTTTGGGATGCAGCAGAAAGGGCGCGTAGCGAATCATATACAGGTAGGAAACGGGTGGCTACGACAGAGCATCCAGATGGAACTCGAAGCTACACGTATGAAGACGAACAGCGAGAGAGAAAGATGTGGTACTATCGAGCAAGTTTTTATCGTGCACCTGATGGATTAACGCCGCATCCTTATAATTTCAGGTGCTACTCTTTTGACCAATGATAAAACGGACTATTCGGCCCAGTTCACTAGCGATAACGCCTTATCCGGATCAACGCCTTAACAATCGCTGTAACTGTTCGGGCACGTTCACCCGCATCAAATGCCTGTAGCGGTTGCATTACGTCCAGCGTGATTTAGTCTGCTATGAGGTGAAAGCGGACATCGACTTTCCCTATTCCAGATATGTGAAAGGGGTTTTTACACCCCGTTGAGTTTAGTAGGTTCCGAGTGAGAACTCTCTTGCAGAAAACTTCAAGTTGGTTTTTAGACCAACGAAAAGATTCACAGTCTCTGGTGAGTTCTGATACGCGTTAGGGACAGTCGCTATGCACTGACCTCTCTTACTCCTTGAGTTGTACGTGACAGTTTCTAATCGTGCTTCGTCAGCAATATACACATAGCCATTTTTAGCGGCAACAGCATATTGTTCATTCGCCATGTAAACAACACCAGTACAGTTCTTACTAGTGTAGTAAGCCCACATATTAGAATTGTCATTACCTCCAGCATACAGGTGATAATGAAAGGTATGACCTTTGAAGTACACTTCAGCCACATTAAACCAGCTGGAGATACGCTGGTCATACGCACCAATAACAGTGCCTTCATGGTTTAATACTACATAATCGCCACTGTTATCGCCAATAACGCCATTAGGGTAGCGACCACCGTACTCACCCTCCTCAATCCTTAACTCGTGTTGCACAAGCGGTGTTTGGGGAGTAATAACCTTCCCATTCAACTGTGCCTTAGCAATTTTTAGCTTTTCGATTGTGTCATTGATTTGCTTCAGGTGCATCTGCTTGTTAGCGTCAGAATTTTGTGAAGCCTTCAGGTAGTACCGCTCTATAGCGTTAGATTTCTTGAGAATATTCTCGGGTACAGGTTGCTCGGCAACAGCAGCTACAGACATCGCTGTCAATGACAGACACAACGTTATGTTTTTCATTATCATACTTCCGTTAGCAATGAGTGTGAGAGCATGATGGCAACAAGGCGGTGATCCGAACATGACCGCCCACGCCAAAAACCTGACTCTCGCCGCCACACGCGCCCAAAAAACCATTTTTCGGATCAGAGACCAGTGATTCTGTGAGAGTTAATGTCCGCTTTCGCCTAATAACGGACATCGGTTAAGATCGATCAAAGGCATTGAAGACGGAACGTTTATGAAGAACCAGATCGCGGCAGCAGTGCTACTAGTGGCTAGCGCTATGGGCGTGCAGGCAGATACCCCCAGCCCCGACGATGCGGAGAAACTCGGAAGGTGTCATGGAATTTTCGCCTACATCGGATTCTATAAGCAGACCGAATCGCTCTATCGTCATGTAAGAGATTTAACTAATAACATAGATGACTCCGAGCTTGCTTTTGCGTTTGCCTACAGCTTTGGAACGGGGTCAGGCTCGTATTATGAAATGCTTGCTACGCTGGGAGAAAATAGTCCCACAGATGCAAAAGCTCGCGCACTAGACTTAATCGATGGGAAACTATGCTACAGAATAGTTAACTCCATTGATGCTGGACTAGATTACGAATGACCGTCTTGAGGTGAAAACGGACGATCCAGCCGCTAGGCTCATCCAGCGCCATTAATGACCGCTCTCGCCTAATAGCATCCGGCAAATACATAACTTCGGATATGCTAGGTTTGGCGTTTACAGATATGAAACTGGCGGCTTATGCAATGTCACAACTTACCAGCCCAAGATAAGCTTTCTGCATCAACCAAACCGAGGATGAGCCGAATGAACATACTAGCTAAAGCTACAGTCGGTCTACTGCTGACGGTATCGACTTCAGCAATGGCATCGACTTGTATCATGCACCAAAAATTGAAACCATGGTTTATGCCTTCAGGCCCGACTGAAGGACAAATGTATTACTTTCCGGTCACGAATGTGGACTTTTTCTCTGAACCGGAACTGGGTCTATTCGATGTATCCTACACTGTAAATGGCAACCGCCAACGACTCTGCCGTGGTGACCAGCCCTGCAAAATTGATGCAAAAGCATCCAAGGAGTGGGTTGAAAACATGCCTAATGATGAGAACGTCATAGTGTTCAGTACGACATTTCTTGACAGCACGGGAGAGCCGGGGTGGCAAAGGAATGTGCTGATAAGGTACCCAAACGCTGACTACATCACAATTGCCCACTCCACAGGGAGTGGCGAGATGGCACTCGAAGCTCCTGTCGGTAGTGAGTTTGCAATTACTTGCTCCACAGGTGGTTAGCATCTGCCCGCTTTGAGGTGAAAGCGGACATTAAGCTAGCCCACACCTCTTCAGGTCTTTTCAGGTCGTGGATAGTCAGGCGTAATCTCACCGCGAATCAGAAGCTCGCGCTCAATGATGACCTTGGTTATCTCATGGGTCTCAAGGAACAGTTCATTCCACAGCGCATTGGTAGACAGGCGGCGAAGCTCATCTGGAATTGGACGGGGCCGACTTCAAACATAAACATGGGGTTCTCCTATGTGTTCCATGAATGGCGCATCGTTGGTGCCACCGTTCCCGAAGATGGGCGGTTGGCGAGACCTAAGCCTCTCTGGATGCAGAGCGCGAATTATGCCACAGGTAAAATTTCCCTTATAGTGGTCATGGTTATTACCAAGGAAGGAAGTTCTGATGCGTAAATTATTTTTTGTACTAATCCTGTCCGTACTGTGGGGTCAGTCGGTATTAGCAGAGAAGTTACCCACCTATATATCGGGCAACGATTTGCTGGGAGCTTGCGAAAGCTCGGCACCCGACATTACATTCTTCTGTCACGGATATATTGCTGGGATTGTCGATACTTATTCGTTGTATGGGGAAAACAGTAAAGCCATCTGCATGCCAGAAGGGGTGCCTGTCTCCCAGCTGGCGCTGATTGTAACCAAGTACCTGCACCAGTATCCTGAATTGCTGCATGAGACCGCCTCCTACCGAGTCATCTATGCAATGGTAAATGCCTTCCCCTGCGAATAGCCGAGCCACCTGACCTCAAGGATGATTGTTATGGATAAAGAAACCAAAAAAGTAATGCTACAGACCTTCAAGCAAACGGCTGGCTTTACCCCTCTGGGGTTTCTTATAAACATCGGCTCTTTGGCGGGGCTCGTATACCTCTGTCTATATGCGTACCGCGCTGGGCTGGAGTGGTTTTCATACCCTATTTTCGCGTTCATGGTGCTTTGGTTTAGGTCTGGGCTACTTGACGGTATCGCGAGGTACTATGTCTGGAAAATGCGAAACATCGAAGAAGATTAGTCCGACACTAGCGAAGGACGAGCTGCCCCATTACTCTAACCTGCAATCATCTGGCTCTGGTTCTGTGCTCACATCATCAGGCCCGTAACCTCTGGCCTCCAATGCCTTCTAAGGAATTGAAATGAAAAATACTCTCTTTGCACTACCGCTCGTGCTCGCTTTGCTATCTGGCGCCGCTCTAGCCGAAGTCATCTCTGCCAAGTATGCGGGGGCGATTGACCTTAGCAGCTATTCTTGTCAAAGCACGGCCAGTAGTTTCCTGCACCGCGCCTGTTACAACAGAAGTGAGCAGACCTTGGTGCTGCTATTAAAGAGCACCTACTACAAATACTGCTCTGTTCCGGACTCTGTATCTGACGGCCTATTATCCGCTTCCTCCAAGGGGAGCTACTTTAACAGCTACATCAAGGGCAGATATGACTGCTAAATCCTTTAACGTATTTATTCATCGTTTTGCCGCCTTCCCCAGCGAATAGGTGGGGCGGGGACACTGGTAAGCGGCCAATGTCCCCTTCACTAGCGAAGGACTAGCTGCCCCTCTTAATTTGTAAACCCTTTTTAATCTCCTCCACACACTGGCGCACAGGGTCACTCTATTGGCGCGTTCAGCCATATAGCCAAAAGTTCTGCTGTCCTACCCTATACCTGAAGAAAAACCACAGAAAAGAGGGGGTAAAAATGACTAAAAAGTATCAGCTCTACCGGATTCTCTATCATGTTTGCCTATGGCCAGCGGTAGCGGTTCTCGCAATTGGACACATAGGTGTATTAATTGGTCAGGGATGGGGTGCCTATACAGAAATGATGTCGCCTTTCAATCTAGTGAACTGGATTGCAACAATGCTTACGCTCGCCCCAGCGATGATTTTCTATTCGCTTAGCGAGAAGCAGAAAACACTGCCTCAAGTAGAAGGTTGATGGCACATGAAACCGAGTAAAGGAATCGTCCATCGGTGGGCGCTAGTTTGGTGTATACCACTAATGATTGCTGGCGCCCTACTCGCTTACTTTAAGTATATGGAGAATGCTTGCTCAGAGTCATTAATCGCCGCAGAAAAAGAGTCGGCTCGATTAGTTGAGTTAGAGAAGCCGTACCTCCTCATGCCTTGGGAGAAAGATTGGGGAGATGAGCCGCCTCAAGAGGGGGATGTCTTCACACCTGAAGCGAAGCCTGACTTAACGGCGACCCAAAGAGAGGAGCTTATTGCGATTCTCCAGCTACAGCAAATAGCTTTGAATAGGGAAGAGCTGGCCGCAAAAGACCTTACTTCTTACGAATCTACAGCGGATTTTTGGGCGCTGGCCTTCATGGTGTTTTCAATCCCTATAGCTATTCCGTATCTTATCTGGCCCCTCGTAATAGCTGGCCGATGGGTGTGGCGCGGCAACACTAAATAATCCCTGCTCTGACACTGAAAAAAACTGAGGAAGAACGAAATGAAGACCTTTGTTTTTTAGGTGTTTTTTTGCTGTTTTGAGAAATACAGGGCGTGGTAGTTAAGTTTTGGGTCGCCACTGTGATGCAGACAACCGGCAATCAACGCGTGGGCAAATACGTCAGGCCCATATTTAGCAATCATCGACTGTTTCCAAACCGTTCGATAAGCGGCACGTTGCTCAGCGTGTTCGGGAATGGCGTGGTTGCCCATCACTGACAAGCACATTTCGACTGTTAGCTGGTTCATCAGTCATCCCCCATCTGGTTTGCGAGTTGCACCCAATCGACTGCTGGTGAATCGCCAGCATCAGCGTGAATAGCGAACTTAGCACCCATTCCCGCTTTCGATAGCTTGCGTTCTGACCGAGTATCTTCCGAGCGAAACAACCGCAGCCGATTTGATAGCCGTATTGCTTCGCCACTAGCGGCTGAGTACATTTCCCATACGGGCGACTTCCCAACGTTGGCCCCAAAATCAGTATTACGCCGAACAAAAAAGCCCGACTTCATTAGCTGACCAAGCAGTTTGCCCTTTTCAACCAGAATTACTGAAAGCGAAGCGGCAACGTCTAATTCGGCAACGTTCCAATTAGTGCGTAATTCGAGCACTCCCTTGAAAATAGTGATCGCTTGCTCGTTGTCATTGTCTGCTGGCATACGGGGAATGTGAGCCGGCCAATCATAGCTCATGACATCCCCCCGAGCGGCGCTAACGGCCAAATCCAGTGAGTTAGATTGTGATCTGCGTTCGGTCATGTGTTGGACTCCATTGGTGATCGTGTGGTGATTTGATGATGCTTTAGCGGAGACCCGCTGGTGTGCGTTGGTCGTTCACTGGTGCGTCTGTGGTCGCGGTTGGTGTCTGAGTGATGCGCTTGTATTGCATTGCTAGTAATCGTGCAGTAATCGCGTGTGGGCGCGTAGCAGATAGGTCGGTTTTCGGTTCACACGTTTTACCGATCACCCCCAATACGTTTCGAGTCCCCTGCTGTCTCTTACGCATACCCCCCCCGTACCCAAATTTTAAAAACTTTGAGTGTGTACAGATAAACAAGCATGTCGGTTACTTCAGCCATTGGTGACCGGTACCGGTTCCCGTTTGGTCAAGCAAAGCGTCATCAACTGATTTGTACTTAGAACCTTTCCGATTGTTACAAGCCATGCAGCAAAGTTGGACGTTGTTCCATGTGTGATGACCGCCAATTGATAGCGGTTTGATGTGGTCGATTGTGGCTGCGTTTGGCTGATATGTTTTGCCATCGTGCGGGTGGACCCGACAAGCACATTGCTGACAGCGGTGGTTATCACGCTCGGATAGCTTCCCTATTGTAATTGTCGAGTCGTATTTACTGTGGGTAGATCTGGCGCGTTGCCGTATGCGGTGCTTGGGTAACCATCCAGCAGCCCGTTGCGTTCGCTTATAACGCCGTTGTTTGAACAGTAAGTGTTGGCGATGGCAGCTGTCACTGCATGTAAGGCGTGAGCGTTTGCTAACAAAGAGTTGGTCACACCATACGCAGCTGGTATGCACTGACTTCTGGTTGAAATAGCGCTGCCATTGCTCGGTGTGTGGCATGGTTGCTTTGCAGCGTATTGAACAAAATCGCTTTAACGCTTGGCGCTTACTGTTGCCGTTCGGGTTAATTGGGATTCTGTTACCGCATTGCTCGCATGTCTTGTCTACCAACAAAGCGTTAGCAGCTACCGTGGCATCGCTCTTGATCTTGGCGGCATATCGACCAGCGCAGTTTGATGAACAGCATAAGCGTTGCTTACCCCGATGTTTATCGTAGCAATACTCAGCCCCGCACATAACGCAGTTGTCTACCACCACAAATGGTTTGTATGGGTGTTTGCGCTTCGATGTGTCGAATGTGGTTTTATTGCGCCACACCACTCGGAATTTGCCATCCCATTCCAGATCGTTAGCATTCGCTTTGGTTGCTGTTTGGTGTCCGGTCATCGTTGACTCCGTTATTGTTTGTATATGCTTGCAATACTTTATTTGGGAACGCGTCTGTAACGCCGCTGGTTGGCCCATAACATCGAATCAATACCCAACATCATGTTGAGCGTTATCGTTGAATGCTGATCGCAACCGTGCGCGTGGTGCGTGTGCATTTGATGTCTGTGGGTCATGTTTCAACTCCCAATGTCGTTATGTCGTAATCAGTCGCGTTTGGCGTATCGCTTTCACATACTTTATTGCTGGTATGGTCTGAAATTGTGCAACGAGCATTTAGTCGCGCTGCAATGGCGAATGTCGTTAATAAAATTTGGTTCGCGGTGTTCGTCAGTACAGCCCACACAGTGAGCGCATTGAGCATTTACTGCAGTACGCATTGATGTGGTGTTGCCAATATTTCGGCGAACGGGGTTTGTTTCGATTTCGTTGCTCATTTTTTGATCTCATTTGCTTGAATGTATATCGGTGCAATACGCGTGTTTGTAATCGCAGCTAAATCACGCGTACTGGCGCGACAATGCTGAGTCGTGTGTTGGTATTCATTTGGGGAGTAATGCCCGTGGTGCGCGTTTACGGCGCGTCTAATCGTCAGCAACGTAGTCATACAGCACCCAATGCGTTAATCACTGCGGTTCGTTTGTTATCGGGCAGACTGTTCAGCAATATTTCGTTGTCGGTGTACAGTCGCTTGGCGGCATCAATGGGGTGATCGTGCATGTCGTTCGCAGCGATAAACCGTACCAATCGGTCAGTTGCTAATTCGCGTGCAAGATCGCCAAACGCGGGACGTAGATCGTTACGCAATTTGGGTACAGCGTGAATCATGTCTGCTGCTGAAACTGTTTTTGACCGTTTGGGTTGGTCAATGGGCTGGGGAATCTGATTGCAGTCGTTGGGTTCATCACTGACGCAATGATCAACGGGGTTTAAATCATCATCGTGCTCGGTGTTTGTCGTTGAATCAGAATCTATCGTTTTAATTTCTTCAAACACACTTCCCGACTCAGCATTGCTGGTGTCGGTATGGTTTGATAATAACTTGGTATGATCATGGTCTGATAGGGCAGTACGTTTTGTACTGTCTACTTCAGACGAAACGTGCTGTCTACTTTGGTGAAGGCAGTACGTTTCATACTGTCTTTGATTTTCAGACTCACTGTCGATGACAGTATGATTTGTACTGTCTACAGACTCGCTGTTATCAAATATTGATCGGTCGTGAACAACGTAAATTGCTGTTTTACCGTTATGCCCACCACCGATTTTCTCAACCAAGCCCATAGCAATCAGTTTTTTACGGGGCCCGCTCACTTGATCGACTTGCGACCAACCACAATCGTCAGCAAGACGTTTAGCACTGGCAAAACATTCATGGGTTTCGCTATTACGATAAGTAAGCATCGTCACATAGAGCAGCAACGAGTTTTTAGTCCAATCAAGCGTTCCCAAACGGCGGTAATACATGCCAAATGCTTCATCGCTCACGCGCCACCCCCACTCAGGGAAATGGTTTTTTGATCAATGTAATCAGCGGAAAATGCTTTATTAGCGGTGCTTTTAACCGAATGGCATTGCGGTTTTCGCTTACGGTTGGTATCGTCCATATCGTTGTTTTCTTACTCGGGATAGCAATATTTGAGTCATTGGGTTCGCCCTTTGCTTATGGGGATTGGTTATCCCCGTTATGTCATGTTTGTTTTGTTTGTTCGTTGAGCCCCAAGATTGTGTCGCATCAGTCTTGGGGCTTTCTTTTATCAACGCGTTCAACTTAACAGCGTCACCGTTTGTTACACAATCATCAGCAACGATTAATACACTGCTATTGCAGCGTATATCGTGTATTGCATTCATATAATTTATTGAACTATTGCTTTGCGGGGTTTGGTCTAAAACCCTCACCGTTTTTAAACAAGTCCAAAATATACTGATCGGTTTCGGCGGGTTTCACCCAAGCATCGCTGCCCATTTGAATACATATGCCACGCTCAACCATTTCGGGTTTGCGGTGACGCATAAAATGGCGATTGCTCGTTGGTGTTTGAAAAAAGCGTGGTCGTGCTGCTTGGTAATCAATGAATCTAACGAACCCATCAAGTGGGTCGGCGGGAATTGCTGTAATTGTAGACATGGTTGCCCCTGAAAATCGTCAACTCCATTGGTAAACTAAAAAAACGATTCCCGACTCCATTGTCTCGGCGCATGAAGCGCACAAACACTTTTAATAAGTTCGTTGGTGTTGTCAATCATTCATGCACGATGGGGACGTTTGCGCGTAAATTAATTGTGTTTTTGATCAATCAGTAAACAATGTATTGCAGTGCGATACATATTTAGTGGTGTTTACTGAACGCCAAAAAAAAGCCCCCAATCGGTTAAATTGGAGGCCATATGCTTAAAACGTTTTACATCACCACGACTCACACACTATTTGCTGTAAATGCTGATCGTCCAAGTGACCGTACACTTTGCTAATCATTCGGTGATCACTGTGGCCCAACACTTGAGCAACCGCTGACAAGTTACCACCCGCTTTCAGCATTCGGGCAGTAGCGGCATGTCGCATGTCATGTATGCGTAGCGCCGGCAGTTGAGCATCGTCCCGCACTTTGACCCATGCTTTGCGTATATCGAACGCCCTGAATGGGTTGCGACCACAGAACACTAATTCATCATCATCCAATCGACTTTTGGGCTTGATCGCTTTCAATGCGGCAATACAGTCGGCGTTTAACAATAAACGGCGTGGTTTACCCGCTTTGGTGTCATGCAATATAGCGCGGTTCGTTTTCCAGTCGATGTCGGGCCACGTTAAGTTGAGCAATTCAGATTTACGAGCGCCAGTTACGAGAGCACAAAGCACAAAGCAGTGCATTTTCTCCCAATGACTGAGCTTCGATGCGGTAAGCAGTGCCAACTGTTCATCGTGTGATAGCTCAACGCGCCGTGGTTGAACCGATTTCATTTCAATACCAACAGTCGGGTGTATAAATTCGGGTGGGCAGTGACCGTGGCGCATCGCCCAGTTGAATACAGCACGAATGTCGGCAAGATCGCGGTTGGTGGACGATGGGGAATATCCCAAACTGTCCATTTGTCGAATGATGGCGTTGATATGAGCAACCGAAACTTCCCACGCTGGCATCGCACCGATTTGGGCGTGCCATTTGCGTAAGCGGTATTCCCGCAAATCTTCTCGTTTGGCTGGCTTGTGTCGAATGTACAGCGCCCACAGTTCGGTGAACGTCACATTGAGAATGGTGCGCTGATCAATTTCAACGCGTGTTAAATCTATTGGTTGGTACTTGGCTGTCATGGCAATTCACCTTAAAAAGCGCACAACACTCCGCTTGGAGTATTTGTGCGTCTGGCTCCTTTGCCGCTGACGCGTAACTGATTGTATTTACACAGAAATGCTGAAAATTTGGTGGAGCTAAGCGGGATCGAACCGCTGACCTCAACACTGCCAGTGTTGCGCTCTCCCAGCTGAGCTATAGCCCCAAAAACACGTGCTAACTTGTTGATCAATCTGGATTTTTGCCTAGGCAAGATCAACGAAGCGATGCGCATTTTAGTGATCCCCACCGAAGCTGTCAAGCAGTCGACCGAGCAACCATCAATGGATTCGTGGCGCACCGGATAATAAGCTGACAATTGAGGTATGAATGGCAATACCAGCTTTGCTTAACAGGTATTTGCGGGAAGCAAATCACCCTCGATTTGGCGTAAACTCTCGCAATGAGCCGATCCTGAATAATAATCATGCATGGAGTATTACTGAATGTTAGGAAAAATCGTTCTATGGGCTGCCGGGTTGATCTTTGTCAGTTACGGCGCCGCCTGCTTCCTCTCACCGGAATTACCCGCCAATTACGCAGGGCTGAGCATAGGCAGCGGTGATGCTTACGCTGAAATGGGCGCCATGTACGGAGGTCTGCAATTTGGCTTCGGTCTGTTCTGTATCCTCTGCGCTGTAAAACCTGGATTTTTTCGCCCGGGGTTGACCATGTTGGTCATGGTAATCGGCTGTCTGGCCTTCGCCCGCCTCTACTCTGCGTATTCTGCTGACTGGCTGGTCGGCGGCTACACCTGGGGCGCCATGGCTTTTGAATTCACGACCGCAATCCTGGCTGCCGTTGCGCTGCGCAAATAATGGCAAGCCGTGTAAGATACGGCCTACCTGGCAAACCATGAGATCCCAAACGTGAACATAGGCCCCAAAACCGTCACTACTTTCCACTACACCCTGCGCGACGAATCAGGCACCGAAGTGGAAAGCTCCAGGGGTTCCGACCCCAGCGCCTACCTGCACGGTGCCGACAACATCATCGGCGGACTGGAAAAAGCGATGGAGGGCCACACTGTGGGAGACGTATTCAGTACCACGCTTGCAGCCGAGGACGCGTACGGCCAGCCAGACACCAAACGACAGCAGCGAGTGCCTGCTAAACACCTGGTGTTTAAAGGCAAACTAAAGACCGGGATGGTAGTGCAGCTAAATACCAGCGAAGGCCGGGTGCCTGTCACGGTAATCAAAGCAGGCCGGCACAGCGCAGATATTGACACCAACCACCCCCTTGCTGGGCAAGCACTCACATTCGATGTTGAGATTATGGATGTTCGCGAAGCCACCGAAGAAGAGGTTGCTCACGGGCATGCTCATGGTATTGGTGGACATCAGCACTAACCAATAACTGAGAGAGCGCTGATTACAGGTGGTCGCCTTCCAGGTAGTACCACCGCCCTTCTATCCGTTCAAAGCGACTCCGCTCGTGCAATCGATGCCCTTTCCCTGCGATCTTGAAACGCGCCACAAACTCTACTATGCCAGTCTCATCGGTGACGCCACCTGCCTCCGTTGACTTGATAGCCAGGCCAATCCACTTTTGTTCCGAATCAAGTCGGACCTTCGACGGACGGGTTTTTGGATGCCAAGTGACGAGAAGGTATTCTTCTTCTGCGTTTGCGAATGCCGAGTAACGCGAACGCATGAGCTTCTCAGCAGTGGGCGCGATCTCTCCTCCTCGCACAAAGGGCGCGCAACATGCTTCATAAGTCGCACCAGAATCACACGGGCACTGCACAGTCTGGTCCTTCTTTTTGCTAGGCACCCTGCCCTCCGTACTTTGGTAATCTCAAGTCGAAAATAATCGCACAAGCGCGCAACAGGAATGCCGCTGCAATAGATACAGGAAGCGCCAATGATGCAGTGACGTCGAAGCTTTCCAGCAGGGTGTAACTGGATGCACCCAAAAACGCAGCAGACACATAAATTTCCGGCCCAAGCAGAACGGGTTCCTGGTTGAGCAAAGTGTCTCGAATCATTGAACCAAAGGTAGCTGTCATGACGCCCATGCCCACGGCGACAATATCGGGGGCACCAAGCTGCACCGCTTTGACAGCACCAAGCACACTGAACAAAGCCATGCCCACTGCATCTGCCCAGAGCAACACTTTTTGCAGTGAGTTAAATTGTGGAGCAAGAAACCAGGTAGCAATGGAGGCGCCCAGGCATGTCCACAGATACTCGGTATTGTGCAGCCAGAATACCGTTTCCGCCCCCAACAGAAGATCTCGCAGGGTTCCGCCACCTATGCCGGTGATGGTTCCAAACAGCACGAAGCCAAGAATGTCGCTGCGCTGCGCTGCCGCAGCGAGCGCGCCGCTAATTGCAAACACCGCAGTCGCTACAAGGTCGACAATTGGGATCACATCGCCCGCTAGCATTCGATAATATTCACTGGCACTTCTAAAACATTAACGGCGAGTCCGCCGCGGGCGGTTTCTTTGTATTTGTCCTGCATGTCACGGCCGGTGTCACGCATGGTGCGTATTACTTGATCTAAAGACACATAGTGCTCTCCGCTGCCCCGCAGGGCCATACGTGCGGCACTTATCGCCTTAATCGCTCCCATGGCGTTGCGCTCAATGCAAGGCACCTGCACCAGGCCGCCGATGGGGTCACAGGTCAGCCCCAGGTTGTGTTCCATAGCAATCTCTGCGGCGTTTTCAACCTGCTCAGGAGTGCCGCCCAAAGCATCTGCCAAAGCGCCTGCTGCCATCGAACAAGCAGAGCCGACTTCCCCCTGGCAACCCACTTCAGCGCCAGAGATAGATGCATTGGTTTTGTAGAGAATACCGATAGCTGCAGCAGTAAGCAGGTAACGCTGAATGTCGTCTTCACAAGAACCGCGACAATGATCCAGGTAATACTTGAGGACTGCAGGAACAATGCCTGCAGCACCATTGGTTGGAGCGGTAACCACCCTGCCCCCAGCTGCGTTCTCTTCATTCACGGCCAGTGCATAAAGGGTAACCCAGTCCATTGTATTAAGGGACTCATCGCCAAAAGAGTTCTGCTCTGTTTTAAGCTGACGGTACAACTGTGCGGCGCGGCGTTTAACCTTGAGGCCGCCGGGCATCACACCCTCAGTCACCACACCTTTATCGATACATGCACTCATCACTCGCCATATCGCCAGTAGTTCGCTGCGAATTTCTTCTCCAGTCCGCCACGCTTTTTCGTTTTCCAGCATCAGGGCGCTGATAGAAAGGCCATTGTCCTTGCATTTATGTAATAGCTCTTCGGCCGTGCTGAAGGCGTAGGGTAAGGGTGTTGGGTCCTCGATAATCGCGTCGGCACCGGCCGCCTGCTCATCGACAACGAAGCCACCTCCTACGGAGTAATAAACGCATTGCGCCAGCAGGTCACCATTGGAATCCCAACTGCTGAAACGCATTCCATTGGCATGATAAGGAAGCGACTCACTGCGGTGCATAATCAAGTCGTCTCGGTAGCTAAAATCTATGCGGTGCTGTCCCAGGAGATGCAACTCCCCCTGCTCTCGCACCTCAGCCACTCGCTTGGCAATGGTGTCTACATTCACTCCCTCAGGCGTGTCGCCCTCCAGCCCCATTAAAATGGCTTTGGGTGAACCGTGGCCTGCCCCGGTTGCCCCCAGAGAACCGTATAGCTCAACACAGACCCTGGCACAGCTTTGCATCTGCTCGTCTTCCTCGAGCCGCATAGCGAACAGGCGCGCTGCATGCATCGGACCGACCGTATGCGAGCTGGACGGGCCGATACCGATCTTGAACAAATCGAATGTACTAATAGACATGGTTAACTCAAACCCTGACGAATATCTGATTGTAAAGCCCCGGACCGCCAGACAGTAGACGAAACGGAGGCATTAAAGTACTATTTTTGACTTCGAATGCAAGGTATTATCCAGCGACATTCGCAACACTACTCACTGCAACCTACACTGTTAGCAGTACAGGAAACACATTAATGGAAAACCATTACGATAGCGCGCCTGCAAGCGGCAAGCCCGGTGGGCTACCCGGATTCGATGCCGAATTTACGGACATTGTCGACTATATCCTGCGTATCACCTACCGCATCTGGGAAGGAAAGCAGGTAGGACTCTGTTACGACTACTATTCAGAGGACTGCCCTGTTTACACTCTCGCGGGATACACACAAGGCGCCGAAGAAGTTACCCAGAACACCATGCGCACATTGGCAGGCTTCCCCGACCGCACCCTTCACGCAGATAACATTGTCTGGGGCGGCGACGCTGAGACCGGTTACCACAGCTCACACCTGATCTGTACCAACATGACCAACCTGGGTCCCAGCGAGTTTGGAGATGCCACCGGCGCACAGGCCCAGATCCAGGTCATTGCCCACTGTGTGTGCAAGGACAACAAAATCGTAGAAGAATGGTTGGTCAGGGATAATTACTCACTCGCCGTGCAGCTTGGCGCAGACCCCCTCGAATACGCCAGGGAGCAGGCAGCAAAGCCTCTGGATCCCAACGGCACCTTCGCCCAATGGCTAAAGAACGAACATGAAAGAGTGGGTATGCAAGCGCGTGAGAAGATCACCTATCCGCCTATTGCAGAAGACAACGAAAAATACATCAGCGCTGCGCTTGGCAACATATGGAATGCACGCATGCTGGGAGATTGTCGTCTACTTTACGCAGAGAACGCTCGTCTACATGCCTCAGCCAGGGACGATTACGACGGTGTTGAACGGATCTCACAGTTCTATATGGAGATCCTCGGTTCAATGCCCGATGCAAGAATATCCGTCGACTATACTTGCAGCAATTCGATGCTAGAAGGCGAGCATGTTGCAGCGCGCTGGGTTATTGCAGGCACTCATTCAGGCGGTGCTTTGTGGGGTGCCCCCACCGGCGCGCCGCTGCTTATTCTGGGCGAAAGTCAGTACCGTATCGTTGATGGAAAGGTCGTTGAAGAATGGCTGGTATTTGATGAGCTAGCCGTACTCACCCAGATCGAACGTGTAAGGCTCGCTCTTGAGCAACCTATAACTGGAGAATAACAATGAGTGCATTTGAAACAGCAACAGCATTTTTTCACGCTTGCGAAGGCCTTCAAGGCTGGGAGGGGTGTAAGCAGTACGTGGCAGAGAACGCTGTATTTTCCGCCCAGAGCGAACCCTTGATCGACATACAGCTGGTTGAAGGTTACTGCGAATGGATGGCAGGCCTGGGTAAAGGCCCGCTGGTTGGTTGTGGCTATAGCGTCCACAGTTCAGCCTGGGACGAGGCCAATCGCACCGCTCTCTATTTTGCGACTTTCAATGGTGAACACTCTGGTGAGGGTGGGCCTGTTCCGGCAACCGGAGGCGTCACACATTCACACTACGTGTACGCTATTACCATGGACGAAGATGACAAGGTTTGCGCGATGACCAAAATCTGGAACGCGCCCTGGGCACTGAAAGAATTGGGTTGGATGTGAAGCTCTAGCGGTGGCGGCGGAACCATTGAGCATCTCGCGCCACTGCCGCTGACAAGGCCTCACCGGTAAACAGGTGATCTTCACCTGGGACAACTTTCAATTGGTATACCCGATCGGCAAGATAAAGACGGGCAGCCAGCTCCAGCGAGCTTGTCACTGGGGTTGTCTGGTCTCCCAAAGAGTGCTGAATGGACAATGGCGTGCGTATCGATGCCGCCTGGCTAATCCCCGATAATTGATCAGCGGTGGTGCCGGTAGCGAGATCATCCAATTCCGATGCCAGCGCGTTCAGCAGGGCTTTCGTGCTCTCACTATTATCTTCTCCATTTGCAGCCTTCATCGTAAGAGCCATCAGTTGAGCGTGTTTATCTGAACCCGCTGTGGACCATACTGAACCCGCCCGGACCCTGGCCCCCAGGGCCTGCATAGCTCTGAGCGTGATGGGGCCTCCCATTGAATGACCCAGCATATAGGCCCTGTCCAAATTCAAATCCGCCAGGGAACTCAATGCGAGAAAGCACGCGATAGCGTCACGGCTATACCAGGCATCAGCCAAAGTTCGTTGCGTAAACTCTTCCCCTTCCGAAACATTGTGCCCTCGATAATCGGGTGCGATTACCGCAAATCCGGACCGGGCAAATGCCTGCACCGTTTCCCGGTAGTAGTCCCCAGGGCGGTCACTTTCACCTGCTGCATTGAATCCATTAAGCGGCGGATTGGGGTGAAAGCCGTGGTTGAACTGAACTATTGGCCAACCGCCTTTTGGCGCTGCGCCCACAGGCCGAAGTAGCAGGGCGTACTGACTAAGACCATCAACTTCAAAACCCAATACTTCCCTGCGAATACCTTCAGTTACCGGATTTTCGCGCACATGGTGAAACTCATAATCGCCGTTCAACACCATTGAAGTCAGTTCTGCAGGCCTCACACCGCCCTCTTCGGCCGTGACCTGAAATACCAGGAAACAAGTTAAACAGATCAGTAGCCAGTTATGTTGAAATATCGTGCGCATTTAATTTACCGTCAGGATAACTGTGACCTACAGGGGTTATTTGTTATCCTCCTGTGATATGACTTCGAATGCAAGCACGACGGAAAAGAATAGAAATGTCAGACATACATAACGCTAACAAACAGCTCGTTGCGAAATTAACCAGCGCCCTTTACGACTACAGCCCAGACAACGTTCGCAAAACACTAGACTCGGTGTTTTCCGAAGATGCGCTGATACAACTTGCCTTCCCTTTTGAGACCCTTCGCGGACCCGATGCTCTTTTCAAAAATGCCTATTGTGGGCTGCACAATGCAATTCCTGACCTGGAACGCCGCGATCATATCGTCATTGCCGGGCCAACCAGTCACGACGACAACTGGGTGGGTTGCTGTGGTTATTACACAGGGAGTTTCGAAAAGCCCTGGCTGGACATACCTCCCACAGGGCACCAGGTGGCAATGCGGTTTCACGAGTTCTTTCGCATAGAGAACGACAAAATCGTAGAAATGCAGGCTCTTTGGGATATACCCGAAGTGATGATGCAGGCCAAAGCCTGGCCCATGGCTCCCAGCCTCGGGCGAGAATGGCAAGTGCCCTCCCCCGCCCTACAGAACGGAATCGTCCCCGGACCTCGGGATCAAGTTCACTCAGCCTCCAGCCAACAGTTGGTTGGTGACATGTGTAATGCGCTGGGGAACTTTGCTGAAGGCGGGGTTGCCGCCATGGAACTGGAGAAGTACTGGCATCCACGATGCAGCTGGTACGGCCCTGCGGGCATAGGCACTGGGCGCGGTATTGCGGGTTTTCGCAACTGGCACCAGATACCGTTCTTGAACGGCTTACCCGATCGAGTTGGAGACGCAGCCGCAGGCCACTTGTTCTCTGACGGAGATTTTGTTGGTTTCACGGCATGGCCAGGAATGCATATGAGTGTCGGCGGCGACGGGTGGCTGGGTATAGCACCTTCGGGGCAGCAAATAACCATGCGAAGCCTGGACTTTTGGCGATGTGAAAATGGGCTGATTCGTGAAAACTGGGTCCTGGTTGACCTGTTACACGTTTATCACCAACTTAATGTAGATGTGTTCGCCAGACTAAGAGAATTCAACAAAGCCAGACCGGGCTTGCTCAGGGATTGAGAATCTTGCTGGTGCGCTCCAACACATCCAAACCCTGCTGCTTAAGCCAGTAAGGTATGTCGATAATCACCCAGTTCTCCATCAACTTATCGCCCTCTCTACGATAAACATCTACCACCCTCATATGCGTCCGCTCACCTCCTGGTAAACCCATAAGACCACCGGTTGGTTTATGAGAAAGATTGGGCCAACCGAAGAAGCAGGCAAAGTTACCCTCAGCAAAACGACAAACGTGGCCGTTATAGGTTTTGTCGGTGAGCCCCTCCCTGAATGGATATTGATGCTGTTCCTGATACCGCGGGATCGTGTAAGAGGCACCAATTCCTGCAGGACCATACCACAGCATATTTTCATCCCAGGTCCTGGCCAGGTACTCAGGAGGACAATTGTCATTGCCTGTTTTGTTAAGCTCGTCAAGGTCAGCAATCATAGCGTTAAGGACATCAAGGGTTTTTACGCCCTCTTCCTCAGCTTGTTGCTCTAAGACAATGCCATCATGATTACGTGGTCCCGGGCAAACAAAAGAAGCGCCAGTCTGGGGTGGTAGCGGATTACAGCCTACCTGCTGCATCAGCCCAATAATATCGAGAAACATTCCAGTTTTGACGATTTTGCCATCAGCGATACAGTTGAACTCCGCATAGCGCAGCATGATCATCTTGCGCGTTGCGCGAATCCCCAGCCAGTCGGCATCAAACAGACCCATGAAATGGCCCATGCTCATGACCCATTGATCACCGTCAATCTCACTGCTGCCGGCAATAAAAATATCTTGTCGCCGCTGAAGTGACTGGAAGGCTGTGAAAAGCGGCTGCCAGAAACCTGCGGTGATTGCTAAAGGGCCACGTATTTCGTTAAACGGGTAACTGCCCAGAAACTCACAGTCGTCACTGGCAAAGCGTTCTAGTACTGCACCGACGGAATCTGCACTGCAGCCCTCCAGAGCGTCAAAGTACTCCAGAACAAGAGTCTTGTTCTGCTGGTAGTCGGCCATTCGTGAAGCTCCCGATAATTAAGGAATAAAAACGTTAAACAGGTACAAGAAGACTATGGTCGCCACAAACAAGGCGAGCAAATAATAGCTGATCTTATCCACCCGTCCTGGGATAACAAACCAGTTACCATCTTTTTCTTCACGCCCGTCAGCCAAGAACTGCGCCTTTTGCCCTACCACTGTATAGGGGGAGTAATTTTCCTGCCTCCCGTCCAGTATAAGACTAGCCAGTAGAGATACACTAACGTTAACCGCACCGCCAATGGCGCAGAACCAGGGCCAGGCGATATCAGTTCTAGTAGCCACGTACCAGACCACAATGAAGCCTACAGCGACCCCCACAAGCAGGCCACGTTCAGTGGTGTGCTTGGAGAAGAAGCCCAGGGCAAACATGCTCAGTTTGGCCCCAACAAAATAAGAGCCTACTTTACTCAGAGTTTCCAAAATGGAGCCTTCGCTTTCAGCGAACATAAGGGCTGGAAGTACGATTAGCGCGGCCCAGAACACCGTGAATACGCGAGACACTTTCAAATAGTGCGCACCGGATTCATTCGGCTTGAAGTAGCGCTGGTAGAAGTCGATGGTCGAAACAGTAGACATTGAATTGAAAGCCGAATCGAGACTGGACATACTCGCCGCCAACACTGCGGCGGCGATAAGTCCCATGAGTCCGGGCAAGCCGTAATCGGTGGCAAACTGGAGAATAATCGTATTGCCGTTTTCGAACTCCCGGCCGCCATAGTAAGAGTAGAAGAGCACACCCAGCAGAATAAACAAAAAGTAAATAAAGAAAGCGCCAAAGCCCATCATCAAGAATGACTTTTTGGCGTCGCCAATATTTTTTGCGGCCAGGGTACGCTGAACCATCATCTGGTTGGCGCCGTAGACAGTGACATGAAACAGGGTCATGGCAATCACACCGGACCAGACCGTTGTCACTTTAGTGAAATCAAAACTGAAGTCCAAAGCGTTCGTACGTCCTTGTGCCTTTAACTCTGAAAGCGCTTCCACCACAGGAATCGGCATCTCTGAAAGCAGCGCAAACAGAATAACAAATGCACCTACAAACAAGATTCCCGCCTGGATAACGTCAGTCCATATTACTGCCGCAATACCACCCATTGACGTATAAATAAGCGCAATAAGGGTCACGATGACAATGCAGTACTCGACCTGCAATCCGGTAATAAACTCCAAAACCAGCGAAGTCGCGTAGAGAATTGCTGCCGATGTTAACCCCTGGGACAGGAGAAACACACCAGACATCACACTCCTGGAAGTGGGTCCGAAACGCTTCTCCTGGTACTCGTAAATTGATGCCACCCCGCTGTTGAAAAAGAACGGTAGGAAAAAAGTGACTACAAAGAAAATGACCAGCGGATAGTTCAGGTGTATGGCTATGACAGACAAACCGTCTGTGTAGGCCCAGGCGGGTCCGCCAAGAAAAGTCAGTGCACTGACATAAGTACTGACGACTGATATACCAATCGCCCACCAGGGAATACTGCGGTCACCAAGGAAAAAGTCGTTCGCCGACTCGATCTTCTTCCCAAGATAAAAGCCAAGGCCGAGATTGGCGATCACATAAATCACCAGGATCGACCAGTTCAGCGTGCCGAATTCTGTCATTGTCACTACCTGTTTGTTATTGCTCTCATTTGTGCAAAGACATCCAGACCCATCTGGTCCAGCATGTGCGGTATATCAATCGCCACCCAATTCTCTTTCAGGAGATCGCCCTCTCGTCGCCAAATATCCATGACGCGCAAACTCAAGTGTCGATTCGACGGTGGCAGGCCCAGCCAATCTCCTCCGGTATGGGTACCGTGCATATGTGGCCAACCACCTGTTGCCACGTAGTCGCCGCAAGCAACGGTACAGGCGTGATGATCAACGTCCCGGTCTGGGAATCCCTTGAGAAATGGCCCCTGATGATGGCGGCGGAAACCTTCAATACCGCGGGTAGTACCGATACCCGCTGGGCCATACCACATAAAATCAGTGTGCCAGAAGTTTTCCAGGTCCATGCTTTCGAGAGTTTGCCCATCGTATTTGCGGAGGCAGTCAAGCATATCCATTATTAACTGCGCTGTACCGATGCTGCGATCCGGGTCGCTGTCAGCACCGCAAATGCCGTCAAGGCTGGTCGGCGGCATCATTAATCCGGAATGCCCCAACGAGGGGCGCAACGGGTACACCCCCGCCTGCTGCATTGCATCAAGGAAATCAGGGAACAGGTAACACTGGGTAATACGGTCGTTCTCTACACGTACCAGTTCTGAATAACGCAGATATAGCGTTTGCCCCGTAGGTGGAATGCCAAAGAGTGAGTTACTGAATGTGCCTATAAGATAGCCCGTTCCCGCAATCCATTGCTCACCCTGATAGTCTCCGGGGATATGGATAAAAGGCTTACGCTCAAGGTCAGGCATGGCCTGGATCATCGGCAACAGGAAGTCATCGACGACGCTGGAAACACCTGCCAGGTCATTGACCGGGTGGCATGCCGACCATTTAACCTGTTCACTCAGGGTCGCCGCGGCGATTTGTCGAACCTGTGTTTCATCGGCGCCCGAAAGCGCTCCATAGAGCTTGTCTATGACACTCATACTGATTACTGCTTCCCTTGTTATTAGAATACAAACTCAGCCAGCGAAAGTCTGCCGACCGACGGCTGCTTTGCGGCTAGCGTGATGCAGCGGACTGCACGGAGCCTTCCATCCAGCTTGGCGCAGCGGGCGCGTTCCCGCCCCTAACCACATAGCTGGTCACCAAACTGCTGCCGTTATTAGTAAAACCATGCATAAGGTTGCGAGGCACAGTAAGAACATCACCTTCTCTCAACTCCAGTTCACCGCCATCCCATTGATAGATCAGGCTGCCTTTATGCAGGTATATCACCTCTTCTTCCTCTCGTGAGTGAAAAGGTAGGTTTGCTGCGGGTTCGAAATCCAACCGACGCACCTGAAAACCATGGTTCCAGCTCATCTTGCCGGCCTGAGTTCCCTCAGCTGCGCTAGCTGGGCCGATCATGGCGTACTCGGCAACTCCGGCAATGCTATTGGTTAACGAAGAGCCTGCCATTTGCCGCTGCTCAGCGATGGGCATCACGCAATCAAGCATTTCTTCCACGCTCATCACCCGATGAGAATTTACCTGCTCATCGGTAGTCTTGGGCATAGCTCGCGCTCCCTGGGGCACTTGCTCGCCTCGGGTAGTATCCACAAGCAGACCGCTCTCCAACAACACCAGACCGTATTCACTTGCCTTATCGAACACGTCGGGCGCCCACATCACGTGCCCGGGATCATCACGGCCCAGTACCGCAAACAGGTAACCAATATCTTCACCCACATTTTCAAAACCACGGAATACGTTAACGGGAATGCTAATGCAATCGCCGGGGCCTAATACAGCCTCTCCGTCCTGGCACTCATCTCCCCAACGGAACGCCCACTGGCCACTGTGAACGATAAACACCTCTTCTGTTTCATGGCTGTGTTGAGAATTCGTGCACCGGGGCGGTTGCCGCGCGCCGCCAATGTTAAAGCCGTGGGCTTCCTTGATGTGCACATGTTGATCCGGATGCTCTGCAACACCGGGTCCAATAATAGTGAAGTTTTCTTTTTTATCGCTTCCCGGTGTATAGGTATCTACAAAAGCGTTGAGGCAGGGGCGCAACTCAGTGTAGCGAACAAGGCGCTGCCTCATTTCTTTGGGAGTCCATTGTTTGGACATGCTGTTACTCCAGTAAAATCTTGACCAATAGCAGCGAGTTTCTCTTGCGCTGGCTGCCTGATCTGTGAAAATGTACTTCGAATGCAATTATTTAGCAAGTCTGGAAAGCAAACACCATGACAACATCCAATTTGCAGTTTGTAGATGCTCACCACCACCTATGGGATTTAGCGCACTGCCACTACCCCTGGCTGATGGCAAAGGGCGAAATGCGGTTTTTCGGAGACCCTGCTCCCATCCAAAAAAACTACCTGGTCGATGATTTTCTTGGGGAGTCGTCCGATTATCAACCGACTAAAAGTGTGCATATACAGGTAGGCGTTGCGGCAAGCGACGAAGTCAAGGAAACGGCCTGGCTACAATCCCAACAGCCCTACCCCCATGCCATTGTTGCAGCAACCGACCTGCGTGCTGACAACCTACAGGCGACCCTGGAGGCACACGGACAATCAAATCGCCTGCGCGGATTTCGCCAGATACTGGGAAGGCACCAGGTTGAGGACGCAAAACACGGCAGTGATGCTTTGCTACAAGACCAGAACTTTTTAAGGGGGCTTAGCCTACTCGCCGCCCAGGGCCTCTCATTCGATCTGCAAATGGTGCCACCTCAAATGGACCAGGTGGTTGCACTCTTTAACCAGGTACCGACGCTGCCCGTCGTCCTCTGTCACGCGGGCTCTCCCTGGGACCAGTCCCACGCTGGGCTAAAAAGCTGGCGCAAAGGCCTGGAGAATTTCGCAGCCCTGCCCAACACCTATTGCAAGCTGTCGGGGCTTGGCATGTTCAACCCCCATTGGGATGAAGCGGCCCTGCGACCAATAATACTGGAGGTACTGGATACGTTTGGCCCGACGCGAGTGATGTTTGGCTCTAACTTCCCAGTAGATAAGCTCTACAACAATTACAGCTACCTATGGCAGACCTATGATCGGGTGACTGCTGATTTCAGCGCTGCAGAACGCCAGCATATGTTTTGCAGCACAGCGGAAAATTTCTATCGAATCTGACTAGCGAGGAAATGTGCTGACCAGGTTAGCCGCGCCCTGCAGCAGGAAACTGTGATCAGAAGACAACAGGAACAGGCTGGCACCCGCCTCTTGCCAACGCGGAATTTCATCCATGTTACCAACGAACATGCCCACCGGGCGTCCCGCATCGCCTGCGCTCTGGCAAATTTTTTCCACCGCCCGCATCACTGAAAGGTCCGCAGGCGAACTTGCGCCTAGAGCCACCGTTAAATCAATTCGCCCGATGAACAGGCAATCAATACCTTCCACCGCCGCAATATCGTCGATAGCATCCAGTGATTCAAGGTCCTCAATCTGGGCGACAACAACTGACTGGGCGGCGCTATCATCGAGGTGCCTGGGCATTCCCTTGGTGGTGTAGCCAGCGGCGCGAGTAGAACCGGCATAACCGCGGCCACCAGCACCAAACTGTGCAGATGCTGCGACTTTTTCGGCCATCTCGGGCGAAGTCACATGAGGAACAAGCACTCCGGTTGCACCGCAATCCAGTGCATTAAGTACATGCTCCGGTGCCGCCGTAGGCACCCGTACTAGCGATGGCATCCCTTCACTGCGCAGGGCGTAAAGGCACTGATCCTGAACCAGCCGGTCAAAGGGTGAGTGCTCCGCATCAAGGCACAACAAGTCCAGCGCACTCTTCCCCAGCACCTCGCAGAGCATCGGCGATGGTGTTTTGACAAAACTGCCAAGCAATTGCTCCCTGGCGGCTATTCGATTTTTCAGCGATTCGGGCATTAGCTCACTTCCACAATTTTTGGCTGGCCAGGGCAGCGCCCTCGACCATCGCTCCTAACTTAGCGTAGACAATATCTTCGTCTACCGCACCAAATCCGGCGAAAGTCGAGAAGCCGCAATCGGTACCCGCAATAACGCGCTCCCGGCCAACGATGCCAGCGAACTTTTCAATCCGCTGTGCTACCAGTCTCGGATGCTCAACAAAATTGGTAGTGGAGTCGATCACCCCGGGCACCAGTACTTTGTCTTCGGGGATATCGGCGTCGCGAAAAACCTCCCACTCGTGAGCGTGCCGGGGATTCGAAGACTCGAATAGCAGCGCCTGTGGCTTAGCTTTCATTGCAATTGGGAGTACGGTCTCCATGGGCGCATCACAGTGATGCGGTCCTTCGTAGTTACCCCAACAAACGTGTAGTCGAACCTTTTCCGCCGGCACATTACGCAAGGCATCGTTAAGCACCTCTACGTGCAAGTTGGCCATGGCGATGTATTCTTCCTCGGGTTTGTCCTTGAACAGCATGTGGCGGCCTAGGCCCAAATCCGGTGAGTCCAGCTGAAGAATAAAACCTGCGTTGACGATCGCTTCGTACTCTGCCCGCATCGCATCGCCCAACGCTTGTAGATATTCACTATGATTTGAATAGTGCTTGTTAGGCTGGAACAGTGCAATCACACCAGGGGACGCAGCGTTCATAAAGCCTTCTGATGCGCCATGGTGCTGGACGGCCGCACTGAAGTTGGCCAGGTCTTCCTCTAGCGGTTGCATATCCTTGACCGCAATTTCCCCGACACAACAGGGTCTTTTATAACTGGGCGTTCCACCGGAGCTGGCCTGGCGCGCCAAAAATCCAGGGAATTCCTCAAGATCAGCAGGAGGATTGCGTTCGCTGTCGCCGGCAAAACCAGTAATTCGGTCCTTGATATACGTGGCGTAGCTAATCTTGCTCATCTCTCCGTCGCTAACAACATCCACGCCTGTCTCTACCTGCTTCCGCACGACCTCATCGACCGCAGACTTTATCGTAGCAGCGAGATTATCGACGTCATAGGGCTGCTCATTCTCCTTGGCAAAGACACCGTCGGTGACAGCCTTTGAGCGAGGTAAACTTCCCACGTGAGTGGTTAGAATTTTATCTTTACTTATTTTCATTACATTGCACTCTCGTTGTCTTTAAGCCAATTCAGTAGCGCGGTGTTCACCGCATTCGGTTGTTCCATCGTAGACAGGTGCCCACACTCTGGAATAATGCTTAGTCTGGAAGATGAAATCATCGCGGCCATTTCCCGATGCAAGACCGGCGGACAAAGGTCATCTTCCTCACCGCACAGCACCAGTGTCGAACAGGTAATGGTTGCCAGTGTCTCTGTGCTATCGGGTCTATCACGCAAAGCCTCAGACTGCCTTATAAAGACTTCATCGCCCAAGCCCATACCCATATAAAGCACGTCATCCAGCAGAGCAGTATTGTTGCGATGGCAGCGGGCAAGATAATTGGGTTTCAGCTCGTCGCGCAGAATCGCTCCCAAAGCACCTTGCCTCACCTCTTCCATTTGGCGATTTCGCATTGTGCGCTTTTCATCAGTGTCAGCACGGAAGTTGGTATCCAGCAAGGCCAATCGCTCTATCCTGTGCGGCGCTTGTCGCCACATTTCCATGGCCACTATGCCGCCCATAGATAAGCCCGCCAGGGCAAACTGCTGTGGAGCGCTATCCAAAACACGCGAAGCAATGGATTGGATATCTGTATCCCCAGTAATGTCACCGTGAAAAACTGAACAATACGGGGAAATCGCTTTAACCTGCGAAGCCCATAGTCCCGCATCGCACATCATGCCCGGTAACAACAACAGATTTGTACTTCGAATGCATTCAGGCATAAATAAAAAGCTTAATTACGCACACTGCTGCCATCACGCAGTACGCCAGAAAACACGCGCTTCTCTGGCGGCAGACCCTGATCATCAACCCTGTCCATCAACATGGACACCGCGGCCTCGGTCATACTCTCCACCGGCTGCGCAACAGTCGCCAGGTCAAAGCTGGACCAGGATGCGGCGCGTACACCGTCAAAGCCAACGACTGACACGTCTCCTGGAACGTCGTACTCGAGGTGAAAGCGCAGTTCATCCATAGCACCAAAGGCCATCATGTCGTTCGCGCAAATAATGGCATCGGGGGCACTGCCTCTCAGTTCTATAATCTCCTGCACCGCCCTACGCCCGGACTTGTAACCGTAATCTCCGCTCACTTGGGTCACATCGGTAATGCCTGACTCATCCAACCGGTCAATCGCTCCGCGCGTACGCTGCATACTAACCACCGAATCAGAAGGTCCAGTAATAATGGCGTAGGATTCATGCTGGCCACTCTCGGTCAGGCGATTAATCAGAGCGCGCTCACCGCCGACCTGGTCGCAACTCACCGAACTGACAGCGATGTCTTCATAAGAGCGATTGTAAAAAACCAATGGCACATTGCGCTCTTCGAAGGTGGCGATTTCATCGGGTGACAAGTGCGCTGCGGCAATTACCCCGTCCACCTGATACTGCCAAACCTGCTCCAGGGTGCGACTGACATCACTCTCATGATCCAGGGTAAAAAGCAGCACGTGAACACCGCGCTCGGTAAAACGGGCGTTCAGCTCAGAGACAACTTCGGGGTAAAAATTCAAATTTGAGACGATCACCGCGACCATGTTCGAACGCCTAGTGATCAGACCACGGGCAATCGCATTGGGTGTGTAGCCCATTTCCTTGACCGCAGTCATCACCCGCTCGCGCATCTTTTTGGAAACACTTGCGCCAGGCTTGAAGCACCGGGAAACTGCCGATTGCGAGACACCGGCGTGCAGAGCGACGTCGTAGGACGTCACATGCCTTTTCGTACTGGCTAAATTTTCTTTGCGGGTACTACTGCCCGTTTTTGCCATATCGTCTTACGCGAATGTCTGCTTGCTCTTTATGCCCCGCGAACCCTTCAACAGCACACAGACGCGAACAGTATTCACCGACCATGGCAGAGGCTTCGGGGGTTACCCGCTGGAAGGTACAGGTCTTGATGAACTTGCCCACCCAGAGTCCGCCAGTATAGCGCGCCGCTTTCTTCGTTGGCAAAGTATGGTTAGTACCAATGACTTTGTCCCCGTAGGACACATTAGTCTCCTGCCCAAGGAACAGCGCGCCATAGTTGCTCATATTCTCCAGAAAATAGTCTGGATCGCGAGTCATTACCTGCACGTGCTCAGATGCAATCGCATCTGCCACTTCAACCATCTCTTCATAGCTATCGCACAAGATGACCTGACCATAGTCTTTCCAGGCCGCCCCCGCGATTTCCGCTGTAGGCAGAACAGTCAACTGTCGCTCTACTTCAGCCATTGTATCCAGAGCCAACTGTTCAGAATTGGTCAACAAGACCGCTGGAGAATTGGGGCCGTGCTCAGCCTGCCCCAACAAGTCTGCAGCACACAGCTCGCCATCGCAGCTGTCATCGGCAATAACAAGCGTTTCTGTCGGACCGGCAAACAAATCGATACCCACGCGTCCAAACAGTTGACGCTTCGCTTCTGCCACGAAGGCATTACCAGGACCCACGATCATATCAACCGGTGCGATTGTTTCGGTACCAATCGCCATCGCTCCCACCGCCTGTACACCGCCAAAGCAGTAAATCTCATCGGCTCCTGCCATGTCCATGGCGACTACTATCGCGGGTGATGGCGTTCCATTAAACGGAGGTGCGGCTGCAATGACTCGTTTAACACCGGCGACCTTGGCGGTAACCACAGACATGTGCGCAGACGCCACCAAAGGGTACTTACCACCCGGCACGTAGCAGCCAACGCTATTCATCGGAATGTGCTTATGCCCCAGAACAACGCCGGGGAGTGTCTCCTCCTCTACATCGACCATCGAATTGCGCTGGATCTGCGCAAAGTTACGCACCTGCTCCTGGGCAAATCGAATATCGTCAATCACCTGTTGGTCTAGCTCTTCGTAGCAAGCAGCGATCTGGTCTTTACTCAGGCGAAAACTGTCAGGACCCCAGCTATCGAATTTCTCTGAGTAATCGCGGATGGCTGCGTCACCCCGCGTTTCGATCTGCCCGAGAATATCCTCTACGATACCTCTTACTTTAGCGTCCTGAGTCTGTACTTCCTCGACGGACATTCCTTCTTTTAGGTACCTGGCCATTGTTCTATCTCCGGGGTGCTGTGCGCGTAGAAAAGGCATGCTAAACATTTTTGACTTCGAATGCAATTTATCCGATATAATCTCTCGCTTTGTGGCTGCAGCTCTGGAAACATTGGCTAACTGGAAAATGGAACTCAATGTATGACAACGGCAAAAGCGCTTATCTTAATGTGCTGCCTGACACTGGCGACGGCAGCAACAAGTGCTGACCCTGAGCCTACCAAGGCGAACTGCAGGACGACCCCAGGTGTGTGCCTGAAATCGCTGGAGGAGCTGTCCACCGAAGCGCTGCGCCAGCGCGAGTATCACAGCACGCTCAAAATATTGCATAAGGTAACGCGCAAAGACCAACGCAGAACCTACATGCTCGGCTATCAATCAGACTCCTTGGCGCTCTACAGTCGACTGGACCTCCCCTCTTCTGAGCCACCTAAAAACGGCTATCCAGTGCTTGTAATTGCTCCAGGGTGGATTTCCAGAAAAGACGCAATCGACTGGGATTTTGGTTTGAGCGGAGCCTCGACATACAGCGGCGTCATTGACCACTTCGTCGATGAAGGCTTTGCGGTGATCACGGCCGGGTATCGCGGTCGAGGCACCGTAAAAGGCGTTCATGCCCAGGGGATTGAATATCGCGATGCCTGGGGCAATGGCAGCTATGTCTCCCCCCTGTTCTATGCCATCGACGTACTGAACCTGGTGTCCGGGCTGGAGAGTCTGGAAACAATCAAATGGAAACTATGGCAGCCCAACAAACTCACTCGACCAAGCTTCAACTACGATCGGGTTTCGCTATGGGGACACTCCCAGGGTGGCGATGTCGGCATCACTGCGCTCGCCGTGGCCGGCTACAACCCCAATTTCCAACAAACTATATTCGCCGCCTCCTTGTGGTCAGGAAACATTCCAGACCGCTTCACACAGGCTGATACCTTTGGCGCTATGGCGTCAACCACGCAGGCCTTCATGTCCGGCGACGGCAGTTGGACCGGGTCAGCGTTGGGCAAAAACAAAAAATCAAATCCTGACTTTATTTTTCCCTGGCCGTCAGACTGGATTGGTACCCTAAATACGCAGTCGACAGAATGGACCTGGCAGGCCGAGCAATGGTCTACCGCCTCGGTAGCGGAGGCTCGACAACTAAAATATAGCGAAATGTATGCTGCCTTGAATAACTATGTGCACGATATGTCTGATGTGAGCTTCGCTATGAAGACGGACACGGCAGGTAAAAGCTATGTGGAACATGCGCCGAAGGTTGCAGCAACCATGTCCAAACTTGGCGGATACCGCTATGCTCAGTTCATTCAGGCACCGCTAGCGTTGCACATCTCCGACCAAGATTACTATTCGATTCCTGCCTGGAATCACGACCTGGCTGCGCGCATTAACAATTCAGGCGGACAAGCTAGAGTCTATATCTACCCTGGCAATACGCACTCTTTGAAAACCAGCAAACACAGCTGGTTCTCACCCCCCGGAACCATAGACGGCGCCCCCATTGCTTTAGAACGTGACCGCCAATTATTTACAGGAAATGGTCTCACGGACTAACGTGAACTAAACCAACTCTGACAAGTACATAGGATTTCACCATGCATGACGACACGCCTTCGCCCTTTCGACTTGATAACAAGCGTGCCCTGGTAACGGGAGCCGGTAAAGGAATCGGCCGCGCCTGTGCTCAGAGACTGGCCGAATCTGGCGCCAGTGTCATCGCCGTTGCACGTACCGAGGCCGACCTGGAAACTCTGGCATTCGCCCACCCTGGGCTCATCGAACCCTGGATCGCGGATGTGACTGACGAGGCTTTTCTACAGCGTATCGCATCGCTGGAACAACTGGATATTCTGGTCAATAACGTCGGCACGAACAAACCCCAGCCATTCACAGAGGTGGAGCGTGATGCACTGGACCTGATGCTGAACCTGAACGTGCGCTCCGCTTTTCTGGTGGCGCAGGCAGCCGCTAGAGTAATGGTGAAACAAGGCTCAGGATCGATTATTCACATGGGTTCTCAAATGGGACATGTGGGCGCCAGGAACCGCACGGTCTATTGCATGACTAAGCACGCCATCGAAGGACTGACCAAAGCGATGGCCGTTGAGCTCGCGGCGCAAGGAGTTCGCGTCAATTCAGTCGCTCCCACATTTATTGAAACACCGCTAACTAAGCCAATGTTCGAAAATCCCGCGTTCCACCAGGACGTCGTCTCCCGTATCCCCATGGGGCACATCGGCCAGGTAGACGACGTGGCCAACGCTGTAGTGTTCCTGGCGAGTCCGGCGGCCAACATGGTCACCGGAGACAGTCTCAAGGTGGATGGCGGCTGGACAGCCGTTTAACACTAGTGCCTGTCAAAGAACTTGGCCTGAGCACAATCCATTTAGCCGATTGCTAATCGGCAGACAAAAAAAAGCCCGGTCACCAGACCGGGCTACAAAGCGGCCACCGCGGCCGCCGCTCACACCTAGAAATTGTAGCTTGCGCTCAAGCCCCAAACCCTGGGGTTGTTCCAGCTCGACTGGATAGAAGCAATGTCGGGTGCCGCTCCCGGATTGAAAATAACCGAGCGAGTTAACACCTCTTCGTCGCTGATATTCAGCACATATGCTTGCAGCTCTATAGCTTGACTTGACGATAGCCAAGAGACTCTGGCATCGGCGATGGCATAGGAGTCCTGCATAGACTCCTCTGTATTAACATCGAAGCTGAAGTATTCATCTGAGTACTGCATCTGCAGCATCGGCGTCAAAACACTTCCGCCAGACAACAAGAAGTCGTAGCTCACCTGCACGCTTGCGGTCCATTCTGGAGAAAGCGCTGGAGTAAACCCATCCAGACTCAGGTTGCCTTCCGCTGTCTGGCGGTTGGCAAACTGATCCAAACCATTCACCCAGGAGATTTCATAGTCTCCAAACTCGGAGTTCATATACGCCAAGGTGCCGTCGATACGCCAGGCATCGCCTACTAGCCAATTAACCTCGAACTCAGCTCCCCAGGTGTCAACCTCACCGCCACTCTCGGTAAACTCGGATACAACACTGTCCTCGCCGAGAATCGCAAAAGACTGGGCCTGCATATCTTCATAGTCGTTGAAGTAAAGTGCCGTGTTGAAAATCAGGGTATTTTCAAGCCAGGTGCTCTTATAGCCGATTTCGTAGGCAGTGACTGTCTCGGGGTCAAAGGTCAGAGGCACATCCGGTGCGATAAAGTTGATTCCGCCGGCGCGATAGCCGGTAGAAACCTGGGCGAATGCCATGGAATCATCGCTTAGGTCGTATTCCAGCCCAAGCTTCCACAAGTCATCGTCCCACTCGCCTGTTTCACCGCTGCCCGGTGCCGCAACAGGCGGGAAGACAGACCAGTCGAGCTGGTCTTTCTTTTCTTTGGTATCTTCCGCGTAACGATAACCACCCAGTACACGCATATTGTCGGTCATCGCATAGCTAGCATTGACAAACAGCCCTGTAGAGTCACTGAGGTAATCACCTATGCGATCCCAGTGAGGAATTGCAAAATCACCATCTACACGCTCAAGCCAGTTCCAGGCGCTCTCCATTTCGAAGTAATAAGCGCCAACCATCCACTCCAGGGGACCGTCGCCATTGGAGACCAACTGTAGTTCAGTAGACCACGTATCCTGGTCTGTGCCCCAACCGGTAAATCCATTGTTATCGGGATCGCCACCATCGCTGTAATCGGAATCGTAGTTTTGTTCACCTTCAAATTCATTGATGTTTCCAATGAATTTCATGGTCGCGAAGCCGATGTCCCAGTTTGCATGTAGCGTATAGGAGGTGCTCTCCAGGTCGGCGTTTGAAGGCAAATCGCGGCGAACCTCCCATGGACCATTGTCAAAGTTGTCAGAGGCGTTGTCGGGTGCCCAAAGATGGCCTTGCTCATACTTACCATTTTTATAACCACCAATCTGCTGGTAGCCCCAGATTGCATCGCCGCTGCTCTCCTGGTCCATGTAGGCGATACGCAGAGTAGTTTCAAAATTATCAGTGGGTGCCCAGAGCAAGGTTCCGCGCAGGTACTGGGTATCCTTGTCGCGCAGATCATTGCTGCCCGGATATTTGTTCTCAATGTAGCCTTCGTGCTCATCCATCATGCCGGCGACACGAACTGCAAAGTAGTCCCCCATGGGGACATTCACTGCAGCTTCGATTTTCTTGCGGTCATAGTCGCCATATAAGCCTGTTACGTAGCCGTTGACCGAATCCAGGGTTGGAGCCTGAGTATGAACGTTGATAGTGCCACCAAAAGTGTTGCGTCCATACAGTGTTCCCTGGGGACCGCGCAGCACTTCAATGCGAGCCAGATCGACGTAAGAGCCCAGTGCCTGAGTGGTGGTAGGCACATAAACTCCGTCTTCAAAAATACCAATGACCTGCTCTGCCTCGGTACCTACATTGTTCGTACGAGTTCCGCGCATGGCAAGGCGAGCCTCATTGCCAGACTGTCCCATTTTAAGCCCGGGAACCATGTATTCAATGCGCGTGAGGTCCTCGATGCCACCGCGCTTCAAGTCCTCTGAGGAAAAAGCGGTGACTGAAATGGAGACGTCCTGCACGCTGGCGGAGCGCTTGCTCGCCGTTACGACGACTTCTTCCAGAGAACGAACTTCGTCTTGCGCGTAAACCGCGGCGGTTGATGCGCCCAGAGCCAGTGATACGCCTAATGAGACTGCGGTTTTACGGTGTAAGGGGGTCTTCAGCATAGTTACCTAATCCTACGTTACGTGAATGTGTTTAATCGCAGTCTGACGCTGCATACAAGTTTTGACAATTATTGTGTGGCTATTTGTACTTCGAATGCAATACGAAGTCAACAAATGATTCAAATCAAACTTCTAGGCCGTTGAAGTAGCTCTTCCATCAGTGCAAAATCACGCCTGACCTGGCTGAGAAAAATTTTATATGCATATTTTTCAATAGGTTACCTAAAAATAATCAGCCTTTAAGCTTAAAGAAAATAATTACCTGAAAATTAAAATTCAGAGTGTCAAAATCAATTATTGCATTCGAATACAATAAATACCGAAAATACAGCTATGAATATCAGTGCAGCACTACAAGCAATGCGCGACGGCAGACTGGCGGATGCGCGCTATCACCTTGAGCAGTTAATCGAGCAATCCAGCGACAAGCCCGAACTGCATTATAACCTGGCAATGGTTCTCATAAGAATGGAGGATTTTTCCGGAGCGGCACAGCACTTCAGAGCATGTCTCAAGCATGCGCCGGATAATGTCGACTTGCTGAACAACCTGGCCAATGCGCTGCGGCTAAGCGGACAACAATCAGAGGCCCTGGAGACCTTCAACAAGATTCTTCGTCTGTCCCCTACCCATCCGCCAGCGCGCTGCAATCGCGGCTGGCTGTTCATGGCCACAGGAGACCTCCGGTCTGCAGAGTCGGACTTTCGCGCCACACTTGGGCAAAGCAAGGATATTGAGGAGGCGTGGCGAGGACTGGCCGATGCGTTGCTGGCACAGGGAAAATTCACGGACGTACAGAAGGTGCTTCAAGAGAGCCTTACACGCTTTCCCGATTCGGCGGGCTTACAAAATTCAATGGGAGTGTTGCACGTCAAAATGCGAACCCCGGCATCGGCCCTCGCCTCTTTCAATAAAGCCGTCAGTCTTAACCCTGAGCATGCGGAAGCTCTAACCAACTTAGGCATCACCGCAGAACAGCTAGGAGACTTCGACCTTGCAGAAAAGAGCTTGCAACACTCATTGAGGGTACGCCCCGGCCACGCTTCCACACACTTCCATCTGGCACATCTGGCCACCCATCAAAGTACGCCAGCGGAAATCAGTGCACTTGAGTCAGCGTTGGCGGATAGTGCAAATGATGATACCGCCCGTATCGATCTTGAATTTGCTCTGGGAAAGTCTTGTGCAAAAATGGGGGAATATGAACGAGCGTTTCAGCAATTTTCAAGCGCCAGGAAACGCCTGCACCAAACTGAGTATTTTGATAACGAGTCAGCGATAGCCGAACTCAATGCCCAGATGCATTACAAGGTAACTCTAAGTGAACAGAGTGCGCCTGAGATACTTTTCATAACCGGTATGCCCCGCTCAGGCACTACACTGACGGACCAGATTCTTGCCGCTCACTCTCAAGTCTGTTCTCTGGGAGAGTCTGGTGCTCTCTTGGAACTGCATTCAAAACTAGCTGGGTTAACAAAGAACTCCACTAACCAACTCAACGAGGGCAGTAAGTCAAAAATCACCGCCTGGTTGCGACAGAGACTGAAAAACCATGAGAGCGCACCAGTGACTCTGGACACCAGTCCTGGACAGTTCGCCAATCTGGGACTGCTTGCTGAGTTGTTGCCCGAAGCTAGGTTTATCTTGTGCACACGCAATGCAATCGATAACTGCGTTTCCATTTTTGAGCAGCCTCTGACCAGGTCACACGGTTACGCAAATACGTTGGAGCACCTGGGCCAGTACTACAGCGCCTATGAGAAACTAATGGCTCATTGGAAAAACCAGCTTCAAGACAGGCTATACATCCAGAACTACGAGGCGCTGATCGCATCGCCCGAACAACAAATAACCAGCCTGCTTGAGCATTGCGAACTGCCGTTTGAGCAAGCATGTACGGACTTTCACTTGCAGCAGCGCGCCGTTCTAACACCCAGTGCAGCCCAGGTGCGACAGCCATTAAACAGCCGATCTATAGGACGCTGGCGCCATTATGAGCACTTTTTAGGGGAACTGATTAGTCAGCTCCCTGGCGATCACAATCAGCCCGAATAGTATTGGTTCAGGTGAGCCACAATATCACCGGACTCGAACATCCCGACATCCTGGGCGGGATCGTAAAGATAGGGAATCGAAACCCTACCCTCTCTGTGCATGAGGTGACGCCGGTTCACCAGAGTGCTTTCGGGGGTGATGTTCAATGCATTGCGTACCGGCGGCAACAGCCATTCCTGTAGCTTGGTACGACCACAATTGCGAACAATGTAAGGGATTTCCATCTCACACAGCTTTTCTCGTACGATCCGGGCGTAAGGGCTGGACTCAAAGCTATAAAGCTCCAGTAACTGCCCTGGCTCTATACCAGGATTTGCTTGCATACCCTGACTCATACGCGGCGCGCTGGCCAACATGGAACCGGCTGTTTGAAGTCTACCCAGCTTCCACTTAAGTGGTAAATCACCGCCGCCATAATTGGCGAACAGATAATCAATGATGTCCAGAGACTCGTACATCTCCACCCCAGTGTTAGGGTCGATCAAATAGGGGAACTGGGCTTTGCCGCCCCGCTCTACCAATTCGGGACGAAAGCGTTCCCCGTTCTTGGGACAGGGAAGCACAAGAACATCCAGGTCCAGTTCAGTCAGCGCTTCGCGAACCAAACGACAATAGGGGCAGTTTTCTATATCGTAAAGTTGGATAAGTTCAACGGGCTTATCAGTCCCTGCGGTAACCTGAATACCGTTGGTGCCGCGAATCAGGGTGGAGATCAGGGAAGTGGCTGTGTTTATGAGCATGGTCGGGTTCCGTTGTTCGGTGGTGTATGGCTATGTCGTTACTGGCGAAGGAGCCTGCGTCATTACTGGCGGAGGAGCCTGTGTCATTCCTCGCGGGGAAGTTTGCGTCACCCTCGCGGGGAAGTTTGCGTCATCCTCGCGGGGAAGTTTGCGTCATCCTCGCGCAGGCGGGGATCCAGTATGGGTGCCGGGCATTCGAAACGAAGTCTACTGGATTCCCGCCTGCGCGGGAATGACGGATTCTGTGCGGGAATGACACGTTGGAGCAGAGAGGCTTAGAGCCCCTGGTACTCTTTTTCCAGACGCTTCATGGCTTTTTTGGAAACACCACCAAGGGTAGAAATTGCATGACGCAATCTCGCTCGGCTCATGTCAGGCCCCAGCATTTCCATAGAATCGACCACAGAGAAAGATGCACTGGTGCCGGCTATTGCGACAAATATTGGCGCCAGGAAGTCTTTGACCTTAACCCCGGTAGCATCAGCCACAGCCTTTAGCTCATTCCAGATATTGTCCCGATTCCACTGCTGCAACGCTTCCATACGCCACAGCGCAAACTGCAGACCCTTGACCACGTCTTCCCTCTCACCTTTAACACTGGCAAAACTTTCTTCCGTGAGCGGCATAGTTCCGGATACCAAAAAGCCAGCCAGGGGCGCAAAGTCACTAAGCGTTTCCATGCGCTTCTGCGCATGCGGCAGCACTTTCATCAGGTTGGCCTCGTTGTAAGCCCAATCAATCAGGCGCTTGGCCAACTGCTGTTCGTCCAGGTCTTCACGAATCCACATGCCGTTGAGCCAGGACAGCTTGTCGATATCAAAAATAGGGCCGCCCAAAGAGACACGCTGGATGTCAAAGTTATCCTGCATTTGCTGCAGGCTGAATTTTTCGCTTTCATCGGGCATGGACCAGCCCATGCGACCCAGGTAATTCAACAGCGCTTCCGGCAAAAAGCCCATGCGTTGGTAATACAAAATACTGGTAGGGTTCTTACGCTTGGAAAGCTTGGACTTATCAGGGTTACGCAATAGCGGCAGGTGACAAAGCTTGGGCATCTCCCAACCAAAGTACTGATATAGCAGTACATGCTTGGGCGCCGAATTAATCCATTCCTCACCGCGCAGCACATGCGTAATACCCATCAGGTGATCGTCAACGACATTGGCAAGGTGATAGGTTGGCATGCCGTCTGACTTCAACAGAATCTGCGCATCCACCATACTCCAGTCAAGTTCAATGGTGCCACGCAGCATATCATCTACTGCACAAGCGCCCTCCTCTTCGGGCACTATCATTCTAATCACATAGGGCTCACCCGCGGCTTCACGCTTCGCCACTTCCGCTTCAGGCAACTTTAGGTCAGAAGGCTTCAACGCCGAGCTACTGCCGGCAGCACGCTGTGTCTCACGCAGTTCGTTCAGTTCGGCCGCTGTGCGATAGCAAACGAAGGCTTTACCTTCGTCAACAAGCTGGCGAGCATAATCGCCGTAGATTTCCATGCGCTCACTTTGGCGGTAGGGACCACAGTCACCACCCACATCGGGACCTTCGTCCCAGCTAAGTCCGAGCCAGTTCAGCGAGTCGAGAATAGCCTGCTCGGATTCCGGTGTACTCCGTGTCTGGTCAGTGTCCTCAATGCGCAGTACAAACTGGCCACCGTGTGCCTTGGCGAAGCACATATTGAATAATGCGACATAAGCGGTGCCAACGTGGGGGTCACCGGTGGGTGATGGCGCAACACGGGTACGAACGGTCATGGTAATCCTGGGGTAGGTTTCTGAGAGCGGCGATTATACGGCCTCTACCGTCTAAATCCCACCGGAATGCGGAGTGTCCAGCCGCGGTGTCAATGGGAACGGTAATTCAAATGAGCGCAGGCACCCAGCCGAATGCGTCCAGCACGCGCTGGAAGGGTTCGTCCAATCCAGCCGCCAATGGCAATACCTCGCCCGACACCGGATGGGTGAGCTGCATGCCTGTGCAGGCCAGCAGCAGGCGGCCGCAGCCGTATTGCTGCTCAAAGAAACGGTTGTGTACTCCCTTGCCGTGTTTTGCGTCACCGATAATAGGATAACCCAGGTGTTTCATGTGCCGGCGCAGCTGATGCTTGCGGCCTTGCAATGGCTGCAGAGCAACTAACGAATAGCGGCTCTGGGGGTACCGATCTACCGCATAGGGAATTTCAACGGTCTCCAGCCGCCGATAGTGGGTAATTGCCTCTCTTGCGGGTTTTTCCTGCGTCCGATTGCGATCGGCCATCTTATCTGGCTTCTCTTGTAAGGCATGATCGATCGACCCCTGGGCTGGACACCAGCCTCTAACCACCGCCAAGTATGACTTGAGTACACTATGATCAGCGAACTGCTCGGATACGGCTCGTGCCATTTCAGGTGAAAGCGTAAACAGGAGCACGCCAGAAGTGGGCTTATCCAGACGATGCACCGGGTAAACACGCTGGCCTATCTGGTCGCGCAACAGCTGCAGGGCAAAACGGGTTTCATGGCGGTCAATGGGACTGCGGTGCACGAGTAGGCCGCTGGGTTTGTTTATGGCGACAAGGTGCTCATCTCGATAAATAATCGGGAGCTGCTCAATCGACTCAGTACTGATTGAAGTAAGCCTGCACCTGCGCGGGATCGTCGGTCTTGGTCAAAATCAATTTGAGCAGTACGCGAGACTGGGCGGGATTAAGTTCACCGGAAGCAACGGTGCCCATCGCATCATCATCGGTTTCTATATTCCTGCCAACGGTGCCACTGGTTACCCTGGTTGAGCGAACGACCACTACCCCTTTCGCTCGAGCTCGCTCCAACGCCTTAAGAGCGCCTCCTGTCATATTTCCATTACCTACACCGGCGGTGACAATGCCTTTCGCTCCGTTTTCCACCGCGGCATCAATCAAATCTGGAGATACACCGGCGCTGATGTAGATGACATCCACCCGGGGTAGTTCCTTCAAACCCTTCACGGAGAATTCTGAATCGCTGGTATGGGTTCGGTAAGGCTGCCGATAATAGCGATTTTCTCCGTACAGCGTAGCTCCCATCAGACCCCGCTCCGCTGAGACAAAGGTCTGAACATCGGTGGTGCTGGTCTTGGTCATACCGCGGGCGCCGTGAATATCATCATTGATAACGACCAGTACGCCCCGGCCCCGCGCCTCGGGGTCTGCCGCCACGGCAACAGCGTTGAATATATTCAATGGCCCGTCAGCCGAAAGCGCTGTTGCGGGCCGCATCGCTGCTGTCATAACCACCGGTTTGTCGGTCTTCGCCACAAGATTAAGAAAATAAGCGGTTTCTTCGATGGTATCGGTACCGTGGGTAATCACAAGACCGTCGATCTCCTCGGAAGACAGCAGCGCATTGACGCGGTCGGCCAGTGTCAGCCACACCGCATCGCTCATGTCCTGGCTGCCCACGTTGGCCACTTGCTCGCCGCTGATATTGGCCAGCTCACCCAACTGGGGCACAGCAGCAATGAGAGTCTCTACGCCCACTTCACCGGAGGTATAACCTGCTTGCGTGCCGGTGGCCGCGGCGCCGGCGATAGTGCCGCCGGTCGCAAGAATTACGATATTCGCTTTCATGGATTCTCCTGCCAGGGAAGCGTTGCCGGTGATCATGACCATAACAAGTAACAGTACTCTGCCTAAAACATTCATAGGTGGGCTCTTTTTTACAACGCAAGGAGGTGTCAGTATCGGCGAATTGCCGAGTGTGCTCAAGCCTGTTCACTTGGAATGAAGTGTGACGCAGCAGACTAGACTAATGCAGACTGAAAAAATCAGAGAGCACTATCATGCCCGACAACATCAAGAAGAGGACGGCCGCTGTCAACACAATATTGACCGCCTGTTTGGGTTCATCTGTCTCGTAGATAGGCAGTTGTGGTAGCAAAGATTGTTTGACCGGGGACAAACTCTGGTTAGAGGAATCCTGCTCCACCGTGCCAGAGAGGCGATAGCCTTTTTTGGGAATGGTCTCGATAAGATGCCGGTCATTACGATCTTCAAGGTGGCCGCGAAGCAAAGAGATACAATGAGTCACATTTTTCTCACTGGCGCATCTGCCCTCCCAGGCTTCCTCGACCAGCCTATCCTTTGCTACCACTTCACCTTTGTGTCGAACCAGGCAAACCAACACACTACTCACCTGTGGCTGCAGGTGGGTTATATGCCCGTCAACACAGATCTCACTGGCATCAGGGTCGAAATCCACTTCCCCGATACGATAGCTCGTCACACGTCACCAATCCGTATGTACTGTGAAGATGCCCAAAAAGTATAGCAAGCACAGCGGAAAGCACACTCGATTAACCCGCAAAGATCTAAACTGTTTTGTACTAATAAAAAAGCTGCTTAGCACATAGTAAAATATTGGATATTACTCAGGTGGCTTGGTTGCACCGCCGTGGATGACTTCACGCAATTTTTGAATGAGCTGAAAGAATACTGGGACAAGTATGGTGCCACCAATCGCAGCCATGATGGTACCACCGAACACTGCAAGTCCAAGTGATGATCGACTGGCGGACCCCGCGCCACTCGCTATAACCAGAGGGAAAACACCAACAACAAAAGAAATACCGGTCATCATTACCGGGCGAAAACGCAGCCTTGCCGCTTCCAGGGTGGCATCCAACAGCTCCATTTTTTCCACTTCGCGCAATTGTTTACCGAACTCAACAATTAAAATGGCAGTCTTGGACGCCAGCCCGACCAGCAAGACCATGCCAATCTGCCCGTACAAACTCAACGAATCGCCGGATATCTTTAATGCGATGACCGCACCCAACATCGCGATGGGCACCGAGAAAATAATCGCTAACGGTGTAAGGAAGGATTCGTACAAAGCGGCAAGAAACAAAAACGTAAACACCAACGACATTGCGAGCGCAATCGGCGCCATATTGCCTGACTTACGCTCCTCATAGCTTGAGTCTGTCCAGTCAAATTTGAAGCCCATCGGTAGCGAATCATGGCTGATCTCTTCCATGGCCAACATGGCATCACCAGAGCTATAGCCCTGGGCGGCATCTGGACGTCCGTTAATGACCGCAGAATCGTAGGTGTTATAACGATAAAGCACATCAGCCCCCTGTATTGGCTGAGGCGTAACCAGCACGCTCAAGGGAACCTGCTCACCGCGATTATTGGCCACATAGAGCTTTTCCAGATCGCTCTCGTTCTGGCGATAGGAAGCATCGGCTTGAACCATGACCTTATAGGTCTTGCCATAGAGATTGAAATCGTTGACATAAAAACTGCCCAGCTGGGTCTGCAGCGTGAGGAAAATATCGCTAACTTTCACCCCCAAAACCTTGGCCTGAACCCGGTCAACTTCCAGCCAAATTTGCGGGTAGCCGGCGCGAAAGGGACTGAAGGAACCTACAATTTCATCCGCTGCGTTTGCCCGGGCGACCACAGCTTGAGTGGTAGCAAACATTTCTGTCGCCCCCTGGCTCTGGGTATCGAGCAACACGTAAGAAAAGCCTGCGACAGCCCCGAGACCCGGAATCGCAGGTGCACCGAACACCAACGCCTGTGCCTCCATATTTTGTGCAAAAAGCGCCTGATATTTTTTCTGTAGGGCGAATTGATGTTGTTCGGGATCTTTTCGCTCATGCCAAGGTTTCAACTTGGCAATAATCATTGCAGCATTAGACTGCAAGGCCGTATTAAGGATACTGTAGCCATTCACTGTCAGAACGTATTCAATGGCAGGATCGGCCTCCAGAATCTGATTCATTTCATCAACCAGGAGTCCCGTTCGATTCAAGGAGGCGGACTGAGGCAACTGGACATCCACCATGAAGAAGCCTTTGTCTTCATTGGGTATAAAGCTGGTGGGAAGGCCCCTGAACAACAGACCTAGCAGCACGAATAGCCCGACAATCAGGAGCGAACCTACCACCAGGTGGGTAGTCAAAAAGCGCACCAGTCCAAAGTAGCCACGACTAACGACATCAAACCCCGCATTAAAACCGCGCACCACGAAATTGGGTTTGCTGTGCCCTGGCTTGAGAATCAGCACACACAGCGCAGGGCTCAAGCTCAGCGCATTGATCATCGAAATAATCACGGCAATAACCAGGGTTGCACCGAACTGGGAAAACATTTGCCCGGTAATTCCCGGTAAAAGCATAGTAGGGCCAAACACTGCAGCCAGAACCAGTGAGGTCGCGAATATGGGCGCTGCAACCTCTTTCATCGCCTGCTCAGTTGCCTGACGGGGCGGCATGTCCTCGTCATGCATGAGTCTTTCCACATTCTCCACCACGATGATCGCATCATCTACCACAATACCGATGGCCAAAATCAAGGCGAACAGCGTTACCGTGTTGATAGTCATGCCCATGAAGTAGAGCGCGGCCAGTGTGCCGATAATCGAAACAGGAACCGCAATTGTCGGCACCAGAGTGGCACGCACATTACCTAAAAACAGGTAAGTCACCAGTATGACCAATGCGATCGTGAAAAAGAGTGTCAGTATGGTTTCTTCAAGCGAGGCTTCAATAAACAACGTCGTGTCATGTCCTACGACGTAATCCACCCCATCGGGAAAATACTGTTTGAGTTCCTCCATTTTGGCGCGCACAGCTTTAGCTGTTTCCAGCGAGTTGGCTTCTGATAACTTGTAAATGGCCAACAAAACGCCTGGCTGATTATTGAATTCACCAAACCCCTTATAACCCTGGGAACCGAGCTCAATTCGCGCAACGTCGGATAACCTTAATATAGAGCCATCCTCGCTGGCTCTTAATACAATATCGCCAAACTCTTCCGATGTTGTAAGCCGGCCCTTGGTCTTTAGAACATATTGAAACTGGGTATCGTCCGGGCTAGGAGCACCGCCAAGCTGGCCAACGGCCGCCTGTATATTTTGCTCTTCAATAGCGCCTAATACCTGATTCACCGAGATATTATTGCTGGCCAGGGAAACCGGGTTCAGCCAGACCCGCATACCGTAGTCCTGTGCGCCAATGATCGTCGCCTCCCCTACTCCTGTCACCCGGGCCAATTCACCCTGTACGTTGAGACTGGTGTAGTTAGAAAGGAAAACGCCATCAAACTGTCCGGTTGGAGAGAACAGGTTCACCACCATTAGCATGTCGGGCGAGCGTTTCTTTACGCTAATGCCGCGCTTGCGGACTTCCACCGGCAGGAAAGGCTCGGCGAGGGCCACCCTGTTTTGCACATCAACCTGAGCGAGCGATGCATCGACACCAATTTCGAAGGTCACTGTTAAGGTATAACTACCGTCACTCGCTGACTTGGAGGACATGTAAACCATACCCTCTGCGCCATTCACCTGGTCTTCAATCGGAGACGCTACCGCCTCCTTGACGGTTTCAGCAGACGCTCCAGGGTAATTGGCCCGAACCACGACCTTGGGCGCGGAGATATCGGGGTACTGGTCCACCGGCATTACAGAGCCCGCCATTAAACCCACCAAAACGGTGAGAATGGCTATGACAAAGGCAAAGCGCGGACGTTTAATAAAAAATGATGGACCCATGATGGTTCGCCCCGAATCAGGTGTTAATAGCGGTTACAGGAGACTGATAGCTGCGCCTTCTCGGAGCATTTGCGCGCCAACGGTAATCACCCGGGCTCCATCCTCCAGACCTTCAAGTACGATCCATTGATCTTTATAGCGAATACCCAGCGTCAGGTTGCGCCTGGCGACCCTATTGCTACCGTCCACAACTTTGACGAAGTAACCCTCTTGATCTTGCATCACCGCCTTTTGCGGTATCAACACCCGCTTGAACGAGCGCAGGGCCTCCCCGGTGATGGTCACGCTATTACCGGGCAATAGTAATCCATCTGGATTGGGGAACAGGACACGGCCACTGATTGTTCCGCTGCTGGCGGTCGATGTGTTGTCCCAGGCTTCGAATGCCCCTTTGTGCGAGTACTTAACACCGCCAGAGAGCAGCAGCGATACAGCCAGAGGCGGGACATCAATGTCTCTAGCCTCCAGCTCTTTACGCAGTAGAACGAATTTATGGTACTGCGCCAGCTGAACGCCGGCAGTGACATAAATCGGGTCCATTTCCACCAGGGTGAACAGTGGTTGCGGACTGTTAGGCGAGTTGGGAACGACGGCATCGCCTATGGAGTAGAACGGCTTACTTATTTTTCCCGTAAAGGGCGCATAAATTTTGGTGCGTCCAAGGTCCAGTCTTGTCTTCGCTGTTTCGGCTCTGGCCGAGGCAACAGCAGCTCGCGCGCTGTCGATACCCGCTCTCGCCTTGTCATAGTCCTGTTGCGAGATATAGCCATCTGGCATCAGCTCTTCCGCTCTATCCCAGCTGGATTTGGACTGCAGAAACGACGCTTCCGCTGACTGTAAATTGGCCTCGGCAATATCATTGGCACTGACATAAGTTGAATCATCGAACTCCAGTAGCAGGTCACCCTTCTGGACAGTGAGACCCGGTGAGAAGTGAATCGCTTTTACGACAGCAGATATTTCTGGCCGAATGCGCGCCAACTGCACGGCTTCAACCACCGCCGGGTACTCGAAGGAAGGCCGAACCTCTTTGATGCCTGCCACCATAATGGAGCTTGCCGGCAGGTTGATCGCGGCGGGGGCTGCAGCTTGCCCCTGTGCGGCCTGCTTTTTGTCGTCGCCACCGCAAGCCACCAGGCCCGCACCCAACACCACAGTCATCAACAATCGCAACATTAGACTCAGAGTATCCTTTTGATTTTTATTAAAATAAGCACATACAGAACTTAAGACAACTCAGTATAGAGGCAACTTTGATAGCTGCACAAAAATTTGTTCGATTTTCACTTTGCCGAAAGACGTAATATTCAACAATCAGTACACCACTTATTCAGGTAAAATCCCCGGTCAAATCAGAAAGTTATCGCTAATGACCAACTCAGTAAAAATCTCTAGACGATTTAGCATTGCCCCCATGATGGATTGGTCCGACCATCACTGCCGCTATTTCTGGCGACTGTTAAGCAAGCAGGCCCTGCTGTACACAGAAATGGTGACCACTGGCGCGTTAATACACGGTGATCGGGAGCGCTTTCTTCACTTCAATGCTGAAGAGCACCCTGTCGCCCTGCAGCTTGGCGGATCAAACCCCAAAGACCTCGCCCAGTGCGCGCGCTGGGCACAGGAATGGCAATACGATGAGGTCAACCTCAACTGCGGTTGCCCCTCAGACCGGGTCCAGTCAGGCATGTTCGGGGCTTGCCTGATGGCCCATCCAGAATTGGTAGCGAACTGCGTCAAGGCAATGCGTGACGCAACCAGCCTCCCCGTTACGGTCAAACATCGAATCGGTATCGATGATATGGACTCCTATCAGCAGATGCTGGATTTCGTTGCGCCGGTAGCAGGCGCAGGTTGCGAAGTATTTATCGTGCACGCCCGCAAAGCATGGCTCAAAGGACTGTCACCTAAAGAAAACCGGGAGATCCCACCGCTGGTCTACGACTGGGTCTACCAACTAAAAAATGATCTGCCTGACCTGGAAATCGTTATTAACGGCGGCATCCAATCCATCGATGAATGTGAAGCCCATCTTGAACATGTAGACGGAGTAATGATTGGCCGCGAAGCCTATCAAAATCCCTGGATGTTGGCAGACGTTGACTCGCGTCTGTTCGGGATAGACAAAACCGCAGAATCCCGCGATGATGTTCTCAACCACCTGTTGCCCTATGTAGAGCAGCAACTGGCTCGTGGCACTCACCTGAACCATATCACCCGCCATATTCTCGGGCTCTACCAGGGCGTGCCGGGCGCTCGGAAATTCAGGCGTCATCTGAGTGAAAATGCATACAAGAAGAACGCCGGGCTAAATGTCCTGGTCGATGCATTTGAGAAAGTTCGTCAGGCAGCGGCCTGAGAACAAGATCGCTACAACCATGTAATTATCCACACACAATATCGACAGGATCAGAATACGTGACAAGTAAATTAGACCAACTCAAAGCCATGACCGATGTCGTAGCAGACACCGGTGACGTAGAAGCCATAGGCCGCTTTCAACCACTGGACGCTACTACCAACCCTTCCTTACTGCTGAAGGCCGCGGCCTTACCGCACTATGCACAGTTGCTGGATAACGCCAAGATCTGGGCCAGCAGCCAAGGTGGTTCCAATAGTAAACAGCTTGGCAATAGCTGCGACCGCTTTGCTGTCGATGTGGGCAAGGAAATTCTGGGGATCATACCGGGCCGTATTTCCACTGAAGTTGATGCCCGCCTCTCCTTTGACACACCGGCGACAATAGAGCGTGCTAAAAAGTTGATCGCCATGTACGAGGAAGCAGGTATCGATCGCAAGCGCATCCTGATCAAGACTGCCTCAACCTGGGAAGGCATTCGAGCGGCGGCGCAACTGGAGAAGGAAGGCATTAATTGCAACCTCACCCTGCTGTTTGGCTTCGGCCAGGCAGCCGCTTGTGCCGACGCGGGCGTATTTCTGATCTCACCGTTTGTCGGCCGCATCCTGGATTGGTACAAGGCCAACACCGAGCTACAAATGAAGACACCCAAGGACGATCCGGGCGTGCAGTCAGTGAGTCGTATCTACAACTACTACAAACAACACGGGTATCAAACCGTCGTCATGGGCGCGAGTTTTCGCAACACCGGGGAAATCGAATCCCTGGCAGGGTGTGACCGCCTGACCATCAGCCCTGCCCTGCTGGAAGAGCTTGCAGCAGACGAAGGTGAATTGCCACGTCACCTGGACCCCGCTGGCGCTACAAGCAATGTCGCACAACATAGTCCGCAAGAAAGTCACTTTCGCTTAGGCCTGAACGCTGATGCTATGGCCACTGAAAAACTGGCCGAAGGAATTCGCGGCTTTATCGGCGACCAAATCAAGCTTGAAAAGCTGATCAGCGAACGATGATTAGTGCACTGAAGGCCCTGTTTGAAACGCCTGCGCGCGAGACCGAGGATGCGTTGCAGCATCGACTGCACTTGGCGTCAGCGGCTATGCTCATAGAAACAGCTCGAGCCGATTTCACTCAGGATAAAGCTGAGCAGGCAACCATGGAATCACTGCTATGCTCGACGCTCAAGCTCAGCGAAGAAGAAGTGAAAAGCCTGATGGAGCAGGCAACAGTCAAGGTAGATGAATCTATTTCCCTTTACGAGTTCACCCGGGTGATTAACGACCACTTCACAGCTGAACAAAAATTACAGCTGGTCCACAATATGTGGGTGGTCGCGTGGGCTGACGACAATGTGGACAAATACGAGGAACACCTGATTCGGCAGGTCGCCGAACTGACCTACGTGGGCCATCAGGACTATATCCGCAGCAAAAACAGGGCGAGGGATAAAGTGCTCGCACTGTGAGGATCAGCTATGCTCTAGCGCTGCCATAAGATCCTGAAACCTGCTTCTGTTTTCTTCAGAAAGGCCCATCAACACCCGGTGCGCCTCAATCACTTTCTCTTTAAGCTCTGACTCCTTACCAGCAACCTGAGGTATCTCCAGCACTTCTTCCGGGTTAGCGCAGGTCTCTTCACGAAGTTCGAAAAGTCTCTGAAAGCCCATACTCTTGAGTAAGCGATTGATCCCCGGATCGCAGGAGAAAATAGCCGGCTGAAAACCAAATCGTTTCTGAACATTAATTGCGAGCTTGGCCAGCAATCCAAGGGTGGTAGAGTCAACCCCCTCTACTTGACAGAGATCCACCCATACACTGGCAAACTCAGGGTCGTCGAACATTTTTTGAAAATACTCATCGATCGTTGTGCACAAAGTAAGCCGCACGTCGCCCAAAAGGCGAATGACGTAAGCTCCGTTGTGGCTTGCCGCCAGTATTTTTCCTTCCTGCATCTCAGTCTCGCTTGCTGATAAACAGCGCGGCGATATCATCCGGCGCAGTGCCAACCTGGTCAAGTCCTAATCGTGTGACCATTTCCTCTGGCGAGTTGGCGGTTTCTGCAAACACATTGAGAAAGTACTTTTCTTTCTCTATCAAATTGTTGGGCGGCAAGATTTCAAGGATTCCATCAGAAAATAAGGCAAGCATAAAGCTGCCAGGCAAATCGATCAGGTGCTCTTCGAAACTGGCATCACCCATGATTCCAACCGCAGAACCCTCGCCCCGGAGATACCGCGCACCGTCCTGAGAAACCAGAACTGGTTGCGGCAGGTGTCCAGCGACGCTGTAGCGTAATGTGTTGCTTTCCATATCCAAAACACCCACAACCATGGTGGCGAATTTGCCGACCTCAAGGTCCATGATCTCTTTGTTCGCTCGTTTGAGTAACGCCAGGGGACTGAGGATAGTGTCGTCATTCTGGCGCAAAAAATCGGAGCGCTTACGAGCAAACAAGTTCTTAAGCAAAACCGTGGCAAAGGCTGAAGAGCTGCCATGGCCAGACACATCCGCAATAAAGAAGGTTACAAAGTCATCACCTACTGTGAAGTAGTCGGTAAAATCGCCACTCAGGTAGAGCGATGGTATTACCGTGTGACTGAACACATAGTCATTCAAGACCAGGGGCGTTGCCGGTAACATGCGCATTTGCACCTGCCGCCCGGCCTGCTGATCCTGCTCTAACACCTGGATGGTGCCGCGCAGCTCGGTATTGGCCGCCTGCAGGCTCTGCCGGGATTGCTCTAACTCACGGCGCACTCCTCGCTGACGCACGCAACGATCCAATGAGCGCTTGAGCGCTTCAACATCATCGACCGGGCGAACAAAGAAGTCACTGGCTCCGAAACGCAGTGCCCGCATCATGCGCGAGGCCTCAGCTTCGTCACTGAACAATATAACGGGGATTTGTACGTCCATCTCCTGCAGCGATCGGCGAGCAGAATCCCATTCAAGACCCTCCATATCCATCTCGCAAAGGATAACGTCCAGGTCCGGGCGAGTACTGAGGTACTCCCGGGCAGCATTGGGGTCGGTGTATTTTTCGGGCGTAAACCCCAAACCTGACACCAGCTCCGCCAATGCGTTAAGGCGACTGGCATCGTGATCGACGACGAGGGCTGTACCGATCGGGTCCATTGGCATAATCGTTGACTATATTGGCCGAGACAGTACGCCCCTGAAGGGGTACCGGCAACTACTGAGACTCAGGTTTGGGCAGAATTTCACACTTTTACGTGAAAATAGTCTTGCCAAGCGCAGGGCTGCACTAAAACTCTTCGAAATCCTCGCCGTCTTCGTAGTCGGAGAATGTGTCTGAGACCACCCCGTCGTTGACAAAAGCTTCCCGATTGGACAAATAGGCGTCGCGCACAAAAATGTAGCGATCGCCGGTAATCAAGTCGTCCGCCTGCAACAACCGCGCGCGGCCATCCACCAAACCCAATCCCCAAAGCGAGTTACGCAGGGCAACGCTGGGCATATAGGTGGGTACAGATGTGTAGGCGTCAAAGATAGTCCCGGTGCCACTGCGAATCGTTCTCGGTCCGAAGAAAGGCACCATCAGGTAGGGACCTGACTCAAAGCCCCAGATCGACAGTGTATGGCCAAAATCTGTCCGGTATGGGCGCACTCCCATCGAGGTGGCCACATCGAACAGACCCACCAGCCCCAAGGTGCTATTGATCACAAACCGGCCTGAGCTCTGACCTACCCCAGCCCAGCGCCACTGCAACACGCCGTTAAGCGCGGAATTGAAGTCGTAAAAATTGGCAAACATATTACCCACACCGCGCTTGGCAAAACCTGGCATCACCCAATCATAGCCCACCGCCACCGGGCGCAGGACGTACTGGTCAATATTGTCGTTGGCCACAAACATGGCACGATTGAAAGACTCGAAGGGGTCGACATTGCGCTCCTGCGCGCCCGCTATAGCCGCGGGAACGAGCAGTGTCAGGAGGAGAAAGAATCGGGGAAGGATCATTCTTGTGAACATCGGCCAGTGGATTCGAGAATGTTACTCGTGGGCTCTATGGGTAGCAAGCCCTGTGGCAGACCATCATATGGTCTGCAATACGCCCTGGCTGAGTAATTCTTGTAACTGGCCAAGACCGAAGTCGCGAATGGAGTCAAATGGCATTTCCATCTCAGCTGCGAGGTTTTGCAGAACAACTCCTGCCGTGCAGTCTTGATTATCTCGCAGCATTTCCAGCAAGCGGGCAGTTGCTGCGTTCAGCGCAATAAACCCCACTTTATCGTCGTAACCACGATAAACCACAAGATACGTGGGTGCGTCGGACGTTACGGGACGATAGTTTGCGCCGATTTCGTGAACAGGGTATTGATAGCTCAACACCCAGGCCAAAGGCGATAGACAAAGTCTGGTCTGTTCAAGATTTTGTATGTGCGGCTGCGCTGGAAGCTCGTCTTCAGCCACATCCAGCGCCAATTCGACCCACTCGTAATGCGCAAGCTCAGCTAAAAAGGGGGGATCGCAATCGCGAGTCACATGCTCAGACATCAGGAAGTTGATGAACTCCTGACTAATCTCCAGAAAATAAGGCGATTTACAACGATGGCCGTCCATGAACAGACGGACCAGTTCTTGCCATTGGTGATCGTCATAGAGACTGCGCAATACGGGAAAGCCGCCGCTGATGAAGCCTTCAATATTGTTATAAATAAGGTCCCGATATATTTTCAGGCGCCGCTCCTCCACACCCTCCGGGGCGGGAGCCTTGGTCGGGTCACGCAGATAAGCGGCCATACCCAGCTGTGCTTCTTGCAGTCCCTGAGCACTCATGAGTGTCCCACCGCTTTCGCCGGCGAGCGGGAAGACTCGGCCTGTAAGCGTTTAACCTCTTCAACCTCCGTCAGCAACTCGGTCAAAGGGGGCAAATTAAAGTCTCTTTCCAACAAGGTTGGCAGTGCCCCCGTGCGCTGGTATGCCTGCGCCAGAAGATCCCAAACGGGGTCGATGACATCAGCGCCATGGGTATCCACTTTTAAATCGTCAGCCTCATCAAAATGTCCGGCCACGTGAATATATCGAGCCCGCTCCAATGGCAGGGATTCGAGAAACTCCAGTGGGTCGTAGCCATGGTTAATACTGTTCACGTAAATGTTGTTCACGTCCAAAAGCAGATCACAGCCACTCTCCGACAATACGGCACTCACAAATTGAGCCTCTGTGAGGTCCCTGTGAGGTTGGGCGTAATAGGACGCGTTTTCCAGTGCGATAGGCTCGCCGATAATATCCTGAACCTGTCGAACACGGCCCGCAACATAGTGCACCGCTTCTTCAGTGAATGGGATGGGCAGTAAATCGTACAAGTGCCCTTCAGCAGCACAGTAGGTAAGATGTTCGCTGTAAAGCGGAACGTCAATCTGATCCATTAGCTCACGAACAGAACTGACGAGGTCCAGGTCCAGTGGATCAGGGCCGCCTATATCCAGTGACAGACCGTGAAGCACCATAGGATAGCGCTCGGCCATGCTGCGAAACTGTTTACCAAAGCGGCCGCCGACTCCGATCCAATTCTCCGGCGCGACTTCCATGAAATCGACCGCTCCCTGGTCCATAGACAAAAGCGGGCCCAGAAGGGCCCGTCTTAGTCCGAGTCCCGCTCCGCGAAACTCGCTTTTTTGCTTAGACATTAACCGCCGCACTTACCTTCGCCGCACTTGCCTTCGCCTTCAGACTTCGCGCCTTCACCGCACTTGCCTTCGCCACACTTGCCCTCGCCTTCAGCTTTTTCGCCTTCGCCGCACTTGCCTTCGCCGCATTTGCCTTCGCCGTCAGCCTTCTCGCCTTCGCCGCACTTGCCTTCGCCACACTTGCCTTCTTCATGCTTATCATAGTTGGCAAGGTCATAACCGCCGCTCAACTGCTGGGCAGAAAACGGGTTTACCTCAGCCGAAGCCAGAGGAGCAATAGATGATGCTAGAAATGCTGCACCGAGCGCGAGCGCGAGAGGTTTCTTTGTCTGAGCCATGATGTTTTCCCTGTATCTAATCCAAATAATTTTAGTATGTCACCACGCGAGGTTTCTGCTTCACCTGCCTGCCCCGCGCTGTGGTATTTATGACCGAGCCTTTTCCAGTAAGTTTCAAAGACCGAGCAAAACCCTTGGTAATTTTTCACATTTTTGCAAAAAGCGCAATCTCGGAAGTTTAGTGGGGATTCTCATCCAGCCAGCGCTGCACTTCCAGCCACTGCTGCTGCAAACGCTTCTGGGACACTGCCTGGCGTGTTCCCAGTTGCTGCGCAAACAGGGAGACCCGCAGTTCCTCCAGCATCCATCTGTATTGATTGGCCGCAGGGCACAGATAAATCAGCTTATCCCGCGCCTGCTCAGCCTTATCCAGAGGTTCAGCCAGAGCCTGTAACATCCCCGTGTGCTGCTGATCCTTGGGATATTGCCCTGACAGCCTCTCTACCCTGTGCAACACCGCCTTCACATAGCGCGGGTACTGGTTTAGCCACTCCACTGGCGTATTCTTTAAAAAACCTGGAGGCAACAACCTGCCAAGATGGGCCTTGATATCTGCCGCACTGTCCTGCCACTTTCCTGCTGGCAACGCAGCCAGCTTATTCCGGGTCTGGGCGAGGACTCGCAGACTATTAAGTACTATTGTCTCAACATCGTTTGCCCGAGTGACCACCTCCGCTTTACCCCGTCCGAGCAAAGCCTCAAAGCCGGACTGATCCCAGGGCAACTCTTCATCCAGCTTCATTGCCTGCACGAAGGCCGCATCAATGAGGTCCTCCACCAACAAGGCTCGGTCCTGATTGGCACCCGCAAGCACCAAATTAAACTCGTTGCCCCGCAGCATCTGTTTGCGCAGGTACTTCACTGTTTGAGCGCTGTGCAGCCGCAGCAATTTGAGCACTCCTGCGGAGTGAGCCAAACGCGCTGGCCCGGCATAATCGATAAGCTCTATGGCCACACTATCGCCGTGGTCAACCAAAGCGGGGTAGGACAGTATTTCGACGCCCGCCTGGCGAAAGCGCCATTCCCTGGACAATTCACCGAAGTCCCAGCGAATAATGCCTTCCTTCGCTGGGGAACTGCTTTTATCGACACCCATACTCTGGCGGGTATCACTGCGAAATTGCTCGATCAACTTGCCCAGGTCCCTGCCCTGCTCGAGCAGCCGACCTTCAGCATCGACCACTCGAATATTCATGCGGTAAAAATCGTCCAACCTGGCAGGCGCCCAGTCTGCAGCGGTAAGCTTAAGTCCACCCAGGTGACCCAGCACGCGGGAAAGCGCAGTGAGCAAGTCACTGTCATCGGCTTCGAGTTGGTCCAGCGCCTGATCGACATAATTAGGGACTGGCACAAGGCGTTTACGCTTATCCTTGGGCAGGCCTTTCACCAGGGCAATACATTTCTCCCGCAGCAAACCCGGCACAAGCCAGTCAAATCGAAAACGCGGAACCCTGTTAAGCAAAGCCACCGGCACCGTTACTGTCACGCCATCTGCAGCTTTGCCCGGCTCGAACTGATAGCTGAGACGGAATTCCTGGTCCTGCCACCGCAACTTGTCAGGGAATTGGTTTTCCAATTCAGTGCCGGGGTCTCTGGCCAGCAGCAGTGACTTGTCCAGCCGTAAACTTTTATCAGCACCGGGATTCTTCTTCAACCATGACTGTAAGCGCCCCGCGGTATAGCAATCCACCGGCAAAAGCTCATTGTAGAACTCGAACAATACCTCTTCGTCGACCAAAATATCCCGGCGGCGTACTTTCGACTCAAGCTCCTCGAGCTCCCTCACCAAGCGCTGGTTATGTTTCAGAAAAGCCGGGTGCTGCCGGTACTTGCCTGCCACCAGCCCTTCGCGAATCAACAGTTCCCGTGCTTCCGCCGGCGCAATAGGGCCATAGTGCACCGGGCGCTTGTCGGCCACTGTCAGCCCATAAAGTGACAAGCGCTCCCACGCCATCACCCGTCCACTGCGGGACTGCCATCGCGGCTGGTAATGGTGTTTTTTAAGCAGCCCCGGGTTGACGTCGATTACCCACAGTGGATCGATGCTCGCCACCGTGCGAGCAAACACCTTGGACGTCTCTACAATTTCTGCAGCCACCAGCCATTTTGGTCGCTTACGGGACTGCGACGACCCGGGGAATATCTGCAGTTTGCGATTGCGCGCGCCCAGATAATCACGGTCTTCCTGGTGCTGCGCAATGTTCCCCAACAGCCCTGCCAACAAGGCCTGGTGAACGGACTGATAGTTTTCCTCCTGAGGCAAGTCAGGCTCCGGTCGCAATTTTTGCTGCCGGCAGGCGATCGTCAGCTGTGAATGAATATCCCTCCACTCCCGCATACGCATGAAAGACAGAAACTCTCGTTTACACAGCTTGCGCAACTGGTTCTGACTCAGCGCCTGGCGCTGCTCCTCGTAATATCTCCAAAGCTGTAGCCAGGCCAGAAAGTCTGACTTTGGGTGTTTGAAGCGCGCATGAGCCTGGTCTGACTGCTGCTGTTTATCCGATGGTCTGTCGCGCGGATCCTGCACTGCCAGAGCACTGGCTATCACCAGAATCTCGGCAAGGCATTTACGCTCGCTGGCCGCCAGCACCATGCGCCCAAGGCGCGGGTCCACGGGTAACCGGGAAAGACTTCGTCCTACGTCGGTGAGCTCTCCGCCAGCAGATACCGCTCCCAGCTCTTCCAGCAGTTTGTAACCATCGCGCACCATTCGAGAGTCAGGCGGGTTGATAAACGGAAAGTCTTCAATTTCTCCCAGACCAAGATTGAGCATTTGCAATACGACAGCAGCGAGGTTAGTGCGCAATATCTCCGGATCCGTGAACTCGGGACGAAGGTTGAAATCTTCCTCGCTGTATAACCGCAGGCAGACTCCCGCCTCAACTCGCCCACAGCGACCCTGCCGCTGATTCGCGCTGGCTTGGGAAATGGGCTCTATAGGCAAACGCTGCACTTTTGTGCGATAGCTGTAGCGACTGATGCGTGCTTCACCCGGATCGATAACGTAGCGAATACCGGGGACCGTCAAAGAGGTCTCCGCCACGTTAGTGGCAAGCACCACTCGCAAGCCGCGACGTTTGGAAATATCAAACACCCGGTTCTGCTCTGCCTGGCTCAGGCGGGCGTAAAGCGGCAGAATATCCAGTGCTGTGTCATCGCGTAACTGCTTCGCCACTTCGCGTATATCTCGCTCACCGGGAAGAAAGATAAGCACGTCACCGCGCTTGCCGAACGTGCCTGCATCAATGTCCTGCACCAGCGAGGATATCTGTCGACTGCTGTCGCCGTCCTCGTCGCTGCTCGTGTCCAGATAATGGGTTTCAACAGGAAAGGTACGACCCGATACTTCTATGACCGGAGCTTCGTCAAAATGTCTGGAAAAGCTCTCAACATCGATAGTGGCAGAGGTGATGATCACCTTCAGGTCGGGCCTTTTGGGCAACAGGCGTTTCAGGTAGCCCAATAGAAAATCTATGTTAAGGCTGCGCTCATGAGCCTCATCAATAATGATGGTGTCGTAGCGCTTAAGCAGCCGGTCCCGCTGAATTTCAGCCAGCAGGATACCGTCAGTCATCAGCTTAACGGCAGTATCAGCGGAAACACGATCATTAAACCGCACCTGATAACCCACCACTGCGCCCAGTTCGGTATCGAGTTCCTGCGCAATCCGCTGAGCGACGGTCCGGGCAGCAAGCCGCCGCGGCTGAGTGTGGCCGATCAGTCCCTTGCCTCCCCGCCCCAACTCCAGGCAAATTTTCGGAAGCTGGGTTGTTTTTCCGGAACCGGTTTCTCCGGCAACGATAACCACCTGGTGCGAGGCAATCGCGCGGGCAATTTCCTCCCGTCGCTGCGAGACAGGAAGCTCCTCGGGATAAGTGATTTCCAGGCTTGAACTGGTGGCGCTATCTGACATTGGTGGAGTTTTATATTCCAGGGAAAAAATACGTTATGCTTCTCGAAGGCAAAGACCAGCGGGAAAACAACAAATGTCGCAACTCAGCAACTATACCTTTGATGAAATTACCATAGGGCAAAGCGCGCACTATTCCAAGACAGTGACGGAGCAGGATATACAGATGTTCGCCGCAGTCTCCGGCGACGTGAATCCGCTGCACCTTGACGCTGATTTTGCTGCTGGCACTCGTTTCGGTGAGCGTATTGCACACGGCATGCTCACGGCCTCTTTCGTGTCAGCCGCCCTGGCAATGAAACTACCTGGCCCTGGTTGCATCTTCATGGAACAAACACTCAAGTTTCGGCTACCAGTAAAAATCGGTGACGAAATCTGCGTGACTCTGGAGGTCACAGAAAAAAATGAACGGCGAAAATCCGTTTCCCTCAACTGCAAAGCCCACAACAGCGATCAAAAGTTAGTGCTCACCGGTACTTCGCTAGTTGTAGCGCCGACAGAAAAGCTCTCAATACCCTGCCCAGTCAGTCCGGCCTTTCAGGCGCTGAACTAGCAGCGTAGATCAGCTGGCTTCACCTTCGCTTTGCTGGGACGCAATGAACTGCTGATAGTCCAGGTACATTAAACGCAGCATGACAGAGGCATCTTGACCGCTAGTGTTGGTGGAAAGGACCAACACGGAAGGTACGTCTTTCTCAACAGATACGCCGGTCACCCCGAAAATAATATTGTCGGGATTACCCTCCGCGCCGAATGTGGGGATTTGCGCCTGTTCCTTGACCGCTGCAGCAAGGTTAGACAGCAACGCCATCAGGCTACTGCGAAAAGCGCCATAATTCAGCGTACCCACATATTCAGAGTGATCCATCGACAGGTCAAACCTTATAGTCGACTTATCTTCCATCTGGACATTAGTCAGTGCCACACGTTTACCCTCAGAAACTGCTTTGAACAGGTTCTTGGCGTCGGTCCGCTTGGCTTCCATAAACGCCCGATGTAACAGATTGACTGAAATCGTCAAAAACTGGTCTCTGGGCATTGACTGAGTTTCAACCCTGGACATATTTACCTCGAAATTTAGATGAGCGGCAAGTCTACTGGCAGCTGATCACTCAGGCAATGATTTAGGCCGCCGAGTTGGCAAATAGATTGAGTTCCAAGCCACTTTTACAGTAGCCCCTAGCTGCTTGTTTCTGTTATTATTTTTTGATCTTCTACTCTTGGCATCCCAACCGTGATGACACGCTGGCAGGGGCTGTGCACCGCCCCTCACCTAAAAGCTATGCGCCTTGCACTCGTGCCCGCGTTGCTGGCTATTGTGCCACCATCCCTGGCACAGCCACCCCAGGGCGTCGAAAGCAAACCCCTGAGGGAAACCGTGCCCGACTACAGCGTGGAGGCTGAAAATACCCGGGTACAACGTTTGCAGGATTTATTGCGGGCTTATCAAAGTGAGCAGGCTGAGGCCGCGCTGACCCAGCCCACAGCACAAGAAGTCGCCGACAGGCAACAGGCGAATGAGGACGCGACAAGGCTGGCACGAATACCTTACAACGCCAGCAAGGTTCGGCTTAGCGGCGAAGAAGGCAGTCTCGCGCTCGCCGAAATTACCCGCCGCTTGTCAGACCCCGAGATACCCGAGAGCCGACGTGACAATGCGCCGATCGGTTCTTTTCGAACCTACTTTTTAGGGAACCTGATTGCAGGAGAGCAGCGCAGTCTGCGCCCGGTGGGAAAGCATCACTTTATCCTCAAACATCGCCTACAGCCGGGCAGCACCACTGTGCGAATTTCCGGACATAGCTGGGAGGTGCGCATTCCAGACGATAGTAACAGCCAGGAATACCTGGTCACTCTTTACAAGCCGCCCGGAGCAAAGCCACAGTTCCACGTATTTCCCATCGCCGAACTCGTAGCCGCCAACAATGCCCACATCCCGGCGTGGCTGCCGGATGAGTTTCAGATTCAACGCCCGGGATGAACCGGGAAAACACGCCCTGGGGAGCCACACCCTCCCCCGATGTCACCTGGTCAGACAGTGGCGCGCCATTTTCCAAACACTTCAATGACGTCTATTACTCCAGTGAAGACGGAATGGCCGAGAGTCGACATGTTTTCCTGTCGGGTAATAACCTGCCCCAGCGCTGGACAGACTTCGACAACGACACTTTCTGTATTGTCGAAACCGGTTTTGGTACAGGACTCAACTTTCTACTGACATGGCTTTTATGGCAGCAACAGGCTCCTGCCCAAACCAGGCTGCACTATGTTGCAGTAGAGAAATTCCCACTGAGCGCAGAAGATCTTACCAGGGCAATTACTGTGTGGAGGCCCCTGGCCTCATTGACTGAACAGCTGATCGCTGCCTGGCCTGGACGACTACCGGGTCAACATCGACTGGAGTTCGACAAAGGCCGCGTAGTTCTCGATTTGTGGTGGGAAGACAGCGGCTCTGCTCTGTCAGATCTCGCTAGCGGCCCTCCGTTGGTCGACGCATGGTTCCTGGATGGCTTTGCCCCCGCTCGCAATAAGGACATGTGGCAGCCTGAGCTTTACCCGGCCATGGCCGCGATGTCGCGCGCGGGCGCTACCGTTTCAACCTTTACCGCTGCGAGTCATGTTCGCAGGGGGTTAACCGAGGCTGGCTTCAAGGTAGAAAAAGTTCCCGGATTCGGCCACAAGCGTGAATCCCTGCGAGGCATAGCCACACAGGCCGGCACCCGGTTAGCAACGACGGACAGCCCGTGGGATCTCCCTGCACAACGTCCAAGCAAGCCCCGTTCAGCCCTGATCATCGGCGCTGGCCTGGCAGGTTGCACCCTGGCCTCAGCGCTGGCTCAGCGCGGCATCCGGGTCACTGTACTGGACCAAGGGTCACTCGCCGGCGAAGCGTCGGGGAATGAGCAAGGCGTACTCTACACGCGGCTGTCGCGACGTCACTCTGCGCTAACCGACTTTGCCCTGCAAAGCTTCCGTTATTCGGCGAACCTGTATCGCCAAATGTTTGCGTCAGGTGCATTAAAAGCCGGCCTGGACGGCGAACTCTGCGGCAGTTTTCACCAGGTTACCGACTACCAGGAAATCGCTCTGCTCAAGGAGCGCCTGCTTGGTCTGGAAAGCCTGGCGCAAGCGTTAACCGCAGAGCAGGCTGGCCTGCTCCTCGGCGAGACGCCGACCGAGGGTGGCTACTGGTACCCCGACTCGGGATGGTTAAGCCCGCCTGCTGTTTGCTCTGCGATGCTGGACTCGCCCCTCATCACCTTACAGATCGACTGCGGCGAACTTTCAGTGAATGCCGACGAGGGTCAATGGCAGGCAACAAACGAGCAGAATGTAGTGCTGGCCAGCGCAGACACAGCGATTTTGTGCGCTGGTGTCAGTACCAAGCTGTTTGGTCCTACCGATTGGCTACCTTTTCAGGCCATACGCGGGCAGACCACCTACCTTCCGGCGACAGAAAAAACCGCAAACCTCAAGTCGGCTTTCTGCCATTCCGGTTATATCTCTCCCGCCAGAGAGGCCCGACACTGCATGGGCGCCAGCTTTAAACTGCGGGACAACAGCACGCAGGTTCGACCCGAGGAGCACAGGGAAAATCTTGATAAACTCGCCACAGCCCTGCCCCAATGGTCTAGTGAACTTGCAAATCTGGACGTGGAAACCCTTCAAGGTAGAGTCGGCTTCCGCTGCGCCAGCCCCGACTATCTGCCCGTTGCCGGACCAGTACCCGATCGAGATAAGTTCTTGCAGACCTATGCTGCTCTGCGCAAAAATGCGCGGCAAACGATTCAGGAAAGAGGCAACTACGTGCCAGGACTCTACGTTAATGCAGCTCACGGCTCACGCGGCCTCAGCTCAGCCCCCCTGTGCGCGCAATTACTGGCGAGCCAGATTTGCGGGGAATTAGCGCCACTTTCGCGTGAATTGATCCGCGCTGTCTCCCCGGCACGCTTTTTACTGCGCGATCTCGCCCGCAGCCGGATCTAGTCGTGCGACGGTTATTTTTAGTGCTGTCCTCATGCTTTTTAATGATCGCACCAGCATTTGCTGTTGAGCAGTACGGCTTCAAAGTATTGAGCAAAAAGCCGCTGGAGCGCCGCAATTTCGTGCAGGGACTGGAAATCCAGAAAGACAAGCTGTATCTGAGCTCCGGGAATTATGGACAGTCCAGGTTGATGCGCTACAACTTTAAAGAGATGACGCTCGAAGACAGTACACGGTTATCACCTCGACTTTTCGCCGAAGGTCTCACAATACTTGGCGAACGAATCTACCAGCTCACCTGGCGCGAACGAATGATGCTGGTTTTCGACAAAGCAACCATGCAGCCGATTGAGTGGTTCCCGATTGTAGGTGAGGGCTGGGGACTGACCAGCGACACCGAGCAACTTATCTACAGCGATGGAAGCGACCAACTGCACTTTCTCTCGACCAAAACACGGACTATCCATCACTCCATCAGTGTGACCGAGAATGGTAAGCCGGTAAAAAAGCTCAATGAGTTGGAGTGGATAGACGGGAAAGTCTGGGCAAATATCTGGCAAACTGACCGCATCGTGATCATCAATCCGCAAACGGGTGAAGTAGAGGGCAGCATAAACCTGGCCGGGCTGCTGCCCGACGCTGATCGGCAAGCCAATACCGATGTACTGAATGGTATTGCCCACAATCCTGTCGACAACAGTATCTGGGTCACCGGCAAACGCTGGCCCTGGCTCTACCAAATCGAACTGTTGCCGGTAAACTAGACCCCAAAACACTTTTTTCGCGTTAGAATACGGCCCTCTCCACTTTTTACCCGAGACACTGAATGAGCATGCCACTACCTGAGGCACACAGCGCCTTTGAACCCGTTCGCCAACAGCGAGTGGACTCCCTCAACCTGGACGTGCAGGAGTTCAGGCACCGTGAGACCGGGGCAGCGCACTACCACCTGGCCTCAGAATCAAGCGAAAACGTATTCCTGGTTGCCCTGCGCACCGTGCCGGAAGACTCTACCGGGGTTGCCCATATCCTCGAGCACACGGCCTTGTGCGGCAGCGAACACTACCCGGTTCGCGATCCGTTCTTCATGATGCTACGTCGTTCCCTGAACACCTTCATGAATGCCTTCACCAGCTCGGACTGGACCGCCTACCCCTTTGCCAGCCAAAACCGAAAGGATTTTAATAATCTTCTGGAGGTCTATCTGGACGCGGTATTTTTCTCCCGCCTGGATCCACTGGATTTCGCCCAGGAGGGTCACAGGGTTGAGTTTGAAGAAGCCGGGAATCCTCAAAGCGACCTGGTTTTCAAGGGCGTGGTATTCAACGAAATGAAGGGAGCCATGAGCTCCATACCCAGCGTGCTGTGGGGCAAACTGTGTGAACACCTGTTTCCTTCAACCACCTATCATTACAACAGCGGCGGTGAGCCCGAAAACATTCCAGACCTGACGTACGAAGAACTGGTTGCCTTTTATCGCAGTCACTACCACCCCAGCAACGCCATTTTCATGACCTTCGGCGACATTAGCGCTGCCGAGCACCAGGCAACCTTCGAGGAAAAAGCCCTGAATCGTTTCCAGCGCCAGGACCTTCGCATACAGGTTCCGGCTGAGACGCGTATTTCTGCGCCAATCAAGGTACAAGACAGCTACGCATTTGACGAAGAGTCCGACACCGCCGGAAAAACCCATTTGGTAGTGGGTTGGATGCTGGGTGAGAGCAGTGACCTCGAGCAAATGCTGGAGGCGCAATTGTTAGCCAGTGTCCTACTTGAGAACAGTGCATCACCCCTGCAGCATGCCCTGGAGACCACCGCATTAGGCCAGGCGCCCTCCCCCTTATGCGGACTGGAAGACTCCATGCGTGAGTTGGTGTTCGTTTGCGGCGTAGAGGGCAGTGAAGCAGAACACGCTGACGCGCTGGAACAACTAGTACTGAAAGTGATAGGTGATGTCGCCAGCAACGGCGTCAGTCACGATCGACTGCAAGCAGTACTCCACCAGCTGGAGCTACACCAGCGAGAAGTCAGCGGCGACAGCTATCCCTATGGCTTGCACCTCATTCTGCAGGCACTGGGTTGCGCGACCCATTACAGCGATCCTATTGCTGTGCTTAACCTTGACCCGGTCATCGAATCCCTGCGCCAGCGCATTGAAGATCCAGGGTACATCAAAGACCTTGCTCAGCGGTTGTTGCTGGATAACAGCCACCGGGTCACCCTGGTCATGGCACCGGACAAAGAACTGTCAGCAGAAAAAGTAGCGAAAGAAGCACAGAGATTGTCCGCTATTAAAGCTTCTATGGACGACGCCCAAAAGCAGGCTACTGTGCAATTGGCAAGCGATCTGGCTGAGCGCCAGTTACAGGTCGATGACGAGAGCATTTTGCCCAAAGTCGAGCTGTCTGACGTACCCGCCGGACTGCCAGAGCTCAGCTTTGAAGAACATAACAGTGGGCCGCTGCACCTCACCACCTATGGCCAGGGAACCAATGGGCTTGTTTACCAACAAATGATTAGCCGCTTGCCCGCCCTGGATCCTGCGCAGCAAGCGATACTTCCTCTGTACACCAGCTTTTTGACGGAACTGGGCATTGGCAAAGGAAGCTACCTGGATGCACAGCACCGCCAGTCGGCGGAGGTTGGTTCTATCAACGCCTTCACCTCCATGCGCGGGCAGGCAGATAACGAACAAGCAATCACCGCCAATTTCGTCTTATCTTCAAAGGCATTACTGCGCAATACCGAAGATCAGGCCAGACTAATGACTGACACCATGCTGGATGTGCGCTTCGACGAAGTCGATCGAATGCGTGAACTGGTCAGCCAGCAACGGGCTCGTCGCGAACAGTCCGTTACCGGCAACGGACACGGACTGGCGATGGCTGCCGCTTGCGCCGGCATGAGCCCACTGGCAAATCTAAACCACCAGCTATCGGGACTTGCAGGCATACGCAGCCTGCGGCAATTAGACGACAGCTTGACAGATGACACCAAGGCCTCTGAGTTCGCCCAGCAGTTGTATGGGGTACATGAGCGTATATCAACAATGCCGCGCCAATTGCTGGCCGTAGCTGAGCCCGACGCTGTCGCTGATATCGCGGATCAGGCAGCTCGCATATGGAACGAGCATCAAGCGCGGGAAAGTGCCCCATTCACTCTTCCAGAGATAAGAGAGAAGCGCGGCGAATTCTGGGTTGCCAACAGCCAGGTTAACTTCTGTGCTCGCGCCTACCCCACTGTGCCCGTTAGGCACCCCGACGCCGCCGCTCTCAGTGTTTTAGGCGGTTTCCTGCGCAATGGCATTTTGCACCGAGCCATTCGGGAGCAAGGTGGCGCTTACGGTGGCGGAGCCTCTCAGGACTCAGGTATTGCGGCCTTCAGGTTCTACTCCTATCGTGACCCCCGGCTGGCAGAAACTCTCGAAGATTTCGATGCCGCTATTGTCTGGTTACTGCAGGAAAACCATGAGCCACGCGCGCTGGAGGAAAGCATCCTCGGCGTTATAGGCAGCCTGGATAAACCCAGCTCTCCTGCGGGTGAAGCCAAACAGCACTTCCATAACCGCCTGTTCGGACGCTCTCATGAGCAGAGGGAGGAATTCCGTCAGCGCGTTCTTGAGGTTTCCCTGGATGATTTGCGGCGGGTGGGCGATACCTATTTGAAACCGGAGCTTGCCAGTACGGCCGTCGTGAGTAACAGCGCTCAATTAGACGCAACAGCCGAGCTACGCGAAACCCTGGGTCTTGATGTACAGCAACTCTGAGCGCAGGAAATCAACCATAAAAAACGGGCGGCACTGCCGCCCGAAACAGGGTTTTCTCAAAACTGGCGCCTAGTCGCGATGCCTGGCCCAGCGCTTTTCCATGCGCTGATCACGCTTTTCTGACATTGCTGTCAATTCCTCACGCTGCTCTGGCGAAAGCAGCTGGTAGATATCTGCGTGGGTGCTGACCATGCGGTAAGACATTCGCGCGGTGATCTCCCCAAGCTCGTCCGCAAGTCGCTGCGCTGTGCCCGCATCAAAATCGACTCGCATCACTTTCATTTGTTCCCGTATTTCACCAAGTCGCGCTATGTCAGCAGCGCCAGCCTCTTTGCTCTCTGCAACCAACGCATCTACTTTCATTTCCTGACCGTAGGAAAGCTCTAATTCATGTGACATATGCGAAAGTATCTTATCGACATTGTGCTCTGGTGACGGCCCCATCGACCAGGCACCGGCCGATAACAGCAGAACACTCATGAATACTGTACCGGGAATCAATCTGAACCATAGATAACTCATCTCTTTCTCCTGTTGAATTTCAGCCCCTGCTGCGGCGCTATGGATTCAAATTTACCCAAGAGCAGGGTTAAGCTCCTCACCAGACGGGTAAAGAAATGTTAAGGACGGGTGACAAATCACAGGCGCTTCGACACACTGGCAGCATGAAAAATCGTGTGCTTATCATTGATGACGACGAAGAGCTTTGTGCTCTTCTGGCGCAATACCTGGATCTGCAAGGCTTTGAGGTCAATAGCGTCAACGATGGCGCAGAAGCAATTTCACACCTGCAAAAAAAAGAGTACGACACGCTAGTGCTGGATGTCATGCTGCCAGGCATGATGGGGCTGGATGTGTTGCGCAAACTCAGGGAATTCACCGATACCCCGGTTTTGATGCTCACCGCCCGCGGTGAAGACACCGATCGCATCGTAGGATTGGAAATGGGTGCCGACGATTACCTGCCAAAACCCTGCAATCCGCGGGAACTGGCCGCCAGGCTAAGAGCAATTTTGCGACGATCCCAAACTCGTGACAAGCCCGACGCCAACGTCGAAATTAGTGTGGGCATCACTCGCTTAAACAGTGCCAATCGCTCAGCAACCCACAAAGGAACAACATTGAATCTGACCAGTGCGGAGTTCAACCTTCTAAAAATATTGATGGAGCACGCTGGTAAGGCGGTTGCCAAGGATACGCTTAGCCAGGAAGGGCTGGGTAGGCCACTGGCAGCCTATGATCGCAGCATTGATGTTCACATCAGCAAAATTCGCCGGAAACTTGCCGATGTGGGCGGCGGCGACCTGATCATCAGTGTGCGCGGACTTGGCTACCAGTTCGCAGTGGATAGCAGGGTCTAGCATGCGAGGATCAATCTTCATTAAGATTTTTCTCGGCTTTTGGCTGGTGTCTATCGCCATTCTCGGTAGCTGGCTAATTAGCAATAGCTACATTGAATCGCTGCCTGCGCCTGAACGGCAGCACCGTCCTCCACACGGGCCGCCCGAACGTTTTGTACTGGGACTGATTTATGGTTTACAAAACGCCTCGCCAGAGCAGCTGCCGGCCATCATTGAAGAAGCGAAAACCAAGCACGAGGTTAATGTCTGGCTGCTGGACAGACAGGGAGCCGATCAACTGCAGCAAAATGTTCCGGCCAGCGTTGCAGCTGTGGCAGACCAGTTGCGAGGACGCAAACGGCAAGCTTTTGCGAGGGGTCAGGACGGCCCATTGCTCGCGCATCGAGTGCATCTGTCAGACGGCAGCGGCCGACGCATGGTCCTCATGTTCCCCAAGCCTAATCACCGCATTATCGGCTTCCTCATTGCCAACAACTGGCTACGACTGCTGCTGGCTATCCTGGTCAGCGGGCTTATCTGCTATGCCCTGTCCCGAGTAATGACCAATCGTTTACGCGACCTGCGCCAGGCTTCGCGCAGACTGGCCGACGGGGACCTTCAGGCACGCATCAATGTTCGAGAACGGGGAGGCGATGAGACAGACGAACTCGCCAGAGACTTCAATACCATGGCAGGACAACTGGAACACCGGATGCAGGCACAGAAACAGCTGCTGAGTGATGTGTCCCATGAACTGCGATCTCCACTGGCGCGCATGCGTGTTGCTCTCGCACTCGCCATGGAAGACAGGAGTCAACGCCAGGACCTCCTGAAGCGTATGGATAGCGAAACCGTCAGACTGGAAAGCCTGATAGCCCAATTACTGTCGTCGCAACAGCAGTCTTTAGCAATGGACAAGCATATCGACCTGATCAGCTTACTGAAGCAACTCTGCGATGACGCCAATTTCGAAGGCAAACAGCTGGCGAAAGTCGTCACACTGCAAACTGAGCTGAGCGAAGCTATCATTCCCAGTAATGGTGACCTGCTCCACAGAAGTTTCGAAAATATTATTCGCAATGCCCTGCGCCACACTCCCCCACACACCGAGGTTGAGGTATTGGTCAGCACTGACGCTACAGGCTTCAAGGTCCGTATCGTCGATAGTGGCCCGGGCGTCACAAATGAGGAACTGCAGCGTATTTTCGATGAATTTTATCGAGTAGATAGCGCTCGCAGCAGAGATGAGGGCGGCTATGGTCTGGGGCTCTCGATTGCCTATCGGGCCATAGCACAGCACGGCGGCAAGCTTTATGCAAAAAACACAGACAAGGGCCTCGCGGTTACCGCCTGGCTTCCAAAATAGATATCGATAGCCTTTTCAGGGCCTGATCGAATGGTAGAATAGCCAGTCACCCAGGAGTGTCTGACAAATGCTAGATATTAAACCAATGGCCGGCGCGCTCGGCGCTGAAATACATGGATTGGATTTGTCCCGCCATCTGGATAGCGATGACTTCCTGCGCATCCGCAAACTGCTTAACGAGTACCAGGTCATTTTTTTTCGGGACCAGGACATCAGCGCCGCCAATATGAAATCCCTGGCTCTCTCCTTCGGGCCTGTCCAGACCCACCCGGCCTATGAAACAGTTATCGGATTTCCTGAGATCACCATACTGGAAAGTACAGCAGACAAACCGACGAAAATCGAAGCCTGGCATACCGACATGACCTTCAATGAGCACCCGCCTATGGCGACAATGCTCAAGGCCGACATCACTCCGCCAAGGGGCGGAGATACCCTCTGGTCAAGTATGACCGCCGCATACGATGCCCTGTCTTTTCATATGCAGCATTTCCTGGAGAGCCTCAACGCCGTTCACGACTTTTCCTGGGGTTTTAAAGAGAGTCTTGCGGAGCCCGGTGGCAGTGAGCGATTGGCAGCGGCTGTCGCAGCGAACCCCCCTGTTCGCCATCCCGTCATTCGCATTCATCCGGAGACCGGTAAAAAAGCAATCTTCGTCAACGAGCTGTTTACCACGCATATAGAAGGCTTGCGCCGGGATGAGAGTGACGCCCTACTCGCTTTTCTGTTTCAACATGTGACAACCAATGAGTTTACTTGTCGCTTTCAGTGGCAAGCCAATAGCATTGCGATATGGGATAACCGCTGCACCCAGCACCGACCAATCAATGACTATTTCCCTGCGCACCGAAGAATGGAGCGCATTACTATCGATGGGGACAAACCCTACTAGGACCGCTCATACAACTCACCGGACCCGGCGAGCCAATGGGTATTCAAAAGAGCTAGCGGACCCATCAAACCTCCAGCGAGCGGAAGCCCAGACTGCGGTCGGCCGCCAGAAGTTGGCCCAGTTTTTCGAGTTGTTGACCGGCATTGCCCAGCGAGTAGCTGATCTGCTTTGCCATCAAATAGAAACGATGGATAGGGTATTCGACGTCTGCGCCCATACCTCCATGCAGGTGCTGGGCAGTACAGACAACCCGGTGAGATGCATCGCAAGCCCACCATTTGGCAGCGCGAACCTCTGCTTGCGCTTCCTTGCCATTGCTGAGGCACCAAAGTGCCAACCAATAGGTCGTGCGGATAGCCTCGACATCGATGTAGCTGTCTGCCATGCGCATGGCCAGGGCCTGAAAACTGCCCAGTGGAATGCCAAACTGATTGCGCTCACTGACATATTCCGCGGTACGTTTCATGGCTTCTTCCGTCACCCCAACCTGTTGCGCACAATGGGCAATATTAGCGCGCTGCTCAAGCCAGTCGATAATCTCCTCACCCTGCCCCTGTGTGCCTAACAGGGCATCACCGGGCACGCTCACATTGCTTAACTCCAGGTGCGCTGCTCGCTCCCCGGAAATACCAATTTCTACCGGGGTAAGACTGACGCCGTCTAACGTCGTTGACACGACAAAAACACTGGTCTCGCCATCACCTGTGACCGCAGGCACCAAAATATAGTCTGCCACTGCTCCATCGGATACCATCGCTTTGGTTCCGCTAAGCGTCCAGCTATCGTCACTGCCACGGGCGGCGGTAACAGACGTAGCAAGCGCACTACTCATCCCAACGTCGGCAATGGCCGCACTGAACTTTGATTGCCCGCTGGCCAATTCACTCAACCACTGTTGCTGCTGTTGCTCTGTACCGTACTCTGCAATAGGCAAACCGCCCAGAACGAGACAGGAAAACAACGGAACCGGGGCAACCCGCCTTCCTTGCTCTTCAAGTATCAGGCACAGTTCGGTCAAACCAAGGCCGCTGCCGCCGGCTGATTCAGGCACGGCAATTCCCAGCAACCCTTGTTCAGCTAACGTGGTCCACAGGCCGCTGTCGTAGGTGTCCCCACTGCGAGAAAAATTCAACAGAAACTCGTCGGTCGCGCGATCTGTAAATATTTGATACGCGAGTTCACGAATTGCGCTCTGGTCTTCTGTAAAACTGAAATCCATGACGATATTGCCTCAATGTTCCCTGGCCATCGCGGTCAGGTTGCGTGTGTATTTAAGCTGCTTCTCTTCTGGATGCTCAAGAAACAGTGCTCGATAAAACATCGTGGACATCAATTCGGCGAATTGATTCACACTCAGGTCAGCGGCCACCAGTGGCTCGCTGCGATTAATAAAGTATTCTCGGATCAACCCTTCCCCAATGCCCGCCAGCGAGTACACCACCATCAGGGCCTGGCTCTTCTTGAACTTCACGTTCGGAAAGAGGCCCGGCATACGATCAACCAACCACATTAACTGCTCGCGGTAGTTGTTACGCAGCATGCCGCCAAAATCCGGGTCTTCATCTGCCAGCTGCAGCAAACAGCGCATCACACCAGGTCGCCTGGCATAGCTGCGGACAATCACCAGGTTGTAAGCGTGAATTCGGCTATACCAGTCGCCAGGTTCTACGTCTTTCTCTATTTCCGCAGGATCGCGCGTCGCCTGTGCAAACTGGGTCAATACCTCGACAGTTAGCGACTTCAGGTCCTTGAAGTAATGATAGAAGAGGCCCTGCGCAACGCCGGCTTCACGAGTCACGTCTGCAATGCGCATCTTGTGATAGCCCTCGCGCTCCAGCACCACCAGCGCAGCTGCCATCAAGCGGGCACGGGCCTTCTCCCCTCTGGCACTCAGGGGCTTGTCATGGGCTTTTTCGATCGCTGTTACCTTAGGCATTTGAATAAAATAGTTGAATTTGAATTCAATTTCAATATTATTGTGTCATCTCGACTGAGGAAAAGCTCATGCACGTTGAATACACAGCTGAACAGAAAGAACTGCGAAGGGAGTTTCGCGACTATTTTTCCAACCTGATCAAGCCCGAGTACAGGGAAGAGTTGCGCAACGCTGAAAGCGGAGATCTGTACAAGGAACTCATTCGCCAACAGGGAAAAGATCAAATGCTGGCTGTCGGGTGGCCAGAACAGTACGGCGGACGTGGCCTGACGGAGTCAGAGCAGTTGATTCGCTATGAAGAAGCACTGCTTGCCGGCGCCCCTACCCCATTTGTCACCCTTAATACCGTCGGCCCCGCCTTAATGAGCCAGGGCACCGAGGCTCAAAAGCAGCGCTTCCTGCCCGGGATTGCCTCCGGTGACTTACACTTCTCTATCGGCTACACCGAACCCTCTGCTGGCACCGACCTGGCGGCGCTGACCACATCGGCGGTGAAGCACGATGATCATTACCTTGTTAACGGCAACAAGTTATACACCAGTGGCGCTGAGGGTGCGGACTACATCTTCCTCGCTGTTCGCACCGATCCCGACGTGCCGAAGCACAAGGGAATCTCAATACTCGTGGCAGAAACCAGCGACCCCGGATTTTCCCGGGGAGATATTCATACCATGGGAGGCGTGCATACCAATGTGACCTATTACGAAAACGTAAAGGTACCGCTGGATATGATTATTGGTGCAGAGAACGCCGGCTGGCGCTTGATCACAGAGCAACTGAACCACGAACGTATTGGTCTCGCCGCCTGGGGAATTCAGGGCTGGAAACTGTTCCGAGATGTTATGGACTGGGTCCATGACACCAAAGGGGCAGATGGACAGAGAGTAATCGATAACCCCGGAGCGCAGCGTAACCTGGCCGAAGTGTATTCACACCTGGAAGCCATGCGGGTGATGAATGCCCGCATGTCCTGGCAACTGGATGAGGAGGAAATGAGCCCGGTATTTCCCTCAGCCATCAAGGTTTATTCCACCGAAATTATGCTGGAGATATGCCGCCTGCTGATGGATGTGGTGGGACCCCACTCGCTCATAGCGGGAGGCAGTGAGGGCGCTGTTATTTACGGTAACCTGGAACATGAATACCGTCGGGCCACGATCAATACATTTGGCGGAGGCGTGGTAGAAGTGCTGCGCGGCCTGGTAGCTACTCATGGTCTGGGAATGCCCCAGCACCGCTAGCATCGACATCTAACAACACCTTACTGGAGCTTGTTCAATGACACCTGAAGAGCAGAAAGCTTTCGAAGATAAGATCTACGCCTATTCCGGTGCGCAGGTCTGCCCACGGACACCCGCTGAAGATGCTGTAAATCCAGCGATGATAAGACACTGGGCCGAGGTTATGGGCGACAAAAATCCCGCCTACACCGACGAAGAATGGGCCGCCAGCAGCAGCCGTGGCAAAACGATCGCCCCGCCTGCCATGCTGTACGTGTGGAATCAGGAAGGCTACGCGGTCACTACCGGCCGCGCCTCGGACCCGCAGACAGACATGGTGGAATTGTTCAATGAGTACGGCTTTACCGGCGTACTGGGCACCAATGTCACCCAGGAATACTTCAAGGAAGTCAGCCCCGGAGACACCGTTCATGTTGAGATGGTGATCGACAATCTTTCCGAACGAAAAGCAACGGCGCGTGGTCCCGGCTACTTTTTTGAAACGCTTGCTACATTTACCGATCAAGATGGCGAAAAGATCGGCACACAACGCTTTCGGGTTCTCAAATTCATCCCGCAGGAGCAACCTGCGGCTGCGGCCAGCGAAGAGAAACTGGCCGTACCCACACGCATAGGGTCGCCTCGGGGGCACGATAACGGCTGGTGGTGGGACGCCTGTGATAAGGGCCAGGTATTAATTCAGCGCTGCACAGGCTGTCAAACATTGCGCCACCCTCCCCGGCCGATGTGTGGTGAGTGCCAGTCAATGGAATGGGACTCCATCGAATCCAGTCTCGACGGTGAAGTGCTCTCCTACACCGAGATGCATCACCCCAAAATCCCCGGATACCAATACCCACTGGTTTGCGCGGTAATTGGCTTAAGCGAGGGAACCAACATCGTGTCCAACGTGGTGGGTTGCGATCCTGCGGAGGTCCATATAGGAATGAAACTAAAGGGGAAAGTGGAACAGGTAGACGAAAAGACAATGCTGCCACAGTTCTACCCGGTCGAAGCAGGAGCAAAACAATGAGTGAATTCCAGACATTGAACTGCATCGACATCGCAGTCGGCGACAAACTACCTCCGCTGGACATCGATATCAGTAGCGGCTTAATTGTTGGCGGCGCTTTGGCGACCCGCGACTTTGAGCCCGTACATCACGACAAGTCTGTTGCCCAGGCCTCCGGCTTGCCTGACGTGTTTATGAACATACTGACTAGTCAGGGCCTGATGAGCCGCTTTGTCACTGACTGGAGTGGCCCCGAAGCCATCGTCAAATCCCTTGACCTGAAGCTCGGCGCGCCCAACGTGCCAGGAATGGTGATGACCATCACCGGTGAAGTCATTGAAAAAGACAGTGACACTGGCGTAATCAATATTGCCGTATTGGGCGAAAACAATATCTGGGGCATGCATATGCAGGGCACCGTAAAACTCGCATTACCAAAGGAGAGCTGAGCCATGGTCGCTAATGTAAAAGACAAAGCCGTGATTGTTGGCGTCGGCAACACCAAATTCAGCAAAGACTCTGGCGTGTCCGAATTAAGTCTGGCCGTGCAGGCAATCAAGACAGCGCTGGATGATGCAGGCCTCAAGCCTTCTGACGTTGACGGCATGGCCACCTTCACCATGGACAGCAATGACGAAATCGAGGTCGCTCGTGCACTGGGCTGCGGGGGACTGAACTTCTGGGGACGCTCGCACTATGGTGGTGGCGCGGCAACCGGGACACTGCACCAGGCGGTCATGGCGATCGCGACGGGAATGGCTGAGGTTGTGGTGTGCTTTCGCGCGCTCAATGGACGTTCGGGCCACCGGTTCTCAAGCGGAGTTTCCGGTGAGATTACTACCGCGGATGCCATTCACTGGGGCTGGTACATGCCCTATGGCCTGCTCACACCGGCTTCCTGGGTCGCCATGTTCACTCAGCGCTGGATGCACAACACCGGTGTTACCAAAGATGCATTATTCGAAGTCGCTCACTCCACTCGCGAATATGCCGTTAATAATCCAAACGCTTTTTTCCACGGACGTTCTTTTGATCGAGCGGAATACGATGCTGCACGCATGATCGCCGACCCCCTGGCATTATTCGATTGCTGTCAGGAAAGCGACGGTGGCTCTGCCGTCATTTTGACCACACCTGAGCGAGCACGGGATCTCAAACAACCCGGTGTCGCGGTGCGCGGGGTAGCGCAGGCCTCCGCGCCAGACCAGGAACAGATGACGTCGTTTTATCGCGAGGAATTTGCCGCCATTCCCGAGATGGAAATTGCAGCTAACAACGTTTACGAAATGAGCGGCCTTGGCCCTGACGACATCGACGCTGCGGTAATTTACGACGCATTTTCTCCTATCGTTCTTTGGCAGCTCGAAGCCTGGAAATTCTGTGGTTTTGGGGAGTCGGGTGACTTTGCCTTAGACGGATCACTTCGCGCTGATGGACGATTGCCGACCAATACGCACGGCGGCCAGCTCAGCGAAGCTTATATTCATGGTGTTAACGGCATCGTTGAAGCAACCAAACTGGTGCGCGGACAATCCCTCAACCAGCCTAAGAAGAGTGTTGATCACGCACTGGTCACTTCCGGCGTGGGTATTCCCACAGGTGGTGCCATTCTTGGTAAGCTCGACTGACGACAGACCCGTGGGCCTATCCATGACGGTGGGCCCTGTCGACACAACAAGGCGCTCAGCCGCCGTCGCAATCCTGTAAAGGTAAAAGATATGTTCTACGGATGGAAGGTAGTCGGCGGCGGATTTACAGCGCAGTTGTTCGTAGTGGGTTTCTTCACCTACGCGGTGAGCTTGTTAGTTGCGCCTGTACAGGCAGAGTTTAACGCCTCCCTCGAACAGGTAATGTATAGTCTCGCGGCGGCGACCTTCCTCGGACTATTCATGCAGCCACTGGGAGGCTTGCTGATTGACCGCTATTCGGTCAGGATTATGATGATTGCCGGCACCCTGCTCTATGCCGCTGGTCTCTTTGCTTTATCCCTTTCTACCAGTATTTATCAATACATAGCGGCTTTCGCCGTGACCATGGCCGCCTGCAATGCATTTGCCGGGCCCATGTGCAGCTCTGCCGTCATCTCTCGCTGGTTCACCTCCAGCCGCGGTCGCGCACTGGGCATCGCAGCGCTGGGCACGTCCGTGGGCGGTGTAATCATTCCGGCTTTAATCAGCTATTGGTTAGGCGAAGACGGTTGGCGCGCTGCCCTGCAAAACCTAGCCTACTGCTCCCTGCTCATCATGCTACCTGTTGTTGCACTCATGATCCGCTCCCAACCTGCGGATGTGGGCTTACATGCTGAGGGAATGGAAGGCGTTGCAAGCAGCCACAGCAGTGAGCATACGCACATGAACATGAAAGCCATTCTAGCGACGCCAGGGTTTTGGTATTTGGGACTGAGCCTTGGCTTATTGTTCAGTGTGTACTCCGCCGTGCTCTCAAACATCACCCCTTATGCTGTCAATCTGGGAGGTAGCAAAGAACAGGCGTCCGCGTTGATTATGTCGGTGGCGATCGCGGGCTTTATCGGAAAAATACTGTTTGGAATGGCTGCGGATCGCTTCAGCCTGAAGGCTGCCTTATGGGTGGCGCAAGGCCTTGTGCTCACCGCCTTCCTGGTACTTGCCAGTGAGCCACAGCACTATGTCATGCTGGCAGGAACTTCGCTGCTGGGTCTCGCAGCGGGCGGTATGCTACCCGTATGGGGGGCGATGATGGCACAAGTGTTTGGGCTTGCGAGTTTTGGCCGGGCAATGGGGCTTATGGGGCCAATCATTACGCTTTGCGTTATGCCAGGCTTTACCATCATCGGCCGCATGTATGACAGCCTTGGCACTTACTCAACCAGCCTCTACCTCTTCTCGGCTGTCTGTGTTGTGGCGGCAGGATTGCTGATCCCACTGAACCTGAATGCAAGCAAACCCGGCACATAAAATACCTGTTGCAGCCCCACAGCCTGTTACATGTAGATGAAAATCAGTTCGTAAATAACAGCAGGGCGATCATCCTGGCCCACCACGTGTATATGCTGCTCCATCACCATCTTGGTGCCTTTGGGAGTAGCGCTAACTTCCTTGATACGGCTGCGACTGTGGACAGAGCACCCCACTGGCACTATGCCGGTAAAACGCAGTTTGTCTGAGCCGTAATTCAGCATGTTATTAAAGCCGGTCACTTCATAGCCAGGCTCACCGCTCATCTTCGGGAGCAGCACCAGGGTCAGGAAACCGTGAGCGACGGTGCAGCCAAACGGGCTGTCTGTTTTGGCTTTTTCGGGATCCGTATGCAGCCAGTAGTCATCTCCCGTCAGCTCAGCAAACTGATTCACCATTGCCTGGCTGATCTCAACCTCGCTACTCCAGCTGCCAAAATCCTCTGATACCAGCTCCTGCATTGCTTCTACATCATCGTACTTATACTGTTTCACGCGTGTGCCTTCGTGTCGAAAATAGTGACTGTAGTTTACGGACAGATGCAGTCAGCGCGAACCCGATCTGCCAGCGAACTCTCTCCAGACTAAACAGCTAAACCATTGTCTTCTATCGAGTTTACGGCCTGTAGGTCAACCCGCGAAAACGGCACAATACGCATCCGGCAATGGCGCAATCTGTTATTGCCAGCGGCCACCCCTAACGTAGACTAGTGGCCCACCGAAACCCTGCCCGGCATTGCCGGGTGCCCCCTATCGAGGATTAAACATGCGTGAAGCAGTCATTGTAGAAGCAGTCCGAACGCCTATTGGCCGCGGCAAACCCATTGTCGGCGACCTCAGCGGATTCCATGCAGTTGAACTGCTAGGGCTGTCTCTTGCCGAAATCATGAAGCGCAGCGGCCTTGAGTATAGCGATGTCGACTACCTGGCCGGTGGCTGTGTCACCCAGGCGGGCGAGCAGTCGAGTAACATCACCCGTAACGCGTGGCTCAATCTCGGCAAAGATTACACCGCTGGCGGCACTACGCTTGACAACCAGTGCGGCTCTGCCCAGACCGCCAATCACATGATCTCTTCCATGATCACCACGGGCTCCATCGATATCGGGATTGCCTGCGGCGTGGAATCCATGAGCCGCGTCGGGCTTGGAGCCAATGTAATGAATGGTCCTGGCTACTTCGTTCCACCCGAATGGCCCTGGGACTCTACGCCGGACCAGTTTTCCAGCGCCCAAAGGATCGCCGACAATCGCGGCATCACCAAGGCCATGGCTGATGAACTGGGCTTCCACTCACAGCGCAAAGCCAAGCAAGCCTGGGAAGAAGGCCGCTTTGACCGCGAAACCTTCACCGTTGAAGCACCGATTCTGGGTGAGGATGGCCAGCCCACAGGGGAAACAAAAACCGTGACACGTGACCAGGGTCTGCGTGACACCACGCTGGAAGGCCTTGGCCAGCTGCGCCTGGTTATGGAGGGCAACATCCATACGGCGGGCAATTCTTCCCAGATTTCCGATGGTTCTGCTGCGGTTTTGTGGATGACCGCCGAAGAAGCCACCGCCCGTGGGCTTAAGCCCCGCGCTCGTATCATTTCTGACTGTGTAGTCGGTACCGATCCGTACTATCTGCTTGACGGCCCCGTCGACGCGACAGCGCGTCTGCTCAAACGCAGCGGAATGACCATGAATGATATCGACCTCATCGAAATCAATGAGGCCTTTGCCGCGGTAGTCCTGTCGTGGGCCAAGGTTTACAACGCCGACCTGGACAAGGTTAATGTGAACGGCGGAGCCATTGCGCTGGGCCATCCAGTAGGCTCTACCGGTGCGCGTCTTATCACTACGGCGCTGCATGAACTGGAGCGAGCAGACAAAAATACGGCACTCATCACTATGTGTTGCGGCTCCTCCGTGGGCACCGGCACCATCATCGAACGCATTTAAGGAGAGAACCCTATGGGAGACCTGACCGGAAAAGTTGCCGTGCTCACCGGCGCCGGCCGTGGACTGGGCCGCGAGGAAGCCATTCAACTGGCGAAGCAGGGAGCGAGGGTCGTGATCAACGACATAGACCTGCCCGCTGCCAAAGAAGCCGCTGAATCTGCGGTTGAAGAGATTAAGGGCTTTGGTGGTGAAGCAATTGCCGTGTACGGCGACTGCGCCGACTCTGCCGACGCTGAAAACCTGCTCAAGACCACGCTGGATACCTATGGCGACATGAACATTATGGTCAACAACGCCGGGTTCTGTCGAGACAAGACAATTTTCGGCATGTCTGACGAAGAGTTCGACTCTGTGGTACGCGTGCACTTGCGCGGCCACTTCGTCAACATGCGCAACGCCACAAAGTACTGGCGCGAAAAAGCCAAAGCCGGCGATCAAGTTTATGGCCGCCTGATAAGCACTTCATCAGAAGCCGCATTTTACGGCTCGGCAGGGCAACCCAATTACGCCGCGGCCAAGGCCGGCATTATCGCCATGACAATGGGCGCGGCGCAATTGCTCATCAAGTACGGCATTACGGCTAACGTTATTATGCCTCGTGCGTTGACGGACATGACCGCAGGCGGCCAAACAGCCGAGATGTTCGCGCCGCCGGAGGATGGTGGTTTTCATGCTTTCGATCCCGCCAACGTGGCACCTTTAGTGGGCTACCTGGCCTCCCCTGAAGCTGGCAAAATCTCAGGTGAAGTTTACGTAGTCTGGGGCAACGAGGTGCAAGTTGCCCAGCGCCCGACGCTGCGTGACGCTTTCGTCAACCCAAAGGGTGCTGCAAAGTGGGAACTTGAAGACCTGCACACGTCCATGGCAAGCCACTACGACGACAACTACATGCCTGTTTGGGGCGGTTTCTCTGTACCGCCAGTCTGATTGGTAAGCTACTGCAAGGTGACAAGGGGCGGCCAATGGCCGCCCTTTTTTGTGCGAGATCTTTAAGCTACCGGTGATCGCATATGTTTATGCAATAGACTGATTCAGCGCTGTCGCACAGATAGCCAAAATACTATCTTAAGTGCTCGATGATTGAGAAAACCCCTGTGAATGCAATAGAGAAAAACGAGCTCGAGTCGCTGACTGGAAACCGCTTGGGACCCTACAACAGCTACAATCCCGTAAGCCGAGTACAAATATGGCAATGGTGCAGCGCGATGGGTGATCGTAACCCCCTGTATCTCGATCGCGAGTACCAGTCTTCAGTGGGTATCGATACCGCTGTCGCGCCTCCAGCCACAATGCAGATGTGGACGATGCGCGACATCAATATGGCCTACGCCCCTGGATCTACAGATGCCCCGCCCTACCAGGTTTTTGATACTCTGGCGGTGAGAGGCTTTCCCGACAATGTCGCCGTCAGCTATGACATCAGCTTTAACCGCTATCTCCTTGAGGGAGATCGCCCCCACCATTACACGACGGTGGTTAATATCAGTGCGCTAAAGGAAACAGCGCTCGGATCCGGCTATTTTGTGACTGAACGCGTTGAATATCTGGACCAATACGAAACCTGTTTTGCCGAAGCTCTGATCACCTATTTCCAGTACAAGGCAAAGACCGCAACTGAAACCGCCCAAACCAGCGCAGCTGCAACCACTCCGGCCACGACAGTCTCAGCCAACACCCTGCCCGACTTCAACGGTTTGGATCTTGCAGATCTGGAGGAAGGTCAGGCACTGCCTGAACTCTCCATTCCAATCACCCATAAGCTGATTGTCGGTGGCGCCGTCGCATCACAGGATTTTATTGACGTTCACCACAATGCGCCCGCCGCCCGCGCCGCCGCCATGCCAGATATATTTATGAACATACTGACTACTAGCGGACTATGCGGGCGCTATCTCTCCGATTGGGCGGGCCCTCACAGCCGCTTGAATAAATTGAGTTTCAAACTACTGGCACCGAATGTTCCCGGAGATACCATGGTTATGCAGGGCCGGGTCTCTGACCTGAGCGAGGATAAACAAGTCAGCGTCGACTTCGCTGGCAAAAACGGCCTCGGGTATCATGTGACCGGGACCGCGATACTCACACTTTAATTGCATTACACATTCACATCTGGAGCTTAAATAATGGGCGCACAACGTTTTGATGGCAAAGTTGCAATCGTCACCGGCGGCAGCATGGGTATCGGCCGGGCAACTGCGCTGCAACTGGCGCGCGAAGGCGCCCAGGTCATTGCCTGCGCCCGACGCGTGCCGCGACTGGATAGCCTGGGGGAAGAGATTGCTGCGTTTGGCGGAAAATTCAGGGGTGTTGAACTCGATATTGGTAACATAGAGGCTTTTGCCAGGCTGATCAGCGATACGGCAGAAGAATTTGGTCGACTGGATGTACTGGTCAACAACGCACCGACGGTGATTGGTGGCATGATTCTGGATCAAAATATCGATGACTGGAGAGCCAACTTTGGCGTCTGCGTCGAAAGCGTTTTTATCGGCGTCCAGGCCGCATTGAAAGTCATGCAACCTCAGGGCAGTGGCTCGATTATTAACATATCCTCTGTCAGCAGTCTTCGCGCTGGCATGGCTGCGGGTGCTTATTCTGCTGCAAAAGCAGCAGTCAATCAGTTCAGCATGTGTGCGGCGATGGAGGCAGCCCCCTATGGCGTGCGCGTCAACGTGGTTGCCCCAGGCGCAGTTGAAACACCCGGCCTCAATGCGTCGGTCGGCAAGAACGAAGCGATGAAAAAATTGATGGCCAGCTCAATTCCTATTCAGCGCCTGGGCACGCCCGAGGACCTGGCTAACACGATTTGCTTCCTCGGATCCGATGAGTCCACGTTCATTACCGGAGTGGTGTTACCGGTTGATGGTGGTAAAACTCCACAGTTACACGTACCGGATTGGGAATTGACACTGGACAATCGGGACGTCAAATAACCCTCCGGCAACCGCGTTTCACTAGAATCAGGAGATTCATATCATGGGTACATATGTCATCACCGGTGGTGCCAGCGGAATCGGTAAAGCGATCGCTGAGCAACTTAAGAAAGAAGGTCACAGCACACTCGCCGTCGACATTCAGGAAGCTGACATCGTCGCAGACCTGTCATCTCCGGAGGGGCGCGCCAGTGCGATCGAGGCGATCCGCGAAGCGACAGAGGACGAACTGCAAGGGTTGATCACCTGCGCCGGCATAGGCTCTCATGTACCCAATAACAGCTTGATTACCAAAGTGAACTACTTTGGGAGCGTAGACTTGATCGAAGGACTCAGAGAGCACTTGGCGGCCAAAAAAGCCGCAGTGCTGCTTGTGTCCTCTAATTCAGCGCCCATGGAAACCAACCCGGAGTTTGTCGAAAGCCTGCTCAACAACGAGGCAGAGCGCGCCTGCGCTGTGGCAGAGGAGATGCAGGGGCAGCCGGTATATTCGGGGACCAAACAGGCAGTAACCATATGGATGCGACGTAATACAGCCTCCTATGCAGCCCAGGGCATTCGCATGAACGCAATTGGCCCTGGCTACACCCAGACACCACTGAGCGCCGCAGTTGAGGACAATCCCACCTATGGCGATGCGATCAAACAATTCATTGCCACTATTCCCATCGGCAGGCCAGGACAACCAGAAGACATGGCAGAAGCCGCCAGCTTCCTGCTCAGTGAAAGGGCTGGATTCATCTGCGGGGCGATGCTCTTCGTTGATGGTGGCCATGACGCTATGATGCGCCCTGACAGTTTTTAGATTCTGCCGTTTTAGCGGGCGTCACAAACGAGGCGCTTGCTGAGCCTCATCTCAGCGCCCCCTCCACTCGGGTCTGCGTTTTTCCATGAAGGCGTTAAGACCCTCGCGTATGTCGTCACTCTTGAGCATGACATCCAAACGATCGAACTCTCCCGCTTCCTGTGCCTGCTGTGCGGCGGGCACGCCGGCAAAGTTGAGTCCTTCGAGCACGCACTGTTTAGTCGCCTGCACAGCCAGGGGTGCACATCGCATAATTCGCTCGGCGACTTTGCGGGCTGTCGCCATAAGATCCGACTGAGGAACTACCTCCGTCACCAGGCCGAGGGCTTTGGCTCGCTCTGCGCTAATGGATCCCGCTGTTAGCAACAAAGCCATAGCTGGCTTCAGGCCTATCTCTCTCGCCAGACGGTGCATTCCTGTAGCTACTGCGGCTGTACCAATTTTAGGTTCGGGTAAGCCGAACATCGCATTTTCCCCGGCAACAATAATGTCGCAAGCCAGGGCGACTTCAAAACCACCGCCGAACGCAATTCCGTTAACCGCTGCAATGACCGGCTTATAACAGCTAGTGCGATTGGTCATGCCGCCGTATCCACTAGCAGGCATTTGATAATCATCCTCTGTCTTCGCTTCTGCCATCACACTGATATCGCCGCCAGCGCAGAAGGCACTCTCTCCCGCCCCAGTGATAATCGCCACCCAAAGCTCAGGATCGGACTCAAAGTCATCCATTGCATTGGCCATTTCATGGCTGGCAGCAGGACTAATGGCATTCATCACTTCCGGCCGATTTATTGTCAGGATAAACACCCGACCCTCTGTCTCAGTGGTGATGTACTGATACGGCATTTGTCTGTCCTCTGAATTGTTTACCGATGCTATAAGTACAGCTTAGCCAGAATTTCATTCAAGCATAAAAAGCAAACGTATCGTTGGATTATGCATGCGCCTGGCAACCAAGCTAGCAGCTCCATAATTCTATTGGCATCAGCCATAGCACTGATCTGCAGCTGGCTCGATCTTCGCAAATAGGACAATTGCCCGATAGCACTCTTTCTACCGTCTTTATAAACCTTAAAGTTCAACCAAAACTGCAGGGAGCGCAGATGTTAACAATATTGAACTGAGCAGTACTGTGCGCGCAATGCTGTCAGGCTAGTATAAGAGGGCTAAAAAACAGTAAAAAGGCCTGTTCCATGCAACACTCTCACACGCATCTGTTGTCGCCTGGCCGCATCGGCGCTATGACGCTGAAGAATCGTATAGTTTTAGCGGCGATGGGTTCTAATTTTGCAAACGAGGACGGTCACTGCTCGGAGCGCCTTATTGCCTACTACGAGGCAAGGGCCAAAGGCGGCACAGGTCTGTTGGTACTGGAAACTTCAGCAGCCTGCTTTCCCAATGGCTCGACTATGCCTAATACAGTCGCCTTCTCTGACGACAAATTTCTTCCCGGATTGACTGAATTAGCGCAACGGGTTCACGAGCACGATGCCAAAATTGTGGCCCAGCTCAACCATGGCGGAAAAATGGCTCAGGAGGATACCGCTGCAGGAAGACCCATTCCCATTCCCTCCCCTCTTGAACGCGCCGCCAGTGACATGTTCCATGTCCTGACTCAACAAGAAATTGGCCATTTCATAAAGGCTGCTGGACCCGATGGCAAAGGCCCGCAGTACTATGAAATGACCGAGCAAGACATTGCTGACACCATTGCCCAATTTGTGAGCGCGGCACAGCGAGCACAAACGGCAGGCTTCGATGGCATAGAAATCCACGCAGGCCACGGGTATTTACTGGCGAGCTTTCTCTCGCCTTATACCAACAAACGCTGTGATCGCTACGGCGGCTCACCTGAAAATCGGGCACGCTTCCTCACCGAGATGATCAGCGCTATACGAAAAAACACAGGGGCAGATTTTCCGATCCTGGTGCGGCTTGATGCCATGGAATATCGAACCGAAGGCGGGCTCACCCCGGATGACTGCACCGCAACCGCCCGCTTTTGTGAGCACGCTGGGGCAGATGCCATCGATGTCAGCGCTTATGGCAACGTTGCACATGCCATCGCATTTACAGAGGCACCGCTAGTGCACAAACCGGGCGGGTTCGTCGATTTTGCCAAACAGGTGAAGGCCGCAGTCGACATTCCAGTGATTGGCGTCGGAAGAATTGAACCTGAGGTTGCAGAAAAACACCTCACAGCTGGCGACTTCGACTTCCTGGCCATGGGCCGAAAACTACTGGCTGACCCCGACCTGCCGAACAAGCTCAAAGCAGGTCTCCCTGAGCAGGTTCGTCCGTGTATTTACTGCTATATCTGCGTTAGCCAGATATTTATCAATCAGCCCATGGTTTGTGCTGTCAATCACAGCATGGGCCGCGAGTACGAAGGCGACATCATCGCCCGCTGCTCGCAAGGAAAAAAGGTTTTAGTTGTCGGCGGCGGCCCAGGCGGAATGGAAACCGCTCGACTTCTTGCCGAGCAAGGTCACCAGGTATCGCTTTGGGAACGCGACAAGGACCTGGGAGGCACCGCCCGCATAGCTGCGCTCGCTTACGAACCCAACGAAAGCCTGATTACATATCTCGCCGGGGAGATGCGCCGCCTGCCCATCGACTTACACCTTGGAAAAAGTGCTACCGCCGCCACTATTCGTGACTTTGATGCCGATCATGTTGTTCTTGCCACAGGCGCTATTCGCAGAGCCCCGGACATTCCCGGCAAATCCCAGCGTCATGTTTTTGACGGTGATCAACTCAGGGGGGTTCTTTTCGGCGGTGACAAACAGGCGGCGGCGAAACTGTCTCTGTTCGCCAGATTGGTACTGTGGGCAGGAAGCCTGACACAGGCACTGCGCAGCATCCCTCTCATGCGATTCGCATCAAAATTCTGGATGCCCATTGCGAAGCAAGTCACGATTATCGGTGGAGGTCTGGTGGGCCTTGAATTGGCTGAATACCTGGTCGAACGGGGTCGCAAGGTCACTATTATCGAGCCGGGCCCCTCATTGGGCGCAGAGCTTGCCATTGTGCGCAGGGCACGAGTGCTGCACATGCTTCGAGAGCACGATGTCAGCATCTACAGTAATGCACCTATCGATGAGATAACCGCCGATGCGGTTCGTTTTCAACATGAGGGAGCCCAGCGAAGTGTGAGCGCGCAACAGGTCATTATCGCCCTGGGCACGGAAGGCGATACCAGAATCTCCGACCAGCTGGATGATTACCGGGGAGAGGTGCACCGTATTGGCGATTGCCGGGAGATCAGCTACATTGATGGAGCGATCCTCTCCGCCAGAAAGCTGGTAGAGACACTTTAAATCCAGAATATATGTGACTTTTAATGAGCATACGTCATTCGCTGCTGGCCATTTTCCTGCTGGTCATCGCTTTACCCGGCACCACCGCTGAGCAATTTGAAACCACAGAAACGCGAGTGCCATGTCGCGATCATCAGGAAACACGACAGGCCCTGTTTGGTGATCTTCACGTACACACCAGTTATTCCTTTGATTCCTACCTATCGAGTCAACGACGAGACCCATGGGATGCTTACCGTTACGCCAAAGGTGAATCAATAATTCTGCCTGATGCCAATGGCGAGCAAAAAATCGAAGCAAAAATCGGGCGGCCGTTGGATTTTACTGCAGTGACAGATCACGCTGAATTCTTCGGTCAGGTCAACGTCTGTACTTTGGATTCAGCCAAGCTGGGCTATTGGTGGCCTCACTGTTTGATGACACGAGCCAACAACATATGGCTTCAACTGCTCGCTGCCAATTGGTGGACGGACCTGGGCGGGCAACTGGAAGACCCGCCTAGCAAGTCTTTTGCCTGCAGCTTGTCAGATTGTGACGAGGCAGACAGGGAGACTTGGCAAAAAACGCAGCAGGCGGCAGAGGACCACTACGACCGCAGCGAAGAGTGTGATTTCACCACCTTCGTTGCCTATGAGTACACGGAAGCCTTCGACCAGAACAACATGCACCGCAATGTTATTTTCAGGAATGCCGAGGTACCGGCGATGCCCGTTTCAGTTTATGACACGGGGTACGACAGTTTCCCCAGTCTCTGGCGACAACTGAGGGAACGGTGCACTGACCAGGATAATGGCTGTGACGCCATATCAATCCCGCATAATTCCAATCTCGCAGGCGGGCGCATGTTCAGGGATCCACTCAATCAGCAGGAACTTCAGGACCGCTTATTCTTCGAACCTGTGGTGGAAATCGTACAGCATAAAGGGGCGTCCGAATGTCGTTTCGACCGACGCCGGGGACTAGGGCTTGGTACAGTGGACGAGGCCTGTGACTTCGAGCAAATTCCTGCTGACAATCTGAACATGATGGGAACCGTGCACGGCAAGGTGAGAACAGATCGGGCCCTGGAAGTTCCGCTGGAGAAATTTGCGCGCCGCAATATGGTAAGAAACGCTCTCAAAGACGGCCTGAAGCTTGAAGATCAATCTGGCAGCAACCCCTTTGTAATGGGCTTTATTGGCAGCACCGACTCCCATAGCGCCGCTCCTGGAAGTGCCGAGGAAGACAACTATGTAGGGCATCTGGGCAGGCGCGACGCGCAGTACGCCAATGTGCAAGACCACTTTTATTCCAACCCGGGTGGATTGGCAGTGGTCTGGGCGGAAGAAAACTCCAGAGACAGCGTTTTCGCAGCAATCAAGCGCAAGGAGACTTACGCCACCAGTGGCACCCGACCCAGCTTGCGATTTTTTGCCGGGGACCTGACAGCAGAGCTTTGCCAATCACCCGACATGCTTGAACAGGCCTATGCCCGAGGCGTTCCTATGGGTGGCGAGCTCAGCACCTATACCAAAAGCCCCGGTTTTCTGGTCAGCGTGCAAAAAGATCCGGGCACACAGCAGAGCACCGGCACGGATATTCAACGGGTGCAAATCATTAAGGGTTGGGTCGATGCTGACGGCATCAGCCACGAGAAGGTGTTTGATATCGCAGGTAACAAGGACAACGGAGCCAGTATCGATCCGTATACCTGCGCACGAACGGGTCGAGGTATGACCCAGAGCTGCAGTGTCTGGCGCGACCCGCAATTTAACACAGACGAAGACGCATTTTACTATGTGCGGGTTTTGGAGAACCCCAGCTGCCGCTGGAGTACCCTGCAGTGCCAGGCGGCCGGGGTTAACCCATTTGCCAGTAACTGTGTCGAGCAAGCAGAGACTGCGACAGCGCTGGCCCAGGATTCTGGTGCCACCGGAGATGTCTACGGCAACTGCTGCACTGACCCGACCAACTCGGCCTTCTATTCTCCTACCCTACAGGAGCGAGCCTGGTCATCTCCGATCTGGTACCGAAATTAACAGCCGCTGCGCTACTGGTGCCCTAAAGGTGTTGAAGGTCTATTCTATTCCTAACTGCAACTCGATCGTTGGCTCTCTACCTTGCTGCATTACAAGACGGTACTCGCCAGTTGTCTCATAACCTGCTGACCTGACGCGCTCGGCAAACCTATCCAGCCTGTCCGCGGACACGGATTCGGCGGCGGTGACAACGATCCAAGCACATTTATAGGCTTGGGCATTGTAGATGCGATAGCGCCCCTTCGCTTGCGCTGAACCCCGTATCGGAATTGCCAGACGCAGTTCCTCTCCCGGTATGGCCAAAACCTGCAGTGGACCGTCGGAAGTCCCTGCAGCTTTAACCAGACTAACGTTCAGGCGGGTAGCGAGCGCACGTACCTGAGGCAGAAGCTCGGCGATAGATTCACTATGCTCGCTGGTGAAAAATCGCTGCTGTTTGACAGTCTTTATCGCAAGTGGCGCTGCGCTTTGCTTTGAGTCAGTTTGCGCTGTCTCAACGTGCTCTAACGGCACATCAGCAGCAGATACCAATTCCAATGAATCTTTCTTACCTTTAGTGCCATAACAGGGGCCCCTGACCCGTCGCAGCTCGCTTTCGCTGGCGGGCTCGGCCTCCATAAAGCGCAGCCATTCGGCTGCCTGGGCATTCGCGCCTCCGACCAGGGTTGCATTAATTAATGCCCTTCGGGCCTCTGCTTCCCTGCCCTGCTTCAACAAACTTATGCCCAACAACAGATTTGCACGACTCACAAATCGATCCTCCAACGGGTCTTCGCAGGCCTCCAGTAACGTGGCCTGCACGGCGACCCATTCCTCCGCCTCCAATTGCAGCTGTGCAAGATAAAGATAGAGTTCGGTATCTCCACCGACTTGCGCTGCCCTTGTAAGCGCGGTTTTGGCCTTCTCCCGTTCCCTAGCCTGCAACCAGAGCTCGAACAGCTTGCGCTGATTGGCCGCATTGGGTGATACCACGCCCTGTGTAATCGCATTTTCCAGTGTCGTTGCGGCACCGAAGGGGTTGCCGTTGATCGCCTGCAAATCAATCAACAACAGCAGTTCTGCATCAGTAAAAGGCACCTTCTTTTCCAACGCCAGGATCAAATGATCCAGGGCCTGCTTCTGCTTATTCTGCTGCAAATAAACAGACGCCAGCTGATGCCAAACTTCAGGGTTACCCGGATCGATTTTCAGAAGCTGGGTGAGAATATCCTCGCACTGCTCGAAGGCGCCTGCACGATAGTACAGGGCAAGCGCTTGACGCATCTGTTCCAGCTCTAACTTAAGTCCATTGTCCTGAATGCCATCGAGCGCAACCACGACTGCCACATAATCGCCCAGGCGGTAATGCGCCTGAGCCAGTAATAAAAAATCGCGGGGATCAGGCACCAGGTCGATATCCAGGGCGCGCTGTAACGTAGCAGCGGCCTGACTATAGTTTTCGGCGAGCAAATAGACCTGGGCGAGTTCTCGTAGCATCTCGCGATTGGCAACGTCTGCCAGCCCGCCCAGGTTAAGCGCCTCCTGGTAGTAGGCAATGGCGATAGCGTAATCTTTTTGCTGGACGTAGTGCCGAGCCAGGAAACGTCCCGCACTGGACTTAGCGTAAGGGTCCTCGATACTGTTTATCTGTTTTTCAAGCTCCGCGACCGACATTTCAGAGCCTTTGCCCATCTCACCAAGCGGATCCAACATGATTCGACTGCGATACTGTCCTTGCTCCTGTGCCAGAGCAAACGGCACCAGTAAGCAGCAAAGAAGCACGAGGTATTTTAAGCGCGACACGGTCAGTCTACATTCGGGATATTAGTGGGGAAGTCCTGCCAGCGAACGTCCACACGCTGGGTCAAGACCACATTGGCAGATGACTTACCGGCAAACTTCACCGAATACTGCCAATCCCCTACCGCTGCGATCACTTTCTCCTCAAACACACCTCGAGGTTTGGCATCGAGCACCCTCACGTCACGTGTATCCCCTCGCGGGGTCACGGTAAACGCAACCAACACCCAGCCACTAATCTTGTTTTGCCATGCAACATCTGGGACGTTGGGCCTACGCGTATTGTAAGGCACCACCTCCACGAAGCCTTTAGCGTCTTGACCGCCGCCCGGGATGGCTATACCTCCAGCGCCCAACGGGGCGGTGAAATTACTGCCCACCGCGCGAATGTCGATATCGCCCACGCCCAAATCAAGTGATGGCATTTCCAATGACTGCTGTGGTTGCGGTGTTGGGGCGGCCATTTGCAACTGCTCCAGCAACGGCTCCTGCGGAGCTTCCTCCAATGCCTGCTCAACATCCTCGAGTTCTTCCGGCTCTGGCTGCTGGCGTAAAATTTCCACGTGCTCGTACACGGCCAGCTGCACATCCTCGCTTTGACCACGCTTGATAAGACTTTGCATGAACAGGAATATCGCCAGGCTAATCACTATCGCACCTGCCAAAGCCGGCAATAGCCTGAGAGGCGGCATCCCGGTCATTGCACTCCCTTTTCCGCAGCGATCGCTATACCCTCAACACCGGCTAGACGCACCTGGTCCATCACTTCTACCAGCATACGAGTCGAAGCCTCTTCATCGGACTGGATAATGACCGACCCCTCGGGATTGTCTGCATGCAGGCGAGCTACGATGGCGCGAACACTTCGGGCATCGACCGGGCGTCGATCGACCCAGACTTCGCCGCTAGCGGTAATGGCAATAAATATATTGGCGTTGTCCTGCTGCGCAGCTGTATCAGCCTGCGGTGTCGACACAGTGACACCCGACTCCTTAACAAAAGAAGTCGTCACAATGAAGAAGATCAGCATGATGAACACAATGTCCAGCATGGGTGTCATATCCAGCTCGGTCTCATCCGCTGGCGGGAGGTGGCGTCTAGCGCCCATGATCTGCCTCCATCGTAATGGCTTGATTTAAAGGCATCGCTTCGCGCAACGCACGGGTTCTGCGATCTGCTAGCTGGCTCAGACGAACGATAAAATACAGCCCGGTCAGGGCTATCACCAAACCAGCCATCGTAGGGATGGTTGCTCGATATATTCCCCGCGCCATCGCCTGGGCGTCGTCATTTCCGCTTACTGCTATGACCTCAAACACAGCAACCATTCCAAGCACGGTGCCAAGTAAGCCAAGCAACGGGCATAAAGCCACCAGTACTCGTATCATCGGCAGTTGAGCGTGGAGCTGAATAGAAGACTCGGAAACTACCGCCTCGCGAATCTTCTTGGCCTTCCACGAAGTGCTATCCTCACGGCGTTGCCATTCACCAATCAAGACCTTTGCCTGCGTTGGCCAGCTAAGGCGCAAGAACCAGGCGCGCTCCAAAATCAAAAGCCATAACAACAGACAGGTAAAGAAAAGCAGCCACAGCACCGGACCGCCCTGGTCCATAAAATCAGTGACTTCATACCAAAGAGCCACGGCTCAGCGCTCCTGCTGCTCTGCTGATCGAGCCAGAACGCCAGCACATTGTTCGTCAAGACGCTGGACCATTATCCGCGACAAGTAAGCGACAACACTGTGACCAAACAACAGGGGTATAGCGACAACCAAACCCAACACCGTGGTCATCAATGCCTGTGAAATTCCCCCGGCCATTAACTTTGGGTCCCCCGTACCAAACAAACTGATGGCTTGGAAGGTAAGAATCATTCCAGTGACAGTGCCCAATAGACCCAGTAGTGGTGATGTTGCAGCGAACAACTTGATCAGGCCGTTGCCACGCTCCAGCGCAGGAATCTCTGCCAATACTGCTTCATCGAGCTTGAACTGTAACAGTTCATCTTCGTCTAAGGGCACTGTTTCAACGGCGAGCAGCACCCTGCCCAGGGGGTTGCTGCTACTGGGCTTTGCCAAGGCTTGTAGCTGGCGATTAATGCGCCGAGAGATGACCAGAAGATAAGCAAGGCGCCAAATGGTCAGCGCCAGGCCAAACAGTCCCAGACCGATTATGATCAGCCCGATCGTGCCGGCCTGCTCTATTCGTTCGCGTAAATCCGGTGTAAAACTCAGCATGCCTAACAGACTACCGCGCGTGGGATCAATGGCGAGAGAGTAGAGACCGCTATCGGCCTCGGCGAATTGGCGAGCCGCATCTCGAAACCGGCTTGGCGGCTGTCGACTCAGCGATAGCAGCTCCGCCGTCTCGGGAACGTAACGTAAGAAAATACCATCGGTCCAGGCAGAGAAAACTCCCACTCGCAGTACCGGGACACTTTGCATCGCGCCTGCGCTGTCGATCACAGGCGCTTGAAATTGGGCGACCTTGCCCGACTCGGTCATGTCCTCCTGCAGCAGCAGCCAAAGAGACTGAATTTCTTCAATACTGACCTGAGTATCAGCATCTGCCAGCGACTGGGCTCTCTCCAATCGCTGGGGTAACTGTGCGCTTAGCATTGACTCTCTGAGTACGGCGGAAAAATCGCCCGCAAACTCCCGAAATGTACTGGAAAGATTCCCCATGTCGCCCACTACCTCAGCAAGCTCTTTCTCCAGGCGCGCGATTTCATCGGCGTTTCTTTGGGTGACGACAAGCAATGGCTGGTTTTCCTGCTGTTGTTTCTCAAAGTCACTGCGAGCACGCTGCAGCAGTTGCTGCTGCTGCCGCTTGTCGGCCATAAATTCGCGCTCACGCTGACGATTCAGCTCACGCTGCTGTGCTTGTTGCTGCTTAACAGCTGCCAACAACTGGTCCAGGTCCTGAATCTGTTCTTCCGCCCAGGCAACCTGGGTCAGCGAAAATACAGCCATCAACGCCGCCGCGAGAAAAAACCTCATGGTCGATCACCGCGCGCCAACAGGGGCAATGTCAACAGCTGGGGCGCTGTCTGGCTGCGCGCAACCCGCATTGCCTGAGAGAGCGAGCGATTTCGGCCAGCCTCCAATGGCAACCAGGACTGGGTGACGTTATCCCAATAACCACTGCTGAGGCGGTCCAGGCTCTGATAATAAAGCGCCACTCGACCGAGCCGAAGATACTCTACGGAGCGGGTTTCACCATCAGCCTGCAGGGGACCCCGCCAGGCTTCTACAGTGCCGCTGTAACCCTGCTCTATCTGGTAGGCCTCCAACAACAGACGAAAGCGTGCAGAGACAGAAATATCCGCGCGGTCCAATCGCTGTTTTAGCTGTAACACTGCACCCAGTCTTTGCTCTTGATGAAACGGCAAATCCAGCACCACGAACGATTCCAGCGCATCTACCATCGATCGCATCAGCGGGAGAATACGTTGCCGGGTTATACGCGCCTGGGCGATTTGCTGATTAAGTGATTCAACGCGCTCCTGCTGGGACGCATCCAATTGCTGTAGCTCTCGAGTATAGGCTTCCTGGTACTCAACGCTGTCCTTAAGGCTTCTGTATTCTTCTAATAGAAGACGGGTTTCTCGCGACAAGGCATCCACTTTTTGCTGTGATTTGGCAGCACTTGTCGTCGTGGCTGTAACAACCTTAAGGCTGTCCTCTATCTCCTGGGCAAAGGCGAGTTCAATCGACAAAGCAGTAACAATAGCCAAGACTGCAACTTGTTGCATAGCTGAGGTTAAGGGGTTTTTATACAAAGCTTGCGCCTCTTTTACGAATAAGCGGAGGATAGCAGCTAGCCACACTTTCAGTAAGTCAGCTTGCGCTGCTTACGCAGTTCATGCAGGTTTGGGAGCCCAAAATTACGCCGAAACTCCTCCGTTAATTCGAGTATCTGTTGATAAAAAAATTCGTGAGCAGCAGAACCCAACACTCGCTGATGCCTGACCGCAACGTATTTGATGGCAAACGTTCCCATGCCTGGCAGCGGCAGGGCTACTATTTCACGTGACAGATTAAACTGCTCGATAAACATAGGTGGCGCGGGAAACAGACAATCGGTTTGCCTGACCACCTGCACTGCTGTCTGCAAGTCATCGGTTTCCACGTGGGGCTCCGTCCGCCGTTCGTACTCGAGAATTGTAGCGGCATTTCCTTCATGAAATTTAAGCTCGCCAAGGTCAGTTGAAAGCAGCGCTATCTGGGGATAACGGGCGACGTCTTCAATAGTGAAGTCGGTACCTTCCAGCGGATGACCCTTACGCGCAAGCAGCACGGGCTGAGCAAAGGCCAGGGTCGTAAGATCGAGATCGTGCGGGTATTGGAGTCGCTCTATCTGTAAGGCAAAATCGAGGCTTCCACCCGCCAGTTGCTCATACAGCTGGTCCGCGCGAGAAAAGGCTCTTACCCTCAGTTTAGGGGCTGTCTGCTGCAATCTCGTAATCAGGGACGGTAAAAACCAGACGCCCATATGACCCTGGACCAGAATATTCATCTGCCCCTCATAAGCGAGCGGGTCGAACTCGAGAGGTTGAATCATACCCTGCACTGCCTGCAAAACTTCCGGTAGTTTTGCACCCAGCTGTTCCGCTCTGGGGGTAGGTACCATGCCGGATCCACGGCGTACGAATAGCTGGTCGTCAAACAACTCGCGCAGGCGACCCAGGGTTTTGCTCATCGCCGACTGGGTAATGTATAGACGTTCTGCCGCTCTGGAAACGGAGCGTTCTTCCAGCAATGCCTCGAGGGCAACCAGCAGATTCAGGTCCAGCCGCCCCAGGTCCCTAATGTCCAATTAAGCCTCCGCGTTCACTTCATATCATGAATTTAATTCATTATATTAATGATTCATCGCCATTTGAAGAATAAACAGGCAAGCCCTACATTGAAATTGTGGCCGGAAGCGTTACAACCGGCGATCACTGAGGGATTCATTATGGTTTACATACTTTCAATTGCGACACTCGTTCTTGGCTTGAGTATCTGGCAGGAAAAACTGGGGTCAGGCCACTCCGAAAGTGACCTTGGCTCTGAGCGCCACGGGCAGCACTCATAGAAACCTAGCGCCCTGAGACGCGGGTATGGAGCAACGCAGCCCAACTGTTAAACAGATTGGCCATATCCACACCCGCTGCGCGCGTCCACTGCAATGACCCAATGGTCTGACGGTCACGCACCAAGGCCAACAATTGTCCCGAATTCGCATCAAGCAGACGGAACTCAGCCGACACATTGACCACCTCTCTGTTTGCGCTCATAGACGATCCCACAGCGACGGAAGACGTTGTTGTAGAACGTCCGGGGCTGACCCTGATCAATTCTGCTTGCAGTAGCAAGCGCTGACCACTGCCGCGCTCTCGCGGATAATCCCGAAACGCATGAGTTGTGGCGTTGGCCCACGCCTGTGCAAGATTGTCCTGACGTTCGGGCGTCATTTGCCAGTCCCTGCGGTTGGTTCCAGTGACTGTAGTTCGGGCGATTTCAACATCAGCAGAGCTGAAACGGTCAAACTGAATATCGCCGTAGTCCGGCAAATTCGCACCTGGCAATACATAGGCCGTTTCAAAGCCCGTACCTCTAACCTGGTGCAAGCCCTCAGCTGTAAACTCTTCCGCTGCTTGTTCCTCTACCGATGGAGTAGAGCAGGCGCTCAGCCAGGAAAAAACCAGCACCGCTGCTGTGATGCCGAACACGTTGTTCATTTAAACCTCCGGGTAGAGCAAGGGACAAAAAAAGCGGCCAGCGAGGTCCCTCGGTGGCCGCTCCACTGCGCACAGATGTCAGGCTTCGTCTGCTGCCTTTGCGGGTTTAACCAGGAAACAAGCCAGGGCCGGCATCAGGATTAATGCGCCGAACATGTTCCAGATGAACATGAAGGTCAGCAATATACCCATATCAGCCTGGAACTTGATCGGAGAAGCAGCCCAGGTGATTACGCCCGCAGCCAGGGTTATACCGATCAGGGCAACCACACGCCCGGTGAAGTTGAGCGTCTCGTAATAGGCCGTGGTGAGATCCATTCCCTGCTTTTCTTTTGCCAATATGACCGTTAGCACGTATAGCGCATAGTCGACACCAATACCCACACCAAGCGCAATTACCGGCAAGGTGGCAACCTTCACCCCCATACCCAGCCAAACCATCAGGGCCTCGCAGAGAATAGACGTGAGCATTAGTGGCAGCACCGCACAAATCACACCGGGTACCGAGCGGAACGTAAGCATACACAGCAGGATCACAGCACCGTAAACGTAGAACAACATTTCACGGTTAGCTTTCTTTACCACGATATTGGTGGCGGCCTCGAAGCCGGAACTTCCTGCAGCGCCCATAAATTCAATCTTGTCGATATCGCCCCACTCCGCATTAAAGGCGTCCAGAGCCGCGACGACGCCTTCAAGGGTCTCAGCTTTATGATCTGCAAGATAAATGAGCATGGGCCAGATCGAACAACCGGGGTCAACATATTCCAATGTCACCAGTTCGCTCACAGCGTAGTTGACCGTGTCCTGGTTGCGGAACAAGGACTGCCACTTGGGGAAGCCCTCATTGATACCCATCATGATCTCGCGAGTACGCACGTTCAGGCCGCGCACATCTTCCACACCGGGGACCTGGCGCAACTGCCACTCGAGTTCGTTAGCCAGATTCAGACCTTCCAGATCGATACAACCATCGGGAGCTGTCTTGATAATGATGGCAAACACATCGGTGCTGACCGAATAGTTTTCCGTCATGAATGCGACATCTTTGTTGTAGGTAGAATCAGCGCGCAATTCCGGCGCGCCCTTGTCCAGGTCACCAATTTTAAGGTCGAGAGCAACATAAAGCCCTACTCCGGCCAGCACCACGCTAACAACTATTGCTGCAGCCGCGGGTCCGGGCTTGGTAAACGCCAACAGGAAGCGCCAAACCACGTGCATTTCTTCAGCGCTTTTGACCGGGCGAGCGGCTCGAGCAGCGCACTTACGACCCACACCGGTGTAAGACAGTACGATAGGAATCAGAATGAGGTTGGTGAAAATCAATACCAACACGCCAATACTGGCAGTGATCGCCAGATCCTGGATCACCTGAATCTGAATGATCATTAGCACCGCGAAGCCGACGCCATCAGAAAGCAGCGCGGTGACTCCGGCCAGGAACAAGCGCCGGAACGTATAGCGAGCAGCGATGTAGCGATGGGTGCCGCGGCCGATATCCTGCAATACGCCATTGAGTTTCTGCGCACCGTGACTCACACCAATGGCGAATACCAGGAAAGGCACCAGAATAGAAAATGGATCAAGCTCATAGCCCAAAAATGCCAGAATTCCGAGCTGCCAGGCAACAGCCACCAGGGTGCAAGCGATTACAATGACGGTAGAGCGGAAGCAGCGTGTATACCAGTACAGCAGAGCCGTCGCGATGACGACCGCAACCGCAAAAAACAGCATGACGGCGAACAGGCCATCGATCAGGTCGGCAATCAGCTTGGCAAAGCCAATGATGTGTATGGACCTGTCAGGGTTGCCCTCGGTAAATTTGGCACGGATATCTTCCAGTGTTTCGCCGAGCTCTGAGTAATCCAGTCTCTCGCCCGTTTCAGGGTTCTTGTCCAGCAATGGCACAATGATCGCTGCCGATTTTTCATCGTTTGCCACCAGGTCGCCCATGATTCCAGCGCGCAGGATATTGCGCTTTACCTCGGATATCGACTTATCAGAGCCGTCAAAGTTGCCGGGAATAACCGGGCCTCCTTCAAAGCCTTGCTCCGTGACCACCCGCCAACGGGTGTTGGGAGTGAAAAGAGACTTCATTCCGTTTCGGTCTACCCCGGGGATGAAGAAAACTGCATCGTTGACCTCTTCCAAAAACTGGAGATTTTCAGCGGAGAGAATCGTGCCGTCCTTAACGGCCACTACGATGCGCAAATTATTGCCGAGCCCCTTGAGGTCAGTCTTATTTGCTTCGTAATTGATCACGAACTCATGAGCCTTTGGCAGGGTTTTCTCGAAACCCGCCTTGAGTTCAATTTGGAAGGCCTGGAACCCCAATACCAGGGTAACCAGTGCACACAACAGCATCACTGTTGCGCGATTATTAAAAACCAGTTTTTCGAGAAATGTTCCCGAGTTGTAATCAAATTCGTTCAGATCCGAAATTACCGGAAGTTCTGACTGTTCTGCATGCGCCATGGTGTTGTCTCCGATAATTTTTTATTGGTTTGGAAGAGCGAGTTTCTGGATGCCCGCCGGGCCACCCACCAGTATGCTGCCTTCCGGTCCCTGTTCCACGGTATAGACGCGATTGCCGCTAGACACAGGCAAATAGTTAAAGCTTCTCCCGTCATCGGTACTAAAGAGGATTTCCCCGGCGATGCCAGCGAAGAGCAGACGACCATCGTCCAGGCGTGTCGAGGCTACGATTGAACTGCTAGGCGGCTTTTTCACCTCCTCCCAACTTTGTCCTTCATCTTCAGTGCGAAACATGCGACCGCGCAATCCGCCCAATACAATGGCGCCGCTACTAGAGGCAGCACTGGTAAAAAAGCTACCTTCCCATGGCACATTTTCGACTAGTGTTGCTGTTTCTTCTTTGGCATCGCCAATCATAAACAAGCCCGCCTCCCCGCTAAGGAAGAAACGCTGCTCACCTGCTAGAGGAGCAAAATCGAAAACGTGAAAAAACGAATCGTTTTCAGTTGTCTCAAGGACGTGAATCCAGTTTTCACCGCCGTCTTCTGTCTTCAGAATCATTCCATAGGCGCCAAAAGCGTGACCATGGCTTGGGCTGTGAAAAAACACTCTGAACAACGGTTTGTCTGCACCCTGGTCAACGGCAAACTGCATTTCCTCTACCAGGAATGGATAGTCCTCATTGTCCGGGTTTTTCTCAGCAAGATCTGTGTAGTAGACCAAACCCTCCGAGCCGTAGCGCAAACCATCGTATTGTTTTACCCAGGTTTTGCCGCCATCGCTTGAATGTAAAATGATGCCTTCGTGGCCAACGGCCCAGCCAAGTTCCGGGGTTGGGAAGTGAATATCAAGAATACTGCTTCTTACGGGAACATCAGCCTGATTCCATGTAACCCCATCTTCGGAAATTAGAATATGCCCCCGATGACCGGTGGCATAAAAGCGGCCATGAAACTCTCTAATCGTGTAAATCAGTGACTCAGCTGCCAGTTCGCTCTTGCTTGCCGCGAGTTCGAGAACGTCATAACTCTTGGCGGATGTCATCGCTGCAATCGGAGCCAGCAATCCGGCAAGCACAATACCGACTAATGCGCGTCTAATTCCCATGGACTTACTTCCCGTTTTATCCAATAAATTAAAACCAAAAAAGGGGCGCTGCCGAAACAACGCCCCCCGTTTCAGGCTGGCTTAGCGAACACCGCCGCGAGCCATACCTTTGGGACTAAACCAACTGTCTTTCTGGTCAACACCATTTTTGAAGCCACCGGGTGACGGCTTTGTATTCAGGTTGTAGATCCCCTGAACCAGGTCGTAAGCACCGTAAGCGAAGTGGTAGTTGGACTTGATGTCATACAGGTTTGCGCCGTACGCGTACTGCACCCGCCACATATTACCCTGACCATCATAGTTTTCTGCAGCCAAACCAGCCCAGCTATCTTCATCGATATAGAAGCGACGCTTGCTGTAAAGGTGGCGATTGCCCTCTTTCAGCGTCGCTTCAATAATCCACATGCGGTGCTTTTCCCAACGCACAACTTCAGGATCGATAAACTTATCGCCCAAGGTGTCTTTCAGTTCTTGCTGGAATACGAAGTCGTATGCAGAGTAAGGAACAATCATTTCCTTCTTACCCACCAGCTTCCAGTCAAAGCGCTCTGGAGAGCCGTTGATAATGAACGAGTCATCGTAGGTTGAGGTACCAGCAACACCAGGGTTAGGTGTATCAAAGTTCACCGCAGGTGCCAGGCGAACGCGGCGCTGTCCTGTGAGGTACTGCCAAGCCTTGCGGCCCTTACCCTGAGTGAAGTCAGCACCGGGCTCGTGAACCAGCAGGATCTCTCCGGCACGTCGCGCGGGCGCCTTGTAGTTAATCCGCAGCTTCAACCATGGCGTGTCGTCCATGATGTTCTCTGGTGTTTTGTACATTGGCAGAACGTTGCCCATCAGGCCTGTGGTGGACAGGATCGGCTTGCCGTTTGAGCTCACGTAGTAGGTATCGTATTTGACCGTGTGGTCAGACAGATAGCGTGTCAGGTGATTCCAAAGCACTTCCAGACCGCTTTGTGGCAGTGGGAAAGGCACGCCGGGGTAGGCATTTGCGATCCGCTGCCCACCGTCTTCCAATGTTGCGCCGGTCGCGTTCTTTGCAGTGTTGCTGTAAACCCAATCCGGCACGACAAAATCGCGCTTGGTGGGATACACGTGAATTTTAAAACCGTCTGCACCCAGCTTTTCAAACATTGCCTTGGTACCTTCGGTGAGTACCTCTGCATATTCCTGGTAGTTACTGCCGTCGATGGTATACAGCGGCTCTTCGCCGGGATAAGCATCAACATAGTTATCAGAACCAGCAACAAAGTCTGCGGGAATGGGTGTACCTGCGGGGTTCCAGGCGGGGATACTGCCGTCTGCATTGGGGCCAGCCTCAGCGCCCATGGGTGTCAGGTCAGCGCCCAAACGTGCAGCTTCCTCAGGGGAAACCGACGCCAGGGCAGTGCCCGTCACTAAGCTGCTAAGACACAATGCAGCCAGGGTTTTTTTGTACATCATCTTCAAATCCTCTTATACGATATTTATATCGTGATACGCATCAATTAGTAGACTAGACCAAAGTTAGAAGGTTCGCTTGGCGGTGATGGAAATGTTGTCGCGGTCTGTCAATAGACCACCAATTCCTGCGGCAACTGGACCAAAGAACGCGTTATACCGCATATCAAGAGTCCACTTCTGGTCAATACTCAGTTCCAGTCCAAGACTACCACTGCCACGTTCCTCGTCTCCGCCAAAGGTGAAGGGGCTCTTCTCACCGTCAATGGTGTAGGAAATCGAAGCAATCGCGCTGAGATCCCAGCCCGGATAGACCTGATACCAAGTGGGTTTAAATACGCCACCGATAGTGCTGACGACACGGTCTTCGTAAACGCGACGATCTAGCAGAGACACATCACCGCTCGCGCCCTCTGAACATCCATCGGTACATTCATCCAACATCTGGAACGTTGCTTCAAAAATGTATGTACCCCCGTCCCAAAGTGCACCGCTGTTCAAGAGGCCAATGCCATTGATGACCACCGACCAGACATCGCCGACGGGGCCCAAGTAATTACTGGAATCGTAATCATCCCATTCCCCGGGAAGGTGACTGAACGGCAGATTCGCCTCAATTAAGTCCACATATACATCGGGCGCGCCATAAAAGCGTTGGAATGAAAGATCTAAGTCCGGAGCAAGGCCAGTACCCTTGCGGAAAACGATATCTGCTCCAAAACTGATTCCTGCCATTTCTTTGGAAAGTGATATTGCATACAGGTCGATGTCATCCTTGAACAGCCAGCGACTCTGACCTAAAACGACAGTACCCGCCTCGGGGTCAATGTCTGGTGTGTTCGGCGGACAAGGCTCCAGCACCCCGACGGCACACCCGGCGTTCCAGCCTGCCATTAACGCACCCGCAAGAGGGTCACCCTGAGCGGCGGCGAAATTCCCGTACTGCCCAGTATCAAAACCCGCGTGAAGCCCATGCAGGTTCTTGTCCACATAGTTCAAATAAATAAAACTGGTTTCCAGTGCCCAGGCATCAACCCAGTATTGCACATTGAATCCCCACTCATCGCTTTCTGTGCGGTCTTTATTTCCCTCGAGACCAACCCTGATAGGATCCCCAGCGATAAAAGTGGCAAACTCAGTGTCTTCTGTCAGGCCTTCAGCGGGGCTGAAATAGGTGCCTGTTTCGGGCAGACGATAGCGCTCGTGTTCGAAGCTATAGTAAGCATTAAGAGTCAGATTGTCGGTAACCTGGAATACGGAAGACAGTTTGGCGGTTGGCCTGAACAGTTCCTTGGCTTCAGACCCGGGCACCGAGAGCGCCTTCATGAAATCGACCGGTGCCATCGCTCCGCCCACACCGGCGATTGCGCCGGTTGCCAGCAGGCTATTACCCCAGTAAATAGTGTGGCGCCCGGCGCGAACACCCAGAGAGGTGTCGCCGATGTACCAATTACCAAATACGAAAGCATCCAGAATTTCTCCTCCGAAATAGTGGAGGTCCTCTGCAGCATCAGTATACTCGCCGGGGTTAACACTGGGTGACGCCCAAGTTTGGATACGGTCGGAAGGATGATCAGAGTCCTTATAGGCATGGTCATACCATGCGGAACCGCTGATCCGAAAACCGAAATCATCCTTCCAGATCACGTCAAATTCGGACAGCACGTCCAGACGAGTACTGATAATACCCAGGTTGCTACGGTCAACCGAGAGGTCCGAATCATCGGCAAGGCCAGCGCCAACGGCGGAGTTGCCCCGCCCGCCCTCATAGACATCCTTTCTCTGCTTCTCGACCCGAGACATCACATTGGCTTTGACCGTGTTATCCCAGCGGACTTCCCAATCGTCAGATGTGTCGAACTGAAAAGCGTGTGCTTGCGCACTGATGGCGGCGAGGACCGACATTGCTAGCAGCTTCTTTTTCATACTAATTCCCTCTGCGAGTTTTATTGAGCGCTTAATGCGTATTGCGACTAGTGCCGCTATTGTTAAAATTCTTATGCAAGACGATTGCCCGCAGCGACGTATTGCAACGTCCAGTGTGCACGGGGTTTATCTCTGCATTTTCAGTCTTCTTTTTTGGCCAACGGCGCCGTTATTGATGCTCTGGTGCCCTTGGGTACCACGTCGCTATCCAGGACGAGTCTACTGGATACTGGGCTTGTCGCCCTCCGATGCAGTTATTTACATACTCTTTGTTTGCACTTTATTATTTGCAAACACACCACTTAGGTTCATTTTTCAAAAACGCGCATATATTACAACAGCTTGGCGTTAATCAAGATATTGATATGGGACATGATTTTGTGATTTTAGGCCACTTTTGGTCGAAAGGGTAGTCGCAGAGGGCATACACCCCCGGTCACGACATGGACATCTCGAGCAGACCACTGCGGGCATATGCGGAGGTTATCGCTAAGCCTCAGCAAGCTTTCCCGCTTGGTCTGCTGTGATATGCCCGGCTTGATATAGCCAGCGAATGGAATCAGCCAGGGTCTCTCGGACGGGTCGAAACTCAAAGTCCAGCTCGGTTTCAATCCGGGTGTTATCGAGCTGCACCCATTGCGTCGCGTAATTCAGGCCCTCTCGGGTGATGGGCAACTCCAGGCTGAGAACAGGCGACAGCGTGTCGGCCAGACTACCGGCCAGACGCATAAGACCGCCACTGATGGGCAATTGGATGACCTTTCCCCCGGTCAGGGATTCGAGGACGGGACCCAGTGCTTTCCAGCTCAAATAGTGCCCCCCCAATACATAGCGATTGGACGGGACTTCGTACTGCAGGATATGCAGGTGAGCGCGGGCAATGTCACGGGCATCGACATACTGATTCCCGCTGCTCATCAATGGGACAAACTTACTCAGGTAGGTTTGCAGACCTATGTGGGCTTCGGTCAATTCCGGTGCATCAGGCCCCATTACGGATGCCGGATATGTGATGTAGACGGGATGCCCCTCATCCTGCAAAGAGCGTGCGTATTTTTCGCATGCCACCTTGGAGCGACCGTAGCCGCGAGGGTTAGGGCCCAGTGGTGACTCCTCATTCAACACACTCGCTGAAGGATCGTAAATTGCGGTCACGCTGGACACATGGATAATCGTTTGCAGACCCATGTCAGCGGCCCCGCCCAGAACATTTTTCGCCCCCTGGAGGTTGGTACGATAAACTCGCTCCGCATCAGATGCATGCGTAGACACCAGGGCGGCCACATGCACGACGCCATCGCAGCCCTCAAGGGCACTGCGCACAGAATCGGCGTCGCCAATGTCACCCACGGTATGATGCTGAATTTTGCCCGGCCCATACATGCGCTCCATCTTGTCCACACTGCGCACCAGCAGACTCACTTCCAGCCCCGCCTCCAGCAAGGCCATTACGGTATGGTAACCGATAAAACCGGTACCACCTGTCACCATTACTCGCACACTACCCCCTTAGGCAATTAATGCCTGGCCACCATCGAGGCCGATGGTTTGGCCGTTCACATAAGATGAACCGTCGCTGCATAACATGGCAACAAATCGTCCAATATCGTCCTCACACTCACCGACTCTTCGCTGAGGAATACTGGCGATAAATTCGGCCGCCTCCTCAGGCTTGTTCTCTATCCACCAGGCAAGCCCTGGAGACTTGGCATGGGGCAGAATAACGTTAGTGCGAATCCCGTCGGCGCCCCACTCGCAGGCAGCTGCGCGCGTCAGCGAGCGAATAGCTTCCTTGGTGGCTGCATAGGCGCCGTAACCAGTCATATCCCAGCGCTTACCCGCGGAGCTGCCGAGATTAATGATGGAGCCATCTCCCTTTAAATGAGGGTAGCAGAGCTTCATCATGCGCATCGTAGCCAGGGGTCCCGACTCGAAACCAGCGGTAAAAGCCTCGTCGCTCACTTGTTCCAGTGTTCCAAGCGGCACTTCCTGGGCATTGTTAACCAGAATCTGCAGTCCACCAAAATGGGCGACCACGGTTTCCACACACTGAGTTAGGGAATCCAGCGATTTGACCTGGCACTCAACTGGCAGGGCATCGCCGCCGCGTGCGATGATCATCTGACAAGTGATGTCCAGCTTCGATAGGGTTCGACCGGTAACGGCAACCCGAGCGCCTTCCGCTGCCAGCGCCAGAGCAATGCCCTGCCCTACCCCTTGCCCCGCGCCTGTTACCAGCGCAACCTTGCCTTGTAGCAGCATCTGACGTCTCCTGAATACAGTATTTTGAGGGAATATTATGATCGAATGAGTCGTTGATAAGGAAACCAGAACCGCCATATTGGCGGGCTTTTCAGTTCAACTGATGTCCTCTGCCAGCGCCTGGATCTTTTCGCGATAAGTGCGGGGAGTCTCACCCGTCCAGTTTTTGAACGATCGCACGAAAGAACTGGGCTCGGTGAAGCCAAGGTAGTCAGACAGGTCGGCGACCTTGAAGTCTTCATTGAGCAGCTTGTCGATGGCCACCTGGCACCGAACCTCATCCTTTAGCTGCTGATAACTGGTGGACTCACCCTGCAATCTGCGCCGCAAGCTGGATTCAGACATATGTAACTGGCTGGCGACATCAGAAAAAGATGGCAGGCCCGTTGCAAGATCGATGCTAATCAATGACTTGATGGCAGCGCTGGTACTGGCAGGTTTACGCTCTATTAGAATCAATTGATAGATGGCGTTGTCGAGGAAATCACGCAGAGAGTCAACCGTGTGCACAATCCGACGCTCCAACTGCTCGGCTGCAAACAAAAAATTATTTTCCTTTGCGTCAAACAGCACCTTGCTGTGCAAAGTGGCGCTAAGGCTGTCATGGTAGGCGCTGTTAAGGAAAGGCGCTGCTATGTTGGCCTGCTGAATTTCAAGTGACTCGCCCACCAGCCAACCGCACAACGCGTGCCAAATCAGCAAGCCTGATGCCTTGGCGACTGTATCCTGATAGCCCGCTCTGTCCCAGTCATCGGGCACCAGGGCGGCGCCTCGCTCAGTAAAGCGGATATGATAACCGAGGGTGGCGGTATCGCCCTGAACATCCAGGCATACCCTGTGACCGATCATGGGGTACAACATCTTTTCATAGCGTGCCGCCAATTCAAGGGCATCCCCTAGAGTGCGCGCGCTAATCATGCAGTGACACATCAGTTCAAAGGCCTCGCTACCGACCCCAGCGGCCCAAGGCAGGGGCTGCTTTAGAGTCTGCATTTCCACGACAGCTTCCTTGTAGAGCCGCGAGTAATGTTTGCCGGGTATAGTCTCACCAGCGTCCAGGCGTACGATACGTCGACGCGAAAGATTGGCTCTTGCAGCAATGGCGTCCACATCCAGCTCAAGACGCTGCAGGTAATCAAACAGACGGTGAAACTTACGGACTGAAACGCTGACTTCGTTCATAGAGGCTTCGGTGGATAATGTTTATGAATGTGACCTGAGCGGCCCTACCCTGAATTAACGGCAAGCCTATCATACGTAGATCATGGAACAACCACAGGTTCAGCACTGGTGTCTGCCACGGTCATAAAACATCTCAAGCACGAAGCAATTGTGGGAGGTGTATCGAACACCATATTCAATGGGATCATCGCCTGGTTATTACTGCGTTCCGGCCCGGCACTTCAGTGGGGTGGCGAGCACAGCTTTGCTGTCGATATTATTGCCACTGCATTACTGTTACCGCTAATTGTTGCACTTATCGTGATTCCCCTGCAGCGCAGCAAGCACAACAAGGGCAAACTGCCGGCAATGACCCTGGGAAATGATTCCCTTGTCCAACGTTTTGCCAATCTGTTTCCCTATTCCACCGGCAAGTGCGCACCTCTGTTTGGGTTGACCGGCATGCTGGTGATTGCACCATTGACGCTACTGGCTTTCTACCTCATCGGCATTGCTCAGGTGTCACCAATACATTATGCGATTTTTAAAGGCTTGTGGGCTGGCGCTATGGCTGCTGTGCTGGTGTTGCCTATGGTTCTGGTGGCACTACGGGACACTAAAGCTGCTCAGGCCTGAATCGATCTATCTGGAGAATAAATATGGGCTTACTTGACAGCAAAGTGGGTGTCGTCACCGGTGCAGGCCAAGGCATAGGCAGGGCTATCGCGATGCGCTGCGCCGCAGAGGGTGCAAAAATTGTCGTAGCTGACTTCAACCGTGAGATGGGCGAAGAAACGGTAGCCCTGATACAGCAGGCAGGCGGGGACGCTGCTTTCGCTTTTGGTGACGTTAGCGACGAAGCGTCGGTGAAAGCCATGATCGATGCCGTTATTGCAAGCTACGGTCGCCTGGACATAGCCTGTAACAGTGCAGCGCTTAGCCGCGGCGCAGGCCCTATCCATGAATACACGCGCGAGGTATTCGACCAGACTCTGGAGATGTGTCTCACTAATACCTGGTTATGCATGAAATATGAAATTCCCCAGATGCTTGCCCAGGGCGGCGGAGCCATCGTCAATATTTCATCTAATGCTTCTTTGCGGGGGCAGGCGTACAACACTGCTTACGCTGCAGCAAAAAGTGGCGTCAATCTGCTGACAAAGAGTTCGGCGGCGGAATATGGCGGCCAGGGTATCCGCATTAACGCGGTCTCTCCCGGCGTGATCAGAACCCCCGGTGTCGAAAAGTATTTTGAGGAGCAGCCGGACATGGCTGAGGGCCTCAAGCGCGCGGCGGTTATGAATCGCCTGGGGGAACCCGAAGAAATTGCCGAAGCCGTCGTGTTCCTGTGCAGCGACCGCGCTTCCTTTATCACTGGACAGTTGCTGTCAGTTGATGGCGGCGGAGCCGTCAAATAATCGCGGTCAGTCCTGGCTCAGCAACCAATGGGGTGCCAGATGTTCAATCTGGCTTCGAATACCTTCACGCCAATCCACATGGGTCGGACCGATCAGTTCATGCATTTTCGCAGTATCAATCGCGAGACTACCAAAGGCCTTGGGATTTTCAGTGAAAACTGCCTCAAAACCGGTCAACTCACCAATATAAGCACACCATTCCTCGATACTGACCTGCTGTGAGCCACCAAAGTTCACAGTAGTCACTTCGCTGCTCGCCGCACCAAGCAGGTAGGGTATCTTTTCGATATAGTCCTGAGTATGCAGCGGGTTGTAGTAATTGGGTTTATCAGGATGCAACTCAATCGGGATGCCCTGCTGCATCATCAGCATGTGAAAGTACATCCAGCCGCCATTGTCACCGTAGGGCACGCTCAGCCTGGCAATTGTCGTGGGGATATTTTGCTGGTGTGCAGCAAACCGGCACACGGCCTCAGCCGCTATTTTGGAAATACTGTAGGTTGGAAACATCACCCGGTGGTTATCGCCCAGTGGCGCATTTTCCGAACGCGGTTCATGACCGGCATACTCATAGACGGCGGTCGATGAAAAATGAACAAATGCTCTGGCCTTGCGGCACTGCATCATGAGATGACCGAGTCCCTCCGCATTAGCTGCCAGGTCATAATCAAAATCACCGCTCTTCACTACTGCGAAGTTCAACACATAATCTATGTCATCTGGAATCGCCTGCAGGGTTTCGGGTTTCGCAAGGTCGGCCTGGATCACCGTTGCGCCCAGCGCTCCTATCTTCTCCCTATCTTCTGACTTGCTGAAGCGCGCCAGCGCATAAACATCTGCAATAGGAGCAAAGTGCTCTACCACCGGCAGTGCAACCTGACCGGTTGGCCCGGTGATTAACAGTTTGCATCCGGCTAGATCGACGGGTTTTACGGGCACTGGCAACTCCTCTTTATGCCTTGCATTAAAATGCCGGATAGCTGGTGTAGCCATCTGCGCCGGGGGTGTAAAGTGTGCCCGGGTCAAATCGCGTGAGTTCAGCAGCGCAAGCCCACCGAGCAGGCAGGTCAGGATTGGCAATAAATGGACGGCCAAATGACACCGCACTTAGCTTTCCTTCTGCGACTGCCTGGGTTGCCTCATCGAACCTGTAACTGTCATTGCCAATCAAGCGATCCGCAAAAAAGCGCCTACCCAAGGCAAGGTTGTCGACCGACCCAGTGGGCATCCGAATCACGTGCAGGTAAGCCAGGTCCAACGCACTCGCCTGCTCTAGCAGATATGTGAAGGTCTCTTGCGGGTTATCGTCGCTAAGGTCATTAAACGGGTTGTCCGGGCAAATTCGGATACCCACCTTCCCTGACCCACCGACAGATGAAATAGCAGATAGCACTTCCAACACGAAGCGACAGCGATTACCCACGCTGCCGCCATAGTCGTCGTCTCTCTGGTTGGTCCCGGTGGACAGGAACTGGGCCGGCAGATAACCGCTGGTACAGTGGAGCTCAACACCGTCAAAGCCGGCGTCGTAGGCATTCTGGGTCGCCATGCGATAGTCCTCGATCACCCCCGATATTTCGGTGATCGACAGGGCTCGTGGCGCATCCATAGCCTGCATGCCAGCCTCATCCGTATAGATCTCACCGCGAGCGGCAATCGCCGAGGGTGCGACAGTTTCAGCACTCTCAGGTTTATTCAGGTGATTAGAGACACGCCCAACATGCATAAGCTGCGCAACGATAGTACCGCCTTCGGCGTGAACAGCGTCAGTAACCTTGCGCCAGGCCGAGACCTGCTCTGGCGAGTATAAACCCGGTGTGCGGCAGTACCCCAGACCATCGGCATTGGGCGCTACACCCTCTGACACAATCAAGCCAGCACTGGCTCGCTGCCGATAGTATTCAACCATCAGGTCATTGGGCATCGCGCCCTCATCGGACCGGCTGCGGGTCATGGGTGCCATCACGATCCGGTTGCGCAGGCGCAAATCTCCCAGCACCAGCGGTGTAAACAAGTCCATAGAGTTCTCCTAGCGTACCCTGATTTTTGGTTCGTCCGCATCGCGGCGCATTGTATTAAGAAATTGATCCAGGGGGGCGGGGGCCGCCACCTGAGGATCGTCTGGATCGGGTGGGTTGTCCCAAAAATCCTGCCAACTCGGCCACAAGTCATGATAGGCGCCAGCATAAGGCTCCCGGTCAGGCCAGCGCATTTTGTTGTCACCCACGGGCGGTTTATTGAGGTCAGTGGCATACCAATAACAGGGAAGGCGGCGACGAAAATACCAGCGCCCGTCGATGCGTTCGTAATTATCCCAGTACAACATTTGCATAATGATCCATTCAACGCCGCCATCCTCCCGCGGGGTTTCATGCTCATTCTTACTGTAAACCACACCATGGGCATGATCGGTATCATCAAACTCGATAACGTGGTTGCCAATGTGGTGGGAGGTACCGGTGAACTGTAGCCTGAGCGTGTCATCCAGCCAGTGCTTAAGATGTGCCCTGCCCACCTTGTCCCTGCTCACTCGTATGTCCTCAGCAAACAAGTTGACATGGGAATCCAGGTCGCGCATATCCAGGGACAGTGAGTACTTGGCGGTCAACTGGCGAATTTCATCCAGCGACTCCAGCCGATCCAGCCGTGCCAATAAGTCTGTGTTTGCCATGGCCTCTAGCTCTCTTATCTCAATAGCACAGCTTAGTTTTGCTTACAGCTGCGGGCAACAACCAGAGCGATCAAATTCGCTGGCATTAACGACCATGGAGGAATTAGTCCAGAACGGTATAAATAATGTGGTATAAATTCTCTATGCAACTTCAATACATAAGCACCGCTGACAATGTCTCCGTGCCCATCTACTGGTTCTGCGCGGAAAAACCCAGGGCTACCCTACTGCTGCAACCGGCTCTGGGAATACAGGCAAAACTGTACTGCAAACTGGCCGAGGGGCTTGCGCAGCATGGCTGTGCCACCGCCATTCTGGAACAGAGAGGCCACGGGCTTAGCAGCTTTAGCCCGGGCTACAAATGCAACTACTCGTTCAATGAAACCCTGGACTGCGATATACCCGCGGTGATGCAATGGCTTGTCTCAGAAGTGCCAGAGGTCCCGCGCTTGATTGGCGGCCACAGCCTGGGAGGCAACTTGTCCACGATCTACACGGGCATGCATCCGGAACAGGTTCATGGTGTGGTTCACCTGGCCTGCGCCTTCCCCTATATCCATGACTACGCCCCTCGCGAGCAACGCATGCTACGCCTGCTCTGCGCGTTGATTCCGTTATTTTCTATCGTGCCAGGATTCTACCCGGGCCACCTGCTCGGGTTTGGCGAGCGAGAGTCTGTTGGCATGATGAAGCAGTGGCGGCAATGGGCAAAATCTGGAAGCTTTGACTTCGATGAGCGCCGAAACCTCGCTGCGGCAGTGAGCAATTTCAGAGGGCCGGTAATCTCTATCGGCTTCGAAAAAGACGACTTCAGTACGGCCAGTGCAGCTGAACGTGCGCTATCTCCTTTCACCCGCTCCAAGATCAAAAAAGTCTCTCTGGGTGAGCAGGAACAGGGAGAGCACCTTGGTCACACGGGCTGGGCCAAAGCACCCGACGGAGTGGTCGCCAGCATCAACGAATGGCTCAACCTGGCGCTATAGAACTGCCTGGAAAGGAAACACAATTGGCAGCAAAACAATAACCGCTACCGAGTAAACAATGGACACGGGTAGGCCTGCCCGAAAGTAGTCCCTTAAAGTGTATCCACCCAGGTTTTGCACCATCAGGTTAGTGGTATAACCGTAGGGTGTGAGAAAGCTTGCACTCGCCCCAAATGCGACCGTCATTACGAAGGGCATATAGGACATCCCATAGCTCTCAGCTAAACCGTAAGCAATCGGAAAAGCCAGGGCGGCAGCGGCATTGTTAGTCATGGTCTCGGTGAGCAGCAACGTTCCGAAATAAATGCCCGCCAAAGCCGCATAGGGTCCCAACGACGCTAAATGATCGTGAAGAAAGTTTGCCAGTATCTCGACCACGCCGGCATTGGTCAGAGCCTGTGACAGGGTCAATGCCGATGCAATGATAAGCCAGAGTTCAAAAGGAAACCTGCGGCGTAATTCCGAACCCCGAACCACTCCCAGAACCAGCATACAGACGAGCAAAAACGCCATTCCTTTGATTAGAGTGACCACGCCTGTGGTTGCCAGGGCAACAACTGCGAGTAGCATCCCGGTCACCAGGTAGTTTTGGAGTGGTGTGGTTTTCACGCCACCAACCGATTCATCCACGACCACAAAATTCTTATCCAGGTTTTTACGCTCATTGAAGTCGGGGCCCACTGCCAGCATCATGTTATCGCCGGCCTGGATGGTGATATTGCCCAACTTCCCTGATAGGCGCTTTCCTCCGCGGCGAACGCCAACCACAGCGGCATCAAACAACGAGCGGAAGCCGCTATCCTTGACCGTTTTTCCTTCAATGGATGCATTGGGCATGACGATGACTTCCATCATGTTCTCGCGCAACAGGCCCTCTTCCACCGCAAACAATCGCAAACCTTCAAAACGGTCCAGGGCGTTGAGTTGTTTGATGTCTCCGGAAAATATCAGCTTGTCTCCGGCCTCGATGTATTCGTGGGGAGCCACCGGGGAGATAAGGTATTCACCGCGCACAATCTCGACAAGAAACAAATCGTCCATGTCACGCAGCCGATTCTCCATAATGCTTTTCCCCACGAGAGGTGAGTCGCTTGCGACTTCAGCCTCTATGAGGTATTCGTTTATGTCCATGGGGTCTTCGTGAGAAGCCGGCAAAAAGCGAGCACTGAACAGCATTACCGCCAAACCCAGCCCGGTTACCGATGCGCCCACCACCAGGAAATCGAAGAATGCCAGGCCCTGGCCAGTCACATCTTCCAAAAAGCTGCTGACAATCAGGTTGGTAGAGGTGCCTATCAGCGTCATGGTGCCGCCGAGTATTGCTGCATAGGAAAGCGGAATGAGTAACTTCGAAGCCGGATGATGTTTGTTGCTACGAACAGTGTGTGCCAGCGTGGCTACTACTGCTGTGTTATTCACGAATGCGGAGAAAAATGCCGTGACCACCCCCAGGCGTATCAGGCTTGCGGAATACCCTGCAGTGATCAGTTTTCCTGACAGGTGCGACAGCCAGGAGAGTTTTTCCAGGCCCACCGACACCAACAGCAAGAGTATCAGCGTCGTCAGGCCACTATTGGAGGCCTTCGCCAACACATCGGCAGTATCAACGAGTCCCAAAAAGTACGCTGAGAGCATGGTGCAGGTGAACACCCATACCGCGGGCCAATCCGTAAAGATAAGGCTGGCAAGCAGACACAAGAATAAACCGGTGATCAACAACTGATCAATCATTGAGCGATTCAGAATTCCACATAAATAGAGCGTGTAGCATACTGGGTTGTGGCCATCATGGACAACCGCGGATCACTGCAGTCTGACCAGGCAAACTGCGGACGCCTATGCCTGCCAGGCAGTGGAAATGACGGTAACTGCGAGCATAATACAACGCTTCCTACCCCCAAATTTCAATCTGGAGTGTGACTTTGACCATTTCAACCAAGGCTTTAGCCCCTGTTTCGTTAGGGGAACTGCAAATGACTAACCACTTTGCCATGGCCCCTATGACCCGGGCCCGCGCGCCGGACCGCGTCCCTAATGACAATATGGTGAAGTATTATGCGCAAAGGGCAGGAGCAGGCCTGATCATCAGTGAAGCCACCCAGGTTTCTCAGCAAGGCACAGGATCTATCGCCACCCCTGGCATTGAAACGCCCGAGCAGATTGCAGGATGGCGTCGGGTGACTGACGCGGTGCATGCGGCCGGTGGCAAAATCATCTGCCAGATCTGGCATGTCGGCAGGGTCTCCCATGCCAGCTTTCAGGACCATAACCAGGCGCCTGTTTCTTCATCTGCCGTAGCCGGTCAGGTCAACACTTTCACCGCCGATGGCTTTGAGCCCTGCACACCTCCGCGTGCGCTGGACATCGCTGAAATACCCGGAGTAGTTGAGCAATATCGGCAAGGTGCCACCAACGCCATTGAGGCGGGTTTCGACGGAGTACAAATCCACGCAGCGAGCGGCTACCTGATTGATCAGTTCCTCCGTGATGGTGTTAATCAGCGAGAGGACCGTTACGGCGGCAGCATTAAAAATCGTGTTCGCTTCCTGCTTGAAGTGACTGATTCGGTTTGCGAAGCGATTGGCTCACGTCGAACCTCCGTGCGACTTTCACCTTTCACCATGACCTGGGACTGCACCGACAGCGACCCAGGTCCACTTTTCTGCCACGCCGTGGGTGAACTGGATAAACGGGACCTGGCCTTCCTGGAAATCGTTGAGCGCGGATTCGATTCCATCGCGGTAAGCAATGCCGCAGACGACAAACCTGGCTCCTTTTGCCCTGCAGACCTTCGCCAGCTCTATTCAGGCAAGCTAATGGTCAACGGCTGCTATGACCTGCAGTCCGCTGAATCAGCAATTGCCAGCGGGCATGCCCAAGCTGTATCACTGGGTCGACCCTTCATTTCAACGCCCGATGTTGTGGAGCGTTACCGCGCTGGCGTCGCGCTTAACCCTGACCTGGAGCCACTCACATGGTATGGCGGTGATGCCGCAGGTTACTGCGATACCCCGGCCATGGAGTCTTGATTCCCCGATGACCCCTCGTTTGCGTCACACACCCGAGCAAAATAGCTGGGCTTATACACCAATTGAAATTGCATGGCGCGAACGCCTCATGCTAGCTTTAACTCGCTAAAAAGCTCGTCCGCTGGCCGGTCTCATTCGAAGTGCCATTGGCCAGGGCAGGAAATAATTTGAGTTCGGGATAACAGGGGTGTCCAGGCATGCATTGTTGCGCAAGCGGCAAACGGCAGTACGAGCGGAGCTTGTGATTTGAGCATTTCCGTTAGATTCAGCCTGCTCTTTACGCTAGCCATTGTGCTAATGGGCGTCATCGCGGGGCTGGCGACAGCGTCTCGGGAGTACCGCATTCAGCTGACGACCGTAACCGGTCGCGCAGAAGCACAATTGCTGAGCCACCCTGACCTGCAGTACGCGATTTACAGCGCTAACACCAAACGTTTACAAGCGCGGCTTGCTGACTTCCTCAAAGATGAGGCCAGTGCTTCGGCCCAGGCCTATAACGGACTGGGCGAAGTATTGGCCTCCGTTGATCGCCCCGGGGCAGCTTCCTTTACCCCAGTTGCGTTCAACCTGGTCAGAGGCTCTCTGATGCCGGGAGATCAAGGCTTACTCTCTTTCCAAAGCACCACCGGAGCACCGCAGGGTATTGGCTTCAGCACTGCCCTGCTCGACGCAGACGCTGCTATTTACCAGACCCTGCCAGTCTTCACCGAGGTAAACACCGGCAGGACTGGACTGAGTGCCACTGATTTCGCAATTGCGATGACAACAAAACCAAGTACTTCCAGCCAACGAGTCATCGGTTACGTGCACGTGCTTCTTGATCCTGCCGTGCTGCGCTCGAACGCACTGGCAGCCGGTGGCCGGGTGTTCATGATTAACGTTGTGCTGGCGATGATCTGTGGCGCTATTGCGTGGACATTTACCCACAGGGTCACGCGGCCTCTGCGCGAGCTGGCGGACATTGCAGACTCCGTATCGTCCGGCGAGATCAAAGATCCCATCAAAGTTGAAGGCAGTGGCGAGATTCAGGAAATTGCTCGCCTGTTCAACAGCGTTATCGAGGGCTTGAGCGACTCGAAAAAAGTCCATGAGGTGGATAAAAGGTTACTCAGTCTGAAGGTCGAAGAACGCAGTTCACAGCTGTCAGAGCGGGACGATGAACTGAACAAAGTTGTCGAAGAAGCCAATGAGGCCCGCAACAGGGCTCATCACCTCGCTAACTATGACAACCTGACCTCCCTCCCCAACCGACGCCTGCTGACTGAGCAGTTGGAACTACTGCTGAAACTGAATCAACGCAATGGCCATACCCTTGCTTTATTGTTTATCGACTTGGACGACTTCAAGCGCATTAACGACTCTTTGGGTATCGGCGCAGGCGATCAACTGCTTATCGAAATGAGCAAGCGCTTGTCCAACACCGTCCGCGACAGTGATTTGGTGGGCCGCTTCGCCAACAGGAGCACCGAGATCGATGTAGCGCGACTGGGGGCGGACGAATTTACGGTCATACTCAATCAGTTGGATTCGGCTGACTCCGCCAGACTGGTAGCGGCACGCCTGGTACAACAGATTACTGCACCGCTGACATTAGAAGGCCATGAACTGGTATTGCAACCCAGCGTAGGCATTGCTATCGCTCCCAATGATGGCAAGGATGTTGAGAGCCTGTTAAAGGCCGCTAGCATCGCCAAGCTTCACGCCAAACAAAGCGGCGGCGCCCAAATCGAGCTTTATCGCAGCAACATGGGACAGGAAGGTGAACAGCGAATTCGCCTGGAATCGGACTTACGCAAGGCGGTTGAAACCAATGCGCTGACGCTTCATTACCAACCGCAAATCGACACCCACTCCGGTTCAGTCCTGGGTGCAGAGGCCTTACTGCGCTGGGAACATCCGGAACTGGGTCCCATTGCACCGGGCAAGTTTATCTCCCTCGCCGAAGAAATAGGCCTGATGGAGACACTCGGCGACTGGGTTCTGGTAAAGGCTTGCCAGCAGCTACGTGACTTTACTGATGAAGGCATCAAACTGGCGAAGGTTGCAATTAACGTTTCCGCCGAGCAATTCACCCCTGCCTTTGTGAGGCGCGTCGGTGAAGTGATCGAAGACACTGGGATAGAGGCAAACCAGCTGGAGCTGGGACTGACTGAAGCGGTCATGTCCAGCAATGACCCCGATACGGTTGCAGCGCTAAACGTACTCAAGGAAAGCGGTGTTTATCTTTCCGTTGACGACTTCGGCACAGGTTACTCACCCATCAGCTACTTGTCTCAATACCCACTGGATGAGCTCAAGATAGATCGCAGTTTCCTGCTGGAGGCGGAGAAGTCAAAGAATGGGGCTAACCTGGTGATAGCGATCATTGCCATGGCCAAAAGCCTGGAACTCCGTGTTCTGGCATCAGGTGTAGAAACCGAGTCGCAGTTCCACTTCCTCACCAGCAATGGCGCCAGTCTGATTCAGGGTTATCTGTTCAGCAAACCGGTCCCGGTAGAAGAACTCAAGCCAATGCTGGCGCCATGGCACTTCGTCGACCGAGTACAAAAGCTGGCGGACTCTGCTCCGGGCGCTACCGGAACCTCGTTGGCCTGAATCTCAGTCGCCGTAAGTGGCCGAGAAGGCCTCGACAAAATCACCCAGCCTGTCGACCGGAAGGTCGTTGATGCCAGCCGCCGCAGCTCTGCCACCCCCGGTGGGAAATTGCATGCACAGCTCAGCAGCGCCCTGCTTATCGCTAAGCGGGGCACGCACGCTCACCAGGTAATTCCCGTTCTTTTTGCACGTCAGTACGGCGTGAGCGCGGGCTGGGTTATCGACCGCGAGATCATTGCTGTAAACACCACTGACTCGACGCGCCCAGGCCTCATCTGGCAGCTGGAACAGTGCAACTTTTTGAGTGGCATGCGTCGCTTGCAAGCCTTGAGCCATGGCCATGTCTGAGGCATAACCTTCACTCAGGCGAGCAAAGTCCGCAGAGGCGCAGACAAATTCGAGAGCGCTCGGGGCAGCATATAGCCGGCGATAGAGATCTTCGGGATCGAAATGTAAGTCCTCGATCGAAGGCCCGTAACCATTGTAATTGATGCAAACACCCAACTGCTCCAGTTTGCCCAGATCGGAGGCCGACACATTCAGCTCTTTGGCGAGGGTGCGGGCCGTTTCTTTGAGATTGTCTCCATAGGCGCCAGTGACGGCCCAGTCCAGATGTGCACCCTGCAGGTGACCGTTGACCAGTGCAGCGGTACAAACGTCAGGCGCCTCATTGATAATGCTGCTAAGACCCTGATGCTCCGGGATCTCTCCCGGAAAGTGATGATCGACATAAAACACCGAAGCTCCCGCAGCCAGCGTTTTCTCCAAGCCAGCTCTGTTCTTGTCCATAGAGACATCGAGCACCGTTACCCTGTCCCCCTGCCCGGCCTGGATTTTGTCCATAAGATTAATATCGCGTTTTACACCGGTGACCAGGGTAGATTCCCGTGGCTCGGCTTTGCGCAACTGTATTAACGCGCAAATACCATCGGCATCGCCATTAAAGATGTCGTAGTCCATTGTATGATTCCAGAGGGACGGAACCCACGCCGCGCGAAGGTCCCGCCAGAACTTAGGGTCAGCTATCGAGCAGCTGGTAGTAGTCAGACAGGATCTTGGCGACTTCGGGACGAGAAAACTCAGGCGGCGGTGCAATGCCCTTTCCGAGCATCTCGCGCACTGCGGTACCTGATAATAGTACAAAGTCTTCTTTGGAATGGTCAGGCGCGTCGCGCATCATCACCACCTTGTTCAGCTTCTTGCTATAAGCAGTATGGTCAGCGTTGTAGACCTCCAGTTCCAAAGCACCCGCAGGAACCTCTTCCTCGAAAATTGTCTGCGCATCGAAACCGCCGTAGTAGTCGCCCACACCAGCGTGATCACGACCGACGATAAGGTGAGTACAACCGCAGTTCTGACGAAACACTGCATGCAGTACCGCTTCTCGTGGTCCTGCATAAAGCATGTCAAAACCATAGCCAGTGATCATCACTGTGTTCGCAGGAAAGTAGACTTCTACCATCTTACGAATGGAGGCGTCGCGCACTTCGGCTGGGATGTCGCCCGGCTTGAGCTTACCCAGCAGCATGTGAATCAGAATGCCGTCGGTACCGAGGTCTTCCATCGCCATACGGCATAGCTCTTCGTGTGCCCTGTGCATGGGGTTGCGAGTCTGGAAAGCGACAACCTTGTTCCAGCCGTGCTCTGCGATCTCATTGCGGATTTCCACAGCGGTGCGGAATGTGTCAGGGAAGTCGGCCTGGAAGTAGGAAAAATTCAATACCGCAATAGAGCCTGAAAGCATAGTTTTACCCAGGCCCTTGAACGTGGCTACTCCGGGGTGATTGGGATCCAGGGTGCGGAAAATTTTCTCTGCCATAAAGTCGATTTGTTCATCGCTGACCGCTTCAACTGCGTCTACATCCATAATGGCAAGGACTGGGTTACCCTCAACATTGGGGTCACGCAAAGCAATGCGACTGCCAGCTTCAAGGCCTGCCTCATCAGTCAAGTTGAGCACTGGCACTGGAAAGAAAAGACCTGAGGTCGTATGCATGTTCTCTGCTACTGACAGAGCGTCGGCCAGGTTCATATAGCCTGTAAGGGGGTTAAAGTAACCTCCTCCCAGCATCACTGCATTGGCCGCGGCAGCCGAGTTAAGAAGAATGGAGGGCAGGCCTTCCGCTTCTGCTATAAGAGCATGGCGCTGCTCAGTATCGTAAACAAACAGTGGATTCAGTGCGTCGGATCCGTGTGGCTTAATCATTGTGCTCTCCAATCAGACTTTGATGATGCCGCGCTCACGCAGCAGTGCGAGAATTACCTCAACCTCTTCGGCCAGACTTTGCTGGTCCGAGTGCAGGTGAATTTCGGGCTTATCGGGAGTTTCATAAGGGTCGTCTATGCCAGTGAAATTTTTGATTTCACCTGCGCGGGCTTTCTTGTACAAACCTTTAGGATCGCGGCTCTCCGCGGTTTCGAGCGAGCAATCAACGAAGATTTCAATGAAATCCATACCGGCTGCGTCATGCAGCGCACGAACCTGATCGCGGTCAGCGCGGTAGGGACTAATAAAACTGGAGAGCGCAATAACGCCGCTATCTACGAACAGCTTTGACACTTCACCGATGCGGCGGATGTTTTCAGTCCTGTCTTCAGCCGAAAAACCCAGGTTCTTGTTGATACCCATGCGCACGTTATCGCCATCGAGACGGTAGGAAGTCACACCCAGCTCATGCAGTGTACCTTCCAATTCTACCGCTACGGTGCTTTTGCCTGAACCAGAAAGGCCGGTAAACCAGAGGGTTGCACCCTTTTGGCCAAGGGTTTTCTCGCGATGTTCGCGGGTGATGTCGCCTTCGTGCCAATGCACGTTTGTGGCTTTTTGATCGGCCATGAAATTAATCCTCACGTTAGGTGGTCGGCGAACCGTTGCGGCTGCCTGATAAATTATTCTCGCGCGCGAAGGTTAGTGCCATTGGTGCCATTTGTAAAACAGGATATCATGGATCTATTCATCGGTTTTACCGATACGCGAGCAGAGCCACATATGAAATACACCTTGCGCCAATTGCAAATCTTCCTTGAGGTTGCCCAGCAGCAGAGCATTTCCCGGGCAGCACAATGCCTGCATATGTCCCAGTCAGCGGCTAGCGAGGCACTACAAAACCTCGAGCATGCCTACGAAATCGCGCTGTTTGACCGCGTTAGCAACAAGCTCACACTCAATGCGGTTGGCCAGACCGTGCGCAAAGAGGCGCAATCATTGCTTGAGCACGCACAGAGCTTCGAGGAAGTGCTGCAGTCCCATAAAGAGCTTGGCCATATCAAGGTAGGAGCCAGCTTCACCATAGGCAATCACCTGGCAACTCGCTACCTGGCCGGCTATCTGGGCCAATACCCCGACGCTGACGTCACCCTGGACATTGCCAACACGCCCGAGATTGTTGCAAGGGTGTTGAATTACGAGGTCGATATAGGAATGATCGAAGGCGAAGTACAACACAGGGAGCTGGAACTTATCCCCTGGCGGGATGACGAACTGGTCGTGTTTTGTGCAGCCAACCATCCGCTGGCCGCCAAGAGCAGCCTCTCAACCCGGGACATCAAAGAGGCCGCCTGGATTTTGCGCGAGCCCGACTCCGGAGCCAGGCAAACGTTTGATAAAGCGATGGCCGGGTTACTGCCTGAGCTCAATGTTTTTATGGAGTTCAAGCACAACGAGGCCATAAAGAATGCGGTGGAGTCAGGCCTGGGTATAGGCTGCCTTTCACGCATTGTGCTGCAGCGCAACTTTGCCAACGGTGACCTGGTACCCCTGGCACTGCCGCGGCGCGATATGCGTCGCACATTCTACTTTGCCCTGCCCCGCAAACGATTTGGACTGGAGTCCGTTCAGTTCTGGATGAACACTTGCCGTTCAATGGATGCCTAGCGGCCAAGCGCCCTTCGTATTAGACTTTCTCCCATTATCAAAACAGGATCGCCAATGGCAGCCGCCAACAACAAACACGCCAGCCGATCTGCAGCTACCCGTCGAAAATTTATTCGTGCCGCACAGAAACTCTATGCCGAGCGCGGTATTGACGCAGTTTCTCTCAACCAGATCACCACGGCTGCAGGGCAGAAAAATCGCAATGCCCTACAGTATCATTTTGGCAACAGAGATGGCCTGATCCAGGCTATTTTGGATAGCCATGCTGATCGAGTCGCTCAGTTGCGCCAGGACTACATGGACGAAATCGAGCAAGAAAATTACACCGCCCCAGAGGCTGCAGCGCGCGCGCTGGTGATGCCGGTAGATCAGTATATTGGTGAAAGTCCCGAGGGGGTCTACTACGTTAAGATCCTCTCTCAACTAGCCGCCACTGATAACTCGGTCACCAATCCGAACGCAAGTTCCAAATTGAATTTTCGCAGCGTTCCCCGACTGGCTGAACTGATGAACGAAGCCATGGAGCATTTATCAGCTGACGAAGCCAGGCAGCGCCTGTTCCTGGTCGTCAGCATCACTTTTCATGGCATTGCCGATATTTGCAGGGCTTTCGACGGTACCAACGTCAGAAGCAGAAAGCAGAGAGACAGCATGCTGGATCAGGTTGCCGGTGCCATCAGCGCACTGCTGAGTGCGCCCAGTCGAGCCTGATATGGGCCAGCGAAAAATAATCCACGTCGACGCAGACTCATTTTATGCCTCTGTCGAAATGCGAGAGGACCCTTCACTGGCCAACAAACCCGTGGCCGTTGGTGGCAATGCACAAAGTCGTGGGGTGATCGCCACCTGCAATTACGAAGCCCGTAAATTTGGTGTGCGATCAGCCATGCCCAGCAGTCGCGCTCTGCAACTGTGTCCCCAGCTCATTATTTTGAAAGCGAGATTCGACCTGTACAGGGACATCTCCAGGCAGTTCCATCTCATCTTTAGAGAGTACACGGACAAGATTGAGCCATTAAGTCTGGACGAGGCTTACCTGGACGTCAGTGACTGTGAACTGTTCCACGGTAGCGCCACCCTGATTGCGCAAGACATTCGGCGACGTATCAAGCAGAAGCTCAATCTGACCGTCTCAGCGGGCGTTGCACCGAACAAATTTCTGGCAAAAGTCGGCAGCGACTGGGACAAGCCCGATGGCTGCTTCACTATCACACCAGACCAGGTTGCAGAGTTTGTCGTGGCCCTGCCGGTATCCCGAATCAACGGAGTTGGGGCGGTGACTGCTGCCAAACTCGAAAAACTGGGAGCCACAACCTGTGGCGAGTTACAGGGCCTGCCGCTGGAGACACTGGTTCGCCGCTTCGGCAAGTACGGCTCCAGACTGGCAAAACTTGCCCACGGCATCGACGATAGAGAAGTTCAAACCAGTCGCATTCGCAAATCAATTTCCGTTGAAAATACCTATCACACTGACATCGATCAGTTGACGCAGATGGACGAGGCCCTGGCTCGCCTACTCGATGAACTGGAGGGGCGTTTCCATAAAATTGAAGAAAGGTATCGTCCCCACAAACGCTTTGTGAAAGTTAAATTCGATAACTTTGAGCAAACCACCATGGAGGAAATAATTACTGATAATGGCGAACATTGGCTCAATGAACGTGCTTATCGAGCCTTACTGCACACTGCCTGGCAAAGAGGCAACCGCCCCGTGCGTCTATTAGGAGCCGGGCTGCGGCTGGAGCCATCGAGCAGGGATATGGAAAAGCAGCTTGCCCTGTTTTCACAGTGAAAGCTCAATAATGACCCGCCAGGGCGCAACAATCGTGTTTCATCGCAAGCTTCGAGCAAGCCATCGCACCGGGCTTGGTACTGGGCGACCGGTAATTGACAAGCGGTATCCGTTGTCCGAAGCTGCAGAAGCAATTCGTCATTCCGAGACTGGCTGGGCACGCGAAAAACTCGTCCTGCAAATGGTTCCGACCGCCAATAAAGCAGATCCCGGAGAATCTTGAGCCCCAAAAAAGGCCCCTAGAAACATGCCAAACAATCTCATTCCTGCACTTGCCATTGCCGCAACCCTGAGCCTGACTGCATGCGCAAACAGCGACTACTTCGAGGCCTCCGCGCTCAGTAATAGCGACAACGCATTGGTTTATCTCTACAGACCCGCTGCCACCAACCCTGGCAAAAAACCGCTGGTTACCAGTTACCCGGAAATCACGGTTGATGGGAAAAGCGTAGGCATGCTCAAGTACAAAGAATACCTGACTCTGGAACTACCCCCGGGTGAGCACGATATTGTCGCTACGGGGCTGACCAGAGATGCACGCTGGGAACCAGAGGATCGTCGTTACTCCTTGAAAACTGAAGCGGGCGAATCGTATTTCATGCGTTTTCGCGTGGAGTTCAATACCGACGCCATGAGCATCGGTACCTTTCGCGGACAGTACCAGATTCACCTGCACCCCGTTGATGAAAGCGAGGCGATTTATGAAATTCGTCACACCAATAAAGCCGCGGATAGCTGATACCAGGACGACACTGTCAATTAGCGCCGGTCAAACTTGGTCGACAAAACGATGGCGGAATCTGTATCACGCACACCTTCCATCTGTCCGATTATGTCTAAAACGGAGTCCAGCTCCGCCGGCGCGTTAACCCGAATAATTGCCACCAGGTCAATCTTCCCCGCAACCGTATACAAAGCTTCCAGCTCTGACATCCGCTCCAGCGCATTGGCAACCTGACTGCCAAGGTGAGGATCCACCACCAAATTAACGTAGGCTTGAAAGGTGCGTGACTGATAAGAATCGCCCAACTTGACCTTGTAGCCTGCGATGATGCCACTCGCTTCCAACTGCGACAGGCGCTTTTGCACGGTGGTTCGGGAAAGATCCAACTCCCTGGCTAGCTCACTGATTGTCTGTCTGGCGTTCCGTTGCAGGGCCTTGATCAAGCGGCGGTCGTTTCCACTGATATCCATAAAATTGTCACTCTGACTATACATGTGAACATATTGAACTCTATTTGATCATATTAACCACTTTTTGCAACTATCGACTGGGCAACCCTGCGCGTGACAATACGGCTATAACAAACCACAGGGTGATCGCTATGACTGGCAGTGTCGCAACCGCTTTTGACAAGCCTGAAACCGCAAACTTCTATCAGGATACTGCAGAGATATCTGGCAAACTTCAGCCAGCCGATCCGCTTTACCTGTTCTGCCCTGCCGTTTTGCAGTCGCGCGCGCGCTGCTTCCTCGGCCACTTTCCAGGCACTGTAAGCTATGCCGTTAAAGCCAATCCGGAAATTCGGGTGCTGGAAACGCTCACCGCCACTGGCCTCTGTAATTTTGATGTAGCGTCACTCGATGAAGTTCGCCGCGTTTCAGAAAACTGTCCCGGCTCGATCTTGCACTACAACAATCCTGTGAAGGCTGAGGAGGCTGTCGCTGAGTCTTACTTGCGCTATGGTGTTCGCTCTTTCGCACTCGATGAAATGTCGGAACTGGAAAAAATCCAGCGCTGTACCGGAGGCGACCCGGACGTCACCTACACCGTGCGTTTTAAACTGGAGCACGCGGGTGCTGCCTATGACTTTGGCAGCAAGTTTGGCGCCAGCGAGGATAATGCCGTCGCTTTACTGCAGGCCATTGAGCGTATCGGCGGCCGCCCTGCCCTTACCTTCCACCCCGGCTCTCAATGCACTGACCCACAAATGTATGATCGCTATCTGGAGGCTGCTTCGCGTATCCTTGATCGCGCTGGCGTAAAGCCTGAGTTCGTCAACGTTGGCGGCGGCTTTCCAGAGTACTATCACGGCACCTCGCTTCCCGCACTTGAGGACTACTTCTCAGTTATTTCTGCCGCCCGAGACAAATATTTCGACAGCGAAATTCCCCTGATCTGTGAACCGGGCAGAGGGATGGTCGCCTCCTCGGTCTCCCTGCTCGCAAGAATTATTCATGTTCGCGATTGCGGCCAGAGCCTGTTCGTAAATGATGGTGTTTACGGTGGTATGCAAGAACAGTCCCTGGTCGACATTGGCCTTCCGGTTCGGGCCTGGAGAGAAGGTGAGGTACTGACCGATGAAGAATCGGACTACCATATTTTTGGGCCAACCTGCGATCCGGTCGACCGTTTATCCCGCTCCACAGCCCTTCCCAGGGGGCTCCAGCCAGGAGACTATATTGAGTTTGGACTACTGGGAGCCTATGGTTCGGCCACCACCACCACTTTCAATGGCTTTAGCTCCTGCACCTACGTCAACGTAATTGAACCCACTCAGTTTCTGCAAGACTAGGCCTCGGGCGGCGTGTACCAGATAGGTGAAGACCAGGCCCGCTCCTGAATCACCGGGCGGTGCTCGATAGCGCAACAGCCGGCAAAACCCTCGCCAATGGTATCGGGGTCGCTGCAATCCACCCTTGCGGCAACACACTGACGTTGGCTCCAGCGACAACTTGGATTTTCAACCACTCGCGAGTAATAAAAGGCACGCTGCGCTGGATCGAAGTCTTCATCTCGCCAGACAGCGCAGAGTTGCGAGAATCCCTCTCCGCTCGTCTCACAGCTCTTTAAATCTACCTTGGCACCATTGTCGGGATTGCCCGCAACGTTTAAGACCATCTCTTGGGTCTCGCCATTTTCGTCGATCCAGCCCTTAATCACCTGAATACGTTGTAATGGCATTCCCGGCGAATCCGCCGTACCAGGGTCCTGGCTGGCAGCCAGTAAGAATACCGGAGCACTGTCGGCCGCTGGCGCATCCGTGAGCAAACCGCCCATGGGGACCCCCCCGGAATACGCGTGCTCGATGCGGTCTGCTGACTGGCACAAGTCATCAGAGTATCCCCATCCCGCAAAAAAACGGCTGCTAATGCGCGGACCGCTGGTACCGTAGGCCTCGCGCCTTCGCATCGCCGAAAACAGTGAATCGCGGCTGTTTTCTTCGGCCCAGACTACCGCCAGGCCGCCTGGGTTGTACTCCAACTTGTCAGGCAAACCCGGAGGGATCTCACCGCGAGCAGGCACACCGGCCCCGCCATGGCCGAGAAACCGGTCCTCCTCTACAGCGCCAGGAGCCCCCAAATGGGTATCGGTACTGGCAATAACGCCAAATTGATAGGGGTTGGTCCCCAGTTTGGCCTCCAAACCAAGACCGTCGGCCAGAACCTGACGAACAAAACCGGTTTGCGGCGTCGGCTTGGCGTCATAGCCCGCAATATTGTCCTTGGGTTGCTGTTCAAAAGCACAGAGCTCGTCGCTAACCAGGGCGGGAGCGTAATAGCACTCTGATGCGCCTTTATGCTGCATAACCTCTACCAGTGGCTCAAAACGCGCCCGTTGCCGGGCATACTCAGACGTCATCGGACCACCTACATCCAGTTCGCCACTGAACATATGACCGGCACTGAGATTTGAGTTGTGAGGAATAATCAGGGTGTCACAGTTGCCCCCTGCACTAATGCACTGTTGGTCGAGCGCCTGCCATAGCAGGCTGGCGCCCGGCGCATCAATAAAGCTGACTGGCAGATTCGGCACCTCGGCATTGCGAAACACAACATTGCGATGCAAGTTACCGCCATTATCACTTTTCATGCCTGTCCATTCATAGCCAACGAACGCGGTGAATTCACACTCTCCACTTCGGTCATAATTCGTTTCAGCGGCTGCCTGCATCTCTACCCAGGGCACAAGGCCCGCTTCACGACACTTCTCTCCCTGCTCACCGCACATGCCCAAATGTGACTGCTGCATAGTCGCCATGTAGTTAAACAGGTAATAGGCACCGCGCGGGATGTGCCGGTAGAGCATGCATTGCCAGCTGTTATAGCCTTCAACCTCCGGCGTATTGCACATTCGTACTTCGCCGATCAACTCGGCATGGTCTGAAACCATGGCAAAGTCGAGAGGCCGGCGTAATTGCAAGCTCCGCATTGGTTGGCCCTCGCTGTCCCAGGGCTGTATTCCTATCTCTTGGCCCCGGGCGAACTCGTAGGCCTGGGCAGGAGACGTCCGCGTGCCCTGGGTACTGGCGTCCAGCGAATGGCGTGTATGCACGTGAAGATCACCGAAAAAAGGGCGCCGGTGCTCATCAAACGCCGCACATGGGGTTCGCTGCTCAGAGTATTCAAGAGCGAATGATTGGGCACCAGCACACAGGGTAAAGACCATCGCAAACAAAACGCGGGCCTGTCTTCTGAAGGCCGATCCTGCAGTTTGAAATTTTTGCATGCTGTTCTCCTGTTATTACGCGCAGGCCGTCAAGAGACACTTGCTTCCTGGCGCCATATGCTGGGCGAGAGCCCGCTCCAACGTTTAAAGGCGTGACTAAAGTTACCCGGCTCGGTATAGCCGAGCAAAGAGGAAATTTCATCCATAGGCAAGTGAGTATTAGCCAGGTATTCTCGAGCAAGGCCATAACGAATTTCCTCAAGCACTTCTCGAAAGGTACGCCCCTCATTTTTGAGCCTGCGCCTGAGAGTGCGGGTGGACATGCCAATGTTTTGCGCCAGCGAATCTATATCAGGGAAATACCCCGGCCTGGCAAGCATCAACAGCCTCACTTCATCGATGAAGCTGCCGTGAGAGCTCATTTTGGCAATCAGCATCTGACACTGCTGCTGAAGATGCCGGGACGACTCCGGATCGCTTTTGGGTAAGTGCTTATCCAGCAGATCTGAACTAAAATAAAAACGACCATCGGTTGCGCCAAACTCAATCGGGCAGCCGAAATGTTCTCGGTAGATTTGTTGGTGGCCCTTGCCATCATGCGGCAACAACACTCTTTCCATGACAAAACTGTCACCGAGCACTTCCGCGAAGTCTACCCTCGCCGCTGACATATCCCGGTCCAGATAAACATCAATCAACGCCTGCTCGATCGGAGGGGGATCACTGATGGAGAACCATGCCCTGGGGCCTTCAACGCCGAAGCTGAAGTTGAAGAAACTGAAGGTGAGGCGACCAAAGTTTTCGGTAATGGCCAAGGCATGCCGGAAGGTTTCCGCACTGAGAAGCGCATAACCAAATAACCCATAACGCTGGGGGAGAAAGGGCTCGCCAAGCTTTAGGCCGATAGTTGGATCGCCGGTCAAATCCAGAGCATTGCGATAGAAGCGCAGTTCCTGCTCAAGGCTGATCGGCGCAGTGGTGTCGTTAATCTGACTGAGAGTCACCCCGGTACCTGACAAACAGCTCTGGGCACTATAGCCTTGGGCCTCGAGGACTTCCAAAGGGGGTAACAATACCCTTGCCGGGTGCTGAGACAAGTCCTTGATCGATCTGGGCATTTTATTGTGTGGTCTTTTTTTCCAGTGTTCGAAATGTAGCACACTGGCCGAAAATCATAAATAATTGGCCGACTTACCTATACGAATCTGGCTCGGTAACCCCTAAAGTACGACTCCGACCAGCAGCCAACAGAGAGCTTTTTTTATGAAGACAGTGCTAATTACAGGCGCAGCACAGGGAATCGGGCTTGCCACTGCAAAACGTTACGCCGCTCAAGGCTGGTTCGTTGGAATGTACGATATCAACCACGAAAAGATCGATACCTTGATGGCCTCAGGGGACTTTCCCAACGCCTGCGGTGGCCATTGTGACGTGACCGACCACACCTCAATTGGCGGCATGTTTGAACACTTTGCCGACAAAACCCACAACAGGCTGGACCTTCTTATCAACAATGCAGGTGTGCTCAGCGCAGGCAGATTCGAGGACATAGACCACCAGGCGCATGCACTGATGATTGACGTTAATATTGCCGGCGCGACACATACCTTGCAGCAAGCTTTTCCGATGCTAAAGCAAACGCCCGGCGCTACAGTCGTCAATCTTTGCTCTGCTTCGAGCATCCATGGAATTCCCAGACTTGCTGTCTATAGTGCCAGTAAATTCTACGTTGACGGTCTAACCGAGGCCCTGCACCTTGAGTGGCGCGAATATGATATTCGAGTCACCTGCGTCAAGCCACCGGTCATAGACACGGCGATGGGGCATTCTGTCGCCCAGGAACTACCCCAGAAGCTGAGCATAAACTTGACTCCAGCTGACGTCGCAACGTTGATTCAAACTGCTGCCGAGGGCAGTGCCGCCTCCTACACCATGGGGTCTGCAAGTAAGCTTTGGTACTGGCTGGATAAATTGCTGCCTAACTTTCTGCGCCATCCTCTATGTGGCTACATCAGCGGTATCAAGCAGGCAACCTGAGTATCAGCATCAAGCCTGGCATCAATTACTGACAAAAAGAGAAAACACCATGAGACTGAAATCCAAAATAGCGCTAATCACCGGTGCGGGTGCCGGTATCGGCGAAGCTACCGCTGTTCGCTTTGCCGAAGAAGGTGCCTGCGTTATTGTCACCGACATCGATGAAGGGAGTGCCCTGCGGGTTGCCCAGGAGATACGCGCTAAAGGCGGGCAGGCCGATTCAAGAATGCAAGACGTCACATCAGAGTCAGGGTGGAGCGATTTGATCGATTACATCGACACAGAATATGGAGCACTTCACGTGCTAGTTAACAACGCAGGAATCGCACTGCCCAACACTGTCGAGGACGCGACTCTGGATGAATGGCGAAAGGTCCAGGAAGTCAACGTAGAAGGCGTATTCATGGGCTGTCGTTCTGCAATACGTTTAATGAAAAAGTGTGGAGGATCGATAATCAACATCTCATCGATCAAGGGAATAGTCGGCGAAGCCCATACCGCAGCCTATAATGCCAGCAAGGGCGCAGTGCGTATTTTCACGAAATCTGTTGCCCTCCACTGCGCACGCAGCGGCTATCCAATTCGTGTCAACTCGGTACACCCCGGATTCATCATCACTAAGATGGTCGAAGAAGGTATCGCTAGCATGCCCGATGATGTTCGCATGGAGATGCAAGAGCGCCTGAGTCGAGAAATACCGGGCGGAGACATGGGCGAGCCGCTGGACATCGCTAACGGCTGCCTATTCCTTGCATCGGAAGAGTCAAAGTATATGCAGGGCTCAGAGCTCATCATCGATGGGGGCTATACCTGTCACTAATCGGCCAATCAGGTTTGATTTGGCTGATATAAAACAGCATATTGAAGGCCACTGAATTCAGGTAGTATTTCGCCGCGCTGTTCGCCAAGTGTTCGCGGTGGGTTATGATTCTGCCCATGCAAAAAAAGTATACCCCCGAAGCGTTTCCCTGGTTGCCGACCGGCGCTATTGTCGTCTTCCTGCTGGCTCTGATTGGTTTTGAGTCAGGAGTATCTGTCACAGAGCGCCCTGAATTGGCCACCGCCAGCATCATGGCCAAAGCCTACTACGCACTCAGCCTCTTTGTTGTTGGCGGTGTCGACCTGGGGACACCCGTTGGCGGCCCGAAATTGGGTCAAATCATGGTGTGGGCCGCATACTTTGGCGCACCAATGCTGGCGGCTTGGGGCCTGATTAGCGCACTGCTCAGGGCACTCTCACCCCAAAGCTGGCAGCTCAGGCGCCTGAAGAATCATATTATCGTGGTCGGCGATGGTGAACTCACTATCAGCTACCTGCGCGTATTGCGTGAACACAACCGCAAAATTACTGTGGTCGTAGTGAGCAGCGGTGAGTTGACGCTAATGGAAGAATTCAAACAAAGCTTCGGCGCGGTCGTCGTAAGTGGCGACATTACCCACGAATTTTTTCTCCGTAAGCTGAAGCCCGAGAAGGCCCACAAGATTCTCCTGCTGGACGACAACAGCCTACGCAGTTATGAGGCCGCCAGTGTGCTGCTCAACCTCGAACCGGAGATCGCCAAGCGCATGATAATTCATTGTGCAGGCTTGAGGTTTATGCGGTCGATGGAGAACACTAGAGTCGCGCAGAGCTGTCAGGTTTTTAACACCTATCACCTTGCCGCATCTGGATTAGTGCACAATCAAATGCTGAAGCACTTCAGGCAAACCGTCCGCAAAGATGTCGTTATACTCGCCGGCTTCGGCCGATTCGGGCAGACAATTCTCGAAGAGCTGCAGCGTAGCGCAGTTAATGAAATGGACACTGTTTTAATCATCGACAAGGACGCTCACCGCAGGGTGATGGTCGCAGATGAGCAGATGGAGTTTTCTGGCTCCTATCATCGGCAAATGTTCGACGGTGACATTGCTAACCCGGAGGTGTGGAAGAAGGTCAGGCGCGACGCCAATGTGGAAGGCGACAACACGGTGTTCGTGCTGGGCACGGGCCGCGAAGAAGAGAATTTGCGCTCCGCACTATGGCTCAGAAGGAAATACCCGGGAGCAATGGTCATTGCGAGAAGCAGCAAGGAATCACTGTTTGCCTCTGAGCTCGGACGGGAACATAATATCGTCAGTATCAGTATCGCCCAGTTAGTAGAAGAGAATATTCCGAAATCGTGGATTGATTGAAGTAATACAGACTTTTCTTAAATTCGCCCAACCGGTTACCCGCATCGCCCCAAAAAACTAGTGATGGAAATTAATACATTGATCCGCATTTTACTACTCGCTCCCATCATTGCCCTGGCTGCATGTTCTTCAGACGTAGAAAAGGCAAAAAATTTATTAAAAGAAAGCCTTTTAATCACATCCGATTTGCAATTCCACGACGTGGAAAGCTACCCGGGAAGCGCTGTCTGTGGACTGTTCACGGCCACAACATCTTACACCTCTCAAAGCGTGAACCAGCCTTTTATCGTCATTGAGAATCGCTTGGACAAAGCACCATCTGAGCTCGAAAGAAAAATATATTGTAGTGACTCACCAGCAGACCGTTTGCATGAAGAGAGTGGTATTGGTCCGTTTAACGAAACTTCGTCTGAGCTTTTTAAGATAGCCAAGGATTACACTGTTCTTCAAAGTGCTATGGAAGCTTACTACGACGATATTTTCTCTTATCCCTTGGAGGCACAGGGACTGAATGCCCTCATCGAGAAACCAGAGGGGAACGCTCGCTTAAAAAGCTATCGTGAAGGAGGCTACCTAAAGGAGCTCCCATTAGACCCATGGGGAAAGCCTTACCTGTATTCACACACGCCGTGGGGACGAGTCAAGTCAACCTATACAATATACACTCTTGGTAAATCTGGCGAGCAAGGCGGCGCTGGAATCGAGGCTGACGTCAGCAGTTTTTACTTACCCTACCTTCAGCACATCGCGGATAGAATTCTGCGACAATAGAGAAATCAGCCACGTGTGAGCGCCAATACCAAGGCGCGCAGGCGTGCTGCATGCACTGGCTTGGCCAAAAAACGAAAACCCACAGCTTTGGCTCTGTCGCGGATGACATCACTTTCATCTGCGCTAATGATCACACAGGGAATCTCACGCCTATCATGCTGCTTTAAATCCAGCACCGCATTTAAGCCGGTATCTCCGCCATCGAGGTGGTAGTCAGCGAGAATGATATCGGGACGACATTCGCTGCAGAGCTCGAAAAGCTCCCTCCTCCCCGCAGCGATCATCGCCTTGGCACCCATAGTCACCAGCAGCTGCCTCATGCCATCCAGGATCAAGGGGTCATTATCCATGCACAAGACTCGAAGTCCCTCAAGGTCTCTGCCCGCACCGGTAACCAGCTGTTCTTTTTGTTGAGACCCTGTCTGGCCGTAACTAACGGTAATGGAAAACAGAGTGCCCTTGCCCTGCTCCGAAAACAACCTGACCCGGTGCCCCAACAGTTCCGCGTAACGTGACACGATGGCAAGACCAAGACCCAGACCCTCCTCACTTTGTTGAGCCTGCCGTTGCAAGCGCTCAAACTCTTCAAACACCCTTACCTGGTTCTCTTCGGCTATACCGGGACCGGTATCCCAAACCTGCAGTTCGGCACCGTCTATCCTGCGCCTCACTCCCATCAGCACCCTCCCCTGCGGCGTATATTTAATGGCGTTGGATAGAAAATTCTGCAAAATACGAGTCACCAGGGATTGATCCGAATACAGCCAGACTGAACTTGCTTGAATATGGAGTCGCAGCCCGGCCAATTCCGCAGTCGAATGAAACTCGCGTCTCATGGCTTCGAATACATCGGCCACCGGGAAGTGGCTTCGTCGCGGCATTTGTTTACCTGAATCCAGCCTGGAGATTTCACGCAACTCGGCAATTAATTGCTCTGCGCGCAGTAGCGAGCTATCGATTTGGTCAACAATATGACGCGTTGCTGGCTCAGCTTTTTCAGCCAGTTGTGGCTTAAGGGCAGCGGTAAAAAGTCGAGCGGCATTGATGGGCTGCAACAAATCATGACTCGTTGCCGACATAAATCTTGTCTTACTCTGATGCGCTTCTCTTAGACTTGACTCAACCTGAGCCCGCAAGCGATTTTCCTGACGCAACTTCGCATTAGTCTCACTCAAGGTTTGTGAACCGTAAGCTACTTTCTGCTCAAGCTCCATTTTCGCTTCTTCGAGCTGGACTACAACATCACGGTAATCAGTAATATCAATATAAGTTGTGACAAAACCACCCCGCGGCAGTGGGTTACCTCTAATGTCCACAACCGTTCCGTCTGGCATTAGACGCTCCAGCCGGTGTGGATTGCCCTCACGTAGCCAGCTGAGGCGACGCTCAACTTCCTCAGCTACGGGTCTGCCACCTGACCCCAAAATTCCTCGCTCGGCATTGAAGCGATAGACCCTTTCGATAGGGCAGCCTACATAAAGAAAACGTTCCGGATAATGAAACATCTCTTCGTAACGGGTATTCCAGGCCACCAGGCGAAGCTCATTATCGACCACCGAAACGCCCTGCAGCAGGCTCTCTACCGTTGTCTGCAACAACTCCCGATTAAAAGTATGGAGGCGACTGGCATCTGTCACCATGCCGGCGAGGTCGCTGTACTCCAATTGCTGGCTTCGCTCCAACTGCTCCATTGCCTGGTGAGCAGAGGTTGCACCAATCATTCGCGCCAGCACAGACTCCACCTGATTCACCACAAATACTGGCGCCCGATCTCCAGGCAGCAGTCGTTGCTGATAACTGTCCTCAAACTGTTGCCACATCTTTTGCAACTCTTCAGCCTCCATGAACGGAGGTAACAATGCCTGCAGCTGACTGACTCGAATCAAACTCAGTTCGTAGTCTTTATCTGCATCACTGGTCGTCTCTGAAGCGCCTTCAATGAACAGCCGAGCCTGCCGAACATCCGCTCGGGAAGGACTCATTAACAGTGACAGCGATACCAAAGCAGCGGCATTGACCAGCAAGCTCCAGCTGGTCGCATAGGCCAACCGGTGTTCTCCACCAATACCGAGCAGGTTCATGGGCCGCAACCAGTCAATACCAAACGGACCGGATACCAATAGCGGTGCGTCGATGGGCAGAATGACCGTCAGCACCGCGCAATAAAACCACAGCACCAGGCCCGCGAGTAAACCGGCAACTGCGGCCGCACCGTGTGCACGACGCCAATAGAGCCCAGCAAGCACTGCGGGTGCCAGCTGTGCCGCTGCAAGGAATGAAATGAAACCAATCTGCGCCAGCCAGGGAATACCCATAATTTCCTGGGTAACCAGCCAGGCGCTAAGCAAAATTACAGCAATGGTGATTTGCCTGATTCGCCGCAGGCTGTCGCCCAGTTTAAGCACCGCCGCGGGTGAATGAGCGTTCATGCGCATAACAATAGGAGCCACCACCTCATTGGTAATCATAATTGCCAGACTGACAGTAGCCACAATGACCATACCTGTCGCGGCAGAGATGCCGCCGATGAACGCAGCAACCGTGACCCATTTGGACTCCATCGACAGGGGCAGCATTTGGACGTATACATCCGGACTGATGCTATCCGATACCGAAAACACACTGGCACCCGCCAAGCTGATGGGAACGACCAAGAGCATAAACAAGGCCAGATAGGCGGGAAATAGCCAGCGAGCAATCCGAGTGTCGGTATCCCCCTGGGCTTCAACGACCATCACATGAAACTGCCGTGGCAGACAAAGAATCGCCAAAGCACTGATGAGTGTGCGTGCAATAAAGTCAGGCGAGAGGGACAGTTCTCCCAGCGCCTGTGAGCTGTGTTCATTGCGCGCCCCAGCAGGCAGATCTCCGAGGTAGGAAAGCGCAAGTAGGGCCACCGCCATAAACGCCACTAACTTGACGACTGATTCGACTGCCACCGCGGCCATCATCCCTCGGTGCCTCTCCCTCCCATCAAGCCGGCGTGTTCCAAAGAGAATGGTAAATACAGCCAATATAATCGCAACCAACAAAGCGGTATCCCCTCCAATCGCCTCCACTTCCTCCATGCTACCGCCAACGATGGCCCATGCCTGAGCCAGGGCTTTGAACTGAAGGGCTATATAGGGCAGCACTGCGGCCGTAGCGACCAGCGTTACCAATATGGCAAGCGATTGGCGCTTGCCATAACGAGCACCAATATAGTCAGCAATAGAAGTAACGCGGTGACGGGCGCCCACAGCCAACATTCGCTTGATCACGGGCCAGCCAAACAAAAACATCAGGATTGGCCCAAGGTATATCGGTGCGTGGCTCCAGGCCGACTCAGTAGCGCTTCCTACAGCGCCATAGAACGTCCAGGAACTACAGTAGACAGCCAATGACAACGCATAGATCACCCCACGCCAACCAGAGCCGGTATACCAGGCTTTCTTACCATCATCGCCGCTGGCGTGCCTGTCTGCGTACCAGGCAACCGCAAACAGGATACAGATATAGAGTAAAGCGAGACTCAGCAGATTAGAGGATGTAACCATCTGATATTCAGTATGTTATCGTTTGTCCCTGAGCATATCACGACTGCCCACTCGTTTAGGGCATTGGCAGAGCATGGACAAAAGCTGGCAGCAAAAAAATAAGCACTATAATCGTAACGCTATGACTTCAGATTTATCACCTAAATGCAGACGGCGCAAAAATTCAGCGCTGATACTCCTAATGCTATCGGTTTTATTGAGCCTCAACGCCCAGGCGAGCCGTAAAACCGATGTCATCAAAATGTATAACGGCGATCAGATTACCGGAGAAATTATCTCGCTGGAGGGCGGAATTCTCGAAGTCAGCACAGATTTTATGGGGCGATTGCGAATTGAGTGGCCGGAGATTGCCGCCCTCGAGAGTGAGTACCATTATGAGTTACGCCTCAGCGATGGCGAGCGACTCTATGGCTCATTTCATGAAGAATCCATACCCGGACAAATTGCTCTGGTAGACATATTTGGAAAGCACGAGATTGAGTGGCTCCAGGTAGTTGAAATTCGCCCCATTGAGGAAAACTTCCTCGACCGCCTGGACATCTACCTTTCAACTACCTTTTCCTACACCAAAGCCACAGACCTTGGACAAGTTTCGTTCAACACAAACATCAGCTACGAGGATGAAAAGTCACGCAACACGCTCAGTGGCCGTACAGACATTACTACGACCTCCGACGATGACGCTAGAAGCTCACGCTACGACATTGAGCGCTGGGTCTGGAACGAAAAGCGTTCCGATTCTTTTCGTTCAATATTTGCCAACTACGAAGACAATGACGAACTTGCACTTAATCGCCGGATCGGCGCTGGCGCCGGTGTGGGTCGGTATTGGATTGACACGCACAAAACCCGTTTCACTGGCACCACCGGGGTTCAACTAATTACCGAGAAATTTATCGGTGAAGAACAAAACCAGGATGTCGAATTGTACTTATCGACCACTTTCTCAACCTGGAAGTTCACCACCCCGGAGCTGAACATCGACGTAAACTTTACGGTCTACCCAAGCATTACCGACGGCGGCCGAGTCCGCACCGATGGCAACATCCGAATTCGGTGGGAGTTGGTTGAAGACCTGTTCTGGGACGTTACTGCCTGGGTTACCACAGACAACCAATCAGACACCAATGAGTCGACCGACTACTCGGTCAGCACAGGCATTGGCTGGGATTTTTAAACCTCTTCCCGATAAAAATGCACATCCCGCTGCGGGAACGGGATGGATATTCCCTCTTGATCAAAGCGCATCTTCACGTCGCGGGTAAGATCCCAATAAACGTCCCAATAGTCCTCAGTTTTCACCCAGGGACGTACCACTATATTTACTGAAGAGTCGCCCAGTTCGTGCACTTTGATTAGCGCATTGGGCTTGCTAAGCACTTTTTCATGGGCCTCCAGTGCCTGCTGGAGAACACGCTCCGCATGCGGTATATCGTCGCTGTAGCCTATGCCAAACATCAGGTCCACTCGCCGCAATTTCTGCGCGGTGACGTTCTTGATAACGTCTCCCCAGATTTTGCTGTTGGGAATGACCAGAATCTGATTGTCGAAGGTCGCAATTGTGGTCGACACCAGGCTCATTTTTTTCACCAGCCCAGAGGCACCTGCCACCTCTACAAAGTCATCGACATCGTAGGGGCGGTAGATCAGGATCATGCCCCCCGCGGCAAAGTTGCCCAGCGTATCCTGCAAAGCGAAGCCGACCACAAATCCAGCAACCCCCAAACCAGCTAGCATAGGTCCGAGGGATATGCCTACCTGGGCCAAGGCAACAAGTACACCTACAACCATCACCACACCCCCACACACAGAGACAAGCACATCCTTGAGGAGCACCGATAAATCGACCCCGGGGCGATCACAGGCGGCCCTTACCGCCTTCTTGGTCATGTGCGAGAGACTACGAGCAATAAGGATGATAACCAGAAAAATCAGTGCGCGAAAAAGAAAGTCGGGGGCCTCCTCAACAAACGCCTGCTGCACGCTGGCCCAACTGTCCTCCAATAAACTGAGAACAGCGTCCGTCTCCAGCGTGGTAATGGAGAGCCCTTGTCCCTGCTCTAGCAAAATAGCCCTATAACCCACTGGGTCCTCACCCAAATCTTCAAGCAAGCCAAGCATATTATCCAGATGGGCAAGATCCAGAGTTTGTCTCCGCGACATCTCCGCAATGGCGGTGTGGAGGTCGGTATTGTTCGGTTCACCAACCTGACGCTGCTTTAACTCACTCAGAGCTCCGCCGGTATACTCAATTCGACCTACCATCGCCTCACTATGCAGGTATAGCATCGGTAACAGCCTGGACCCCAGGTTGGAATCCGACATGCCCAGGGCTTTGCGCCCGGCGATCACTTCAACAAGCGCCTCGTAATAGCTAAATCTCAGTGTTTCCAGGCTCTGTATATAAGCCTCTGTCGCGACCAACTGAACTCCGGACAAGGAATCAAGCTCTGTGCCCAATGCTGCAATACGCGAGCCCAGTTCGCCGATTCGCTTGAGCACACCCTCTCCGGCTCCCTGCAGATTGGTCTGTAACTGCTTGACAACCTCAACACGCTGCGGATCTTGTTCAGGCAATTGCGCTGCCGCCTTTACCAAAGCATGCAAATCTTTAAGTAAACGAAAACTCCGGTCGTCACGGCGAAAAATCAGTGCTTCCCTGTCTTGCTTAGGCGCTTTGTCGATACTCCCGCTTAATCTGGCGAGGGCTGCTGCATCTTGCTGCAATCGCTCAGTGAGCTCCGCAATACTTTCACCCTTGCTCGCAGGATTGGCCAAGACAGTAACGCAGGTAAAGCACAAAGCACTAAAAATAATAAATCTAAGTTGACGCGACAAAAGCATGCTGTAAATTCCTGATAATTGGCCGGCGAGTATAGGGTACCGGCAAACGTCCAATTTAACATAGTTAGCCCACCGTCTCAGCATAGTCTAGACTTGCTGCGTTACCGATTTGGAGCCGCTGTATCAAGCGGAGTGAATGCATGAAACATGTCACCCAGCAGAACAACTTCATTTACTTCACCGTTGCCCTGCTACTGCTCTTGTTGGCCTCCGCCTTTGTGGACTCTGTGCCCGAATCCCAGGGCATGATGCTGGTGGAATTGTTTATCCTGATAACCCATATCGTAGCCTATGTGAGCCTGAATTTTGGTCGCTATTGGCGTTACTTCGTGGTGTCCATGTTTGTCATTATCAGCATAGCCAATCTCCTCAACCGTTTCACAGACTGGTCAGCCGGGCCACTCATCGCATTAACCTTCACCCTGATCTTTTACGTTGGAGTCGCCCTGACGGCCGCTCGTAAAGTCCTGTTCCCGGACGAGGTCAACGCCAACATCGTTGTCGGTGCGCTGGCAATTTACATGCTCCTTGGCTTGATCTGGGCCACGCTGTACCTGATCGTCATGGAATTCTTTCCCAACGCATTCAATGGTATCGAACACATTTACTGGGGCGACAACTTCTCCAACGCGCTGTACTACAGCTATATCACAATGACTACTGTAGGCTACGGAGAGATTACGCCAGCAATTACCATCAGCCGAACCCTGGCCTATATGCAGGCGATGATAGGTACCTTCTACATGGCCGTGGTAGTCGCCAGCCTGATTAGTGCGCGCCGCTAGAGGGAATTGGTAGAAGAGGCTCCTGTTTTCAGGGTACAAGCATCTAAACCCCTAGTTGTAGATCGTTAATAGCTAGCCAGATTTGACCGTTTTGGTCATTCTTTGGGCTATCCATCGTCAATATCGTACAGGTTCCAATATATAGTTGGCTCAGGTAGCATCTGGTATGTCGGATGACGACCTAATTAAAATAATTAATTGTCCGCAAGCCATCACCGCAAGTGACGTTTGTCGGAAAAACCGCCAGAGGTGCATAATGCGATACTCCCATTCCGTGAAAAAAACTCTATTGGCCACTGCTATCGCTGCCATTGCTGTCCCCAGCATCGCGCAGGATCTCTTGCTGGAGGAAGTTATTGTTACCGCCACCAAGCGCGCAGCTACGATCCAGGATATTTCAGGAACCGTTAACGTCGTTACCGGTGAAGACCTGGAAAAGTACAACACGCTTGATTTTGGTTCCATTGAAGAGCAAACCGCGGGTTTGAGTTTACTGCAACCGAATGCTCGTAACAGCACTATCGCTATGCGCGGCATTAGCCTTGACCCTGAAGCGGGAGCCAGTGGCGTCGTCAGCGTCTTCTGGAATGATCAGGTCATACGTACGGATATCGCGTTTTCCCAATTGTACGATCTAGAGCGAGTGGAAGTACTGCGCGGGCCTCAGGGCACACTGCAGGGAAGAACTTCTCCAGGCGGTGCGATAAACCTGATTACCCGAGCCGCTGATGTTCTCGATAGCAGTGGCTACGTGGAAGCCACCGTGGGTGACAACGACGGACTAAACACACAAGTCGCCTGGGGCGGTCCACTCGTCGATGGTGTATTTGGCGTGCGCGTCGCGGCTGTTTACGACGAAAACAACTCTAATGATGTGGAAAACATCACTACCGGGCTAGACGACCCAATGTCAGAAGCCAAATCAGCGCGACTGAGTGCTGCCTGGCAGATGACTGACGATCTGTCCGCCTCTTTTGTGTATCAGTACTTCGATCGAGAAATTGAAGACCCCAAGGGCATGAGTGGCGAAGACTCACTGGGCGAGCGCCCCACTCTGGACCCTCAGGACACGACAGCACTTGGAAAGACCAACGACTTCGGTAACCTGGAGTACGAGCTGTACAATTTACAGGTCGATTGGGCCATTGGAGATTTGGACTTTATCTCCATCACCGGCTACACCGATAGCGACAAGTTATCGGGCACAGAGAACGACCGAGCCAACTACGTTCCCGACACAAGGAGCCGTACCGATCAAAGTGCAAACACACTGGTCGAAGCGCTGTCGCAAGAATTCCGACTATCATCCCTGGATAATGACTTCTGGGACTGGATGGTGGGTGCTTTCTACCTTGACCAGCAAACAGACACCGATTTTATAGCCAATACAGCGGTATTCGGCGGCATTTCATTCTATTCCTTCGGCGTCATTCCCGTAGACAGGACCGAATGGGCGCTATTCACCCATAACACTTTTTATCTGACCGATAATATGAGCCTGGAAGCTGGCTTGCGTTACACGGACTACGACTCTTTCCGCCGTGCAGACGTGTTCTACGGCGAGATAAACTATGTTCCCGAAGCGCTGTTGCCCTTCCTCCCCCAAATTGAAGCAGGTCTTGCCGAGACCTTCCCCATTGAGGGAGTCAGCGATGAATTTGAGGAAACGCTTGAAGATGCGGTCACCGGCTCACTGACTGTTAGATATGAATGGACAGACAACACCACGGTGTACGGCGCCTATAACCGAGGCTACCGCCCTGGCGGCACCTCCATTAACCCAACACCAAACGTTGCCTTCCTACCCAACGGCGAGGGTGACTTGATTCATGACGAAGAAACCAGTGACTCACTGGAGGCCGGGTTCAAAGGCCGATACATGGATGGACGCGCCACTCTTAACGGCGCTCTTTACTATCAGGAGTTCGATGGCTACCTGGGCTTTGTTCGCGGCGTACAAGTCCTCGACGACGATGGCGATCCGCAGGATATCTCAGGCGGGCTCATCTATAACGGGGACGCCTCAATCTGGGGTGTAGAGCTGGAAGGCCAGTACTTGCTGACCGAAAACTGGATTGCCGGCGGCGCATTTTCTTACGCCAAGGGCGAGTGGGACGACGGCGCTGAAGCACCTTGTAATGAGCGTGAGCCCGGCGAAGTACTCGGTTTCTGTGATATCGGCGGAGACAGCCTCGGTGGAGAGCCAGAGCTCACCCTCAGTCTGAACTCGGAATTTTTCGTTCCGTTCTCTTCCACCGAGTGGTACATCCGCGGGTTGTACAAGTACACCGATGAGCGCGACAATACTGATGCATCAGCCGGTATCGGCAGCACCAGAGCCACCTTCGAAGATACTCACATTATCAACCTCTATACCGGTCTGCGCAGCAGCGACTTCACCTGGGACGTGACTCTCTGGGCCAAGAACCTGCTTGACTCCGATGAGGTCAACTTCGAGACAGGGCCGGACTCCTACGATATTGAGGCTAGCGGTGGTTCGTACAATCAGTCCAATATTCAGGCTGCCCGCACCATTGGCGTAACCGCCCGTTACAACTTTTAGACACAGCGCTTGCTAGTCGCTAAAGGGCAACCCTCGGGTTGCCCTTTTTTGTGTATACAATCCAGCCTACAAAATTCGGCCTAATGGGCCATTCATTAACGCTATGAACAGGCCTTAAAATGCTCGGAAATTCGTGGAGAGTCACATGAAAAAATTGCTCAGCTATGGCGTCGTTGCGGCCTTATCATTGTTCATCGGCATGCTTCTGTCGGACAGCGATATAGCCAATGTAGCCCGCGACACCGCCAACAAAGCCAGGTCTGCAGCCGTTGAGGTGGTTGGAAATTCGGCAGGCATTGAAACCCGGACAATGGTGCTCGCAGAGAACCCTGAAATCATTAGTCGCCTGATGGAAGGCGGGTCTTTCGGCGGCGAGTATTCCATCTCGGCGGCGCAGAACATGTTCGGCCGCACAGAGGACGCTATTAAAGATGTTCGGAAGAAAACCCAGGTTATAGAAGTAGCTCCCCGTAGCTACCTGATTCGCATGCCCATCGTAAACGCCGCTTTCTTCGACACCGACGAGGGCGTCGTACTGGTAGATACGGGCATGGGGCCCGCCGGGCCCGCTATTATGGACGCTATTCGCTCCGTCACCGACAAGCCCATTCACACGATTATCTATACCCATGGCCATGTGGATCACGCCTACGGAACATGGGCAATTATGGAAGCAGGCGAAACTCCCCAAATTATCGCGCACGATTTGCTGAAACCGCGATTTGAGCGCTACATCCGCCTTCGAGGCTCCCTGGCCAAGTATATGAGCCAGCCAGAAGAACAACTCCCCTCCTCCCCATCGGACCTGGTCTGGCCCACCCGTTATTTTAGCGATCGCCTGGAACTTGAAATTGGCGGCGAAACTTTTGTATTGCAGCACCACAAGGGCGAAACGGACGATCAGCTTTACGTTTGGGTTCCTGGCCGCAAAGCACTGGCAAGCGCGGATTATTATCAGGGTTTTCTTCCCAACGCTGGCAACGGCAAGCGCTACCAACGTCATATCGAAGAATGGTCAGCTGCGATGAAAGAGATGGCTGCACTTGCACCTGAAACACTACTGCCCGCCCATGGCGCACCACTCACCGATACAGCAACGATTCAGGAAAACTTTCTGGTCTTGGCTGAAGCGTTTGATTACATCACTAATCACACGATAGACGGGCTCAACGCTGGCCGGCGAAAGGACGAAATTTACCAGTCCGTGCAGCTCCCGGAACATTTGGCCAACCACCCTACTCTGAACGTTCAGTATGTGACCGCCAATGATATCTCCAAGATGCTGATCAAGCAGTACACAGGTTGGTGGGACGACATCCCCTCCAACTGGACTCCCGCTTCCATGGAAGATCAGGGCAATATGATTATTGAGCTTGCTGGTGGCAACATACCTGCAATCACCAGCTATGCGCGAACGCTAATAACTCAGGACATTCGTCTGGCATCGCACCTCACTGATTGGCTATTTTACGCCAGGCCAGATGACACCGAAGTACAGCAACTGGTGTTCGATGTCTACAAAACACGAATCCTGGACCCGAGCACAAATACCATGGAATTGCTGACGTATCTTGACCAGATGACGGCGGCAAGAGAGCGAGCCAGACACCGCTAGGAACAATTAACCGCTGGCAGTGCCGCCCCGGAGCTTTTCCGCCGGGGCACTAACGCAAACCTGTCACCGCCGTGATTGGCGCGCTAGACCTATCCTCGCCGCAACTTGGCCGCGGTCGCTAGTTCCTGTAGCAAAGACTCTGTATCGTCCCAGTGGATACAAGCATCGGTGATACTTTGCCCATAGGTCAGGGCCTGCCCTGACACCACGTCCTGCCGCCCTTCCACAAGGTTACTTTCGAGCATCAGCCCAAAAATACTGTTACTACCGCGAGCGACCTGAGTGGCAATATCGGAAGCCACATCCAGTTGGCGGGCTGGAATTTTACGGCTGTTGGCATGGGAGGCATCAATCATAATCCGAGCCGGCAGACCGCTTTTGGTCAACATGCTGCTAGTGTCATCCACCGAAAACATATCGTAGTTAGGGTGTTTGCCACCCCGGAGAATCACGTGACAATCCTCGTTACCGGTGGTTTGAAAAATCGCTGAATGGCCTTGCTTGGTCACTGATAGGAAATTATGGGGCTGCGATGCAGACTTAATGGCGTCGACAGCGACCTGAATATCGCCGTCGGTGGCATTTTTAAAGCCCACCGGACAGGAAAGACCGGAAGCCAGCTCACGGTGCGTTTGACTCTCTGTCGTGCGAGCGCCGATCGCGCCCCATGAAATCAAGTCGGCATAATACTGGGGACTGATCAGATCGAGATACTCGGTACCGGTAGGCAGCCCCATCTCTGCAAGGTCCGCGAGCAGTTGACGCGCCAGATGCAGTCCCTTGTTAATCTGAAACGTATTGTTCAGGTCCGGGTCGTTAATCAGGCCTTTCCAGCCCACGGTTGTCCGCGGCTTTTCGAAATACACCCGCATAACCACGAATACGTCATCGGCTATTGCATCCGCTGCCGCTTTTAACTTACCTGCATATTCTCTTGCTGCGTCGGGGTCATGAATGGAACAGGGCCCCACAATAACCAGTAAGCGATCATCTTCTCCGGTAAGAATATTGTGGATAGTGCGACGGGCATTGGTTACCACGGAAGCCGCCGCGTCACTGACACCGACATCCTCGATCAATTGCTCGGGGGAAATCAATTCTTTGGTTTTCTGAATCCGTAGATCATCTGTGTTGGCAGTCATACTCGATAAACCTTTCTGTGGCTGCAAGGACGATGAATCGTCCCGTCGAAAAAAGGCCGCTAATATATCACCGACACACGTCATTGGCATTAGCCGGTATCACTATTACCAAGATCACTGCTTTTTAACAGGTGCCATTGAGATGCCGTGGGCACCGCAAAACCGCTGCATAAGACCTTCATCTTCACGGGAGACTCGCAGGCGAACACCCACTGTCTCGCTATAGCTCACCTCAACAATTTCAGCTGTGATTCCCGAGAGAAAATGCCGAAGCGGTTGTTCGTCAGAAAAGCCGAGCTCAAGCTGAAAAACAAGCCATTGCCGCAGTTTCTTCGCGGGGGCTGATTCAAGCACCAGACTGGTCGCTGTCCCATAGGCTCGCACCAAGCCGCCTGCACCGAGCTTGATGCCGCCAAAGTAGCGGATCACAATCACCAAAGCATTACCCAGGTGCCCGTGTTGCAAGGCATTGAGAATCGGCTTTCCTGCGGTCCCGGCGGGCTCTCCGTCATCATTCATGCCCGCGCTGCTGGCGTCCGCAGGTCTGCCCAAAACATAGGCCCAGCAGTGGTGTCTGGCGTCGGGATAATCCTGCCTGGCCCTGGCGACCGCCGCATTGACGTCTTCCCTGCTCTCAACGGGAATCACCCTGGCGATAAAGCGGCTTTTTTTGACCACATACTCCTGCTCACTCTCACTCGCTGGAACCTGCAAGTCCAAGCTCAGGCCTCGGCTGTGAACACGGGCCAATGTTCAGTGATGCCACCTGCCTCGTAGACAGCGATGTCACCAAACTGCAAAAAAACAAATTCACTTTGGGTGGGGCGCAAAAACACCCAGTCGTCAGGCTGCAGATCGACACTGTTAGAACCATTAAACAGTTCTTGATTGGTTGAGCGACCATACAATGGATTGGTACTGAGCCCCGCGGGAGACACCGGCTCTGCTTTCCAGTAACCACCATAGGTGAAAAATGCGCGCTCGCGATTGGGATTCCATAAAGCCTGTAACTTGCCTAAATCAATCCCGGGGATACGTGTTTGTTCCAGCCGTTTAAGAACCGGGGCAGCAATGTAGCTGGCGGCAATATGATCCTCAAGCGAGGGCAGGTCAAAGTCAGATGGCTTGACCAGGCAAGAGCCAGCGGCCAACTCGTTGAACGGATAGTCACCACTGTCATACATCTGATAGGTAGGGCTTCCCGCGGCATTCAGGATAGGCTCTGCTGGCCAATCGGCGCCCAGAGAAGAACGAGCCAGTGCAAGGTAGTGGCTGTAGGCAGCCATCGCTGCATCCCTATAGGTCTCTGGATTACCGGGTACTTTCACAATGTGAGGCTCATAACCCATGAGCCCACGAAACTTCAAATGCTCCGAGCCCTGCAGTAGCGACAACATCTCAAGAAGGTCACGATCATTGCTGACTCCCCCTCTGTGTAATCCCACGTCCAGTTCGATACAAACAGAAAGGGACTCGTCCAATTCTTGCGCCAGCAATGCATACTGCTTGACTCGCCCAGGTGTATCCAGAAGCCAATGCAGTTGTCGGGATGGGGTAAATGACCCGCCCGGGTATTCAGCATAAAAATTCCTTGCCGCTGCAACAGGCATGGGTTTACCCAAAAGCACATCAGCGTCTGGAAAAGCCAGCGCCACCTGATTAATAAATGGCTGATTGAACAACATCAGGCGCTTGCTGCCAGAATACTTCATCACTTCTTTCAACAGCGGTAAAGAGGGCAAGGATTTAGCGACAATACGATAAGCGAAGCGATCATCAATATGACGGTTCAAGGTAGCAATATTCTCTTGCAATGCAGCGCGATCGATAACCAGCGTAGGCATCGCCCTGCCCTGCTGATCCAGACCCTCACTTAGCGCTTGAAAATAAGGAGCGTGATTTTCTCCGGAATCTGTCGGGCGCAGCAACCAACCGACACCCGCCAACCCGGCCGCCCCCAGTAGTAGACTCCTTCTCTTCATCAGCCTGTCTCGCCTATAAACAAGTCGCGTAAGTATGAATTAAGAAAGCGCCCCTGTGGGTCCATCTGGGCGCGCACTTCTGCGAAATCATTCCAGTGTGGATACAGTTTTTTGAAGTCAGAGCTGCCCAAAGTGTTCAGTTTTCCCCAGTGCGGTCGACCGCCATGCTTCCTGAATATTGGCTCCAGAGTTTTGAAGTAAGGCTTGTAGTCCTCTTCAAAGTAGCGGTGCACCGCAATAGACATGGAATCCCGCTGATAGAAAGGACTCAACCAAATATCGTCTCCTTTGACATAGCGAACCTCGATGGGGAAAAACACCTCATGGTGATTACTCTCCAGAGTCTCGACAATTTCTCGCAAGGCCTTTAAGCCTGACTCTCGCGGCAGGTGATACTCCATTTCATTGAAACGCACGTTGCGTTCGTTGGCGTAATTTTTCCAGGAGTTGCCTATTGTTATCTCATCGGGAATCGTACTGGCATAGGAGCCCAGAACCAATCGCCGCAACGTCGGCGACCATTCCAACCAGTCCCGCAACATTTTGAGTTCCATTGTCCCTTCATTGGGATCTTCCTTATCGGTAGACCCCACGGGCTCGTCGGTGATGTCATGAGCGTCCGTAAAACCCATACCGGAGAACGGTACGTAGTAGAACTCGAAGTTGCGGTGCTTATCAGCCATGCTGTCCGCATTTTCCAACATCTCTTCAAATTCCAACCAAACGGTCTCGCGACGCAATCGATAAGGCGCAACGCTCTGCATCCGGACCTGGGTAACCAAACCCAGGCTACCCAATGAAACTTTGGCCGCCTGAAATAATTCGGGATTATTCAGGGCATCGCACTCCACCAATTCGCCGCTGGCATTAACAATTTGCAGCCCTTCTACAAAAGTAGACATGCATCCCAGCCCAGCGCCCGTGCCATGAGTTGCCGTCGCCAAGCTGCCAGCCAGCGTCTGCTCGTCAATGTCGGGCATGTTAATCAGGGCCTGACCTACGTCCTGCAGCGGCTGCCCTATATCGCCCAAGCGTGTACCCCCGCCAATCGTTGCCTGAAGCGTTTCGCTATCGGGATCACTTACCCCACCCATGCGCGATAAAGAAACCAGAGTGCCATCAGTAGGAACCAGAGGTGCAAAGGAATGCCCAGCGCCAACTGGACGGATGACGCCCTGGGTACTTGTCACCAGTTCCTGCAGTTCAGCAAGGCTTGCTGGCGCAATGCGCGCCTCAGGCAAACACTGCTGGGAGCCCGACCAATTGCGCCAGGGTAGGCGACGTTTTTCAGCTGCAAAGGCAGGAAGAGCACCATAGCGACTCGCCAGTGCGAGACCACCCAGCGCTGTGATCAGGTTCCGTCGATTAAGCATCGCTATTGTCCTTCGGCCATAAACAGAATCAGCGCTTCGAATTGGTCGGCATCGCAGTCCATGCAAAGACCGAAAGGTGGCATACCGCCATAACCGTTGACCACATTGTCCAGCAGGGTATTGATACCTTTCTCCATGCGGGGCGCCCATGCGGCCGTGTCGCCCGTGAGCGGTGAACCTGTGCCTGCGACGGTGTGACAGCTGCGGCAGCTGCGGTCGTAAATACTGGCGAGCGCCTCGTCAGCGGGCCTCAAGCTGCGACTAGCGGCTTCATCACCGCCACTATTGGTATCGCCGCAACCGCCAAGCAGCGCGGTGAACGCCAGAGCAAGCCAAAACCGATTCATCATACGAGCATCCTTATGTTAGCTATAACTATTTTTATTATACCGTTATCCATACCGTTATCAATCAGGCTGTGAGCCCTGATGCCAGTAGTCCTCCAGCAACCTACCTACCGTGTTACTGGTAACGAGGTGCGCCGCATACCAGGTGTGCAGGCAACGGATACGGGTGAAGTCGGCGATGCCTCCTATTCCCTTGTGCTGGAAAACGTCACCGAAGCCAAGCGTTGCAATACGCTGCCGTTGCGGTTCATCGATATAACTCTCTCGCAAAGCAATGTAACGCTTATGATCATCCTCCATCCCGGACTTCAGTTCAGCGCTGTGATCGATCTGCTGCTGCAGGCGGGCAATCAAGCCACTCGCCTCTTCGCCATCAATCCGGTAACAGATCTGTGGATCAACCAGCCAGAATAATGTTGGGAAAGGCTTATCATCCACCAGGGAGGCCACCCTTATGACCATAGGCTGTCCCTGAGGACTGCAAACAGGGACATCCTCCAGGCCACGGGGTGGACGGCCTAATAAAGTCTCCACTTGTGATCGCTGCTCTTCTGATACTGTCAAAGTGATTCTCTCTATACATTCTTTGCTCATTCTACGCCATTCTTGGCCGCTTTTAGCTACCTGCAGATTGACAAAGCCGGGGCTCCCGCCCACAATTCCGCCGGTACCAGGTGCCCACCGCAGTAATAACTGAGGGGTGGGTTAAATGGGAAGTGTGGTGAGATACCACCGCTGCCCCCGCAACGGTATGCAGTCAGCGACTGTAAGCCCGATACCTGCCTGGATATTGCACCAATGAGGCGGAGGGCTTCATGAAAGGTTGCTCGATTCCCTATCGCGTTCCCTGATCCCCTCCCTCGATAGCCCACAAGCAGGCCATATTGAGGACCAGCATGAGTGACGAAAAAAAGAACGCCCGGCATAAAGCTTCTATGGTTAAGCAGAAAGCCAAAGTCGATTCCCATATCGAAGCGGCCGATGAGAAGCGTGGCGTAGCGATCCTGTTGACCGGTAACGGTAAAGGCAAGTCCAGTTCGGCATTCGGCATGGTTATGCGGGCCCTGGGCTATGGACACAAAGTCGGTGTCATTCAATTCATCAAAGGACAACAATTGTCAGGCGAAGAAATCTACCTGAAGAATCACTGTCCGGAAGTCGACTTTTACCAGATGGGCACCGGTTTTACCTGGGACACCCAGGACCGGGAAGGCGATATTAAAGCAGCGGAGGACACCTGGGCGGTGGCCCGGCCAATGCTGGAAGACCCGAGTTACGACCTTGTGATATTGGACGAAATCACCTACATGCTCGCCTACAAGTACCTGCCGGAAGAAGAGATACTGGAGGCAATCGCTAATCGACCTGCTGAACAAAGTGTCGTGGTCACTGGCCGCGGAGGCGGCTCTTCATTGCAGGAATTGATGGATACTGTGTCTGAGGTGAAAGAAGTTAAACACGCATTTCAGTCCGGCATCATGGCCCGCCAGGGCGTGGACTACTAAATAGTGCAGCTAGCACTGATGGTTCAGGGCACCACATCAGATGCTGGAAAAAGTATCCTGGTAACGGGCTTGTGCCGAATTCTTGCCCGCAAGGGCATTAATGTTGCGCCCTTTAAACCGCAGAATATGTCGCTTAATAGCGCTGTTACTGCCGAAGGGGGAGAAATCGGTCGCGCCCAGGCGCTGCAGGCCGAAGCGGCCGGAATTGCACCGCACACAGATATGAATCCTGTTTTGCTCAAGCCGACCAGCGACCGGGTCGCTCAGGTAGTACTGGCCGGTAAACCCCTGCAGAACATGGACGCCATGGATTACCACCAATACAAAACCCTGGCCATGGAGACTGTCATGGACGCCTGGCAGCGGCTGGGCGAAAAGCATGAAGTATTGCTGGTTGAAGGCGCCGGGAGTCCGGCAGAAATCAACCTGAGAGACCGCGACATTGCCAACATGGGGTTTGCCGAGGCGGCTGATGTCCCGGTAATCATCGTCGCCGATATCGACCGGGGCGGCGTGTTCGCCCATCTGACAGGCACTCTGGACTTGTTGTCGGAGAGCGAACAGGCGCGTGTCTGCGGCTTCGTGATCAACCGTTTCAGAGGCGATATTGCATTACTCGAATCAGGACTGGAGTGGCTGGAACAGCGCACTGGTAAACCAGTGCTCGGTGTTATCCCCTATCTGCACAACCTGCAACTGGATGCAGAAGATGCTATCGATATCGCGCAAACGGTGAAAGATAAAAGCTGTGTGCGTATCGTCATACCCGTGCTTCCACGTATTTCCAATCACACCGACTTTGACATCCTGCGAATGCACCCGCAGGTAGAACTGCATTACATTGGGCAGAATCAGTCTCCTCCTCCCGCCGATCTCATCATTATTCCTGGCAGCAAGAATGTGCGCGAAGACCTGCAATGGATGCACGATAACGACTGGCCGCAGATAATCAACCGGCATTTACGCTATGGCGGCAAGGTGCTGGGCATCTGCGGCGGCATGCAAATTCTGGGTCGCAGTATTGATGATCCGAATGGCGTTGAGAGTGTGCCCGGACAAAGTGCAGGCCTGGGATTACTAGGATTCGAAACAACGCTGTTGCAAGACAAAGCATTACGCCAGGTACGAGGTTATCTGCCCAGCCTCGCTGTGCCAGTCTCCGGTTACGAAATTCACTGTGGGGAAACCAAACTCGATGATGGCGTAGAGCACTTCGCACTACTGGAAGACGAGCGCGCCGACGGTGCTGTTTCTGCAGACAGAAAAATCGCTGCCACCTACCTGCATGGCCTGTTCGACGAACCGGAGGCCTGTGTCGCATTACTCAAATGGGCGGGACTCGAAGAGGTAAAGAGTATCGACCGGGCAGCCATTAGAGAGCGTGAGCTTGAGCGTCTGGCAGACTGCCTGGAGGAGCACCTGGATATGGCCAGGCTCTTTCCACAGTGGTTCAGCGCCGCATGACCCTTAGCCGCGAAGTCAGAGCAAAAAACCTACTAGCCGTGCTGTGCATCCTGCTGCCTGCGTCCCTACTGGCAGCAATAGCTTATGGCAGCGTCACCCTAAGTATGGGGGAAAGCCTACAGGCGTTGCCGCAGCTGTTTCAACAATCAGGCGACAGGGCTTCAGTCATCATCGGCCAGATTCGCCTGCCACGGGCTCTGTTGGCCGCGCTGGTTGGCGCAATGTTAGGCATTAGCGGTGCCGCAATGCAGGGGATCTTTCGAAACCCCCTGGCAGACCCATCATTAATCGGCGTGACCGCCGGTGCCTCGCTGGGTGCCAGCCTGGTGATTGCCGGGGCGGGTAGTTGGATCGTAGGGCTGACAGGACTCACCCTGATATCCCTGGGCGCGTTCCTGGGCGGTATGACCGCGGTAATCATTGTCTACCGCCTAGCCAATTCCGAGCAGGGCACGTCGGTAGCCACCATGCTGCTGGCAGGCATCGCCATCACTGCACTGGCAGGCGCCATGAACAATGTTCTGGAACTGTTTTCTTCCAATGAGGTGCTCAGAAGAATCAGCCTATGGCGCATGGGAGGCCTGGATGGCTCGAACTACCAGCGAGTTGCCGCGGCAATGGCGACCTGCCTGCTGGTTACGGCCACCCTGCCCCGCTATGCCACTGCACTGAACGCGCTTCTTCTGGGAGAATCAGAAGCACGCTACCTGGGTATCAACGTGGAGAAAACCAAGACATGGATCATAGTGATTGTCGCCGTTGCCGTGGGTGCGTCCGTGGCACTGGCAGGTACAATCGCGTTCGTAGGCCTGGTTATTCCTCATATTGTGCGTCTGCTCATAGGCCCTGATCACCGCTACCTTTTACCCGCGTCAGCGCTTGCTGGCGGCGTTCTGCTGGTATGCGCAGATATTATTGCGCGCACAATTATCGCGCCCACAGAGCTACCCGTAGGCATCGTCACTGCCTGCATCGGCGTACCCTTCTTTATCTCACTGCTGCACCGTCGCGGCGATTACGGAATGCAGTAATGAGCGTCCTCTCAGTGACAGCAGCCTGCGCAGCCCCCTATGGCACTCCTCTGCTACAGGATATTGCCTTCACACTTGAGGCGGGACAGGTGCTGGGTTTAATGGGTCCCAACGGAGCCGGAAAAAGCAGTCTGCTGCATTGCCTGGCCGGCGGCATTCCCATCACATCAGGAGAGATACTGTTAAATGGCCGACCCATTCACAGTTGGCAGCAGTTACCACGAGCACGAACCCTGGCAATGCAGGTGCAACACTCTGCCCTTAACTTTCCCTTCAGCGTCGAAGAGGTCATCCTACTGGGGCGCACGCCCCACGCTTCTGGAAACGCCTGTGACAGAAAAGTGCTGGAAGAGGTTATGGCGGCAACCGATGCAAGCGAGTTGCGACACCGACCCTACACCCAGCTTTCCGGTGGCGAAAAGCAGCGAGTGCAACTGGCCCGCGCAGTGGCGCAGGTTTGGAGGGAAGAAGACGCGCCAGACAGATTACTGCTTCTTGACGAACCAAATTCCGCACTGGATCTATCTCACCAACGCATGGTGTTGGAACTGGTGGCCGAACTGGCCAAGTCAGGTTGCGCCATCATCCTGGCAACCCACGACTTTAACCTTCTGTCTGCTCACGCCAACCAGCTATTGGTCATGCAAGATGGCGCACAACACAATCACGGCACACCGCACGCGGTATTAACACCGGCAATGTTTAAGGAGGTATTCGAGGTGGACGTACTGGTACAAGCTCACCCGGAAAACAATTCGCCTCTGGTCATTCACAAGTAATGGTGCGTTTACTGACTCTCCTGCTGAGCCTGACCTTGAGCAACCTGTGTCTGGCAGGGCCCAGTGTCATAGACTCTGTCGGCCGAGAGGTTGTGCTGGACGCGCCGGCTCAGAGCATCGTAGGTCTCGCGCCCCATATCGTGGAAAACTTATTCAGCGCCGGCGCCGGCGAGAAAATAGTTGGCGTGGTAAGTTATGCAGACTACCCCGAACAAGCCAGGTCCATAGCCCAGGTTGGCAGCGCCTACGCCTGGAGTCTGGAGACCGTCGTTGCACTTAATCCCGATCTAGTCGTGCTGTGGGGGTCAGGGAACGGCATGTCCGCCCTGCCACAGCTGGAACGCCTGGGACTCAAGGTGTACGTGAGCGAACCCAGAAAACTGGCTGACATCACCGCCAGTATCATTGATTTCGGCGTACTGGCAGGCACGCAAGACATTGCTAAAGCCAACGCCCGAAAATTCGAACAAGATATCGGTGCACTGCATTCTCGCTACGCCGGCGAACCGCCCTTGCGTGTGTTCTACCAGATATGGAATAAGCCACTGCAGACGATCAACGGTGAGCACATGATCAGCCACGTGCTGGATCTCTGCGCAGGCGACAATATATTTGCCACAGAACAGCAGTTGGCTCCGCGCATTAGCCTGGAATCAATTCTGGAAAAAGATCCGGATGCAATTGTGGCCAGCGGCATGGGCGAGTCCCGACCTGAATGGCTGGATGACTGGAAGCAGTACGGCAGCTTGCACGCGGTGCAGCGCGAAGCACTGTTCCACGTTCACCCTGATTTAATACAACGGCCCACTACCCGCATTGCACTAGGAGCCGCCGACCTTTGTGAAAAACTGGCCAGAGCCAGAACTCAACTAGTTCCAGATGCAAGAACCGCTGTGTCTTCTCTACCCCACTGATCAACAGCATAGGTGTAAACCACGTCGGTACTGGAATTCAAGGCTGTTTCCGCCGAGTCTTGAATAACACTGATGATGAAGCCTACAGCTACCACCTGCATTGAAACCTCAAGGGGAATGCCAAACAGGGAGCAGGCTAACGGAATCAGCAGCAAGCTCCCTGAGGGAACGCCACTTGCACCGCAGGCCGACAGCGCACTGATTACACAAAGCAGCAAAGCGGTCGGTAGGGAAACTTCAATTCCTAACGTATTGGCAGCCGCCAACGTCAGCGTAGTGATGGTAATTGCAGCGCCCGCCATATTGACTGTGGCGCCCACAGGGATAGTGACCGTGTAGAGTTCCTCACTGATTCCCAGTTTTTTAGCCAGGTTCAGGTTCACCGGAATATTGGCGGCTGAACTGCGAGTGAAAAAGGCGGTAATGCCGGACTCTTCCAGGCAGCGAAACACTACTGGATAAGGGTTACTGCGCGTCAGTAAAAAAACCAGTAGCGGATTCACCACCAATGCCATCACTAACATCCCCGCCACCAACAGCACGGCGAGGCTGGCGTAACTAGCCAGCGCCTCCAGCCCAACGGTTGCTACCGTGTAACACACCAGGCCGAATATACCGATCGGTGCCAGACGAATCACGTAACGGACAATCTTGGTTACACCATCTGCCACTACCTGCAGATGCTCTTTAAAAGACGGCGGAGCAGAACGAAAACTAATACCCAGTAATACCGCCCAACTCAGGCAACCCAGAAAATTACCGGTCAACAAGGCATTGACGGGGTTATCAATCAGCTTGAATAAAACATCGGTTAGCACCGAGCCCACCGCCTCCGGAGGAGCTCCCTCAGCGGCGCTGGTCAGCGCGATAGTCTGGGGGAAGAACTGGCTTAGCACCAGCGCTACCAGGGCCGCACTAATCATACCAACAAGATAAAGACACAGGACGAGCAGCGTCTTGCGCCCATCATTGCCACTTTCGTGACGATTGGCTATGGCCGACATCACCAGCACCAGCACCAGTAAAGGTGCTACAGCCTTCAACATACCGACAAACAGCGCACCGAGTAGACCCAGGGACTTGCTCAAGTCAGGGAAAAGCAGCCCAGTCAATGCTCCCAACACCACACCGATCAGTATTTGCGGTACCAAACCTATTTCGGTCAGTTTCATGCTATTCCCCATACTCGTAGCTTTATTGTTGTCTTGTATCACTATAGCTTGAAAAACGTCTCCCAGTACATGCCAGTACCTTGCCTGCTGGTCATGATTTGCTAAGATCCGCTCACTTCAATAACTTCCCAGGAAATGCACAATGAAACCAGAAACAATAGCCTTGCATGCGGGTTACGAGGGTGACTCCTCAACCAACGCGGCCACCACTCCCATTTACCAGACGACGTCCTTCACCTTCGACAGCACCCAGCATGGTGCCGACCTCTTCAACCTGGCAACTCCCGGCAACATCTATAGCCGTATTATGAATCCCACTAACGCGGTTCTGGAAGCAAGACTGGCCGAACTGGAGGGTGGTGTCGGCGCACTCTCCGTGGCCTCAGGCATGGCTGCCATTCGCTATGCTATCGAAGCCATAGCTGAAGTCGGCTGTAATATCGTGAGCACCTCCCAACTCTACGGGGGCACCTACAACCTGTTTGCGCACACATTCCCCAGGCAAGGACTGGAAACCCGCTTTGCCGATGCGGACGACTACGAAAAGATAAAGTCACTGATTGATGAAAACACTCGTGCGCTTTTTTGTGAATCCATCGGCAACCCAGCGGGCAACGTGGTCGACATTCAAAAATGGGCTGACATCGCCCATGCGGCGGGTGTGCCGCTGATTGTAGATAATACTGTAGCGACGCCCTTGCTCTGCCGGGCCTTCGATCATGGCGCGGATATCGTTGTGCACTCACTGACCAAGTACATAGGTGGCCATGGCACCACGATTGGCGGCGCTATTGTCGACTCAGGAAAATTTGACTGGGCAGCTCATCCCGAGCGTTTCTCTGTGATGACCACACCAGATCCCTCCTACCACGGGGTGGTGTACACCGAGGGCTTCGGCGAGGCCGCCTTTATCGGACGGTGCAGAGTTGTCCCCCTGAGGAATACCGGGGCAGCGCTGTCACCTCACAGTGCGTTCATGATCATGCAGGGGCTTGAAACCCTTTCGCTACGCATGAAGCGGCACTGCAAGAATGCAAAAAAGGTAGCCAAATACCTGCAACAGCACCCGCAGGTAAAATGGGTGAACTATGCAGGCCTTAAGGACAGCCCCTACCGCGAGACCTGCGAGAAAATCTGCGGCGGCAAAGCCGCTGGCATTGTCAGCTTTGGTATTGAAGGTGGCATTGAAGCCGGTGGAAAATTTATCGACGCTCTGCAATTGATCTTACGTCTGGTTAATATCGGCGATGCCAAGTCCCTGGCCTGTCACCCTGCTAGTACAACGCATAGGCAGCTCAATGCCGAGGAATTGGCTACAGCTGGCGTTAGCGAGGATATGGTCCGGATTTCAGTCGGAATCGAGCATATAGATGATATTCTGGCGGACATGGAGCAAGCGCTGAACGCGGCAAAGTAGCTTATTACTGAATAAAAAAAGGCCCGGTATTCGCATACCGGGCCTTTTTTTTAGTTCGATTAGAAGTTGTAGCTAATCGACAGACCGTAGGTCCGAGGGCGATTGCGCACAGTCCGATCGTAGGCAGGAATATTAAATGCCAGTACATCGCTGTATGTGTAAATAGCTTCCTCATCAGTCAGGTTATCGACAAACAGTACCGCTTCCCAATCTCCATCGCTGGTGTAACCAACACGCAGATCGACAATCTCATAGTCAGGTTTCACGTTGCCAGAGATAATACCGTTGCCACTCAAGTCATCGTCAGGTTGGCCTGCGAGCTCAAGCGTCTCGTCAACATAGCTGTAGCTCAGCACAGTGAATACCTCACCGCTCTTGGTTGGAATCGTCCAATCCAGAGAAATGTTGTACGTCCACTCGGGAACGTCGGCCAGCAGGTCGCCTGACTCAATGCCCGCTTCAGGTACATCATCCTTGAATTCGGCATCGGTGTAGCCAACGCCCATGTTAAGGCCCAGGTTATCAGTGATTGCTGCAGCCAGCTCCATCTCAACGCCGCGTGATTCTGCTTCGCCAATGTTGGTCGTGAAATTAAATCCACATTCGCCGCTGGTGCTGACTACCTGTTGGATGTCGTCCCACTTCATTTGATAGACCGCACCGTTAAAGCGCAGACTGTCACCTATCATCGTCTTCCAGCCCAGCTCAGTATTTACTACTTCGTCGCCTGCATAGGAATCGGGACTGCCAGAAATACCCAAATCATTCAGGTCCTGATCGCAGGCATACGCGGTTGTTTCTGCAGGATTTGTACTGCGAGGTACCGAACGATTACCGCCGCCGGGGCGCGACCCATTGGAGACTGTCGCGTAAAACTGGCTGACATCGTTCATATGATAAGTACCTGTCACTTTTCCATGAACGTCATCATCAGAAACGGAGAGATCAAGGATCTGAGCCTGATCCCGGTCAGTACCGCCATTAGCAGCGTCGTAAACAAATCCCCAGTCTTCCTTGTACTGCTCGAAGTCGTAGTCCAGATAACGCCCACCCACGGTCAGCGAGAAACGCTCTCCTATATCCCAGCCGAGTTCTCCAAATACCGCATACTCTTCATAGCTCTTCTCGTCCTGGGTATTGGCCAGGCCGAAGAGAGACAGATTGGGATCAAATCCGCGTTGCATGCGATAGCCTGAGTCGGCAGTCGCGTCTTTATAAAACACGCCTGCTAACCATTGCAGTGAGTTATCGGTAGTCGAACTTAGTCTTGCCTCAAAAGTCATGTCATCCAGGTCTACAGATTCATCGGCGTAAACCGCTTCCGAACCTTCACCCACGGCGGCAAAGGTCTGGTCAGTCAAGTCTTCAACGTTTTCGAGCTCTCTATCGAGCTGCGACAAACTTGCTACCAGAGCCATGGATTCAAAGTCCTGACCATAGGTCAGGTTGAACATGGTAAATTCGTCTTCAAATGGTTCGGCGGCGTCGAATTGACGCACCTGGAGAAACTCACTCTCCGGACCGTCGTAGCTAGGTTTGCCGTCCATTTCATTTTTTTGGTAAAACACAAAAGGCTGGATGTAGGCGTTATCAAACTCGTGACGGTAAGCAACTCGCAAAGCAGTTGACTCTTCGCTGTTGACCTCATCATCAAAGGTTTCGCCAGTTTCACGATCCACCCTGTCAATGAAGCCGCTACGGTCAGTGTAGGAGCCAACCACGCGCAGCGCACCATTGTCACTTACCGGGGCGTTATACATGCCGTTGAGGACGTAGTTCATGCCACCCTCTTCCGTATCAGACAACTCTGCATTCACGCTGCCCTCGGACTCGCCAACCAGCGGTTGACCCGTGATCAGTCGAACGGTACCGCCCATAGAACTCGAACCATACAGCGTTCCCTGGGGACCGCGTAGAACCTCCACCTGTTTCAGATCATAAAGCTTTGGATCGACAATCGTTTGGGCGAAAGAAGTTGAAGAACCGGAAGAGATAGTCGAAATCGGCATTTCATCAATGTAAAAACTCACGGTCGGCGCTACACCGGTGGCCGCGGAAATACCGCGGATATTGAGCTTTGTTCGACCCGGTCCAGAAGACCTCAATGACAGAGATGGCACAGAGGCCGCCAGGTCATTGAAATCGGCAGCACCCAGACGAGTAATAGACTCGCCGGATATCGCTGAAATACTCATAGAAACGTCTTGAAGGCTCTCAACCCGCTTGGAGGCAGTGACAATCACTTCTTCAAGCTGGGCGTGGACGCCGGTGGACAAAACGGACAGAACAGAGGCAGCCATTGCTGCCTTTTTAAAGTTGTGCATTGCGGTGTGCTCCCTTACAGAACTAATATTTTTTAGAATCGATCTTATTATGGGGTGTTATTCTAAACCTTCGCTGCCAATCGTGCAGAACTACCCCCTGTAACTATTTCATAACAATTACAGGTCAAATTCCCAGTGTTTCGAGGTGGACTGAGTTGAATTTGCGACCAGCGGCAGGCCTTGAGGAGATTACATCGAGCGCTTCAATAGGGGCGGTATATCCTCAAAGGTTTCGCCTTCGATTCTTAGCCGCTCAGCCAACGGTTCCAGCGCAGGACCCAACCGTGGCGTCACTTCCTCAGGGCGGAGTGGCTCGTTGCACTCGCTGCACGTCAGTGTCGGCTGAGTCTTGGCTCCGCATTTTTGATGGACGTATTCCAGGGGAACGCCCTCACCCTTGTCCATCCACTCATCGCCCCAGTGGGCCAGGCTCATCAGCACCGGATAGAGTCCGAGCCCCTTGCGGGTAAGCCTGTATTCATAACGCAAAGGACGCTCATTATAAGGCACTTTCACCAAAACACCGGCGTCGACCAGTTTACCCAGACGCTCCGAGAGGCGATGTCGGGTAATGCCCAGATTGCTCTGGAACTGATCAAACCGTCGAGTCCCCAGGAAAGCATCACGGATTATCAGCATGGTCCAGCGCTCCCCGACCACCGAGAGTGAACGAGCCACCGAGCACACCTGCTTATCTATATCGTCCCAGCGCATCTTATCTCCGTCACGTTGATCTTATACGACGAATTTAGCATATTCATTCTCAAATGGAACTATGTCTACACCGATGCCAGATCATTGGGGTGGAATATACGCAACACACATGAAGCTCAGGCGCAGATGGTAGATCCATCGTCATCCACCGCATAGAACAAACAATCCGAATGAGCAATTGCCGCATTGTTGGTGATCATGAAAAGCTTTAGCGATTGTGCGGGATAAACTTCGCCATTCTCTATACGAATCAGTTGCGAAACGGCACATCGACCTCCGGCATCCTGGGCAGAAAACAACTGGGTCGCGCTGGCTTCTGCCCAACCCAGCAATGTGTCTGCTCGCACTCCGCCAAAGTTGTGGTGTTCAATATCGGGTTTGAGCGTGATGTCATAGTTATCACAACGCTCTTCGGCATAGGTCAGGGTCACATTGTCGTTCAGTTCGAGGCGAATAGGATTCTGCAACAATTCCAAGCCCCAATCGGTATCGCCAGGACAAAGCACCGTGTCGGACTCAAAATACCGACAGATGCCCTCATAGGCCAGTTCGTGCGCTTCATCGTCAAGACGCCCACCGACCTCCACGGTGACCGTCGGGCGTGCAGCTTCGCTGAGTTCCATCAAAGCCCCGAGTCCAAGATTGGAAATGATCAAGCGCTGGGTAAAC
>JBDWAD010000020.1:0-740746 GCA_039979015.1 Halioglobus sp.
GGTATTGGTGCAGCGGGTAAGCTCACCCATGAGCAAATGCTGACAGACCCGGAAGAAGCGGCTGAATTCGTCAAAGCGACGCAAGTAGACGCCCTGGCGATTGCCTGTGGCACCAGTCACGGCGCTTATAAATTCACTCGCCCACCCACCGGCGACATTCTGGCCATTGACCGTATTAAAGAGATTAACGCCCGCATTCCCAATACCCATCTGGTCATGCATGGCTCTTCATCGGTGCCGCAGGACTGGCTAGCGGTGATCAACGAATTTGGCGGCGAGATTCCGGAAACCTACGGTGTTCCTGTCGAACAGATTCAGGAAGGTATTCGTCATGGAGTCCGTAAGGTCAATATCGATACCGACCTGCGTCTGGCTTCCACCGGCGCGGTGCGTCGTTTCCTGGCAGAGAATCCCTCTGAGTTTGATCCCAGAAAATTCCTCTCCACGACGACAGACGCTATGCGCGAGATATGCATTGCACGCTATGAAGCCTTTAACACATCGGGCAACGCAGACAAGATTCGGGTGAAGAACCTGGATACCATGCATATGCTTTACGATGCCGGCAAATTAACCCCCAAGGTAAACTAGCCATTTGCTAGCAGAGGTGCTCCCAATGATCGCCAGCGTCGCGCAGACCGGAGCACAATGACAGAGAACAGGCCCCTGGAACCCGGGGCTGCGGTGGCAGAGCGCTCGGGGCACTTTGTCCACGGCAACGGCCCCACTCTGGATGAGTTAAATCTGTTAAGAAGGGCGCTGCCTGCCTTCGCTGAAAACAGTGATCCAACCCCTGAACTGAGCGAATACCTCAAGTTCTATCGTTTGCAGTTCAGCGAGGGGTTTTCCGACGCCCAGTATCACGCTGGCTTTATTCGGTCCGGTGGTTTCAAGCTAATGACGCAGCGATGGTTATTGCCTGACGCCAGGGCCAACCTGATTTTGGTGCATGGTTATTTTGATCACGCCGGAATCTACGACAAACTGATTGCTTACGGTTTGTCCCGTGACTGTAACGTGCTGATTTTTGACCTGCCTGGTCACGGGCTGTCTTCCGGTGAGCGCGCCGTTATTGATGAATTTTCCGATTATGGTAAAGCCATCGAGGCTGTGATTAGCGGCGCTGACCTGCCTTCATTGCCTTTTTTTGCCCTGGGACAAAGTACCGGTTGTGCTGCACTGGTGGAACTGGCGCGACATGCTTCCTGGCCATTTTCTAAGACCGCTTTGCTTGCTCCCCTGGTTCGGCCTGCTGGTTGGACCAGCGTTAGCCTGGGACACACTCTGTTACATCGTTTTACCGATAGTTTGGAGCGTAAGTTCAACAAAAACTCATCGGACCTGGGCTTTCTGGATTTTTTGCGCGCAGACCCGCTGCAATCTCACCGAATGTCTCTCCTTTGGATTGGTGCACTAAAGCGATGGCTCAAATCGTTGCCCATCGAAGATCTGGAGGTGGGCCCTGTACTGGTGATTCAGGGGCGCAAGGATGGCACCGTTGATTGGCGCTACAACATGAAAGCCATAGCCCGATTATTCCCAAGCTCCGATATTCGCTACCTGGACCAGGCTGGTCATCAGCTCGCCAATGAATCGCCCGCTATCAGAGAGAGCTACGGCGCGATTCTTGACGAATATTTTTTCGATTAGCCGCCGGACAGGCTGCTTAACAATTGCTGGTAGTTGGTGTTTCGCGGAGCCAGCTGCACCAGCTGTTGGGCATAAGCTCGCGCCTTCGCCTGGTCGCCGAGCTCAGCGCTGTAATTGGCGAGCGCGAGTAGCACTTGTTCGTCGCGCGGGAACTGGCGATTGAGTTTGTTGAGTTCAGTCACGGCCTGTCTAGGTTCTCCAAGGTCGTGCAAGGCGATGGCATAGACGAAGCGATGTCGGGTCCCCAGCGTTTCCAGTGCTGCCGCCTGGGCGAGATAATCCAGTGCTTTTTTCGGGTCGCCCGAGCGTGTTTCCAACAAGCCCAGGGCGTGGATAGTATTGCCATTGTCAGGAGCTACAGCCAAAGCGTCTGATAGAAATTTCCGGGCTTCTTCTTCTCGATTTTGCGAGCGTAATAAATCGGCCAGATTCAAATAAGCCGCTACCATCTGCGGGTTAATCTCGAGCGCTTCCCTGTAGGCGCGCTCGGCAGACGGGGCGTCACCGCGATTAGAATAAAATATCGCCAACTGGAGCAGCACACCGGGCATGTCCGAATGTTGCTCATACACGGCGACGTATTCTTTAAATAGCGCGCGCAGTCGGTCAGCTTCCTCTGGCTTTATCTGATCCAGAGGCACACCGGCGAGTAACTGTGCGACCTCCATCCTGACACCGAGAACCGGATCGTCCAGCAACGGCGTTAGCAGTTGGAAGCGCTGCGGTAATGACAAAAACTGCAGTGAGCGCACCGTGCTGGCGCGGATAATACTGTCGTCGTCGTAGAGCAGGGCTGCCATGGTCTGAGTCGCCTCACGGCCTCCTGTCTGGCCCAGCGCCTCCATCGCGGTGGCGCGCCAGATTGGGGCAGCGTTCGTATCATTAGCGAGGGCCGCCAGTGAGGGTAAAGCTCGTGCATCTCCCTGATCGATCGCGGCAAAACTGCGGGCAGGGTGGCTGCCAGTGTCGCGGAAGTTAACCCCTTGGTTGCGCAAGGCATCCAGGGACCAGGAGGCGTCTTTATCGCTGTGACACTGGTTGCAGGCATTGGGCGTGCCCATAACGATAGACAAATCCGGGCGCGGTATCCGCATGCTGTGATCACGACGGGGGTCTACGCCCATGTAGGTAGTTTCGGGCATGTGGCAGTTGGCGCAGCTTGCGCCGGTGCTGTCGGCCGGATGAAAGTGATGGTCTGGTGTATCGTAGGTGGACGCCTTATGGCACTGGGCGCATACCCCGTTGCCCGTTGCTCTCAGTGCATTGCTATGGGGTTCATGGCAGTTAGAACAAACCACGCCGGCCTGGTGCATTTTGCTTTGCACGAAAGAGCCGTAAACATAGACCTCATCCAGTATCTGTCCGTCATAGTGATAAAGCGGCGATTGCGGCATGGATAGGCGGTGGGTATCAAGCAAGTCTGCGCCGTAGTGATAATCACCCAGCGTGCCCCTGCGGCTGTGGCAGCGACCGCAGGCATCAATTTGGGCACGGGATTGAAGGGGCTCGGTTCGACGGGCAATGGATTCGCCTTCCGGAAATGCCCAGTCCCCGCGTTGGGCAAAGTCAGTTGCAAAGCCTCCTCCGGGTACCCCCGTCAGCTTGTCGGCTGCGGCCAGTTCAAGGTGTTTGCTGCCGGGCCCATGGCAAGCTTCACAGCCAACGTCGATCTCGGCGTATTGGGTGTCAAAGCTCCGGGTCTTTCGATCATAATTCTTTTGCAGGTCGGTGCTGTGACATTCCGCACAGCGCGTATTCCAGTTCTGGTAGGGACCTGTCCAATGCAGAGGATCCTTATGATCTATCGGTTCATTCGGGTACAGGTGGTACCAGCGCTGACCGCCTTCGCTGGTCGGCCTGGCATCCCATGCGATGCTCAGTGACTGTAGTCGACCGCGTGACAAGGGCAGCAAATATTGTTGCAGTGGGTAAACCCCGAAAACGTAGGCCACCTCAAAGTCAGTCAGCTTGCCGTCCTCGCCGTCGGTGCGCACCATGTACTTGTCGCCGTCCCGGTAAAAGCGGGAGGTAACTCCGTTGTACGTAAACTCTGAATCGTTGAAGTCAGCCAGGACGGTGTCTGGCCCAGGCAGCTGCATGGCGAGGTCGTGATGTGATCCCTGCCAATTGCGATGTTCGTCGGCATGACAGTCCTGACAACTGGTTGAGCCCGTGTAGGTGTTTTCAGCTGCGAAGCTGGGAGCGCTGGTCAAAATTAGCGACAGGAGCAGGAGTCGGAGTAACAATGTTTTCGGCCTTGGGTGAATACAGGGGCACACATTAACTCAAGCGAGCATTCAGCCCAAGTCCGATACTCTATAACCCTGCCCAATGGTGGTATGGACAGTTCCCCGACAGCTTTCTATCATGCTGCTTTGCCAGCGATCCCTGGCACCAGCTGAACAAGGTATGTGATGAAACTCGGAATTTTAAAGACAGACGCGGTGCGCCCGGAATGGGCCGTGGACTTTGGGGAATACCCGGATATGTTTGTCGCGCTTTTGGGGCGCGCTGATCCCGATCTCGAGTTTGTTACCTATGATGTGGAGGAAGGGGAGTATCCGCAGGATATAGACGAGGTGGACGCATACCTCATTACGGGTAGCAAGTCTTCGGTGTATGACGACAAGCCCTGGATTGCTGTATTGATGGACTTTGTCCGCGAGCTGGACGCCCGCAAGAAGAAGATCGTGGGCATCTGTTTTGGACACCAAATTGTCGCTCATGCCCTGGGCGGAGAAACCGCAAAGTCGTCAAAAGGTTGGGGAGTCGGCCGTCACACGCACCGCTTTGATGCCGCGCCGGCCTGGCACGATGGCGGTGAAGCCGATTTTGATATTCTGGTCAGTCACCAGGACCAGGTGGTGAAAAATGCAACCGGCGCAACCGTGCTCGCAGGTAGCGACTTTTGCGAGAACGCTGTAGTCCAGGTAGGAGATCATATCCTGACATTCCAGGGGCACCCGGAATTTGTCCCTGGCTACTCGCGTGAGATTATGGAATTTCGACGGGAAGCGATTGGTGAGAGTGCGTATGCCACCGGTGTCGCCTCACTGAGTCAAGAAGCGCAAGGCGATCGTGTGGCGCGCTGGATCGTGAATTTCCTGAAGAGTTGAGTTATTCGCCCTTGGCCTTGCGCTGCATGCTGTCCAGGTAGTCGTCCAATTCCTGGTCGTTGGCGAAAACAGCCATATCGGGTAGGGCCTTCAAAATTTCAAACACTTTGTCGATATGAGGCTTACGGTTGGCTGCGGCCAGCTTACGTCCGTCGCTCTTGGTTTGCTTCGCTGCCTTGAAGATGACCCGCAGGCCCGCCGAACTGATGTAATCCAGGTCTTTCATGTCCAGTACAGTGAGTTCATGCCCAGCTGCCACTACGTCCTGTAGGCGAAGCTCGAAGGCTGGCGCAGTGTCTGTATTGAGCGCTCCCGCCAGGGCAACCCTGGCGACAGAATTCTCTTCATCAATGGCAACAGTGGTGGTCAGGTCCATCGTTTTATCAACCTCTTTATTTATAGTTAAGCAGGGGGTTCTGCGGTCTGCCTGGCAATAGTCTTTTCCACCCGGAGGACATTGTAGCCATCATCCCGGCGATAACTCTGGCGATCGGTTAGCTGCATCACCAAGTGTACACCAAGCCCACCGATCTCGGCAGAGTCGATATCTGCTCCCAATTCTGACCGATGGCCCTCTTCAAGCGGATTGAAGGGTTTACCCTGATCGCGAACCTCCAGGGCTAAACAACTCCCGGAAACTGTCACCGCCAGACGCAGCGGCTGGTCTGCTTCGAGGCCAGCATACTTTTGTACATTAGTGACGATTTCTTCCGCGACAAGGTCTAACTCCATGATGGTGTCGTGAGCTATTTTCCAGCCCTGAAGTGTCACTCCCAGCCAGCCCTGTACCCGGCCAGTTAGCCCAGGGCTATGGTCAAAAGCCTCATGTGCGCTGCGCCCGGCGATATCCGGGTACTGCAGCAGGAGCAGGGTGATGTCATCGGACTGCGGCATCTCGCCGGTGTGCGCGTCCACCGAGTCAAACAGTCGTATTCCCGCCTGGGCTATTGGCAGATTTCCACTGGCCTGAAGCTCGCGATTGAACCGCTCTACGCCGTACATCTCCTTTTGATCGTTGAATGCTTCATCGATGCCATCGGTGTAGACAGCCAATCGATCTCCCCGTAAGAGCTGCAAGGTGTTGATGGGGTATAACTGGTTGTCTGCAAGCCCCAATGCTGGGCCGGTTTCCTGGCCAACGGTCGTGACGTTGCCTGCACGCAATAAGCTGGGAGCGGTATGACCGGCGCTCGCGAAGCGTAATTTGCCACTGTTAATTTCAAGTACACCTAAAAACAGTGTGACGAACATGCAGCTGTGATTGTCGCGTTCCAGGGCATTGTTCAGTTCCGCCATCGCCTTATCCGGTGGGGTAGCAGTGCCTGAAAGTTGCTGTATTAAACTAATCGCCCGGGCCATAAATAGGGCAGCGGCAACTCCTTTGTCGGAAACGTCACCAACCGCGATAAACAGGTGTTTCTCACCTTGAAAGTAGGTGTAAAGATCGCCGCCAACTGTTTTGGCGGGTCTCACTTTCGCCCACAGACTGATGTCGTCCTCCTGCCAGAGAGCCTCGCCAGAGCCTGGAAGCATGGACATTTGTATGTCACGGGCGGCGGTGAGTTCACCCTCCAGTCGGCTTCGGTTTGCGGTTGCTGTTTCCAGGTCACTGATGTAAGTCTTCAGGTCCCTGTTCATACTAGTAAAAGAGCGCACCAGCGTAGCAACCTCATCCTTTCCTGTGGCCTGCGGAAGGGCTACATCCATCTCTCCTCTTGCCATATGTTCAGTCGCGCTGCTGAGCTGCTGAAGAGGACGGGTGAGTCGCGAGGTGAGTACATAAACAGCTAATGCCATTAACAGCATGGTCGACACGCCGAGTGCGATGATCCTGAGTTCATACTGATGCAGCGGAGAGAGAATCTCTTGCTGGTTGTAAATTAGCCCGATAGGCCAGCCTGTCGTTTTGAGGCGGCCCAGGCGAATCGTGCAATGGCCCGCTGACTCGGGGCATGGAAAATCATAGGTGCTGGGTTCTCCCAGAAGAGCCCGGCTAAACATCTGGTGCCAGGCGTCGAGGTCTACGCCTTGGTAGGAAATTTCTGAGTAATGCTTCATCACACTGGCCTGGGAGCGTGTGCTCAGTATCACTCCTTTTTTGCTGAACAAGAGGCTGTAGCTGCTCTCACCGAGGTGAACTTGCCCCGCAACCCGTTGCAGCGCGGCAAGAGTGACATCAGCTGTGACAACGGCGTAAAAAATTCGATTGCCTTTGTCGTCGATGCGATATACAGGGACGGCGAAAGTGGTCATCTTGACCTCGCCTCCACCCGCGTCAAAGTAGGGCTCTGTCCACAGCGCTTTGCCAGCAGCGATAGGTTCCTTGTACCAGGGCTGCTGCTGGTAATCGGCGCGGGAGCTCGCCAGATTGGCGTAAGTGACCGTGCCGTTCTCCAGATAGTAGTAGGGTGAGAACCCTTCGGTATCATCGGAAAAATCTGGGCTGACTGCTATTGCAGCCCCGAATATTTCATCGTTATTGGCGACAACATCGCGGAGCATCGCTTGCAGCCCTTCCTCGCTGTACTCTCGCTGTTCCAAAATACGGCCCAACAGCCGTGTTGTAGCTTCAATACCGTTTAGCCAATTTTCCATATCGCTGATGGCGACGCCAACTTCTACAACAGCTTCTTCGCCAAGCCGTGTGAGCATCTCTTGCCGGGAAATCCGGTAGTCCAGCAGCATGCCTCCGCCCATAATGACCGCCAACACGAGAGTCAGCAGGACGATCAGGCGAGTAGAGATGCTGTTTCTCATCGTTTTCTACCAGCTGCCTGTATTCTCCATAGAGGCCCAGGGTTCTTTCGCGGGCAGTGACTCCCCTTCTTGCAGTAACTCTATAGAAATTCCATCCGGTGAGCGCACGAAGGCCATATGGCCATCCCGCGGTGGTCGGTTGATGATCACGCCCTTGTCCAGCAAGCGCTGACAGGTGTCGTAGATATTATCGACGCGATAGGCCAGGTGGCCGAAATTGCGGCCGCCCGAGTAGGTTTCCTCGTCCCAGTTCCAGGTAATTTCGACACAGGGACTGGCGTCATGCTCAGCAGTTCCCAGGTCGCCGGGTGCAGCGAGAAACACCAGGGTGAAGCGCCCGGCCTCACTGTCATAGCGATTCACTTCAACCAGCCCCAGCTTGTCGCAGTAAAAGTCCATGGTTTCGTCCAGGTTGCGCGCGCGCACCATGGTGTGCAGGTATTTCATATCCGAGCCTCGAAGTGGCAGCAAAAGAAAACGGGGTGCGATGCACCCCGTGTTCCATGGTAGAAGTGTGGTGGCGGGCTGACAAGCCCGCTTTTAGGCGCTTCTTGTGACGCCCGCCGCCTGCTTGCCTGCCAGGCGCCCTGAGAAGGTCGCATCGCCAACGGACATACCGCTGGAATAGCCTTCGGCACGGCGGACGACGCCGCAGGCTGTCCTGCCGGCGGCATAGAGTCCTGGAACCACCTGGCGCTGCGGATCAACCACCTCGCCGGTGGGTAATGTGTCCAGTCCACCCAGGGTAAACCAGGGTACAAAACAGCCCCTGCCGGGGGTGATGTCCAGGGCCACCAATGGAGCTTCCAGCGGCTTGAGCCATTCAGAGGCTTTATGGTACTGGCTGTCTTGACCCGCTTCACAGTCATCGTTGTAGAGGTCGATCGTTTGCTGCAGGCTATTTTTACGCAGGCCCAGTTCTTCTTCCAGCTCCGCAACGGTTTCGCCGGTGCCAGCGATGGATGCGAACAGGAAGTTCATTTTCTCGTAGCTACCGTAATCATCAACGGTGACGATGAAATAGAGGCGATCGCCCTGCTGCTGCAGCGCGGCATGGCCCAGGCGCGCATGGTAGACATCTTCATTGATAAATCGTTGAGCCTTGTCGTTAATTGCGATGCCGTAGGTCATGCTGGCTGGCGGATAATAAGGGATGCTGATGAACCCCTCATGCATGTTGATGGCGGCGCCGCCTACAGACATACCCATCTGGATTCCTGAACCGGTGTCGCCGGGGTTGCCGATGGGCTCAGTGCCCTGGGTGAGCATTGGCGCGTATTTTTGCACCATCTCTTCGTTCATATTGAAGCCGCCCGCGCAGAGTATGACTCCCTGCCGTGCTTTCACATTAATCTCTGCCTGGTTCTTGCGAATAACCAGGCCAATGACAGCACCCTCATCGTCGATGATGAGGGTCAGCGCCCGGGTCTCGTACTCCACTGAGATATTGTCACGCTTGTCCACATTTCCGGTGACAATCTTCATAAATAGAGGGCCACCGTTATCACCTTCAACATAAAGGTTGTGGCCACGGGGGCAGGGTTTGGCGTGCTCGTTAAAGGGGTATGCCTTCTCACTGCCGGTGTAGAGGAGGCAGTCATCAGTCAGGCACATAATGGCGCGTTCTTCGTGGAAGCTGTCCTTGAAAGGCACGCCCAGGTCTACCAGCCAGTCGAAGTGGGCCGCACTATGCTCGCAATAATTGCGAATTTTGACCTCATCGGCCTGGGGGCCGGCAGACATCATCATGTAGGTGAACATGTCTTCGGTGCTGTCTTCAAAGCCGCAGGCCTGTTGCACGCTGGTGCCACCACTGCCGCCCATGTAGATCTCAGCGCTGGACATGGCGGTGGATCCCCCACTGGCGCTGGCCAGTTCAAAAATGGTCACTTGAGAGCCGGCGTCGGCTGCTTCTATGGCTGCGCAACCGCCGGCGCCACCAAAACCCACAATGGCTACGTCGGTTTCTATGTCCCACTGGGCGACATCCCGGCTGTGACGGGGTTGTGAGGGGTTGGTTTTGCTTGGTTCAGTCATAACTCACCTGGCTGGGGCTATTGCGCCACGGCATCCACATCTGCATATCGGACGACAGATTAAATCGGCTCCCCGGCAGGCTGACAACTGCCAGTGGGGCCATCGGGGACAACATTTTGTACACGGGCACGCTTTTTCTTCCGAAATGCTCGCTGGCCTGGGTTACAATCCTCGGCTTTTGCCAGAGTTGTACTCACTATGTGGTTCAAGAACATCCGGGCTTTTCGCCTGAGCACCCCCTTTGATCTCTCTCCCGAAGCCCTGAGCGAAAAGCTGGAGCAGCGTGCTTTTCAGCCCTGCGCCAAGTCGCAGGCACTGTCTATCGGTTGGGTTTCCCCTCTTGGCGAGGAGTCAGAGGCATTGGCGCACGCGGCCGGCGGTCGACTGTTGATCAAGCTCAAGCGGGAAGAAAAACTGCTACCGTCTACCGTCGTTCGCGAACAGTTGGAAGAGAAGGTCGCTGTGATTGAATCTGAGCAGGCGCGCAAGGTTTATCGCAAGGAGCGTCTGACCCTCAAAGATGAGATCGTCCAGGATTGCCTGCCTCGGGCCTTCAGTCGTTCCTCAGCGGTTTACGCTTATATCGACACCCGCACCAACTGGGTGTTCGTCGACGCTGCCAGCGCCGGAAGGGCTGAAGAATTATTGAATTTACTCCGTGAGTGCATTGGCACATTCCCGGTGATACTGCCCCAGGTCAATAATGCGCCTTCCGCTACCATGACCGGTTGGCTGGCTCACCAAAACCTGCCCGACGATTTTGCTCTTGGCGAGGAATGCGAACTTCGTGAGTTGGGCGAGGAGGGTGGCGTGGTGCGCTGCCGTGGCGTTGATTTGTTGAGTGAAGAAGTGGAGACTCACCTCAACGCGGGTAAGCAGGTGGCGCGCCTTGCCTTATCCTGGGAAGAGCGAGTGAAACTGGTGCTGGCAGAAGATCTCTGTCTGCGACGCCTGAAATTCAGCGAGGAGTTGATGAAGGAGAACGAGGATATTCCCGAGGCCGATAATGCCGCTCGCCTGGACGCAGACTTCGCTTTGATGTCCGATGCTGTCTCTGAACTGCAGGATCGCGTGATTGCCATCTTCGGCGGCGAGGCCGAATAGAACGCCTATGGCGCGTTCCGATACTGAAGATTATCGCGCGCTGTTTCTTGCGGACGCGCCGATGATGGATATGCGGGCGCCAACCGAATTTGAGAAAGGCGCTTTCCCAAGCGCTACCAGCCTGCCCCTGATGACCGATGATGAACGGGCTCAGGTGGGAATTTGCTACAAGCAGCAGGGGCAAGATGCAGCCATAGAACTGGGACATCGCATCGTCAGTGGCCAGACGAAAGACCAGCGGTTGCAGGCTTGGTCTGAATTTTCCCGTAGTCATCCCCAGGGCTATGTCTATTGCTTCCGTGGGGGCTTGCGCTCGCAAACCGTGCAGCGCTGGTTGCAGGAAGCTGGTATTGACTATCCGCTAATTCGTGGCGGTTACAAGGCCATGCGTCGATTCTTGATTGACGAGCTGGAACGCTCCGTTGCCTCTGCGGATTTTGTGCTTGTTGGCGGTAAAACCGGAACCGGTAAAACGCGGGTTATCTGGGAACTGCCGTGCAGTGCAGATCTGGAAGGTCTGGCGAATCACCGCGGTTCTACCTTTGGTCAATTGCCCCAACCTCAGCCAAGTCAGATTGATTTTGAAAACGCACTGTCGATTGTTTTGCTCAAGTTACTCGATCAGTCTGACGAACGTATTTTTCTGGAAGACGAAGGCAGGCTGATTGGCCGCGTTTGTGTGCCGGATGTGCTGCAGGAAAAAATGGCGGAGGCGCCCATGGTTTTGCTGGAGCAGAGCCTTGATGAGCGAATTGATGTGGTGATTGAGGATTACATCGTCGACCTCGGAGAGCGCTATCAGCAGTTATACGGTGAACAGGGAGCAAAGTTGCATGCACAAAAGCTGGAGGCTGACCTGTTAAAGATTCGCAAGCGGCTTGGCGGCGAGCGCCATCAGCAAATGAGTGAGGTGATGGCGCATGCTTTCGACCAACAGCATGCCCATGGTGAGCTGGAAGGTCATCGACAGTGGATCGGTTTTTTGTTGGAAAGGTATTACGACCCTATGTACGAGTACCAATTGGAGCAGCGAGTCGGTGAGGTGCTCTTTCGTGGTGATCGCAAGGCAGTTTTGGCCTGGGCGAGCGGTCGCTAATGCAAGCGCAGGCAGAAATGCAGCAGGACCTGGTATTAGTGGGCGGCGGTCATACTCATGCGCTGGTGTTGCGGATGTTAGCGATGGACCCAATTGCAGGCCTGCGAATTACCCTGATTTCACCCGCCAGTCACACGCCATACTCAGGCATGTTGCCTGGCCTTGTTGCCGGTCACTACAGTTTCGAGCAAACCCATATCGATCTTGCGCGCTTGTGCCAGTGGGCGGGTGTGCGTTTTATTGAATCCGAAGTGATCGCGCTGGACCCCGAAAACAAGCGATTAAGTCTCGTCGGTCGACCTGCAATCGAGTATGACCTGGTGAGCCTGGATATTGGTTCACAGCCAGAGCTGGATTCGGTGCCGGGTGCGCGGGAGTATTCGATTCCGGTTAAACCGGTTGCAGGTCTGTGGCAGCGCTGGCGCGACCTGAGCCCCCGGCTCAGCGAGCAAGATGAGCCGAAAAAAATCAGTGTGGTGGGCGGCGGTGCCGGTAGTGTTGAACTGGCGCTGGCGATGGCTCATGCCCTCGCCGGTCGGGCTGTGAGCATAACGCTTGTTTGTGGCGCTCCCGAGGTGTTGTCCGGCTATAACAGAAGCGCTCGATCCGCGGTTATGGCGGCGCTACTGCGCCATGAGATTAATGTAATGCTCGATAGCAGAGTGAGCACCGTGCAAGACGGTGCGCTCACACTCGCTGATGGCTCCAGCCATGTTTTTGACGAGCTGTTCTGGTGTACTGGCGCGTCTGCAAGTCCATGGGTGGCAGCCAGCGGCCTTGGCTGTGATGCTCGTGGCTTCCTCCAGGTTACCGACGCGTTGCAGTCTGTAGACAGCGATTGGGTCTTTGGTGCGGGTGATATCGCTACGCAGGTGAACCACCCTCGGCCCAAGGCCGGAGTCTATGCGGTCAGACAGGCCCCAGTGTTGGCGCACAATTTACGCGCGAAACTGCTGGGTGAAAAACTCAAGCAGCATAAGCCGCAGCAGCGATTTCTGTCCCTGGTTTCACTGGGCGATCGACAGGCGGTGGCTGACCGAGGTCCTTTTTCTGCAACTGGCAACTGGGTTTGGCGTTGGAAAGATCGCATCGATCGGGAGTTTATGGGCCGCTTTGAAGACCTTCCGCAAATGGTCGAAAGTGGCAAGGGCGATGTCATCCGCGGTGCCTTTGATACGGCGGGCAAACCTCATTGCGGTGGTTGCGGAGCCAAGGTTGGCGCCACTGGTCTGTCAGCTGTACTAATGAAGTTGGCGGCGGACTACCCCGGCCTTTCCCTGCCACCGGGAGAGGGCGACGATGCTTCTCCCATTCCAGGTGCAGGCAACGGGCCTCTGGTTCAGAGTCTTGATGTCTTGCGCCAAATGACAGCGGACCCCTGGCTAATGGGGCGCATTGCTGCCAATCATGCCCTCAGTGACCTTTATGCCTGTGGTGCACACCCGGTGTCTGCACTGGCCGCTATTACCTTGCCATTTGCCAGAAGTAGCTTGCTGCAGCGTGAGTTGGAGCAAATTCTCGCAGGTGCGTTGCATGAATTCTCGCAAGTGGGTTGCGCCCTGACTGGCGGTCATAGCATGCAAGGGCCTGAGTTGCAGGTTGGCTTTGCCGTTAATGGCAGGGCGATGCAAGCGTCGGGGGAATTCATGCCCAAGCGGGGCGCGAAGCCTGGCGACCTACTGATTCTGACTAAGCCACTGGGTACGGGTGTCCTGTTCGCAGCACACATGCAGCAACTGGCCGATGGCCGGGAAATTGCTGCGGCTGTAGAAATGATGCTGCAAAGCAATGTCAGGGCTGCTGCGCTGGCGGTTGCACGCGGCGCGACTGCCTGCACCGATGTGACGGGTTTTGGTTTAGCGGGGCACCTGCTGGAGGTGCTGACAGATGATCAACAAGCGACGCTGCATCTGGAATCATTGCCGCAACTTTCGGGTGTTGCCGGGCATTTGGCGGCGGGCGTGCGCAGCACGATGCATGAAGCAAATACGGCCTCTGGGCTGATGTCGATGAATCCCGCCTTACTCTCGGTAGTATCCGGTGCCGAAATTTTGTTTGACCCGCAAACCAGCGGAGGTCTGCTGATTGCAGTAGAGGCAGGGGAAGCGGCCCCGCTGCTGGAAGAATTGTTCGAGGCGGGATGCAAGCACGCTGCGGTTATCGGCGAAATTTCACTGCGACCCGAGGGGGCGCCGGAAGCCGTGATAGTCAGTTAGCTGCCAGGCTGTGGCTGACGACCTTTAACGCCTGACCTTCCTTCAGCCGCTCGCCGCCTCGGATAATCACGGAGTCGCCGGCGTGGAGGTCACCTTCAACGGCAATTTTCGACCCCCTCCCGGCTAAAGTCTTCACCGCAACTTTCACCGCGGTATTTTCGTCGGAGACCGTGTACACGAAAACCTCATGGTCTCTAAGCACCAATGCATCGCGCGGAATACTGATGGCGGATGTGGCTGCGTTGTCCGGTAGCTCAACAGTCACCGCTTCACCGATCATCCACTGGCCGGGATTAACGCTAAGCCGCAGCTCCATCATGCGAGAGCGATCATCGCCTACGGGTACCATGCCGCGTATTGCGCTGACAGACCTTATGCCGTTGCCATCCACCTGAACTTCACTGCCCGGGCTGTTATAGCGGGCGATCCTCAGCGGTGCATTTACGCTGATCTCCACGGTTTGGGTGTCCACAAGCCGAATGAGGGCTGCGCCCGGGGTCGTGTATTCGCCGGTAAAAAGCTCCCTGCTCGCAACAACACCTGGGAATGGCGCTTTCACTTCAGCTCGTCCCAAATTGTAGCGAGTGCGTTCCAGTCCAACTTCTGCGATACGTTGTTCCTGGATCAGCATTGCCAGCTGGGATTCCACCTCATCAAGTTCCGCCCGGGCCATGTTATTTTTTAGTGCCAGTTTTTGCAGTCTTTGGATTTGCCGTTGATTGTACTGAATGTCAGCTTCCAGCCTGGCGACTTCGGCTTGGTCATTGCGCAGTTGCAGACGCAGTAAATGGTCGTCGATACGCGCTACTACGTCACCCTTGTTAACGTTGTCCCCAACCTGGGCAACCCAGGTGAGACGACCGCTTAACTCAGCAGCGATTTGTGCGTCCCGGGTGCTGATGACAGTGCCGGGCAGCTTTACCACTGAGCTGGCTTGTTCCTCAATGACAGTGGCCAGTTCTACGATAGCTTCGGACTGTTGCGCAACGACGCTCTGGCTGGCCAGAGTCAGCAGCAGAGGTATGGATAGCAGTATGGGTTTGACTTTATTCATGGTGCTTCTCCAAGTAGGTCGCCGATCATGCGACTGACTTAAGGCTGGTTGGTTTGGCTTGATCGCGATTGTCCGCTACTAAATGCGACCTGGTTTCTCCCATGCGCAAAAAGCAGGGCAACAGTAAGACGGTGAATACTGTACTAACACACATGCCTCCCACGATAACCGCCGCCAAGCCGCGATAAATGACGCTGCCGGCGCCAGGCATCAATAGCAATGGCAGCATTCCGAAGATACTGGTTAATGTGCTCATAAAGATGGGTCGTAATCTGGTTTCCAGTGCTTGCTCTACGGCTTGGTGGCGGTTCACACCCTCGCGTTCAGTATTGCGGGTTTGGTGAACTAACAGGATGGCGTTATTAACCACCAGTCCCAAAAGAATCACGAAGCCGATCATGGTTAGCAAGTCCAGTGGCTGAAAGGTGATTAGGTTGAGCAGCCTGATGGCGACAATGCCTCCCACCATTGCCAGTGGCATTGCCAATACGACTAAAAGGCTGTCTTTCATGGAGCGGAACAGGGCAGCCATTAACAGGAACAGGACCACGAGCGCGAGTCCAAAGTTGCTCCCCATAGAAGAAATCGCTCGGGTTAAAGCGTTAGCGCTGCCGCCGTAGAGGATGTTGCCGTCTGCGGGGAGGGCGGCTTTGATTTGTGGTTCGACGCCTTCCCGAATTGTGGCCAGCACATGCTCCAGGGACACGGTCTCTGGTGGACGAATATCGATGGTAATGGTGCGCCGACTATCTATGCGGCGCAATTGACTGGGCCCTACGGTGCGTTCGATGTCGACTAACTCGGATAGGGGCACCAGGCTCCCATTTGGCGTTACCAACGGGGTTGAGGCGAGTTGCTCGGGCGAGTTCCAGGGCTGGGAGCGCAGGATAATATTCATCCGCTTTTCACCGTTAAAGTATTCACCCACATAAAGTCCATCGCCCATTGCCCTGACCAGTGTTCCAATATCCTGCCGCGCCCAGCCGGCTTCTGCGATTTTGCGATCATTCGGCGACAGCTGTAGCTCTGGCTCTGACTGTTCCAGGTTGGGACTCACGCGGACATTAGTGTCCGGAAGCGCTTCTTTAATCAGTTTTTCCCCAAGGGTCGCCGCCTCGGCTATTGCGTCGCGGTCGCGAGACTGCAGGTGGAGTGAAATCACCCGATCACCGCCAAAGCCGCCGAACAGGTTACCTTGAGAGGCGAAATACTGGAGATCGGGCAGGTCTGCAAATATTTCCTCATTGATGATTTTTTCCAGCTCTTTTACCTGGGACTGATCTTCAACTCTGGCGCCCATGCCGCCGCCACCATTCCAAGTGAGGATGTAGTAGTTCTTCAGGGCAGGCTTTCGCTCACCGCTCATGAACGGCGCCATACGTTCATCCAATACCTTGACATACTCTTCCGCGATGGTTCGCTCGCTCACGCCGGGAGGAAACTGGAAGTAGGCATCGACCGCGTCCCGTTTTACCGGCGGAAGGTAATCCAACTCGGGCATAAGCAAGTAGCTGGTGGTCAGTGGGGTCGCGATCAACACTGCAGCGAGTGTCCAGCGCTTGCGTGGCGTTGAGGTGATTCGCATGACGAAGTTAGTGATCTTGCGCCACAGAGTGCGGTTATGATCTTCTAGGCGCACCCCGCTCAGCCAGGTCCGTGCTGCCAATGGCAAAATGGTGACCGCGACCAGGAGTGATACAACCACTGCGATGGCAATGGTAATTGCCAGGTCGCTGAACAGCTGTCCTTCTACTTCACGCATAAAAATGACGGGAAGGAAAATGGCTACGGTAGTGGCGGTAGAGGCAAGCAGTGCGCCCCAGACCTGTTGTGCACCCTGCAGGGAAGCTTCAAAACTGCTGAGGCCTTTTTCGCGCAGTCGAACGATATTTTCCAAAACCACGATAGCAGCATCCAGCACCATGCCCACGGCAAATGCCAGCCCCGCCAGGGATATCACGTTAAGGGTGCGCCCGGTCAGTTTTAGTACCACGAAGGTTGCCAGCAATGATACCGGAATGGCTATGGCAACAATCAATGTGGCGCGGAAACGTCGCAGGAACCACCATAAAATACCAACGGCCAGCAGTATGCCCAGTACAATGTTACTGCCTACCAGGCTTATCGCGCGATTGATAAATACTGATGCATCGAACGATTGAGCCATCACCAGTCCACGTTCTGCTACCGGTCCGGCGTTAAGCTCTTCAACAACTGCCTTGACCGCATTAAGCGTTTGCAGTGCGTTGGCGCTACTTTCCTTGTCTACCCTTACCGCTACAGCGGGGTTCCCATTTTGGGTATTGGTCAACACCTGTTCGCCCCGGGTAACTTTTATATCGGCGATATCGCCCAGCTTGATGGGTCGGCCATCACGCCACTCCAGCACGAATTCCGAAAGTTCCTTGGGGTCGTAACGTCCGGTGAAGCGCAGTGTGTACTGCCGCCTGCCGACATCGACAAAGCCTCCGCTGATGTCGTTTGCGCGACCCAGGCGCGCCGCAGTCTCGGTAAGAGGAATGCCAAGTTGGGCCGCCCGATAGGGATCGAACAGAATCTCAAGCTCTTGTTCACCGCCGGCGTTATTCTGCTGTATGCCCACTCTGGCCACACCCGGCACCGACTCAATCGCCGGGCGTATAACATCCTCTACAAACTGGACGTTATCGTAAATGGTGCCGGCCGTTCCCGGGAGTAGCTGTAGAAAGAAGAAGGTGAGCGCCGGCGTGTCACCATTGCCGCCGCCGAGCATGATCACCGGCTGGGTGGCATCTCTGGGCAGTGGGTCCAGCCGATTCATTCGTGAGATGACATCGATGAGCGTGCGTTGCATATCGGTGCTCAGGCCGAATTCCAAATTCACCCATGCGTTACCGGCGTTTGCATAGGCGGCCATTTCCTTAAGACCGGGAAGTCCGCGTAGCACAGCCTCAATAGGCTCGATAATCTCAGATTCAATTTCGCGCGGTGATGCAGCGCGCCACCCGGTCTGAATACTAATCGTTGGGTTCTCAATATTTGGAAAAAGCTGAACCGGTAGTTTGGTCAGGCTGTAAGCACCAAAGAACAGTATGACCGCTACAGCAACGGCGATGCCGGCGGGATTCTTTAAAGAGTTCGCAGTCAGGTTCACGACCCACCCCTGTGGATTATTGTGATGTATTCCTGAGCATGAACATAGCAGGCAGGGGCCGTTGCGGTACGATTTCTGCGATGAAGTGTTGCCTGAACGCGATGGGCGTCCGAAAAGGAGCGTCGGAGGCGGTGACTGCCTAGTCCGCCGCGAATTTGTCTAGCGCATCTCCTTGTAGTCGGTAACCGACCCACTCGCTCATCGGAACAGCACCGCAGGCCTCGTAGAACTGAATTGAAGGTTCATTCCAGTCAAGCACGTTCCATTCGAACCGACCACAACCTTCATCGACAGCCTGCTTGGCCAGGTATTGAAGCAGTGCCTTACCGGCGCCGTGTCCGCGAAAATCCGGGGAGACATACAAGTCCTCGAGAAAGATCCCGTACTTTCCCAACCAGGTGGAGAAGTTGTAAAAGTAAATGGCGAAGCCAACCGCATCCCCATTGAGTTCACAGATCAGTGGATAGGCTCGAGCGTTTTTACCGAACAAGGCTTCTTGCAGTAAACTTTCATCGGTGGTCACCTCATCCAGCGCCTTTTCGTAAATCGCCAGCTCACGAATAAAGTTGAAGATCACGCTAATGTCAGCCGGTACACCCGCGCGGATATGAATAGTCGTCATGTTAAATTCGCTTCAGTTGGTTGTCGTGGATTCGCCCGAGAGTCGCCAGTGCGATTATTGCGCCTAGCAGCGCCATCGCCATGTCTGTCTGGGTATCCCATTGGTAGCCTTGAGTGCCGAGAAAGGCCTCTGCTGAGCTGCCCATCATCACTGCGGCAAGCCACTCGAGCAACTCGTAAAATGCGGAGAACGCAAGGCAGAAACAGACAATAATAAAGTTGCGCCAGGCCGCGTTGACTACCACGCGCTTGCGGATCAGCAGTTCCCTCGCGATCATGGCTGGTACAAAGCCCTGGGTGAAATGGCCCAGCTTGTCGTAGTTGTTGCGCTCGGCGCCAAACAGTCCATCGAACAAGGGCACCTCGGCGTAGGTGTAGTGGCCACCGACCATGAGGATGAGGCAGTGTACTAATATGAGACCGTAGAGCAGAGGCGTTAGTGGAAATGAGCTGCGTGTGAATGCCAGTACTAGCAAGCCAATGACCGCTGGTGCTACTTCAAGAGCCCAGGTTGTGGGCTCTTTTGGGTTGACGGCAGACCAGGCAAGAGTAACAAGAAAGGCCGTCAGCCAGAGAAATCGCATACGAAGTTAGTCCCTGTCCCAGTAGCGAGTCATCTCAAGGTAAAGGAATGACGCGCTCCAGGTGATCAGTACCAGACCAGTCAGTGACTCCAATCCGGTTAAATAACGCAGGTCCCCAATGGGCTCGATGTCTCCCGTGCCCAGGGTGGTATAGGTAGTGAAAGAAAAATAAACGCAGTCCATTAAGCTGCCTTCAAAGTTGCCGCGAAACTGTCCCCAACCAGGAGTGTGGTGCATCCAGTAATAGGAGATTGCGAAGATCCACACTTCAACGGCGTGCGCGCTAAGTGCCGCGAACACGCCCAGGACTATCCTGAAACGGTGACGGATTTTCAGTTGCGGCATGATGATCGTAAAGCGGTACAAAAATTCGTAGTGAATAATTACGACGAGTGCAATGACAATGATGTTAACGATAAAGATGGTGAGCAATGCACTGGGCTCCGCGTTGCAAGTATGCGCTTAAGTTACCACGGTTTCTGTGGCCTTAGCATGGGTAAATCTTTACCAATCTTTACCAAGCGATTGGAACCGAATGCAATAAACTGGGCTCATAGCTAGCGAAACCCAGCGGAAACCAGAGGAAACTGAAATGAAAAAATTGATGATTGTATGTACTTGCCTGGTCAGCCTTACGGCCGGGGCCGCACTTGCGGGGCACGGAGGGAAATTGTCGGAAGAAGAGCGTGCCGAACGCATGGCGAGAATGAAAGCGCATCTAGAGCTTAGTGATGAGCAGGTCGCTGAAATGAAACAAATTCGCGCCGATGGTGGCGGTAGGGACGATATCCGGGCCGTGCTCAGCGAAGAGCAAGCAGAAAAATGGGATGAGGCTCGCCAACGCCATCGCCAAAAGGGTGGAAAGAAGCACGATAAAAGCCAGCAAACCGAGGACTAGATGCGCTCAGGTTGCTTTTTTGGACAGAAGACTGGTCAGTACGTCCGTCATAGCCTTGACCCCGGCTGCGATGCTGGGGGGAGCATCTGGTGCAAATTTCGCAGAATGTAGACTTGGCAGGTTGATCTCTCCCCGTGTTGAGGCGGCATAGTCATTGGCGTTCACCACACCCAGCCACAGCAGTGCCCCGGGAATAGCCTCCTCGGTACGCCCGTAGCGCGAAAAGTCCTCGCCTCCCATAACAGGTGTAGATTCCACGACAGCGTCCTTGCCGAGGCTTGCCTCCAGGAGAGGAACCAGGGTTTCGATTAATTCGGGTGCGTTGTATACCGCGGGTGTGTATTCATCCTTAATTTCAACGATTGGCAATTGATCTGCCGACATGCCGGCAGTGCGTGCGATGCCTTCACTGATCTCTGCGATCCGCCGGAGCAAGTAGGCACGCGATTCGTCGGAATAGCTGCGCACTGTAAGCTGTAGCCTTACTTCATCCGAGATGATGTTGTGTTTGGTACCGCCGTGAATGGAGCCTACGGTAACCACAGCCGAGTCCAAGGGGGAAATTTCTCGGCTGACAATGGTCTGTAACGCGGTAACGATTTGTGCAGCGATGACTATAGGATCTTTTGTTTTGTGAGGATAGGCACCATGCCCGCCCTGGCCGCGCACCAGAATGTCGACCGAATCGACGTTGGCCATTGAGTAGCCGCTGACAAAAGCGATTTGACCTGCGGGAAGTGCTGCACTGACGTGTAATGCCAGATTGTAGTCCGGGACTGCAAAGCGCTGAAACAAGCCGTCTGACAGCATTGCCTCTGCCCCTTTACCCACTTCTTCAGCGGGTTGGCCCAGCAGCATGAGTGTACCTTGCCATTGGTCTTTTTGGTGTGCCATCTCGCTGGCGACGCCAAGCAGTACGGTCATGTGTACGTCATGCCCACAGCCGTGCATGACGGGTACCTCGTCTCCTGATGGTATCTTGCCCGTCGCAACACTGCTGTAGGAAAGGCCGGTGTTCTCTGCAATTGGCAAGCCATCCATATCCGCGCGATACATGATGGTTGGTCCTTCGCCATTTTCCAGTAACGCGATGAGCCCGTGACCGCCGACCCCGGTCGTCACTTTGTAGCCCATGGCAGCGAGCTCGCGGGCGAGATATGCAGCAGTTTTTTCTTCCTGCAATGACAATTCGGGATACTTGTGCAGGTGCTGATAGTGTTTCACAAGCTGAGCATTGCCCATGGGTGCACTGATGGACAATCCGGAAAAGCAGATAAAGGCAGCAAGCACTATGGTTTGGTAGACAGGAGTAGTCATTGTCGCCCTTGAGTTTGAGTTGTGGTTTTACGATAAAGGAAAACGGCGAACTTTTCAGCTAGAGACAATAACGAAGGAAAGACTTTGACAGCAAGCCGCTCAGTATCGTGCCCACGTGATGCGATAACGGCCAGCTTACGGAGTACCCACTTTTCTATGTGTCAGTGAGTAACCGGGGCCGACACACAGTGGCGGCAAAAACAAAAAAGCCCCGTCAGTGATGACGAGGCCTTTTATTTGTATGGTGCCCAGAGACAGAATCGAACTGCCGACACGGGGATTTTCAATCCCCTGCTCTACCGACTGAGCTATCTGGGCGCAATCTCGGATCGCGAGAGGCGCGTATTAAACCCGTATGACCTGCTCGAGTCAAGGGTGTTGGGCGGATGAAAGTTGTTCATTCAGAGGGTGCGACGAAGCCCTCTGCCTGGTCGTAATCTTCACCCGCGAAGAACTTGTCCATTTCCTGTTGCAGGTATTTTCTGGCATCGGGATCCACCAGTGACAGGTGCTTTTCGTTTATCAGCATTGTCTGGTGGGCCTGCCAGTCCTGCCATGCCTTTTTCGAGACATTCTCAAAAATGTCCTGGCCTTTGGGTCCTGGGTAGGGAGCTGCGTCCAGCCCTTCCAGTTCTTCCTGGTACTTCTTGCAGAATACGGTGCGGGCCATGTCGTTACTCCTGTGCCGGGTTATGGCTGGCTAGTTGCTGTAGCAGCCCCACTACCGGGGCCGCCAAGCCAATTTGTGGCGGTTGGCGCACGTTATACCAGAGCTGTCGGTCAGCTTCCATGATTTGCCCTGACTGAAAGTCCAGCTGTACCAAAAGCGGTTCGATATCCAGGTGGTAGTGGCTGAAGGTGTGTCGAAAAATTGGCCAGGACTCGACACTGGAAGGAGACTGGCCTGTGCGGTCGATGCACCAGTTGGTTTCGTCAAGGTCCTGGGCCTCCGGGAAGCACCAAAGACCGCCCCATATTCCAGAAGACGGGCGTTTTTCCAGCCACAGACTTCCCTCGCTGTCGCGTAGCATAAGGAAGCGTGTTGATTTTACCGGGGTCGCTTTCCTGGGCTTTTTTCCGGGATAACGGAGTTGCTCGCCGGCGATACGGGCGCTGCAGTCTTGAGAGAGCGGGCAGTGATCGCATTGCGGGGCCGAGCGAGTGCAGAGGGTCGCTCCCAGGTCCATCATTGCCTGGGTAAAGTCGGCACTGCGCTTATTAGGTGTGTATTTTTCGGCGATCTGCCACAGCTTGCTGTGCACGGCGGTCTTGCCGGGCCAGCCCTCTACCGAGCGGTAGCGTGCGAGCACTCGCTTGACGTTACCGTCCAGGATGGCTGCACGCTTGCCATAGGAGATACTGACAATGGCGCCTGCGGTGGATCGGCCAACACCCGGCAGCTCGCACAATTCATCCACTTCTTCTGGAAATTTCCCGTTCAACTCCTGGCACACGTACTTGGCCGCTTTATGCAGGTTTCGGGCCCTTGCGTAGTAGCCCAACCCTGTCCATAGGTGCAGTACTTCGTCCTCATCGGCGCTGGCGAGTTTATTGACGTTGGGAAATGCGGCCATGAAGCGACCGAAGTAAGGGATCACGGTTTTGACCTGGGTCTGCTGCAGCATGATCTCTGAAACCCAGACCCGGTAGGGGGTGGTGTCGCGCTGCCAGGGTAAGTCGTGACGGCCGTGCTGGTCGAACCATTGGAGTACACGTTTGGAAAAATTTTGGTCCATGGTGAGGCGGATAGTCCTTTGCGGGGTTGGATTTGCCCCTTGGTCGCTATTACGGGTAAATGAGGATCGAATCGGTTGGCAGAAAGGTTACTTTGAGGGCGGTATTATCGCCAGTGAATTCAGGGGTCTATTCCCTTATAATGGCCGCCCTTTTTGGGGGCAGGCCCCGAAAACCGACCCATTTGGAGTGCACGATGGCTGAGCGCAAGGCCACAGTTGAACGCAACACGCTGGAGACCCAGATCACGGCTTCCGTTAATTTGGACGGTAGCGGCGCGGCTCAATTTGATACAGGGATCCCCTTCCTGGAGCACATGTTGGACCAGATTGCGCGCCATGGCCTGATCGATCTTGAAATCAATGCCAAAGGCGATTTGCACATAGACGACCATCACACGGTGGAAGATATCGGCATCACCCTGGGCCAGGCCTTTACGCAAGCGGTGGGGGACAAGAAGGGCATTATGCGCTACGGCCATGCCTACTGCCCCCTGGACGAGGCTTTGTCTCGGGTGGTTATCGATTTTTCCGGTCGACCCGGCTTGACCTTCAACGTGGAATTTACTCGTTCAATGGTCGGCGGCTTCGATGTCGACCTGTTTATGGAATTCTTCCAGGGGTTCGTTAATCATGCACAGGTGACTTTGCATATTGATAACCTGCGCGGTGACAACAGCCACCACCAGGCGGAAACGGTCTTCAAAGCCTTTGGCCGTGCTATGCGCATGGCGTTGTCGGAGGACCCCCGGATGGCGGGTGTCACCCCATCCACCAAAGGTGTGCTCTAGGATTAGACGATGAGTGGAGTAGTCGCCGTTATTGATTACGGCATGGGTAACTTGCACTCGGTGGCCAGTGCCCTGGAGCATGTTGGGGCAGACCAGGTATTGGTGACACACGACGCCGAGCTAATTCGCCGGGCTGATCGAGTTGTGTTCCCGGGTGTCGGTGCCATGCGCGATTGTATGGCCGAAATTCGCCGTCTCAAGTGCGATCAGCTGCTCGCCGATGCGCTGATAGAGCAGCACAAGCCAGTGCTGGCTATATGCGTGGGCATGCAAGCGCTAATGACTCATTCCGAGGAGAACGGTGGTGTGGAATGCCTCGACCTTATTCCCGGTGAAGTACGCTATTTTGGCAGTCCGCTTGCGGATGCTGGTGGCGAGCGTCTCAAGGTTCCCCATATGGGCTGGAATGAGGTTCGTCAGGTGAGCGAGCACCCGCTCTGGCAGGGCATTGAAGATCGAACCCGATTTTATTTTGTACACAGCTACTATGTGGATGCGGCAGAGCGTGAGCTGGTCGCTGGAGCCCTGGACTACGGCGTGAGCGCGGACGCGGCCCTGGCCAGGGATAATTTATTCGCGGTGCAGTTTCACCCGGAGAAAAGCCACACGGCGGGTCTGCAACTATTGAAAAACTTCCTGGAGTGGAACGGCCAATGCTAATTATCCCCGCTATCGACCTCAAAGACGGTCAGTGCGTGCGCCTGCGTCAGGGCCTGATGGACGACAGCACGGTATTTTCTGATGATCCGGTGTCCATGGCTACCCGTTGGGTAGAGGCGGGCTGTCGTCGCTTGCATCTGGTGGACCTTAACGGGGCATTCGCCGGCGAACCGGTTAACGGAGAGGTGGTAACGGCTATCGCGGCAGCTTATCCGGAATTGCCGATTCAGATTGGCGGGGGTATCCGTAATTTGGAAACCATCGAACATTATGTGAATGCCGGAGTCAGCTATGTGATTATCGGTACCAAGGCAGTGAAGGAGCCTGAGTTTGTGGGCGAAGCTTGTCGGGCCTTTCCCGGTAAGGTCATCGTTGGCCTGGATGCCAGGGACGGGCTTGTCGCTACCGATGGTTGGGCTGAGGTCTCCGAGGTGAAGGCCACAGACCTGGCCAGGCAGTTTGAATCCGATGGCGTCTCTTCTATCGTCTACACCGACATCGCCAGAGACGGCATGATGCAGGGCGTGAATGTTGAAGCCACTGTTGTTATGGCCCAGGCTTCTTCCATACCGGTGATAGCGTCGGGGGGTATTACCGACATTGACGATATACGGGCATTGAATGCCGTGGCGAGTCAGGGCATTTGTGGCGCCATTACTGGCCGTGCCATTTATGAAGGCACGCTCAATGTTGCCGATGCCCAGCGCCTGTGTGACGAGGTGGCCTGACTGTGGCCCTGGCCAAGCGCATTATTCCCTGCCTGGATGTTGAAAACGGGCGCGTTGTCAAAGGCGTGAATTTCGTCGATATCCGTGATGCCGGCGACCCGGTGGAAATCGCCATTCGTTACAATGAACAAGGCGCTGACGAAATCACCTTTCTTGACATTACCGCCAGCCACGAGGGTCGGGAAACGACTGTTCATACTGTGGAGCAAATTGCCGAGAACGTATTTATTCCGCTGACTGTAGGTGGCGGCATACGCACGGTTGAAGATATTCGCACTATGCTCAATGCTGGTGCCGACAAGGTGAGTATTAACACCGCTGCCATTCACAACCCGGAACTGGTGCGAGAAGCGGCCGAGCGCTTCGGCTCCCAGTGTATTGTGGTGGCAATAGATGCCAAGCGAGTGGAGGATGTGGATGGCGCGCCGCGTTATGAAATCTTCACTCATGGCGGTCGCAAGCCCACGGGCATTGATGCGGTTGCCTGGGCCGAAAAAATGGCGAGTTTGGGGGCAGGTGAAATTCTACTTACCAGCATGGACCGGGACGGTACGAAAAACGGTTTTGAGCTGGGTGTCACCCGCGCCATTACCGACGCCGTGAATATTCCGGTTATTGCATCAGGGGGCGTTGGCAATCTCGACCACTTGGTTGAGGGCGTGACTATAGGGGGTGCCGATGCGGTACTCGCCGCCAGTATTTTCCACTTCGGAGAGTACACGGTTCCTCAAGCCAAGGCTTACATGGCCGAGCGAGATATCGAAGTTCGGCTCTGAGGCCGGGTTGTAGTCGTCATCTGCCGGAGTTGAAATTTCCTGTAAGCGTTCCTGATCTTTCAGCACCTCCGACACCAGCGCTAACTTAATTCCCCGGCATTTCAACGATGGCAGCTCGCGTGCCAGCACGCTGGCGGTTTGTGTGTGCGGATGGCCGATTCCCACCGCCAGCCCGTCATGTTCCGCTCGTTTTATCAAACGATCGAATTGCTGGGTGATAGCGGCCTCAGAAATTTCGTTATCCAGGAAAACTGAACGGGATAAATGGGGCACACTGTAGTCAGCGGCGATTTTGGCTGCCACGGTTTTTGCATTGGTGCGAGAATCAACGAAGTAGAGGTTACGTCGAACCAGGGTCTGCATAACCCAGCCCATTTGCAGGGGCATAGTGGTGAGCTCGCTGCCCATGTGGTTGTTGATGCCTCGCACGTGAGGCACGGCATCGATATTAGCGGCCAATGTGCGGTCAAATTCTTCCCGGCTGAGCAATGGGGTTAAACCGCCCGGGCCCAGCAATGTCCCGCCTGCGTTGCTCATGGGAGCATGAAGCATAATCTCTTTCCCCGCTGTGAAGCCTGCCTGCGCGAGTTCTTCGGCGTGGGGCGTATGTGGCAATACCGCCAAATTGATTTTTCCGGGAAGGTCCACCATGGACATCCCGGCGCGGCGCCGATGGCCGAGGTCGTCAATGATTAGCACCAGTAGTGCGCGGGGAGATGGGGCTGCAAGCCCCGGGGGTGGCGATTGCTTGCAGGAGTCTGTCCAATGACTATTGCCCTGAACAGCGGACGGACTCGCGAATAAAATCAGCCAGATCAGCAGACCCGGTAGTTTGAAGGTGTAGCGAGTCCGCTCAGGATTCGCCCTTGCCGGTCTCCCCAGTGCTCGTCGCTTTTTTATCACGCATCCCCAGTACATTAATACCCTTGAGCAAGGTCAGGGCCTCGTACAATTGGTTGTCCCTGCTCAGCAAGCTGCTGGCGGGCTTCTTGTCTTTACCCTCGTTACCGCCATTGGCGTTGTCCAGATGACCGGAGAGATCGGCTTCTGTTACCCGCCGGGAATTATCGTAGGCGGTCACCTTGGCGCGTTCTACTTCAATGTCAGGTTCAATGCCTTCGGCCTGGATGGAGCGCCCGTTGGGTGTGAAATACAAGGCAGTGGTAAGTTTCACGGCCCTGGAGTCGGAGATGGGCAGCACTGTCTGTACCGAGCCCTTGCCAAAGCTTCGCGTACCCATGATAACAGCGCGTCCGTGGTCCTGCAGTGCACCGGCGACGATCTCCGAGGCACTCGCAGAACCTGAGTTTATTAGCACCACAATGGGTATGCCAGCCGTCGCGTCGGCTGGCTTTGCATCAAATTTTACGTCGGAATTGGGCAGTCGTCCCTCGGTATACACCACGTTGCCCCCGTCCATAAAGAGACCGGCCACATCTACGCTGGCACGCAAAACACCGCCGGGGTTGTTGCGCAGGTCCAGTACCAGGCCTTTGAGGTCCTGTTCTTTCATCAGTTTGTTTAGGGCACCGGTGACGTCCGCTCCTGTGGCACTCTGGAACTGGGCGATACGGATATAACCATACCCGGGCTCGAGCCAACGCTGGCGGACACTCGCTACTTTGATGACATCGCGAACAAGTGTGACCTCAAACGGTTGGCTTTCGCCGGGTCTGCCGATGGTCAGGTCGATTTCGCTGCCCGCAGGGCCACGCATACTGTCGATTGCGTCATTCAGGCTCATGCCTTTAACCGGCACGGTACCCAGTTTGAGAATCACATCACCGCTTTGCAGGCCGGCTTTAGCAGCCGGGGAGCCGTCAATGGGCGAGATTATTTTGACGTAACCGTCTTCCATGCCAACCTCAAGGCCGAGGCCGGTAAACTCTCCGCTGGTGGCTTCCTGCAGGCCCTCAAAGGCATCTTTGGTCAGGTACACTGAATGGGGATCAAGTCCCATAAGCATTCCCTGAATCGCGTACTCCAGAAGTTGACTGTCGTCTATGTCTTCCACGTAACCAATGCGAATCTGGTTGTAGACATCGGCAAAGGTGCGCAGCTCGCCCAGGGGCAATTGACCCTTTTCCTCAATCGCGCCAATGGTTGGAAAGGAGAGGCAGGCTGCTGCCGCTAGACTGAGCAGGCGCAGTTGAAAGGTTGAGCAACGCATGGGTACCGCCGTTGGCCTGGGCCAGGATTCAGTGAACAAAAAAGCAAGTGTAACCTAAAGCCAGCAGCACTGGCCAAGGGGCTTAGCGTCGGCACCAGTGAGCGGGATTGACCGGTTTGCCTTTTTGCCTGATCTCGAAGTAGAGAGCGGGCTTGCTGAGGCCGCCGCTGTCACCCACGGTGCTTATGGGGGTTTCTGCGCTAACCCATTCTCCAACATCTCGTAACAGGGTCTGGTTGTGGGCATACAGGCTCATATAGCCATCACCGTGATCGATGATAAGTAACAAGCCCATGCCCCGCAGCCAGTCAGCATAAACCACTCGGCCGTGATGGATAGCCTTGACCGGGGTACCTGCTGGAGCCGGTATAGTGACGCCTTGCCACTTCATTTTGCCCTGGTTTCGGGCATTGCCGAAGCGGGCGCTGGCCCTGCCTGGCACTGGCCAGGGCATTTTACTCTTGGCCGATTTGAAGGGCTGGTAGTTTTCCGGTACCTGCAGATTCACGACAGCTTCGCGGATTGCGTCCAGCAATTGTTGTAGTTCTTTCTGGTCGGCCTCCATCTTTTTTAGCTCGGCGCCTTTGCCCTGAATGCTGTCGTTCAGTTTCGCTACCGCGGCCTGACGAGTCTGCTGCGCTGTTGACAGATCCTGCTGTTGGCTTTCCAAGTCATCCTGACGCAGCTGCAATTCGACGAGAGTTTCGGAGATGCGTTGCTCTGTGCTTTGCAGGGCAATCAAAGTGCTTCTGAATTCGTTTAACAGCTCGTTGCGGGCGCGAAAGAAGTAACGGTAATAGGCCAGCACCCTTGCAACGGTATCTGGGCTTTCCTGATTTAGCAGTACTTTAATCTGGCCTTGTTGGCCCATTTGCCAGGCGGTTCGTAGTTCCATGGCAATATGTGACTGCTGCTCATCCCTCGATTTTTGCAGTGTCTTTTTCTTGTCTTCAAGCGCGGTTAGTTCGCGTTTCTGGTTGGCGATCGCTTTGCTCGCCCGGTTGATATCTCGGCTTATGCGAGATTGTTCCAGTTCTGCTTCACGTAATTGGAGCTGTAGGGAGTTTCGCCGCTTGTTAGCGCTGCTGATTTCTCGATTGATGCGGTTGATACTTGCCTTCAGTTCACGCAGTTGGGACGCTGCTTTCTCCTCGTCTGATTGGGCCTGGATGTGCCCCGATGCGAGAGTCAGCGCCAAGGCCAGCACCGATAGCAGGATTCCCCGGGAAAGAAAGTTCAATATGGGCCTGTGTGTCAGGAGTCGACCTCGGCAAGATTGCGTCCGGTCATCTCCTCTGGCGCGGCGACATCCATCAGCCCAAGCAAGGTAGGCGCAATGTCAGCGAGAATACCGCCGGAAGGATCCAGCGTTATCGACCTATTCCCGATGTAGACCAGGGGCACTTTTTCGGTGGTGTGCTGGGTGTGGTGTTGACCGGATTGGTAGTCCTGCATCTGTTCGCAGTTGCCGTGGTCAGCAGTGACCAGAGCCTGTGCGCCTGTCGCCAGCAGGGCCTCTTCCACTCTGGCCAGGCAGTCGTCCAGTGCATTCACGGCTTTCAAGGCGGCGTCGTAGTCGCCAGTGTGCCCAACCATATCGCCGTTGGCATAATTGCAGACGATCAGGTCGTATTTTCCGGAGTGGATAGCGGCGACCAGTTTGTCGGTGACCTCCGGGGCGCTCATCTCAGGCTTGAGATCATAGGTGGCGACATCCGGGGAGGGAATCAGTTCTCTGTCCTCCCCGGGAAACAAATCTTCTCGACCGCCGCTAAAGAAAAAGGTGACGTGGGCGTACTTTTCGGTCTCAGCAATACGTAACTGCGTCATGCCCAACTGTGAGAGATGATCACCGAGTACGTTTTGTAATTTCTCCGGCGGAAAAGCACAGGCGGCGTCGATATCGGCCGCGTATTCGGTCGCAGTAACGAAGGCTGAGGTCGCGGGGCGAGCCTTGCGCACAAAACCATCGAAGTCGTCGTCGACAAAAGCCCGGGTCATTTCTCGCGCCCGGTCTGCGCGGAAATTCATGAACAGCACCGCGTCGCCATCCTTTACAAAAGCGGGTTCGCCTCCGTCGGGGCAGATTACCGTCGGTAATACGAATTCGTCCTTTTCACTCCTTTGGTAGGCGGCCTCCAGGCCAGCCATTGAATCGGCAGCGCTGTAATCAGCCACACCTTCAGTGAGCAAGCGATAAGCAGGTTCTACTCGCTCCCAACGATTGTCGCGGTCCATGGCATAGTAGCGTCCGGTGATACTGGCCACCCGGCCGCAATCAAGTGCTGTAAAAAGCGCCTGGGCTTTTTCCAGGGAGGGCTTTGCGCTTTGCGGCGGCGTGTCTCTACCGTCCAAAAAAGCGTGCAGGTATATCTTGCCCGCGCCACGTGCAGCGGCCAGTTTTACGGCGGCAAAAATCTGATCTTCATGGCTGTGCACACCCCCGGGAGAAAGAAGCCCGAAAAGGTGTACGGCTCCGCCGCAGGCGATCGCTTTATCGATAGCGCCAGTGAATACCGCGTTGTTATTGAACGAGCCGTCGGAGATCGCCTGGTCAATGCGGGTGATGTTCTGGTAAATCACCCGACCTGATCCCAGGCTCATATGGCCTACTTCAGAGTTGCCCATTTGCCCGGCAGGGAGTCCCACGTCCAGGCCGGAGCCGGAGACCAGAGTGCGTGGTGATTCTTGCCAAAGGCGGTCCCACACGGGTGTGTCTCCATTGGCGATAGCATTGTCCCGGGTTTCCTCCCGGTGGCCCCAGCCGTCCAGAATAATCAGTACGGTGGTGTTTTTACGACTATCGCTCATCGGCTTTCCAGGATGGGGTGAGATTCAGAGCTCGGCATTTTACCCTGTCTGGCAGTCCCTTGCATTGCCTGTCAGCATTTGGCTGAAGTCCAACAATGGCGCGGCTTTCGGGGGTGGTTGCGAGCCTTTGTAGCCTGTATACTTGCGTCCTTTTGAAAATAGCCGTTGGGCCGCTGGCCAATGGCGTCACCGTGAATCCCCGGCGGCAAGCACCGCCCCGAGACAGACATTACCATGGCTTTATTCTTAGAATTCCTAACCCAGCAATGGATATTGGTGGCTGCTCTTTTAGCGGTAGCGGTCATGCTGTTCATGCACGAGACCCGCAAGTCAGGCACCTCCCTGAGCCCGCAGAAGGCCATTAATCTGGTTAACGCGCAGGAGGGGGTATTTGTCGACCTACGAGATACGGCAGACTTCCGCGGTGGTCATATTGTGGATGCCATGCATGTTCCGTCGTCAAAACTGTTGAATAACACCGGGGCACTTGAAAAGTACCGAAACAAGCCCATTGTATTGGTATGTAAGATGGGGCAGTCCGCCGGCGCGGTGGGCAAAAAGCTCAATGCCGACGGCTACGAAAACGTCAATATAATGACTGGCGGTATGATGGAGTGGAAGAACCTGCAATTGCCTGTCGTTAACAACGGTTAACATTCGATGAACACGCCAATCACTATGTATTCCACCCGGTTTTGCCCCTACTGCATGAGGGCGCGTTTTCTGCTGGACAGCAAAAATGTCGAATATGCTGACATCGGCGTCGATGCTCGACCGGAGCTGCGCCGCGAAATGACAGAAAAGAGTGGACGGCGAACAGTGCCCCAAATTTGGATTGGTGATCGCCATGTCGGCGGTTATGACGACCTTGCTCGCCTTGAACAGCAGGGCAAGTTAGATGAATTACTCAAGCAGGTAGCTTCGGCTTAAGCCCGAAATACCAAAACATTCAAGACCAATGGAGGACGGCGCAATGGCCGACGAACAAGTACAACAGCAATTCGCGATGCAACGCATCTACACCAAGGATATTTCTTTTGAATCCCCTGCTACCCCGGACGTGTTCAAGAAGCAGTGGCAGCCCGCCGTCAACGTAGACCTGAACACCAAGAGTGACAAGATCGATGACACCGGCAACTTTGAGGTTGTGCTCAGCATTACCATCACGGCCAAGGTTGATGACGAAATCGCTTTCCTGGTGGAAGTGCAGCAGGCGGGTATTTTCCTGATCACTGGCATCGAAGGTGAAGACCTGCGCCGTGTGCTCGGTACGGCTGCACCCAACATCCTGTTCCCCTATGCTCGCGAGAGCATTGATAGCCTTTGTGTTAAGGGTGGTTTCCCACCTGTGATGCTGGCGCCGGTGAATTTTGACGCCCTTTACCAGCAGGCGCTGGCGCAGTCAGCGGCTCAGGCTGGCGAAGGCGAAGGCGAAGGCGAAGCACCAACGCACTAAGCGTTTATCGATAGCTTATGAAAAGGGGCTGCGGCCCCTTTTTTTGTGCCAATGGCTCGCTTCGACGGCTTGACCTCCGCAGTGAGTTAATCCAGACCCTCAAAGCCCAGCTGCCTTAGCGCTTCGTAGGTGATAACAGCCGTTGCATTACTGAGGTTCAGGCTGCGACTGTTTTTAAGCATGGGTATCCTGACGCGTTGTTCTGAGGGGAGTTGTTCTAGCACCTCGCCCGGAAGTCCTCTGGTTTCTGGGCCAAACAGCAGGGCGTCATTTTCACGATAAGTGACTTGGTGGTAAGCGGTGCTTCCCTTGGTGGTAATGCCGATTAGTCTGCTGCCCTGGTGCTGCGATGTGAATGCAGTGAGATCGCTATAGACCGAGACGTCTGCAAAGTCCCTATAATCCAATCCAGCTCGCCGCAGCTTCTTTTCATCCAGATCAAAACCCAGGGGCTCAATCAAATGTAGAGAGCAACCCGTGTTTGCGCACAGGCGCATGATATTGCCCGTATTGGGTGGGATTTCGGGTTGGTAGAGGACAATTTTAAGCATGGCCGCATGGTACAGGCGGCCTCAAAGCAGTGCTACATTTCCAGCTCTTTCATTTTACGCGTGAGGGTATTGCGACCCCACCCCAGCAGCTCTGCGGCGTCGCGCTTGCGGCCCATCGTATGCTTTAGCGCGACTTCTATCATTACTCGCTCGAAGGCGGGGGTCGCCTGCTCCAGAATTTGCTGTTTGCCCTTTACCAGCTCATTTTTGGCCCAGCTTTCGAGCAAGGCCTGCCAGTCGGCATCACCGCCCGATGCCGTTTGCGCCACTTCGCGGCTGAGCTCTGGCGGTAGGTCTGTAACGTGCACTTCACGTCCGGAAGCCATCACTGTAATCCAGCGGCAAGTGTTCTCTAGTTGACGGACGTTACCGGGCCAGTCGAGATTGGTGAGGAAGCGTTCTGTTTCAGGTAGCAGGATTTTGGGCTCTCCGCCCAATTCCTCTGCTGCGCTCTGGAAAAAGTGCTGCATCAGGCGAGGAATGTCCTCGCGTCGTTCCGCCAGCTTGGGGATGTGGATACGGATGACATTCAATCGATGGAACAGGTCTTCGCGGAAATCTCCCCGGCGGACCAGCTCTTCCAGGTCCTGATGGGTGGCTGCAATAATCCGAACATCTACTTTCACCGGGGTATGGCCGCCGACCCGGTAAAATTCACCGTCTGCAAGTACCCGCAAAAGCCGTGTTTGTGTTTCGGCGGGCATATCGCCAATCTCGTCCAGAAATAGTGTGCCGCCGTCTGCTTGCTCGAAGCGACCTTCACGCTTGGCGTTAGCGCCGGTAAAGGCCCCTTTCTCGTGACCGAACAACTCTGATTCCATCAGGTCGCGCGGAATCGCAGCCATGTTCAGGGCAATGAAGGGGCTTGCTGAACGTGGGCTATGGCGATGAAGAGCATGCGCGACCAGCTCTTTGCCAGTGCCAGACTCGCCGTTAATCAATACGGTGATATTACTGTGCGCCAGTCGTCCGATAGCACGAAACACCTCCTGCATCGCCGGAGCTTCGCCAATAATTTCAGTTTCCGGCAGTTCCTCCTGCGGTGGCACTTCCATGCTGTGCTCGCGCGCCTGGGCAATTGCCCGCTCGGTAATGGCAACCACTTCATCCAGGTCAAAAGGTTTGGGCAGGTATTCAAATGCGCCTTTCTGATAAGACGTGACTGCGCTGTCCAGGTCAGAATGGGCGGTGGTGATGATCACAGGAAGCTGTGGGTGGCTTGCGTTAATCTGTGACAATAATTCCAGTCCGTCGGTGCCCGGCATGCGGATGTCGCTGATGATGACATCAGGAGTTTCAGAGACAATACGCCTGAGCAGTTGGTCTGCATCCGAGAAGCTTTCGTTATTGATCCCCGCCTGTTTAAGGGCTCTTTCGAGCACCCAGCGAATCGAGCTGTCATCGTCTACCACCCAGACTTTCGCCTGACTATGCATGATTTAAATCCATTGGTAAGTAAATTGAAAAACGGGTGCGACCAGGTTCGCTGGTGCACTCCAGCATCCCGCCGTGACGGGTAATAATTGACTGGGCGATAGTTAATCCCAGCCCCGTGCCCTCGGCCCGTCCTGTGACCATGGGCATGAATATGGCGTGTAGCATGTCCTCGGGAATCCCCGGGCCATTGTCTTCTATATCGAGCCGGCAAAGCAGCCGATGGAGTTGGTTGCCGATGGTAAATTGACGCTGCGGGCGTGTCCGCAGCGTGATCACGCAGTCCTCTTCACGTGGCGCAGCCTGCAGGGCATTGCGAACGATGTTCAGCACCGCCTGAACCAGTTGACTGCGATCTCCAATTACGTCCGGCAAGCTGGGGTCATAGTCCCGCACCAGAGTTACCTTGTTACCGGTTTCTGCCCCAGTGAGGTTGCACACATGCTCCAGTACCTCGTGGATGCTGATCGAATGAGCATCCAGTTGCTTATTAGGGCCCAGTAGACGGTCTACGAGATCACGCAGTCTGTCTGCCTCTCGAATAATGATATTGGTGTACTCAGCGAGGTCTTCGTCCGGTAATTCACGGGCCAGTAGCTGGGCCGCACCACGAACTCCGCCCAGCGGATTTTTGATTTCGTGGGCGAGGCCACGAATCATCTCGCGGGTAGTTTCCTGGGCATGATGCAAGCTCTCTTCGCGACTGATCTTCAAAAGCCGGTCCACCGGTTGCAACTCCAACAGGATATCGACGCCTTGGTCGCTGTTTGAGACGGGCGTTAGCATCAGGTCTGCGTGTAACTCTCTCCCGGACAGCAGCATCAATGGCATGCCCCTGCGCGCAAGAGGACTGCGACTGGCCCGAACCTGTTTAACCACATCCATCAAGTTGTCGGGGTTCCCCACCAGCTTCCTCATCGGTTGACCCTGACAGCGGCCCTCTGAGGCTTCCAGAAGGTCCTGGCCGGAGCTGTTGAGAGCAACTACTCGCAGTTCGGGGTCCAGAGCGATGACCGCCGTGCTGATGTTGTCCAGAATGTTCTGGTGTTGGCGCATGTAATTGTCAGTTTGATGGATTGTGGAATTCAGGGCGGTCATGTGCCCTAGTCAAAGCAATAATAGAGCCAACTCGTCACTCTCGTGATGAAAAACAATGATCATGCTCTGTTTCGGGGCACTTAGAATAAGTAAGTGCTCACTATTAGCGGGCTAAAAGTGCTTTGTGGGCTCAGCGGGGGTGAGTTGAAGCCGTGAGGCACGACCCGCAAATCAAACACGCACCATTATGGTGCACGATAGTCGGGTGGCTGTCCAGCGGATCTTGCGTCAGTTAAGTCCGGGGCGCATTACATAGACACGCACAGGGTCGGAGGTAGCGATGACTTTGCCGTCACTGTCAAACACCTGAACACTGAGGTCGTGAGCGCCGCGAAACACGTTCTCGAGTTTCCAAAGCGAGTCTGTTTGCGGCCCTCCTTTGGGGGTGCCATCCATTAATAGCTGCAGGGTCTGTCCTTGCTCTATGCCGGGATTGACGGCCGCGGAGACGTCGAACATACCGCCGCCCATGGGAATGGTGGTTTCGTTTGCAGGGGAGGTGATACTGACTTCAATTGGCGCCGGCTCTTCGGCTTCCCGTGGCTTGGGGGCGCTGGGCGGCCTGGGGGTAACCGCCGGCGCTGTATTGGTGTGTTGCAGGTCCACCTGCTCGCTGCTGGAAGTACCTGCAGGTGGCTGGTCAGTAAAAACCACGTTGCCGTCAGCGTCAGTAGTTTTGTAGATCTGTGCTGCGGCCTGGGTCGCAAAAATTGCGGTAACTATTAAGGCCAGAAAGGAAGCTTTGCTCATTGCGCGCTCTCCTGCGTACAAGGTGGGTCTCATACCCTATCAGAAAAGAATTTGCAGGAAGAGTTCCCGTTATGTAAAAAGCCAGATAATAGGAATGGGGTGAATCGACTAGTATTGCCAACGGAGAGGTTTTGAGCGCGAAAAAAAAGGCCAGCCTCGCGGCCAGCCTTTTTTGCCTAGTCGCAGTAGCGATTTAGACAGAGTAGTACATGTCGAACTCAACCGGGTGAGTCGTCATGTTCAATCGCTCGATCTCTTCTTCCTTCAGCGTGATGTATGCATCAATCATGTCGTCAGAGAAAACACCGCCGGCGGTCAGGAATTCGCGGTCTGCGTCCAGTGCGGCCAGAGCCTGGTCGAAAGTAGACGCCACAGTAGGGATGGCTTTACCTTCTTCCGGGGGCAGGTCGTACAGGTCTTTGTCCGCAGCATCGCCAGGGTGGATCTTGTTCTGGATGCCGTCCAGGCCAGCCATTAACAGGGCTGCAAACGCCAGGTAAGGGTTGGCTGTAGGGTCAGGGAATCGAACTTCTACTCGCTTGCCCCTGGGGTTGGGCTCGTAGGGAATGCGGATGGAAGCAGAGCGGTTGCGTGCCGAGTAGGCCAGCATTACGGGTGCTTCAAAACCAGGAACGAGACGCTTATACGAGTTAGTAGACGCGTTAGTAAATGCATTCAAAGCGCGAGCGTGCTTGATGATGCCGCCAATGTAATACAAGGCGTCGTCAGACAGGCCAGCGTAGCCGTCACCAGCAAAGACATTATCGCCGTCTTTGGCAACGGACATATGAACGTGCATACCAGAGCCGTTGTCGCCGACTACGGGCTTGGGCATGAAAGTAGCAGTCTTGCCGTAGGCGTGGGCAACATTGTGGACACAGTACTTAAGCACCTGAACTTCATCGCCTTTGGTTACCAGGGTGTTAAAGCGAATGCCGATTTCACACTGACCAGCAGTACCCACTTCGTGGTGGTGAACTTCAACATCAAGACCCATCTGCTCCATGGCAGTACACATCGCCGCACGAATGTCGTGCAGGGAATCTACGGGAGGGACGGGGAAGTATCCGCCTTTAACGCCAGGACGGTGACCGATGTTGCCTTCGTCGAACTGGTGGTTAGAGACCCAGGCCGCTTCTTCGGAGTGAATCTGGTAGCTGGCGCCAGACATATCCACGTTCCACTTGATGTCGTCAAAGACAAAGAATTCCGGCTCAGGCCCGAAGAAAGCAGTGTCACCAATGCCGGTAGACTTCAGGTAGGCTTCTGCGCGCTGCGCTACGGAGCGAGGGTCGCGGTCGTAGCCCTGCATGGTAGTAGGCTCAACCACGTTACAACGAACGATAACAGTAGTGTCGTCGGTGAACGGGTCGATCAGGGATGCGTTGTCATCAGGCATGAGGATCATGTCTGACTCGTTAATGCCCTTCCAGCCAGAAATGGACGAGCCGTCGAACATTTTGCCGCCTTCGAAAAAGTCTTCGTCGACTTCCTTGGACGGAATAGTCACGTGCTGTTCTTTACCGCGGGTGTCGGTGAAGCGCATGTCTACCCAGCGCGCTTCGCTTTCTTTAATCAGGTTCAGAGTTTTCTCTGACATCTCTATTCCTCCAGGGGATTGTCGGTGGCCAATGGATTGGCCGGTTTGCTTTTCACGGGGCATCAACCAAGGCTGTTGCCCGAATTCGTTGGCTATTTCAAAGTTAGCAAGAGCTGTGCCAAAAAGGTGCTAAAGGTAACTCATTGAATACAAAGTGCTTTACGCCTGAGCTTGGTTGTTCGGGAGTGAGCTTGCACTATGTTGGTGCGCTAGCGCACTATATTGGTGCGTTTTTTTGGCGAGCATTTAGTAGGTCCTGCACGGCCTGCATGATTTCTGGGCCGATGTCCGTATAATACGCGCCCGATCAGGCCGTAGCATTAGCACCCCAATGAAATTTGTTGTCAAGTTTTTCCCAGAAATAGCAATCAAGAGCAAGCCCGTACGGCGGCGTTTTGTAACCCAGCTCAATGAGAACTTGAAGGCGGTTTTAAGAGATATCGATCCCGAAGTGACCGTTCGCCGCGCCTGGGACCGACTGGAAGTGGAAACTGCGCTGGAGGATCAGGCCCAGCTGGCGCAAATGGTCGAAGGCATGCGCAATACCTCGGGCATCAGTTACATTCTAGAGGTTGTCGAATCCCCCTTGCCGGAGCTTGAGGACATTATCAATGAGGTGCTTCCCGTGTACCGGGCTCGTCTGGCGGGAAAGACCTTTGCGGTGCGATGTAAGCGACATGGCGATCATGCCTTCACTTCGGTCCAGGTCGAGAGAATGCTAGGCGAGGCGCTGCTGGCTCGCACGGATGCTGCGGGAGTAAAGTTAAAAGACCCCGAGGTGCGTGTGGAACTCGAGATCAGCAAAAAAACGCTCTTTGTCATTGGCCAGAGACACAAGGGCATCAACGGGTACCCGGTGTGTAGCGTTGGTCCGGTGATCTCTTTGCTTTCCGGCGGTTTTGATTCGCCCGTTGCCAGTTACCTGACCATGAAGCGTGGTATGCGCACCCATTTTCTGTTTTTCAATCTGGGCGGCCGTGACCATGAGGTGGCCGTCAAAGAGGTTGCGCTCTTCCTCTGGCAGAAGTATGGCTGCAATCAGCGAGTGCTTTTTATCAGTGTGCCCTTTGAGGAGGTCGTAGCAGAGCTGCTGACCCGGGTTCAGGATAGTCAGATGGGGGTCATCCTCAAGCGTATGATGCTGCGGGTAGGCGACCTGATTGCCCGCGATCTGGAAATTGACGCGCTTGTCACCGGTGAGGCGGTGGCGCAGGTTAGTAGCCAGACGCTGCGCAATCTGTCGGTGATTGATGAAGTCAGCGAAAGTCTGGTACTGCGGCCTCTGGTGACTGCTGACAAAGAGGATATCGTGCGCACGGCAAGGCAGATCGGAACCAGTGAATTTGCGGCTAATATGCCAGAGTACTGCGGCGTTATTTCGGTCAATCCGACGACGAGTGCGCGACTCGACAGAGTGCGAGCCCAGGAAGAGCGGTTTGATATGGCCATCATTGATCGTGCTGTTGCCAATGCTACCCGCACCCGCATAGATATGCTGGCAGACGAGGAGTTAGAACGCACTGAGGTGGAGGTGCTTAGCGTGCCTCTGGCGGAGAGTGTGATTATTGATATTCGTCATCCGGACGAGGAAGAGCTGGCGCCACTGCGGACGCACGTTCCAGTGGAAAAAATCCCTTTTTATGAACTGCACAGTAAGGCCGATCAACTAAAGCCCGGCATCACGTACATGCTTTACTGTGGCAAAGGAGTGATGAGTCGCCTACACGCCAGTTATCTTGTGGAATCCGGCCATACCCAGGTGAAGGTTTACGCCCCGTAAAACTACCAAAACAAGGCCAATGCTCTAGTGTATAATCCGCGGCCTTTCGAACGTCCACTACACGTCCAGTAGGAGCGGTTTGGCACCGCATTTGCGGCCTGTGGCTGCTCCTGCACATTGACTTTAATAGGTATTCTCTTGATCGATAAATTGCGCAATATTGCCATCATCGCCCACGTTGACCACGGCAAAACGACCCTGGTGGACTGTCTACTGCAGCAATCCGGGACATTGGATCGCCGCGCTGAAGGTGCAGAGCGGGTTATGGACTCCAATGATCAGGAGCGAGAGCGCGGTATTACCATTCTGGCCAAGAATACTGCGATTGAATGGAATGATTATCATATCAATATCGTAGACACCCCCGGGCACGCCGACTTTGGCGGCGAGGTGGAGCGAGTCCTGTCTATGGTCGACTCTGTCCTGCTATTGGTTGATGCCGTGGACGGTCCAATGCCACAGACTCGCTTTGTGACATCCAAGGCCTTTGAGCAGGGCCTTAACCCCATCGTGGTGGTCAACAAGGTGGATCGGCCCGGAGCTCGCCCTGATTGGGTGGTAGACCAGGTGTTTGACCTGTTTGATCGTCTCGGTGCCAATGAAGAGCAGCTGGATTTTCCAGTGATCTACGCCTCTGCAATTGAAGGTATCTCGGGTCTGGATCATGAGGATATGTCTACCGACATGCAGCCCTTGTTCGAGACCGTTATTGAAAAAGTGCCCGCACCGAAAGTGAATAGCGAAGGCCCTCTGCAAATGCAGATCAGTGCGCTGGATTATTCCAGCTATGTCGGTGTTATCGGCGTTGGCCGCATTACCCGTGGCAAACTTTCGCCAAATACGCAGGTCTCCGTGATCAGCAGTGAAGGCGATACCCGCAACGGTAAAGTACTTCAGGTGATGGGATATCTGGGCCTTGAGCGAGTAGATGTCAGCGAAGCAGAGGCCGGAGATATCGTCTGCGTCACCGGTATCGATGGCCTTAACATCTCAGATACTTTGTGTGATCCCGGCGCCGTCGAAGCTCTGCCAGCGCTCAGCGTTGACGAGCCGACGGTGAGCATGACCTTCCAGGTTAACGATTCGCCGTTCGCCGGCAAAGAGGGCAAGTACGTGACCTCCCGTAATATCAAGGAGCGTCTGGAGCGTGAACTGATCCACAACGTTGCTCTGCGGATTGAGCCGGGTGATAGCCCCGACAAATTCAAGGTATCGGGCCGCGGGGAGCTGCACCTGTCCGTATTGATTGAGTCCATGCGACGTGAGGGCTTCGAGTTGGGTGTGTCCCGGCCTGAGGTGATCCAGAAAGAAATAGACGGGCAGATGCAGGAGCCCTATGAGCAGTTGGTCGTTGACTGTGAAGACGAGCACCAGGGTTCTTTGATGGAAGAGCTGGGCCTGCGCCGGGCAGAGCTTGAGAATATGGTGCCCGACGGCAAGGGTCGTGTGCGCCTGGAGTTCATCATCCCTGCGCGTGGTTTGATCGGCTTCCGTTCACAGTTTCTCACTATGACTTCTGGCAGCGGCATCATGACCCACGTGTTTGATCACTACGGTGCGGTTAAAAATGCGGAGATTATTCACCGCAGCAATGGTGTTCTGGTATCCATGGTTAAGGGCAAGACGCTTGCCTATGGTCTGTTCAATCTGCAGGATCGCGGACGTTTGTTTATCGATCCCAATGTGGAAGTGTATGAGGGCCAGGTGATTGGCCTGCACAGTCGCAGCAATGACCTTACGGTGAATCCCACCAAAGCCAAGCAATTGACCAACGTACGAGCATCGGGTACTGATGATGCGTTGACGCTCACCCCTCCAGTGAGACACACCCTGGAACAGGCGTTGGAGTTCATTGAAGACGATGAGCTGGTAGAAGTGACTCCCGAAAGTATCCGTATTCGCAAGAAATTGCTGCAAGAGCACGAGCGTCGCCGGGCCGGCCGCGTCTGATGAAAGCGCTGATCCAGCGCGTCAGCAGCGCGAGGGTTGAAGTCGCCGGTGAGGTCGTAGGCGATATCGACCAGGGGCTGCTGGTATTGCTGGGTCTGGACAAGACTGATGATGAAGTTGCAGTACAGAGGATGCTGGACAAACTCCTGGCCTATCGGGTTTTTGCCGATGAGAAGGGAAGAATGAACCGCTCTGTCACAGACGTAGAAGGGGGGGTGTTACTGGTATCCCAATTCACATTATCGGCAGACACTCACAAGGGGCTACGACCCAGTTTTTCTTCCGCAATGCCGCCCGCAGAGGCCAAATCATTGTATGAATATACCCTGCAGGCGCTTGGCGAGCGTCATGGGCGGGTGGCAGCGGGGCTATTCGGTGCCGATATGCAGGTCAGTCTGACCAATGACGGCCCAGTGACCTTTCTACTGGAGGTCTAGTCAGGCCGTTTTTCCAGATGGCTCAACACCATTTCCAGATGGGGAATCCCGTCAAGGTCGTAGATGCCGCCGTCGGTGACAAACCCCAGTTCGTTGTAAAATTTTTCCAGGTGAGCCTGGGCGTGAATGCGTATATCACTTTGAGGCCAGCGCTGCAGGTTGTGTGCTATGCCCTTGCGTACCAGCTTTCGTCCCAGGTCGCGCCCGCGGGCCTCCGGCGCCACGACAATGCGTCCCAGGGTGCTTTCAGTTTCCTGTAACCCGGGCGGTAGACATCGCTGATAGGCGATTAACGTCTGGTTTTCCCAGCACGCAATGTGGATGGCCTCCTGGTCCAGTCCGTCAGGGTCCACATAGAGACTGTTTTGCTCGACGGCAAAGACCTCTTGTCTGAGTTTGAGGGCTGCGTAAAGCTCTCTGCTGCTCAGATCGTCGAAGCTCGCTGTTTGCCAGCGCAGTGACATCCTATTGATTCTCCTTTTCCCTATTTCGCCCGTTCTCCCGACGCGGAGAAGTTGCTACTATAGAGTTGAAAAGGTCGCGAGAACAGGGAAGATCTCAGGCGATGATAATAATGCTCGGCAGCGAAGACAGCTGTCGACTTGAGAGAGAAAGCAATGCTGGCAACCGCCGAGCTCTCCCAGGATTTCACCATCCTGGGGCAACAGTATAAAAAGCTGATCAGCGCTCTGCTGGAGGTGGTCAATATGCCCGCCATTCCAGTTGAGGTCGCAGCTACGTCCAGTGGCAACTTTCGTGGTTTCGATGGCAACCAGTTTTATGTGGTGGAGCGGGGGGCTATTTGCGCGCGCTATCAAGACAAGACGGTGTATTTACTTGAAGAAGGCGATATTTTACTGCCGGATATTGCCGGAACTTCCGACGAGAATGTCGCTGTTTTCTTTGGGTCCGATGCTGGTGCAAGGCTCGGCAGTTACCCTGCACTCGAGTTTATGCGACGCGTATTCAATGATCAGGCGGCGACCAAGATTTGGACGCGTTTACTGGTGACGTATTCGGGTTTGATGCTGCGCATTACTGCCGCCAATATTCAGGAACAGGCGGACGCGACTCCTGGTTTCGAAATCTACGAGGCCGGCGATATTATTATTCGACAGGGCGAACGCGCCGATTTTGTGTTCAATATGTCCGCCGGTGTGGCGGAAGTGGTGGTGGACGATGTCATTGTCGGGCGCATCGGCGAAGGAGAAATTTTTGGTGCTATGGCGGCGTTGACCCATGCAGATCGCAGTGCCACCGTGCGCGCTAAAACCACCTGTTCAATCGTAAAAGTCCCCAAGGAACAGTTCACCGAACTGATCAAGAGAAACCCCTCCACCATCCACAGCCTGCTCATCGACATGGCTAACTCCATTGTCAATCTGAATGAGCAATTGGTGGCCTTGCGAGGCTGAGTAGTATTTTCGCCGCGGCGACGGTGATCAATTCAACGGAAACAAGATGACAGACGTAATCGAAATCGACGAGGACGGCATCGAACAGGTGTCGCTCAAAACCTATGCAGAGAAAGCATACCTGGATTATTCCATGTATGTGATTCTCGACCGGGCCTTGCCGCATGTGGGAGACGGACTCAAACCGGTACAGCGGCGAATTGTTTACGCGATGAGCGAGCTGGGCCTTAAGGCCACGGCGAAGTTCAAAAAATCTGCGCGTACCGTGGGTGATGTGATTGGTAAGTTCCACCCGCACGGAGACAGTGCCGCCTATGAGGCCATGGTATTGATGGCCCAGGATTTCAGCTACCGCTACCCCTTGGTCGATGGCCAGGGTAACTGGGGCTCACCGGATGACCCCAAGTCATTTGCGGCAATGCGCTACACCGAATCACGTCTCACCGCCTATGCAGACGTACTGTTGGCAGAACTGGGTCAGGGCACTGTCGATTGGTCGCCAAATTTCGACGGTACTATGGATGAGCCTACAGTGTTGCCCGCGCAGGTGCCCAATGTGTTGCTCAACGGCACTACGGGTATCGCGGTTGGCATGGCCACTGATGTGCCTCCACATAACTTGCGCGAGGTAGTGGCCGCCACCATCCATTTACTGGAGTCTCCCAAGGCAACTGTCGCCGAACTTTGCGAGCATGTGCAGGCGCCGGACTTTCCAACCGACGCTGAGATCATCACACCACAAGAAGACATCAGGGCCATGTATGAAACCGGCCGTGGGGCATTGAAAATGCGGGCGGTTTGGGAAAAAGACGGTGGAGATATCGTGATCAACGCGCTGCCTCACCAGGTTTCCGGATCCAAGGTGCTCGAGCAAATTGCGCAGCAGATGCAGGCTAAAAAGTTGCCTATGGTGGCAGACCTGCGAGATGAATCTGATCACGAAAACCCAACGCGACTGGTGATAGTGCCCCGTTCGAATCGCGTGGAAGTGGAAGGTGTCATGAATCACCTCTTTGCCACCACGGACCTGGAGCGCAGTTATCGGGTCAACCTGAATATGATCGGTATCGATGGCCGCCCTGGTGTTAAAGGCCTGGATCGTATTCTGAAAGAGTGGCTCAAATTCCGTACCGAGACGGTTCGCCGTCGTTTGGAATACCGCCTGGAACGCGTGCTGCGACGTTTGCATATTCTTGACGGATACCTCGTTGCCTTCCTGAACATCGACGAAGTGATTCACATTATTCGCACCGAGGATAAGCCCAAGCCCGCTCTGATGGAGCGCTTTGGCATTACGGATACGCAGGCAGAGGCCATTCTCGAGTTGAAGTTGCGGAATTTAGCCAAGCTTGAGGAAATGAAAATCCGTGGCGAGCAGGATGAATTGGAAGTCGAGCGTGATCAATTGCAGACCATTCTGGGAAGTGCCGCTCGCCTGAAAACCCTGATCAAGAAGGAGTTGCAGACAGTGGCCGAGAAGTTTGGCGATGACCGCCGCTCGCCACTGATGGAAAGAGAGGAAGCCCAGGCTTTCAATGAGCTGGATCTGATGAGCGCCGACCCGATCACGGTGGTCATGTCCGAGAAAGGCTGGATTCGCGCTGCTAAAGGTCACGATATTGATCCCGCTGCGCTTAGTTACAAATCCGGCGATGGCTACAAGATGGCTGCCAAAGGGCGCAATAACCAGCCCACGGTTATCCTCGACTCTACCGGTCGAGCCTATACCGTACCCTCGCATAACCTGCCCTCCGCGCGTGGTCAGGGTGAGCCCGTTACGGGTCGAATCAATCCGCCTTCAGGAGCCACCTTTGAAGGCTTGATGATGGGGGACGACAGCGAACTTTATTTACTCGCCTCGGATGCGGGTTATGGCTTTGTGGCCAAGTTGGGTGACCTGCAAACCAAGAACAAGGCGGGCAAGGCGGCATTGAATTTGCCCAAGGGCAGTGTTGTGATGCAGCCAGCTGCGATCAGAGAGCCTGAGGGTGCATGGGTTGCTGCAGTGTCCAATGAAGGCCGCTTGCTGGTGTTCCCGCTTGCGGATCTGCCGCAAATGGCGCGGGGAAAGGGTAATAAAATTATTGGTATTCCCACCGCGAGGGTGCAGTCGCGAGAGGAGTTTGTGGTTGCGGTGCAGGTGTTGACGGACAAAGATACCCTGGTCGTTTATGCAGGCAAACGTCATCACAAGCTGAAGTTCAGCGATCTGGAGCATTATTGCGGCGAGCGAGGCAGGCGTGGCAATAAACTGCCCCGCGGTTTTCAGAAAGTCGATGCGATGTTGGTCGAGGACTGATCCGGTCTCTCGAGGGCCGTGGCAGTTCGGTCGCGCCTAAATCAGCCCGGGATCCATCAGTCGCTTCAGGATTAACCGCAATTGCCGTTCCAGCAGGTCTTTATAGGGACCTGCAAAGCTTTCCAGCATCGAATAGTCCATAACCTCGGTCGCCTGCAATTGCAGACGACCCTCGATGTCTGTGTCGTCTCGAACAGCGGGCGCAAGCAGCAGTTTGGGGGGCTTGCTGGCGCAGACAGCCTGCAGTTCATCCAGGGTGTGCTGCATGTACAGACCCGGATAAATGTCTTTACCATCTCCCATTCCCAATTCGCTCTGGGAAATGGCCATGGAAATTTTCATGGACAGGGGCATGGTTTGCTCCAGTTCACCGCTGACGGCCTGTACCAGCCAGGCGCAGGATGCTGCGCGAAAGGCAGCGCTGCCAGCATTGTTGGGGCCACTGAAGTAAACGGTCACGGCAAACTGGCGGCTCACATGAAGCTCCCCACCGTAAAATCCGGCAGAGGCGTAGATCACTTGGTGCAGGCGGTCGGTATAGCGATGGAGCGATTGCTCGTCCAGGGTGTCTACATAGTCGGCGAGACTATCAAGGTGCAGGTGGAGCACCGCCGTTGAGCGGTAGTTCTCCTCACTGGCCTCGGTATCATTGCGAGATCTCAGTAAATCCATGGGCAATGAGGCAACTCTTGCCTCAAGCTGCATGAGTTCATTGGGGCGAGTATCTTCTGGAGGCGTATCTTCCAGGGCCAGGGTATTGGACAGCTGGTTGACTCGATGCCCCAGGCGTTTACCCAGCTGCAGGCCGGTGCCATAGACGGCCAGGCTCAGTAGTACGGACAGTCCAAGCAGGCTGAGCACGAAGCGTTGGTGGGCGGCAGTCGCGGACGCAAAGCTGACAGTCACCAGAACTTCACCGGCGATATCAGACTCAATACGCACGGGGGCTCGATACTGGCTGAGGTATTGGCCATTGGCTGCGCCTGCTTCACCCAATGCCTTGCCCTCTACATCAAAGATCGCGACTTCTTCAGCGGAAGACGTTTCCACAAAGCGTTGTAGGGAGGCGGTGATACTAAGCAGGTCGCCAGTTTCCAGAGCCACGCTGATGCGGCGGGCAATTTGGTGGGCCAGGGCATGGCCAAATTCCATTTGCTGCTGGCGCTGCAGGTGTTTGCTGGAAATAGCACCCAGTACAACCAGGGCCAGGCTAACCAGCAGGCACAATGCCGCAGACAGTGTCGCGATCTGCTGGCTTAGCGGTGCATTTTTAAAGCTTTTAGGCACTTGGAGCGGTCTTGGTGGAAATGCAGGATTATAAACCAGTCCCGTTGTCAGCGGGTGTTTTTATCCCGGCCCAGCGGTAGAATAGCGGTCCTTCATAATTAGCCGGAAAAACCCTTGAGCCAGATACTGTTGATCACCATCTCCGGAGAGGATCATCCCGGGGTGACCGCCGGGATCACCGAAATTCTCGCAGGTCACGGGGTAAATATTCTCGACATCGGCCAGGCGGTTATTCACGCGACTTTGTCGATGGGAGTGTTGGCAGAGATCCCCGATCATTGCGACCGGCAACAGGTGACAGCCGATGTAGAGCGATCTGTCGCCGAGCAGGGAATGAAGGCCAGGATTAGTGAGGTAACCGAAAGCAGCTATGGGCATTGGGTTGAAGCCCAGGGCAGAGCTCGCTACATCATTACTCTGTTGGCGAGAAAGATCACAGCTCATCAGCTCGCCAGGGTAACCCAAGTTGTTTCCCATCATGGCTTGAATATCGATGGCATAAACAGGCTGTCTGGTCGAATCCCGCTGGGAGAACTGCCGGCCTTATCGAAGGCCTGTGTGGAATTTTCTGTGCGCGGCCCCTTATCCGATTCATCTGCATTTCGGCGCGATCTTCTCGAAGTCGCCGCTGCTCTTGAAGTAGACCTGGCGTTTCAGCAGGACAACATGTATCGCCGTAATCGGAGGTTGGTCGCCTTTGATATGGATTCCACATTAATCGAGGCAGAGGTGATTGATGAGCTTGCTGCACGGGCTGGCGTTGGCAAGCAGGTTAGCGCGATTACTGAGCGGGCAATGCGTGGGGAAATCGATTTCTCAGAGAGCTTTCGTGAGCGCGTAGCGCTGCTAAAGGGGCTGGAGGAAAGTGCCCTGCAGCGAATCGCCGGTGAGTTAAAAATCTCAGAGGGGGCGGAACACTTGATTTCCACACTTCGTACCCTGGGTTATAAGACGGCCATTCTGTCTGGCGGGTTCACCTACTTCGCCCATTATCTGCAAGAAAAACTTGGAATAGATTATGTGCACGCCAATGAGTTGGATATTGAGGATGGCAAGGTAACAGGTAAAGTGACGGGCACTATTGTCGATGGTGAGCGCAAAGCGCTGCTATTGCGTCGTCTGGCAGATACCGAGGGAATTGACCTGCAGCAGGTTATTGCGGTGGGAGATGGCGCTAATGACTTGCCGATGTTAAGTACCGCCGGCCTCGGCATTGCGTTTCGCGCCAAGCCGCTGGTGAAACAGTCTGCCGAGCAATCTATCTCTACCCTGGGCCTGGACGCGATCCTTTACCTGCTGGGCTTTAGCGATCGGTATCAGCAACGCAAATAGTAGCCAATGACTCTTTAGATGTTGGTCCACAGGGAGTCGTAAGATGCGTCCATCGGGCCGCTCTTGTCCTGCGCCAGTACCTCGTCTACTTGCTTGATGTAGCGAAAATCGAACTGGGCGTAGGTCCCGGTGGCTGAAACCTGTCGGGTAAGTTGCACTAGAAACTTCTCCCCTTGACGCAGCAACGAAACCTTCTGTCGCTCTCGAAACCCTGTCCTGGGTGTGATCAGGGTGTGGGGTTGACCGACCAGTTGGATCTCCGGTAGCAGCAGCACTCGCTGGGGCTCGGAAAGCTTGCCGGTTTTTTTGTGAATCTGCGCGCCGTAGGCCTTTGATCTTGGGCTCAGCAGCTCCAGGCCAACAAGTGTATGCGCGTCTTCCATGGCGCTGATCCAGCGAATGACAGCGACCGCCCAGCTTTCGCTCTGGTCTTCCTGAACCGACACGATGTCTCCTGCGCGCATCGCGTCCGGCAGTTCCTCACACCAGTCCAGACAGTAGCCGCCGGGGCTCGCGTTAGCGAGTGTCACCTCATAAACGGGAACGTTTTGTTCCTCAGGAAGGCTGGGTCCGTCTTCTTCAATGGCGTGCTGGGTTTGTGCATCTAATTCAACCCTATGCGTCAGTGCAGCCTCTACTTCGCTGTTAGCATGCTGACGGACGTAGTCATGTTCAGGGTTAGCCTTGCTCCAAGAGTCCCTGGACGCGTCGCTTTCCTGTAAAAACGGGTTTGTTGCTACCCGGTCAGTGGGTGCCGGAATGTAGTTGTCGCCGTAGAGCAGGTTGCCAAAGTTACGGCCTCCCGCTGCGTGGAAGTGCGCTGCGCCCAGACCGAAGCTGACAGTTAGCGGAGTGTTCAGGCGCACTCGGTTGAAATTGCGCATACTCATGCTGCCCAAGGCATCGATCAAGTGGCTTAGCATGTTTGCCGGCAGGGTTGCCCCACTCTCTAGCCTGATGCCAGGTTTACCCTGGGTATCGTCAAGCTCCTTCAGCTGTCGTAGGTAGGCCACCAGGGATTCGGTGTTAATTTTTCGGCAATGGCCATTAATGGTATTCCCGTAAAGCGAGCTGTAAAGCGGTGGCTGATCGCTTTCCAGGTCTACCAGGAACAGTCCGTCAATGCTTCCTGCTGGGCCTATTTGCAGTTTGTCGCTCCACTCACCCACGGCGGAGAACACTGCGGCCAGGTCTGACTGCCGAAGTTGGTTGGGCTTGCAACAACCCAATAGCAGAGACTGCAGATAGGTGGCGTTGATGGTTGTCTTTTCCCCGCCGTGTGCGCGAACCGGTAAATTGGCGAGCCCCTGGCGTTCGGCGAGCGCATAAAGCTGGTGGATGGTGAGCCACCCACCCAGTGCCACCGGGTGATAAAGCTGGAAGGTCAGCAGTATGCTTCGTCCGCTAAAGTGCAGCGCCCGTTGCACCGACTCGCAAACCAGCCGCGCCGGGTTGGCATCACGAACACTGTCACGTTGCTCCAGTGTCTCGATCGCTACAATGGAATAGGCCGTGCAGAACTGGCTTTGCAGTGCATCTGTCAATTCAGCCAGTTGTTTTGGCTCTTCCGGCATTATCAGGGGTTGATTGAGGAAGCGACGGGTTAAATTAATGAGTGTAACTTCCAGGTTGCTCACCAGCGCTTCCAGGATGTTAAAACGTAACTCGGGGGTGAGTTTGCAGCGATTGAGCTCGTTGACCGCCGCTAGTAACTCCCGGGCGACGCCTCTGGGGTCAGCCACCGGTAAATGTCGGGCCCATTCTTGTGCGCCGCTGGCGTTAGCCTTGAACAGGCTGAATTGATGCAGGTCCTGCTTCGGTATCTTCAGTTTTATTGGCGTTTCGTTTTCCATTGCCCAGGTCCTTCTAGTTTTCTTATGTTCCCAGGTGGCTTTCCCCAAGGTTAGCTTATTTCCTGCCATAACGGCCAGAGGCAATAATCCATATCTCCCCAATTCCCGTCCCCTGGGGTATCATTAGCCCCCTTTTTCAGCCCAGCGTAAACGGTAGCAACATGGCGAACTACTCAACGAATGAACTCAGGTCCGGCATCAAGGTCATGCTGGACGGAGAACCTTGCAGTATCCTTGATAATGAATTTGTAAAACCCGGAAAAGGCCAGGCGTTTAACCGGGTGAAACTGCGTAACCTTAACTCGGGGCGCGTCTGGGAGCGTACCTTCAAGTCGGGTGAGTCCCTTGAAGGGGCCGATGTGATGGATCGCACGATGGAGTACCTCTACACCGACGGAGAGTTTTGGTATTTCATGGAGCCCGATACATTCGAGCAGTACCAGGCGGATGCGAAGGCTGTCGGCGATACCCACCTGTGGTTGAAAGAACAGGATCGTTGTGAGGTAACCCTCTACAACGACAGTCCCTTGTCGGTAGCGCCGCCCAATTTTGTGGAGCTGGAGATTACTGAAACAGACCCCGGTTTGAAGGGCGATACCGCTCAGGGCGGCAGTAAGCCCGCTACCCTGAGTACTGGCGCGGTGGTCAAGGTTCCGCTCTTCCTGAGCCAGGGAGAAATCATCCGCGTGGACACTCGTACCGGTGAGTACCAGGGCCGCGCCAGCAAGTCCTGATTCCCCATGAGTTGGCAGCCCGCGGCAGATCTGGACATGTTGCGGAACCGGGCGGCGCTGCTGCAGCGAGTGCGCGATTTTTTCGCTGAGCGTCAGGTGCTCGAGGTAGAGACTCCTCTGCTGTGCTCCGCTGGCGTTACAGATCCTGCAATAGAACCCCTGACCGTCGAGCGTGGCAGCTCCCTGAGTGCGCCACGCTACTTACAGACCTCCCCCGAATATGCCATGAAGCGACTGCTCGCCGCTGACATTGGCCCGATCTTCCAGCTCGCCCGGGCGTTCCGCGATGGAGAGGCCGGGCCGCGCCACAATCCTGAATTCACCCTGCTGGAATGGTACCGGCCGGGCTTTGATCAACACCAGCTAATGCGCGAGGTGGCTGATCTGGTGCTTTCTTGTGTGGGTGACAAACCCGTTCAATACGTCGCTTATCGTGAATTGTTCCTGGCTGAACTGGAGCTGGACCCGTTAACGGCGAGCCTGGCAGACCTGCAGTTGCGGGCTCGGCAGGAACTGGACTTGGGTGCAATGACTGGCGACAGAGACATGTGGCTGGATTTATTGATGAGTCACCTGGTAGAGCCACGCCTGGCAACTCGCGGACTGTGCTTTGTATACGATTATCCCGCTTCCCAGGCCGCTCTTTCACGCATTGTTGAACAAGACGGGCAACTGCTGGGCCAGCGCTTTGAGCTTTATGCGGACGGCCTCGAGCTGGCAAATGGGTATTTCGAGCTCACCGATCCAGCGGAGCAGCGCCGCCGATTCCTTGCAGACAATGTCCGTAGGCGCGAGCATGGTCAGGTGGAAAGACCCGTGGATGAATACCTTATTGCTGCATTGGAAGTCGGTATGCCACAGTGTTCCGGGGTGGCTTTGGGGTTTGACCGTCTGTTGATGCTGACCTCAGGTAGTGAAGATATTCGCCAGGTGCTGGCTTTCGACTGGGCGCGTAGTTAGCGTATTAGGGCACTTTCCTCCAGCCCCAGTATCGCAGGGCCGTAACCGGCCACGAATTCTGCTGGCAGGCGCCTTGGTCTGCCACTGGATATTTCAATACACGCGAAGCGCATACCGCCGCGCAGCAGGCATGTGCCGTCGCTGACCCGGTAGACCTGGAATCGCCTTTGCATGGTCAGCTTCCTGTCCCAATTGACTATCCACGTTCCAGCGATGACTTCGTCCCCTTCGCGAGAGGCCCGCAGATAGTGGTATTCACTATGGGTGATTGCCATGGCCCGGTCGAGGTTGCGATAAGCGTCCAGGTCCAGTCCCAGGGAAACCGAGTGGGCCCAGGCCACTTGTTCACACCACTTCACATAGACCGTATTGTTTGTATGCTGCAGCCCATCGATGTCTCCTGGCTGAACAACCGACGTCAGGGTGAAGGGAGTGGGGTAATCCCAGTTGATGGCGGTATTATTCATGCGGCGGCTTTGCTTTTGTCATCCAGGTCGTAGGAAGCTGGCTTCAGGGCAAAGTGGAAATAGCCGTAGGTAATAGCAATAAGCGGGCTTAGCAGGTTAAAAAAGGCATAGGGTGCATAGGTGAGCGTAGCGACCCCAAGCGTTGCCGACATATAAGCGCCGCAGGTGTTCCACGGGATGAGCGCCGAGGTCATTGTTGCTGAGTCTTCCAGCGTGCGCGACAGGTTCAGGCGCGATAGGTCTTTGTTGGCGTAGGCGTCTTTGTACATACGTCCCGGCAGCGCCACGGCGATGAACTGGTCCGCGGCAAGGATGTTGGTGCCGATACAGGTCAGTACAGTAGTGGTGATCAGCGATCCTACGCTTTTGACGCCGCGCAGCGCCAGATTGAGTAAGTAGCTGAGAATACCAGTGCGCTCAAGTACGCCGCCAAAGCCCAGTGCGCTGATGATCAACCAAACGGTATTGAGCATCGAACTCATGCCGCCTTTGCTCAACAACGCGTCCAGAAATTCATCACCACTGTTGGACACGTAGCCGTCAAACAAGGCGATCCAGATGCCCTTCATCATGACAAAGCCATAGGCCAGCTCTGCTGTGCTTCCCGCCAGCTTTTGTACTTGTTCCGGCTGGAAAATCACCGCAAATATCGCACCTGCCAAAGCGCTGATGACAATAGATGGAAAGGCAGGAAAGCGCTTGAACACCAGGGTGAGCATGAGGGCCAGGGGCAGCAACAGGTGCAGGCCGATCTCAAACTCACTGGTCAGCGACTGCTGCAATGATTTGATTTGCTCCGGGGTTGCGCCATCGGAGCTGCCGATCAGGGCGAAGATCACCAGGGCGATACTGAAGCTGGGCACCGTCGTCCAGAGCATATGGCGAATATGCTCAAACAGGTCCACGCCCGCTGCAGCGGCAGCCAGGTTGGTGGTGTCTGACATAGGCGATAGTTTATCGCCGAAGTAGGCACCGGAGATAATAGCCCCTGCAGTGATTGCGGGAGAGAGTTCAAAGCTACCAGCGATGCCCATGAGCCCAATTCCGAGGGTGCCGGCGACCGTCCATGAACTGCCAATACTGACGGCTACGATGGCGCAAATCGCCGCGCTGGCAGCGTAAAATATGCTGGGATTCAGAATTTGCACGCCGTAATAAATCATTGCCGGGACAGTGCCACAGAGTATCCAGGTGCCTATTAACATGCCCACACTGAGCAAGATGAGGGTTGGCCCCAGACCGACGCCGATGCCATGGATAATTCCATCCTGGGCTTCGCGCCAGCCCATGCCGTTGCTGCGGGCAACCAGGGCTGCGACACAGGTCGCCAGAATGAGTGCGATCTGATTCGCACCGTAGGAGGAGTCGGACCCGAAAAGGTAGACAGAACAGGCCAGCATCATCACCAGGAAGACAATGGGCGTCAGGGCCTGAACAGGACTTATGTTGTTATTTTCACTCACGATATTCTTTTTCCCGTCACATTTTGGGGCACAATGACCGCCGGGCCAGCATGCCTTAAATCGCGCTGCCGGTACAGCGTGTAACATGCTGGGAGATCTGACAGCTGGTGAGTGATGTCGTAATATATCGCGTCCCTGTAATCGCTGATTTTCTGGATTTTGAGTGAGCTCGATGCAACGTTTCTTTCATACCATTGCGACTGTATTAGCTGTGCTGACACTGGCCAGTTGCGCCCTCCCTGATTCGGGGCCCCCGAGTGTCGAACCCGTGTTGGAAACCGAGGCCAGCGTTAGTGGGCCGGGTGTGCCCACCGAAATCAGGGTTCGAACATTGCTGGAATGGCTGCAAGAGCCCTGGGGAATGGACTTTTTGCCAGACGGTCGTTTACTGCTGACCGAAAAGCCCGGCGTTATGAAGTTAGTCACTCCCGGCAGTTGGGATACCAGTGAAATCAGTGGGCTGCCCGCGGTGGTGAGTGAGGGCCAGGGTGGGCTGATGGACGTTTTGGTGCATCCGAATTTCAAGCAGAACCAGTGGGTTTACTTTAGCTATACCGTCGCCATGGATGACAAGTTCACGACCCGCGTGAGTCGCGGCAAATTGAAAGAGAATGCGTTAGAGAACGTGGAAGAGCTTTACACTGCGCGCCCCGCCTATAGCGAGCGCAGGCACTTTGGCTCTCGCCTGTTGCTTCATGATGGCAAACTTTATATTACCGTTGGTGACCGAGGAAACCGACACGCCGCCCAGAGCCTGCTTAGTCACGCTGGCAAGGTAGTTCGCCTTAGTGAAAACGGCGACATTCCCGTTGACAACCCCTTTGTTGGCCAGGAGGGCGCGCTGCCGGAAATTTACAGTTACGGCCACCGCAATCCCCAGGGCATCGCGCGTCATCCGGAAACAGGAAAAATCTGGGTGTCTGAACACGGCCCCCAGGGGGGGGACGAAATTAATATTCTCAGCCCAGGGGCAAACTACGGATGGCCGGTGATTACCTATGGAGAAGAGTATGGCGGTGGCAAGATCGGAGAAGGCACACACAAGCAGGGCATGGAACAGCCCCTTGTCTATTATGTCCCGTCACTCGCCACCGGAGGCATTGCTTTTTATACCGGTGACACATACCCGGGCTGGGGCTCTTCGTTGTTGATCTCCAGCATGCGTCTCACCCGCATTAACCGTGCGGAACTCAATCAGGATGGCAGCATCGTCCGAGAAACCCGCTTATTGGGAAATTTGGGGATGCGTATACGTGATGTCGAAATCGGGCCCGATGGTTTGGTCTACGCATTGGCGGACCGCTCCCGCCTGATTCTGCTAGAGCCCCGCTAGGGGCCAGTCAGGGGTCAGTGGCGTGCCTGAATTGCCTCCCCATTATTACCGCGACAACTTTCTGCAGTTGCTGGACACGGTTGAGGGTCTCTACCGGGATCTCCTTGTTCCAGACGAGCTGGCGTTCTTGTCCTGCTATCGCGAGGTTCCTTTCGCCGCCCAGTGCCTGTATGTGAGACTGGTATCACGGGTGGGGCCCTGGTTCCGTGAGGCTAGGCTCGATTATCCTGAACTGGATGAAATAGAAGCGGCGTTGAGCGCCCTGTTAGACGCGGGGTTGCTGTTGCAGGCAGAGTGCCTGTCGACCGAAGAAATTGGCCGCCTCTGCACGCGAAATGAGTTGGCCGTGATGTTTTCATTGGGGTCCGGCAGCAAGAGTGACCTTCTGGAACAAATTTCAGTGCAAGAACTGGAGGGCCTTCCCTTACTGCTGGCCTTGGATGGTCAGCGCGTGGTTGCGCCTGCTCACGTGCCGATCGTGGAGCTGATGCAGTTACTGTTTTTTGGTAATCGTCATCAGGGATTGACGGATTTTGTGCTGAGTGACCTGGGCGTTGCTCGTTATTTTAACTATCGGCTGGATCGCTCTCACCGGTTGTTTCCGGGTAGGAATGAGCTAGAGGAGTTTTTGTATTGCGCTGAACGTGCGGATCAATGGCTGCGGGTAAAGGAGGAGGGCGATGTATCTTCAATGCTTGAACTAGCCGACGAGCTGATGGCGGAGCCACCACGATACGGTACCAGTCAGCGTCGATGGTTTCGCTTGTGTAATAGCCTTGCCAGGCAGCTGGAGCGAGAGAAGCAGACCGTTAAAGCATTGGAACTTTACTCCGCTAGCCAGCTGCATCCAGCGAGGGAGCGGCGGGCGAGGTTGCTGGAGGGCGCGGGAGAGCACAGTGCAGCCCTGGCCTTGTGTCGCGTCATAGAAAGTGCGCCCTGGTGCGAGGATGAGCGTGACGCGGCGCTAAGAATAGCACCCAGGTTGCAGCGAAAATTGGATGGCACGAAAGTCTCGAGACGCCGCGACAGCTTTGTTCAATCTGAGCTAGTGCTGCCCCAAGCGGCTCTTCGCGTGGAGCTTCAGGTTGCCGAGGTGCTTTCTGATGAATGGCCTGCAGTCCACTATGTTGAAAATCAGTTGATGAACGCGCTGTTTGGCCTGGTCTTCTGGGAGCAGATATTTGCACCAGTGACAGGAGCATTTAACAATCGCTTCCAAAGCGTGCCAGCTGATATGTATGAGAGATCCTTCCGTGTCAGTCGGCAGGAACAGCTTAACGCACGCTTGCATGAAGTTGAGAAACTCGACCTGACTGATGAGCTGTTGCGTTGCTGGCATCAATACCATGGCTATCAGTGCCGTTGGATAAACTGGAAGTATCTGGATCAGCAGTTGGTGTTGGCGGCTAGCGCAGTGATTCCGAAAGAACATTTAATAGCGATCTGGCAACGCATGCTGTTCGACCCCGGAGAAAACCGTCGTGGTTTCCCTGACCTTTTGGCACTGGGAAAGGAACCCGGCGAGTACCAGATGATCGAAGTCAAGGGGCCGGGGGACGCATTGCAGGATAGCCAGAAGCGGTGGCTCAGATTTTTTCAGCGAGAAGCAATTCCGGCGTCAGTATTATGGGTGCGCTGGGCGGATGCTTGAGTATTGTGTCAGCGTCCGGAACCTGGTGGCATTTTGTCATCGCAGTGGCGATATAGACCACCGCTTCACCCCATCGCCCAGTGCCGAACAGGGTATGGAGGGACACGCCAGAATATATCGTCGCCGACCGGAGTCCTACCAGCGTGAATATCCGGTGGATTTAGTTCATCAGGAGCAGGGTGTTAAGTTGCGCTTGCGAGGCCGTGCTGATGGGGTTGACCTGACCAGGGGGCTGGTCGAAGAAATCAAGACCTGTCGGGTGAACCCGGAGAGTATTCCTGCGGCGGTGAGTCGACTGCACTTGTCCCAAGCTCGCATTTACGCCGCACTGGTTGCCGCCGAACAGAAACTGGATAAGTTGGAAGTTCGCCTCACCTGGCTCAATATCGATAGCGATCAAGAGTTGCACTTATCTGAGCACTACGACCGGGATGAGCTGCAAGCCTACCTGATTGACACCCTGGCTTCGTTTTCCAATTGGTTATCGCTGTTGGCCAGTGAAAGAACCAACAGACAGCGTAGCCTAGAGAGCCTGGATTTCCCTCACGGCGAGTTTCGCTCAGGCCAGCGGGACATCGCTGAGCTTGTTTACAAATGTGTGGATCAGGGGGGGCAGTTGCTAGTGGAGGCTCCCACGGGTATCGGTAAGACTGCTGCCGTGTTGTATCCGGCGCTTAAGGCGATGGCGGCGGAAAAACACGAAGCCATCGTGTATGTCACCTCGCGCACCGTCGGGCGCCGCACGGCAGAAGATTGCCTGAACTTGATGAGTGAGCGCGGGTTGCAACTCACCAGCCTCAGCCTGACGGCGAAAGAATCCATTTGCTTTTCTCCGGGCAAGGCCTGTCATGGTGACGATTGCCCTTTTGCAAGTGGATACTATGATCGCTTGCCCGTGGCGATGGCCGAAGCCGTGCAGACCGGAATTTTGCGCAGGCACGAGATTGAGCTGATAGCGCGACGTAATGAGGTCTGTCCTTACCAGTTAGCGATAGATTTATTGCCCTGGGTGGATGTCCTGATCGCGGATGCGCATTACCTGTTCAGTTTTCACGCCGGCGTTGCTCATTTAATGGAGCAGGACGAGCGCCGTTGGTCTGTGTTGGTCGACGAGGCACACAACTTGCCAGAGAGGGCCAGGGCGATGTTTAGCGGCCGGCTAGGCAAGGCTGAGTTGATGCGAGTGAAAAAAACATCGTCGCCTACGGTGAAGCGCGCGCTGGAGAGGGTTAATCGCGCCATGCTTGCGTTGCAAAAAGAAGACTGGCCGGACCTGGACGTTCGGCGCAAGTTGCCTGCCACCCTCGTTAACAGTCTCGGCGACTTCATCGCTGCAGTAAGCACGGCAATGGCTGACGATGTGCGCTTTGTTCCTCGTAATCCTCAACTGATGAATTTTTATTTTGCCGTACTTCAGTGGATACGCATCGCTGAGCACTGGGGAGATGAATATCGACTCGAATTGCAACGAGGGGAGGGCAGCCAAGGGTTGCTACTGAGCTTAAACTGTCTCGACCCCTCGCGCCTGCTGTCCCACTGTCACACCAAAGCTCATGCGCTGGTATTTTTTTCCGCCACACTTTCGCCCCAGCGCTGGATGGGCCAGCTCCTTGGGCTGGAGGATAGGGCTGTTTATCGTCGCCTGGCGTCACCCTTTCAGCCTGAGCAGTTAGCAGTTGTATTAGAAACGACCATCGATACCCGCTATCGACAGCGGCAGGCGAGCACCCCATTGCTGGCCGGCAGGCTGGACAGTTTTTTGCGAGACACGAAAGGGAACTGCATCATCTACTTCCCCTCTTATCGCTACTTGTGTGCCACGCTAGAGCTCATGAAGGTCTCAGCAACAGGTTTGCAGGACCGGTTGTTGTGGCAGCAGCGACCTGAGCAGAGCGAAGCTGACCGCAACAGCCTGTTTCAGGCATTGGAGCAGCATCGCAATGTCGTTGCCTTTTGTATTCTCGGGGGTGTTTTTTCAGAGGGAATAGATCTGCCAGGAGATTTGCTCAGCAGCGTTGCTATTGTGGGGGTCGGGCTGCCTCAAGTAGGAACCGAGCGCGAGCAGTTGCGGCAGTGGTACCAGCAGGCCTATGGTCAGGGCTTTGAATATGCCTATCTTTACCCCGCGATGCAGAAGGTGGACCAGGCTCTGGGGCGCGTGGTGAGAGCAGCCTCCGACCGCGGCAGCGCACTATTAATAGACATTCGTTACAGTTGGCCAGCCTATCGCGAGCTGCTGCCACCCTGGTGGTCTTATCGCCCGGGCCCGCCGGAGTAAGTGCACTCCCTAGTCGGTTTGGTCTATATTTTTGGGCTCCCCTGCCATTGATTGGCTCAGCCAGGTCCGTAAATTAGCCAGTCCGCTCAGGATTGGTTAGGGTTTGCTTTCTCTATGGCTCGCTGCTTTCGAATTCAGCTGGTGAATATTGGTCATTAATACTTGGCCAAATGCACTGTGCTAGAGTGGGCGCCCGCTTCCAAGGGGCGGTAGGGGTATGGGTCCGCAAGAGGCCAGCCATCACGTGCCGATTTTCGGTCGATAAGAAACACACAAGCAACGGGGGTTAGAACCGTTATGCGCATCGCAATACCCAAGGAAACACATCCGGGCGAAGACCGGGTGCCTATTATCCCAGACGTGGCCAAGAAACTGGTTCGTATGGGAGCGGATCTGGTCATAGAAACAGGCATGGGGGCCGGTTCAGGCTTCACTGACGCGGAATATACCGACGTTGGCGCCACGATTTCCACTGACCGCAATGAACTCTTTTCAAGTGCTGACGTCCTGCTGCGTTTGCGCAAGCCCGAGCTTTCAGAAATTGCCCTGATGAAGCGCGGCTGCATTCACATTAGCTACCTGGATCCCTTTAACGAGCATGAGCTCGTAAAAGCGTTCAAAGAAGCCGGTGTGACTGCCATCAGTATGGAGATGATTCCACGTACCACCCGCAGCCAGAAGATGGATGCCCTGAGTTCCCAGGCCAACCTGGCTGGTTACCAGATGGTAATGGAGGCTGCGATGGCCTTGCCGCGTATCTTCCCAATGATGATGACACCGGCGGGCACACTCAAGCCTGCCAACGTCTTCGTTATCGGTGCCGGCGTTGCTGGCCTTCAGGCCATCGCCACTGCCAAGCGCCTGGGTGCCAAGGTGACAGCCTTCGACACCCGGCCAGTGGTTGCTGAGCAAGTTCAATCCCTGGGTGGCAAGTTCCTGGAGATAGACCTGGGGGAAACCGGTGAAACTGCTGATGGCTATGCCAAGGAGTTGACGCCGGAGCAGGTCGATATGCAGCGCCAGGCACAAAAGGATGTGATCGCAAAATCTGACGTGGTCATTACCACAGCGCAGGTATTTGGGCGCAAGCCGCCGGTGTTGGTGACCAAAGATATGGTCGAGGGTATGGCCCCAGGGTCTGTGATCGTGGACATGGCTGCTGAAACCGGCGGCAACGTCGAGGGCTCTGTGCCGAATGAAACTGTTGAATGGTCTGGCGTTACGATCATCGGTAAGGGTAATCTCGCGGGCGAAGTCGCGAGAGATGCCAGCCAGATGTACTCTGCCAACCTGTTCAACCTGGTAGAAGACAACTGGTGCGAAGATAAACATCTGTTCGTGGTGGATTTCGAGGACGATATTCTTCCGGGCTGCATCATTACCCACGGTGGTGAAATCACGCACGACACCATTAAAAACATCGTCGAAGGGGGAGCATAGTTATGATACCCGCAGAAGTATTCCTGACATTCATCCTGATGCTCACCATCTTCCTGGGCTTTGAGCTGATCAACAAGGTGCCCGCCACCTTGCACACTCCACTGATGTCCGGCGCTAACGCGATTTCCGGAATTACGGTAGTCGGAGCTATCAGTCTTGCCGGCACTGGTGAGCAGGACCTGGCTAATTGGCTGGGTGCCGGCGCTGTAGCCCTGGCCTCTATCAACGTGGTGGGCGGCTATATGGTCACCGATCGCATGCTCTCCATGTTCAAAAAGAAGGAGGGTTAAGCCGAAATGGATATTTTGATTCAATTTGCCTATATCGTTTCTGGCGGCCTGTTCATTTATGGCCTGAAACAGTTGGGTTCGCCGGCGACTGCCCGTCGCGGCAACATGATCTCAGCCACAGCCATGCTGGTTGCCATCGTAGCGGCCCTGCTTGACCAGGGTATTGTCGATTTCCAGTGGATCGTGATCGGCTTCGTTGTCGGTGGTGCTATTGGTGCGGCTGCCGCGCGCATGGTTCAAATGACATCAATGCCTGAGATGGTGGCCTTGTTTAATGGCTTTGGCGGCATGGCCTCCCTGTTGGTTGGTTGGGCCGCGCTGTCACCGGAAGCGGGAACGTTCACCCTGGTGACAATCATCCTGTCTATTTTGATAGGTGGCATGACGTTCACCGGATCCCTGATTGCGTATGGCAAGCTCTCCGAGACCATCGGCTCGGGAGCAGTACTGTTCAGTGGCCAGCAGGTCGTGAACAGCCTGATCGTGCTGGGTATTCTGGGCGGCTCCGTCATGTTTTGCATGGATCCGAGCAATATGCTCTGGTTGTTCGTGGTCATCGGCCTGGCTCTGGTGTTTGGCATCATGGCGGTAATCCCGATTGGTGGCGCCGACATGCCGGTAGTGATCTCGCTGCTGAATTCGTATTCTGGACTCGCCGCCTGTGCTGCAGGTTTTGCGGTAGATAACAATATCCTGATCGTCGCCGGTTCCCTGGTGGGCGCTTCCGGCATCATCCTTACCCAGATCATGTGTAAGGCGATGAACCGCTCTCTGTCTAATGTACTGTTCTCCGGCTTTGGTAGCGGTAAGCAGGACACCACCGAAGTGGAAGGCGAGATCAAGCCCATCTCCGTGGAAGACGCCTACTATGTGTTGGAGGCGGCGAGTAACGTTGCCATTATTCCTGGCTACGGAATGGCGGTTGCCCAGGCACAGCACGTGGTGAAGGAATTAACGGAGTTGATGGAGCAAAACGGGGCTGAGGTTAACTTCGGTATCCACCCGGTTGCCGGCCGTATGCCTGGCCATATGAATGTGCTGTTGGCTGAGGCGGATGTTCCCTATGACCAACTGCTGGAGATGGACGACATCAACCCGCGGATGGAAAACGTCGACGTCGCTATTGTTATCGGTGCTAATGACGTGGTTAACCCAGCGGCTCGCGAGAACGAAAGCAGTCCGATCTACGGTATGCCGGTCATTAATGTGGATACCGCACGCACAGTGTTTGTCCTGAAGCGCTCTATGGCATCCGGCTTTGCTGGCATTGAAAACCCGCTGTTCTACAAAGACAACACGCGAATGCTGTTCGGTGATGCAAAAGAGTCAATTGGCGGACTGATCAGGGAATTCAGCTGATCGCCTGGTCAACCCGAAAACGCCGGCCCTGTGCCGGCGTTTTCTTTTCTGTGGGCTAAAGTCATCACGTCATGCCATTTGGCAGAGTAGCTGAGCCGGGTCGCCTGAGTCTGTCTGGTTCATCAATTTACGCTAAACACCTTTCCGCTGTTTTAATGAGCACAATCAATGCTTATGAGGCTTGGACCGGCTAGTCTGAGCACCTATCCTGAAGCTAAGAATGACAAGGAGTGAGCTAATGGCAGCTTCCACCAAGGCCGCAGCGAAAAAGCCCGCGGCAAAGAAAAAAGCAGCAGCGAAAAGGCCTGCAGCCGCTGGCAAAAAAGCCCCCTCGCGCAAGAAGGCCGTCGCAAAGAAGCAAGCGACCCCTAAAAACGCGGCGAAAAGCAAGCCTGCGGTGAGTAAGAGCGAGTCAGGTTACACTCGCGCGGCTTGGGAAAAACAACCCAAAAGCAGTGCAGGCAAGCCACCGGAGCAGCCCTTGATGAAGGCACTGCGCGCCGAGCATCGTCACATTGCCACCGTTATGCAGCTATTTTCAGATCAATTACAGGCGATTGAAACTGGCGAAGTCGTGGACGCCCACGTGGTGTTCGAAGTGATGGATTATATGGCAACCTGGCCCGATCGCTATCACCATCCCCGGGAAGACCTCATCTATAACAGAGTGGCAGAGCTGGATAAAAAAGCGGCTGACGATGTCGATACCTTGCAGCGGGATCACGACTTTGCCGCAAGGCGAGGCCAGCAGCTGCTCAAGGATATTGAGCGCTGGCGAGAGGATGAGCTCAAGGGCAGTGCGGTGGTCAAGGCGGGCCGGGAATACATCGGCCACATGTATGAACATATGAATGTGGAGGAAAAGGTCGTCTTTCCCCATATTGAGTCAGTTTTGTCCTTGGAGGACTGGCGAGAACTGTCTGAAGACGATGAGTTGCGCGCAATATCGATGCCCGTATTTGGCCCTCGAGTGCAGCGCGAATTTCGCAATATGAGTCGGCGGCTGCGCCGCGGTGTTCGCCGTCGGGTCGAGCGAGGCGTGGTTCAGGAATGGGTGGGTATAGAAGCCCTGATGGAGTCGCTGGATGTGTTGTCACTGGCCTATGAAACTGCCCGCGAAACCGCAGGGGGCCATGTGCGAACAGCGATAGATGACTCCAGGGAACAGTTCCGTGAGTCGCCGGTGCGTGCCCCGATCCAATGCACGCTGAATAATGTAAAACTGGGCTACCAGTTTATTGAGGATATGATCGATATCTCTCGCGAAGTTTTAGACGACCTGCAGCGAGTCAATGGCGACCGCAAGGAACGAGTGGGTCGCATCAATCGTTAGTCAGGGGCAGCTTCGTCTTTGAACTGCAAACGAGCCAGACGTTGATAGAGCTCGCAGCTTTGCATCAATTCATGGTGACTGCCACTGGCGACGAGCTCGCCATGGTCCATGACCGCAATACAGTCCGCGTGCAGAATGGTTGAAAGGCGATGTGCAATGATAACGGTTGTACGGTTCTGCATCAGCTCCTCGAGTGCCTGCTGCACATGGTGCTCGCTCTCTGTGTCCAGGGCACTGGTGGCTTCGTCAAGTAGCAGGATCTTCGGGTCATTGAGAATGGCCCTGGCCAGGGCAATACGCTGGCGCTGCCCTCCCGAAAGTCGTACTCCCTGCTCCCCCAGATGACTCGCGTAGCCCCCTGGCAGCTGGCTGATGAATTCATGAGCATGTGCCGCTCTGGCCGCAGCTTCGATGTCTCCCTGCACTGCACCGGGGCGGCCGTAGCCAATGTTATAGCTCACGTCGCCGGTAAATAAAGCTGGCTGCTGTGGTACCAGTGCGATGTGCTCACGAAGTTGTGTCAGGCCCAGCTCGCGGATATCTCTACCATCGAGGGTGATGCGACCAGATTGCGGATCATAGAATCGTTGCAGTAACTCGAAAACGGTTGATTTTCCCGCGCCTGAAGGCCCCACCAGAGCCAGCGACTGCCCCGCCTGTATTGGCAGGCTGAAGTTTTTTAGTGCCGCTAATTCAGGGCGGGTAGGGTAGCGAAATGTCACTGCGTCCAGAGCCAAAGCGGGTTGCGGGTTGTTTCCAAGCAGGCTCAACTCGCCCGGGTCCTCGATTAGGCTGCGGGTACTAATGAGCTCTACCAGGCGCTCCGCGGCGCCAGCTGCTCGTTGTAGCTCGCCCCAAACCTCGGAAATGGTGGCCACTCCGGATCCAACCATGATTGCGTAGAAAACGAAGGCGCCCAGTTCGCCGCCGCTCATGCGGCCAGATATAACGTCTTGTCCGCCCGTCCACATCATTGCCGACATGCCGATAAACATCAGCAGAATGGCCACACAGATCAGTAGGGCGCGCTGGCGTATGCGGCGGCGGGCAATGGCAAATGCGCGTTCTACTTCATTGGCAAATGCCTCGCTTTCAAACGGCTCGCGGGTGTAACTCTGCACTACACGAATGTGTTGTATTACTTCACCGGCATAGCTACCCACACTGGCGATGCTGTCTTGACTCTGGTTCGACAGCCGCCGTACTCGCCTGCCGAAGATCAGGATTGGCAGCAATACCAGTGGCACTCCCACTGCGATGTACAAACTGAGCTCCACGTTGGTGATGATCATCATCACCAGGGCGCCAATCAAGGTCAGCCCGCTGCGCAGTGCCATGCTGAAGGAAGAGCCGATAATGGTTTGCAGGAGGGTAGTATCGGTGGTTAAGCGAGACATGATCTCGCCAGAACGATTTGACTCAAAATAGCCGGGATGCAGGCGCACGATATTATCAAAAACTGCTTTGCGGATATCGGCGCTGACCCGCTCTCCCAGCCAGGATACGAGGTAGAAGCGCAGGAAAGTCCCAACCGCGATTGCTGCGGCAATGCTGAGCATCAGGAAAATCGCGTCTTTCAGATCTGCGCTGTTGCCGCCGAAGCCCTGGTCAATGAGTACCTGTACCCCGCGTCCCATCGCCAGGGTGGCGGCAGCGGTGAAAAGCAGTGCCAGACTCGCCGCCAGCAGCCGAAGTTTGTAAGGCTTGAGGAACTTGAGAACCGGCAGCAGGGAGCCCATGGCTCCGGTAGGCTCGCTCATGCGGGGGAGTTGGTCTCGGGAGTGCTGTTAGCCGAATCCATGTTAAGCCGGGCGGGTCCAGTAAAGCGAGCGCCGGCCTGATCTGCAATATCGAGGATGCCAAGATTAAGCTCCTCCGCCACTGCCAGGAACTCCTGATAATCTGTGGTACCTACACCCAGGTCGATACGCAGAATTGCATTCGCATCGGCAATTGTCTCAAAGCGAATGCTGGCGGTCTCGTCCAACACCAGTGTATTGTCAGCCGCCAGCTGACGAATCTGCTCCAGTATCTGGCGCATTTGCCCTGATTTGGGAATTTGCATTTGATAGCGACGGAAAAAACGGATGCGGTCGCGCTGGGAGAAATTCTCAATCTCTACAGAGGAGAACATTGAATTGGGTATGACCAGCATTGAGCGGTCCATCGTCCGAATGATCGTTGAGCGAAGTCCAATTTCCTCTACGGTACCTTTAACACGGCCAAATCGGCAGAAGTCGCCAGCGCTCACGGGCCGTGCGGTGTATAGCGTAATCGCACCGATGACATTCTCCAGGGTTTTTTGCGCAGCCAGTGCAACGGCCAGGGAGCCTACGCCCAGACCTGCCAGGATGGTGGACATGTCGTAGCCAGCCTGCTTTGCCCAGAACAGGGCGATTACAGTCACCACTAAAAATTTGACGATGGTGGTGAATGGTTTGAGCAAGGCAACATAGTGAGCGTTGCCGGCGTACTGCATCTTTCGAATCTGGTAGTCACGCAGCAGAGACAACAGGCCCAGAATGATGACGGTAAAAGCAATGTAATCTACGCCAGAGGAGTCCAGTAGAATCCTTGAGGTCAGTGACAGCCCCAGCTCGTTGATCATCTGTCGGGCAACGAAGATGAAAATAAAGAACTTCATTGGTCCGCGGAAAAAACTTTTTATGCCCAGGGGGAAGCGATTGGGTATGAGCAAGGCAATTCGCATGAGGATGTAACTGATCAGACTTGCCAGGGGCCAGGCGACAATAAAAAATACGATGAACCCGACTATCTGCCAATTTTCCATGCCCAGAAAGCGAAACTGAGGTAACAGCGTGCCGATCTTGACTGCAGCATCGCTGTAACCCAGTTCGTCCCACATGTCCGGGATTCTGGCAACGGTCGCGTTTGAAAGCTTCCAGATCCGCCCTCCTTTGCCGTCCGGGATACGCTGCAGGTAGATGGGTACTTCCTCATCCTGCAATCGTACAGAACCTATCTGGTCGCGATAGTCTGGCAGGCCGTCGTCGAGGATGCCCTCGGGTCTGTCACTGATGGATGTGATGTCGGTGATGTTCTGCCGATTCCAGACATAAGTGAGTGCCTTGACGAGAGCTTCATTACTGAAGTCTCCGACTTCTTCCCCGATATAGCGTCGATCAAGATATTCTCCGGCGCCCTCGTAGTCCTTGTCGCGCATGGCGTCTCGCAAGCCGAGTAAAGTTGCAAGAGGCGTTCCCTGTCCTTGCAGCGAATCAGGGTCTGAAGATGATTTTTCTTCGACCAGTTGCTCTGTTTTCTTTGCCGATTCTATTAGATCCCGGGCTGATAAGTTCGATTTTTCAACGTTGGACTGGGCCAGCACCATTGGAGAGAGTGCGACCAAGAGAAGAAGACTTGAGGTCAGTTTATGTAGCATAGTTGCCGATTCCCGATGGGCCGTAGCGCCATGTTAGCGTAAAGCTGCTGCTGCCCCTAGGGGCTGTCCAAATCCTCGTCCGAGTCCTTTTCGAGGAAGCGACCGAAGAAAACCCCGAATTCAAACAAGATCCACATCGGCACAGCGAGTAGGGACTGGGAAATAATGTCCGGCGGCGTGAGCAGCATGCCAAAGATAAAGCATCCGACGATGATGTAGGGCCGCTTCTTTGCCAGGTTGTCAGCGGTGGTAATTCCAGCCCATATCATCAGAATCGCAGCAATAGGAATTTCAAAGGCAATCCCGAAGGCGAAGAAAAGCTTGAGCACAAAGTTCAGGTAGCTGTTGATGTCGGTCATGATGGTGATGCCTTCAGGGCCAACGCTGGTAAAGAAGGCGAAAATCAGGGGGAAGACCACAAAGTAGGCAAAGGAAGCTCCCAGGTAAAACAGGGCGATGCTGGAAACCAATAGCGGCACCGCAAAGCGTTTTTCGTGGCGGTACATACCTGGCGCCACGAAACTCCATATCTGATAAAGAATGTGCGGTATGGCGACAAATATCGCCGCTACCAGGGTGAGCTTGAAAGGCGTAAGAAAAGGCGAGGCGACCTCGGTGGCGATCATAGTGGCACCGGGCGGTAGCAGCTCACGCAGGGGTTCTGACACAAAGGCGTAGATTTCATTGGCGAAGGGAAACAGGCAGATAAAAACAACCAATACCGAAAGCAGTGCTCGCAGTAGGCGGTCGCGCAACTCGGTCAGGTGGGCAACCAGCGGTAGCGGCTGGTCGGTAGTCTCTGTTTCGCTCATTCGGTGGCTTTTTGTTCAGGGGCTGGCTGAGGATTGACCTGATCTGCAACCTGTCGCAAATCACTGTTCAGATGGCTGGCTTCATCTTGCAGTTGCTGTTGGGTGTTTTTCAGCTCCTGCATTACTGCGTCATTGTGCAGCTCTTGTTCGACTTCCCGCTTGATATCGTTGAAGCCTCGTTTGATTCGGCCCAGCCACGCGGTGCCCGTGCGAATGGCTCCGGGAAGGCGCTCCGGGCCAATTACCAGCAAGCCCACTATCGCAACGATAACGAGCTCGGCAAAGCCGATATCGAACATTGGGCGACTACTTGCCGTTGTCGGCAGGAATCTCAGCGCTCTTTTCTTCCGGCGCAGGCTCCTCTGTTTTCGCTTCTTCGTCGGTCATGCTCTTGCGAAAGCCTTTTACCGCGCTGCCCAGGTCTGAGCCCAGGGTACGCAATCGCTTGGTGCCAAATAACATGACAACAATGGCGAGGATAATCAGTAACTGCCAGACGCTAATTCCACCTAAACCCATGATGTACTCCGTTTCTATTTAATGCGGCGCTATTGCCCGCGAGCGGCTTTTTCTTCCAGGCCGGATACTCCGGCGCGGTCGGCCAGGCATGCACCTACTTCGTCCAGGCTGACGTCGAGGTGTGAAAGCATGACCATCGTGTGGAACCATAGATCGGCGACTTCGCCAACCAAGGCTTGACGGCTGCCGCCGTTCTCCAAATCCTTGGCCGCCAGTATGGCTTCCGTGGCCTCTTCGCCGACTTTTTCCAGAATCTTGTTCAGGCCTTTTTGGTGCAGGCCGGCGACGTAAGACGTCTCTGCATCAGCAGATTGCTTGCGCTGCTCCAGAACGAGGGCCAGATTATGCAGGATGTCGTTCATTGTTTTTTGTCCCCGTACATTTCCCCGGGCTCTCGCAGCACTTCATCGGTGATCGAAAGCTCGCCATTGGTATCCGCCAGACGGTAAAAACAGCTTTTCCGTCCGGTGTGACAAGCAATGCCACCTAGTTGCTCAACTTTTAACAATACCGTATCACCGTCGCAATCCAGGCGAAGTTCCTTCAGTTGTTGAACATTTCCAGACTCTTCTCCCTTGCGCCAGAGCTTTTGTCGGGAGCGCGAATAGTAAATTGCTCGCTGCTCGCTCAACGTCAACTCAAGCGCCTCGGCGTTCATCCAGGCCATCATCAGCACTTCACCAGATTGCCAGTCTTGCGCAATCGCTGCGACCAGGCCGTGACTATTCCAATTGATGTCTTGAGATAGGCTCATGTTTAATTCCAAGAGGGGCCACTATTATGGCACAGCTTAGGGGTCTCTGGGCCACAGAAGTGCGAGGCCCAGAGCGGCGAGAACCCAGCTCACCGGCGGTGCCTGTGCTAATTGCTGCCAGGCGCCAGGGAACGTACTAATGGCAGCTGCGCCGCAGACCAGCGCGGCTATCAAGTGGCGCCGGCGGCGTCTAGCGCCTTCAAGGGCCTGATTCTGGAGGCTCTGGGTCTTTTGCTGTTGGATGCTGAAGCGCTGCTCCAGCTCCCTCGAGTGTTGCAGGTTATCCATCACCACGTCGGGCAGCTGCGGCAACTGCTCCAACCAGGAGGGTGCATGCCGTTGCAGCCGCTTTAGCATCGACTGGGGGGAGTAGCGCTCTGCCACCCATTCTTCCAGAAAGGGTTGGGCGGTATCCCAAAGGTTAAGGTCCGGATAGAGTTGGCGCCCGAGGCCCTCGATATTCAGTAGTGTCTTTTGCAGCAAAACCAGGGATGGCTGAACTTCCATGTCAAACCGACGAGCGGTTTTAAACAGGTAGATCAATAACTGGCCGAAGGATATCTCACTGATGGGCCGCTCGAAAACGGGCTCGCAGACTGCACGTAAGGCAGATTCAAAGTCCTGTACCCTGGTGTCGGCAGGCACCCACCCGCATTCCACGTGCAGCTGGGCGACCTCGTGATAATCGCGACGAAAAATGCCCAGCAGGTTGCGCGCCAGGTAGTATTGGTCCGATTCGGACAGGGCCCCGATAATGGCGCAGTCCACGGCGATATAGCTTGGATTGGCGGGATCGGTGGCGTCCACGAAGATATTGCCGGGATGCATGTCGGCGTGAAAAAAACTGTCGCGCAGGACCTGGGTGAAAAATATTTCCACGCCGCGCTCTGCCAGTAGCTTTAGATCGACGTTTTTCTCGCGCAGAACCTCCATATCGGTGACCGGAATACCGTGGATGCGTTCCATGGTGAAGACTTCGCGGCGGGTGTAATCCCAGTAAACTTTGGGCACGTAAACCAACTTGCCGTCTTCGAAGTTGCGACGCAGTTGTGACGCGTTGGCGGCTTCCCGGGCCAGGTCCAGCTCATCCAGAATAATAAGCTCATAATCGCGAACGACCTCCAGTGGGCGCAGGCGTTTGCCGTCGGGAACATAGCGGTGCACCAATTTGGCCAGGGTGAACATGAGTGCTATATCCTGGCGAATCACCGGCTCGATATCCGGCCGCACCACTTTTACCACCACTTCTTCACCGCTATGCAGTCTTGCCGCGTGCACCTGGGCAACCGATGCAGATGCCATGGGGCAGGCCTCGAAGCTGGCGTACAGTTCGGCCACCGGTTTTCCCAGGGCCTTTTCTATGATTTCGATAGACTGATGTTCGGGGAAAGGGGGGACGTTATCCTGTAGCTTTGCCAGTTCGTCTGCGATGTCCTCCGGTAGCAAATCCCGGCGAGTGGAAAGCATTTGGCCGAATTTGATAAAAACCGGGCCCAGTTCCTCCAGTGCCTTGCGCAGGCGCGCTCCTCTGCTGAGGTCCGGCACGCTGTTAAGACGCCATGGCGAAAGCTGCAATGAAAAGCGTACTGCGCCTGGCAGTTTTTCGGTATCCAGTAACTCGTCCAGCCGGTAGCGACCAACGGTGCGCAGTATCTTTAGCAGGCGCGTTACTCGAGACATATCAATTGCTCGTTCGCTGTTGCAGACGCTTGCGCAGACGAGCGGTGCGGGATTCCAGACGCTCGACTCTCAAGCCCAATTGTTGAACGTCCTGGTAGAAATCTTCCAACTCCAGTCGCGGTGGGCTCAGTCGTGCCTCCTCGTGAATAAATTCTTCCAGCTGCCGGCCGAAACTGGCCGATGCCTGCTTGCTCCAGCTGAACACGCCGCGCAGCATTTCCGCCAGCTGATGGCCTGCCACATCACCCAGGGCATCGACCAGGGGTGCCTCCCAATCTACATCCAGCTGTGAGAGCACTCCTTGAAGTTCAATTAAGGGCGCGCTGTCTCCGTGGAGCTCCAGTTTGCCATTAATCAGGGCTGCCGCGGGATCTGACGCTGTTGCCAGTGAGGCAAACTCAGAGGCATCACCGCGAATTGAGGTGGTGATTGGGCCATCGTAAATACCCATCAGGCGAATGCTGTTGCCCTGAGGTTGCAGATAAATATCAACTGTGGGGGCAGTGCAGTGCAGGGCGAAGACGCTTTCTTCCAGCTCAGCCAGCGCTGCTGAACCTGCGGGGGCGAGTTTCAGTGCGCGATTGAGCGCGGCCTCTGCTGCTGCGAGGCCAGCAGTGTGGAGAGTAGGATTGATATCGCCTGTCATGTTCAGGCCTTGATACCTTTGTGCAGGGCGACGACCCCGCCGGTCATATTGTGAAATTCCACCCGACCGAAACCGGCGTCTTCCATCATGCCTTTGAGTGTCTCCTGGTCGGGATGCACGCGTATAGACTCGGCTAAATACTGGTAGCTTTCTGAGTCGTTGGCCACCAGTTTGCCCATGAATGGCAGAATGCGGAAGGAATAGGCGTCGTAAGCTTTACCCAGCAACTCGCTTTCCGGTTTCGAAAACTCCAGTACCAGTAGACGACCTCCGGGCTTCAATACGCGCAGCATGGAGCGCAGGGCCAGGTCTTTTTCGGTGACGTTACGCAAGCCGAAGGCGATGGTGATGCAGTCGAAACTGTCGTCGGGAAATGGCAGGAACTGGGCGTCCGCCTGAACGAATTCGATATTACCCTGATGGCCAGTGTCCAGCAGTTTGTCGCGGCCCACCTGTAGCATCGAATCATTGATATCGGCGAGCACCACTCGCCCCTCGGGGCCAACGATGCGGGAGAATTTTGCCGCCAGGTCACCGGTGCCACCGGCAATGTCCAGCACTGCATTGCCCTTGCGAACTCCGGAAAGCTCGATGGTGAAGCGTTTCCAGATACGGTGGATGCCGGCAGACATAAGGTCGTTCATCAGGTCATAGCGGGAGGCCACGGAATGGAATACATCCGCAACCATGCCTGCTTTGGCTGTTTTGTCGACTTCTTTGTAACCGAAGTGTGTAGTGTCTTTTTCGCTCATGAGCCCTCCTGGGAACGGGCCATTGTAACCCGATGTGGGCTTCGGGTCAGCGCATCTATAGATCGAGTTTGACGACCTGCACCTCGGGGTCTCGCTGCGCACCTGCTGCTTTTATGCGGCCCAGATAATCTTGCCAGCGTGACTCTTGCTCTTTGCAGAGCTGATAGAGGTAATCCCAGGAGTAGAGACCGGTGTCGTGGCCATCATCAAAGACCAGCTGTAGTGCGTAGTTACCCACCGGACGAATGGCGGTAATCGCGACATTCTGTTTGCCTGTCTGCAGTACTTCCTGTCCTGGGCCGTGGCCCTTTACTTCGGCGGAGGGCGAGTAAACCCTGAGGTATTCACAGCTGAGATGAAAGTGCTCTCCACCAGCGTAGGCAAGCTCCAGTTCTTTTGAACGGGTGTGCAACTGGATACCGGTGGGTCTGGGGTCGTGGCTCATGTCGTTACTCTAGAGAATAAACCGAGAGAGGTCTTCATCAGAACTGAGTGCTTCCAACTGGGCGCTAACGTAATTGGCGTCAACAGTGAGCTTGTTGTCTGACAGCCCGGCATCGGCGGCGCCAAATGAAGCATCTTCCAACAGGCGCTCCATGACGGTGTGGAGCCGGCGAGCGCCGATATTTTCAGTTTTTTCGTTGACCTGCCACGCTGTCTCGGCAATCCCTCGCAAACCGTCGCTGGTAAATTCGACATGGAGGCCCTCGGTTGCCAGCAGTGCTTGATACTGTTCTGTTAGTGAGGCATTGGGTTCAGTCAAAATTCGTTCAAAGTCGTCGGGCCCCAGCGCGCTCAGCTCTACCCGAATGGGCAGGCGGCCCTGTAGCTCGGGAATCAGGTCTGAAGGCTTGGCCAGGTGGAAGGCGCCCGAGGCGATAAACAGAATATGATCAGTTTTGATCATGCCGTGCTTGGTGCTAACGGTAGAGCCTTCGATCAACGGTAACAGGTCGCGTTGAACGCCTTCTCGAGAGACATCCGCACCGGCCCCCTCACTGCGTTTGGCGACCTTATCCAGCTCGTCGATAAATACGATGCCATTCTGTTCAGCGGCGTCGACTGCTTTTTGCTTGAGCTCGTCTTCATTAACCATCTTCGCAGCTTCTTCATCACAGAGAGCCGCAAATGCCGCTTTCACCGGCATTTTTTGTGTTTTGCGCTGACCCTTGGACATGTTCGAGAACATCCCCTGCAATTGGTTGGTCATTTCTTCCATTCCCGGCGGCGCCATGATCTCCATGCCCATGGCCGGGGCGCTTATCTCTACTTCGATTTCCTTAACATCGAGCTCTCCTTCACGCAGTTTCTTGCGCAGCAACTGTCGAGTGCTCTCCCCGGTACTGCCCTCGCTGTCCCTGGCAGGCGGCAGCAGGATATCCAGAATGCGTTCCTCCGCGGCCTCTTCGGCGCGGAAGCGAACGCGGACCATCTCTTGCTCTCTCAACATTTTGATAGAGACATCGACCAGGTCGCGGACAATCGATTCCACGTCCCGGCCTACATAGCCAACTTCAGTGAATTTGGTGGCTTCTACTTTGACAAAGGGCGCGTCGGCCAGTTTTGCCAGGCGACGGGCGATTTCAGTTTTACCAACGCCTGTCGGGCCTATCATGAGAATGTTTTTTGGTGTGATTTCCACACGCAACTCTTCCGGTAGCTGCATGCGGCGCCAGCGGTTGCGCAGCGCGATGGCGACAGCGCGCTTGGCGTCGTCCTGGCCGATAATGTGTTGATCTAGCTCCGAGACGATTTCCCGGGGAGTCATGTTGGACATGGGTAGAGCCTAAAAAGTGAGTTCTTCGATGGTTCGGTTGTGATTCGTGTAAATGCAGATGTCGCCGGCAATGGCCAGGCCCTTGTCAACGATGTCGCGGGCATCCAGGTCGGTATTGTCCAGCAGGGCTCGCGCTGCAGACTGGGCAAAGGGACCACCGGAGCCGATCGCAATCAGGTTATCCTCAGGCTCAATGACGTCGCCGTTGCCGGTAATCACCAGTGAGGTCTCCTTGTCTGCGACTGCTAACAGGGCTTCAAGCTGGCGCAGGGAGCGCTCGGTGCGCCAGGCCTTGGCCAATTCAACGGCAGCGCGCACCAAGTGGCCTTGATGCTTGTCTAATTGGGCTTCAAACAATTCGAACAGGGTAAAAGCATCCGCGGTGCCGCCGGCAAAACCTGCCAACACCTGATCTTTGTGGAGGCGGCGCACTTTGCGGGCGTTACCCTTCATGACAGTGTTGCCCATCGATACCTGGCCATCACCGCCGATAACCACGCTATTCCCTCGGCGAACCGAGAGAATGGTGGTGCCTCTGTATTGTTCCACGCAGAATCTCCTGTCTCAGTGGGACAGATATGGGGATTATTAGAGCGAGTTCAACCGCTGCGTTTTAGCAGCAAGGTATCAATATTCTGGCCGGCGGTGAGACTGCGGGCTTTGGACATGCTTGAGCGGTTCTGAAATGGCCCCAGGTAGACGCGGAACCAGCGGCCGTTTTCGCCTTTGCTCTCTTCGATGGAGGGTTCAAGGCCCAACAGCAGTAATTCAGCTCGGCGCCGATCAGCGTCTTCGCGTTGACGGAATGAGCCTGCCTGCAGTAGATAGTACTCGCTGGGAGCTGCGTTCGCGGTGGGGCCTGCCGATTCTGCCCGGGGCGTGTCTTCGTCCTGGGATTGTTCCGAGAGCATGGTGTAAAAATCGAATCGAGGTTTGGGGGGAGCTTCCGGTTCGGTGCTTGCTTGTTCCGGATTTGCGCCTGAACCCTGGATGTCGGTAGGCGGCGGCAGTGTGCCCAGATAGAGTAAAAAACTGAGAAATACGCCGGTGAGTACGCCAGCGCTGTACCAGCGCCAGCCGCTGCTGCCCTGGTTTTGTGCTGGTGCGCCGCGGGCGGGCTGTTTTTTGCGCGCAGGTGCTTTTTTGCGACCTGCGCTACTCTTCTTGGCGTAATCCTTACCCATGGTGTTACATGGACTCCGGGGCGGAGACGCCCAGCATGTCTAATCCGTTATGAATAACCTGACGCACGGCCGCTGACAGCGCCAACCGCGCGTCACGCACTGATTGGTCGTCCACTAGCGTTTTGTGGGCGTTATACCAGGCATGAAAGTCACCCGCCAGTTCACGCAAATAGTTGGCCACGCTGTGTGGCTCTGAGTTCGCGGCAGCGTGGGCGACGATTTCGGGGAACTGGTCGAGGCGACGCATGAGGGCCTTTTCGTGCTCCTCCTGCAAGTGCTCCAGGTTTGCGAGTCCGGCTTCGGTGCTCCAGGTGCCACCTTGCTCTTCCAGCTTGCGCATGATGGAGCATACCCTCGCGTGGGCGTATTGAATGTAATAAACCGGATTGTCATTACTCTGCGAAAGTGCCAGGTCAATATCAAAGGTCAGTTGAGAAGACGGTCCGCGAGCCACCAGGAAGTAGCGGGTCGCGTCCCGTCCCACTTCGTCGATCAGGTCACGCAAGGTGACATAGCTGCCTGCGCGCTTGGAGATTTTCACCTCTTCACCATCGCGCATTACCGTCACCATCTGGTGCAATACGTAGTCGGGCCATCCCTCTGGAATATTCTGCTCCAGGGCCTGCAGTCCTGCCCTTACCCGGGTCACAGTGCTGTGGTGGTCGGCACCTTGCTCGTTGATGACCCGTTCAAAACCACGTTGCCACTTGTTGAGGTGATAGGCCACATCGGGCAAAAAGTAGGTATACCCGCCATCGCTTTTGCGCATGACCCGGTCCTTGTCATCACCAAAATCGGTGGTGCGCAGCCAGAGTGCGCCATCCTGCTCATAGGTATGGCCCTGTTCTATTAATCGTTGGACGGTCTGCTCCACAGCGCCGCTGTCGTAGAGAGAGGACTCCAGGAAGTAGAGATCGAAGTGAACGCCGAAAGCTTTCAGGTCAAGGTCCTGCTCGCGGCGCAAGTAAGCCACCGAGAACTGCCGAATGGCCTCCATATCATCGACATCTGCGGCGCCGGTGACATGCTGATCCTGGGCATCGATGGTGTCGCCGGCAAGGTAGGCGTTGGCAACATCGTTAATGTAGCCACCACGATAGCCATCTTCCGGCCATTGCGGGCTTTGGGGACCCAGACCCTGACAGCGGGCCTGCACTGAGCGAGCCAGGTTGTCGATTTGCGCGCCAGCATCGTTGTAATAGAACTCGCTGGCGACATCCCACCCGGTGGCAGAAAGCAGCCTGCAAAGGCTGTCACCAACCGCGGCACCGCGTCCATGGCCCACGTGCAGCGGGCCAGTGGGGTTAGCCGACACGAACTCCACCTGAACCCGGCGACCGCCGCCAACATCACTGTGGCCGAATGCGGCACCAAGCTCCAGTACTGTTCGGACGATCGATTGATTACTGCTGTCGGTAACAAAGAAATTGATAAACCCGGGACCGGCGATGTCGGTTTTAGCGATCAGCCCGGACTCTGGGAGGGCCTCACAGATCAGTCCCGCCAGCTCCCTGGGGTTCTTCTTTGCGGCCTTGGCAAGGGTCAGGGCAATGTTACTTGCCAGGTCGCCGTGGGACTTGTCTCGGGTGCGATCGATCTGCACCTTGGGTTGAATGTCCGCGGGCAGGTGGTCTTGCGCTACCAGTGCATCCAGCGCTTGCTTAATCAGCTGGGTGATTTCTTGCTTCATTTGAGGAGAATTACCTGAGTTGTCTCTGGGGCCCCGGACAACCGGGGCGCAATCAGGCCATTATCGCCGGATCGCGAGTCAATGGCCAGTTCGCTGAAGTCAGAACATATCTTGAGGGTCTACATCCAGGGACCAGTTCAACCCTTTGCGAGCGGGTAAGCGCTGGGCCTCTGCAACCAGTGTTCTGGCAGCAAGGTGTGACATCCTGCGTTCAGTGGTGTGGACCAACAGCTGGCTGCGAAAGCGACCGGCCCTGCGCTGCATTGGTGCGGGCAGGGGGCCAATTAAAGCAACGCCCTGGGATAACTGGCCCTCGCAGTTGCTGCGCAGGTCCCTCAGAAACTGTTCGCCATAATTGGCGTCCTGACAATCTGTGCGCAAAATCAACAACTGCCCCAGGGGGGGTTGCTGGGATGCCTTGCGGGTGCTGAGCATCGCGAGTGCCTGTTGGTGGTAGTCCTGGCTGAGTATTGCCATCAAGCCGGGATGATCAGGGTGATGGGTCTGCAGCATTACCGTGCCAGCTGTTTCTGCTCGGCCGGCGCGACCGGCTACCTGGGTAATTAGCTGAGCGCTGCGCTCCTCGCCGCGAAAATCGGTGCTGAACAACAGACCATCCATATCGATGATGCCCACCAGCGATACGGCAGGAAAATGATGGCCCTTGGTGAGCATCTGGGTGCCCAGAAGAATGCACGGCTCGCCCAGGTTGATTTGGGTGACCAGGGCTTGCATAGTCTCTTTTCCCTGCATGGAGTCACTGTCTACCCGGTAAACCGGGTAATTGGGAAAACGCTCACGAAGAAAGTCATCAGCCCTCTCAGTTCCAAGCCCTAGTGATAGTAACTGCTTACTTCGGCACTCGGGGCAGCGGCTAATCATGGGCTTTGATGCACCGCAATGGTGGCAGCGCATGCGCCCCTGCCTGCGATGCTGGGTCAGTCGCGCGTCACACTCACTGCAGCCGGCTACCCAGCCACAATCGTGGCACTGTAGAGTCGGGGCATAGCCCCTGCGGTTAAGGAACAGGAGCGCCTGCTGACGCTGCTCCAGAGTGGAGTCAAGAGCGCTGATTAAAGTCTCTGAAAACCCCGATTGTAGCGGCGCTTTGCGAATGTCCACGGCCACCAGCCTGGGCAGTTGACTGCCTCCTGCGCGCCGTTGCAGCCGGTGATGCACGTAGCGACCCTGCAGCGCATTGTGCAGGCTTTCCAGTGACGGTGTGGCACTGCCCAACAGTACGGGGCAATTTTCCAGCTGGGCGCGTTTTACAGCTACATCTCTGGCCGAGTAGCGGAATCCGTCCTGTTGTTTGTAGGATTGATCGTGTTCCTCGTCCACGACGACCAGTCCTGGTCTCGCCAACGGGGTGAAGATGGCAGAGCGGGTACCGATAACAATGTGGGCGGTGCCACTGCGCGCCGCCTCCCATGCAGTGTAGCGCTGGCCGTCAGACAACCCGGAATGCAATATCGCGATTTCAGCCTCGAAGCGCTCGCTAAAGCGGGCGACCGTCTGTGGGGTCAGTCCTATTTCGGGAATTAAAACCAGGGCTTGTCGTCCCCTGGCCAGGCAGTCGGCGATTAATTGCAGGTAGACTTCTGTTTTGCCGCTGCCGGTTACCCCCTCCAGCAGGTGACAGCTGAAACCCTCGCGCCGGGCTAGCAGTTGATTCAGGGAACTTGCCTGCTCCTCATTCAGGCTGAGGCCGGGGTGAGCCGTTGGCTTTGTGCATGCGGCCAATACCTCAACACGCTCCGCCAGGCCTTTCTTTTCCAGCGCTTTGAGAATGCCTGCGCTAATGCCTGCGTTTTTAAATTCCGTGTTGCAGATCTGGGGGTTCTCCTGCATCAGCCCCATGGCCCTGGATTGTTTTTGCGAGCGGGCCAGAGCGCCTTTGGGCAGACCCTTGCCGCGGGTTGTCAGTCTCCAACCGGGCGAGCTGTTGCAACGGTGCGCCTTGCCTTCGCGCAACGCCTTGGGAAAAGCTGCCTGGTAAACCTCCCCCGGCGGGTGTTGGTAGTAGTTAGCGGCCCAGTCACAAAGCTTGAGCAGGGCTGCTGGCAGCAGTGGCTCAGAGTCCAGCGCTTGGGTGGCTGCCTTGAGGGCTGACTGATCTATTTCACTGTCTTCTACCTTTTCAACGAGATATCCTGTGACCTCCCTGCGGCCAAACGGAACGCGCAGCCGCATGCCGGGCATCAGCTCTGTGGCGATTGTGCCCGAGGGTGGCAGGTAATCAAACAGTGTGCGCAGGGGCGTCGGAATAGCCAGTCGCAATACAGACATGGGGCCCCTTGGGCATGATGTGGTGGCTGGCAAGTGTAGCAATCAAAGGCCATCGCCGGCCATATTCGTATGACCTGGGTAAAGGAGGCTAATACCAGCGTCGTCAGCGAACCGCCGGACAAGCTATTGCGAATCCCGCTGTGTCTGGTAAGATGCGCGCCTATTTTTTCTCTGGACCGTGTTCAGCGACGTTTAGCCTCTAACGGCTGGGCGCAGCCGGGCGGCCGACTCCAGTAACCAGATGTGGTGCCCGGCAAGAGATCGGGTGGCGACATCGTTGAGTAAGGAGCAAGACCATGCAAGCAGAAATACATCCGAAGTACGAGGCAGTGACAGCAACCTGTAGCTGTGGCAACAAGATCGAGACACGGTCTACGCTGTGTGAAGATTTTCACGTGGACGTATGTTCCCAGTGCCACCCATTCTTCACCGGCAAACAGAAGATCGTCGACTCAGGTGGTCGTGTAGACCGCTTCAAGAAGCGTTTCGGCAGCCGCGGCGCCAAGCGCTAGGCAAACTATGCTGCGCTTTGTCGCAGGGCACAAAAAGCGCCAGTTCTATCGAGGACTGGCGCTTTTTTTATGCCTGTTTGCTGCAGCCTGTTCCACCGATGAGGGCAGTGTTGCCGCTGTTGCTCAGGGCGGAGCCTCTTCAGAGGTCACGGCGGAATGCCGTGCCGATGTGTCAGAGCTTCAGCGCCGCAGGGTGGAGTCGGTGGTGGACGGGGATACTTTGCGGTTGTCTGGCGGTGATAGCCTGCGTCTGGTTGGGGTCAATACGCCAGAAATAGGTCGAGATGGGCGGCGGGACGAACCCTTGGCTCAGCGAGCAGGTCAAGCGCTCGAATCTATTTCCGGTCCGGGCAAGGATATCTGGCTGCGTCAGGCAGAAGACGGCCGTGATCGATACGGCAGGCTTCTCGCGTATGCATATGATGCGAAAGGTCTGAGCATTTCAGGCCTGTTAATCGCCCAGGGCCTGGGCTTTCATGTGGCAGTGGCTCCCAATGTGCGGCTTGCGGACTGCCTCCATTCCCAGGAGAAGCGAGCTCGCGATGCCCGGCTGGGGGTTTGGTCTGAGCCCGCGTTCTCGCCTAAATCTGTCTCCCAGTTGGTGTCAGGCGAGGGAGGCTTCATGCTGGTTCGCGATCGGGTAAGCCGCGTATCTTTCAAAGACAATGGCTGGTGGGTGCAATTGGGCGGGAAATTGGGTCTGAAGATCGCTGAACCTGACCAGGGCAGATTTTCTCGTCAGGAACTGCGCGCCCTGGACGGGGTGATGGTAGAGGCTCGCGGTTGGCTGGTGCCGATGAATGGTGGCTGGTGGATGATGAAGCTCAGTCACCCCAGCCTGCTCCAAAAAACGCGTGATCTCGGCAAATAAGTCACCTTGTTCAGTGTCGGGCTTTTCTATATCCTCTTGATCCTTTTTTCCGTGGGGTAATCCATGTCTGATGATCTTATGCAAGCTGCACTGGCATACCATGCCGAGCCGACTCCCGGTAAGATCAGCGTGGAATTGACCACGTCTGCGGAGACCCAGTTAGACCTTTCGCTTGCCTATAGTCCCGGTGTTGCTGAACCCTGTCGGGAGATCGCAGCTGATAATGCCAATGCCTACCGATACACGGGCAAGGGGAATCTCGTGGCAGTCATCAGCAATGGCACGGCAGTATTGGGCCTTGGCAACCTGGGCCCGCTTGCGAGCAAGCCGGTGATGGAGGGCAAGGCACTTTTGTTCAAGCGCTTCGCTGGTATTAATTCCATCGATATTGAGGTGGATACTGAAGACGCCGACGAGTTCATTGAAACGGTGGAGCGTATTGCCGACACCTTTGGCGGCATCAACCTGGAAGACATCAAGGCGCCGGAATGCTTTGAAATCGAAACTGCCTTGATTGAGCGCTGCTCTATCCCGATTTTCCACGACGACCAGCACGGCACGGCGATAGTCACGGCTGCTGGCCTGGTGAGCGCTTTGGACGTTCAGGGTAAACGCCTTGAAGATGCCATTATCACCTGCCTGGGTGCAGGGGCTGCGGCGATTGCCTGTATGCGCCTGCTGGTAAGTCTGGGAGCGCGTCGTGAAAATATCTTTATGCTGGACCGCAGGGGCGTTATTTACTCTGGCAGGGAAGGAGTAAACGCTTACAAACAAGAGTTCGCCAACCACACAGACAAGCGTAGTTTATCGGATGCGATAGCGGGCGCCGACGTATTCATTGGTTTGTCGGGTGCTGACCTGCTCAGCGCCGAGATGCTCAAGTCCATGGCGGTAAAACCAGTGGTATTCGCTTGCTCAAATCCTGATCCTGAAATTAAGCCTGAGCTGGCACTCGCCACGCGTGATGACCTGATCATCGCCACTGGCCGCTCGGATTACCCTAATCAGGTGAATAATGTCCTGGGCTTCCCTTTTATCTTCCGTGGAGCACTGGACGTCCGAGCCAGTTGTATCAATGAAGAAATGAAGGTGGCTGCGGTGGAGGCGCTCTGTGAGCTTGCCCGCGAGCCAGTGCCTGATGAGGTGTTGAAGGCCTGCGACCTGGATGCATTGAGCTATGGCCCGCAATATATTATCCCCAAGCCCGTGGATGGCCGCTTGCTCAGCAGGCTGGCCCCGGCCGTCGCGAAAGCTGCCGTAGACAGCGGAGTAGCCGGTCTTCCTTTACCCGAAAACTACGCGCCTGAGCTTTAGCAGCCCCTAGAATATATCTCTTACCAGGTCGTCGGTGCCCTGGCTTACGGAGCCGGGTTCTTCGCCATCAGGCCCCTGTTGCGGCACGTACTCCTCACGAAAGTATTCATAGATGGCATTTTTTTGTTGGGAGCCGGCCAACATACCGGTATCCGGATCAATGCGAACATTGACCACGCCGGTGGGAAGCGAGCGCTTTTCATCCGGGCTGTCTTTCAGGGATTCACGCATGTAACTGATCCAAATCGGCAGGGCAGCTGTGCCGCCAAATTCCCGTCGCCCCAGGGGCGTGTAATTGTCAAAGCCTACCCAGGTCGTAGTGACGACATCCCTGTTGTAGCCTGAAAACCAGGCGTCCATTGGGCCGTTGGTGGTGCCAGTCTTACCGGCGAGGTCTCCTCGCTCGAGAACCAGGGCCCGCCGGCCGGTGCCGCGTGTAATGACATCCCCCAAAATGCTGTTAATGATGAAATTGGCTCGCTCTTCCATGACTCTTGGTGCAGCTGGCAATTCGGCTTGTTCCTTTTGTTGTGCAGCCAGGATCTCTTCCATGCTCAATTCGGTTGGCTCAGTTGCCGTTTCCTGGTCATCGCAGTCGCGACATACGGTGGGTGGGCGGGCTTGGAAAACAGTCTCGCCCGTAATGTCATCGATACGTCCTATGAGATAGGGTTCGACACGATAGCCACCGTTGGCCAGCATGGCGTAGCCGGTTGCTACCTCCAGCGGGCTCATGGCGTGGGTACCGAGCGCGAGAGACAAGTCGGGGGAAAAGTCAGAGGTGTCGAAGCCATAGCGCTGCGCCGCAGCAATGAGTTTCTGTGCGCCCAATTGCTGTAGCAATCGTATCGAGACCAGGTTGCGCGATTTGGTCAGTGCCCAGCGCAGGCGAGTGGGGCCGTGGAATACGCCGCCATCGTTTTCAGGACGCCAGATATCTTCCAGTGAGCTGTCCTCCATCACCACGGGAGCGTCATTGATAATGCTGGCGGCGGTAAAGCCTTCTTCCAGTGCAGCACTGTAAACAAAGGGTTTAAAGTTGGACCCTGGTTGCCGCATTGCCTGTGTTGCCCGGTTAAATTTACTCAGTTCGAAGCCCATGCCGCCGACAATGCTCACAATGGCACCGTCGTCAGGGTTGAGCGACACCAATGCGGACTGGGCAGCGGGAATCTGGCTCAACTGCCAGCGTTCCTGTTCATTCCTGTTCAGCCGAATCAGGTCGCCGGGGGTGAACAGCTCTTCCGGAGTCTTGGGGCTGCGGTCACGGGAATTCTCGGTGATGTAGGGCCGGACATCTGACATGCCGTTCTCCCATAGCAACTCATCGGTGGAGCCATCCTTGAGTAGCAGTGTCACCCGGTCTTCCAGGATGCCGGTGACCACAGCGGGTGTCTGCCCGGCGACGGTCGGTATTTTGCGCAGTTTGTCTCCCCAGTAGGCAATGGGGTCAGTGTCGGAGCCATCGATTACGGGCCAGCGTTGCTCGGGGCCGCGATAGCCATGGCGACTGTCGTAGGTAAATAGCCCTTCAATGAGAGAGTCTTTAGCTACCTGCTGCAGTTCTGTGCTAATGGTGGTGTACACGTGGTAGCCGTCGTTATAGGCAGACATTCCGTAGCGATCGAGCATCTGTTGTCGGGCCATCTCAGCCGCATAGTGAGCCGCGAAGGAGATTTTGGCGCCGTGCAGTTCTGCCAGTACCGGCGCAGCCAGAACCTCGGCATGTTGTTCGGCTGATATATAGCCCAGGGTTAGCATGCGTCCGGCAATCCAGTTGCGTCGATCTTTGCCAGCGTCCGGCCCACTGACCGGGTTATTGCGCGAGGGGGCTTTGGGGATGCCGGCGAGCATGGCGTGCTGGGCCAGGCTCAGCTGGTCGATGCCTTTGCCATAGTAAACTTGCGAGGCAGCTTCGAAGCCATAGGCACGATGCCCCAGGAAGACGCGGTTAAAATAGAGTTCAAAAATTTCTTCTTTGTCCAAGGCCCTTTCAATTTCGATCGCCAGGAGGATTTCGTTGAACTTACGCATGAACGTGCGTTCCAGACTGAGGAAGTAATTGCGGGCCACCTGCATCGTCAGCGTGCTGCCCCCTGAGCCTTTTTGCCCCGTCAGCACCAGCTCAGATACCGCCCGCGCGAGGCCCATGACGTCGATACCGCGGTGCTGGAAGAAGCTATCATCCTCCGCTGCCAGCAGGGCTTTTACGAATTGATCCGGAATGTCGTTGTAGAGCAGCGGGCTGCGCTTTTGCTCACCGAACTGGCCGATAAGGTCTCCTTCCCGGGTGTAAACTCGCATGGGGGTCTGCAGTTTGACATCCCGGAGGGTCTCCACATCAGGGAGGTTTGGACTCAGGTATAAGTAGACTCCAGCAGCGAGCCAGAGGCCTGCAAATAGCCCAAGAATTGATATACGTATAAGAAAGTGGAGAAAGCTCATTTAATCTCTTTACAAAACAGTGGCTTGTATTACTGTTAGAACAAAGGGCGGGAATGCGTTTGGTAATTATATGCCTTTTTTGGTTTGGATATAATTACCGCTGTGTTATACCTTTTAATTAATGTATCGGTGCATAAAAACAACCTAAGTTAGTGATACTGATAGGGAAAAAAGTTGCTTGGTCTAATAGGGAAAAGAAAGGCGACACCGGTTCTGGGGCTTGATATTAGCTCGACAACAGTGAAATTACTGGAGTTGAGCTACTCTGGGGATCGTTATCGCGTAGAAAGCTACGCGGTGAGTTCGCTGCCGCAGGACGCGGTTATCGAGAAGAACGTCAACGATGTTGATGGCGTGGCGAACGCTATCCGCAGCGTGGTCGCTCAGTCCAGAACTAAACTCAAAACAAGCGCTGCAGCCGTTGCCGGCTCGTCGGTCATTACCAAAATGATCGATATGCCCAGTGGTTTGAGCGAAGACGATATGGAAACCCAGCTCACGCTGGAAGCCGATCAATATATCCCCTATCCCCTGGAGGAAGTGGCAATTGATTTTGAAATCCAGGGACCTTCGCCCGAGGCGGCTGGTCAGGTGGAGGTTCTGCTGGCGGCCTGTCGCAGGGAAACCATAGATTCTCGGGTTGAAGCGATAGAGGGCGCAGAGCTGGATGCCAAAATCATGGACGTAGAAGCCTACGCCATGGAGCGAGCATTTTCGTTAATAGAGAATCAACTGGACCTCGATGAAGATTCCACGGTGGCAGTAGTAGATATTGGCGCCACCATGACCACGTTGAGCGTGCTCAATAACGGCCAGACAATTTACACTCGCGAGCAGCTGTTCGGCGGCAAACAGTTAACCGACGAGATCATGCGTCGCTATGGGCTGCCTCTGGAAGAGGCTGGCCTTGCTAAAAAGCAGGGCGGACTGCCTGACGATTATGAGCCGGAGGTGCTGGAACCCTTTAAAGATGCGGTTGTTCAGCAGGTAGCGAGATCGCTGCAGTTCTTTTTTTCCTCCAGCCAATACAACGACGTAGATTGCATCATCCTTGCCGGCGGTGTCGGCTCAATGGAAGGCCTGCCAGACCTGGTGCAGGAAAAACTGGGTACGCCGACTGCAATCGCCAATCCCTTCGCTAATATGTCCATCTCTTCGCGAGTCAATGCAGTGGCTCTCTCCAGTGACGCCCCGGCCATGATGATTGCATGCGGCCTGGCCCTACGGAGTTTTGACTGATGGCAAAGATTAATTTACTACCGTGGAGAGAGGACAGGCGCCAGGAGCTTAAAAAGACGTTTCTGGTGACTACTTTGCTGGTGGCTATCGTTAGCGCTGGATTGGTCTTATTGGGCGATCGCGTTGTTAACGGCCAAATTGAATACCAGAAATCACGTAATAATCACCTTACCCAGAATATCCGCGAATTGGACAAAAAAGTGGCGGAGATTCGCGAGTTACAAAAGCGCCGTAATCAGTTGATTGAGCGGATGCGGGTAATTCAGGAGTTGCAGGGCAATAGACCTATTATCGTGCGGATACTGGATCAATTGGTACGAACAATACCTGACGGTGTTTTCTATTCGAAGCTAACGACCAAGAATCGGAGTATCACGATTAATGGCATTGCCGAGTCAAACAATCGCGTCTCAAGCTTGATGCGCCGTCTTGATGGCTCTGACTGGCTAGCAGGTCCAAACTTGGACAAGGTCAATGCCGCGACCCAATACGGGGACCAAGCGACCACGTTTAACTTGACGGTGAAGGTAGAGTTACCCAAGCCCGAAGATCAGCAGGGGGGACAATAATCCATGGCATTTGAAGATACCATGCGCTCCCTTCGGGAGTTCGACGTCAACGATCTGGATTTCGACACAGTCGGGTCCTGGCCACTACCGATCAAGATGTTTATCTGGATTGTAGTTTTGGGAGGCGTTCTGGCCTTCGGGTACTACTACCATATTGAAGATCTGCAAATTCAGTTGGAAGGCGAGCGTAAGAAAGAAGAGCAACTCAAAAAAGAGTTTGAAAAGAAGGCTTTCCAGGCGGCGAACCTTGAGGCCTATCGCCAGCAGATGCGAGAGATGGAAGAGTCTTTTGGTGCTCTGGTAAGTCAGCTTCCAAGCGATACTGAAGTGCCGGGCTTGCTTGAGGATATCACCAACAAAGGGCTGCTCAATGGCCTGAATATTGCGAGCATTGATCTACTGCCAGAGCAGGCAAGGGAGTTTTATGTTGAATTGCCAATCTCCATCGTGGCCTCGGGTTCATACCATGACCTCGGCGCGTTTATCAGCGGCATGGCGGCACTCCCTAGGATTGTAACCCTACACGACTTTAATATTTCGGCACCCAAGGGTAATGCAAACAAGCTGCAGATGCGCATTATCGCCAAGACCTACCGCTACAGGGATGATGAGGTATGAATATGAAGCGTTTGATTCATGTTTCTATTCTCTTGGTGCTGCCCACTGCGTTGGTCGCCTGTGGCAGCCGTGACTTTGCGGACCTTGACGCCTTCATGGCTGAAAAACGGGCCAGGCCGGGGGGTATTATTGCTCCAATTCCGACCTTTAAGGCGTACGAAGCGTTTGGCTACAGCGCAACAACGCTGCGCAGTCCGTTTGAGCGCCCGATTGAAGTGCGAGACATTGCCCAATTACAAGCGGTAAGTGCGATCAAGCCTGATGAAAATCGGGCGAAGGAGTTTTTGGAACAGTTTACCTTTGACTCTTTACGTATGGTCGGCACGCTTGAGCGAGGCGAGACTAACTGGACCTTGATTCGGGACCCCCAGGGAGGGGTGCACCGAGTTAAAGCGGGTAACTTCCTTGGGCGCTCTCACGGCAAAATCGTGGAAACAGCCGAGACTTATGTAGCCGTTGTAGAAATCGTCAGTGACGGCAGTGCGGACGGCTGGGTAGAGCGTCCGCGAACTATTAAATTATCCGGCATATAAGCCGAGGCCATGGGTGATTGCCATGTCAATTAAAAAACAATATTTGGGGACTAGGGCCGTGGGGAAAGGAACATTGAGCTTGGGGAAATGGATGCGCCCTCTCGTTGGGTTCGCACTAAGTGTTTGTGCTTTTGGCGCAATAGCGGAGCCGACGATAACCGATATTGAATTTAGTTCTCGCCCCGGCAGCAAGTTTGAAGTGAGGCTGGATTTCGATCAGGCGCCGCCAGATATGAAGGCCTATACCATCGAGAAGCCCGCCCGCATTGCTGTCGATTTTCCAGGAACCTCCAGTGCTCTGGATCAGAAGCGTTTCTCGCTGTCTTACGGTAATGCAACTGGTGTAGTGGTTTTGGAATCAGGTGATCGCACACGCATGGTTGTGAACCTCGTAAAACTGGTGCCCTATGAGACTCGAGTAGAGGGTAACAGTCTGTTTCTTATTGTAGGCCAGGAAGGCTCGGATTACGCGAAGGCTACTTCAGACCCTCATCGTCTTAAAACCGAAGTGACGCCCGTTGTTGAAGTTGCGTCGGAAATCAGCGACCTGCAGTTCCAGCGCACAGGGGATGGTGAAGGGCGCTTGACCTTGGAACTGACTAACCCCTCAGTGGATGTGAACGTGTTCAGCGAGGCCGGAGATATTAAGGTTCAGTTCCTGGACACTAACGTTCCGGAGCGCTTAATGCGCCGCTACGACGTGACTGACTTTGCGACGCCCGTAGATAGCGTTGATGTGAACACTACAGAGCGTGGCGCAACGCTCACAATGAAGACCACAGGTGACTTCGATTACCTCGCTTATCAGACAAATAACCAGTACGTGCTGAGTGTAAAGCCTTTGAGTGCCAAGGAAGTGGAGAAACGCAAGAACGAGTTTTCTTACGTGGGTGACCGAATATCTCTCAACTTTCAGGATATTGAAGTCAGGGCCGTGCTTCAGCTGATTGCTGATTTCACTGAACTCAATCTAGTGGCTAGCGACACCGTATCAGGTCGTATCACACTGAGGTTGCAAAACGTGCCCTGGGATCAGGCCCTGGAACTGGTACTGAAAACCAAGGGGCTGGATAAGCGCCAAATTGGCAACGTGCTAATGGTTGCACCAGCGGCTGAAATTGCGGAGCGTGAGCGTCAGGAAATTGAGTCTAACAAGCAGATAGCCGAACTGGCGCCCCTGCAGTCTGAATTCGTCCGAATTCGATACGCCCAAGCGCAGCAAATTGTTGGCCTTTTCCAGGCAGGCTCGGAAGAGGGTGGCAGCTTGATTTCCCAACGCGGCTCGGTGGTTGTTGATGTGAGAACAAACTCCTTGATAATCACAGACACGGCCGCAAAGCTTGCCGAGATCCGGGAGCTGATTGAGAAGGTCGATATTCCGGTTCGCCAGGTCATGATTGAATCGCGAATAGTCATAGCCCAGTCTGACCTTACCCATAGTTTGGGTATCGAGTGGGGTGGCGGTTACATCGATGACGTTAACGGCAACATCCTATCTGCCTCCGGCGATACCGAAAACGTAGTGGGCCTGAATAATTCCATCATTAATGGAGATACACCTTCAGTGAGCTATCCAGGCGCTCTGTTAGTTGACCTTGGCGTAGCCAGCACCAGTGGCTTCGCCCTGGGCTTTACCAGTGATGACCTGTTCCTCACCGCAGAGATATCCGCGTTAGAGGCCGCGGGCCAGGGCGAAGTTGTTTCCCAGCCCAAGGTGATCACTGGCGATAAGCAACAGGCGACCATCAAATCGGGTACCGAGATTCCTTACCAGGAGGCTGCTGCGTCCGGCGCGACCTCGACTTCCTTCAAAGAAGCGGTTTTGGAGTTGGATGTGACACCCAATATCACGCCAGATGACCGAGTGATGCTGGATCTCAATGTTAAACAGGACTCTGTTGGCGACCTTGTTCCCAGTGGACGTGGCGGCTTTATTCCCTCCATTGATACCACCGAGATTACGACGCAGGTGTTGGTAGGTAACGGTGAGACAGTCGTGCTTGGCGGCGTGTTCAAGACAGAAGACCTGGAAACGGTTAACAAGGTGCCCTTCTTCGGCGACATTCCCTACGTGGGCGCTTTCTTCCGTAACGAGTCTCGCAACAACACCAAAACTGAGACGCTGATCTTTATCACCCCGCGGATTTTGGCCGACACTCTGCTCGACTAATGCCCGCACTTCATCGCGTTTTTCTGGTCGGCCCCATGGGGGCCGGCAAAACTACCATTGGCAAGTACCTTGCTGATCATTTAAAACTCCAGTTTGCCGATACGGACACCGAAATTGAGTCCCGCACCGGTGCGGATATTCCCTGGATATTTGATGTGGAAGGCGAAGAGGGCTTTCGCGAGCGTGAGCAACAAGTGGTTGAGGAGATGACCCACTGGGACAATATAGTCCTTGCCACTGGCGGGGGTGTGGTTTTGCGCCCGGAAAACCGCAATGCCCTGGGCGGCCGCGGATTCGTCATTTACCTGTTTGCCACGGTAGACGAGCAGGTTCGGCGTACCCGGCGGGACAGGAAGCGTCCGCTTTTGCAGAAGGGTGATCCTGAGGAGACATTGCGCGCGCTCATGGAAATTCGTGATCCTCTGTATCGGGAGATCGCCGACCACGTAATCGAGACCGACGGTTGCAGTCCGCGCACAGTGGCTCAACGATTAGTCCGCGAGTTGACCTCGTAAACACTCACGTCGGGCAGTATCATAGCTCCCCCGAACATTTGAGGACGCCATCGTGTCACTACTCATGCACACCTTGCATGTGGAGCTGGGAGAACGCAGCTACCCGATTTATATTGGCCGTGATTTATTGAGCGACCCGCAGTTGCTCGGCGGGCACGTGGCTGGCTCGCAGGTGGTGGTCGTTACCAATGAAATGATCTCACCCCTCTATCTCGATCGGCTTTTAGCGACCCTTGGCGAGCGCAGCCTGGTTACCGAGGTCATTCTCCCCGATGGCGAACAGTTCAAAAACCTCGACACACTGAACCAGATTTTTGATCGAGTCATGCACGATCGACATAACCGCACCACCACGATGATTGCTCTTGGGGGCGGTGTAGTCGGCGATATCACCGGCTTTGCGGCCGCCTGTTACCAACGGGGGGTTAACTTTATTCAGGTGCCTACCACCTTGCTGTCCCAGGTTGATTCTTCCGTGGGCGGAAAAACCGCGGTGAATCACCCCTTGGGAAAAAATATGATCGGGGCGTTTTACCAGCCACAGGCTGTGCTGATTGATATCAACACCTTGCATACGTTGCCTGCCCGGGAGTATTCCGCGGGCCTTGCCGAGGTGGTTAAGTATGGGCTGATCTGTGACCTGCCGTTCTATCGTTGGTTGCAGGAACAAATGCCCAAACTCCTGGCCCGCGAAGAGGCGGCGCTGGCAGAGGCCATTGAGCGCAGCTGTTCCAGTAAAGCTTCGGTGGTAGCGGCTGACGAGCGGGAGGGAGGGCTCAGGGCCATCCTCAATTTGGGCCATACCTTTGGGCACGCAATTGAGACGGCGCAGGGCTATGGTAAATGGCTACACGGTGAGGCCGTTGCCGTTGGAATGCTGATGGCGATGGAGCTTTCTTCCCGTCGAGGCTGGATTGAGCCCGCGGAAGTAGAGGCATTCCGTGACTTGCTGCGCGTTATTGATCTGCCAACGGCTGCGCCTGCTGATATGACACCTGCGCAGTATCTCGACCTGATGGGTCGGGACAAGAAAGTAGTTGATGGCCGTTTGCGCCTGGTACTGCTCAAGGCAATGGGCCAAGCCTGTATCGTTGACGACGCTAGTGAAGAAGAGTTGGTCAGTTTGTTAGAGGCTTTTCAGTAGCCCGATCTGGCTTGGTATCCCGGCGTTTGTCGGCCACAGCTCATCTGTGTAAAATAGCCTCCCCCTTTTGTCCCATACCTGGTTTGCGGGTTGGGCCTCCGGTGTAACTTTTTGTTTTCATTAGATATTCTGGACTGACTATGAGCGCAGGCCTTTTTAGACCTGAAGAGTTTCGCGACAACTGCGGATTTGGACTGATTGCCCACACATCCGGTGACGCCAGTCACCGTTTGCTACAGACGGCGATTGAATCCCTGACCTGCATGACCCACCGAGGCGGCATTGCCGCAGACGGCAAGACCGGAGACGGCTGTGGTCTGCTAATGCAGCTGCCGGCTTCTTTCATGCGCACCCTGGCGAAAGAGTGCTTTGACGCAGAGCTGGATGACTCGTTCGCGATTGGCCAGATGTTCTTAAGCAGAGATCAGAGTCGCGCCGCCGCCGCGAGAACAGCCACAGAGAAAGCGCTGACTGACCAGGGTTTAACGGTCCTCGGTTGGCGTGAAGTGCCCACGGATGACTCTGTCTGCGGAGAGATCGCCCTGGAGTCCCTGCCCCAGATAGAGCAGGTCTTCATCAATGCTACCGGGCTATCAGAAACCGAACTATCAACAAAGTTGTTTGTAGCCCGACGTAAGGCTGAAATAGGTTGTGAAGGTGACGATGATTACTACATTTGCAGTCTGTCGGGCCGGGTAATCTCTTATAAGGGCCTGGTAATGCCGGTGGATCTGCCGAAGTTTTACCAGGACCTCGCCGATGAACGTCTGGAAACCGCTATCTGCGTTTTTCACCAGCGGTTCTCCACCAACACCATGCCTCGCTGGCCCCTCGCCCAGCCATTTCGCCTGTTGGCGCACAATGGCGAAATCAACACGATTGAGGGCAACCGTAACTGGGCGGAAGCCCGAACGCCGGGCTTTGAAAGCGAGTTGCTTCCCAATATCAAGGAGATCGCGCCGCTCGTGAATCGTACGGGCTCCGATTCCTCCAGTATGGACAATATGCTGGACATGCTGCTGACCGGTGGTGTGGACATGGCAAGAGCTCTGCGCATGTTGATTCCACCGGCCTGGCAGAATATGGAGTTGATGGACCCCGATCTCAAGGCGTTTTACGAGTATCACTCCATGCACATGGAGCCCTGGGATGGTCCCGCGGGCATCGTGCTCACCGACGGTCGCTACGCGGTGTGTTTGTTGGACCGTAATGGCCTGCGTCCGGCGCGTTGGGTCAAGACCAAAGACGGCTTTATCACCCTGGCCTCCGAGATCGGCACTTACGACTACAAGCCCGAGGACGTGGTCGCCAAGGGTCGGGTCGGCCCTGGTCAGATGATTATGGTGGACACTCACACTGGTGAGTTGTTGCAGACCGAGGAAATAGACAACCGACTCAAATCCCGTCAGCCTTACAAGCGCTGGTTGAAGGAAAAGGCCCAGCGAATTGAGGGCACCTTCGGTAGCGAGATGATTTCGGGTATCGAGCGCGAGCAACTCGACGCCTACATGAAGATGTTCCAGGTGAGCTATGAAGAGCGCGACCAGGTATTGCGCCCCCTGGCCGAGTCCGGCAATGAAGCCGTTGGTTCGATGGGAGACGACACGCCCATGGCGGTGCTGTCCAAAAGAGAGCGCTCCCTCTATGATTATTTCCGCCAGAAGTTTGCCCAGGTGACCAACCCGCCGATCGACCCGCTGCGGGAGACGATTGTGATGTCCCTGGAAACAGACCTGGGCGGCGAAAAAAACCTGTTCCACGAGGGGCCGGAGCACGCAGACCGGGTAATCCTCAGCTCGCCGGTGCTGTCTCAGGGCAAATTCACTACCCTTATGCAATTGGACCGGCCGGGCTTTTGTGTCAACAAGGTCGACTGTACCTATGCAGCGGAGGAAACCAGCCTGCAGCAGGCTATTGCCGCCGTCACAGGCGCTGCAGAGCAGGCAGTGAGGGACGGCGCGACTATCCTGGTGTTATCAGACCGGGCTATTGAAAACGGGCGCTTGCCAGTGCACAGCATGCTGGCCACCGGTGCGGTTCACCATCATCTTATTAAGCAGGGCCTGCGCGCGGACGCCAACATTGTCGTGGAGAGCGCCAGCGCGCGGGATTCACACCAGATCGCGTGTTTGCTGGGCTTTGGCGCAACAGCGATCTACCCCTACCTTGCTTACTCCGTGCTGGAAGAGCTGATTCGCTGCGGCGAAGTGCTTGGAGAGCCCAGTATCTGTTACAAAAATTATCGTAAAGGTATCAACAAGGGCCTCTTGAAAATCATGTCCAAGATGGGCATTTCTGCGGTCAGCTCCTATCGAGGTGCACAGCTTTTTGAAGCCGTGGGACTGTCTCGGGAAGTGGTTGATACCGCTTTTTGCGGCGTGGCCTCGCGTATTCAAGGGAGTGGCTTTGCCGAGCTTGAACAAGAGCAAGAAACCTTGTCTCTCAGAGCGTGGACACCCCGCAAAGGTATAGAACAAGGTGGTTTGCTCAAGTACGTTCACGGCCAGGAGTACCACGCGTTCAACCCCGATGTGGTAATGACCTTGCAACAGGCTGTTGCCAGCGGTGAATACGCGGACTACCAGCGCTATGCGGCACTGGTTAACGAGAGGCCGGTGGCAACACTGCGCGACCTCCTCAGCCCGGTGGATAATGTCAAGGGCATTAGCCTCGACGATGTAGAGCCCGTAGAGAAAATTCTTCCTCGCTTCGATTCAGCCGGCATGTCTCTGGGCGCGCTGAGTCCGGAGGCGCATGAAGCCCTGGCTGCGGCGATGAACCGCATGGGTGCCCGCTCCAACTCAGGGGAGGGAGGCGAGGACCCGGTGCGCTTTGGCACCGAGCGAATGTCCAAGATCAAGCAGATTGCCTCCGGACGTTTCGGGGTGACTCCACACTATCTGGTGAATGCTGAAGTATTGCAGATCAAGGTGGCCCAGGGCGCCAAGCCCGGGGAAGGCGGGCAGCTCCCCGGTGGTAAGGTCAATGACTTGATTGCGCGACTGCGCTATTCGGTGCCCGGCGTTACCCTGATATCACCGCCACCCCACCACGATATTTATTCTATCGAGGACCTGGCCCAGCTGATTTTCGACCTGAAACAGGTCAATCCCAAGGCGTTGGTCTCGGTGAAATTGGTGTCGGAGCCTGGTGTGGGAACGATCGCCGCGGGTGTGGCCAAGGCCTATGCAGACCTGATAACCATTTCCGGCTACGACGGTGGTACTGCGGCCAGTCCACTGACCTCAATACGCTATGCAGGCTCGCCGTTTGAGTTGGGTCTGGCGGAAGTGCAGCAAACGCTGCGCGGCAATAATTTACGCGGCTCAATTCGACTACAGGCGGACGGCGGTCTCAAGACCGGCCTGGATGTGATTAAAGCGGCTATTCTCGGTGCCGAGAGCTTTGGTTTTGGCACCGCGCCTATGGTTGCGCTGGGCTGTAAATACCTGCGCATTTGCCATCTCAATAATTGCGCAACAGGCGTTGCTACCCAGCACCAGAAACTGCGCGACGATCATTTTAACGGTACGGTTGAAATGGTAATGAATTACTTCCACTTTGTGGCGACCGAAACCCGGGAGTGGTTGGCCAAGCTTGGGGTTGCCTCGCTGGAGGACCTGATCGGACGCACTGACCTGTTGGAGGCACTGCCTGGTGATACCGCCAAGCAGTCGCGCCTGGATCTTGCGCCTATTCTGCACAAGGACGAGAGCTCGGAAGGTCAACCTGAGTTTTGCCAGGTGGCTTCCAATGACCCCTTCGACAAGGGAGAGAAGGCCGAGGAAATGGTTGCGGCAACACTGGTAGCCATCGAGTCGCGCACCGGCGGTGAATTCGAGTTCGACGTTTGCAATTGTGACCGCTCGATTGGCGCCCGATTATCCGGTGAGATTGCCCGACGTTACGGCAATGCGGGCATGGATGAGAATCCACTGGTGCTGCGGCTTACAGGTACCGCTGGCCAGAGTTTCGGAGTGTGGAATGCCGGAGGCTTGCACATGTATCTGGAAGGTGACTCCAATGACTACGTGGGCAAGGGCATGGCCGGCGGCAAGCTGGTGATTTATCCGCCCAGGGTCAGCGAGTTCAAGTCCCAGGAAACTGCCATTATTGGCAACACCTGCCTGTATGGCGCTACCGGCGGCCGCCTTTATGCGGCTGGTATCGCAGGCGAGCGTTTTGCCGTGCGTAACTCAGGTGCCCACGCAGTGGTAGAAGGTGCTGGCGATCACTGTTGTGAATACATGACGGGTGGAAACATCACGGTGCTTGGTGCAACCGGAGTGAACTTCGGTGCCGGTATGACGGGCGGCTTCGCCTATGTGCTGGATATGGATCGCACCTTCATCGACAAGTACAACAGTGAGTTGGTGGAAATTCACCGGGTGAGCTCTGAATACATGGAGCCCTATCGTAACCACCTGCGTGGCAACATCCGGGAATATGTCGAGGAAACCGGTTCTGAGTGGGGAGAGTACTTGCTCGAGAACTTTGTAGATTACGTTGGCAAGTTCTGGTTGGTGAAGCCCAAGGCGGCGGAGTTTGACCGGCTGCTGTCACGTCTGCGCAACACCGACTAACGCGGGACAGGAATAGAATATGAGCAATCGTCTGGCAAATAATTTCCAGTTTATCGATGTCGGCCGCAATGACCCCGACAAGAAATCGCTGCAATCGCGTAAAAGCGACTATGTGGAGATTTATCAGCCTTTCACCAAAGATCAGGCAGCTGAGCAGTCCCATCGTTGTCTGGAATGCGGCAACCCTTACTGTGAATGGAAATGTCCGGTTCATAACTTCATTCCCAACTGGTTGAAGCTGGTTTCAGAGGGCAACCTGTTCGAGGCTGCAGAGCTGAGTCACCAGACCAACACTTTGCCCGAGGTCTGCGGTCGGGTGTGTCCACAGGATCGCCTGTGTGAGGGAGCCTGTACGCTTAACGATGGTTTTGGCGCAGTTACCATTGGTTCTTCCGAGAAATACATTACTGATACTGCGCTAGCCATGGGTTGGCGCCCTGACCTGTCGGACGTGGTCCAGACCGGTAAAAAAGTAGCGATTATTGGTGCGGGCCCTGCGGGCTTGGGGTGTGCCGATATTCTTACACGCAATGGTGTCAAGCCAGTGGTCTATGACAAATATCCTGAAATAGGCGGCTTACTGACGTTTGGTATTCCCGAGTTCAAACTGGAGAAGCAGGTGATGACTCGCCGGCGGGAAGTGTTTGAGGGCATGGGTATTGAGTTTCGCCTGAACACCGAGATCGGCAAAGATGTCCATATTAGTGAATTAATGCAGCAGTACGATGCGGTATTCATGGGTATGGGCACCTACACCTATATGAAAGGGAACTTCCCCGGTGAGGATCTACCCGGTGTCTACGAAGCCCTGCCTTACCTCATAGGGAATGTGAATCACAATTTGGGTTTTGCTCAGGACCCACAGGATTACGTCAACCTCAAGGGCAAACGTGTGATCGTACTCGGTGGCGGGGATACTGCCATGGATTGCGTGCGCACCGCCGTTCGTCAGGGCGCAGACAAGGTGATCTGTGCCTATCGCCGAGATGAAGAAAACATGCCAGGTTCACGTCGCGAGGTGAAGAATGCTCGTGAAGAGGGCGTGGAGTTTCTGTTTAACCGCCAGCCGATAGAAGTGGTCGAGTATTTTGGCCAGGCCTGCGGCATCAAAGTCGTCGAGACCGAATTGGGCGAGCCGGGAGTAGACGGCCGCTCTCGCCCGCAACCTATCCCCGGTAGCGAGCAGGTGCTGGAGGCAGATGCCGTTATTATCGCCTTCGGCTTCCAGCCTAATCCTCCCGCCTGGCTTGAAGATGTTGCGGTGGAGACCAACGATTGGAAGGGCGTGGTCGCTGAAGAAGAACAGACATTCAAATTCCAGACCAGCAACCCGAAAATATTTGCCGGCGGCGATATGGTGCGTGGCTCCGACCTGGTTGTCACCGCGATTTGGGAAGGTCGCGAGGCGGCAGAGGGAATTCTCGACTACCTGAAAGTTTAGTGAGTGTCGCCAAAAAATACTTTCGCAAGAACGTACTGCCCGTTGGGCAGCAATAGAGTTAGATAACGTGGAACCGTAATGACCGAGCTCAAAAACGACCGTTTTCTTCGCGCTTTGCAGCGACAGCCTGTAGACAGAACTCCCATTTGGATGATGCGCCAGGCAGGTCGTTACCTGCCTGAGTATCGCGCCACGCGGCAGCATGCGGGGTCATTTCTCGATTTGTGCAAGAATGCGGAACTGGCCTGCGAGGTCACTATGCAACCGTTGCGTCGCTATCCCATGGACGCGGCCATCCTTTTTTCCGATATTCTGACAGTGCCCGATGCGCTGGGACTGGGCCTGTACTTTGAAGAAGGGGAAGGTCCCAAATTCCATAAGACCGTTCGCAGTGAGGCTGATTTGGCCAGCCTAAATAGTATTAAAGCGGATGATGACCTGGCTTATGTGATGAACGCGGTTCGCACGATTCGTAACGAGCTCAACGGCATGGTGCCTTTGATAGGGTTTTCCGGTAGTCCCTGGACGTTGGCAACCTACATGGTGGAAGGCGGCTCTTCCAAAGATTTCGCCAATGTGAAGACTATGGCCTATGACAAGCCGGAATTGATGCATAACCTGTTGTCGCTGCTGGCCGATGCGGTATCTGATTATCTGGCGGCGCAAATTCGGGCCGGTGCCCAGGCAGTACAAATTTTTGACACCTGGGGCGGCAGCCTGTCCGCTTCTGCCTACAAAGAGTTTTCGCTGAAGTATATGCAGCGGATTATTGCTCGCTTGCAGGCAGACCCGGAGACGCAAAGTGTCCCGGTAATCGTATTCACCAAGGGTGGTGGCCAGTGGCTTAATGCAATCGCCGATTGCGGCGCCCAGGGTGTGGGAATCGATTGGACTACAGACATTGCGGTGGCGAGAGCGCAGGCGGGTAATCGGGTTGCACTACAGGGCAATATGGATCCTTCCATGCTGTTTGCGTCACCTGCGCGCATTCGCGAAGAAGTAGGGTCCATTCTTGCTGGCTATGGTCACGGCAGTGGCCATGTCTTCAATCTGGGTCATGGTATTACGCCGGGAGTGAACCCTGATCATGTGACGGCCTTTGTCGACGCCGTGCAAGAGCTTTCACCGCAATACCACCAGGGCTGATAGCTAGCTGTTCGGACGCCAGGATAGGGCAGTCGGGAACTGCCCCTCCCCAGGTCGTGATCCGACCCAGCGAACACTTTCAGGACTAGGCCTGTTCCTGAGCGGTATCGCTGCCATCACAACAAAAATCGTGATTCATATCCAGGGCAGGCGCGTCAGTGGCTGGACGGCCAACTACCTTCGCGGGAACCCCCGCAACGGTTGTATGCGGCGGCACTTCTTCCAGTACCACGCTACCCGCCCCAACCTTGGCGCCGTCGCCCACGCGAATGTTACCGAGTATTTTTGCCCCGGCACTGATCAGCACGCCATCCCCAATCTTGGGGTGACGGTCGCCGTCCTGTTTTCCCGTTCCCCCCAGCGTCACCGATTGCAGGATTGAAACATTGTTGCCAACGACGGCGGTTTCACCGATCACCAGTCCGGTTGCGTGATCCAACATGATTCCATGACCCATTTTTGCCGCCGGGTGGATGTCCACACCAAATTCAACAGAAATTCTGTTTTGGAAAAACAGACCCATGGATTGTCGATTGTTGTGCCACAGCCAATGTGCAATGCGATGGCTTTGCAGGGCGTGGAAACCTTTGAAGTAGAGAAATGGAATATATAACTCGTGGCTGGCTGAATCACGATCTACCACCGCCAGAAGGTCGGCGCGAATAGCCTCGCGTATTTCATCATCCGCGCGCATGGCCTGCAGCATGACTTCGCGCAATAGCAGTGAGGTTACGGTCGGACTATCCAGTTGGCTGGCCAGGTGGAAGCTCAGGGCGCATTCCAGAGAATCGTGATTGAGAATAGTGGAGTGCAGAAAGCTTGCCAGCACGGGTTCTTCCTGTGCGTGTTTCTCGGTCTCGGTGCGAATTCGGTCCCAGACCAGGTCGGGCTGATTGGCAGACATTACGGTTCCTCTCTGTGGACGAGGGACTTTAGCCTATAACGGCGAATCCGTCACGGTGGGTCACTGTGATAACGCCACAGTCGATGGCCGCTGAGACGGTATTTTTCTTCGAACAAGGTCAGTGCTGGCTCATTCGGTATCAGTGTGACGACTCCAAATCGACCGGCCAGAAACATGGCCAATCCAAACTCCTCCAGGTAGAGCTGCCAATTGGAACGAACTTCAATCGTGCCGCCTAATGCCAGCAATGAGGCAAAGCTGCCGTGGCCATGAATTCTCCGCTGCAGGTGTTTACTTTTGGGCCATGGATTGGGGTAGAGCAAATAGTGGCTTGCAGGCTGGCGACCGTCTCTCAGCAGAAGTTGCCATATGTCTTCTGCATTAGCGCGCAGCAGAAGGTAATTCTTATCCAGGCAGGGCACATGTTTGCCCAGTCGGTGGGCGGACTGGTCGATGCCAACCACCAGGTGATCAGGATTGCGAGCAGCTAACAAAGCGGTGCTCATTCCTGTGCCGCAGAAGGAGTCGAGAATTAACGGGCGGGGGCTGCGGGAAAGCTCTTCCGCCAATCCCTCATATGCCGCCTCCGAGTGCGGCGCAGGAGGTCTCAGGAAATCGTTCTCCAGGTGGCGACGCAGATTTTGGGCCAACCGAGGGTGTATTCCTGCCTGATTGCTGGTCACAGGTCGTGAAAAGTCAGACTGGCGTTCTTGTGTCATGCGGATGGAAGCCTTATTCCATTGATGTTCATCACGGGGGTTGCCATCATAGCGCCTCATAATGCACCGAGCACATAGTCTGGAACCCGTTAAATGCGAAAAGATCTCCGACCCTGGTGGTTAAAGAAGCTCTACCTGCGTTACCGACACTGGTATGCAGAATACTTTCTGCGGCCGCAATGCGAGAGCCTGGGGCCTTACCATACGATTATGAAGCCCTGGTATGTGAACATCTCGGGCAACAACATACGCATTGGTCGTTCGTTTACGGCTATTGGTGAGCCCATGCACCAGGTTGAGGTGGGTGTTTGGGGGCGGCAAGAGGGAGAGGGACGTATTGATATTGGCGACTGCGTACTGATGAGCCCAGGTTCGCGTATCAGTGCGTCTGATGAGGTGACTATTGGGGATGGCACTATGTTTGCCAACGGTGCCTATGTGACGGATTCCGACTGGCACATGATTTACGATCGCACTGAGCGTGACCCCACGCCTACGCCAGTGCACATCGGACGTAACTGCTGGTTAGGCGATGGATCGGTGGTGCTAAAGGGAGTGACCGTTGGTGAAAACTCCGTGGTTGCCGCTCGGGCTGTGGTTACCCGCGACGTACCGCCGAACGTGGTGGTCGCTGGAAATCCGGCCAAAGTAGTCAAGGAGCTCGACCCTGAGCGCGGATTCGTTACTCGCATGGATTACTTTGCCGATCCGGAGGAGCTGGAGCGCTTTTTTGACGCCATTAACGCAGAGGTGCTGGCGGGTAATAGTTTCTGGCGCTGGCTGTGGTCGGTTGTCTATCCGCCCTCACGAATCAAACGCTAGGCCTCGGGGTACAGTGTTTTAACACCTTCGGCGGTGCCCAGCAGCAGTACGTCGGCGGGTTTAAGGGCAAACAGGCCGTTGGTAACGACTCCGGTAATGCCATTGATCTTCGCTTCCGTGGCCAGTGGCTGGGGGATGCTGAAATTGTATACGTCGAGAATAATGTTGCCGTTATCGGTGACTACCCCGTCCCTGTAAACAGGGTCTCCGCCCAGTTTGACAAGCTCCCTGGCAACATGGCTGCGAGCCATGGGCACCACTTCAACAGGAAGTGGGAACTGGCCCAGGGTGTGCACCAGCTTCGACTCGTCAGCGATACAGATAAATTCTCGCGCTACTGCGGTGACGATTTTCTCGCGGGTGAGTGCCGCGCCGCCACCTTTTATCAGTTGCAGCGCCGCGTTGCTTTCGTCGGCGCCATCGATGTAAAAGTCCACCTGGTCGACCGCATTAAGGTCATAAACGGGAATACCGTGGTTCTTCAGGCGCTCAGCGGATGCTTCGGAGCTGGCGACGGTGGCATTGATGGTGCCGCGAATTTCCGCCAGGCAATCGATAAACAGGTTGGCGGTAGAGCCCGTGCCTATTCCCAGCACGGTGTCATCCTCGATTTTTGGGCGCACATAATCCAGGGCGGCCTGTGCCACTGCTTGCTTGAGTTGATCCTGATTCATTGGCTCCTCACTTTTCCTGGTTTGGCGATAGGCCAGTATAGGCTAGTGGCTTTTCGCAGGCAGCATTAATCCGGCATATCAGGGCTGGAAAAATCTTTATGCTTCTTTACCATTGTTCGCTCGCCCAAAAAACTGGAACAAAGCCAATGCCGCAATCTTATGTTAAGCGTATTCTCGACGCCCGTGTGTACGATGTGGCTCGGGAGACTCCGGTGGATCAGGCGTATCTCATGTCTCGACGCCTGAAAAGCCGTGTCTGGCTGAAACGGGAAGATTTACAGCCAGTGTTTTCGTTCAAACTGCGCGGCGCCTATAACAAGATGAACCGGTTGAGCGATCAGCAGCGGGCATTGGGGGTGGTGGCGGCCTCAGCTGGCAACCATGCCCAGGGGCTGGCCATGGCGGCGAATAAAATGAATGTGAAGGCCACGATTGTAATGCCTCGCACCACGCCACAGATCAAGGTCGATGCGGTCAGGGACTGGGGCGCAAAGGTCATACTTCGCGGCGATTCCTATGATGAGGCGGCGGAGCACGCCGCGAAGCTGGTTGCAGAAAAGGGCATGACTTATGTACACCCCTTTGACGACCCTGATGTGATTGCTGGCCAGGGGACGGTCGGTATGGAGATCGTGCGCCAGCACGAGCAGCCGCTGGACGCTATCTTTGTGCCGGTGGGAGGTGGCGGACTACTCGCGGGGGTCGCTGCCTTTGTAAAGTACGTATGGCCCCACACCCGCGTTATCGGTGTGGAACCGGAAGATGCAGCCTGCCTGAAGCTTGCCCTGGAAAAAGGCCGCAGGGCAGTGCTGCCAGAGGTGGGTCTGTTTGCCGATGGCTGTGCTGTGGCTCAGGTCGGCAAGGAGACATTTCGAGTCATCAAAGGTCTGGTCGATGAGGTTATCACCGTTGGTACCGACGAAATGTGCGCTGCTATCAAAGATATATTCGAAGATACACGCAGCATCGCTGAGCCTGCAGGTGCGCTTGCCCTGGCTGGCCTTAAGCAATATGCCGAACGAGAAGGCGTGCAAGACCAGGACTTGCTGGCTATCGTTAGCGGCGCCAATACAAACTTTGATCGTCTGCGTTATATCTCTGAGCGTACGGAGATCGGCGAGCAGCGCGAAGCGGTAATTTCAGTCACCATTCCGGAAAAACCGGGCAGCTTTCGCGCTTTCTGTAATGCCCTTGGTCGCAGGAATATCACTGAGTTCAACTACCGCTATGCCGACTCTGGCTCGGCCCAGGTTTTTGTTGGCCTCTCCGTTGTTCCCGGCGGTCAGGACCTGGCTGAACTGATGAATAAGCTTCAGCAAAAAGGTTATGTAGCGCAAGACCTCACCGATAATGAGGTCGCCAAACTGCATGTCCGCTACATGGTGGGTGGCCACGCTCCCGGGGGCTTGGACGGTGAGCGGGTTTATCGCGTGGAATTCCCCGAGCGTCCGGGCGCCATGGCTAAATTTTTGTCAGGGCTTGGGCAGCGCTGGAACATTTCAATGTTTCACTATCGCAACCACGGTGCTGCCTATGGCCGGATCCTCGTTGGGATTCAGGTACCTGCAAGTGAAAAGCGGGATTTCACCAGTGTGCTCGAAAAAATTGATTATCGTTTCTGGGATGAGACCGATAATCTGGCCTACCAGCTCTATCTTGGCCAGCGCGATGATGCTGGCGCTTGCTAGCAAGAAAAATGTTCTAAAAAGTGAATTTAATGCTCGCGGCGTGTGGACATTTCTCCTTTCTGTGAAATAATCACGAAAGTTAGTAGTTGATTTCAACTAGTGATAATAAAGGTGAAGGCCTCGAAGAAGAGTCTCACCCCGGGCGTGGTTAAGAGAGTGATATACATTGAAGCGTAAGCCAGACTTGATGCTCATACTGATGGCCGTTTTTGGTATAGGGGTAGCATTTACCCTGATACTACCGATGACTGCCAACGATACTGTCGCGGCTCCGGCCTCTGAACTGCAGGCAGGCGTCATCATTCAGGATTGAGGTTGTTCCTGGTCTTTGCCCTGGCATTCGATCAGGCGGCTTTCTGTCGCGATAAAATCCATGCGGATGTCCCATGGTTCCGTGACTAGAGCATCAACCCGCTGTAGTTCGAAAGCCACGCCGACTTTGATGACATTGCTGGCAGCTGCAAGGCTGCTATCATAGTACCCACCCCCCATACCCAGACGCTGCCCCTGCGCATCCCAGGCCACCAAGGGCAGTAAAATTATTTCCAATTCGTCTGCGTTGCTCGTTGCTGTTTGCGGCTCCGGGATACCAAAACGATTCTTCTGCAGTTGTCCGGACTCCTCCCAGGGAGCAAAGAGCAAGCTATTGTCGGCCTGAATCACGGGTAAATAGGGTGCTTTACCTGAAGAGCGCAGTGCTTTCTCTATCAGTGAAGGATCTGCTTCTCCATCGCTGGGCAAATAGAGCGCAACTTTGGATGCGTTATCCCAACCCGGAAGGGCGGTGACATGCCTGGCAAGCTCGATCGCAGCGCGATCGCGTTGGTTCTGGGTTAACGCCCGCCGGAGCTGGCGCATGTGGCGGCGGAGTTTGAGCTTAGAGTGATGAAGTTCATGCATGAATAAAAAGATTCCCAACGCACCGCTGACAGGGCTGCCCTTGAACCCGACGGTTCAAGGTGGAGGTACCTGCACTGTATAAGGCTTTCCGGTCAGGCCGGACTTGCACACCAACAGCGACGAGGCGCCCCCGGGTGTAAATTTATCGGCTCGAGGACTGCCTGTCTGGCGCATGCGCCAGGAATCCAGCGAGAGTATAGCTCAGGGAGGGTAGCGAATTCGCTCTTGAATTTCCCCGCCGATTAGTGACGGGATTAACCAATTTCCAGTTGTCTCAACTGGTAGAGGGCGTCATCCAGCTTTCTGCTGAGACCTTCCACAGCTCCGGAGTCGGGCGCAGGTGTCGCGGTATCAGTGTGTTCCGAGGCCTGCAGCAGTTCGTAGCTGATGTTCAGCGCGGCCATCACTGCAATGCGTTCCAGTCCGATAACCTTGCCGGTTTCGCGGATGCTGCGCATTTGTTTGTCCAGGTATTTTGCAGAGACAACCAGTTGTGATTCCTGCTCTTCCGGGCAGGCAACCTGGTAGTCCTTGTCTAGAATTTTTACCGTGACGGTGTGGGGTTGGTTCACCGGTTTACTCCATTGTGCGCAGGCGATTGATCATGGCTTCTACCTTTGAGCGGGCCAGTTCGTTTTTATCGATCAGGTCTTGACGCTCTTGCTGCCAGCCAGCGTTCTCCGCTTTGAGCAGTTGGTTTTCCCTGTTCAGCTCGTTACACAAGTCGATCAACTGGTCGATCTTCTGTGCCAGGGCCTGCAGTTGCTTGTCCGCCATGGAGTTTTACTGGTGTTAGTCTTGTAGGGACTTTACTATAAGGGCGGTTCCGATCGAGGTCAACGGAACAAAAGTAATGAAAATCAATGGCCTGCCAAGCTTTGTTAGTTTTGTGTTGTAACTTCAGCCCGGTCACCGGGACGCGTCTTTCAGGAAATCGCCATGTTTGATCCATTCGGAGATGAAATCGGGGTCTTTGACATCGATGAGTTGGCCAATCACTTGCTCGAACAAGGTCTGCAGTCATCTCCTTCCAGCCTACATGGTTGCCTCTGTGGACTACTGGCAGCGGGAGCCCCCGCTCAGGCAGAGGCCGGACTTGCGTTGATGACTCAAGCGCTGGAGATAAACCTTCACGGTGAGCTGGCCGGGCAAATGTTGCAGCTTTACCAGGTGACCGGTGCTGCCCTGGAGGATGAGGAGTTTGATTTTCATCCGCTGTTACCGGATGACGATGTCGACATTGAAACACGAACTATCGCCGTCGCCGATTGGGCCAGCGGTTTCCTCACCGGCTTTGCTCAGGTCAACCAGGCTCAAGTTGGGCAGGACAGCAGTGAAATTCTCAGGGACTTTGCAGCCATAGCCGAAGCGGCCGTGGATGAGGATAACGATGAAGAAGAGGCCGAGAATGCCTATATGGAGATTGTCGAGTACCTGCGCTTTGCGACGCTCAATATCTTCATGGACAGTCGCGCCGAAGCTGGCGATAGAGATCAACCTTCCCTGCACTAAGATAATGACTGACAGTTCAGCTTCTTCCGTACCGGCTCCCCCGCATGAAGATAAACAATAGCGAATACGCCCGCCGCCGGCGTAACCTGATGGCGCTCATGGAGCCAAACAGCATCGCCATTATTCCCTCTGCACGAGAGCGTAACCGCAGTCGCGATACCGAGTATCCCTTTCGTCAGGACAGTGATTTTTATTATCTCAGTGGATTTAAGGAGCCTGAAGCGGTGCTGGTGTTAATCCCAGGCCGAGATCACGGTGAGTTTGTTATGTTTTGCCGCGAACGTGATAACACGCGGGAGCTTTGGCACGGTAATCGTGCCGGCCCCGATGGTGTTTGCGAACAGTTCGGAGCTGACGACGCGTTTCCCGTCGTTGATGTGGACGATATTCTCCCCGGCTTGATTGAAGGCAGGGAGCGGGTTTACTACTCCATGGGCCGGAGCTCCAGTTTTGACCGCCAGATAATGGACTGGGTTAATAGCATTCGCAGTAAAGAGGCCACTGGCGCGGTTCCGCCTGGAGAGTTCACCGACCTGGATCACATGCTACATGACCTGCGGTTGATCAAGAGCGCCGCTGAGCAAAAACTGATGCGCCGGGCAGGAGAGATAACCGCGGGTGCGCACAGACGTGTCATGCAGCATTGCCAGCCGGGCATGTTTGAGTACGAACTGGAAGGAGAGCTACACCACCAGTTTATCCGTGGTGGAGCGCGCTACCCTGCCTACCTGAGCATTGTCGGCAGTGGCCGCAACGGCTGCACCCTGCACTATGTTGAGAACAGCGCAAAAATGCGTGACGGTGACCTGGTGCTAGTAGACGCTGGCTGTGAGTTTGAATATTACGCAGCTGATGTGACACGAACTTTCCCGGTAAACGGCAGGTTCAGCAATGAGCAGCGAGCGATTTACAATATTGTCCTGGCGGCTCATGAAGCCGCTATCGCTGAAATTGCTGCTGGTAATCACTGGAATCAATCCCATGACGCCAGTGTCCGGGTTATTACCGCTGGTCTTGTCGATTTAGGGTTGTTGCAAGGGGAGGTCGAGGCTTTAATTGAGGCTCATGCTTACCGCGACTTCTACATGCACCGGGTGGGACACTGGCTCGGACTGGATGTACATGATGTCGGCGATTATCGCGTGGGTGACGAGTGGCGTCTGCTGGAGGCAGGGATGGTAATGACCGTTGAACCTGGCATTTATATAGCACCGGATAACAAAGATGTAGCCCGTAAATGGCGAGGCATCGCTGTGCGCATTGAAGATGATGTGCTGATCACAAAACAAGGATGCGAGCTTCTGACGATGGGGGCGCCCCGAACGATCGAAGAGATCGAGGCGACAATGGCGGCTTCAGCATGAGTGAACAGTTCGACATTGTTATCGCCGGTGGTGGCATGGTTGGCATTAGTCTGGCCCTTTATCTGGGCGAGGTGCTGCCCAGCGAGAGCCGGATCTGTCTGGTGGAGGGCTTTCCTTTTCCTGAGCCTATGCCGGGGCACAAGCCTGAATATCATCCTTCTTTCGACGCTCGTTCAACGGCGCTGAGCTACAGCAGCAAATTAATCTACCAGCGCCTGGGCATTTGGCAGGACCTGCAGCAATGGCTTTGTCCCATCCAGAGCATTCATGTTTCCAATCGCGGCCGCTTTGGGAGCACTTTGCTGGAGGCGGAAGATCATGGCTGGCCCGCCCTTGGTTATGTGGTTGAGAATGCCTGGCTGGGTGCGACCCTGGCCCAGGCCCTGCATAAGCAGGGACGAATCGAGTTGATCAGCCCGGCAAGGGTAGTTGATGCCCAACCCAGCGGCGCAGGCGTGAGCCTTCGCGTCGAGGGTAAAGCCGAGCTGCGGCTCAATACTGATCTTCTGGTGGTGGCAGACGGCGCTGCCTCTGGCTTGCGCGAAAAATTAGGGGTTGCGGTTGAGGAAAAGCCCTATCGCCAGCATGCACTGGTGGCAAACGTGGGCTTTGCCGAGCCTCACCAGGGTTGCGCGTTTGAGCGTTTTACCCAGTTTGGTCCGGTGGCGTTGCTGCCCCTGCTCGGTATTAATGAAGCCAGTAATCGCAGTGCGTTGGTTTGGACAGTGGCAGCGGAGGAGGCGGAGCATTTACTGAAGTGTTCGGAGGAAGACTTTCTTGGTGCGCTGCAGGACCGGTTCGGTTATCGACTTGGGCGGTTACAACAAGTAGGCGAAAGACACGGCTACCCGCTGTCGCTGGTTAAATCTGTTGAGCAGGTAAGACAAGGGGTGGTGGTTATGGGTAATGCGGCCCATGCGCTGCACCCGGTGGCGGGGCAGGGTTATAACCTGGCTTTGCGCGATGTTGCCGAGCTGGCACAGGTACTGGCAGCTGCCCAAAAAGACTCGGAAGACTATGGAGACCTGCAGGTGTTACAGCGCTACGAGCAGCGTCAACAGGACGACCAGCAGCGAACGATTGAATTCAGCGATCGCTTGCCGTCACTGTTTATGCTCGCCGACCCGGTGATCGGCCTGGCCAGGGATCTGGCGTTGTCCGGGTTGGATCTGGCGCCCGCTCTGAAACGCAATTTTGTCAATCATGCGGCGGGCGTGGCCGCTATGGGAGAATAAATGGCAGCGGCACGAAAGTTCGATGTGGTGATTATCGGTGCCGGCATTGCGGGAAGCGCCCTTGCTGTTGCTTTGGCGGGACAGGGTTTGTCCCTGGCCCTGGTTGAAGCTCAGACTCTGGAGCGCAAGGCCTTGCCAGACAGCACCTCGGTGAATAGTTTCGATGCGCGGGTGAGTGCACTGACTCCCCGGTCAGTCCGGTTCCTGCAGTCGCTGGGTGCATGGGAGGCGGTTGCTGCCTATAGACATTGCCCCTATGGGCATATGACTGTCTGGGATGCCGATGGCACGGGTCGTATTGAATTTGACTGCGCTGAAATCAAAGCCCCTGCTTTGGGATACATAGTTGAAAACAGGGCCATTGTTGATGGCTTGTTGGCTGCGATGGACGATGCCCCCGGCATTCATCGATACAACCCTGATCGTCTGGAAAGCTGCCAGCGGCAGGAGGGCGGCTCAATGGAGCTTCATCTGGAAAGTGGCGAGGTCGTTGAGGCGGGCTTGCTGGTTGGTGCCGATGGTGCACTCTCCCGGGTTCGGGAGATGCTGGATTTCAAAACCCGGGAGTGGGATTACGGGCATCAGGCTTTGGTTTGCACTGTACAAATGGCGCAAGAGCACCAGTCCACTGCCTGGCAGCGCTTCCTGCCCAGCGGTCCCCTGGCCTTTTTACCTCTGCCGGGCACCGAAGATCAGCACTATTGCTCAATTGTCTGGTCGCTGACAGACGATAGGGCAGCCGAAATGCTGGCATTGGATGATGAGGCTTTCTGTGCTGAATTGAGCAGGGTTTTTGAAGGCAACCTCGGCGGAGTTGTGGCTGTCAGCAAGCGCTTTGCGTTTCCGCTCAGGCAGCGCCATGCGGTTGACTATATTCAAGCCGGCGTTGCTCTTGTTGCGGATGCCGCACATACCATTCACCCGCTCGCGGGGCAGGGCATCAATTTGGGTTTGCAGGATGTTGCCGCCCTCGCCGAGGAGTTGCTGGCTGCCCATGCCAAGGGCCTGGCGCCAGGTCAACTGGATGTACTGGGGCGTTATCAGCGTCGCCGCAAGGGTGAAAACCTGTTGATGATGGGTGCTATGGACGGATTCAAGCGCCTGTTTGAACAGGATGCGTTGCCGCTCAGGTGGCTTCGTAACGCCGGAATGCGCGGCGTTGCCCGGGTTGCGCCACTTAAACAGCGGTTAATGCGTCAGGCGATGGGGGTTGGCTAATCCACCCGGTTGTGTTGTGTTTCAGCAACCTGCCGTTAGAATGACTCGCTCAGCTTTATACCATTGATTAAACAGAGGAGGCTCCATGAGTCAGACACCAAGCGAACTGAAGTATGCCAGCAGCCATGAATGGGCGCGCATGGAAGAAGATGGCACAGTGACTATCGGCATCTCCGATCACGCCCAGGACGCTCTGGGTGATGTGGTGTTTGTGGAAGTTCCGGAAGTGGGGAGCTCCCTGGCTGCCGGTGAGGAGGCCGGCGTTGTTGAGTCAGTGAAGGCGGCCTCGGATATCTATTCCCCAGTGGGTGGTGAGGTACTGGCGGTGAACGCGCTGCTTGAAGACGAACCCGAGACTGTGAACTCAGACCCTTACAATGATGGCTGGTTCTTTAAACTTCAGCCTACAGATGCCAGTGAACTGGACGCCCTGCTCAATGCCGAAGACTATCAGAGCAAGTGTGACGAGGAAGACTAAGCGCCGCTGGCAGGTTCAGTCGAGCCTCTGATTATGATCACCCACGACCTCATCCTTCGCAAGGGCGCAGACCGCCGTTTGCGAGGCGGGCACCTGTGGGTTTATTCCAACGAAGTAGATACCAAGCGCTCTTCGCTGGGCGACTTTCAGCCGGGCGATGCCGTTTGCGTGCGCAGTGCAGATGGCTCGTTGCTGGGGTCTGCGTATATGGAGCCTCAAGCGCTTATCTGCGCGCGGATTTATGCCCCGGGGCAAGAGCAGGCATTAAACGTCGCGTTATTCCAACAGCGCCTGGAGACTGCCCTGGAAGGTCGTGATGCGGCTTTTGACCAGCCATTTTATCGTCTGGTTTACGGGGACAGCGATTTATTGCCGGGTATCGTCATCGATCGCTTCGGTCCCTATCTTGTTGTGCAGCTCAATAATGCCGGGGTGGAGCGCTATCGACAGCCGCTGCTTGAGGCGCTTGAGAAATGCGTTTCTCCCGACGGAATTTTGCTGCGCGGCGATAGCCGCAGTCGTCGCGAGAGCGGGTTGAGTGACGACATCGAAGTCGTTTTTGGCAGTGTGCCAGACCAGGTTCCCCTTGAGGAAAATGGCGTGAAGTTTGTCGCGCCGGTCCACTTGGGCCAGAAAACCGGATGGTTCTACGATCACCGCATGGCCCGGGCCAGGTTGGCTTCCTGGGTTAACGGCAAATCAGTGCTGGATGTCTATAGCTACATTGGTGGCTGGGGTATTCAGGCAGGGGCATTTGGCGCCAGCCGTGTGTGTTGTCTGGACAGTTCTGCCACCGCCCTCGACGGCGTAATGACCAACGCGCAGCTAAATAACATTGCCGACAAAGTGACTGTGCGCCAGGGTTCAGCGCCAGAAACAATGAAGCAGATGCTTAGCGAGGGACTTTCCTATGACGTTGTCATTCTCGACCCCCCGGCATTTATTCAAAGGCGCAAAGACATCAAGAAAGGCATTACGGCCTATCGCCGTATTAACGAGCTTGGGCTGCGCTTGCTCAAACCCGGCGGTCTGCTGGTTTCGGGTTCCTGCTCTATGCACCTCTCCCGGGCTGACCTGATGTCGGCAATGCAGCAGGCAGCGAATCGGGCCGGCTGTCAGCTGAGGGTGGTTGAGCAAGGGGCGCAGGGGCCGGATCACCCCGTGCACCCGGCGATTCCGGAGACAGAGTATCTTAAGTCGGTGTTCGCCCGTAAGTTGTGAGGGGTCCTGGGGGCTTTGGTGCTGCTGCCCTGTTAACTCCGCAATGAAATGACCGGCCAGCCTGCCTCATGGGCACGTGCCAGCAAAGTATCATCAGGATCAACGGCGACCGGTTTGTCTATCTGCTCTAACAGGGGTAGGTCATTGTGAGAGTCGCTGTAAAAGTAAGCGCCATCAAGGGATATATCCCTGCCTCGCAGCCATTCCTCCAGTCGCGTGATTTTGCCCTCCTTGTAGGAAGGAGTGCCTGTCGGTTCGCCGGTATAGAGCCCATCAACGATCTCCGCTTCACACGCCAAAATGTCGTCAATACCGAGTGCGGCCGCAATAGGACGGGTAATAAACTCATTAGTCGCGGTGATAATGAGCAAATTGTCGCGGCGATCTCGATGATTGGCGATCAATTGCCGGGCCTTGGGTAGCATGACCGGGGTAATCATGGCGCTCATGAAGTCACGGTGCCATTCGGCCAGTAGGTCCAGCGGCTGACCCTTCAGTGGGGCCAGGGCGAAGCGCAGGTAGGCGGCGATGTCCAGGTTGCCGGATTGGTAGTCCGCGTAAAACTGGTCGTTGAGCGCAGAAAACGCTTCGCTGTCTACCAGGCCCCTTGCACAGACAAACTGGCCCCACAGATGGTCGCTGTCGCCTCCAATCAGGGTGTTATCAAGGTCAAAAATCGCCAGGGCCATAAAGAGTGCTCGCTGTTAGAGTGCGGCAGCATAGCCTTAGGCGCTGCGGGAGTAAATTTCTCAGGGAGTGGAAAATGTGGAACAATGGCCGGTCCATGAATACAAATAACGATGAATCGTGATTGATAAAGACGGCTTCCGTCCAAACGTAGGGATCGTGCTGGCGAATAACCAGGGCCAGGTGCTCTGGGCGCGTCGTGTGGGAGGCCGTGATGCCTGGCAGTTCCCGCAGGGCGGTATTAACCGCGGCGAATCTCCGGAAGAAGCGCTATACAGGGAGTTGGAAGAGGAGGTTGGTCTGCAGCCCGAAGCTGTCGAGGTTCTCGGTGTGACCCGCGGTTGGTTGCGTTACCGACTGCCCAAGCGCTTCCTTCGCAAGGGTCAAAAGCCTCTCTGCATTGGTCAAAAGCAAAAGTGGTTCCTGCTGCGGATGTTAGAGGATGACGATGCCGTGCAGTTGGACCTCAATGACAAACCTGAATTTGATCACTGGCAGTGGGTCAGTTACTGGTACCCCCTCAATGAGGTAATTTCCTTCAAGCGGGAGGTATATCGCAGGGCAATGAAAGAGTTAGCCCTGCCCCTGGGGCGCCACACCCAGAACTGGGATGAGCGACTCCCAAGAGATGCTCATGCTTGAAACGCTCCGTCAAATCGTCCAGGAGGTCAACTCAGCCAGTGGACTGGAAGATGCCCTGGGGATTATTGTGCGCCAGGTTCGAGTGGCCATGGGCACCGAAGTTTGTAGTATTTATCTACGAGAGCCCGGTGGAGATCGTTTCATCTTTCGCGCCACCGAGGGTCTTAACCAAAAGCAAGTAGGTGTAGCCAGCCTGGCAGCGGGCGAGGGCCTGGTAGGCACCGTAGCCGAGCGAGAGGAACCCCTGAATCTCGAAAATGCCGAGAGCCACCCCAGTTTTCGCTTTTTCCCTGACCTTGGTGAAGAGCACTTCGACGCTTTTCTGGGGGTCCCGATTATCCACCAGCGCGACGTCCTTGGTGTCCTTGTGGTGCAGCAGGCAGAGCATCGACGCTTCGATGAGAGTGAAGAAGCATTCCTGGTGACCATGTCGGCCCAGCTGGCCGCCGTTATCGCTCATGCCAGGGTGACTGGAGCTGTTGACTCAGACGAAGTCGCAGAGGGGGCTCCGGCCAAGATCGGGGGAGTGCCCGGGGCGCCCGGTATTGCCATTGGTACCTGTGTCGTGGTGTCGCCAATTGCCGACCTTTATGCGGTACCGCGCAAAATCGTAGAAGACCGGAGGGCAGAGCTGCATGCATTTCGCTTTGCCCTCGACCGGGTTCGGGAAGACATCCAGGGTGTCGCTGACAACCTCGGTGGTGAGCTGAGCCCTGAAGACCATGCCCTGTTTGATGTCTACCTGGGCATTCTGGATGATTCCTCCATCGGTAGGGAAGTTGTCGGCCTGATTAAGGCAGGAAACTGGGCCCAGGGCGCTTTAAGCAAGGTGATGATCGAACACATTCGTCATTTTGAGCGCATGGAGCACAGCTACCTGAAAGAGCGCGCAGTCGATGTTAAGGACCTGGGCACCCGGGTGCTTTCGTATCTGCAGGCCTCCAATAAGGAAGAACAGATATTTCCGGATAATGCCGTACTGGTGGGTGAAGAGTTGACAGCCTCGTCGCTTGGGGAAATTCCCCGGGAGAAGCTGGCGGGATTGATCTCGGTGCGCGGCTCTGGAAACTCGCACGTCGCTATTCTCGCCCGGGCGATGGGCGTGCCTACAGTGATGGGGGCGGTAGATCTTCCCTACACCCGTTTGGAAGGCCGCAGCGTTGTTATTGATGGTTATAACGGGGCGGTACACCTCAATCCCCGACCGGAAGTGCTTGCGCGGTTTAAAGAGGTCCTGGACTCAGATCGGGAGCTTAACAAGGACCTGGAGTCACTGCGTGACCAGCCCTGCATCACCCTTGATGGTCATCGCATGCCGCTGTGGGTTAACACGGGGCTGATGGCCGATGTGGTTCGATCTCTGGAGCAAGGCGCCGAGGGCGTTGGTCTTTATCGAACCGAAGTTCCCTTTTTGTTGCGCGAGCGTTTCCCCTCTGAGGAAGAGCAGCGCCAGATTTATCGCAACCAGTTGGAGGCCTTTGCTCCTCGGCCGGTAACCATGCGTACCCTGGATATTGGCGGCGACAAATCACTACCTTACTTTCCCATCGAAGAAGACAATCCCTTTCTCGGTTGGCGTGGAATAAGGGTCACCCTGGACCATCCGGAGATATTCCTCTCCCAGGTGCGTGCCATGCTCAAAGCCAACGCGGGCCTGGGGAACCTGAGAATCATGCTGCCGATGATATCCAGCGTGTCGGAGCTCGATGAAGCTCTCGACCTGATCTATCGCAGTCACCGAGAGGTGGTGCAGGAGGGTGTTGCCACAGAGCTGCCCAGTATTGGTGTGATGGTGGAGGTGCCCTCGGCGGTCTACCAGGCAAGGGCGCTGGCCAAGCGGGTGGATTTCCTGTCCGTGGGTTCTAACGATCTCACTCAATACTTACTGGCGGTGGATCGCAACAATGCCCGGGTGGCTGACCTCTATCATTCACTGCACCCGGCCGTGCTGCATGCGCTTCAGGATGTCGCTGCGGCGGCTCGCTCTGAAGGCAAGAAGGTGGGGATTTGCGGTGAGCTGGCGGGAGACCCGCAAGGCGCAGTGCTGCTGCTGGCTATGGGTTACGACATGCTCTCTATGAACGCCACCAGTTTACCGAAGGTAAAAAAAGCGCTGCGCAACGTCAATTTGCTTGAGGCCCGCGAATTGTTGGCAGAGGCCCTGCAGCTGGAAGAGCCAGCTGAAATCAATACCCTGCTTGAGCGCTTCCTTGCGGAGCATGGCATGGAACGGTTTATTCACAACCCGGTCGATTAGTAAACCGGAACGCTTCTTCAACTGCCTGCTTGAGTTCGCCCTGGGCGTTGAAATTTCTCTCTTTCCAGTGGTATTCCCCAACAGCGGTGCTCCAGCAGGTGGTCGTCGCGCGCGTTCCATAGGCTTCGTTGGCAATGAATTGAGCTGACAGAAGCTCATCCATTTCAGAATTCAGCCCCTGTAGGTCAAGTTGGTTTTTGCTGGCGAGTTGGCGACTGGCAACGACGGCTTCGAGCGCGTCGTGGTCGATAGAACCATGCAGCGCTGCTGCCATGACTTGTTTGCCCCGTTGAACTTTTGGCCACGGGGTGTCAAGCGAGGCATTACTGAGACCATAGATTCCTGGCGGTAATCGCCTTGCCTGTCTTTCATTGTCAGGGCCGCTGTTGCTGATGTACCAGAGCTGATCGCTGTCCCCCAACAGCAGATTAAAACCGGCATAATCATTTGCCGCCGATGACACCTCGTCAAGGTATTGCTCCGTGGGTAGCTGTTTCTGCAAGTAGTCGATGACAAGATTTCCCCTGGATCTCGGAGCCGGCCTGGTTTTTCCTGGATCGCGGTAATTGGTGACCGCGGCAAAGCGGCCACTGCGATTGATGCCCATCCATGTGCCACCGGCCTGCAGGTCCCGGCCGGCAAGTACTCTCGGGTGCTCTGGCCAATAGTGAGAGGCCTGGGTGGGGCGTTGGTGAAACTCGTCCCGATTGGCGGCGACGACAAGGGGGTATTCACTACTCATTTGGTGGGCAAACAGTATCAGGCACATCGTGGGACGTATTACTCCTCTAAGTTCCGGGAAACAATTGTGAAACCCGAGCACGTGCATAATAATACGCTCTTATCCCGATGGTCTGTCCATGCTGCCTTATCCCGAAATTGATCCTGTTGCCCTGGCCCTGGGCCCTCTGAAAATCCACTGGTATGGCCTTGCCTACCTCACAGGAATTGCCGTTGCCTGGTGGTTGGCGATCAGGCGCTGTCGCGAGCCCTGGAGTCCCATACAACGCGAACAAGTTGACGACCTGGTGTTCTATGCCGCCCTGGGCATCGTCTTGGGGGGGCGCATAGGCTATACATTTTTATACGGCGGCCAGCGCCTGCTGGAAGACCCTACCTGGGCTCTGCGATTGTGGGAGGGCGGTATGTCATTCCACGGCGGTTTTATTGGCGTGCTCTTGGCCATGTACGTGTTTGGACGCAAACAAAAGGTGCCTTTCTGGCGAATCATGGATTTTGTGGCGCCGCTTGTACCGATTGGGCTGGGCCTGGGTCGACTGGGAAACTTCATCGGCCAGGAGCTCTGGGGAAGACCCACTGATGTCTCCTGGGCAATGGTGTTTCCAGCTGATCCACTGCAGCTTGCCCGGCACCCGTCCCAACTCTATGAATTTGCCCTGGAGGGGGCACTGCTGTTTGGTTTGCTGTTCTGGTTTTCTTCACGCTCTCGCCCGACATGCGCAGTATCCGGATTTTTTTCCCTGGGTTACGGCTGTGCCCGCTTCTTCGTGGAATTTTTCCGGGAGCCGGATGCGCATATTGGTTACGAGGCCTTTGGATGGATGACTCGTGGCCAGATTCTCTGTCTTCCCATGATAGCCGTTGGCATCATTCTGTTATTCGTCGCCTACAAAAGCGGCTCTGCTAATGCGCAAAGCGCAGCTGGAACAAAGTAAATGAAGCAATACCTAGACCTTCTCCAGGATATTCTGGATAGCGGCGTGAGCAAAGGCGATCGCACAGGCACGGGGACCCTGTCCGTCTTCGGCCGCCAGTATCGCCACGATCTGGCTGACGGATTTCCTCTGCTAACGACCAAGAAGCTGCACTTGAAAAGCATCATCAATGAGTTGATCTGGTTTCTTAATGGTCAAACCAATACCGCGTGGCTCAAGGAGAACGGGGTATCAATCTGGGATGAATGGGCGACTCCCGAAGGCGACCTTGGACCGATATACGGAGCCCAGTGGACTGCTTGGCCAACCCGGGATGGAGGCAGCATTAACCAGATCGACTATGTTGTAGATTGTCTGAAAAATACGCCTGAGAGCCGACGTATTCTGTTCCATGGCTGGAATGTGGAATACCTGCCCGATGAAAAAGCCAGCCCACAGGATAACGCCAGGGCTGGACGTATGGCGCTGCCGCCGTGTCATCTTCTCTACCAGTTCTATGTTGCCGGGGGGCGGCTCTCTGCCCAGCTGTATATTCGTTCCAGCGATTCTTTCCTTGGGCTTCCCTACAATACCGCCAGTCTGGCGGCGCTCACCATGATGCTCGCCCAACAATGCGATCTCGAGCCCGGTGAAATCATTATCACGACGGGAGACTCCCATCTCTACAGTAACCATATGGAGCAGGTGCGAGAGCAGTTGTCGCGGGAGCCGCGAGCCTTGCCCCGGCTAAATATCTTGCGCCGCCCAGAGAGTATTTACGATTATCGTTTCGAGGATTTTGAGTTGATGGATTACAACCCCCATGGACACATCGCTGCGCCGGTAGCGGTCTGAGTCCGTCGTGATGGACCTGGCTATCATTGTCGCCGCGGCTAAAAATGGCGTCATCGGCAATAACAATGCGTTGCCCTGGCATTTGCCCGAGGATCTGCGTTATTTCAAGCGCGTCACGATGGGCAAGCCCATTGTTATGGGTCGCAAAACCTATGAATCAATAGGTCGTCCGCTCCCCGGGCGTGTCAACATTGTCATTACCAGGGACAGGGGCTGGAGCGCTGACGGGGTAAAAGTGGTGCACAGCCTGCAGGAGGCTGTCACTTTGGCCGCCGAGATTGCCGTGATCGACGGTGTCAACGAGTTGATGGTGATCGGTGGGGCTGAGATATACTCTGCGGCGTTGCCGCAAGCGAATCGCCTATACCTCACCCAGGTGCATGCTGAGGTAGAAGGCGATGCCTGGTTGCCGGAGATTGACTGGTCTAGTTGGCGGGAGGTTTCCCGGCAGTGCCATGAGGCGGGTGATGGCAACCCGTACGACTACAGTTTCGCAGTCTTTGAGCGCTAATTGGCGACGTCGCGGCGCTGAGGACATGTGTTACCAGTGCTTTGTGGTTGTTCGCCAAGTGTTACTGTAATACCCAAGATCAATGTTTACCCTACCTAGGGTACGCGGAAAGTTGGAAAACGGGTCCTATTTGGTTTAAATTCGCCTCCTCGGTTTACCGACTCTGGTTTTTCCACTATATAAATAGTTCAGATACCGGTTTTATCAGAGCCGATTCTTTTTGTTGGACACAGGAAACACGATTCCCATGACTATGCATCGATTGAAAAATGCACTGATCGCTGCGCTTGTCTCCGTTGGCACCCTGGCGGGCGCCGCGGCTGCAGTGCAGGCCAGTACGTTGGACTCCATCCTCGCGGTTGGAGAAGCCAAGAATGATTCGGCTCGAAAGTCCCAGGTCAAGATTGACCGCCTGGCGGACGAGACAGGCGATTTGCTCACTGACTACAAGACTGTCACCAAGCAAATTGATGGCCTCAAGGTCTACAACGCGCGCTTACAGCGCCAGATCGACAACCAGATGAAGCGTGTTGGTGAGATTGACCAATCGATTTCCCAGGTGACTGTGATTCAGCGGCAGATGACGCCACTGGTTATTCGCATGATCGATGGCCTCGAGCAGTTCGTAGAGCTTGACGTGCCCTTTGAGAAAGAAGAGCGCCTCAATCGAGTGGCCTTCCTGCGTGCCAATATTGATCGGGCCGATGTGAGTGTGGCGGAGAAGTTCCGCGGCGTTCTGGAGGCTTACAACATTGAGCTGCAGTACGGTCGAGGTGTCGATACCTACCGGGGAACAATCGACATGAACGGGTCATCCCGCGACGTCGACTTCCTGCGTATTGGCCGTATCGCTCTGATGTACCAGACCACAGATGGCGTCATGTCAGGTGCGTGGGATACCAGCGGCGGTGCATGGGTTGAGCTGCCTTCTGGCGAGTATGATGCTGCTATTCGCAAAGGGATTCGTATTGCGAAAAAGCAGGCGACGATTGAATTATTGAACATGCCAGTTTCGGCTCCGGAGGCCAACTGATGAGCGTTAAAATCGTAAAAGCCGCTGCTTTTGTTTTGTGCGGCGCACTCACACTCTCAACGGGTTCCGCCCTGGCGCAGGAAGCCAAGTCTCTGGATGAGCTGCTGAAGTTCGTCAAGCAGGGCCAGAGCAGCGAAGCCAAAGAGAACCGCGCCCGTGAGGCGAAGTTTGCCAAGGATAAAGCGAACCAGGCTAGCGCTCTCAAGCGCGCAGAAGCTGAGCGTGCCCGGCAAGAGCAGCTGAGTTCCGAGCTGGAACAGGCTTTTGAGGAAAACGAGCTGCTGATCGCAGCCAAGCAAAAGCAGCTTCAGGAAAAATTGGGAACATTGACCGAGCTGTTTGGTCACTTGACCTCAGCTTCCGGCGACCTGGCATCAAATATCGAAGTATCGATGGCTTCTGCCCAGTACCCCGGTCGCGAGCAATTTCTCAAAGATCTCATTTCCAAGATGAGTGGCTCCGATACCCTGCCCAGCATCGAAGAAATCGAGCGAGTTTGGTTCGAACTGCTCCGCGAAATTCGCGAGACGGGTGTTGTCACCAAGTTTAGCGCTGAAGTTTCATCACCGGCCGGCGAACGTGCTGAGCGCGAAGTTGTTCGTGTAGGCGCATTTAATATCGTCGACACCAACGGTAACTACCTCAGCTTTGACAACGGTAGCCTCAGTGAACTGCCTCGTCAGCCAAGCGGTCCTTATACCGGTTGGGCTGCAGACCTGGCGGCCGCATCCAGTGGCATGCACAGCTTCGGCGTTGATCCGACCGGACCTACCGGCGGTTCGTTCCTGGCAGCGATTATTGATACGCCAAATCTGGAAGAGCGCTGGCATCAGGGTGGTTATGTAGGCTACGCGATCACCGCGGTTGGTATTTTTGCCTTCCTGCTCGCAATTTACCGATTGGTTGTGCTGACTGCCGTAAGCAGCAAGGTCAACTCTCAGCTGAAGAGCGACAAAGCCAACGACAACAATCCACTGGGTCGTGTACTCAAGATCCACGAGGACAACCCCAAGATGGACACGGAGACTCTCGAGCTCAAGTTGTCTGAAGGCGTGTTAAAGGAAACTCCCAAATTAGAGAGCGGCCTTACACTGCTGAAGATTATTGCAGCCGTGGCACCTCTGATGGGTCTGCTGGGTACGGTTACCGGTATGATTATTACGTTCCAGGCGATCACGATCTTCGGTGCGGGTGATCCCAAGGCGATGGCCGGCGGTATCTCCGGTGCATTGATTACCACCGTGCTGGGTCTGTTGGTAGCGATTCCTACTGTACTTCTGCACACCGTAGTGAACGGACGCGCACAGCGCATCATTCACATACTGGATGAGCAGACTACAGGGATGATTGCAGAGCATACTGAAGCCAATCTGAGGTCTTGATATGGGCGGTAATATCGAGGTACTCCTCGGCTTCATGGACAAGGGCGGCGATGTTTTATGGTTGATCGCAGCTCTCTTGTTCGTGATGTGGACGCTGATTTTCGAACGTGTTTGGTACCTGCAGTTCGGCTGGAAGAAAGACGTTGCTCAGGTTATCGGCAAGTGGGAAGGACGCGCTGAGCGGAAATCCTGGGAAGCCGAGCAGATACGCGAAATGCTGGTATCCCAGGCTCGGATGCAGATCAATCGCAACCTGCCGGTGATCAAGACACTCGTTGCCCTTTGTCCTCTGCTTGGACTGCTGGGCACCGTGACCGGAATGATCGAGGTGTTCAACATCATGGCGGTGACAGGCGGCGGTGATGCCAAGTCTATGGCCGGTGGTGTTCAGCAGGCTACGATACCGACGATGGCCGGCATGGTCGCCGCACTTTCTGGCGTTTTTGCCAATACCTATGTGACCAGGATTGCCCAGCGGGAAAGTCTATTCCTGCAGGATAACCTGACGACGGATCATTAATAGAGCCAGTTTGATGCGAAAGAGAAACCGAGAAGCTGAAGCCGATGAGGCTGAGATTGACCTGACACCGATGCTTGATGTCGTGTTTATCATGTTGATCTTTTTTATCGTGGTCGCGTCCTTCCTTAAGGAGGCCGGTATCGAAATGAATCGGCCCGACAGCAACCAGAATCCCCCCGAAACCGATGCTACCAGTATTGTGGTGACAATCACTGGGGACAACCAGATTTGGATGGAGAACCGTCGCATCGATATTCGGGCGGTTCGGGCCAACATAGCCCGCCTTTTGGCATCGGATCCTGAGCAGTCGTTTACCGTGAAGACAGAGTCAGGCGCGAGTGCTGGTACGTTGATTGAAGTGGGCGATGCTGCTCGCGAGGCGGGAGTTAAGCAGGTCAATTGGCCAGCGGAGGAAAAGAATTGAGCAGGCGGCGAGCGATGGCAGGTGGTCGAGCAGGCGCACAGGACGGCGGCGGTGGAGAGGGTGAGATTGACCTGACTCCCATGCTGGACGTTGTGTTCATCATGCTCATCTTTTTTATTGTGACTTCGTCTTTCGTGAAAGAGCCAGGGATTGAGATACTTAAAGCTGAGGCGGTTACAACAACTGCCTGTGAGCGGGGAACCATTATCTTTGCCGTCAATGCGACGGGCGATATCTATTACGATAAAAAGCAGATTCCCGTAGACCGTGCTTTTCGACTTGCTGAAGCGGCCAAGAAAGAGGCCCCCAAGGCGAACTTTGTAATTCAGGCTGACGTTGACACGCCGACCTCCAAGTTGAGCGAGTTGTTGGCAGCGCTTAAACCCCTGATGGACGCGCCTCTGTGTGTTTCCACTGACGACGCGGGCTAAGCCAGATGGGTGATAGTAAATGAGAACAATTTTTTCAATATTGCTCGCCATTCCTGTGGTGGTGGGCTTGTTTATGATTATGCACAGCCTGATCGACCGTGATTTTGAGAACCCAGAGGTGTCTAATCAAAAGATTGCTGACCTGGTGCAGCCGGACGAAGATATCCAGCTAGAGACCACAACCAAGAAGCCAGACAAGGTGGAGGACCCGGAAGAGCCACCACCCGAAATCGATATGGCTCAAATCGATCTGGATATGGATACCAATGTCGACAACATAGCCCCAACAGCCAGCATCGATATCAGTATTTCGACGACCGGTATGTCCTCTGGCGATGGCGAATACCTTCCCATCGTCAAGGTTGCACCCATTTACCCTCGTCGGGCTCAAACCCGCGGAATTTCCGGCTACTGCATTGTTGAGTACACGGTGACCACCTCCGGCGCGATTCGCGATCCCGTCGCGGTTGATTGCCAGCCCTCAGGCGTATTTGAGAAAGCGTCTGTTAAAGCGGCAACCAAATTCAAGTACAAGCCCAGAGTCGTGGATGGTGAGGCTATTGAGGTTGCAGGTGTGCAAAACAAGTTCACCTACGAGCTGGAACAGTAACAAGGCTTAGCTATGATGAAATTGTTAAATCACAAGACCTGGACCCGCGCAGCACTGTTTGTAGTGCCGGTGCTAATATCCCAGGTTGCCGTTACCCAGTTGCAGCATGACGCTGGCTTTACACCGCTGTCTGCTGCAGTGGCGCAGGACAAGCCCAAGGACACCCGGGAAACCCGGCGTACACCAGCGTTGCGCAACAAGGTCTATGAGAAATTGGCCGAGGCCCAGGCCGCGGCCGAGGCGAAAGACCTTGCTGGCGCTCAGAAAGTGCTGGACGAGATGATCGCAGCTGGCGGTAAAAAAGCTCTGAACAGTTACGAGCTGGCTAACGTCTATAACCTCTACGCGTTTATCTATTACTCTAAAGAAGATTACGCCAATGCGCTGAAGGCCTACGAGAATGTAGTCGCCCAGCCAGACATCCCGTTGGCGATGGAAATCAATACCCGCTACACCATTGCGCAGCTGTACTTCGTTCAGGAAGACTGGAAGCGTGGCGTCGATGCCTTGCTCAAGTGGTTTGATATGACCGAAACGCCCAATGCAGCCGCCTATGTGCTGCTGTCGCAGGGCTATTACCAGATGAAGGATTACAACAAGGCCCTGTTGAATGTGGAGAAAGCGATTTCCATGTACAACGAAAAGGGCAAACTGCCGAAAGAGCAGTGGTACAACCTGGCACGTTTCCTGTATTTCGAAAAGGGTGATATCAACAAAACGGTAGACGTCCTTGAGACCTTGCTGACTCACTACCCGAAAAAGCAATACTGGGTGCAGATATCCCATATGTACGGAGAGCAGAAAAAGGAATCAGAGCAGTTGTCCGCTATGGAGACCGCATATGTCCAGGGCATGTTGGATAAGGGCACTGAGCAGGTCACCATGTCTTATCTGTACCTGAATGCGGACGTTCCTTATAAGGCTGCGAAGGTAATGGACAAGGGCCTGAAAGATGGCTCGATTGAAGACAAGTCCAAGAACTGGGAAATCGCGGGCAGCGCCTGGCGTCAAGCGCAGGAGGTTGATAAGGCTATTCCGGCGATGGAGAAGGCAGCTGCGAAGTCTGACACTGGAGAGCTATACGCACGTCTGGGTAATATTTACCTGGACGGTGATGATAATAAGAAAGCGATCTCGGCGATTAATAAAGGCTTGGCGCGCGGTGGTGTTAAGCGTCCGGATAACGCCCGTTTAGTGCTTGGCATGGCTTACTTCAATGTTAAGCAGTACGAGAAAGCCCGCGACGCGTTCAAGGCTGCATCAAGGGATGAGCGCTCGGCAAAATATGCATCCCAGTGGATCAAGTATATGGATTCAGAGCTAGAGCGACAGCGGAGTCTGGCTGACGGTTAAGGTATCAATCGCGATTCATCAGTGAATCGCATTGAGAAATAAAAAAGGAGCCATCGGGCTCCTTTTTTATTTCTTGGTGTAAAGTTTCTTACACGGCGATTACGTTTTCCGCTTGAGGGCCTTTCTGGCCATCAGTTACGTCAAACTGCACTTTTTGGCCATCAGTCAGCGTACGGAATCCGTCGCCCTTGATAGCACTGAAGTGGACGAACACATCGGGACCGTCTTCGCGCTCGATAAAGCCAAAGCCCTTGCTTTCGTTAAACCATTTGACGGTGCCGGTAGTTGTAGACATATCTTTTACCTGTAGTGCTTGCCGCGCTACAAAGTGCGCAGCGGTTTTTTTAATGTTTATGGCTTGCGTATCGAGGTGCTTAAAGAGCGTCGATCGTTATCCAAATCTCGCTGAAAAATTCAGCTTCTTTCAGTCTAGCACCTGATTTTGTTTCTGCCGAACGGGAAAGATATGGATTTTTGGGAATAATCCATATTTGTTGGTTAGTCGGTACTCGTTTCAGGCAGGTTTAATCTTCTCTTTGCAACGTATACTCTTTGCTCTTGGGTGAACGGCGATGGAATCAGAGTTGCGTATATTGCTGGTGGAGGATGATGTCCAACTGGGGGAATCCCTGGAGGCGGCTCTGCGCCTTGAAAACTACGCAGTCGACTGGCTACGAAGTGGCGAACCGGTGCGATCGACGCTTGGCGCGACCCCCTATGACCTGATGATTCTTGACCTTGGCCTCCCGGAGGTACCGGGCCTGCAGGTATTGCGACAGGCTCGTGCGGATAAGCATGATATTCCCGTAATGCTGTTGACCGCGCGCAATACGCTCGACGATAAAGTTGATGGCCTGGATTCAGGTGCCGATGATTATCTGACCAAGCCATTTGAAATTGACGAGTTGTTTGCCCGGATTCGAATGCTGCTTCGACGTCGGGGAGAGCGTCGCAGCCAGCAACTGGAAGCGCGCGGTATTGCCATCGACCCGGTTGACAAGGTGGTGACGTTTGACGGTGAGGTACTTGACCTGACCGCGCGGGAATATGCAATTCTGGAAATTCTGGTGCGTAACGCCGGGCGCTTTGTTTCCCGGGCGAGGCTGGAAGAGGGTATTTATAGCTGGGGAGAGGAAGTGGGCTCCAACACGGTCGAGGTTTACATCTCCCGGTTGCGAAAGCGTTTCGGTAGCGACTGCATCGAAACCATGCGCGGTGTGGGTTACCGCATTTCCCAATGACTACCTCCCTGCAACAGCGTCTAACGATCATCCTGCTTGCCTTAACATTGTTTGCCTGGATTGGTTCCGCAGGTGTCACCTACTTTTATGCCAATCGCGTACTACTGGAGCAGGTAGATCGTCAGCTCGGTCAGTACGCCGACCTGGTAAATTACATCACCCGGGTTTTCGAACGCCAGCTTGCTCAGGGCCAGCCCCTTTATGAAGCCTGGACTGGCCACGATTATGACCAGGCGCACCTGGAACCTATACTGATAGAGGGTATTGTCACCGAAGGTCTGGCTCCGGCTATCAATATCTGGGAGAAAGACAGCAGAATAGCGGTGTTGGCTGGCTCGCCATTATTTGAACGACCCTCAGCTGAAGGTCTGGTGTATCGAGAGTTGGATGAAGGCCGGGGGCATTGGCGGTTGCTGAGCAAGCGGGATGAAAGTTCAGGACTGTGGATTCAAGTAGGTATTGAGCTGGGAGCGGCCAGGAGGGATATGCTGGGTACTCTGGGTAGTGCTTTCATGCCGCTGTTAATCGTTGTTCCGCTTACGATAGCTTTGTTGTATCTGGGTGTTGCCCGCGGCCTGTTACCCTTGCGAAATTTGGCAGGCCAAATTGCCCGACGCAAGCCCGGTCTGCTCGAACCGGTTGATACCGAAGAAGTCCCTCGAGAACTGGATAGCGTTGTATCGTCCCTGAATGAATTACTCTCCCGGCTAGCCACCGCTATGGATGGCGAGCAACGCTTCACGGCGAACGCTGCGCACGAACTGTTAACACCACTCGCGGCGATAAAAACCGAGGTGCAACTCTGCCAGCGTCAGTTAAAAACCGAGCCCGCAGCGGGCATGCTCGCCAGAATTACCCAGCGGGTAGACCGCGCCACCCACACCGTGGAACAGTTGCTTACCCTGGCCAGGCTTGATCCGGATGCGTCGGTGATCCTGACCAGGGTTGAGCTGCGCGCTCTGCTCACAGAGGCACTTGCCGATACTGCCCACCTGGCGGCCGAGCGCGGACTGTCGGTAGACATCGAGGAGGGTGAGCCGATTTTTGTGCAGGCCAACGCTGAAGCCCTTGCGATCATGTTCCGTAATTTATTGGTGAATGCTTTTCGCTATAGCGATGGTGATCCGGTGATCACGGTAAGGCTGCGGCGGGAGGACATCGTTTCACTTGCTATCTGTAATGACTGTGAGCCTTTGTCCCTGGCAGAGCACGAACAACTGGGAGAGCGCTTCTACCGCGTGCCGGGAAGTGCGGGCCTGGGGGCGGGCCTGGGTCTGTCTATTGCAAACCGAGTTGCTGAGCTACATGGCGCGACAATAAAGACCGGTCCCGGAGACCAGGGACGGGGTTTTTGTGCCCGCGTCAGCTTTCCCCGCTAGTACTGATCGGGGCATGTGCGGCCCCAATCAGTCCTGGGTGCTCTGTGGTGATTAGCTTTACAGGCATTTTCACCAAGTGTTCGCGCATAAGGCCCTTGTTCTGCAGTCTTTCCAGGAAGCTGCTCTGGCGCAAGAACTCTGTCATGCGCGGGATAATCCCGCCGGCGATGTAGAGCCCGCCATAAGCCCCGTTAGAGAGAACAAAGTCGCCGCAAGCTGAACCTAGGAGTGCACAGAACGTCTCGAGCGCTTGCACGCAATGAATGTCACTGCCTTCCAGCCCTAAACGGGAGACATCGGCAGGTTTGAGCGATCGTGGCGATGCCCCTGACAGCTCTGCAATTGCAGTGTATAGACGAACCAGGCCTGCTCCAGAGACCAGTAATTCCGCATAAATGTCACCATACTCTGGCAGTAAGCGCCTGAATATATCCGTTTCCAGTTCGTTCCCCGGAGAGAGCCCCGCATGCCCGGGCTCGGCCTCTATGGCGAAGGGCGTATCGCCTATCCATTGCAGGGTAGCGCCGCCAAGTCCGGTACCCGGACCTACCGTGGCAAGCTTGCTATGCTCTGTTTGAACGCCTGAATGCAGCCATTCAATGTCTGCAGTGCCAAGGTGAGGCAGTGAATGGGCATTGGCCTGGAAGTCGTTGAGCCAGCGCAGGTGACGGAACCCAAACTGCTTGGCTAACGCAGAACATGAGAATGACCAGCCCAGGTTGATCATTGAAACCTGATCACCAGACGGTGGCGCCGCAGCAGCAATGCATGCCGTTGTTGGCCAGTCTTCATTCAGGTTGTCGCGCCAGGCCTGCAAAACATCTTCCACGCAATCATAATCTTCGTTGACGAAAGTGGCGACCGACCGCAGGTCGTCGTTCAGCTCGTCATACAGAGCAATCCGTGTATTAGTGCCGCCTACATCTGCGGTCAGGCGAGTAGTTGCACGCATTACAGGACCGGTAGGATCTTGATGATATTGGTTGAGCCCGATTGGCCCATTTCCGTACCCTTGGTCAGCAGAATGGAGTCATCGCGAAGCAGGTAGCCACCATCTTTCAAAAACTCAATGGCCCTGGCATCAACTTCGTCCTGGTCGAACGCGGTCGCATCGAAGAAAAGAGGGATGACACCACGACACAAGCAGAGTTTCTGCAACGTCTCGGCATCGCTGCTAAGGCCGAAAATGGGCAGTCCGGAGCTGAGCCGCGACATCAGCAGCGGTGTGTTACCACTCTCAGTCAAGCAGGCGATACCGCGAACGCTGCCGTAGTGATTGGCAGCGTAGATAGCCGACATGGCGATGGTTTCCTGCGGGGTCGCAAACTGCCGGTCGAGTCTGTAGCGTGAGGTGCGCGCTACCGCTTGTCGCTCAGCTCCCAGGGCGGCATCGGCCATGGCAGCCACCACTTCGACCGGATATTTACCCACCGCGGTTTCGGCTGAGAGCATGACGGCGTCTGTACCATCCAGCACTGCGTTGGCGACGTCGAATACCTCCGCGCGGGTGGGCATGGAGTTATCGATCATGGACTCCATCATCTGCGTGGCCGTTATCACTACCCGGTCCATTTGCCTGGCTCGAGATATAAGCTCTTTCTGGATACCAATGAGTTGGGCATCACCGACCTCGACGCCCAGGTCACCCCTGGCGACCATTACGCCCAGCGAAGCCCGGATGATGCCATTGAGTATGGCTTCATCAGCAACGACTTCAGCGCGCTCTATTTTGGCGATAATTCCCGGATGTAAGTCATGTTTTTGCAAGAGATCGCGAGTCTGGAAAATATCCTCATCGCTGGATACGAATGATACTGCTACAAAATCAGGCCGGACTTCGACAAGACTATCGATGTCGGCAATGTCCTTTGTGGTCAGAGCGGGCGCCGCCAATCCGCCGCCCAGTCGATTGATGCCTTTGCGCGAGCCGAGTTTGCCGCCTATAACTACAGAGCATTCGACCACTGATGCAGAAACATCGTCCACTTTAAGTCGTATTCGGCCGTCATCAAGTAATAGTATATCTCCGGGCTCAACGCTGTTGCACAAGTCCTTGTAATCCAGCCCAACACCGCGTTTGTCGCCTTCGCCTTCACTCAGGTTCAAATCGAGGCGGAAACTGTCTCCTATCGCCAGGTCGACTGAGTCATTGCGAAAAGTGCTGATTCGGATCTTGGGGCCTTGAAGGTCTGCCAGAATTCCAACGTACTGGCCTGCAATACTGGATTGCTTTCGAATTCGGGTGGCCACCTTTGCGTGTTGTGCGCTGGTGCCATGGCTGAAATTGAGTCGAAACACGTTGACGCCAGCTGAAATCAGCTTGGCAATCATGTCATCAGATTCACTACCCGGGCCTATGGTCGCAACAATTTTTGTTCTTCGGTTTACCTTGGGGGTCACGCTGGCTTCCACAATTGAATACAAGTGTTGGTTCTGCTGGGGGCAGCAGGCTAATTTTGGTCAATGGGTTGAGCTAAAGAAGTGATAATGCCTCGTTGCGCTGGTGAGTACTAGTCACAAAATCGATAGAGTACAGTTCGGCGAAAATTTGGCTATTTAGCCGGAGTGTTTGCCATAAATAGCGTCTCGACCATGCCTGATTTCCAACCCCTGGCGGGCCTTAAGCGGCAGGCCCCGGGCTACCAGCGAGTAGGAGCTATCTATCATGCGCTCGATTTCGCCGCGGGGAATACTGCCATCCAGCACGACGGTATTCCAGTGACGCTTGTTCATATGGTAGCCAGGTAATACGGCGTCAAATATGTCCCTTAGTATCAGCGCTTCGTTGGGATCGCATTTCAGGTTCATGCGCGCGCTATCTTCGCTTTGAACCAATGTCGCGAACATTTTTTTCTGCAGCTTGAACACCACGACGTCGGGACCAAAAGGGAAGTCCTCTTTAGCCTCGGGTCGCTCGAGAATATAGCGTCGCGTCTCCACAAAGTTCATTGCATCGCCTGGAGGTAGCGCCTGGTGATGTCTGGAAAGTCAGTGAACAGGCCATCGACTCCGGCTTGCTCGAATAGCGCGCGATGCAGCTCCTCAGCACCTGTTGTGCCTTCGGGCAGCTCGTCAATGCGCAAGGTATAGGGGTGAACCTGCAAGCCGTGTTCATGGGCCAGTGCTGTCAGCGGCGTAGGCTCAAAACCCGCATCAGTGGTAGTCAATACCTGAGGAATCCAGGGACCGATACCCTGGGCATATTTAGCAACCTGGGCAATTCCCCGGGTGGTACGCATTGCGTTGTAGTCCGCACCGCCGTCCTCGCACCAGTCGTTTTCACCAATCAGCTGAATCAGGGGGAGGGGAGTCACCTCACGGAGCGCCATTAATGTCTGGTCGTTAAAGCATTGCAGGAAAACCTGATCAACTTTGTTTCCATAGCCGGTATGGGTCAATACGCCGAGCACTGCGGCGGCGATGTCGTAGTCTTGCTGTTGATGCCATAGAGGCGCTTTTAGCTCAACGTAAAGCCCTGTCTTTTTGTTTCGACTGAGATCCAGCCCGTGAATCAGATTTATCTCTTCTTCCAGTGTAGGCAGGCTAAAGCTGCCCCGATCGATAGGAAACCGGTCAGGGTAGTAGGCCTGCTCTTCGCCGTTGTCGTTAGTAAAGCTGCGCTCATGGAGGCTTAGCTCCTTGATCTCCTGAAGACTGAAATCCAGCGCATAGTAGCGGCCGTCTGCTCTGGCCCTCTCGGGAAATAGCCGGGCAACATCTGTGGTACTTTCGAGATTAATGTCGTGCAGGACGATAGGCACACCGTCGCTGGTGAGTACTACGTCCTGTTCGATAAAATCGGCACCCATGGCGTGTGCCATGGCTTTGCTTTCGAGAGAGTGCTCTGGCAGGTAGCCGCTAGCGCCCCGGTGAGCAATGACAATTGGGTCACCCTTGCTCATGGCTGCCCGCTATAACAGGGAGTAGCCATGACCATTTGCAGCTTGCTGTGCAAGGGTAGACCCAGAGAGAGGGCTAGGGCAGTGCAGCAATCCAGTCGCCATCTTCAAACCATTTTTTACGCAGCTGGCCAAGTACACCAGTTTTGCCAAAGGCATCCATGAAATTGTCGACAAGATTCTGGAACTGAGGGTCGTTAGTGTTGATGGCAATACCGACGGGCTCCAGCGTCAGTGGTTTCTTAAGAGTAACCAATCCTGATTCCGGGTGACGCAATACCGCAAGTTTGCAAACGGACATGTCCGCCAGTACCGCATCGACCTTGCCGGCAATCAGCATGGCTACCGCTTCATCGCTGGTCTCTGTTGTGATGAGTTCTGCCTCAGGGGTGTTTTCCTGGGCGAACATGGCACTGGTAGAGTTGGCTATAGCGGCGATCTTAAGGTCAGCGCGGTTGATTGCCCCGGTGCTATCGGCCTGTGCCAGGACTGAGTTGCGAGTGAGAATAGACTTGCCGGTCATCATGTAAGGGCCGGCAAAGTACGCCTGCTCAGAACGTTCCGGAGTAATCGACATATTCGACATTACCAGGTCAATTTCACCTTTCTCCAGCGCAGTCAGCAGGTCGCCAAAAGGCAATACCTTGATATCTAGTTGTACTCGCATGGCGCGGGCAAGGCCTCGGGCGAGGTCAACATCAAAACCCATGACACCGCCCTGGCGGTTTATCGTGGTCATTGGTGGTTGGTCTGCGGACATGCCCACCTTGAGTGTTTTGAAGTCGATAATGCGTTGCAGGGTTTCGCCTGCCTGGGCACCACTAATGAGGGTGAGGGCGATCGCAGCCCCCAGTAGGAGCTGTTTTATTGTCTTAATCATGGGGTTGGGTTTCCTGGTTACATTACACAATTTTTGGCGTAGGTGGAGGCTTCATCGGCTGTCCATTCGCCTTTGGGTTTGCCAGCGAGGTCTTCGCACCAGCCTTCCGACCCAACTTCCATGCCATCAATAATACAATTTTTGGCGTAGGTGGCTGCGTCGGAGCCAGTCCATTCGGATTTGGGCTGTTCTTTTTTGGCTTCACACCACTTCTCTGTACCGGGCTCAGCAGAACACGCGGCGAGAACAAGCATACTGGAAATGAGAATAACACGCTTCATGGAAGACTCCTTTTTTTGATTAGTATCGTGCTTCCAAGTATTGCACTGTCTTGGCCAAGTCGCCAGTCTCCAGAAGTAGCGCCGCTGCTGAGGAATGCGCGTCCACATTTCGCGGATAATTCCCCGAGGTTTGGCGAAAAACCTCGAGCAATTCACTAAATAGTTCAACCCTATGTGGTTGAGTTGCTGGTATTTTTGATGCGAACTGCTAATAATATTGCCATGAACCTGCAGATTGACCCCAACGACCCCCGTACCCCGTCGCCTCCCTATGGCTACTCGAGGGTTTGCGGACATAGCCGCGAAGAGCAAATCCATATCGTGGCAGAGTTTCACGCTCATAAAATTCGCCCCAGTCGCATTGCTTACCGTGTTGGCATCGACATAGCCTTCATCGAGGAATTGATTGCAGGGGAAATCGAAGAGGAGCGCTTCCCTCGTCTGGTGAAGCGCTATCGCCGGCAGCGCTTTCAACAACGTCTGCGAGAAAGTTCCTCCAATAAGGGTGTCAGTCGTTACGAGCAGGAGCAGAAAATCGAGCGAGAGTTTCGTCAGGAGACGGATCTCTAGAGCACCTACCAACGAGGTCTGAATAGTGAGCAATCCCCTGGATAAATGGCATCAGTTTGTCGCAAGCCAGAATCCTGCAGTTCTTGCGGAGATCGTTGATGAGCACTGCGTTTTTCTGTCCCCGGTAGTGCACTCACCCCAGCGAGGTCGTGACCTTACGATAATGTACCTGACAGGCGCCATGCATGTGCTGCAGGGTGGCTTCCACTACCAGAAAGAAGTGGTGGACTCAAAGCATGCTGTTCTGGAGTTTGTGTGTGAGATAGATGGGCTCACGGTCAACGGCGTAGACATTATCACCTTTAACGACGCAGGCAGGATAATTGAATTCAAAGTGATGGTGCGGCCTTTGAAGGCAATTAATCTTGTGCATGAGAAAATGGGCCAGATGCTTGAGCAACTCAGCGCCTAGCAAATAAATGATGGAACACAGACGTTGTGATCAGGAAGTTTAAGATGATGGATAAGCGTGGAATGGCAGGGTTTTGGTTGCTGGGAGGTGCATTAGTGCTGGCGCTGACAGCCTGTGGTGGTGAGAAGGCGCCCGCCGAAACCGCTGGCGCTGAAGAGGAGGCCGTGGTGGCAACCATAAATGGAGAAGTTTTCTACCGTGAGCGAATGATGTTGCCACCGGGCGCCGAAGTTGAGGTTCAGTTGCAGGACGTGTCTCGTGCCGATGCCCTTGCCACGGTGATGGAAACAGTCATGTTTACGCCAGAGGGAGGGCCGCCTTATTCCTTCGCCATTCAATACAAGCCGGCCGATATTGACGAGCGCATGCGCTATTCCTTGCGCGCAACTATTAGCCTTGGCGACCAACTGATGTTTACCAGCACAGAGTTCATTGACCCCTTTAGCGGTGAAGCGATCAATATCATGGTGCAGCGAGTCCCCGAGCCGGTGAAAAAGACTCCCGCGGAGCCTGTTAAGCCGGACACACCTGTGGAACCTGATGAAGCTGAAGTGGCGGAGGATGCTCGTGTTGCGTTGGACAAAAATACGGACACCGAAGAAACTGATGTGGCCCTGTGGTTATTGGATACTCTGGGTGGTGAGCCAGCCCCGCTGGGAGCGGGAGGTAAAAAGGTCGACCTGGCCCTGAACGCCCAAGATGGCAGTGCAAGCGGCTTTTCTGGCTGTAACCGCTACCGGGGTAGTTTTGCCAATGAGGGCAGCTCGACGCATGGCACTCCGCTCAAATTTGGCCCGCTGGTGAGTACCATGCGGGCCTGCGCAGATGGTGAAGAAACTGAGCGCGCTTATTTAGCGTCACTCGGTACTGTCAATGCTTACCGTATTAGGGGTTCCGGTCTGGAGCTCTTACGGGGCGACAAGGTGGTCGCCACCTTCAAGCTGCGCTGACAGACGGTACTGAACCCTCCCATGGAACTAGACCCTCGCCAGACTCTTATCATTGCTATCCTGGTTTTGTACCTCGGGCGTTTCATCAACAACCGGGTCAACTTGCTGCGGGACTATAATATTCCCGAACCGGTGACCGGGGGGTTGCTGGCCTCAATCTTTTTCGGGTTAGTCTATTGGATAGGCGATATCGAGGTGAACTTCGATATGGCCAATCGTGACACCTTGCTAGTGGTCTTTTTTACCACCATCGGGCTTTCGTCGCGCATAGACGTTCTTAAAGAAGGTGGTAAATCTTTGCTCATACTGCTCATGTTGGCAGTGGGTTACCTTTTTATTCAGAATCTGGCAGGTATCGGTATTGCTGCGGCTGCCGGCGCGCCGCCAGTGCTTGGCTTGCTCACCGGCTCTGTGAGCCTGAGCGGCGGCCATGGCACAGCCATAGCCTGGGCGCCGACTTTTGGCAGTGAGTATGGTATTCCCTACGCTATGGAGATCGGTTTGGCCTGCGCTACATTCGGCCTGATTTTCGGCGGTGTCATAGGCGGCCCTATCGCTCGCTTCCTGGTGTGGAGGCACAAGTTGGCTCCCGAGCAAAGCGGGGATCTCACGGTAGGCTTTCGTTACAAAGAGCATGAAATCATTGATGTCGACGGCATTTTAAAGGTGCTGTTGATCATCGCGATAGCCATCGGTATTGGCATTCATCTCAATGACCTGTTTGATCACTGGGGCCTGAATCTCCCGGATTTTGTCACCTGCCTGTTTGCAGGTATTATTTTGACGAACAGCTTGCCGCGTTTCATTCCCAAGTATCAATGGCCGACGGGCACGCGCTCGCTGGCGTTAGTGTCTGATGTCAGCCTGGGTTTGTTCCTGGCAATGTCTTTGATGAGTCTGCAGCTTTGGGCCCTGGCCGACCTTGCGGGCTCCATGTTAATACTGTTGGTGGTGCAGGTTCTGCTGATTACTTTTTACAGCATATTTGTCGTGTTCAAGGCTCTTGGCGCGGATTACGATGCTGCCGTTATTTGTTCGGGCTACTCTGGTCTGGCGCTTGGGGCGACACCGACCGCCATTGCTAATATGACAGCGGTGACCAAGTCATTGGGGCCGGCGCCCCGGGCATTCGTGATTGTGCCCCTTGTGGGTGCTTTTTTCATCGACCTCTCTAATGCGATGATTATCAATCTGTTACTGGCCTGGTTTGGATGAATCTATGTAAGTGCACTTTTCCCGGATTTGTATATACTTGCCGGCTTGAGTTCAACATCTGACCCCCATGCAATTGATTAGTCACACAAACAATCAGTCTCTGGCGCGAATTTTCGCGCTGGTTGCGCTGTTGTTTACCGGTGCGTTGCAGGTTCAGGAAGCAGGGCACGATCACTCCTACTCAATAGATGGTAGCTACTCGCAGTGCCTGGTGTGCAAAACCAGCGAGGCGATGACGCCGTCGCAGCTTTCCCCGGTCTCGCTGCCCGCACCCGAGGCTGCGATCTGCGTCTATTCTCAGCTGGCATTTACCCCCTTAGCCGCAACCCCTTTCCTGGCCCGGGGGCCCCCAACTTACTCCTGAAAAAAACAATCATTCGATTTTCTCAGGAGTAGATAATGAAACGTATTACCCCCCTTGCTGTGGCTGTGGTCGCAGCAACGGCGGCTGCAGAGCCGCTTCCGATGGAGCATGTACTCGTGTCCGTGCCCCTGCATAAAAAAGCCGCTGAAACTGCGTTACCAGTCACAGTACTCACAGGTGATGACCTCACTCGTGCCGTATCAGGAACGATTGGCGACACGCTCAGTAATACCCCCGGTCTCGCCAACGCTTCGTTCGGTCCTGCGGTTGGCCAGCCTGTCATCAGGGGTCAGCAAGGTCCTCGTGTCACTGTGCTGCAAAATGGTACGCGCAGTGCAGATGCCTCTAATATCAGCGCAGACCACGCGGTCGCGGTTGAGCCGGTGCTCGCCGATAGCATCGAGGTGCTGCGTGGTCCTTCCACCCTGTTGTACGGTGGCGGGGCCATCGGTGGTGTGGTCAATGTGCTGGATAATCGCATACCCACCGCCTTGCCTGAAGAGGCCACCGGTGACTTTGAGTACCGTCACGACACGGCTTCCAGCCTGGACAATGTCGTAGCGCGAGGCGAAGCGGCGGCCGGTAATTTTGCCTTCCACGGTAGCGTGTTGTATCGCGACTGGGACGATCTGGAGATTCCCGGACAGGCGGTTCGCGAGGGTGATCACGAGGAACACGAAGAAGATCATGAGGGCGAAGAAGAGCACGCTGAGGGCGGTGACGGAGTCATTGACAACACTGCCGGTCGCACCAAAAGTTTTACCCTCGGCAGCAGTTACCACTTTGAGAGCGGCTTCTTCGGCCTTGCTGTCAGCCGCCTTGAGAACGACTACGGTATCCCTTCAGGTTCCCACGGGGAGCATGGCGATGACCATGACGAGGATCACGACGAGGACCATGACGAGGACCATGACGAGGATCATGACGAGCATGAGGAAGAAGGGCACGGCGACATCACCCTGGAAGTAGAGCAAACACGCTACGACACCGCCTTGCACTGGCACGAGCCCTTGGCCGGCCTTGATGTTATGCGCGGCTTTTTGACCTACACAGACTACGAACACGCTGAAATAGAAGGCAGCGGCGAAGTCGGCACGCTCTACAGCAACGAAACCTGGGAAGGACGCCTTGAATTGGTGCACCAACAGGTGGGCAATTTTCACGGTGTCATCGGATTGCAGGCGATTGACAGTGAGTTCTCTGCCCTTGGTGAGGAAGCGTTTATCCCGGTTACCGAAAAGGAAGGCTTCGGTCTTTTCCTGTTAGAGGACTACCACGCCGATGACTGGACGTTCGAGTTCGGCCTGCGGTACGACCGCGATGAACTGGCGCCGGATACCCTGGCAGCTGACGACAGCAGTTTCAATGCTTTCAGCTTATCCGGCTCTGCTCTGTGGGACATAAGTGATCAATGGCAAATGGGCCTGGCCCTGTCTCGAGCCGAACGTGCGCCAGCCACTGAGGAGCTTTACTCCAATGTAGAGAACGACGATCCAGAGGATTGGGTAGTGCATGCTGCGACGGGTTCTATTGAGCTTGGCAACACCGACCTGGATGTGGAAGCGTCGAATAATATGGACTTTTCCGTGGACTGGCGCGGCGATGATCATTACGCCTCTGTCACACTGTTCTATAACGACTTCGGAGATTATATCGGCCTGCTGGCGACTGGCGAAGACGTAGACGAGGTGCCGGTTTATGTTTACGACCAGCAGGATGCCGAATTCTACGGCGTGGAAATCGATACTGAGTTTGCTCTGGCCAGCGTCGCCGGCGGCGACCTGCGCCTGGGTGTTTACGGCGACAGTATCCGTGGTGAGTTGGACGACGGCGCAGATGTGCCGCGCATGCCCCCTATGCGCATCGGTGGCCGCCTGAGTTGGCAGTCCGATCGCTGGCGGGTTTGGGGTGGCGTGTTGGACGCCGCTGATCAAGATCGATCCGGTGACAATGAAGAGGAAACCGAGGGTTACACTCGCTGGGACGCAGGGGTTGAGTACCGCTTGCAGAGCAGCGGCTGGGACTTGCTGACATTTGCCAAGTTCAACAACATCACCGACGAGGAAATTCGCCTCAGCACCTCCTTCCTGCGAGATGTTGCGCCGGAAGCGGGGCGTGGTGTGGAGCTCGGCGTCCGCTATAGCTTCTAGCCCTCAACCCTGTATAATCGCCGCCCCTCCCTCTGGGGGCGGCTTGTTCTGCCGTCCAAGGATTTAACATGTCTACGCAACCGGCGGTAAGCAGCTTCGCGGAACTGGCGCTATCTGAGCCCCTGCAAAAAGCACTGGCCGATGTTGGCTACGAAACCCCCTCTGCCATTCAGGCGGCGACCATTCCGGCTTTGATCGAGGGTCGCGATGTTCTGGGCCAGGCACAAACTGGTACCGGTAAAACTGCGGCGTTCGCCCTGCCTATTCTCGCGCAGCTGCAAGGAAGCGGTAAGAAGCCCCAGGTTTTGGTGCTGGCTCCTACCCGGGAGTTAGCCATTCAAGTGGCAGAAGCTTTCCAGAAATACGCACGATACCTGAAAGACTTTCATGTGGTGCCTATCTATGGAGGCGCTGACTATCGAGGCCAACTGCGCCAGTTACAGCGCGGCGTTCAGGTCGTTGTGGGAACACCGGGTCGGGTTATGGATCATATGCGTCGAGGTTCGCTGGACCTTTCGGCCTTGCGTACCCTGGTCCTGGACGAAGCAGATGAAATGCTGCGCATGGGTTTCATTGACGACGTTGAATGGATTCTTGAGCAGACACCCGATGATCGTCAGGTCGCGCTATTTTCGGCCACCATGCCGACCGCAATCGCGCGTATCGCCAAACAGCATTTGAATAATCCCGTGCACGTGGCCATTGAAGTGCAGACGATGACTAACCAGTCTATTCGGCAGCGTGTCTGGATGATGGCAGGGGTTCATAAGCTGGATGCGTTGACCCGCATACTTGAGGTTGAAGACTTCGACGGTGTGATTGTTTTTGTTCGCACTCGCATTGCCACCGCTGAGATTGCCGAAAAGATGTCTGCTCGCGGCTATTCCGCGGCAGCGCTTAATGGCGATATCCCGCAGAAGCAGCGTGAAGCGACCATCGACAAGCTTAAGCGCGGAGCAATCGACATATTGGTTGCCACGGATGTTGCTGCCCGGGGCCTGGATGTAGAGCGCATTAGCCACGTGATCAACTACGATATTCCCTACGATGTGGAAGCTTATGTACACCGCATAGGTCGTACTGGCAGGGCAGGGCGAGAGGGTGACGCCATACTGTTTGCGGCTAATCGAGAGCGCCGTCTATTACGTGCTATCGAAAAAGCCACCGGCACTATTGAGAAAATGGAACTCCCCAGCGCTGAGCAGGTCACGGACAAGCGCATTGGCAAGTTCAAACAGCGTATCACCGAGACTCTCGACACGGCTGATCTAAACCTGTTCCGCAGATTGGTCGAAGATTACCAGGGGGAGTATGGCGTACCGGTTATTGATATTGCAGCAGCTCTCGGTGCAATGGCTCAGGGCAGTAAACCCCTTGTAGCCAAGCCCGGCAAGGAAAGGCCCGGCAAGGAAAAGCCGCGTAAGGACGCTTCCGGAAAGGAAAGGTCAGCGAAAGAGAGGCCACCGCGAAACGAAAGTCCCGAAGAGGGTAAAAAGAATTTCGACAGGGACAAAAAGAAGACCCGCACCTCGGCTGATTCTTCGCCGGGTGGTGTGCGGCCAGAATCAGCCCCTGATAAGGGTTTGGAGCGCTATCGCATCGAAGTGGGCCACGAGCATGATGTAAAACCGGCGAATATTGTTGGTGCGATCGCCAATGAGGCTGAAATCGACGCTGAGTATATTGGCAGAATCGAAATCTACGATGACCACAGTACCGTCGATTTACCGGAAGGCATGCCCAAGGAAATCTTTAATCACCTGAAGTCTGTCTGGGTCAGTGGTCAGCGATTGAAAATTTCACGCACGGATAAGTCAGCGGGGAAAAAGCAGCACCGTAAAACTCCGGCGAAGCGCAAGGGTAAGAAGAGCGGGCCACCAAAGCGCGATCACTGATTTTTTGCTAGAGTTGCCCCATCTTAAAGCAGGGCTATTTTTATGACCGAGCGAATTATCGTTGGTATCAGCGGCGCGTCTGGCATTGTCTATGGTGTCCGTGCATTGGAAATGCTGGCTGAGTGTGGCGTTGAAACTCATCTGGTGATGAGCAAGTCAGCTGAGTTGACCTTGCACTACGAGCTGGACATGTCGACGTCTGATGTGAAGGCACTGGCATCTGAAGTGCATGCCATCAAGAACGTGGGTGCATCCATCGCCAGCGGTTCGTTTATCACGGCGGGTATGCTCGTCGCTCCTTGCTCAATTCGCACCATGTCGGAAATCGCCACCGGCGTCACTTCTACTTTGCTGACTCGAGCGGCAGATGTCGTCCTTAAAGAGCGCCGCCGCCTGGTGTTGATGGTCAGGGAAACGCCGCTACACACGGGGCACTTGCGCACCATGACCCAGCTTTCGGAAATGGGAGCGGTCATTGCTCCCCCCGTTCCTGCTTTTTACGCGCGCCCTGAGTCCCTTGACGATATGGTGACCCAGGGTGTCGCCAGGGTGCTGGATTTGTTCGATGTTCAGGTCAGTCAGGTTGTTCGCTGGCAGGGTGAGTAAGTGAAGAGAGGCTGCCAGCGTCGAGGTGGCTTCTAATGCCGATACTGTTCGGCGTTGTACTTATCGACCTGATCGGCTTTGGCATAGTCATCCCCATTCTGCCGTTTCTGTCACCTCAACTGGGCGCCGACAAAGTCGATATTGCCCTGATCATTGTGACCTATGCGGCTTGCGCGGGCATTTTTGGCCCCTTCTGGGGCAAGCTCTCCGACCGCCGTGGCCGCAAACCGGTGATCATGATTTGTCTGGCTGGCGCTTCCTTGTCCTACGTCATGTTGGGCTTCGCCACTGAGCTGTGGATGATATTCCTGGCAAGGGGCTTTGCCGGCGTGATGGCGGGCAACTTCGGTGTGGCCTCTGCCATGATGGCAGACGTCACCAGCCCGGAGAACAGAGCCAAGGGTATGGGTTTGATTGGCGCTGCATTTGGTCTCGGGATGGTGTTGGGTCCGTTGATGGGCGGTCTCCTGGCGGGAGACAGCGGCAGCTTTGCTCTACCCTGTATTTTTGCCGGCTTGATGTCGGTACTGGCGATTATCGCTGCGGCGATATTTCTTCCTGAGTCCGTCAGCCCTGAGAAGCAGGCTGCGAATCGTGCGCAACAGAAGAGCCCCCACCGGGAATCTACACTGCAGGTTTTGAAAAAGTCAGGCAATCGACTTTTTGTATTTCAGTATGTAGTGCACAACGCAGGAGTCAGCTCAGCGACCTACATGTTTCCGCTCTGGGTAGCGGAAATCCTGGGTTGGACCGCTAAAGAGGTGGGCATCGTATTTGGCGTTCAGGGCATCATCATGGTGGTGATGCAGGGCGGCGCGCTGGGTGCTCTGGTCAAGCTGCTGGGTGAGTGGCGCATTTTACGGGCCGCCATTGTTATGTTCCTGTCAGGGCTTCTGTTGGCCGTGTTTGCATGGAGCATGCCCACAATGATTGCTTCCATGTTTATTGCCATGACAGGCGCTACCTTGTGCATGCCACTGCTGAACACATTGATTACTCATCGCACGCCTGCAAGCTACAGGGGGCGGATTATGGGAACCACTGCGGCAGCCTCTTCCTGGGGTCGAGTATTTGGTCCCGCATTCACTGGGTTTAATCTGGCGTGGTTTGGTTATTCAACGGCCTGGGCAGCTTGTGCGTTAATAGTTGCCTGCTACCTTGTATGGGCGCTTTACGAAAGTGCCCAGGAAAAAAATTCATCAACTCTCAGGAGAAATTAGTAGTGGCGACAAATTTATTTGATTTAACGGGGAAAATCGCGCTCGTCAGTGGCGCGAGCCGGGGTATAGGAGAGTCCATTGCGAAACTGCTTGCCGAGCAGGGCGCCCATGTCATCGTGTCCAGTCGAAAGATTGACGATTGTGGTCGCGTCGCCAGCGAAATAATCACCGCCGGCGGCAGCGCTGAAGCACAGGCCTGTCATGTGGGCAATATGGACGATATCGCGGCAATTTTTAAGCATATTCGCGCAACTCATGGCCGCTTGGATATTTGTGTCAACAATGCAGCCGCCAACCCCTACTTTGGTCATATCCTCGACACCGACCTTGGCGCTTTTAACAAAACGGTAGAGGTCAATATTCGCGGTTACTTCTTCATGTCGATTGAGGCGGGCAAGTTGATGCGTGACAACGACGGTGGTGCCATTGTTAATACCGCATCCGTAAACGCATTGCAGCCTGGACCGATGCAGGGAATCTACTCCATTACAAAAGCGGCGGTGACGAGCATGACCAAGGCTTTTGCCAAGGAATGTGCCCCTTTGGGTATTCGTTGTAATGCACTTCTACCGGGCCTTACCAAAACCAAATTTGCGGGGGCGCTGTTTGCCGCCGGCGAGTTTTATGACGAGGCAATCAAAGGTATACCGATGGGGCGCCATGCAGAGCCAGACGAAATGGCAGGGACGGTGCTGTATCTGGTGTCTGATGCTTCGAGTTACACCAACGGCGAGTGTATTGTAGTAGATGGAGGAATGACGATTTAGTGTTTGCCAAAACTCACCCCCACTGACTAGAGTAATGCTTATGGCCCGAGGAATACTGCTATGAGCATGCTCACCATTCACCCGCAGTTACTAAAAGACTGTCATTTTTTGGGACGACTCACGTCAACGGATGTATTGCTTCATCGCAATGCAAGTCTGCCCTGGTTTATCCTGGTGCCCGACACCGAGTTCCCTGATTTTCTGGACCTGCCGTCGGAGCACGGCCAGGCTGTCTTGGCTGATTGTGCCGCAATATCTGGCTTCATCAAAAACCTGTTGGGTTTTGATAAGGTCAACTTTGCGGGCCTCGGTAATGTGGTGCCGCAAATGCATTTGCATATTATTGGAAGAACATCTGTGGACCCCTGTTGGCCGCAGCCGGTTTGGGGCAACCTGGTAGATAGCGAGACTTATCCTGCAGAGACACTTGAGGAATGGCAGCAGGCATTGGTACACATGCTGCAGCTTGAGCCCTCGAGACTGGATTCCGAGCATCGCCTATGACTAAGAAAGTGTTTGTTTCCCATCAGCTACCGGGCGATCGTATTCATGATCTGTCACGTTATTGTGAATTGAATGTGTGGATGGGCCCGGGGCTGCTCAGCGCTGAGAATCTGCGCGAAGAATTACGCGGCTGCCAGGGCTTGATATGCATGCTCACTGACAGGATAGACGCGCAATTGTTGGCGGCCATGCCCGATCTGGAATTTGTCTCCAGTATGTCAGTGGGAGTAGACCATGTTGATTTACCCGCGTTATCTGCCCGCAATATTCCCCTGGGAAACACACCCGGCGTGCTGGTGGACACTACCGCTGATACGGCATTCGCCTTGATGCTGGCAGCGGCCCGTCGGGTGGTTGAGGCGGATAAATTTGTGCGCCAGGGAAATTGGACTCAGGAAAATGCCTGGGCACCGGATTTTTTTACGGGCAAGGATGTTAGTGGCGCGACGATGGGACTAATTGGACTGGGACAAATTGGCCAGGCTATGGCACGTCGCGCCGCAGGGTTTGGCATGGAGGTTCTGGCCTGGAATCGTACACCGCGAGAAGTCCCCGGCGTAGAGTCCGTCTCTCTGGAGGAACTGCTAAAACGCAGTGACTTTGTCAGTCTGCATGTGTCTCTCTGCGACGAGACACAACACCTGATGAACGCCGAGCGCATTGCCCTGATGAAGTCCGACGCGGTACTGATCAATACCGCTCGCGGAGGTATTGTTGATGAGAAGGCCCTCGCCGTGGCATTGGGCACTGGGCATTTGGCGGCGGCGGGAATTGATGTCTTCGAGAATGAGCCAGTCTCACCGGACAATCCGTTGCTGTCTCACGCAAATGTTGTAGTAGCTCCCCATATTGGTAGTGCCACCACGCTGACTCGAGGAAAAATGGCAGACATCGCCGTGGAGAATGCAATCGCCGCCCTGGAGGGACGGCCGATGGTTCATTGTGTTAATCCCAATGTTTACCGTTAGCTGGCGCCTGGAAGCGTCTTGAAACCCTGATTGATCGCGCGGTTTATATTGCGCTCCATCGCAGCCGTATCAACGTTGTTCACATCGTTGATAATTTTGGTGATAACCACCCTCCAAACCTCCTGCTGGCTGGCGACATCATTGAACTGGATAGCGACGTTGTTAGTCGTTTGAACGCCCGCAAGTGCATGCGCATTGTCGACCATCGCCTGGTTAACTTGTCGATTGGGCCTGGCTGAGGGTATGGGATCGATGCCGCCACTGGCGTCCTGACTGCTCACACCCTGGCGAAGGCCCACAGCCTGCAGGTAGTCAACGCTGAACTGGGCTCGCTCCGGGTCCAAGACAAAGCCGCGCTGGCTCAGGGCTGAGTTGACTTCGCGCCTTACTATGGGGTCCATGACGTACAACAGGTCATCGGACTGCCCCGTGTTTGCCAGGGGCTGACTGCGCCATTTGAAGTACTTGTAGTTACCGGCTGCAAATGCAGCAGTATCCGTGGGGTGGGTTTCTATGCTGCTGCAGGCGACAAGCGCCATTGAAAGCAACAGAGTTGCCAGGGTGGTGAAACTACGCATGCGCGCCTCGCGGGTTGGAAAATCAGTCGCCGGCCATGGTAACAGCCCGTGGGTTTCCCAGCCACTAATTGCCGGTGATGCTTAGGAGCCAAAGGGCCACCCAGCGTTCAGTTGGTTGTGCACGTCTGCTGCCGCATGCATTGTGTCGCGCCTGTTCCAGTTTGTGCACATTTTTGCTGTTATATGATAGTCGCTGTTTGTTAGCATTGTTCCTATAACTGTAAGTTATTTCTTAGGGGCGGAGAAATGATCTCGCGAAAGCTGATTCGAACGGACCTGAACCTGCTGGTGGCGCTGCAGATACTCCTGGAGGAGCGCAACGTGACTCGCGCTGCCGAGCGGCTGTCGGTGAGCCAGCCCGCATTGAGCAAGACACTGCAAAAATTGCGTGATTCCTTCGAGGACGAATTGTTTACCCGAACGGCACACGGATTGGTTCCTACGCCTCGCGCAGAGGAGTTAGGTGCTGACTTGCCGGCGCTGCTGGAGTCAGTGGAACGTGTGTTAGGCGAGTCAGAGTTTGACCCCCTGACCTACACGGGTAGTTTCAAGCTGTTGCTGCCGCCGATTCTTTGTGAGGCGCTGCTACCGGGATTGGTGGCGGAGTTGGATGAAACTGCTCCAGGCGTTCAGGTCATCACCGCAGAGATCACGCCTGATTATCAGGAACTGCTAAAGAAAGGTGAAATTGATTTCGCGGCCTTTGTCGCCCTGGAGACAGAGCGCGACATTCACGCGGAGCCTATTACTACCCTGGCTCCCCGCTGTTACATGCGTATAGGGCATCCCCTGGAAAAAAAGAGCGACATGGACCTGCAGGATTTTCTGGCCCACAGCCACCTGCGTCTTTATCTGCCTGGCTTGACCCGTGAAAATACCTCCATGGTAGATGACGTGCTTGGGCAGTATGGTGTGCATCGCAAGATTGCTTTGGAGACCACCCAGTTTGCTTCTGCAGTAGGAGTGCTGGCGCGCACCAACAGCCTGTTGGTTGCCAATGCCGGATTCGAAGCCAGTGGTCTTTACAGTGAACTGATCACTGGCCGGGAATTGCCGACGGAGCTGCAGCGCATGATTCGAAACACGCTCAGCGGTAATCGAGGCAAAATGTCGCTGTTGCGTCATACACGAACATCTCGCAGCGCGCCTCATCAATGGATGCGAACCTTGCTAATGAAGCACCTTAGCGGTCCTGGCGAGCCAGCCGAACCGATTCGTCAGCTGCAGGCGATACCTTGACCCTGATCAGTTATCGTCTAAAGAATCCAGGCGCTGCTCCGCTGCATCATTGACCATACTTTCTACCCCCTGGGCCTTATCCAGGGACTGCTGGTAGCTCTCGGGAATAATCGAGTCTGCCTCACCGCCGCCAGAGGCGTTGTACAATACCCAGCCGATGGCGCCCAGCGCCAGAATCATGCCCAGTAGTCTCATGGTCTATCCTCCAATGAACTGCCTGTTTTCATTGTGCGCCCGATAGCAGGAAGCTGTCGATACCGGTGAGCTTGTCGAAATCATAGGCGCTGATACGAAACAACAGCGGGTATTCACTGCTGCTGATAAAGTGCGCCTGATCGAGTTTATACAATTGCAGCTCTGCCTGTGCGGCCAACCCTTTTACTTGCAGGATTAACTCGGCCTCTCGCCGCTTGACCGCCTGTTCCATGTCCTTGGTTGCGACTCCCTGTACCTGAAGGTTCCTGAGGGCTGCCAGCAGCGCTTGAAGTTCGCGCTGATCTGGTTTTGCCCCCGTTCCCAGTCGCCATTGTCCGGCACTTCTTTCAAGGCTGTATCCGTCTGCGGTTATCTGGATGGGCGCCCGAACTTGCAGCAGCCTTGGCTCCAGCCATTTGCCCGGCTGCAGGGGAATTTCGTAAAGGTTCAGGTCTACGCTGTAAATGTTATCTTGTTTTTCGTTGCGAGCGTGCACTTTGCGGAACCCGGGCGACGTGCCCAGGAATACTGCGCCCACTTCCTGGTCCAGCGAAGACAGGCCAATTCTGCGACGGTAGTGGTAATGAGCGACCTGGAACCGTTGCCGCGAGGCAACAGTATGGGCAATGGATAAGCCCGGGTCTTCGGTCGTCAGTGTTTGCAGCACCTTTTCTATCATTTCCGGTTTTGCTGGGAGGTTGCCCAGTTCAGGCAGTAGCCACATATCGCCGGACTTTGCCAGTGTCACAGCGTTACCCAGGCTGTCCTCAATTCGTATCTCATCGATGACATAAGTGCCGGCGTCGATTAGTGTTTCTCCAGCAGCTTTGCCCGGGCGATCGTTTCCCCCTCGGTAAATAACAGCCGTAACAAGCAACTGAATGACCAATAGAATTAAGAGAAAGACGCCGGCGCGATTCACAGCCCCAGCTCCCTGATGTAGCGCTTCCTTCGACGGCGGCTTTGCGTCCAAAAGATCAATGCCAACAATGCCAGCCAGACGATGGCAGCGGCATAGTTTGTCAGCTCCAACGAAACCCGGAGCTCCTGTTCCATGGGAGGAAGCGTCCGATTGAAGTGAGCTCGCGAGCGTATTTGTAGTAGCTGCTCCTCGCGTAATGCCCAGTCGAGCGTATTACTGAATAGTTCAACCGGCCCCAGGTAGCGCGTTCCAGCAGCTCGCACCAGGGCTCCCAGAACCCGGTCGCTGAGAAAATCGTTGGAGGGGTAGATGATGATGCGCGAGGACTCCGGCGACTTGCGCACAAATGCGTTAACGCCGGGGTTAGCTCGTTCGGGCAGGCCCTCAAGAGTTGACGGGGGCTGGGCAAAAAAAGATTTAAAACGCCCTTGCAGCGCTGCGCCAATTAAATACCGCTTGGTATCATCCGGGGCCTGCCATGTCTGGCTGGCGCGGGGCGAGATATCTTCGCCGTCACCAAGCCAGGCGTCTGGACTGCTCCACAACAGCTGCGTGACCCTCAGTTTCTCTCGTCTTTCTACTTCCAGGGGTGAAGCCCATGCCATGGTCATCTGCGGCAAGCTGCCGCTTACCGGGTGACGGGCGAAGCCATTTCTGCGAATGTCGATGAAGTAGGGGTAATCGACAATTCGTGTGTCCTGGAACTGGAGGTCGCCGCTGTCCCGTTGGACCGGGGCCGGAATGCGAGCATGGCGCTTGTCCATTACCAGAGAGTCGGCAATGTCCACCCCGTGATGATTGAGCCACGGTTGCAGCCCGCTGCTCCATGACCGCAGTGCGAGCCTGCCACCGTCGGGTTCCACCGAGAATGGCGACGTAGCCAGGATGACAGTGCCTCCGCGCATCAGGAACTGATCTATCGCAAATACCGATAACTCGCTTAATTCTCGCGGCGCAACAACAGCCAAAATATCAGCTTCCGGACTGACCTCTCCGTCTGTCAGGTTCTCCAGAATGAGGCTGTGGTTTCGCGTGATAGTGCTTTCCAGCCCATTAAAACTGTGACTCCCCAGGTTATAGACGGCCATTTGCTCGCTGACCTGCGGCGCCGCAAAGGCGACGGTTTTAGTAAAGTCGCGAGCAAACCTTTTGAGGCCGGAGTCCAGAGACTTGCGAAAATTACCCGCTTGGAAGTCGCCGCCCGGTAGCTGCACAACTTGCTTGTCATCGGCGAGAGTCAGGTAGAAATAAAACTCTCTTTCGGAATCCAGTGGCGAGGTCATGGGTGCAAAGCCCCACTGTTCCTGTATCTGCTGCGCTAATTGTCCTTCGTCAGCCTCAGGTTCCAGAAAGCGATAGCTGAATTTGCCGTCAGACGCCTGAACTGCAATATCCAATTGCGCCTTAATCGAATCGAGGTAGGACAGGAGATTGTCTGGTAGTAGCGTATCCTCCGAGACGTACGCAATGAATTCAACAGGCTGCTCAATGCCGGCAAAGAGATCGCCACCCGACCGGTAGCTGTAGAGCGCATCGCGTATAGCTCGCGTAATGTCGAACTCCGGGTTATGTAACTGGACCTCTGTCTGTCCGCTGGCGCTGGTGCGCGCCTCGATCAGGTCTGAAAAAGACAGTACCTGGTATTCACTCCCGTACTTCACCAGAATACTGAAATAACCGCTGATCAATGATGCTTGATAGCGATTGGAGACCTGGAAGGGCGTGGGCTTGATATCGTAGTTTTCATTCGCCTCCTTCTCGAGCTCCGGGTTGAGCGCCGGGTCCACAAATTCGACCCTGACATTTTTGCCGCCCGCCTCGGCATATTCCAGCATCAAGTCTTTGAGTTGTGGCTCCAGCGGAGCCAGCATGGGATGGTTGCGAGCACTGAAATAACCGCGAATAAGCAAGGGTTCACTCAACTGCTCCACCAGCTCTTTGCTGGACTCGGAGATGGAATGAAGCTTGCCCTGGGTGAGATCCCAGCGCACGGTGGATATGCGCTCCATCCAGATGTTTGTCAGCAAAAGGTTTGCCAGCAGCAGGATAATGCCTATCCGCCAGTGACGCTGCCTGGGAGTGCTGGCAAAACGTGCCCACCCCTCTTTTTCAAGGGTGTAAATGTTAAGCCCCAGAAAAGCGACAACCAGGCTCAGGTAATAAACCAGGTCGCGCAGGTCAATTACGCCGCGGGTGATGCTATCGAAACGCGAGCCGCTGCCGAGCAAGCGCAGCAACTCTGCTGTTTCGTTGTTAAAAAACTCGGTAAACAAGTTGCTTCCCAGCAGGTAAAGCAATCCGCAGAGAGCCACGCTACCCAACAGGCTTACAATGGGATTGTCGGTTCGCGCTGAGACAAACAGGCCAATACTGAGATAGGCGCTACCCAGGAGCACGCTGGCCAGGTATCCCGCGAAGACCGGGCCCCAGTCCAGGTCCGCGATGAGTGCAACGGTCACAGGCAGCGCCAAGGTGGCCAACAAGGCCAGTATCAGCAGACTCAGGCAAGCGCGAAATTTACCGATGCTGAAGCGCCACAGAGCGCTGGGTTGAACCAGCACGTGCTCAAGTGTGCCGTTGCGCCTTTCTTCGCTCCAGGTGCGCATAGTGATCGCACTGCAGAGAAAAATTAGCAGTACTGGCATCCATTCGAACAGTGGCCTAACGTCGGCGATGTTGCGGGCAAAGAAAGACTCAACCCAGAAAACCACGAACAGGGACACCGAAGCGAACCCCCCCAGAAACAGCCAGGCAACCGGGGAGGCGAAAAATAAACCGAGTTCTTTCGCCGAAACCCGTTTGGCGACGTGACTAGGATCCATTGTCGATCACCTCGCGAAATACGTCGTCCAGGTGTCGCGACTGGTTTTCTAATTGATAGAGTCTGGCCCCGGCCTGCATTACGCATTGAGAAATATTGCCCGCTGCCGTATCGGTATCAGCGCCTTCGCGCAGTTGCAGATGATACTCGCAGATGCCGTCTTCTCGCAGTGTGTGTTGAACCGATACAATTTGTGGCAGGCGCTCCAACAGTACCTCCAGGTCATCGCCGGCTCGATCTGTGCGCAACAACATGTGATTGCATTTGCGCAGCTTGTCCAGGGGTTGGTCCAGAGCAAGCTGGCCGTTGCGTAAAATCAGCACCCGGTCACAAACCGCTTCCACTTCTTGCATGATATGGGAGGAGAGGATAATAGTGGCGCGCCGGGACAGCTGGCCTATCAGGGACCGCATCTGTTCAGTTTGGTTTGGGTCCAGGCCATTGGTGGGTTCATCGAGAATTAAAAATCGCGGTCTGCCCAAAACGGCCTGAGCCACACCGACTCGCTGTTTTTGGCCGCGGGACAGTTTGCCTATGGTATCCAGGGCATGCTGGGTCATCTCTGTTGATATCAGCGCTTCGCGAATGGCCCTGCTACGTTCAGCTTTCTCTATACACTTGATGGTGGCCACGTAGTCCATGTAATCAGCCACGATCATTTCAGGATAGACGGGAAGATTTTCAGGGAGGTAGCCCAGCTGCCGTTGTATTGAGTAGGCGTTCTGCCCCAGGTTTTCGCCGTTTACTGTCACCGAACCGGTAGTGGGCTCCAGATATCCACTGAGCATGCGCATGATGGTGGTTTTTCCGGCACCATTGGGGCCCAGCAGGCCAACTACCTCACTGCTGTGAATGCTAAAAGAAACATTGGACACCGCCGTGGTGCGCCCGAATTGACGGGTCAGATGGTTCGCTTCAATCATGGCCAGAAACTGCCTGCAAGGGTCAGTCCTCGGTCCAGGGGTCCCGCAAGGTGACAAATTCTTCTGCCGCAGTCGGGTGTATGCCGATGGTGTTGTCGAAAACTGCTTTAGTAGCGCCGGCCTTCATGGCAATGGCTATGCCTTGCATGATTTCACCAGCGTCCGGACCCACCATGTGTACTCCGACGACTTTGTCAGTTGCCTTGTCGACAATCATTTTCATGAAACTGCGCTCTTCTCGTCCGGAAATTGTGTGTTTCATGGGTTTGAAGGTGGACTTGTACAGCTCAATATCGCCGAAGCGAGCCTGGGCTTCCTCTTCTGTAAAGCCTACCGTGCCGATGTTGGGTTGGCAGAATACGGCAGTCGGGATGAACTCGTACTCGGGGCTGGTATCCTGCTGGTCAAATTCTCTGCGGGCGAAGGCCATGCCTTCGGCCAGGGCGACCGGGGTCAGCTCCATGCCTCCCGTCACATCGCCCAGTGCAAAAATACTGCTCTGGCTAGTTTGGAAGTGCTTGTTGACTGCTACGGTGCCATTATCGTTGAGCTTTACCTCGACGTTTTCCAGCCCAAGTCCTGCCAGGTTTGGTTTACGTCCAGTGGCATAAAGCACCGCATCTGCGGTGATGCTGCTGCCATCAGTGAGCTCCAGATGCAGTCCATTGCTGTCGCGGGATATCGCTGTCACGTTAGTTTCGAAGCGCAAATCGACGCCGGTTTTAGTGATTTCCTGCGCTGCATGGGCACGGATATCACTGTCGAAACCTCTCAGGAACAGGGGGCCACGGTAAAGCTGGGTGACGGCGCTGCCCAGGCCATTGAAGATGCCGGCGAACTCAACGGCAATATAGCCGCCGCCGACAACAACCAGTCGCTTGGGGAAGCTCTCAAGGTCAAAGATTTCGTTGGAGGTGATGGCATGCTCGCTGCCGGGGAAATCGGGAATATGGGGCCACCCGCCAGTCGCGATCAGGATGCGTTCGGTACGGTAGTGAAAGCCGTTAACGGCCACCGTATTGGCATCCACGATAGAGGCTCGCCCATCAATAAGCTCAGCCTTCACGCCGCCCAGGAGATTCTCATAAATGCCATTTAGTCTGGAGATTTCTGCTTTCTTGTTGTCTCGCAGGGTGCTCCATTCAAAGGCAGGTTTCTCTGATTGCCAGCCAAAGCCGCGGGCGTCATCAAAGCCTTTGCCATATTCAGAAGCATAGACATAAAGCTTTTTTGGTACACAGCCGACATTGACGCACGTGCCGCCCATGTAGCGATCTTCTGCCACCGCAACGCGGGCGCCAAATCCGGCGGCCATGCGGGCAGCTCGCACGCCGCCCGAGCCCGCGCCTATGACGAAAAGATCGTAATCCTTGTCGGACATGGTGACTCCTGAAATTGTCGTAGGCGCTAATACTAGCAGTGTTGCACTCACCACCCAATTGAATACGCTTTATTCTGCTGATTGCCAGAAACTATGACCTGAAGTTGTTTACGTCGGGAGACTGACGCACGGGTTTTTTTTGTCTATTATAGGCCGCTTAAATTTTTGCCCCCGCTGTATTTGAGAGATTCAGGAAAAATATATGTCGCGAATTATGTTGATTAAAGCCTATAGCCGTTGCCTTATCCTATTGGCGATTGTGTCCCTAGGCGTTAGCGCCGAGGATCAAACTGCTGACGCAGCTGCGCCAGCACCAACTGATGAAATCGTGCTGAAAAATGGATCACGCCTGGTGGGTGCCGTGACTGGTATCCGGGAAGGCGTGGTGAGTATCGACACTGACTTTGCCGGTACGCTATCGGTGAGCATGGACCAGATCGTGTCGATGAATACCTCTGAGACCGCCACACTGATGCTCGCAGATGACTCATTGCTCGAGGAGCAGGGCATTGAGATCAGGGAGTCGGAGCTGATTGTTGCCGAGGGCACCGCTGCCGAGAAATCCTATGCCCTTGATCAACTGTTGGTGGTTAATCCGGAGCCCTGGGAAACCGGTGTTGGCTACCAGAGTTCCGGTATTGTGAGCTTTGCATTTGCTATAGAGCGCGGTAATTCAGATACCGATGAGCTGGATTATAAGCTGGAAAGCTACTGGCGTAGCCTGCGTGACCGCTATACGTTAAAGCTGGACGGCGAGGTCGATGAGGCCAATGGCCAGAAAAATGCCGACAACTGGTTGGTTCTTGGCAAATATGACTACTTCCTCGCTGACACAACCTACTGGGGTGTCAACGCCTCCGCGGAGTCGGATGAGTTCAGAGACCTGGATCTGCGTTATTTGATTGGTCCTTACTACGGTCGTGATTTCCTGACTGACCCACAGTTCACGCTGACCGGTGAAGTGGGTGCCTCCTATGTGAACGAGGACTTTATCACCGCCGAAGACCAGGACTACCCTGCGGCCAACTGGTACCTGCGAATGACCAGCGATTACCTCGGGGGTGATTCTCAGCTCTACCTGGATCAGCGGGGAATCTGGAACCTGGATTCAACCTCTGACGTGGTCATCGACACAGCGCTTGGCTTGTCTTTCCCCCTGCTGTGGAGTCTTGAGGCGGCAGCGGAAATTCTTTGGGAGTACGATACCGGAGCGGTTGCCGGTGTCGAGAAACTCGACGAAACCTACCGACTTCGCGTCGGCTACAGCTGGTAATTTGAGCAGACCTGGCCGGGCTTACCCCGGCTGGGCTGTGCCCATCCTGACCGCTGCTGCCAGCTGCTGTAGCAGCGGGGCAGTATCTTCCAATGATAGACAGCCATCGGTGATGCTCTGGCCGTAGAGCAGTTGGCTGCCGTCACCAATGTCCTGACTCCCGCCTACCAGGTGCGATTCCAGCATTACGCCTTTTATAGCGCCCTGGCCAGTCTGGATTTGCTCGCACAGGCTGGAAACGACTTGCGCCTGGCGCAGTGGGTCCTTTTCGCTATTGCCGTGAGAACAATCAACGATCAGTGACGGAGTCAGTTCGGCCTCCGCCAGCGCCACGGCGGCCTGCTGGATGGCTGTGGGGCCGAAGTTGGGGCCGGTTTGTTTGCCACCACGGAGTATGAGATAGCCGTGGGGGTTGCCGCGAGATTTTAGAATCGCGGGTGTGCCTTCTTTGGTCAGGGATGGAAACCAGTGGCTGTGGGCCGCTGAGCGAATGGCGTCTATGGCCACGTCAATCTGGCCATTGGTGCCGTTTTTGAAACCCACAGGCATGGAAAGCCCTGATGCCAGCTCCCGGTGAATCTGGCTCTCGACGGTGCGGGCACCAATGGCCCCGAAGCTCACAAGGTCCGCGTAGTACTGTCCAAATGTGTTATCCAGGAACTCACTGGCCGCAGGAAGTCCAAGATCGGCCACACCCAGCAAGACTTTGCGGGCCTGATGCAGCCCTTTGTTAATGTGAAAGCTGCCATCGAGGTCCGGATCGTTAATCAAGCCTTTCCAGCCCACAACCGTGCGAGGCTTTTCAAAGTACACACGGAGTATGGGAAAGATGGCGTCCGCCAGCGGCTCACAGACAGCCTGAAACTGGCGCGCAAAGTCCAACAAAGCTGAGGGATCATGCACCGAGCAGGGGCCGACTATGACGGCTAGCCTAGAGTCATTTCCCGCCAATATATGCTCGATTGTTCGTCTACTGCTAGATACGGTCGCCGTGGCTGCGGCGTCTGCCGGCAGTTCGTCGGCCAGCACCCAGGGGGTAATCAGAGGCCTGGCATTGTCGATGCGGATGTCGTCGGTGTTCTGGTTCATGCGGAAACTTCTATTTTGTTTGTAAGTACTTGCTATCCATAAGGATCATTAAAAAAGGCGGCCATGGCCGCCTTTAGGGCCTTCAGCAGGCTTATCGGGAACCCTTGATCAGGGTCCGGAACCAGTCTGCCCACGTTTCGTGTTTATAGTCGGTAAACTCACCAGCGTCCATAAACATGCCGTGTTCATCGCATTCCTCGAACCAGATATGAGCCTGGTTGGGGTCGGAGCGCTTCTCCATGTCCTTGCCACAGCGAGGGCAGGCGATGTCTTCAACGGCATCCCACTTCTTGCCTTCATCCGGGTCGCCCATGTCCAGCGCGTCACCCATCCACTTGCCTTTGAGGGCTTCGGCTTCTCCCACGTCGAACCAGATGCCCTGGCAATGGGTGCAGCGGTCGATCACTACGTCGCCCCCGTAAGTAACTTCGTTCATGCCGTGTCCACATTTGGGGCACTTTATGCTGTGTTCATCCGCGTTATAATCCATTTGCTTTCCCTATGTTCTTATTTGTTAATCACCCGATAGCCGTGGGTCAGGTGCTGTTCATTGCCTGAGTCTAGCCCAGCCCACCACAGTTGTCCCCCATTAGGGCCCGCGGCAGGCAGAAAATTTGTTTTCAGCTACGTTTAATCTTCACAATTATCATATGGGGCCTCAACTGATACAAGCGGGTTGTGGTCTTTACAGTACCTGACCGGAGAAACAGTGATGAAGAGTTCCCTTAAATTGATGTTCGCAAGCCTTGTCATGGCAGGCACCACGCTCAATGTCTTCGCAGACAGTCCAGAGGCGGGTCAGGCCCATTACGTAACTTGCGTGGCTTGCCACGGTGATAAGGGTCAGGGTAATCAAGCGATGAATGCGCCGCGGCTGAATCACCTTGAGTCGGTTTACATTGCATCCCAATTGTCTAAATTCCGCAGTGGTGTGCGCGGTGGGGCGGGTTCTACCGCCACTGCCATGCAGATGGCGCCTATGGCAGCCACCCTGGCAGACGACCAGGCCATTGCTGACGTTGCTGCATACATTTCAAGCCTGGAAAGCACAGCGTCTGCGGCGACCCTGGAGGGCGATGCCAAAATGGGCGCCGATTACTACAACCAGTTTTGTGGTGCGTGTCATGGCGCCGGGGCCGTTGGTAACCCCGCACTGAACTCACCTCGGCTTGCCGGCGGTGACGACTGGTATATGCAGGCCCAGCTTCTGGCTTTCCGTTCCGGTCAACGTGGCAGTCATGCTGATGACACCACGGGTAAACAAATGCGCGCAATGGCAGCGATACTGCCCGATGAGCAGGCCGTTAAAGATGTTGTGGCCTACCTGCACAGCCTCGAGCAATAGAGGCGTTCATGTTGCGAGTCGTCATACTGCTGATCACTTTGTTTGCTGCTGCGCCCGGCGTAGCGGTTGAGCAAGCGATTGTGCTCAATGCTGATTGCCCCCCTGGGTTCGAGCTGAGCACCGGGCAGTGCGAGCTGCGCAGCTTGTACCAGATGTACCCTTCATTACAAAAAGCAGGCGTTGGCGGTTTGAAAACTGGACTGCCTGAATGGCGAGACGGATTTTCTCCCGAGCAGACTGACCTGGGCCGCTATTTATTCTTCGACCCCGTAATGTCGCGGGATGGCAGCGTGAGTTGCGCCAGTTGTCATCACCCGGACAAGGGGTTTGCCGATGGACTTGGGCAGAGCGTCGGTATTGATGATTCAGTTTTACCTCGCTCCGCGCCTACGCTGTGGAACGTTGCATTCCTGAAAAGCTTTTTCTGGGATGGGCGTGCCAGTACGTTGGAAGAGCAGATGCAGGGGCCGCTCTACGATGCGCACGAGATGGGCAGTAATCCGCAACTGCTACTGGATACGCTTAATGGTATTCCTGCGTATCAGCAGCTGTTTGCCCAGGCGTTTCCAGCCGATTTTGTGACCAGTGAGGCGCAGATACGTCTGGATCAAATCTATGCAGCCCTGACTGCGTTTCAGGTGTCCCTGATATCACTCAATAGTCGCTACGACCAGTACGCCCATGGTTATGCGGACGCGTTGAACGAGCCTGAAAAGGAAGGCCTTAACATTTTTCGCTCGTTTGTCGCCCGGTGCGCCGAGTGCCATACTCCGCCCCTGTTTACCAATCAGCAACTTGCAGTTATTGGTACGCCTGAGCCAGAGGGCCTGCCATTCGACCCTGGTGCTGAAGTGCCGATGAATGAGCCCAGCCAGCGAGGTGGGTTTAAAGTTCCCGGCCTGCGCAATATTGAATTGACCGCACCCTACATGCACTCAGGGCGCTTCGCCAGCCTGAGAGAGGCAGCTGCTTTTTATACCGGCGGACGTGGTCACGCTGTCCCCGAAGGCGAGGAACTCAAGATTCACTGGCATATATGGGAACCTGATCTCACCGATGAGGAGTTGGACCGACTGGTGGACTTCCTCAAGACACTGACCGACGAAAGTTTTAAACCTGAACAGCCGAGCCGTTTGCCCTCTGGGATGCGACCGGTTCACAATGATGTCGCCGATGCTGGCGAAATACTAAATGGAGCAAGCAACCATGAATAAGATCGCAGCCATTGTAGGCGCTGTGGTGCTGTTGGCCGGAGGCTACTATCTGGGTACCGCCAATCAGCCAGCGCCTACTGTTATTAAGGTACCGGCCGCACCCAAGGCGGAGTTTGCGTCAGAAGGGGCCGCGGAAGTCGTGGCCGCGACCGGAACCGTGAGCGTGCGCGCATGGGAAACCCCCACCAGTGGCGAAGTCATTATCGTCAAGGATGGCGAGTCAATTCAGGACGCGGTCGCAAAAGCCAGTCCAGGTGCTGTCATCAAAGTGATGCCAGGTACCTATAAAGAAACCGTTTATATCGACAAGGACAACATCACCCTGTCCGGCGTGATTGAAGAGGGTCGTTACCCGGTGATGGAAGGTGAGGGCGTGCTTAACGACGCTGTGCTGTATTCCGGCAATGGTGTCACTATTGAAAACCTGTACATCACCCACTACAAGGGTAATGCGATCATGGGTCAGGCGGGGAACAATTATATTATCCGCAATAACATCATTGTCGACACCGGTGTGTATGGCATCTTCCCCCAGCTGGGCAAGAACGGCATTGTTGCCCACAACGTCATTTCTGGTATCGAGGATGCGGCGATCTACGTTGGTATGTCAGACAACGTTGACGTTGTTTATAACCAGGTCTTTGGCAGCGTAGCCGGTATCGAAATTGAAAACAGCCGCTCTGCCCTGGTCGAAGGCAACTTCGTTTACGATAACACTGGCGGTATTCTGGCGTTCATTACTCCGGGTCTTCCCATTAAAACCTGTGGCGACGTGATCATCCGCAACAACTTCGTGGTCGACAACAATCACGAGAACTTTGCGATTCCCGGATCCCTGGTTTCCAACATTCCTCCTGGTACCGGCATGCTGATCATGGCCTGCGATGATGTGGTGGTCGAGCAGAATATTATCACCGGCAACGAATCTGTCGGTGTGCTGTTTACCGATTTCTCGCTGGCTTCAAATGCCTCCCGTGACCCGGATGCTGATCCCAACCCCAACCGTCCAAAGATTCTCAACAACATCATGCAGAATAATGGCAGTAACCCCGCCCCCATGGTGCGCGCCTTCCTGGCGACTCAGCTGGAGACCAGGGGTCCTGACTTTATCGACACCGTGGGCTTGGACGATGGTTGTATCCTGCACCCGGAACGTTTCCGCACAATTGGCATGGAAAAGTATGGCGACTGCGAGTTTTCCAACACCAGCAACGTGCTGAGTTATACGCTTCCCGAACCAGTGCCTCCGCGCAAGGACGAGCCCAACATGGATAGGGGTAAGCTAGCTTATTACGGCGTTTGTGCGGGCTGCCACGCTTACAGTTCGCGGATGATTGGGCCTCCCACGCAAATCGTCCAGGCGCTTTACATGGATAACCCTGAAGGCATTGCTGCTTATGCCGCCAAACCGGTTAAAAAGCGTGATGATTATCCAGAGATGCCACCTCAGGGTCATCTCGATGAAGAGACACGTCTTGCAGCCGCCAAGTTTATGTTAAAGCTCACCAAGTAAGCGTTGTTAAAATAAAAAAGGCCACCTTGGGTGGCCTTTTTTATTGGCTGCAATTTAAATCAGCACCAACTCGCCTCTTCGCCAGGTTGACTCAGCAGTTCCTCGATATTGGCGTTGAGGATTCTATAACCAACATTGCCATAGAGTATTTGCCGGCCGTTGTTCAAAATCCAGGTAGGGCTGCCACGGACGCCTAGATCCACCGCCTTGCGCTGGTCGCTGCTCAATGCGGCAATGGCCTGCCCATCACGCAAACAATGGGCAAGTGCGTCTCGATCCATTCCGTGCTCAGCTGCCAGCGCTAGCAACAAGTCCATATCGCTAATGTCCATGGCATCGCAGAAGAATGCGCGGCGAATAGCCAATGCGGTTGATGCCACTTTTTCCTCGGATTCCGTGAGCGCGATAGCCCTAAGCAGCAAGTGCGATTGTGCTGAGCTTCTGGGTCTTGTTTTTGTCCATACATCGGGATTAACGGTTGCCATTTCGAACGGCTCTGCGGAGTGACCGACGTGATCTCCAAATGCCTGGAATCCATCGCTCTCTCCCCACTGCGTTGATATCTTTTTGTGGCTATCGCCGAAGATGTCTACGAAGTGGTGGCGGACGCATATTTTTGCTCCCCATTGTCTGTCCAGTTCGTCGAGTCGGGCCTGGGCGATCCAGGCCCATACGCACAGAACATCACTGTAATAATCTATGATTATCTTCGTTGAGTCTTGGGGCATATTCATCTCCGGGTTCGGTCACTTTTTTTCTGCGAATGCATATTAGCAAGTTGGCATGGAGATCGGTTGATACAGGTTAAAAAATGTACGTTACATCTTTGATAATTAGGCCTACACTAGTGGTGCGGTATCTACTCACCATACGGAGCGTGTAAAGCAATGTTGGAAAAAGAACTGGCCCAGGCCACCAAGTTGGCTTCTCAAGCCAACAAGAAAGTAGAGCAACTTCGGAAGAAGCTAGTGTCGGAGTCCGAGAAGGCAAACGCGAAAGCCAAGCGTGAGCTGCAGACAGCGCGCAAGAAGCATTCGACTGCTTCGGCTCGCCTGAAGAAGGCGCGCACGGCGGCGAAGAAAAAGGCGACGCCTGACAATCAGAAAAAAGTCGATGCTCTAATGAAGCAGGTGCAAGATCTTCGAGATGCCGTGGCGAAGATAGCAAAGGTCGCCTATGAGGCTGCGCAGAAGTACACCGTGGTGAAGGCTGACGCCATTGTTGAGGACCGAAAAGCGAAGGCTGCTGATCGAGCTGCGGCTATGGTAGAGAAAGCGGCCTCCAAGCCGAAGAAAAAGCCAGCTGCCAAGAAGAAGCCAGCTGCCAAGAAGAAGGCAGCGCCCAAGAAAAAAGCCGCTGCCAAGAAAAAAGCAGCGCCTAAAAAGAAGGTAGCTGCGAAGAAAAAGGCAGCACCCAAGAAAAAGGCAGCTGCCAAGAAGAAAGCGGCACCAAAGAAGAAGGCCGCCGCCAAGAAGAAAGCGCCCGCCAAGCGCAAGGCAGCTCCAAAGAAGAAAGCAGCCGCTAAAAAGTAGCACGCTGACCTGACTTGATTGACCTGCACGGTATACCCGTGCAGGCTTTCTGCACCCCGCAGATTTGTTATCACCCAAAGCCTCCCCCACCTCCTGCCTCTGGTCTGTCTATACTGACCGCTAGACTGTGTTTGTATGAAAGTTGTCAGGCGCTTCTAGCGCAGCTGAATATAAAATAATATGATCGCCTTAATTTAGTGAGGTGTGCCGATGAGCTGCTTTAGCACTGCGTTGCAGTTGCTTGTTATCTGCATTGCGCTGGCCGCCTGCGGACAGCCGGAAGGGCGCGGAGTCATCCAGGGAGCGACACTGCCCCCAGATGTGCTTCAGAAAAAATCCCTTAGGCAGGCGGCTGCCACGGATGAGGTCGACAGTCAGATACTGTTTGGTGATCTGCATGTGCATACGACCTTCTCGCCGGACGCGTTTATTATGTCGATGCCTTTAAGGGGCGGGTCTGGCCTGCACCCACCTGCAGACGCATGTGATTTCGCTCGTTACTGTTCCAGCCTGGATTTCTGGTCTATCAATGATCACGCAGAGGGCATTACCCCACGTCGGTGGAATGAGATACGCCAGAGCATTCGCGAGTGTAATGCCGCTGCCGGCGATCCTGCCAATCCGGATATGGTGAGTTTCCTCGGTTGGGAGTGGAGTCAGGTAAGTACCAATCCTTCGAAGCACTATGGCCACAAAAATGTGATCTTTCGGGATACGGCCGACGCTGACGTTCCGGCTCGGGCCATTGCTGCGCCAAGGCAGCGACTGGCACAGGCACCGATCGGGCGGGCCGTGCAGTTCATGATGTCCTTAATGGATTTCGAGAACAGGCAGTTTTACCTTGGTATTCAGGGTTACTACGACGAAATCGCGGCCACTCCTATCTGTGAAGAAGACGTTGATACCCGAAAATTACCCGCTGGCTGCCTCGAAGTAGCCAAGGACCCCCGTGAGCTTTTTACCAAACTGGACCAGTGGGGTTACGAGAGTATTGTTATTCCCCATGGCAACGCCTGGGGAATGAACACACCCGCTTCCACAACGTTCGACAAGCAGTTGAATAGTGAGCAGCATGACCCCGAACGGCAAATACTGTTTGAGATTTACTCTGGACATGGTAATTCCGAGGAGTATCGAAAATGGCGTGCCGCGCTGAAGGGTGATGATGGAGGCTTATTTTGCCCGCCGCCCTCAGACGACTATTTACCCTGTTGTCACCGAGCCGGAGAAATCATCCGTGAGCGCTGTGAGGCTGCGGGGGAGAGCACAGCAATCTGTCAAAGCCGTGAGTTCGAGGCCAGGCAAAATTTCATTGACGCAGGTAATTCCGGGCATGCAACCATTCCGGGGCAGCGCGTCGTCGACTGGCTGAATTGTGGTACTTGCCCGGACTGTTTCAATGAGCCCATGGATCATAGGCCGGGTGCTACGGCACAGTATGCCCTCGCAATTTCAGGCTTCGATGGCGATGATAAACCGCTCAACTTTCGTTTTGGGTTTATTGGTTCTAGCGACAATCATCGGGGTCAGGGGGGAACCGGCTATAAAGAAGTAAAACGTAAATTTATGACCGAGGCCTTTGGACCGACAAGCCCTCGTACTATCGGTAATCTCGCTGGTGATAAGCGTGATCCACTACCGCAATCCGAAGCATTGAGTGCCGATGGCGTAGGGTTGGTTAATGCTCGCAATATGGAGAGACAAAATTCCTTTTGGCTGACCGGAGGCCTGGTCGCTACGCATAGCGCGGGTCGCGATCGCCAGTCAATATGGGATGGCCTAAAACGGAAGGAGGTTTATGCAACCTCTGGAGACCGAATTTTGCTCTGGTTCGATATGCTCAATGCCGCCGGTCGAGTACCCATGGGTTCGGAGGTGAGTTCCGCGAGCAACCCCACCTTCAAGGTCAGTGCGGTTGGTGCATTCAAACAACAACCGGGATGCCCGCAGCATGCATTTGACGGTCTCGGTGAGAAGCGAGTGGCAACGCTGTGCGGTGGTGAATGTTACAACCCGGGTGACGAACGCTATCGGGTTGATCGCATTGAAGTCGTTCGAATTCGCCCCCAGCTAAATGCCGAAGAAGATGTAGGCGAACTGATTGAAGACCCCTGGCGCAGTTTCAATTGTAGCGACGACCCCGCCGGCTGTAGCGTCGAGTTCACTGACGACGAGTTCCTCTCGGGCGGTCGTGAGGCCATCTACTATGCCCGGGCGATTCAGGAAACCACGGCCATGATCAACGCAGACAATGTGCGCTGCGAGTACGACGATAACGGACTCTGTATCAAGGTAGATCCCTGCTATGGGGACTACCGCACTGACACCAACGATGACTGCCTGGCGCCGGAACAGCAGCGCGCCTGGTCATCTCCTATATTTGTGGCACCCGAAAAAAGTACAGCCAACGTACCTGAGGACACACTATGAAAAACCAACCTGTAAACCACCCTCGTCAGCGTGGTGCTGTGAAAAAAATCCTGTTGGCTGTAGTCGTCCTGGTTGTTGCTGCTGGGCTATGGTTTGTTCTGGACGAAGACGTTGGAAAGGGATTAAAGAAAGAAGCTGAGTTGGCTGCCCTGAACGCCATTGGCGATGCAGCCACCCAGCGCCTGGGAGGCGATGAGGGACAGGCTACCCATGGCAGCGCTGTGGAACTCATTAAACGTCCTATCGAGGTCAAGCAGGTAGCTGACAATGTCTACCTGGCGACCGGTGTAGGCAATGTGATGATGATCACCACCGATGAGGGTAATGTGCTTTTTGATACCGGTCTGGTGTTGCAAACGCCAAAGCAGCTCAAGGCTTTAAAGGAAATTTCAGATGCTCCGATTCACACCATCGTATTGAGCCATTCCCACGCAGATCATATCGGTGGCACCCGCTTTTATGCTGAAGATGACACCCGCATTATCGCCCACCGGCAGTTTGCTGAAGAACAGCGCTACCTGATGGAGCTTGAGCCCTACCAATACAGTCGAAATCGAACGTTGTTTCCCTGGATGCCGGCCTGGGGCGACCGTCCCGATATCGCCATGATGCGCTACGGGGGCATAGAGCCTGACGTGACGGTTGATGACTGGCAGGACTACACTTTTACTCTGGGCGGAGTAGAGTTCCAGGTGTTTGGGGCTCCCGGCGCGGAGGGCGCAGACAACGTAGTGCTGTGGTTGCCCCAACAGAAAATCCTGTTCAGTGGCGATTTCTTCGGCCCCCAGTTTCCCCAGTTTCCCAATGTTTTCACCATGCGTGGAGAAAAAGTGCGCAAGCCCATGGAATACGTAAAATCGCTGGATTTTCTTATTCCGTTGGGCATTGAAACAGTAGTGCCAAGCCATCTCGACCCCAGCCATGGCGCTGAGCAGATTAGCGCCGATATGCACCGAATTCGTGATGCTGTGCAGTATGTGCACGATGAAACCGTTGCCGGAATGAACGCGGGCAAGACTGTTTATCAGCTGATGAAGGAGATCCAATTGCCGGCTAATCTCGATCTGGTGCAAAACCACGGGAAGGTGGATTGGGCGGTGCGCAGCATTTGGGACTACTACATGAGCTGGTTCCATTTTAATAGCACGACAGAGCTTTATCCCGTGCCCGCGAGCGACGTTTATGCCGATCTTGCCGCTGTTGCTGGCAATGAGGCACTGCATAGCCTGGCACAGAATTATCTGTTGAATAATGAGCCGGTGAAAACCTTGCACGTGGTCGAGGTTTTGCTGGCGGCAGAGCCCGTCAACCGGGGCGCACTGGAATTGAGACAGCAGGCTCTGGCGGTGCTAATGGAAGCCGCAGAAGACGGCCTCAGCAATGACTATGAGATTTATTGGCTGCAGTCACGCATGGCTGATACCGCGGCGCGATTGGAAAGTCCGCTAGTGCAGCCCTGATCAGTCGCTGGAGGAGGGGTAGGGGGTCATGCCTGCACGCTGACGTGCCTCAGCATGTCCTGCCTGTTGATCCAGTGTGTAGCGGTAAGCAATGTAGTACTTATAGATGTTCGACACATACTGCACCGTCTCTCTACCAATCTCCTGGGCCGCCACCAGCTCCACATTGTCAAACCACTGGTTGGGGTCATAGCCCAGCTTCTTTGCTTTATTGCGCATGTTAATCATACGGGTCGGGCCCGCGTTGTAAGCAGCAAGCGCAAGTAAGGTTTTGTTGCGAGCGTCAATCGCGGGATCGTCGAAGTAGCGAGTGCGCAGGAAGTCCAGGTATTTAATGCCCGCGTGGATGTTGGAGTCCACATTGTGGATGTCGTGAATTGCTACATTTTTATCTTTCGCCGTACTGGGCAATAGCTGCATCACGCCAACAGCACCGGCGCCGCTGCGTGCTTTCTGGTTCAGGCGAGACTCCTGGTAGCCCTGGGCTGCAGCCACCAGATAGTCGACCCGGTATTGGTCTCCGTACTTCTGGAAAATGTGCTGTAAGTCCAGGAAGCGTCCGTAATCAGAGTCGTCGAGGGCGTTGGCTGCCCAGTCAAAGTCACGGATGTAGCGATTCTTCAGCACATTGCCTACCAGGGTGCCTTCGCGGTTGTTTTTCATGAAGTCATTGACTGCCGATTCCAGCAGGGGACTGTCCTCGCGGAAAACCCAACCGATGCGCCCACCTTCGCGAAAGACAATATCCTTGCGTGCAACCGTATTGGTGAATACATCTTTCCAAAGGGCGAGCTTGTAATCGTCTACAATCGCCCAGGGCAGCAAGCCCTTGTCCACCATTTCGATCAGGTCGTCGTCCTCGAGAAATTCGGACACTAACTCGATGCTGACGGGTTCTTTGCCCTCGCTCTCCAGTCTTGCGTTCAGGTTTTCGACGCTCTCTCTATAGCTACTGGACTGGCGTACGTAAATGGTTCTGCCGGCAAGGTCTTCAATAGTACCGAGCTTGGCCGCCTTGGGGCCGGTAATCAAAATCTCGGAAATGGGCTTGGTGGCGGGAATGCTGAAGTCCATGATTTCAGCTCGTTCCGGCGTGATTGAAAGGCTGGCGTTGATAATATCTCCATGCCCCTGCAGCAGGGCGGGGATCAATTGGCTTCGCGCCATGGGAATGATCGCAACGTTAACCCTTACGGTCTTGCGCTTAAGTCGCTTGTTAATGAAATCCTCGAAGCGTCGCGCCATTTCCTTGACCAGGCCTTTTTCTTCACCGTTTTCTTCCAGGTAGTAGCGCCCCGGGCTATATACCGTGAGCATGCGGATAACACGGTTTTCTTCCATGGTATCCAGGTCACCGGTCCAGGCATTGCGAAATCCTTTAACCGGCTGCAGCTCCTGCTCCTGCTGGGTGGGGGCGAAAGGCAGAGTCTTGACTGCAGGGGCCGTCACTTCAGCACTGCCTTGCTGGGTAATGGCTTCGGGTGTGGACGTATTTTCCTGCGCTTCTGGTGTAGAAGAGTCAGCGCAGGCGGAAATGCCAAGAATGCAGGCCAGGTAAATTAGTTTGGTCAGGTGTTTCATGAAAAATCGTGTTGTCTCTCGGGATGCGTTTGGGTTTTAACGAAGCTTCTCCCTACATCATCCTCGCAGCGGCCGGGATTGGCAATAGGTGGCGGTAATTGGCACCATTTTGCAGGCTTAACTGGCGCTACACCCTTGCTACCGAATTGCTATGGTTGGTGCTGGTAGAGTATGCGACTTGATTGAGGTTTACGCGTGAGTAGTTGGAAATGACATCCCAGACGATCATCCTGGTGGGCGTATGCGCCTACGTAGTGTTAATGCTTGCTGTCGGTATGCCTTCGTCGACCCGTTGTTGATAGGCCAGAACGACGGTGTTGCGGGCGACGCCCAATAGCTCTGCAAGTTTGCGCGAAGATGGCAGTCGCTGGCCTTCAGGGAAATTGCCGAGGGTGATTGCTTCTACCATTTTTTGGCGAATCTGGGCCTGGAGATTCAGTTCAGAATCGGGGTCCAGATAGATGATGGCGTCGCTCATGCCCAGATATCACTCCACGCTAGCTTTTGAGCAAGTGGCAACAAATCTAGCCCGCGGTCTGGGCGCCGTCGATGGGCAATCCTATACCGGTAATAAAACGAGCCTCGTCTGAGGCGAGGTAGGCGACGCTGGCGGCCACTTCTTCGGGCTCTGCGCCCTCCGTCAGCGGCATCAGTTTTGCCATGAGGTCCATGTCGACATCTTCGGGCATGTTGAAGTTGGCGGATAGCGGTGTCTTTACAAATCCGGGGCAGACTGCATTAACCCGCACACCCTGCTTGCCATATTCGATGGCCAGGGACTTGCTGAACATCAATACACCCGCTTTGGTCGCGCAGTAGGCTGAATTGTACGCTTGGCCCACCAGGCCCGCGCTGGAAGACATATTGACGATATTGCCTTTCGTCTCGGTGAGGTGAGGCATGGCGGCGCGACACATGAAAAATACCCCATCCAGGTTGATTGCTACTGCACGATGCCACTGTTCGTCGCTGATGTTGGTCAGGTTGTCGCAGAGGGCAATGCCGGCAATGTTGCAGAGGATATCCAGTTTTCCGAAGGCGCTGATGCAGGCATCTACGGCGGCATTACAAGCGGAGGAGTTGGTCACGTTCAGTTCGAAGGTGCCGCTCTGGCTTCCTTCTGGCAAGGCATTCACTGTCTCATCCAGGCCATCCCTGTTGATGTCTGCCAAAAATACGGCCGCGCCTTCGCTGGCTAGTCGAATAGCGCTTGCGCGGCCGATGCCAGAAGCAGCGCCAGTGACCAGAGCGACCTTGTTTTCAAATCGTTGCATTGCTGTTTCCTAAGTGCGGATTATTATCTTGCCCATGTGAGCGCCACTTTGCATGTGATCGTGAGCGCTGGCTACCTCGTCAAGTTCAAATACCCGGTCGATGACGGGTTTGATGCTGCCGTTCTCCAAGTGGGTATAGATATGCTCGCTAATCTCCTGACACATAATCGTTTTTTGCTCAAAGCTTTGGCTCCGCAGGGTTGACCCTGTGAGGGTGATGCGTTTGATCAATAGAGGAGCGAAGTTCACTTCCGCCTGAAAGCCACGGATGAAAGCAATGTTGACGATGCGTCCTTCGGGGGCTGCCACATTGATGTTTTTCTGAATGAAGTCACCACCCGCCAGGTCGAGAATGACATTGATACGGTCCTTGAGGCCAGCTTCTGTGAGCGCCAACTCGAAGTCCTGTGTCTTATAGTTGAAAGCTTTGAGCGCGCCCAGCGCTTCCAGCGCCGCGCACTTTTCGTCGCTGCCGGCGGTGGTGTAGACGTTTCCGCCCATAGCGCGCACCATCTGGATTCCGAGTGTGCCGATACCGCTGGCGCCGCCATGAATAAGCACATTCTCGCCAGCCTGCATCGCGGCACGTTGAAAGATGTTGTGCCACACGGTGAGTAAGGCCTCGGGTAATGCCGCAGCTTCCTCCATGCTGAAGCCTGAGGGGATAGGAAGACATTGTCCCTGTGGCGCCACGGCATGATCGGCATAGCCGCCGCCATGAGTCAGGGCGCAAATTGGATCACCGACTTGCCAGTTCGTAACCTTGTCGCCCAGGGCGAGAACGGTGCCTGCGACCTCCAGCCCCATAATGGGCGAGGCGTCTTCCGGAGGAGGGTACAGACCAGCGCGCTGCAACAGGTCGGCTCGATTCAGTCCGGCCGCCGCTACTTTTATCAGGATTTCATTCGGGGCAGGGTCAGGTGCGGAGTCTTTGGTAACGCAGAGGCTCTGGTCTTCGGGGTCTACGGCGATATAACGACGGGCGTGGGACAAAATCTTACTCCTTCAATGGTGACCTGGGCCTTTGCGGGGATGGCGATTAGTGGCCATCCACAAAAGCGATACTGCGATGGTTGGGCGGACTGCTCCAAAACCAGTCAGGCGCTTAGCGGAACTCGCCAGCCATGGGTGTCCTCAGCCGTGCCACTCTGAATAGCACACAGCTGCTCTCGAAGTCGCGTAGACCAGGGCCCCATTTGTCCGTCACCTACCTGAATGCAGTCGCCCTTATAGAGCAGTTCGCCTACCGGTGTTAACACTGCCGCAGTGCCCGTCAGTGCAGCCTCTCCATTGGGTGCGCGCTCCAGTAATTCATCGACCGTAAAATCTCGTTCGGTGATATTTAGACCTGCGTCCGCCGCCAGCGCCAAAATGCTGTCACGGGTGACCCCGGGTAAAATGGACCCATCCAGTGGTTTGGTAATCAGTTCACCGCCCTCAATCAGGATGAAGTTTGCAGCGCCCGTTTCCTGGACGATACCACCGGGAGCAAACAGCACCTGGTCAGCTCCCAGTTCCTGGCGCGCCCGAACAATCTGGCGCATAGCGGCGGCATAGTTACCGCCGGTTTTTACTTCGCCGAAATCGGGGGTTGAGCGTTGCGCCTGGTCATCAACCTTGACCTTCAGGGGTTTGAGGCCGCCAGCGAAATAGTCGCCAACTGGCGAGGTGAGTACGTAAAATATCGCTTTCTGGCTGGGGCGAGCTGCCGCTCCTATATCTTCTTCCGTGCCAAACAGGGTGGGGCGCAAGTACAAGGCCCCGGGGTTGGCGGGAATCTCACCGGTGACCGCCGCCACTGCCATATGCAGGGCATGGGTCAGGGTCTCCCCATCCGGAATCGGCAACAACAGTTGTTCAGCGCTATTGAGCATGCGGCTTACGTGACGGTCAGGGCGAAACAGATGTATGTCACCACTGTCGGTGCGATACGCCTTGAGCCCCTCAAAGCATTCACTGGCATAGTGCAGCACGTGGGTAGCGGGGTGCAATGAAAAGGGCTCCACCGGGACCAGCGCCAGGTCGGACCACTGTCCGCCCTCGTAATGACTGATAACCATTTTCTCAGTGAACTCTGTGCCAAACGCCGCCATTGCCAAAATCTCTAAATGTGTTGCAGAAACGCTCAATAATAACCTGAGATGCCCTTTAACGGTGCGTTTGGCGAGCACAAAATCAGGAAATTTGTCACAGCCCCTGTCACGGGATAGGCTGCTGTACTGTCTTAACCGGGGTAAAACTGAATGAACCTGACAATAAGAGGCTTGCTGCTTATCGCACTGGCTTGGACCCAGCCCGTCTGGGCGGATTTGCAATATGAGCTGCAGAATATTACCGAGCACATGGTGCTCGATGGGAATGGCCAGTTGCCATCGGGTGGCGCGGTTTACCAGCCGGCCATTGTTGAAGAATTTTACTATGAGCTTGAGTACCAGCCTGCCTGGAAAAGTCGCGAGCAAGCAGCACGGGTGCTGGGCTTGCTCAAGGGGAGTTACAAGGATGGCCTGAATCCAGAGGATTATCACTATTCTGAGCTCATGGCGCTTTGGGCGAAGCGCGACACTGACTGGCCCGAGCGCGAACGCAGTCGGGCCCGGTTCGATGTGCTGCTCACAGACGGGGTGCTGCTTTATATCAGGCACCTGCTGCAGGGTAAGGTTGATCCTCGCCAGATGGACCCCAACTTCAATTACAGCCGAATGGACTTTGAGCCCACGAGTGTGTCTGCGAGTTTACGCAAGGCTATCGCAGAGCAAAAATTTGCCTCTATCGTTGAGCAAGCGCGGCCCTCTCAGGCCTTTTACCAACAGATGAAAGCGGCGCTGGCGCATTACCGTAATCTCGATGCAACGCGCCAATTTGTGGCTATTCCGACTGACATTGTGCTCAAACCCGGGCAGACTCATGCCAGTGTGCCGCTGTTGAGAACCAGGTTGGCGGAGCTCGGTTACAGCCAGCCAGGCGGCAGTGTTTCCAGGGCTTACGACCCCGACCTGGTGGCGGCAGTGAGGCAGTTTCAACAGGACCACGGCCTTGATGCGGATGGCGTCGTTGGTCGTCAGAGCTACGCTTTTCTTAATATGACTTACAAAGCGCGGGTGAACTCCCTGCGCATCAACATGGACCGTGTGAGATGGTTGGCCCAGGATATCACCGACGATTTTATTATCGTTAACATTGCGGGCTACGAAATGTATTACATACGCGGCCAGGAGCTGCTCTGGGAAAGTCCGGTCATGGTCGGAACGATCCAGCACCAGACGCCGATTTTTACGGCAAGGCTGAAGTACCTTGAATTCAATCCAATCTGGACTGTGCCTCGCAGTATTATCGGTCGCAGTTTGTTGCCGAAGTTTAAAGCCAACCCCCAGTATGTGCTGGACAATAACTATCACCTCTACGACCGCTCTGGTAAGCAGGCTGACCCATTAAAGCTCGATTGGGCTTCTTACAATATTAATAATTTCCCGTTTAGCGTGGTGCAACAGCCCGGCGAGAAAAACGCCCTGGGCCGGGTAAAGTTTATTTTCCCGAATCGCCATGCGGTTTACCTTCATGACACTCCCGCGCGCAACCTGTTCTCGCGCAGCGCTCGTGCGTTCAGTTCCGGTTGTGTGCGGGTTAAGCACCCACTGGAATTTGCAGAGGTGTTGCTGAATGATCCGCAGAACTGGTCCCTGTCGCAAGTGGAAGGCTTGGTGGCAAGTGCCAAACCACAGGAACGTGTTTATCTGGACCGCGATGTTGATGTGATGTTGATGTACTGGACCACCAGTCCCACGCGCGATGGCAAAGTGCAGTTCCATACCGATATTTATGGCAAGGATCCCGTTGCAATCGCTGCCTTGAAAGCTCGTCCGCAGGTTATGTAAATGCTGCGCGCACTTGCCTTGCTGCTGCTGGTCTGCGCTTTTCCGGTCCGGGCCGAGCCCCTGGTGTTCGGGGTTCGCGAGTTGGCGGTGGCTTACAGTCCATTTAGCGTGATCACGCTACCAGGAGAGACCCTGGCGCTGCCCCTGTTATCGGGCAGTCTTGAGCAAGCAGTATTGCAGCCTTCTTCGGGCGTGGACATCGTGCTGCAGGGAAATGCCCTGCAGATAGCAGCTCCGGAAAAGCCTGGCCTATACCCGGTCAAACTTCAGCTCGCTTCTGGTGAAATCCGTGAGATCAATGTGTTTGTAATGGTCCCCGCATCGACTATCGAAGACGGGTCGCTTAACGGATACCGAATGGGGCCTGGTCCTCCGGGACACCCGCGTTATCCTGAGCTTTACCGGGCGCCCGCAGGCTACATTGAAGTGAACGAAGCGCTTCTTGATGTGCGCCTCAGTCCCAGCTTCACGTTGCGCCAATTTTTGTGTAAGCAGGAAAGTGACTATCCCAAGTACGTGGCAGTGAAAGAATCTTTGCTGGTTTTATTGGAGGGCCTGTTGGCCGCTGTTCAGGAGCGCGGGTATCCTGCAGCGACCTTTGGGGTGATTAGTGGTTATCGCACGCCCTGGTATAACAAATCGATCGGTAATGTACCTAACAGTCGGCACGTTTATGGTGACGCTATGGACTTGTATCTGGATGTCGATGGCGACGGTAAAATGGATGACCTTGATAGGGACGGTGACCAGGACTTGCAGGATGTGGCGCTATTGGCGGAGATCGCCGATGAGTTTATGCGCCGCCCTGGCAATAGCCTGGTTTTTGGTGGTGTTGGCCGTTACGGGAAAACCAGCCGCCACGGCGGTTTTGTGCACGTAGATACCCGAGGCTACGCCGCCCGCTGGTAGCGCGTTGCCAGTATCAGGCTTGCAGAGCTAGTTTCGCGGTAGCAGTCTCGCTGGCATCTGCTTGTAACCGTGCACGATGTTTGAGCAGATATAGGTTGGCTCTCCGGTGAGTTCCAATCCCTGAAACTGGCGGAAAAACTCTTCCAGGAACAGACGCGCTTCCATGCGGGCCAGGTTCGCTCCAAGACAGAGATGGATACCGTAACCAAAGGCAAGGTGGGGATTAGGATCGCGGTGAATATCGAAATCCATGGGATTGTTAAATACTCTCTCGTCAAAATTAGCAGAGCTGTAGAGCATCACAACCTTGTCACCTGCTGCAATGGCCTGGCCTGCCAGCTCGGTATCGCAGGTGGCAGTGCGGCGGAAGTAGTGTAGCGGGCATGTCCAGCGCAGCATTTCTTCAACAGCTGATGGTATCAGTTCCGGGCTGGCCTCAAGTTCCCGGTAAGCCTCCGGGTGTTTGGCCAACAGGTACAGGCCACTACTGATCAGACCGCGGGTCGTTTCATTACCGGCGACTGCTATCTGCACAAACAGGGAGGCAAATTCAGCCTCGGAGACTTTCTCGCCGTCCACCTCCTGGTTGATCAGTAAAGAGATCAGGTCATCGCCGCCCTTGTCCTTGCGCTCACAGGCAAGCTGAAAACCATAGGTGCCCATTTCAATGCTGGCCTGGTTGACCTCTTCCGGTGTTCCCCCCAGGTCGGGGTCGGATGCAGAGGTGCACAGGTCGGACCATCGGCGAATTTGTGGCCACATGTCTTCAGGGATATCCAGAAGCGAGCAAATGACTGCGGTGGGCAGGTCTCCGGCCAGGTCCTCGACGAAATTCAGGTCACCCAGTTTGCTGGCACGTTCCATGATACCGCGCGCGATTTCTCGCACCTGTGGCTCCAGCGCCGCAAGCCGCTTGGAGGTAAAGCGGGTGATGACCGCGCGACGCAGCGGTGCGTGGCGGGGCGGGTCCATTCCCAACAGTTGGTTGCGCACCATTTCCAGAATGTCGTCATCCATGTCGTCTACCATGACGAAGCCCTGCTCGGCAGAATAGGTTTTGAAGTCACGAGACACAGTGACGACATCGGCGTGCCGACTCACTACCCAATAGCCGCCGCCCTGAGGATGCTCGTGCCAATACACTGGCGCGTTTTCCCGCAGCCAGGCAAATTCCTTGTGAGGGATTCCCGAGGTGTAATTTTCCGGGCTATAAATATCGATTTGCACGGTTACTCCACCAATACATTGGGGCGAGGAAGGCCCTGTTCTTCACACATGGCCAGGTAGAAATCGAGGGTTAGCTGACCGTCGACGATGGAAGTGATGTTGTCATCGGCGTCCAGGTTAATGTTGCTGCCATACATCTGGAACCATACGCGTGTGTTGTCTTCAACGCACTGCAAGGTGTGTACAGACCCGGCAGGCTCGTAGAGAAATGAGCCGGCCCGATTGACGTAGTCGTACTCTTTGTATTTCCAGGCACCGGAACTGGTATAACCCCAGACGGGACCAGTGTGCTTGTGTTTGTCGACTTCGTAGCCTGCCTGAAAAATGTTTTCGATAATCCAAAGACCTTCACCGCGCTTCAGCTGCAGTACTTTCAACTGGCTGCCGTCGCCGATATCGATGAAAGGCAGGTCGTTTTCACCAAAGTGGATTGCTTCTGGATGAGTCATGACGTTTTCCCTCAGTTTGCCTGTGTAACGGCGCCGGATTGGAGCAGGGCATCGATTGCACCTTGCTCAAAGCCGAACTCCGTGAGAATTTCAGTGGAGTGAGCGCCGATCTCTGCCGGCGGTCTTTGCACCTCCCCGGGTGTGCGACTGAAGCGCGGCGCAGGTGCCGGTTGCCAGATTTCCCCATCATCCAGGAAGGTGCCCCTGGCTTGGTGGTGGGGGTGATGGCGCACTTCAGCCATGGACAGCACCGGCGAGTAACATATATCCAACCCGTCGAAGAAACTATCCCATTGGTCACGAGTGCGCTGCTTGAACAACACCTCCAGTTCGCTTTTAAATTCGGGCCAGTTACCTATATCCCATTGGTTTTCCATGCCCTCGACATTCTCTCCCAATGCTTCCATGAGGGCGGCGTAAAACTGGGGTTCAACTGATGCGATGGTAATGTATTTGCCGTCAGCTGTTTCGTAGACTTCGTAAAAGTGTGCCCCTGAGTCCAGTACATTGGTGCCTCTCTCGTCTGACCAGAACCCCACCTGGTTGGCCGCATAAGAACTTGCCATCAAGGTCGCGGCGCCGTCTATCATCGCCGCATCGACCACCTGGCCTGCGCCAGAGGTTTTCGACTCCAGCAGTGCGCATACCATGCCATAGGCGAGCATCATCCCGCCGCCGCCAAAATCGCCGACCAGGTTTAAGGGAATAGCAGGTTTTTCGCCAGCGCGACCCATAGCATGCAGCGCACCGGTTAGGGCGACATAATTGAGGTCGTGGCCTACCTCGTTTGCCAGCGGGCCGTCCTGGCCCCAGCCTGTCATTCGACCATAGACCAATTTTGGATTGCGCTGCAGGCAAACATCAGGACCCAGCCCCAGTCGCTCCATAACGCCCGGACGGTTACCTTCCAGCAGGCCGTCCGCCTCTTCGATGAGTTTGAGGACAGTATCAACGCCTTCAGGCGTTTTTAGGTTGACACCGATGCAGCGCTTGCCGCGGTTCAAAACGTCGAGCCTGGAATCCTGCTGCGCTGCGAACAAGCCGCCGCTGGGGCGCTCTACCCGAATAACGTTGGCGCCCATGTCAGCCAGCGACATGGCGGCAAAAGGGCCAGGGCCTAAACCGGCAATTTCAATGATGGTGATACCAGCGAGTGGTCCCATGTTTTTACCTCCTGCTTTTCAGGTGGGCAGCATGCGCTTGATGAAGGAGCGGGACAATGACGCGATTGCGCTTATGGGTTGTCTTTACAGATCAGTTGTTCAAACAGGCCGCGGGCTTCTTCCAGTTTGGCGAATACAGGGTAGCTGCTGTCCAGGCACCAACTGATGGTGAGCATGTTAAGGGTGCCTACCACGGTGGTGGCGAGCATTAGCGGTGTGAATTCATTCTTTACATCACCCAGCTCAATGCCTGCGTTGATCAGTTGGGTAAAACTCGCCATGGAGGAGTTGCCGATTTCCCGCTGCCGCTCCTGATCTTCGGCAAAGGCTGTGGGCCCTACCAGTACCAGCTGCCGGTCGATGTCGTTCATGCCGGCAAAGCTGGACTCGATGTAATCGATCATTGCCTCCAGCCGTCCCCGGGTGCTTGAGTGGTTCATCATTAATTCGCGCAGCATGGGCTCAGACTGACTGTACAGACGGGTAATACCAAGACCGCCAAGCAGGGCGTGTTTATTGGTGAAGTGGCCATAAAAAGTACGCCGGGCAACATCAGCCTCCACGCAGATCTGCTCGATACTGGTGTCCTCGATGCCCTGCTCTTGGAAGAGTCGATAGGCCGCGTCTTCGATGCGCTGGCGAATCTCCTGCTTGCGTTTCTCGCGACGCCCCACGGGGGCCTCAATTGTGTCCATGAAAAGACCGTAATGCAGTTGCATTCTGAAGGGCATTAAACTATTTTGTATACAAATGTGCAAGTATGCGCGTTTGTTGCGTAATTGTATCTAAGAAAACTACAGGTGAATCTCACAATGTCCGACAAGTTGCTGGTCGTAAGTACAGACTGTCATGCCGGCCTGCCCATCGCTGACTACAAGCCCTACGTGGAATCTAAGTACCACGAGATGCTCGATGTGGCGGTGCCGATGACCGTCGAAATGCTGGAAAAGTCCGAGTCGCAGTTCCTGATCAAGGAAATCAACGATGAGTGGCGCGCGCCAATCAAACAAGAGCTCACCGGTGCGTGGAACTATCAGGAGCGGGTTAAGATGCTCGCCGGTGATGGCATTGCTGCGGAAGTGATATTCCCCGACGGAATTACCGAAAAAAATACACCTCCCTTTGGAGCAGGCCTGGGCCTTTCTCCCAAGGATATGGTACCCGAGTTGCAGTGGGCGGGCGCGATGGCGCACAACCGCTGGCTCGCTGAGCTTTGCGCTAACGATCCTGCCAGGCACATTGGTGTGGCGTCTATCCCCCTGCTGTGGGATGTAAACCAGGCTGTTGAGGCGGTGCGTTGGTGCGTGGACAATGGATTGCGCGCGGTGATGATCCCCACGCTGTGGTATGGCAACGACCCCTATCACAATGTGAAGTACGACCCTTTCTGGGAGGTGTGTGAAGACCTGGGTGTCATTGTGCACTTCCACTCAGGCCCAGCACCTCACGCTGAATATTTCGGAGCCGGCTTTCCGGTTGAGGACAAACGCGACGAGCTACCCGGAGCAATGGGTATCTATGTCTCCGAAGTCATGTGGTGGTTGTATCGTCCACTGACATTCATGATTTGGGGTGGCGTTTTCGAGCGGTTCCCCAGGCTGAAAGTGATGATTGTTGAAGGGGGCACCATGTTTATGTTGCCACCGTGGCTGCGCTTAATGGACTTTCACTACAGCGAAGGGCAAATCTCGGCGAAGCTGGGTAATTTCCGCGAGCATCTGTCCCTCACCCCCAGCGAGTATTACCAGCGCAATGTGGGCATCGGTGCCTCCTGCGTGCTGCGCCCCGATATCGACATGCGCGACGATATTGGCCTGGATAAAATCATGTGGGGTAGCGACTATCCGCATCCTGAAGGCAGTTGGCCGAATACCGGCCAGTATCTGCGCGACACCTTCGGTAACCTGCCGGAGTCTGACGGGCGAAAAATTCTCGGCGAGAATGCTGTGGATTTTTATGGTCTGGACCGGGTTCGGCTGCAACAGGTGGCCGACGAAATCGGTCCCGACGTATCAATTTTTCACTGATTAACTTTCAGCACAACGACTTTTTTCAACACAGATAAGGCAACGGAGAATGACCATGACAATCGTGGAAGCCTGTGAATCAAAAAACAATACCACCCCGGATTTTCCCATGGGCTGGTTTTCTGTAGAGCGTTCGCACGATCTGGCTGTTGGTGAAGTAAAGGCGGTCAAGGCCTTTGACCGAGAGCTGGTGTTGTATCGCACCCGGGCTGGTAAGGCTGCCTTGCAGGACGCGTATTGTCCGCATTTGGGGGCCCACATGGGACATGAGGGTAGAGTGATTGGAGAGACCTTACGTTGCCCCTTCCATGGCTGGCAGTTTAATGCCGATGATGGCAAGTGCTCGCATATCCCCTACTGCGACGAGATCCCGGAGCGGGCGCGGATTCGGACCTGGCACACCGAAGAAAAGAACGGTGAAGTCTATGTGTGGTTCCACCCTGAAAATACCGCCCCGCAGTGGCCACTGCCGGAACTGCCGGAGTTGGGTGACCCAGCCTGGACCGAGCCTCGCTATACCGAGCACCTGGTGCCAGCGCATGTGCAGGACATCTGCGAGAATTCATGTGACCCGGTGCATTTTGCCTATGTGCATTCCCAGGGAGAGATTCCTCAGTCAGAAGTCTCTATCGATCCGGACGGGCGTACGATGCATTTGCACTCGGAGATGACAAACAACGACTTCCCGAGCCATTTGCACGCCACCACCTACAGCCCCGGTTTTGCCATGGTCCGTAACAGTTATGGCCCTGGCGCTGAGATGATTATGTACAACAGCCCCCAGCCTATCGATAGTCGCAATACCCTGATGCGCTGGACGCTAATCGTGCGCAGGGAAATCGAGGATGTTGCCGGTGATGACGTCATGAAAGGCATTATCGATGGACTGAGTGATGACTACCCGATCTGGGCGAACAAAGTGCATAGACGGCGCCCGGTGTTCTGTAAAGAGGACAAGCCACTGGTGACGTTCCGGAAGTGGGTGCGTCAGTTTTACGTGACGTCACAAGATAAGAGGGAGATCGCATAAGTGCGGGATTTTAGCGGTAAGGTCGCTGTTATTACCGGCGGCGCCAGCGGCGTGGGTCGTTCACTGGCCTTTGCCCTGGGAAGAAAGGGCGCAAAAATTGCCGTTGGTGATGTTGATAAGAAGGCCATGGAGCAGGTCGCCGAAGATCTCGCTGCTGGCGGTATAGAGGCTATCGTAGAGCACTGTGATGTCACGTCCGTTGACAGTCTTAACAGCCTGGCCGCTGCCGCCGAGGAAAAATTAGGCAGTCTGGACCTGGTATTTGCCAATGCGGGAATCGGCGCGGGTGAGAGTGGCGCGATGTGGGATTACTCCGAAAAAGACTGGCAGTGGTGTTTGAACGTGAATGTGTGGGGAGTGATTAACAGTATCCGCGCATTCATGCCGCGTCTTGTTGCCTCTGGCAAGGACGCGCACTTTGTGGTGACAGGCTCCGGCAATGGTGCGTTTACTATTCTTCCCGATGCGCCGATCTACACGGCGAGTAAAGCGACGGTCCATGCCATCACTGAAAATTTGCATTACCAATGTCAGGCCGGTGGCTTGCCGGTGAAAGTCAGTGCTCTTTTCCCCGGCCCACACGTGGTCGATACCGGGCTCTTCAATTCGGGCCGCGTGCGCCCCGAAGATCTCAAGAAAGACGTTGAGGGCAACGAATCCGGAATCAACTCCGTCGACGATATGAAAAAGATGGCGGCGGAGTTTGGTATTGAGATGCAGACCACTCATCCCGATGAAGTGGCTGAAATGGCAGTAAAAGGCCTTGAGCAGGACGCCTTCTGGCTGCTGGCAACGACTGAGGATACGGATGCGAAAATTCGCGCGCGTGCCGAAATGATATTAAATCGCACCACGCCAGTTCCGGCGATGGTGGGGTGATCTAAAGTAGAAAAGGAATAAAAAAATGACAAATGAATCAGGTGCACCCCAGGGAAACCCGGGAGATATTGTTAATTGGCCCATGCTTAAAATCGTCTACCGGACAGACCCGGAGGCTATTGCCAAGTTGCTGCCACCGGGGATTGATCCGGGCGCAAACCCCAATGTTAATTTGACGATTTATAACTTCCCGGTTCCTGACGAGCCCGAGTACGGCATCGTGACCACCGTGGATGCTGACTATAATGGGACGGCGGGTGAATACACGCTCGGCTATGGCATCGACCAGGAGTCAGCGATTTTTATCAGCCAGGAAACCAATGGCCAGCCCAAGTATCCATGCACCACCGAGTTTTATCGTCTTGGCCCCCAGGTCAGTGCTCGCTGTGTGCACCAGGGCTACACTTTTGTTGAGTTCAAGGGTGTCTCCACAGGACCTGTCGAAGGTGCCGAGGAATGGATTCAGAATGAATGGTGGTTAAAGTACTCTCGCGCAGTCAGCGTGGGCGGCCCCGCAACCGGCTTCGACTTTCCGCCACACGTGGTTCACGTGATGAGTAAATACGGAACCGCCTGGAAAGAAGAAGTCCAAGGTGAATTGGTACTGCGAGACAGTCCCTGGGACCCTCTGGCAAGTCTGCTTCCAATGCGTGAGCAATTATCTGCCCATCTGTGGTGGCCGATCTTCCTTGACCGACAAATTAGTCTGGCCGGAGAGCTGGACGCAGAGGCCTTCCTGCCCTATGCCGATACCATTTCAGGGTCTCGCTGGCCGGGTGAGAACGGCGGGCCCAAGCGCAGCTGACCGCAACTTCGGCATCGCCTGGCGATGCCGGAACTTTCCCGTTTAGTGATGCCGAATCAAAGCATACAGATTGCCAGGGCCTGGCTCCCGGCAATGGCGGGTATGACCTGTCTAGGCCTCGGTGCAGGGTTGATTTCCCTGTTCGGCTTTTTTGTTGAGCCACTGTCAGAAGAGTTCAGTGTGGGTGTGGCTACGCTGAATATCGCGCCTGTTGCGCTTTTGTTAGTGCCCGGGATCATTGCACCGCTGGTTGGGCGGTTGGTTGATGCCTGGCCTATTCGTAGAATGATCCTTGCTGGCAGCGCATTCGCACTGTTGTCTCTTCTGGCGATTAGTTTGTCTTCCTCCCTTCTTCAGGCTGGCATTGGTTTTCTTTGTTTTGCCATCGGTATCACGTTTTATGGCCCGGTGGTGGTTAATGGTCTGATGGTAAAGCTGTATCCCGGGAAAGAGGGGAGGGCGCTGGCGATTGCTGCATTGGGCATAAGCGTGGCGTCGATGACGCTGCCGCCGGCGATGGGAGCAGCACTACAGATCGTAGACTGGCGCCAAGCCTTGGGGATTATGTCAGTGGTGCTACTGGCGATACTCTGGCTTTGGGTGCTATTGGGCATTCCCGCCGATGCCGGAGCGGTTGTTAATAGCCAGAGCGATAAGGTCGACCGCAGCATTTATCGGAGGACAGAGTTCTGGCTGGTAGGCGTTACCGTGGCCCTGACGCTGAATGCGATGGTGATCTTGACGATTTGCTACCCGCCTCTGCTGGCCAGTCGTGGCTTCACGGCGGTAGAAGCGGGCTTGCTTTTGGCTGTTGGGGGTGTCGGCGGTGCTTTCGGAAAGTTATCGGTCGCCCTTTTGGCGGATCGACTGCGCCCGCATGCGCGTTGGTTTGCCGCGGCTTTCTTACTGGTGAAGTTGCTGGGTCTGGCCCTATTGGCAATGACAGGCAGTGTTTACCTGATTGTTGCCGCCATTGCCATGATGGGATTCAGCGGGGGTGCATTTTTGCCGATGCATCCTTACCTCAACAGCCGCTATTTCGACGCGGATATCATTGGTCAGGTCAATGGGGCCCAGGGCCCATTGTTTTTGCCCCTGGGCCTGGTTGGAGCGCCTCTGGCGGGCTATGTCTATGACCAGACCGGGAGTTACCAGCTTGTGCTGGCAGGCCTTGCGGTCATTATCCTGCTGGCGATCGTATCGGTAATCGTGCTGCCCCGGTCCAGTCACTAAAGCCTAATCGTGATCCATCTCGGGATGGGTCAAGGTCAGCATATACTCTGCTGCAGCGCTCACGTCATAGTCGGTGGCATACTCGGCATTACCTTTGGCGGGCATTTTTATATAGCCTTTCTCTGCGTGCTCTATCAGCACCGCTTCCCACAAGTCCGAGCGATCACTCCAGTCTTCCTTTTTGCCAACGATGGGGGCACCTTCAACCCCTGTTTCGTGGCAGGTTGCACAGGCTCTCTCGTAGGTTTTTTTGCCATCATCGAGTCGCTCCGACGCCCCTACCGTCATTCCCAGAGAGAACAGAACCACAGTGGCTAGTGCGCGTACCAGTTGCTCTTTCATCGTTTTCACCCTCGCTGTTTACTAGCTTAGTGTAGCAGATCAACGACTCCGGCCTTTGACACTTTTGCTACAGGGATGGCAAAAATCTCATTACCTGCCATGCTTGATAACATAGCCGTGACTAGCAAATAGCCGGGGATTGTGTGGACGTTAAAATTGGCATGGACATGCGCCTGTGGGGCGATGCGACGGGGATGGAGCAGTTATCCGTGTTGGAAATGTTGGCTGCCCAGGGGTACGAGGGAGTGGAAATTCCGGTTTGTGGCCAGGGAAGCTCCGCGCTCAAGTTGCTGCGCGTCGCTGTGGATGACCTTGGGCTAGCGGTCACCACAAGCGTCTGTTTGCCCGCACAAGCGAATCCTCTGTCGCCTGATGATGCGATTCGCCGCAATGCAGTCAATTATCTTTGCGCGCGTGTGGATGAAGCTGCGATTCTGGGGAGCCAATTACTCTGTGGTGGCTTTTTCCAGGCTCAGGGAGTGTTCAGTGGCAAACCGCCGTCGGACAGGGAGTGGGAGTGGAGTCGCGGTTGTATGCGAGAAGTGGCAGAGTATGCAGCGGGATTGGGGATTGCCCTGGCGCTTGAGTTTCAAAGTCGCTTTGACGCCTATCTCATCAACACCGCCTCTGAAGCTGCTCGCATGTGCCGCGATGTGGGGCTGGGTAATATGGGGGTTCTCTACAATACCTTTCACGCCCATGTTGAGGAGTTCAATCCTGCACGCGCCCTGCCCGCAGCCGGGGAGCATCTTACGCATGTTCGTCTCAGCGAGAGTCACCGTGGTGAACTGGGTCGTGGCCAGGTGCAGTGGCGGGAAACATTTGCCACGCTGGACTTCCTCAATTACAGCGGTTGGTTGATGGTGCAGGCGCTCGCGGTTGCAGGAAATACAGCCAGCGGTGAGAATATCTGGCGAAATAACTTCGATAGCCGCGAGCAGCTCAGTGCAGACGCCATCCAGCTCATCCAGCAAATCCTTCGTATGCAGCGGCAGTAATCAGGTGATGATCGGTGGTTTGAACGACGCTCCGGGTTTGCCCCGCCTCGTCCGGAGGCTACATGTACTTTGATTTCGATTATTGGTGGCGTGTTGTGCGTCACGTCTGGAGCTTGAAGGGCTGGTCCGGACGCTGGCGCATGTTGTTGCGACTATTAGTCTGGACTCCTGTTGTTACCTTGTTTCACAGCCTGTGTTTCATGCTGGACTATGTGTTCTTTCCCCGTTTATGGCAGCAGCAGGTGAAACAGCCGATTTTCATTATCGGCCATGCACGTAGCGGCACCACCCTGATGCACCGTCTGATGAGTGCCGACGGCGACAAGTTCAGCTATTTCCTCTATTGGGAAATGTTCTTCCCTTCAATCCTGCAGAAGAAATTCATCCGCTTTATGGGAATACTGGACGCACGATTTCTGGGTGGCTATATCAAGGCTCGGTTGGTGAAGTGGGACGACAAAACATTCGGGCCCTATCGTCACATGCATAACATGAGTTTGTGGAATGCCGAGGAGGACTGCTTTGCGATGCAGGCGGCCTTTGTTTCGCAGCAATGGTCACTGGAAATTCCGATGATGAATGTCGTCGATTTTTTCCATGTTGATGAGATGCACACACGACGTAAACGCTGGATGCGACATTACCGCGAGCTGGTGAAGCGGCAGTTATTGCTTAATGGCGCTGACAAAATTCACCTCTCCAAAAATCCGATCATGAGTGGTTGGGTAGAGTCATTGATTGCCACTTTTCCCGATGCGCGTTTTGTAGTGATGATGCGCAAGCCGACTGACTGCATTCCAAGTTGCCTTAAACTGGTGGAAGTGAATTGGCGAAGTAAGGACTGGTCGCGTGAAGCGTGTCAGGAGTCGCTGGATGCGCTCACTGAAATTTCTTTTGAGCATTTCACCCACCCCCGCGAGGTGCTTTCTGGTCACACTGAAACTCGCCAGTTCGTGATGGACTACCGCACCCTGACGACCGCACCGCGAAATGCGGTTGCAGATGTCTATGCGGCACTAGGTCTGGATCTGGAGAGCGCATATGACGGCTGGCTACAAGCTCAGTCAGAGCGAGAGAAAGCGCATCATAGTCAGTTTGAGTACAGTCTGGGAGAGTTTCGTATTAGCGGCGAAGAAATTCACCGCCGATTGGCCGACTTTTATAAGGAGTACGACTGGGAAGTTCCAGGCGTCGAGGAGACAGCGTGAAAAGTGAGCACGAAGACAAGTCCGGGGAAGGAAGTGCGCAGGCGCTTCGGCAGGCCTTCGACACAATGATAGACAGGCTCAAGGAAGCGCGTGATGCTATCGATACACCTGAGCTTTATCCCGCGCCTCCCACAGAGCGCAACCTGGCTGAGGGCTATCGCTACGTGCTGGGCTTTTTGCTGGGCAGCATAGAGCGCTCGCTCACGGATCCCCTTTATCCCCGATTTCGGCGGGCGATCCACCCCATGAATCGCTCGACAATTGATAATAGCGATGCGGTTTATTTGTCCGCCGAGATTGATGGTAATTACAGTTACCGAATTCGTGGTCGTGCTTTAGACAGCAGACACTGGCGAGGAGAGGAACCTGTAGCCGGCAAACGTGCGCCCCGGTATGTGATTTTCGAATTGTCCAGCGGGCACGCTGGCGACTCTGGATCACTGGCCGAAATGCGCCCAGGTAGCCGTATCAATACCAGCACTCTGGATTGCCACAGCTTGATAGTAGAACCCGATGGTCAGTTTGAAATATTGGTCGCTCCCCAGCGACCCGAGGGTTACCTCGGAAATTTCATGCTCAGTTGCCGAGAAAGTCATGAGCGTGAGTACGTCGGCCGCTACCTGACTTGTCGCGAATTATTTCATGACTGGTCAAACGAAGACCTGCTGGATTTAGAAATATTGCGTATCGGTTCTGAATGTGACCCGCGGACGCCGCTGGACCCGGATGGTGCGATAGCGCTGATGGACCGAATCGGTGAACTCACACGCAATCAGGTTCATTTCTGGAATGCTTTTAATACAGTGACGCTGGAGACCTATGGCAAAGTGCCAGGCATGCCGTCCATCGGCGGTGATAACGATAAGGCCTTTATGCCGACCAATGATATGAACGCACCGAATGCGCTGGGCCTGGCGACCGGTGGAGGCCAAAGCACCAACATTTATGCGGGTGGTGTCTATCTGCTGAAAGAAGATGAGGCTTTGTTAATTGAATCGACTGTGCCGGTACCGCCCAGTTTTATGGGCTTCCATTTGGCCAATCTCTGGGGGGAGTCGCTAGATTTTGAAAGCTATCAATCTAATCTCAACGGACACATGCTGGAGCAGGACGAAGACGGGGCTTACCGTTGGGTGGTATCGCATCAGGATCCCGGTATTGCCAACTGGGTTGACACAACAGGGCTGCCACACGGATATCTAACTATCCGCTGGACTTATCCTGAGCCGCCTCCCCGTGAACTTTGGCCGAGCCTGACCGTAAAGCAGCTTGCTTTTGCTGATGTTCAGCGGGAACTGTCTGCAGAAGAAAAAACAGTACACGAGGAGCGACGTCAGCGGCACGCTTTGACGCGTTTGCGCCATGTGCAGCGCCGCTACCGACAATACTAAGGAACATAAAATGTCAGAACTGAATGGTCGTGTTGCGTTGGTGACAGGCGCCAGCCGGGGAATTGGCCGCGCCATTGCTCAGCGCTTCGCTGCAGAAGGCGCTTCGGTAGTGGTTAATGCCTCGCGCATGGGGTCTCACGGGCAGCTTGAGGGAACACTGGAAGAAACCGTTGAGCTGATCACTGCAGACGGCGGCCATGCTGTCGCATTGCCTTGTGACCTTGCGGATCGACAAGCCCGAGCTGACATTGTGCAAAGGGCCAGTGAGCACTTTGGAGCCATTGATATTGTGGTCAACAATGCTGCGCGGGCCGACTTCGTTTTGCCCAGCCAGGTGAGCTCTTCTGCGCGTGATGCTATGTATGATCTCAACGTCAATGTACCGGTGGAGCTGTTGCAACAGGCCCTGCCGGGTATGCGGGATAAAGGCCGAGGTTGGTGCCTCAACATTAGCAGTCGCACCGCAGAGCAGGGAGAGCCTCCCTATCCTGATTCGAAAATGGCGGCGCACGTGATTGGGGCTTATGGCGCAACCAAAGCTGCCCTCAATCGCTATACCCAGGCTCTTGCTCACGAACTTGCAGCAGAGGATATTTTCGTGAATGCGCTGGCCCCCAACAATATTGTGCTGACCAACGTATCAGAGCAGGTGCGTGCTATCGCAGAACGGCGGCCAGATATGGTTGAGCCGGTAGAAATGATGGCCGAGGCGGCTTTCATTCTGTGCACCGGAACTCATGTGGGGAAGGTGGCGTATAGCCGCAACCTGGTCCATGCCTGCGGCCGCGAGGTTCATAGCCTGGATGGGAAGACGCCCATAGGCGACGCATTTCTCGCCGCTAAGTTGTGAGACTGGGGCCGCTGGACGAAGGCCCCATTGCCCGGACGGTCTGTTATTATTGGAAACGTTGATAAACTCAGGACCATGTCATGACAGCGACGATTCGCAAGATACGCCACAGTATGTACCTCCTTATGCTGCGGGTAATGAGCCGTTTTATGCCGGGATCCGCGCATATTGCGTTTGTCGGAGAGGGCAGTAGTCGCCAACTGGGGCGGCATATTGCTGCGCTTGCTCCGCGCAAAGTGTTGATCGTCACGGACAAGCCACTACGCGAACTCGGCATTGCCGACAAGGCAGTCGCTGGACTGGTAGACGCAGGCGTTGATAGCGCCTGGTTTGATGGCGTCCTGCCAGACCCCACATTCGAGCAAATAGCCGCTGGTCTGGCGGTGCAGAAAGCTGAAGACTGCGACATGATACTCGCGGTCGGCGGCGGTTCAGTCATGGACTGTGCAAAAATTATTGCGGCCTGCGCCACGTCTGATGAGTCTCCCAGGGACTGGGTAGGTCTGGGTAAAGTGACACACGAGCTACTGCCTATTTATGCGATTCCAACGACTGCAGGTACCGGGTCAGAGGGAACTGCCGGTGCTGTGGTCAAGGACGCCGCTACCAAGGCGAAAAGCGTCATGTCCGGGAATGGCATGTTGCCGAAAGCCACAGCGCTGGATGCTTCATTGATGCTAGGGCTGCCCCCACATATCACTGCCGCCACCGGCATTGATGCATTAACTCACGCCATAGAAGCTTATATCGGGGTCTGGGAGCGTGGCACCCGTCTCGAAGATGGTCGCATCGGCGTCAAACTTGTTTTTGAGCACCTGGTCAATGCCTATTCAGATGGCAGTGATCTGCAAGCGCGGGAAGGCATGGCAATAGCGGCCTACTACGCAGGCATGGCGATCAACCAGGTTTTCGTTGGCAGCGTTCACGCAATCGCGCATCAAATCGGAGGCAGGTATGGCATTCCTCACGGCCTGGCCAATGCCCTGATACTGCCCCACGTGCTGGAGTACTGCCGCGAAGAGGCGCAACCTCGCCTGGCCGAGCTGGCTGTTGTTATTGGTGCGGGTGAGCCCGGCGAGTCAGAGGCGCAGCTGGCGCACAAATTTATCGCCGCAGTGCGCGAATTACGCACTCAGGTCGGCATTCCCGATCGCTCAGACTTGATTCGCCGTGAAGATCACGAGGCGCTGGCAGCCGCAGCCGTTGCCGAATGCATGGATTATCCCGTGCCGCGCCTGCTTGATGAGGCAAGCACCCTGGCCATCCTAAACCAGATTACTGACTAGAAAACTCCGGCGCCGGACTCCGCATCAGATACTGCCCGGCGCATATGGGCGAACAATTCCCGACCGGTACCGCTCTCACTTGCTACTGAGGCGCGGGTCGCAGCTTCCCTGCTTTGCCATTCTGATTCGGGCACCAGGCATTGCAGCTCTCCCTTGCCAGCATCCAGGCGAAGCCTGTCACCGTTGCGCACCTTGGCGATGTCCCCGCCGGAAAGTGCTTCTGGAGTAAGGTGTATTGCCGCGGGTACTTTGCCAGAGGCACCCGACATGCGGCCATCGGTGACCAGCGCCACTTTGAATCCACGGTCCTGGAGAATGCCCAGGTAAGGCGTCATCTTGTGCAACTCTGGCATGCCATTGGCGGCCGGGCCCTGGAATCGAACGACGGCAATAAGGTCTTGCTCCAGTTCGCCTGCCTCAAAAGCCCGGGCAAGTTCAGCCTGGTCATCAAAGACTCTCGCAGGCGCTTCTACAACGCGGTGCTCCGGAGCGACCGCGGATACCTTGATGACGCTGCGACCGAGGTTGCCCTGCAGCAGGCTAAGGCCGCCCTCATGAGAAAACGGTGCGTCGGCGGGTCGCAGTACGTCCTGGTCGGCACTCTCGCTAACCCCGGGCACGTAATGCAGTTTGCCCTGCTTCAATTGTGGCTCCTGGCTGTAGCGAGATAGACCCGGACCCCAGTTGGTCTGCACGTCTTCGTGCAGTAAACCGTTCTCCAACAATGTGCGAATCACATAGCCGGTGCCACCCGCGGCGTGGAAGTGATTTACGTCTGCACTGCCGTTGGGGTAAACCCGGGCGACCAGCGGAGTAATGGCAGAGAGTTCGCTAAAGTCCTGCCAGTCAATAATGATTCCCGCAGCGCGCGCGATCGCAATCCAGTGAATGCTGTGGTTGGTGGATCCGCCTGTCGCCAGTAAGGCGACGATTGCGTTGACGATGCATTTTTCATCGACAATGTTTGCCAGTGGCGTGTACTCGTTGCCCAGTGCGGTAATCTTGCACAGGCGTTCTGCTGCTGCGCGGGTCAGGGTGTCACGCATTTCGGTACCGGGGGGTTCGAAGGCAGCACCCGGAATATGGATACCCATGACTTCCATCAGCATCTGGTTGCTGTTGGCGGTGCCATAAAAGGTGCAAGTTCCCTCGCCGTGATAAGCAGCGGATTCTGCTTCTAGCAGAACATCCCGACCTACTTTGCCTTCGGCAAACTGTTGGCGTACAGCGGCTTTTTCTTTGTTAGACAGGCCAGAGGTCATTGGGCCTGCCGGGGCGAAAATGATCGGCAGGTGACCAAAAGATAGCGCACCGATTAACAGTCCCGGCACAATTTTGTCACACACTCCCAGGCACAGTGCGCCGTCAAACATATTGTGGGACAGGGCGATGGCTGTGGCGCCCGCGATTATATCCCGGCTGAACAAGCTGAGTTCCATCCCTGCGGTGCCCTGGGTGACCCCGTCACACATAGCGGGGACTCCGCCCGCTACCTGTGCCGTGCAACCGACTTCGTGGGCGGCCTGTTTGATCAGCGTGGGGTAGCTCTCCAGCGGTTGGTGGGCAGAGAGCATGTCGTTGTAGGCATTGATAATGCCGATGTTGGCTGACTCGGTCAGTTTTAGCGCCTGTTTGTCTTGCTCGCCGCAAGCAGCAAAACCGTGGGCTAGATTGGAGCAAGACAGCGCGCCGCGCATGGGGCCCTGGCCTCGCATTTGCTCGATCTTCTCCAGGTAGGCTGCACGCGTTTGCGTGCTGCGCTGGGTAATTCGGTCGGTGATGGTTTTCAGTCTAGGATCTATCATCAGGGTGCCCACCAGATACTTGCAGGGTTGATGTTTTGGGTGGTGATTGCGGCGATGGGGTATTGCTTGTCTGCGGCCTCAGCCAGGATTGCCAGCTTGTCGGTACCTGTAATGTGGACAATGATTTCTCCGCTCTGCAGCACCGCGGGCAGGGTGAAGGTAATTCTTTGGTGGGGTGCAGTCACCGGGTCACAGGTGCCCAGTAAAACACTCCCTTGTGGATTAATCAGTTCCGCGAGGTTGCCGGCCTTTGGAAACCAGGACGCGGTGTGGCCATCCCCGCCCATGCCCAGAACGGTGCAGCTCAGCGGCAAGGGAAGTGTATCCATCCGCCGGGTGACCTCCACCAATCCCAGGCTGGCGTCGGCGGGACTCGCTTTCAGGCCGATGAAATTAGCGCCCGCCGCTTTGTTTTGCAGCAGGTTTTCGCGCACCAGGCGTTCGTTGGAGTCAGGGCTATCGGCATCTACCCAGCGTTCATCCACCAGGGTGATCCAAACCTTGCTCCAGGGCAGGTCGATAAGGGACAGTGCCGCGAAGAATCCTTTGGGTGTGCTGCCCCCCGAGACCGCCAGGCTTGCCGCTCCCCTGGTTTCAATATCGTGGCTCAATTGAGAGGCGACATGTGCGGCAAGGGCCTGATCCAGTTCTGCCCGGGTGCCGAAATTGTGTGTCTCATTCATGCCAGCTGCACCCGTCTACTGCCAGTAATGCCGTGGCGGCATTCGGCCCCATGGTGCCGGCATTGTAGGACTTGATCGGCGTGCCGTTTGTATCCCATGCGCCGATGATGGAATCAATCCAACGCCAGGCCGTCTCTACCTCGTCGCGCCTCATAAACAGAGTCTGGTCTCCATGGATGGCATCCAGCAGTAGCCGCTCGTAGGCATCGTAGCTGTCGCCCTTATTCTGGGATTCGTCGGTCAGGTGCAGTTCTACAGGTTGCAGTTTCAACTTGCTGGTCAGCCCCGGCTTCTTGTTAACGGTGTGCAGGCTGATGCTTTCTTGTGGCTGCAAATGGATTACCAGCTTGTTTGTCAGTTCCTGTGGGTCATTCGCAAATAGTGAGAAGGACTGCCTTCGATACTCGATGACGATTTCCGAGTAGCGTCCTGACAAACGCTTGCCGGTTCGCAGGTAAAAAGGTACTCCAGCCCAGCGCCAGTTGTTGATGCTGGCTTTGAGGGCGACGAAAGTTTCAGTATTGTCGGCATCGTGAAAGGCTTCCTCCTCAAGGAAGCCTTTGACCGCCTCGCCAGCAACGGCGCCTGCGGCATAACGGCCGCGTACCGTGCGTTCCTTGACGTTTTCCCCGGTAATAGGTTCCAGACAGCGCAATACTTTCATCTTCTCATCGCGAATATCGGTAGCTTTCAGGCTGGCGGGAGGTTCCATTGCCACCAGCGACAAAACTTGCAGCAGGTGGTTTTGCACCATGTCGCGCAGGGCGCCCGTATCTGCGTAATAGCTGCCGCGACCAGCTACCCCAATCTCTTCAGCGACAGTGATCTGCACGCTGCTGATAAAAGTGTTATTCCACATGGGGTGGAACAGCTGGTTACCAAAGCGCAGCGCCAGCAGGTTCTGCACGGTTTCCTTGCCAAGGTAGTGGTCTATGCGGAAGGTGGCCTCCTCATCGAAAACCCTGGCGACCTGCTCGTTAATGTTCCTGCAGGACTGGAGGTCGTGACCAAGGGGCTTTTCCAGCACTACGCGGCTTGATGCATTGACCACACCCGCGTTCTGTAATTGCTGGCAAATTTCTCCGTACAGAGAGGGCAGGGTAGCGAGGTAGTAAAGACGTCCGGGTGTTTCGCTCTGGTTTAACAGGTCTGCGAGTTGGGCGTAGTCGGAAGCATTGCCTGCGTCGACTTTTACATAATCCAGTCGTTCGCGGAAGCTTTCCCATACGGCTTCATCCCAGCTGTCTTCCGGCAGGTATTTTTCCAGATTGGCGCGGGCTTCGTTGCGGAAGGTTTCCGGGTCAATTTCACCGCGACCGGTAGCAATAATCCGGTTCAAGCGGTCTGCCAGTTGATGGCGTTGTAGCTGGTAAAGGGCCGGCAGTAGCTTGCGGGTTGAGAGGTCCCCGGTGCCACCAAAAATTACCAAATCGACCATCTGACTCATACACATCTATCCTTAAGAGTGAGTAAGTAAAGTGTCTGTGTGTCGTTGCCGTTTGCGGTCGCAAGCTGGCTTTTTGGCGGTTATCTGGTCCGCAGCACTCTGGTGGGCCGCTGGAGAGAGGGCAATTCTAGCAGAAAATGAGCGCCCAGGTCTCTGGTAATTTAACGGGTTTCAGCACAGGCCCGTTAGCCAGCGATCGAAGTCGTCGATAAAGGCGTTGAAATTTTCGGTGGGACCTTCTGAGCAGGCAAAACCATGAGCCGCGTCAGCAAAGTGGCGATGTTGCACTGGTACGCCTTCCGCCTCGACCGCTTTGGCAAAGGCTTGCCCCTCATCCCTCAGTGGGTCCAGTTCCGCTGTAATGTTAAACAGAGGTGGTAATGAGGATAGATTGTCCGCCTGCATCGGTCTTGCCGACAGGGCCTGTTCGGGGCTGGTTTGGCCCAGGTAGGTGTCCCAGAACCAGAACATCAATGCGCGGGTGAGGGAGGAGGCCTTGGCTCTCTCTTGATAGGATGGCCAGTCGCGCTGGTAATGATCCACTGCGGGATAAAGCGTTGCCGCTCCGCATACCCGCTCCCTCGCCGAAGAGGTCATCGTCAGGCAGGTGCAGGCGGTGAGGTTACCGCCTGCGCTGTCGCCTGCGATGACAATGCTGCCATTGTTGGGGCCCAAATCAGTCAAATGGGAAGTCACCCACTCGGCAGCTGCAAGGCAATCTTCCTGAGCAGCAGGCCAGGGGTGCTCGGGTGCCAGCCGGTAGTTCAGCGCAAGTACTGTAGCGCCCGTTTTATGGGCCAGAGCCTGGCAAAAGGGATGATGGGTCTCCAGATCGCCAATGACCCAGCCACCGCCATGGAAGTACAGGATAAGCGGTCTCTCCCCGGTAGCGGCCGCTGTATACATTCGCGCTTCAGTGCTGCCTGTTGACCCCGGGATTTGCAGGGTGCTGGTGTCCGGGTTGGGATATTTTCCCCGCCATTTATGAGCACTGACTAATCGGTAGTAGATTCGGTAAATCCAGGTTTTGAGCGCGCGCAGCATGTCAGCAGGCTACCTGCCGATACTGTCGGGGTGAGCTGCCGTGCCAGCGTTTAAACGCATTGCTGAAATTGCCTGGTGCGCTGTACCCCAGTAACACAGAAATTTCCTCCAGGGGCAAGGTAGAGGTGGCCAGGTATTCTCGCGCCAGTTCATAGCGCACTTCGGCGAGTATCTCCTGGTAACTGCTATCCTCCCGGGCGAGACGTCGTCTCAATGTTCGGCTGGTCATATTCAGCTTCTCGGCCACATAGTCGATATCAGGAAAATAGCCTGGACGAGCGAGAATGAGCTGTCTCACCTTGTCGACAAAGGTGCTGCCCGAGCGCATGCGTGCCAGCAGCAGGCGACACTGTTGCTGGCAGGTTGAAGATGTTTCGCTGTCCCTAAGGGGCATGGCGGTGTCCAGCACGGTGGCGTCAAGCTGCAGTTCTGAGGCTTCGGCAGAGAACGACACGGGGCAGCGGAAGTGGCGTTCGTAAATTTCGCGTTGGCCTTCACCATAGTGCAGCAGCTGTATGTGCTGTGGTTCCATGGGGACCCTCAGTGAGCCCTGGCCACCGTTAACCGCAGCGGTCAGGTCGCGATCCACGTAATAGGCGAGTAAATCATCGGGTATGGGGATGTCCGGGGACAGGCGAAGCGTCGCTCGCGGGCCTTCGACCAGGAAGTTCATGTCGAACAGGGAGAAGGTGAGCGGGCCGTAATTGCGCAGGATAACCAGCGCCTGCCGCAAGGTCGGAGCGCTCATGAAGGCGTAGCCCAGCAGTCCGTAGGTTTCCAGTTGGTATGCCTTGCCGAGCAGTAGTCCCAGCATAGGGTTGTCGGTCAGCTCCAGCAGGTTGCGGTGGAACTGAAATTCCTGCTCCAGGGTGAACCCAAGCTCGGTAGTTGGCCTGAGCAGGTCAGACTCCCGGAGCCCGGTGTCGCGTAAACAATCGGCAGCTGAAAAGCCCATGGTTTGCATGGCGCCCAGTGCCGGGGCTATGGCTTTGATGTGGTGGCTGGTATCGGCTTTGCCAACCATATCGGATCTCTTATTAGTGGGCTAAAGGGGTTACGGCATGAGTAGAAGAATAGCAGGTCCTGTCCGATTTTCATAAGTTTTTGGCCTTGGTCAATATTCGATCGAATAGCAACAGGCGATAGCATGCCCTCATGAATTTGAGAGACAGCTGAATATGATTAACAACAAGCAAAATAATCCATCTGTGGCGGTTATCGGAGCGGGAATGAGCGGCATTTTGATGGCGATCAAACTGCGCGAAGCTGGCATCACAGATATAACGATTCTAGAAAAGGCCGATAAGGTCGGTGGCACCTGGAGAGAAAACACCTACCCTGGCGTGGCCTGTGATGTCCCTGCCCATATGTACACTTACAGCTTTCGCGGTAATCCGGACTGGAGTCACCGCTTCGCCCACGGGGATGAAATCCAGTCATATTTTGAGGGAGTAGCGCGGGAGCATGGCTTAACCGAGCAAATACGCTTTAACGAGTCTCTGGATCAGTGTCACTACCGGGATGGCAAGTGGCACCTGACCACCAGCAAAAGCGCCAGGTTGGTGGTGGATTTTGTGGTGGCTGCAACCGGTATCCTGCACCACCCCGCGTATCCTGACATCAAGGGCCTGGATAGCTTCAGCGGAGAAATGTGGCACACCGCCCAGTGGAACCATGATGTCGATCTTCGCGGCAAGCGGGTAGGAGTGATTGGTACTGGTTCCACGGCCTGTCAGGTGATCTCGGAAATATCCAGGACGGACTGTGATTTGACGGTATTCCAACGCACACCCCAATGGGTGGTCTCTGTTCCCGATAAGCATTACAGCGAAGAAGACAAGGCTGCGCTGGTCGGTAAGCAGACCAAGCTATCGGCCCTGAGTCGTCGTTATGCATTTATTATGCGCAACACGTTCACCAAGGCTGTCACCGGCGGCAAACTGCAGCATGCGTTTATCAGCTGGGCTGCCAAACGCAATTTGCGTAAGAGCGTTCGCGACCCACAGCTGCGAGCGAAGCTGACCCCCGACTACTCGGTAGGTTGTAAGCGGTTGATTATCAGCAGCACATTTTATGACGCTATCCAGCGGGACAATGTGCATCTGGAAACGACAGGTATAGAGCGCATTAACGAGCAGGGTATCGTGACTGTGGACGGTGCCACCAAAGAGCTTGATGTCATAATTCTTGCTACCGGATTTAGTCCATTTAGCTTTATGCGCCCGATGGATTTAAGGGGTCGTAACGGCGTCTCGATCGATGAAACATGGGCTAAAAAAGTACAGGCGTATCGCTCGCTCTGCATACCCGGTTTTCCAAACTTCTTTCTGATGCTGGGGCCTAATTCACCCATCGGTAACTACTCAGTGATTGCAATGAGTGAGGTGCAGTCGGCCTATATTCTCAAGCTTATCGAATTGTGGAAACAGGGCGAGTTGCCCGCGGTGGAAGCGACACAAGAGGCCAAAACGAATTACAACGCTTACCTGCGGGCGGGCATGAGTAAAACCGCCTGGGTTGGCGGTTGCCAGAGTTGGTACCTTGATGGAGATGGCGACCCTGCCATGTGGCCCTACAGCTGGGACCAGTGGGTTGCAGAACATGAGGCGCCTGTGCTGGATGACTTCATTCGCCGGGCGCCAGCGGAACTGGAGCCACTGCGCCCTGCCGCGTGATGAAGTCGCGTCGACATCCTGGTTCGGGAGTAGTGAGCATGCTGCCGACGAATCATTCGTCGAATTCAGCGGTCTCCGCAATTTGTTGATACCAGTCGACGCCATGCTCGTCTCTGCTGCGGGTGATTCTGTGCCGGCCCAGTAAGCAGTTCAGGTGGGCAATGGTTTCTCCGGTGGCGAGATTAATGTTGTCGCCTTTTATCTCGCGCTTGAACAAAGCGGGAAAACAGTCGACTGCGCGGGTCGGCTCTACCATGAAGTTAAAAAGCTTTATCAGGTCGCGCTTGTGGCCTTCTATGATTTGGCTCAACCGCACATACAGACCTTTGAAGGGCGCTTCGTGAGCGGGCAGGACCAGCAAGTCATCGGGCAAAATTTCCCGGATGACCGCTTGGGTGCGCAGCCACTCTTTTAATGGATCGCCCATGGGTTCTGTGGGAAATACACTGACATTCGGCGAAATCCGCGGCAGCACCTGGTCGCCGGAAATCAGCAGTTTCAGGCCGGGACAATAGAGTGCCGCGTGCTCGGGTGAATGACCACGGCCGACGATTACCTGCCAATAGTGCTCTCCAATGGTGATCGTTTCCCGGTCCACCATACGACGAAAGCTTTCAGGCAGCGCATAAATGGCGCGGCCAAAATTACCGAACTTCTTTTTATATTTCTCCAGCCATTCTTCTTTCCAGCCGGCGGCAGTATAGAAGCGCAAAGCCACCTCCGGCGCAGCCCTGCCGGTGTCGGCGGCCATGGTTCGGCACATCAGGAATTCTTCCCGCGACATCCAAAGCTCGGCGCCGAAGCGTTCGCACAACCAACCGGCAAGACCCACGTGGTCAGGATGCAGGTGTGTGCAAATAACCCGGGTGATGGGTTTATCCTGCATAAAGCCAGAGAACAATGTCTCCCAGGTTTCTCGGGCGCTTTCGATGTTCAGGCAGGTGTCGACGACGGTCCAGCCATCGCCATCTTCCAGCAGCCATAGATTGATGTGGTCCAGTGACATGGGCATCGCGAAGCGCACCCAGTAAACGCCTTCGGCCACCTTCACAGGTTCGCCCGGGTTGATGTCAGGCTTGCGGCCAAAGGGATAAGTGAGCCCGCGGTAGGTTTCGTTGGCCTGGTCGTTCATAGTAAATCCCGAAGTGGAGGGATGCCTATGGTCGGCGCCAGAGAGCTGCCTGTCCAGACTTGATCTTTTCCGTCAGGGCCTATACCAGATCGCTGAGGTGACGGCTCGCTCCTGCAGACTGGCTCGTTCAGGCGGATCCATGCCCATGGCTTTGCGATCAAAGGTGGACCAGCGCGGCGTGGGTATCTCAATGACACGGGCGTAATAGAAGGCCTCTGCCTCAGGATCGAACTCGGGATCTGCCCACACGGTGGCCAGTTGGTCCGTACCAATGCTGTTCTGGTAGCTGGCCTGGGCAGAATTCACGGTATTACCCACAGCAGGCAGCACGCCCTGAGCGTCCGGTTTTCGCTCCCCGGACCATGCAACATTGAAAACTTTTTCGTGGGAGTTGCCTTCTTTATCCAGCCACCCTTTGATTACTTGCAGTCTGTCCAGGTTGCCGCTCTCTGGATCGCGAATCGCCCACAGAGCGAATCTAGGCACCTGCCCTGTGCGGTGTGGAAGGTCGCTACCCATGGCAACGCCTGTGGCGCGAGCCATTTCAATCCAGTTTTCTTCGTCGATCAGGCTATCCGGGAAGTCCCATCCTCCGAAAAAACGAACCGCGATGCGCGGTCCGGACGTCGCATAGGTTTCTTTGCGGCGCATGGCATCAAACAGCGAGTCTCTTGTGTTTTCTTCTGCCCACACCGCGGCTAGCCCGGCGGCGCTCCAGCGTTCTCCACCGGGCATGCCTGCGGGCATCCACAGCGACTTGCGCATGCGTATGCCTGCGCTGCCGTCCATTAACGGCAGCTTGCCGTGATAGCTGTCTTCCTCGATCGGGGCACTGGCGTTGTGGCCATCGGAGCTGCCAATGACGCCGAAGCGGTAGGGATTGAAACCTTCGCTGTGAGACATCTCGATGCCTGTGCGCAACGCGTCCCGTATGTAAGCGCCTTTTGGTTTGGCGTCTTCCTGGCCAGCACTGAGTAGCGTGTCGTAAATCTCAAAGCCCGCAAAGCTATCTTCGTCAGACAGCAGTGGGTGAGTTTCGGACGAGCCTTTTACCTGGAAAATTTCGCTGATCGGTTCGTTGCGCATGCGGGTCTCGGCATAGTCCGCCGTCATTGCCTGGCCGTCGAACATGACCTGATCGTACATCAGTCCATCGCTGACATTGCCATTGTGTGGAATAGCGAAGTTATCCATTCCGACCTCCCGCTGCCGGTCCAGTGCCGACCACAGGTCGCGCGGATCTTCTGAGTCTACAGAGCTGTACGGGAGGTCGGGTACGGCCGTGCCGCGATAAATCACATTGCGATGCAGGTTTCGTTCCCCGGGCATGGAGGTCCACTCGTAGCCAACGAAACTGGTGAAAAGACCAGGCGCGTTATGGCGCTCTGCCGCCGCGACGATTTCCTGCCAGGCGCTTGCGGTGATTGCTTCCCAACCGGGAACGATAGCGTTCTCCAGGTCGAAACCCCACATACTTTTAAATTGCATCCAGCTGTTTTGCAAAACGCCGTCGTTTAACAGGCGATCACGCAAGTCACGTTGATTGAGCGGAAGATCGGGTGAAGTAGCCAGGAGTACTCCGAGGTACTCGGAGTGGTCGGTGACCGCGGCGAAGTCCAGGGGACGCTTAAGTTTGATGCCATAACCTGCGGCATGGCGTATCTCACCGCCTCGCACGAAGGTATAGGCATCATCGGGCGTGGCACGCACACCATTGGTATAGGCGTCGGTGGAATAACCTGTGTGGATGTGAAGGTCACCCCAGTAAAGGTTTCTGTTCGGGTTGAAATCGGTGGCCTGTTTGTCCGGGATCGGCTTCGCCGAGGTTGCAGAATACTCGGGAAAAAGTGTCGGGTCCTCCACCGGTTCGCAGGCGGCCAGGGTAGCCGCCAATACCGCGATGATGACCCTGTGCCAATTCGTTGTTATCAGCATTCAGGCTCCTTACAGGGGTATGTCACCCCACGCTGCGTTCAGCACCTTCCCAATATTGGGCTTTGACCGCCTTCTTGTCTGGCTTACCCACTGGTGTGAGTGGAATGCCAGCTACAAAGTCTACAGACTTGGGTGCCTGTACCGAACCCTTTTTGTCCTTTACCAGCGCCTGTAATTCGGCTTCCAGCGCATCGCTTTCTTCCACCCCGGGCTTGAGCACGATAACGGCTTTTACCGACTCGCCCCATTGCTCGTCGGGAACACCGACGACAACAACCTGGCCGACCGCGTCGTGGGTGGCCAGTACGTCTTCGACCTCGCGGGGGAACACATTAAAGCCGCCGGTGACGATCATGTCCTTGGTGCGATCCACTATGTAAAGAAAACCATCTTCGTCCAGTCGGCCAACGTCGCCAGTGTGCAGCCAGCCTCCTTCAAAGGCTTCAGCGGTTTGCTCGGGCATATCCTTGTAGCCCTTCATGATGAGAGGGCCGCGTATGCAGATCTCACCAGACTCGCCTTCGGCAACGGGGTTGCCCTTGTCGTCCAGAAGCGCCAAGCGTATCCAGGGCGTGGGACGACCGCAGGAAGACAGGCGCTCGGGTTTGGACAGATCGTGGTCAGCCCGACGCATGTTGGCGATCACCATGGGGCATTCGGATTGGCCGAAGAACTGATAGAAAACCTGACCCCACTTTTCTATGCCCTCCGCCAGCCTGGTGGGGCTCATGGGGGAGGCGCCGTAGAAAATGGTCTCCATGCTATCCATGGAGCCGTCGGTTGCTCTAGGGGAATCAAGGAGGAAGTAAAGCATTACCGGAACCAGCATGGTGCAAGTGATTTTGTGATCCCGCACGGTGTCGAAAAACTCGTCCGGGCTGAAGCCCTGCATGACATAGAAAGCTCCACCCTTTTGGAGCACCGGGATGAAAAATGCGGCTGCAGCATGAGAGAGGGGGGTTGCCATTAGCATGCGCAGTTCGTCCGGAAATTCCCACTCCGCCATTTGAATCTGGGTCATGTATGCGCTTACCCGATGCGGGCTCATCACGCCCTTGGGCTTACCTGTCGTACCACCGGTAAAGTTAACCGAGGCCACATCGTCAGCATTTACGTCTGGCGCCACCAGTGGTTCGGGGCTGAAACTTTCGGCGAGAGCCAGGTAGTCATCGCCCACCTCGTTGGGGCCAAACCCCAGCATATTCTTCAGGCCTGGTACCCGCGCTTTTAGCGCCGCAGCCACCTCTGAGAATACTGAGGAGTCGAATACCAGAGTCTCGATCTCAGCCGCCTCCAGTACATAGGCATGATCATCCAGCGATCCCAGCGGGTGCAGCGGCGTGCCAATGCAACCGGTGAGTTGCATAGCGGCAATATTGGAAAGAACTTCGGGCCGGTTGGCCGAGATAATCGCAACGCGACTGCCTTTACCCAGCCCCTTGGATTTCAGAGCCTGAACCAGTTGGCTGGTTTGCTCCCGAACATCCCTGTAGCTGGCGACCTTGTCGCCGAGAAACAGGCAGGGTTCGTCATTGTAACGATTCAGGCCCTCTACAAGCAGGTGCGGCATTAGGGGTGGCTGGTGTAATTGATCAAGGCTCATGCGGTCTCCGTCTGTTCACTGTGCTTCGCGCTTCGGAATGCTGTTTTGTGCGAGGCAATGATAAGTGTGCGTTGGGGCATTATTCTGGCCCTAAATGCGCTGGGATCAATGGCGGGAAGGGCCACAAATTATTGGAATCGGGTTCAGTCCTGAGCGCAGATGACAATGTATCCTGTCCGTATGGAATCTGTCATTTATACCTGCAAAAACCAATACTCTGTCGCAGCCAAAATTGCTCGGAGATAAACCGCATGAAGATAGATAGCTCACTGATGTTCGATCCTGCCAGAGTTGCCGGCATGGCCTCGCAGCTCGAGGAGGCAGGGTTTGACGGCGCCTACACATTTGAAGGACAGAGTGACCCGTTTATTACCGTTGCCGCCGCCGCCATGAATACCCAGCGTATGCAGTTGATGACCTCCATTGCTGTGGCTTTTTCCCGTAATCCGATGAATCTTGCCTATTTAGGTAACGATCTGCAAAACCTGTCTGAAGGGCGCTTCATTCTCGGCCTGGGCGCACAGGTTAAAGCCCATATCGAACGTCGTTTCTCTATGCCCTGGAGCAAGCCTGCTTCTCGGATGCGTGAAATGGTCCAGGCTGTGCGTACTATCTGGGACTGCTGGCAAACCGGTGAAAAACTCAGGTTTGAGGGCGAGTTTTATAATCATACGTTGATGTCTCCCGTCTTCGCCCCGGAGCCCAATAAGTATGGAGTGCCACAAATCTACATTGCCGGCGTTGGCCCGGTTATGACTGAAGTCGCGGCTGAAGTGGGGGACGGTTATTTTCTTCACCCGTTCAATACTGCACAGTCGATGGACGAGCTTTCCCTTGCGGCGATCACTCGTGGCCTGGATAAGGCTGGCAAGAAGCGAGCGGATTATGAGGTCTCGGCGCAGGTGATTACCGCCACTGGCCTCGATGAAGAGAGCATGCAGGCTGCCATCGCCTCCGCGCGTAACCAGATTGCCTTTTACGCCTCCACTCCAGCTTATCTTCCTGTGCTCAAGTGTCATGGCTGGGAGAGCCTGCAGGCCGATGCCAACCAAATGATGCGCGACGGGAATTGGGGAGAACTCAACGACCTGATCGACGACGACATCCTAAATACGTTTGCGGTGGTGGGATCACCTGCGGAAGTCGCGCAGAAAATCGCTGACAGGTATCGCGGTAAGGTCGAGCGTATCTCTCCGGTGATTTACCAGCCTGACGTCGCTTTGCTGGCGGAGCTGCGCTCGCAGATTAGCAGCGCTGTCAACTAGCGTTGCCTAGTTCGCCAGCCCAAGCAGTAGTGACACCGCGATGCTGTACATCACTATGCCGATAAGTACCTCCAGTATTTTCCATGAAACAGGCCGGTGAAAGATGGGTGTGAGAAATCTCGCCCCATAGCCGAGACTAAAAAAGAAAACGAAGGATCCGGCGCAGGCTCCCAGGCCGAACATCAAACTGTTGTCATACTGGGTAGATATTGAGCCGATTAGCACAACAGTATCCAGATAAACGTGCGGGTTCAGCCAGGTGAATGCCAGGCAGGTGAGGGCGGCTTCCCAGGCGGTTTGCGTGGTGCTGCCCGCGGGGTCTAGCCCGTGTGCCTGAGTGAAGGCGGTGACAAAGCTACGCGTTCCATAGGCGAACAAAAAAGCGGCACCGGCATAGCTGGCAGTGGTTTCAATTGATGGAAACTGCGTGACCAGGGCGCCGAAGCCTGCCACGCCTGCCAGGATCAACAGGGCATCGGATAGCGCGCAAATGCCACTGACCAGAAAAACGTGTTTCTTTTTTAGCCCCTGCTTCAGGACGAACGCATTTTGCGCGCCAATGGCAACAATGAGCGACAAGCTCAAGGTAAAACCGGCAATCAGCGCAGTCATCAATAATTTCTCGTTTGTAACGGGTAGATGAGTGTAAGCCGCTGCCCTCGAAGGCACAATCTGCGCTATGCTGTGTTATCAATGTCCGATAACTGTGAGTGCGATGAGAACCCTGTCATGCAAGCTGCTAACGATTTTATGCTTTCCATTCGCTGTTCTGGCGTGCGCTTCGTCCCCTACCCCAAGTGGAGAAAATACCATGGCTTCTGAGCTGGGTGCCGGCGGCCGCCCCGTTGGAGAAAACTGGTCTCGTAGCCCGGTTTACGGCAATAAGGGGATGGCAGCCACCGCGCATCCTCTGGCCTCACAGGTCGCCCTGGACATACTAAAAGAAGGCGGGTCAGCTGTTGATGCCGCGATTGCAGCCAATGCGGCACTCGGGCTGATGGAGCCAACCGGCAATGGCATTGGTGGTGATATTTTTGTCATCATTTGGGACCCAAAGAGCCAGCAACTTTATGGCTACAACGGTTCTGGACGCTCTCCGCAGGGACAAACCCTGGCGCAGCTGCAGACTCGTATCGACGTTATGAAGGAGCGCGGCGAACTGCCTGATGACTTTGACGGCATTCCCAGTCACGGTCCTTTACCCGTCTCGGTGCCGGGCACGGTAGATGGATGGTTTGCCATTCATGAGCGCTTTGGAAGTCTGCCGATGAACCAGGTGCTCGCCCCGACCATCGATTACGCGCGTGATGGTTTTGCCGTATCGCCGGTGATTGCCTATTACCTGGAACGAAGCTGGGCATTTTTTGAACGCACCTATGCTGACAGCCCGCATCTGGAAAATATTCGAGAGACCTGGTTCCGTGGGGGCAGGGCGCCAGCGACAGGCGAAATTTTCGTCAATGAGGATTTGGCCAATACACTGGAGACTATCGCATTAGAGGGGCGCGATGCGTTTTACACAGGCAGTTTGGCCAAGCGCATGGCAGCCTACTTTGAGAATATGGATGGCGGACTGGCTTACGAGGATTTCAGCGATCATCGCGGCGATTGGGTCAGCCCGGGTAGCGTTAATTATCGCGGCTATGACTTGTATGAGTTGCCGCCCAATGGCCAGGGCTTTGCAGCCCTGCAAATGTTATCCATCCTCAAGAATGTCGATCTTACCCAGTGGTCCAGGGGTTCAGCTGAAGTTTTTCACTACATGGTAGAGGCCAAGCGCCTTGCCTTTGAGGATGTGGCTCGTTATTACGCCGATCCGGAATTTTCGGAGATACCATTGACGGGGCTTTTGTCAGATGAATACGGGCGCGAGCGTTTTGCCCTGATCGATCCGGATAAGGCTTCTGCTGCTTTCGGGCCCGGTGAACCGAAGCTGGAAGGTGACGGTGATACCACCTACCTCACAGTCGCGGATAGGAACGGCATGATGGTGTCACTCATCCAGTCCAATTACCGGGGTATGGGTTCCGGGATGGTGGCAGATGGCACCGGTTTTATGTTCCAGGATAGGGGAGAGTTGTTTTCACTGGATCCAAAGCATCCCAACGCTTATGCGCCTGGCAAACGCCCCTTCCACACCATTATCCCCGCTTTTCTGATGAAAGATGGGGAGCCGGTGATGAGCTTTGGACTGATGGGCGGTTCCATGCAGCCCCAGGGCCATACCCAGATTTTAGTGAACATGCTGGACTTTGGCATGAATGTACAGGAAGCCGGCGATGCTGCCCGTTTTCTTCACGATGGCGGCAGCGAGCCCACCGGTGTTCACGGTGACCCGTTGGGTACACTCTTTCTGGAACCCGGTGTGGCAGACGAGACGGTGAAACGCCTGGAGGCCATGGGACACAAAGTTGAAATCGACGCCAGCGGCGGTCGTTTTGGCGGTTACCAGGCGATTATGGTGGATAAGGAAAAAGGCAGTTTTGCCGGCGCCACAGAAATGCGCAAGGATGGCACGGTAGTGGCCTGGTAAAGCCGGGGAAACGACCAGTAGCTGAGCGATATCTCTCCGGGCTGCTTCGACTTGGCAAGCAGCCACGCCTAAATGCCTGGTGCGCTGCGTAGGTTAAACTCGGTTCAGCTTCTAATTTAAACAGACTAAGGATGCAGCCCCCGCAAGTGGGCGGTAATAAACACTGTTATGACTAAACACTGGATTGCCTGTTTGGGCGTGGCCGCTTTGATCGGCTGCTCTGATGACACGGAGACCATCGACTATCAAGGCTTTAGTGAACCCACTAAAGCCACTCAAAAGCACAATGAAGAGATCACCCGGCTTTTGTCGCTTGAGGATCAACAGGATTTTGAAGATGCCACCAAGGGCCTGATTGCGGCGGATGACAGCTCCGTCGTGCGTACGGACGCTGGCAAGCTGGTTTGGGATATCCCTTCCTATTCGTTTATTGATGGCGATGCGCCAGCGTCGGTGAATCCCAGTTTGTGGCGTCAGGAGCGGCTCAACAATATTCGTGGTTTGTTCGAAGTGGTGCCAGGCGTTTATCAGTTGCGCGGTTTCGATTTGTCCAATATGACTATTGTCGAAGGCAATACCGGGTGGATTATTGTCGACCCGCTGACCGCAAAAGAAACGGCGGCTCATGCGCTGGCGTTTGCCCGCCAGCACCTTGAAGCGAAGCCTATCAAGGCGATTCTTTTTACCCACTCGCACATCGACCATTTCGGAGGCGCGCTAGGCGTGGCTTCGGTTGAAGAAGTGAAGCAACAGGGAATTCCTGTTATCGCCCCTGTTGGTTTTATGGAGGCCGCAACGCGGGAAAATATTATTGCTGGCTATGCAATGGGGCGCCGGGGTGGCTACATGTACGGTACTAATTTGCCCAGGCACGAGCGCGGCCATATCGGCTCAGGCCTGGGCAGTGAACCGGCAATGGGTAGTCATGGCATTCTGCAACCCACTGACATTATCGACACTACCGGCGAAACCCGCGTCATAGATGGTGTAGAAATGGTGTTCCAGAATGTTCCTGGATCAGAAGCGCCTGCCGAATACACTTTTTATCTGCCCAGGCAAAAGGCATTTATGGGTGCTGAACTCGTGTCTCGCAACATGCACAACCTTTACACACTGCGCGGTGCCCATGTGCGCGATGGTCTGAGCTGGAGCAAGTTTATCGACGAGGCGATTTCCCTGTTTGGCGAGGCGGACGTTTACCTGGGTAGCCACCACTGGCCCGCCTGGGGCAACGAGAATGTGCTGTCCTTCCTGGAGAAGCAACGCGATACCTACAAGTACCTGCACGATCAATCGGTGCGCCTGCTGAATGAGGGCTATACCAGTGCGGAGATTGCCGAGCAGCTGGAAATGCCTGAACCCTTATCCCGGAATTTCGCGACCCGGGGCTATTACGGCACGGTCCGCCACAATGCCAAAGCGGTTTACCAGATGTACATGGGCTGGTACGACGGCAACCCCGCCAAACTCAACCCACTGCCCGATGAGCAGGCTTCGCAGCGTTATGTACAGGCCATGGGTGGGGAAGAGGAGGTTTTAGAGTTAGCCCAGTCTGCCTTTGACGACGGGGATTACCGTTGGTCTGCGGAATTGCTTAACCGGCTGGTCTTCGCAGGTGAAGACAGTGGCGAAGCGCGTGAACTACTTGCGTCCTGCTACGACCAGATGGGTTACCAGGCTGAATCGGGCCCCTGGCGGAATGTCTATTTAACTGCCGCATGGGAGTTGCGCAATGGCGCGGTAGAAGTAGCCGTGGACATAACCACTATGACCGATGTACTGGCCAATACGTCCATTGACAAGTTTTTTGATTCCATGGCGGTGCAACTCAATGGCGATAAAGCACGCGGCAAGGAGCTGAGCGTTGAGTTCTACTTTACGGATCTAAGTGAGCGCTATCGCCTGGAAATTAAAAATTCTGTACTTCGTCATTACAAGGTTGACGTCGAAGGTGACGCCGACGCAGCCCTGGTGCTTTCCCGGGCCATGTTTAATCGTCTCACGTTGGGTCAGGTAGGTATTACTGATGCGCTGTTTTCCGACGATTTGTCGTTTCAGGGCAGTAAGTTAAGTCTGGTGGAATTTTTTGGCCTGTTTGACAAACCAACGGGAACCTTTGCTATTGTGACGCCCTGATTCTCAGGGGAGCACCCTATGCCCACAACGCAGCAACGCCACAATACCTTTCTGGCGGTTGTCTGGATGTTAGTGGCACTGGCCTGCTTTTGCCTGCTGGCGATTGCCAGCCGGGAGCTGACGGCCAATATGGCAACCTTGGAGATATTGTTCTGGCGCAGCCTGCTGGGCTTTATCCTGGTTTTTAGCCTGCTGATCAAGGTGGGAGGCATGGCCAGTGTGCGTATGGAAGCCAGCGTCATGGGCTGGCATTTGCTGCGTAATAGCGCCCATTTTTCCGGGCAATGCGCCTGGCTTATTGCTATCGCAGCGCTTCCCCTCGCTGAAGTCTTTGCGCTGGAGTTTACTACGCCCTTATGGGCCGCCTTGCTGGCAGCTCTGTTTATGGGCGAGTCGCTAACCCGGGGGCGCTGGTTGTCACTGGTCCTGGGGCTGGTGGGCGTATTGATCATTCTGCGCCCCGGTGCGGCGGTGATTAATCCAGCGAGCCTGATTATGTTGGCAGGCGCTTTTGGCTTCGGCATTAATGTAATCGCGACCCGGCGTCTTACCCAGCTACTACAGGGTAATAGCCACAGTTTCCTGGTGATCCTGTTCTACATGACCGCGATGCAGGGAGTATTCTCGCTGGCGCCCATTATTGGTGAGCTGCGGGTGCCAGCGACCACCGACTGGCTGTGGCTGGTGGTGGCAGCCACAACGGCACTGGCAGCGCACTACTGCCTCAGTCGCGCACTGTCCCTGGCGGACTCCGCCGTGGTGATGCCCATGGACTATCTGCGTTTGCCCTTGATCATGCTTGTGGCCTGGTGGTTGTACGGCGAAACGGTGAGTCTATTCCTGCTTATCGGAGCCGCTATGATTATCGGCGGCAATGCCGCAGGTCTTTATCTTGAGACCCGGAGGATAAAAGCGAGGCACGGGCCCTCCGGGGTTGGACAGTCTTGATCCGTCCCGGATAGTTTCTACAAGTCCCGTAGTATCTCTTTGGCCGCATTGTGCCCTGGTGCACCTGTCACGCCGCCGCCCGGATGGGTGCCTGCGCCGCACATGTACAGGTTTTTAATGGGTGCCCGGTAGTCACCGTGACCCATAACCGGTCGAGCGCTGAACATCTGGTCGATGTTTAGCGCACCGTGCATGATGTCGCCGCGGTTAAGTGCGAACTTGCGCTCAAGATCCAGCGGGCTCAGCACCTGCCTGCCAACGATGCTGGCTTTGAATCCGGGTGCGTACTTCTCAACCTGGTCAAGAATCTGCTCTGCGGCTGTGTCCCGGTGCTGGTCCCAGTCAACGTCGGGGTCAAATTGCTGACAGAAGAGGCTGGCTACATGCTGACCTTCGGGGGCGAGAGTGTCGTCGACCAGAGAAGGAATAAGCATTTCCACCAAGGGTTCTTTAGACCATCCGTACTCCCGGGCATCGCGGTAGGACCTGTCCAGGTACTCCATGGTAGGCCCGATCACGATGCCGCCGGTCAGGTGGTCCTCGGTGGCGCGCTCCTGATTCTCCAGACAGGTGAATTTAGGTAGCTCGCTGAGTGCGACATTCATGCGGAAGGTGCCGGAGCCATTGCGATAATTGCGCATGCGGCGGGCAAAGTCCTCTGGAAGCTCGGCGGCATCAACGAGCTTATTAAATAGCAAGGCCGGATTGACGTTGGACACCACTGTTTTGGCTTGTATGGTTTCACCGCTCTTCATAAGTACACCGGTGGCCTTGCCGTCTTTCACCAGCACACGCTCTACCGCAGCGTTCAATTCGATTTTTACGCCGCGTTCCCGGGCTGCACTAGCCATTGCCTGGGTGATTGCACCCATGCCGCCGATGGCATGGCCCCAGATGCCTTTCTTGCCATTGACCTCGCCGAAGGCGTGGTGCATGAGCACATAGGCCGAACCGGGTGAACGAGTATCCGCGTAGTTGCCTACCAGTCCATCGAAGGCAAAAGCTCCCTTTACAAAGTCGTTTTCGAAGTACAGTGCCAGAAAGTCAGCCACGCTCTTGGTGAAGATATCCATGACGATGCGTTCGTCTTCCAGGGACAGCTTGCGCAGGCGATTGGCAAAGCCCGCCGCTTTAAACAGGTCACGAATGCCGCCACCGACGTTCGGGGGCGTTTCAAGTAAATAGTGGCGAATCAGGTCTGCCACCATGGTGGTGTCTCGGCTATAGCGCTCCAGTGCCGCGGCATCGTGCTCCGAGTAACGGGAAATCTCGGCTCTGAGTGCCTCGCTGCCCGCGGGAAAGGAAATAAAGTCGCCATTGTCGTTGGGCCAGAGATTGTTCACCCGGCGTTCAACGACTTTGAGGCCGTGTCGATGCAGATCCAGATCAGCGATGATTCGCGGGTTGAGGAGGCTGACGGTATATGAGGCAACTGAGTTGCGAAAGCCAGGGTGAAATTCCTCGGTAATAGCTGCGCCACCGACGACGTCACAGCGTTCCAGGATTCGTACTTTCTTTCCGGCCTGAGCCAGATAGCTGGCGCAGACCAGGCCATTGTGGCCACCGCCGATAATAATTGCGTCAAGGGACATGCAAGTGTTCCGTCAAGGTGCGTTGTTGAAGAGGCGGCACAGCTTATTGCCTATTGCTGAAACGTGCAATCGACATCATTGACTAGCTGAAGTCGTCTGCGGAGGCTTTCATCATCTCTTCCAGGAACCACTCGGGAAATTGACCGACAAATTTCTGCATATCCCAATAGTCACTCCAACGATAAACCAGACCATCCTTCATTTCGTGCATGCTGGCAAAAGTGTGGGAGGCAGTTTCACCTGACTTGAAAGTCCAGGTTTCGGTATGGTCAAGAAAGACCGTGTTCCCCTCTGTAACCAGGTGATGCGTTACCTGATCTTGCTTGCTGAGGTGTTTGAAAGCAATCTGAAGTCGTTTTACACAGTTGTCGGGCCCGTGTGCTCCGGGGTCATCGCTGGGAACGTCACGGTAGTGAATTTCAGGGTGCATACAGCTTTTCATGGCATCCCAGTCCATGGCGCTAAGTGCCAGCCACATCCTCTTAACGACTTCTCTATTTTCTTGCTCAGCCATCTTTGACTCCTGGTTAACCTGGTTTGGGTTTGTCGCTGGGCCGGTTTGCATTGCCAGTTGGCGCTGCTCCCCATGAAGTTGGATACAGTACGAATCATTTCCCGGATCACATCTCTCAATACTATCGTGCCACAAGCAGATCCCTGACCGTGGTCCAGGTGTGATCGTCAGTTGCACAGATCAAGCCTGTGTCGGTCTCGATCGGCTGGTAGGGGCTGCCATCATAGCGTCCAACGCAGGCGCCAGTTTCACGCGAAATAAGCACTCCTGGTGCGTGGTCCCAAACCAGGGTGCGATAGTAAAACACAAACTGGTAGTCTCCGGTGGCCAGTGCGCGATAGTCGTATCCCGCGCAACCGCTGGCCCGCGTGCTGCCGAGCTCACAGGCGCCTTCCTCAGCTTTGGGTTTTAACGAGGCAGGCAAGTATTTAGTGGACAGCGCGCCAGAGATTTCAGCTGTATTGCGTTTAAGCGCCTTCTGACTCATGCGCTTGCCGTCCAATGATGCTCCCGCACCCAGCTCTGCCTGCAGCATCGTATTGGCAACCGGATCATAGATCCAGGCGCCAAGCGTTTCTCTGCGCTTGACAAGGCACACCATGACAGCGATTGGGCCCTCACCTGCGGCAAAGTTATTGGTGCCATCCAGCGGATCGATCACCCAGACTGGGCTCTCAGCATTCAGGGCTGCGATCAGGGATGCATCGTGGTGCATCGATTCCTCTCCAACCACAAGAGAGCCCGGCAGCAGGGCAAGTAATGCTTTGCTCAGCCTGTTTTCGCAGGCCCGGTCTGCGACGGTTACAACGTCACCGGGATTTTTGAATTCGATCTGGTGTTGGTGCAGGTTCTGCCAAAGCGGCAATATCTCCAGTTCCGCGGCCTCGCGGATAATGGCACCTATGGCATCGTGATTAATATTCATGTGGTGCTGGGGCCCTGCGGTATTGATGACAGTGGATGCAAGCTGACACCCACGCGTAAAGCGGATAGTCTTTTACAGCAATGCGATGTGACTCTTGGCGAAGCTTACTCGCTCCTGGACGCTGCGCTGCGTGGTTACAGCCTGCTTGGCAGCCAGTCGAATTCGCGGCTCCAGGCCGTGACCGTTGGCCACCTGTATTGCCAGGCCTGGGCGGGCATTAAGCTCCAACAATAATGGACCGCGATTTCGGTCCAGTACAATGTCCGCGCCCAGATAACCCAGCTCCGTTATTTCAAAGGCTTTAGCAGCCAGCTCCAGCACCTCGTCCCACCGGGGTATTACCAATTCTGCCAATGTTCGCCCAGTATCCGGGTGTTTGCTAATGGGTCGAGCGTACTGCACGGCCTTTAGCGATCTTCCGCTAGCGATATCAATACCCACACCGACTGCTCCTTGGTGTAGATTGGCCTTCCCGTCAGATGCGTGAGTAGATAGCCGGGTCATCGCCATGACAGGATAGCCGCGGTAGACGATGACTCGAATGTCGGGCACCCCTTCAAAGCTGAACCCTTCGAAATCAGCGGTGAATTGCACCAACTCTTCAATCAGCGCGACATCCGTCGTACCGCCAAGGCTGTAAAGCCCGCTCAATGTATTTGAAACATGGCGGGCCACCTCTTCCTCGGAGACAACTATGCCACTAGGTTTGACAAAGCCACTGCCCTCGCGGCCAGTAATGACCAGGATTCCTTTTCCGCCGCTACCTTTGGAAGGTTTGATACAGAACTGATTATCATTGGCGAGGAAATCCGGTAATTGTCTTACATGCCGCTGCACCCGACACACACCCATTAGCCGCGGAACAGCTACACCGTGTTCGGCGCAGAGCAGTTTGGTCTTCAATTTATCATCTACCCGCGGGTACAGGTGTCGAGGATTGTTCTGCGCGATGTAGATAAAATTGCGCTTGTTCATGCCCACTATACCCTTGCGATGCAGGTGCAATGGGGATGCCAACCCAAACATCAGTAGCGCTCCATTGGTTCAAAGCGCCGTAAGTCTGACAAGCGGTAACCACTGTAGCTGCCAATGCCGATAATCGCGGCCAGCAGTAATAATAGTGCCTCCGGGTAGAGAAATATGGAGTCGGCGACTATCTGGTTACTCATCAGCACGTAAGCCAGGGACGCTGTTAACAAGCTACCGCCACCCTGAATCAAAACCTCGTGTGCGCCTTCCTCATCCCAGAGAATCGACATGCGCTCGATGGTCCATGACAGGATGATCATCGGAAATACGGTAACACTGAGTCCCCATCCGAACCCCAGCTTGTGACCCGCAATACCAATGGCCCCGTAGATAATAATAACCACCACCAGTACTGCCGCAATTCGCGGGACCAGTAGCAGGTTCAGTCGCGTCAGATAGGAGCGAACGATTAAGCCCGTGCCGACCACCATGAGGAACAATACCAGGCCGATCAGTAGACCAGTTTGCAAAAAGGCGAGGGTGATCAGTATCGGCATGAAGGTGCCGGAGGTTCGAATGCCGACCAGATTGCGTAAAATGACTACCACCAGCGCACCCAGCGGCATTAGCAACAGTAGCTTGAAGGTGCTCTGCTGAGCTACCGGTAGGCTGTAGATAGAGAAGTCCACCAGCAAGCTGCGATGATTACGAGCGCCCTCTACAGCAGTTATGAAGGCTGCACGCTGCTCTCGCAGCACCGAAAATCTCAGACTGGAGTTCTCGCCGCCTTCCACTTCAAAGAGTGGTGCGCTCCCTTCCTGAAAAACAATAAACCCGTCCCAGGGAACCGGGCTAGACTCTCTTGGATCGAATAGTTTCCACTGGTCGTCCAGCCAGACTTTGAGCATAAAAAGTGCGCTGCGGTTATTCTGTCGATCTTCCAGAAGGACACCGCGCACCATGCGAGAAGCTATTCCTTCCATTGCCAATAGGTTTATGGCCAGTTGTAGTTGTTCCGAACGTCGGCGGGTATCGCGCAATAATACGTCCAGATGCTGACTGGCGGGGTTGTTGAGCTCGCGCAGAATTTTGAGAACAAGCTGCTCTCCTGTCGCTCCCGATTCGGCGATGGCACTGCTGAAATCCTTCTGCACTTGAGTCGCTATATCGTCAAGTTCTGGAGTTATGGGTAGTGGTAGTTCGTCCTGTGTTACAACCGGGACTTCTGTGAAAAAGACCTCGTTGCGCAGAAATACGGCCTGTTGTCCCTCCAGCGCATCATCACGGGACCACAGATAGAAAGCATTATTGTTATCGTATTCGATACCGGATTCGTAACCCGAAGATACTTCATTGCCGTACAGTATTTCACTGCCGGGCACAGAATCTGGAAGATTCATCCGCACTTTGACCGGACCGCCAACAGCAGCAAAGTCCAGGCGAGACTCAATATTCCAAACCGTATCGGTTTCACTGGCAAAGAGTGGAAAGCCAAGCACCAAATGCTTGTAGGCGATCATACTTAAACCGGTAATCACCAATAGAGCCACAATGACGACGATTTGCCGATGCGCGTTCATGACTCGGGTGCCACCGTAGCAATGTAGCGTTGACTGACATCAACAAGAACCTTTCCCTCAAGAAAATTGCGTCCGATAAGTAGTGGGAACTCGAAGGCGTCTCGATTTGCGAGGGTTACCTCCACGTCCCGGGCGAGATTCCCGATGGTGATTTTCAGATTAACCACCGGTCTGCGATTGGCCTCTGCATCGTGGCGCTTAATATCTACCAGCCGTATTAAGGGTCGCTCGAAGGTTTGGAATCCGCCCTCAAGACGGTCGTTAACCGTGAATCGTAGCCATTTATCTCCGTCACGCTCGAAGGGTGTGAGCGACGCAATACCGATGGAGCTGGTTGTCGCTCCAGTGTCGATGCGGGCTTTTTTTAACAATCCTTTACTACCCACAAGGGCGTATTCCACTTCACCGATAATAATCCCGGGTAGTGCCGTCTTTGGACATTCGCAAGCGGCCGCCAGCTCCGGTGGTTTCGGAGTAGGGTTTTGAACAGGCTGCTGGCTTGTAACAGGATCCTTGGTGCCGATCGGACCCGGGCCCGAAAGAGGGTCTTTGGCCGAGGTAGGCTTGGCTTCTGATTTCTGAGCTGGCTCTGGCGTTTGGATAGGCGCCGCTTCACCCGTGGTTTGTTTAAGACTACTGCAGGCCGAAATAGAGGAGACTAATAAAGCGGCGGCAATGACCCGAACAGGCTTGATGCGCTCTCGGCTCCGGGGGTGGTGAGTCTCGTCATATCGACTAAGCGTCTGGCGCGCCAGAGCGGCATTCATGGATAAGAAAAGCCAACACATTCTTCAGTAATTTCCCATAGCTTCTGTGCTGCCGCATCATCTTCTGCCCAGGGCTTCGGCTTTGTTTTTTTGCAGTTGGCGAAATAGGCGCCGCTGATGGCCTTCACATCGTCGCTTTGGCACAGGTAGATGGAGGTCTCTGCGCCTCTGTCCGGGCTCCGAAAGAAAGGCTTTAGCAGAGCGGGCAGTAGCTTGGATAAAAAGCCGTCATTTTGCGATCCGAGTGAGGTTGCTACAGCGCCGGGATGCAGGCAGTTAACGGTGATTGTTTCCGGAAGTCGCACTGCCAGACTGCGAGTGAATAATATATTGGCAAGCTTGGAACGGCCGTACTCACGAAACGTCTTATAACCATTGTGTGCCTGTAAATCGTCAAACCCCATATTTTTAACGAAGCTGTGCGCGTCTGATGCGACGTTGACGATACGGGCAGTCGGCGCCTGTTGCAGAGCGGGTAGTAACATGCCGGTAAGCAGAAAAGGGGCGAAGTGATTGACTGCCAGAGTCTCTTCAAAACCGTCAACGGTTTCGACTCGGGTTGTGTTCACGACACCTGCATTGTTAAGCAGCACATCAATGGGCTTGTTGAGTGCCAGGCACTGGTTGGCGGCATCACGCACGCTCTCCAGTATTGCCATATCCATGGTGATTAATGTGGGCTGCTTGCCCGCTGCGGCGACAATTTCACTCGCCAGCGCTTCGGCTTTAGATTGATTTCGGCTCAGTAATGTGAGGTCGGCTCCCATTCCGGCAAGTGTCAGGGCGCTGCTGTGGCCGATGCCTGCAGTAGCACCGGTGACCACAACGTGTTTTCCATTCAGGTTCATTTTTTATCCGTTCGTTATCAGCTTAAAAGCGCGCGGCCAGGGATCGATTGCAACAGCTGTTTTGTATAGTCCTGCTGTGGGCGATCGAACAAATCATCGCCGGTGCCCTGTTCGACAATCTCACCTTTGTATAGCACCAGAATTCTGTCAGCCAGGTGTCTCACAACGGCAAGGTCGTGGGATACAAACAGCATGGTCAGGCCATACTCTTTGCCAAGGTCTTGCATTAAATCGAGGATTTGCGCCTGAATTGTAACGTCCAGGGCAGACACTGGCTCATCTGCCACCACAAACTCGGGGTTGGTAGCCAGTGCGCGTCCGATGGCAATGCGCTGGCGTTGTCCGCCCGAGAATTCGTGAGGGTATTTACGGACAAAGTTGCGCGCCAGACCGACATCGTCCATTAGTTTTAATACGCCATTGGCGACCGATTTTTTATTTTCGATACCGTGCAGCAGCAGTGGCTCCGCAAGGGTATCAAACACAGTCATGCGCGGATTGAGAGAGGCAAAGGGATCCTGAAAAATCATTTGCATGCGACGGCGAAAGTTCTTCAGGTTGCCGCCTTGCAGTTGAGTTACTTCAGTACCGTCGAAAGTAACCTGTCCTGAGGTTACCGGCACCAGTCTCAGGATAGACCGGCCGATGGTCGACTTTCCAGAGCCGGATTCGCCCACCAGTCCCAGTACTTCACCACGATTAATATCGAAGCTGACGTCGTTCACCGCTTTAACCGGTTCCTTGTTTTTACCTTGTTCAAACCAGGTGCAAAGATTGCGTACCTGAATAATAGGCTCGGCTTTTCCTTCTATTGGCGCTTTACTATCGGCGGGAATCGCAGCCAGCAGTTTCTGGGTGTACGGATGCTCTGCGTTATGAAAAATATGTTGGCTGTCGCCGCCTTCCACCACTTTCCCCTGTTGCATCACAATAATCTGGTCAGCGATGTCGGCCACTACAGCCAGGTCATGGGAAATAAAGATGACACCAATATCGCGCTTGGTTTGCAGTTCTGCAATCAGCTTGAGGATCTGCGCCTGTATGGTCACATCCAACGCAGTGGTCGGTTCATCAGCGATCAATAATTTGGGTTCATTAATCAGCGCCATGGCGATCATCACCCGCTGGCGCATGCCGCCGGAAAACTGGTGTGGAAAATTTTCGAAGGTGTCTTCGGGATCGCGAATGCCCACTTCTTCCAGCAGCTCAATGGCTCTTTGTTTAGCCTGCTCTTTACTGACATCTTTGTGATAGAGCAGTGGCTCCATGAGTTGTTTGCCAATGGTCATGAAGGGGTTCAGGCAGGTCATTGGGTCCTGGAAGATCATGGCGATATCCCGGCCGCGAATTTCCCGTAGCTGACCTTCATTCATCTGCAGCAGGTCCTGACCCTCAAACAAGGCCTGGCCTCCGTCAACTCGTCCGGGCGGTTGCGGGATCAGCCCCAGCATTGAATAACAGGCCACTGATTTTCCTGAGCCTGACTCGCCGATAATCGCAGTAATCTTGCCTGTTTCCACAGAGAAGGAAATGCCGTCGACGGCTTTGTTTGTTCCCATCCGGGTGACAAAGCTTACCTGCAGGTCTGTTACTTCTAGTAATGACATCAGTCCTTGGACCTCCGTACGTCGAGTGCGTCGCGTAGGCCGTCACCCAGAAAATTGAGAGAAAATAAAGTGAGGGTCAGGGCCAGACCTGGAAAGACTAACAGCCAGGGGAATTCCTCCATGGTCTCGGCGCCGTAGGAGATCAGCAGGCCCCAGGAGGTTTGCGGCGGCTGAATTCCCAGACCCAGGAAGCTGAGGAACGCTTCCAGTAACATGACCGAGGGTATGGTTAACGTGGTGTATACGATGATTGGCCCCAGGGCGTTGGGTATCAGGTGTCGGCGGATAATGGTGCTGGGAGGCAGCCCCAGCGAGATGGCCGCTTCCACAAATTCCTGTTGGCGCAGTTGCTGCACCTGTGAGCGCATAATGCGGGCCATGGTGAGCCATTCCACCGCGCCGATAGCCAGGAACAACAGCAGGACATTGCGACCGAATACCACCATGAGCAGAACAATGAAAATCATGAAGGGCAGGGCGTAGAGAATATCCACCAGACGCATCATCACGGCGTCCACGCGTCCACCCACGTAGCCGGCGATGGCTCCCCAGGTAATTCCAATTACCAGTGCTACCGAGGTTGCTACGAAACCAACGGCCAGCGAAATTCTTCCGCCATACATAATTTGGGTGAGCAGATCCCTGCCGAAGATGTCGGTGCCAAGCCAGTGGGATGCAGAGGGAGGCGTGGCTCCAAGGTCCAGGTTTTGGGTCTCGTAGGAATAGGGCGCGATCAACGGCGTGAGGATGGCGATTACGATAAACACTAACAGTGTAATGCCACCAAATAGAGCCATCTTGTTTTTGCGCAAGCGCAGCCAGGCGTCGTGCCACAGGGAGGAGCCCTGTTCCGCTTCGGTAATGTCTGTAATTACGTCGGTGGTCATTTTACTTCTCCCCGAACTGTGCGCGTAAGCGGGGGTTCATCCAGGCTGCCAGAATGTCCGATAACAGGTTGAATAACACTATGAGTGTCGACAGGAATACCGTCGTACCCAGTATCATGGTGTAGTCCCGGTTAAAAGCCGCCTGCACATAGAAGCGACCCAGGCCTGGAATCTGGAAGATAGTCTCGACAACGAAGGAACCTGCCAGCAGGCCGGCGAAGGCGGGGCCGAGGAAGGCCACCACCGGTATCAGTCCTCCCCGCAGAGCGTGCTTGGTCACTACCTGCCATTCCGGCAGGCCTTTTGCACGGGCGGTGCGAATATAGTCCTGGGACATAACTTCGAGCATTCCTGCCCGTGATAGGCGGGCGATGTAGGCGGCATAGGTTGATCCCAGGGTGATTGCCGGGAGTATCTTGTCCCCGGGGATATCTCCCCAGCCGGACACCGGTAACCAGTCGAGGTAGATGCCGAACACCAGGACCAGCACTGGCCCCAGTAAGAAGGAGGGCATGCAGATGCCGATCATGGCCGCTGACATGGGTATGTAGTCCTGCGCAGTATTGGGTTTAAGCGACGCCAAAACCCCGGCGATGCCGCCGATGATGACGGCCACCAGCAGGGCGTAGAAACCAAGCTCTGCGGTGACTGGCAGGCCGGCACCAATGAGTTCATTAACGCTGCGCCCGGGATACTTAAAAGAGGGACCAAACTCGCCCTGGGCCAGATCGCCAAGGTAGGCGGTGTATTGTGTGAACAAAGGCTGGTCCAAACGATACTGTGCTTCCAATGCCGCTTTGACTTCCGGCATCACCGCCTTTTCGCTGTCAAACGGGCCACCCGGTGCGATTCTCACCAGAAAGAAGGTTACGGTGATGACCGCGAGGATCACCGGAATCGCCTGTAACAGGCGAAAGCTTATAAAACGCCACATAGTTTAACTAACCCTCTGGGGTCCAGACCGGAGTGTCTGGATTCAGGTTGATGAACTTAAAGTTCTGAACATCGAGTAAATTGACGATTGCACCTTCAACACTGGGTTGCACCAAATGTTTACTGTTGTAGGCGAACAACGGAATCAACGGCAGCTCTTGCATAAGTATAGTCTCCGCTTCATGAAGCAGATCCATGCGCTTGACCGGATCACTTGTTTCGGGTGCTTCCTTGAGCATTATTTCATCATATCGTGCGTTGGAGAAGCCAGTTCGATTGGTGCCGCCGGTGGTAATAAATCTGCTCAAAAAGGTTCTTGGGTCCAACATGCCACCGATCCATCCTGCGCGGGCTATCTGGAAGTCTTTGTTATTCAGTGTTTCCAGATAGACCTTCCATTCCTGGTTTATTAGCTCAACATCAATGTTGAGTTCTTTCTTCCACATTTGCTGCAAGGTAACGGCGATCTTGCGATGGTTCTCAGCGGTATTGTAAAGGTAGGTGAGCCCCGGCCAGCCTTCGCCATCGGGATAGCCGGCCGCAGCCAATAGTGATCGGGCGTGTTCGGGGTTATAGCGTATGGTGTCTGGCGGGGTGTACCCGGGTATGCCAGGCGGCGTCAGCGCGGTTGCAGGACGTTCGCTGCCGTCTAGCACTGTTTCGATGATCTGTTGTCGATTAATAGACATTGCCAACGCCATGCGCACACGTACATCGTCCAGTGGCGAAGCCGTCAAATTCATCGACAGATAGTAGGTGCCCAGCATTGGCGTCTGTTGGTAGGGGCTGTTGTCCATTGCCTGGTAATTACGAATTTTGCTGAGTGGCACCCGCTGGCTGAAATGTAATTGGCCTACCCGGAACATCTTTTCTTCGGCTGACGTATTCTCGATAGGGTGGAACACGACCTTGTTAAGTGTGACATTTTCTGCGTCCCAGTACGTGCTGCTTTTGCTCACTGTAATTCGTCGGTACATCTCCCACTCCTCAAGCACGAAGGGTCCGTTACCAACAATATTCTCTACTTTTGTCCATGGAGTGAAGCGGACTGCCGCCCCTCCATGGGCCTCAACCGTGGCCCGGTGCACAGGGTAGGTGGGATAGGTGCCCAGCGTTTGCAGAAAATAGGGAGTGGGGTTGGTCAGAGTGATTTGCAGAGTGAGGTCATCAATCGCGGTTATGCCGAGCAACGTCGGATCGCTGATCCTGGCTGTGGCGTAGGCTTCCGCGTTAAGAATTGGAAAAAGTGTATAAGCGAGCAGATTGCCTAGTTTTGGATTCAGTGAGCGCTGCAGTGACCAGACAAAATCGTGGGCTGTGACAGGGTCGCCATTGGACCATCGACCTCGAGGGTTAAGAAAGAAGGTCATGGTGCGTTTATCAGCGGAGAGTTCCCAGCGCTCAGCCGCGCCAGGTACCATTTTGAGTGATTGCGGGTCGCGGACGACCAGGCCCTCGAACAACGCCATGGCAATGTTAACCTCAGGGCTGCCACTCATTACATGCGGGTCAATGGTTTGCGGCTCAGTGCCGTTCCCGTAGTGGAATATTCCGCTGCGATTGCCACCGGCGACCAGGCTCTCGCTCTGGTCACAGGCGCCCACCATAAGTGCCAGCAGGCTAGTCAATGCACCGATCCAGATTGTTCGCTTCAGATCGGTGTGAGGCATGGCTTACTTCTCCGCCGCCTGGGCCTTTTCCCAGTCCGGGTCCAGCCACACATACTTCAGGTTCAGCGAGTCCATGAGGTTGGATGGCAAACCGTTCACGCTGGGATGAATCAGGTGCTTACTGGTGTAGGTGTAGACGGGAAGAATCGGCATTTGCTCCATCAGCATGGTCTCCGCTTCATAAAATATTCTGTAGCGTTCTTCCCGGGTCTTGGCCTGGGGAGCCAGCTTGAGAATCATTTCATCGTAGCGAGGATCCGAGAATCCGGTATTGTTATTGCCGCCGTCAGTGAGGTACATATCAAGAAAATTGTTGGCGTCCACATAGTCTCCAATCCAGCCGCGCCTGGCGATTTGGAAATCCATCTGGGTGACCGAATCCAGGTAAACCTTCCACTCCTGATTGGAGATGGTCACCTCAACGTTGAGAGCATCTTTCCACATTTGTTGGAGTGCCACGGCTATTTTCCGGTGACTTTCCGATGTGTTGTATACCAACTCCAGACCGGGCCAGCCTTCGCCGTTGGGGTAACCCGCGTCGGCGAGTAATTTTCTGGCTTGCTCTGGGTCATAGTCAAATAGCTTTGGCGGGTTATAGCCCATGGTGTCTGGAGGAGTAATGCTGTAGGCAGCAACGTTGGTCTTCTGCAGCACCGTGTTGTTGAGTTTATCCCTATCAATGGCCATAGACAGGGCCTTGCGCACTCGAACGTCATCTACCGGTGGTCGCTTGGTATTGAACAGATAGAAGTAAGTGCCCAGATACGGGGCTTGGACATAGGGCGTATCCTTCATCGCCTGATAAACGGGAATTTTATCCAGGGGAATACCCTGGGTGTAGTGCAGTTGGCCCACTCGAAACATGCGTTCCTCGGAAACAATGTTTTCTGTGGGGTAGAACACCACGCCGTTAAGCTTCACATTATCCCGGTCCCAGTAGGTGTCGCTTTTTACCATTGAAATACGTCGGTTCAGTTTCCACTCACTGAGGTTGAACGGTCCGTTATTGACCATGTTTTCAACTCGAGTCCACTTGGTGAAGCGGTCAGTTTTCTTGCCGTGCTTTTCTATTGTTTCCGGATGCACCGCGAAGGTGGAATAGTGGTCCATTAGCTGAATAAAGTAAGGAGTGGACTCGTTGAGCGTAACCTGCAGAGTCTGGTCGTCCAGGGCTTTTACGCCAACCAGGTCGAAGTCCGTTATCTCGCCTTTGGCGTAGGCCTCAGAATTGACGATGGGAAATAGCATGTATGCATACAGATTGCCCATCTTTGGGTTCAGCGCCCGTTCCCAGGACCAGACGTAGTCGCCGGCGGTCATTGCGTCACCATTGGACCATCTTGCTTGCGGGTTGATATGGAAGGTGACGACCCTGCCATCTTCTGAAATGTCCCACGACTCGGCGACACCGGGTTCAGGTTCCAGGGTGTAGGGATTCTTTACCGTCAGGCCTTCGAACAGGGCGCGAATCAGTTTGTTCTCCGGCACCCCGGTCACCACATGGGGATCGAGACCCTGGGGCTCCGATCCGTTGCCGTAATGCAATATGCCATCACGGTTGCCCTGGCTTACGTTGGATTCGCCGCCGCCACAGGCAGTCAAAGTGAGGAGTAGCGCCGCTAAAACGCAGCTGAGAAGTCGATTATTCATTGCAATGATTCGGTCAGAGAGACCGCTGTAATTATACCGACTTTCATTCTGATTGCTGTAGCTTTTCAAGTAAGGTGCTCATCGCAGATTGGTCGGCGCGGACCAAGCCTCCGGTGGGGCGGTCCAGATCGGCAATTAGCAGGAGGACTAGTGAAAACGATAATGCCAAGCCTGTGCTGGCAATGGGGTTGCGCTGACCTTTCAGTCCTGAAAAATAACCGATGCCTAGCATGGCCAGGGTCAGAAGCGCGGCCAGGGAAAGCCATAAGCTATAGGGCACTCGATGTTTCAAGCCAGCGGCTACACGCTCTTCATGGATATCGAATACATCGTTCAGTGATTGGATAAGCAGGCTGTGCAGAACATTCGGGGTTTGCCGCAAGATCAGCGTTTGTACTTCCTTCCACATCTGTGCCTGCAATTCGGCCGTTCGCTGCAGCAAGTGGTGGGCATCATTGACTGAGCTGATTTGCGCTCTAGCTGCCGTATATTCTAGTAACAGTGCCTGGATGTTTGCAGCTTCAGGGGCTTGAATCAAACCTGCCCGTAGATGGGCCGTGCCCAGTGCATTGGCATCAGCCTGGATCAGGCTGCGGCGCTCCTGATAATGTCCGGCGGCCATATTGAATGAAAATGCCATGATAAAAGCCAGTAGCGCCAGGTGGGCACCGGTCATGGCGCTTAACTGGGCTTCGCTTTCGTTCTTGCCACCCAGTTGTCCCAGTCGCCATCGGCCAGTGCGGTAGCCGATTTCTATGGCGGCTAACACCACTGCCAGCGTTGTAAACAGAATGCCTGTCAGCGGAAAACCATCTTGAATCATTTGCTGTGTCCCTTGACTTGGTTTTCTGAAAGCATTGTCAGGTTCAACCGTGTTATTAATTTGGGTTGCAGGGTAAGCCAAGGCGATGCCATTGGATCATTCCTCCGGTGAGGTTTGCTGACTCGGAGAAACCCGACTTCTGCAGGATTTGGGTTGCCATCGCCGAGCGCCTGCCTGACTGGCAAATCGCAATAACAGGCTTGTCTGCGGGTATCTCTTCAAGCCGCTCGCGAAGCTCATCCAGAGGTATGAGCTTGGCGCCCTCAATATGTTCCAATTGACCTTCAAATTCGCCACGACTGCGAACGTCCAGCAAGAACAAGTCTTGGCTGTGTCTTGCCACCCAGTCGGGTGCGACTTCAGGCACGCCGGCAAAATTGACCACCACAGGGCCCCATTCAATAGTGTCGGGCAATTCGCCGTCCTCAGGACGGCCACTGCGCAGGTTCGCAGGTACGGCAATATCGATCAAACGCGGATGGGGTAATGCCAGATTGTTCATATAGCCGACAAAGTCCTCTTCCAGTGCCTCTCCGCCAATACGTGGGTTGAACGCTCTTTCCTCTTTCACTGTTGAGACAGTGCGGCCGCTGTAGTCGTGACCCGGGTATAACAGACAGTCATCTGGAAGGGTAAATATTTTTTGTTGAATGCTTTGCCACATTTGATGCGCGTTGCCGGCCTGGAAATCGGTTCGTCCTGCGCCGCGGATCAGCAGGCAGTCTCCGGTAAAAGCCATATCACGATCGCGGGTGACATAGGTGAGGCAGCCGTCGGTATGACCCGGGGTGGCTCTGACTGTTACCGAGCAATTGCCGAAAGCCAGAACGTCACCATCGCTGACAGTCACGTCGGCACCGATGACACCGGCCTGCTCGGCGATCACCGATTGTGCGCCCAGTGTCTGGCTCATCAACCACGCGCCGGTGACGTGGTCGGCGTGAACGTGGGTGTCCAGCGCATAGCGCACCTTCAGTCCCAGTTCACGGATTAGTGCCGAGTCTCTGGCGTGCTGCTCGAACACCGAGTCGATCACGATGGCTTCCAGTGTGTCTTCACAGCCGAGTAAATAGGTGTAGGTTGAGGAATCGATATCGAATAATTGCCGAAAAATCATGGGTTGTCCTGTCGCAATATGCAGAAGCGAGGAAGTCAGGGCGACCAGGCGCGTTGTGCGCAGTTGGCCATCTCAGTCCAGGCTCTTATGGAAGCGTTTGGTGGCGATGGTTAGCATAATAGCAGTAAATGCCAGCAGCCAGAGCAGATCCGTCAGCATTTGGTCTGCGTGGGCCCCCCGAAGATAAACCCCGCGTATCAGGCGCATAAAATGGGTGGCGGGGAGCACTTCGGCAATGTACTGAGCGAGCCTCGGCATGGCGTCGTAGGGGAACATGAATCCACTGAGCAGTATGGATGGCAGCAAGATAAAAATCGTCATCTGCATGGCTTCCATCTGGGTTTTGGCGATGGTGGAAATCATTAGGCCAAGCGATAAACTGGCGCCGATGAAGGCGAGCGTGACGATTACCAGGTCGACGGTGGCGCCCTGGAAGGGCACGTTAAAGACCAATCGACCCAGGCCGAGGATAATGCTTATCTGGATCAGGCCGACGAAGACATAGGGCAGCAGTTTGCCCAGCATTAGCTCCAGGGGCCTGATTGGCGTGGTAATCAGCAGCTCCATGTTGCCACGCTCGTGCTCTCTCACCAGGGCCACGGAGGTAAACAGGATCATGGTCATCGTAAGAATAATGGCAGTCAGGCCAGGGACAATGTTGACTTCCGAGCGTCTCTCCGGATTGAAAAACAGGGCGATTTCGAAGCTGGGAGCCGGCTGGGTGTAGGCGCCTTGCGGCGTACCAGCGGTTAATTGCAGCGGCATGTTGCGCAGTCCCAACAGGGCAGAGCCAACCACCGTGTCTGACCCATCCACCATCCATTGGCCGGCAGTAGCGCCACCGGCGAGGCGTTGTGGCAGGTCCCGAGGCAACACCAGGGCAGCGCGAATCCTGCCGGCGACGATCGCCTCTTCTGCTTCGGCCGGTGTGTTGTATTGATCCACGATTTCCACAACCTGGGTAACCCTTACTTGCTCGGTAATGACCCTGGCTGCGGCGCTGTCACTAAGATCAACGACGCCGACCGGAATGTTCCGCACCATGGTGTTAATGGCGAAGCCGAACATGAGGAGCTGAATCAATGGAATCATCACCACCATTCCAAAAGTCACCCGGTCCCGCGACAACTGCCGTAGCTCTTTCGCGGCCACCGCGCCCATGCGTTGCAGCGCGCTCATGAATGGTTCTCCCCGTTGGTACAGGCTACGAAAACATCTTCCAGGCTGGGCTTGCCCTCGGTGATGGTCAGCTCTGCGCTGGTAAGGGTATCTTTCAGGCTGATGATTGCGGCGTCACCGCGAGGGCCGCTTGCGGCGAACAGCACTCTCAGGTGAAGCCCCTGCTGAGCTGCCGACTGAACATCGGGTATCTGGAGCACTCTATCCTTTACATTGCGCAGGTCCGGACCGTTTACCTCCAGAACCCTGCCCGCCAGGTCATCCATCAGTTGCTGCGGAGGGCCGCTCTGGCGCAGGTAACCGGTCTCAAGTACGGCCAGCTGATGGCAGCGTTCTGCTTCGTCCATGTAATGGGTGGAGACCAGCACCGTAGTCCCTTCATCGATAAGGTCGAATAGCTTCTCCCAGAAATCCCGGCGGTTTTCAGGGTCTACCGCCGATGTCGGTTCATCAAGAATAAGCAAATCAGGTCGATGCAACGTGGCAATAGCAAGCGCAAGGCGCTGGCGCTGACCACCACTCATATCATGTGCGAGGCGATCTCGCATTGGTTGCAGGGAGTAGCGATTTAGCAGCTCATCTACCCGGTCCCGACCAGCAGATTTGCCAAGCCCATAAATATTCGCCATGAAACGCATATTTTCGCTGACGGTGAGATCATCGTAGAGGGAGAACTTTTGGGTCATGTAACCAATGCGCAGGCGTAGTTTTTCGGCATCATGTGGGATCTGCATCCCGAGCACAGAGATGTCCCCTGCGCTGGGCGTGAGCAGGCCGCAGAGCATACGAATAGCCGTGGTTTTGCCCGAGCCATTAGGGCCCAAAAAACCGTATATTTGACCTCGGGGAATGTCGAGGTCCAGGCTGTTGACGGCAACCAGGTCACCAAAGCGCTTGCTCAGGCCCCTGGTTTGAATAGCCAGCTCAGTCATTTGCCAGCATCACCTGAACGGGTACGCCGGTGGGTAAATCCTCGCCTTCGAGTAAATCCAGCTCAGCAAGGTACACCAGGCGGGCGCGGTCAGATGCGTTCAGAGCATAGTACGGGGTAAAAGCCGGGTCGGTCGCAATCCAGCGTAATTTGCCGATGTAGACTTTTTCCAGGCCATCGATGCTTACCGGGTATTCATCGCCGATGCTGAGACGCGCACGCCAGGGTTCAGGTACATAAACTCTAGCGAAAGGGCGCTCTCCCGCAAGCATGATTGCCAGGGTGGCGCCGAGGTTGACGCGCTCACCCACGTTCCAGGGCAGGCTGTCCAGATAGGCGTCGCGCGTAGCGACCACGGATAGTTCGGAAAGGCGATGCTGCTCCAGTGCCAATAGTGCTTGCGCTGATTGCAGTGCGGCGTCCCCTGCATCCAGCTGTTCCTGACGGGTACCATTGGTCAGTCGCAACAGCTCTTCTTCGGCGGACTCGAGATTGGCTTCCGCTTCGTCCCTGATGGCCAGGGCGCGGTCCAGCTGCGCCTGGGCGGCCAGCTTTTGCTCAACCAGTGACACCGAGCGCTCGTAGCTGGCCCGGGCTTCCACCAGGGCAGCTTTGGCACCGGCTACGCGGGCGCTGGCGGCGGCAATATCTTCGGGCCGGGCTCCGTTGCGCAATTCTTCCAACTGGGCTGAGGCGCGACTGACCTCAGCGCGAGCACCGGCAACAATCGCCTTTTGTCGCGTGTCGTCCAATTGGACAAGAAGTTCTCCCTCCTTAACCTGGCTGCCTTCAGGCACCGGCTGCGCGGTAATAATTTCATTGTCGGTGGCCTTGAGAATGACGCGGTCTCTTTCCAGGGTGCCCAGTGCCTGGTCGGCGTTCTGGTCGCCGCAGGCGCTTAAGATCCCAAGGGAAAGACAGAGAAGGGTAAACCGGATCACTGAAGTTGCTCCTGTTCCAGGTTTGTAGGCTCGCATGAGTTCGCGACGTATTGACCAGTAAGCATAGGCCATTCCGACGGGGGCGGGAATGGAGTTTTTGGCTGGCCGGGGCGGTGGGGCAGGGAAGTTGGACCCCCGCCTTCGCGGGGGTGACGTGAAACCTGGGGTGACAGAAAACCGGATTTACAGAAAACCGGCGTGACAGAGAACCGGCGTGACAGAGAACCGAGGCTATCAGGCGGCGGACTGGTCTGCTGCCACCGATGCTTTGCCGACGTAGGCTGCTCGGGGGCGGATCAGGCGATTTTCTTCGCGGAATTCCAGGAAGTGGGCGATGTAACCGTACACGCGTGCCATGGCGAACATGGCTGTGAAATATTGTGTGGGGATGCCCAGGCTGTGGAATACAGCACCTTTGTAAAACTCTACATTGGCCCAGATTTCCTTGCCCTTGGCGCCAAATTCTTGCTGGCAGGCTTCCTCGACGGCCACCAGTGTCGCCAGCAGGTTCTTACTCTCATCGTTCTGGCAGAGTTCTACCGCCATTGGTTTCAATACCTTGGCCCGGGGATCCACGGTGCGGTATTCGCGGTGGCCCATGCCCATGATCTTTACCTTGTTGGCGAGACAGTCTTTTACATAGGCCTCAGCGTTTTCCGGGCTGCCAATCTCCATAGCCATTTCCAGGGCTGCCTGGTCAGCGCCGCCGTGTAATTTGCCGAACAGGGTGCCAATCGAGGCGGAAATGGAAGATTGGATAGGTGCCAGCGTACTGGCACAAACGCGACCAGCAAAAGTGCCGGCGTTGAAACTGTGTTCCATCTGTAGAATTTGCGCTGCATCAAGCATGCGCACTTGCTCTGCCGTAGGCGCTTTGCCGTGGAACATGGTCAGGAAGTTTTCATGGCGCAGTTTACCGGCTATCGGGTGAAGGATTACTTTGTTCTGGCCGAGACGGTTGTGAGCGGCAATCAGTCCAGAAACCTTGGCCGCGATGAACAGGCCGTGCTCTGCGTCGAGGCCTTTGCCCAGGGTGTCTTCCTCGGGCATTTGCAGCAATGGAACCAGGCCTTGCAGCATCAGCATGGGATGTAAATCACGGGAGACTTGCCCAAGCAGGTCCTGTTCAGTGTGGGTGAGTCGAGCGTGTTGGCACATGAAGCTCTTGAGCTTACTTTTTTCCTGCTCACTGGGCCATTCGCCGAAAACCACCAGCCAAGCGACATGCAGGAAGGGCACACCAATCAGGTCATTGATGTCTATGCCTCGATAGCTGAGTAGGCCGCTGTCTCCCTGTACATCGGAAATAGCGGTCTCTCCCACGACGACGCCTGCCAGGTCGTTGGAAAATACAGATTGAGTGTCAGACATGCCGGTGATCCTCTGTTTCGGTAATTTTTCACATTATAGCGCCGTGATTGATTAGTTGGGTTAATCTTACTTATCAAAGTATCAGGTCAGCTTATATGCGTTTGGAAAACAGTGAGTTACGGGCGTTTCGGGCTGTCATTGAGGAGGGCGGTTTTCGCAGGGCAGCAGAAACCCTGCATATCAGTCAGTCTGCGGTAAGCCAGGCGGTCGCGGGCCTGGAGAGCAAAGTGGGCACTGCGCTCATCCGCAGGGGCAAGGAACTCAGGCTTACTGATGCCGGAAGACGCCTTTTTGACCACGCTTTTGAGGTGCTTACGGGCGAGCAACAAACGCTGGAAGATATCGCCCAGCTGCGCCAGGGGCAGTCAGAGACCCTGAATCTGGCCCTGAGCGCATCCATCAACCGATTTAGCGCTCCCAGGTTGATCAGCGCTTTCTATCAGCGTAACCCTCAGGTGCGGATGAAAATTGCCGAAATGCCGGCGCGTAACATTATTTATGCGGTACTTGCGGGGAATGTAGAACTGGGCTTTGGTCCTTTCCAGAAAGACATGCAGGCCTTCACCACGGTCCCGCTTTACACGGACTCCCGTCATCTGGTGGTTAGCCCGGGTCACCCCAGGTTCGAGGATATGAAGCGAGGCGATGCCGGTGCCTTGAAGCAAACCCCACTGATTACCTCTGCCCTGGATAACCCGGACCTGCGCCCCTCCATCCAGCGACTGCGCGATCAATTCAGTACGGTCTGGGAGGTCAGCAGCCTGTTGCTGCGTATTCACATGGTGAAGGAGGGTATGGGGGTCACGTTCATCGACAGGCGCTTACTGCAAGAGCACGAAGACTGCGCTGATTTCCATGTCATTGATGACGTCTCCTTCAGCACCATTGATAAACAGGTAGGGCTTTATTACCGCGCTGGCAAGCAGCTCAATGAAAGCGCAAACAGCTTTGTCGCCCTATGCGAGGAACACTGGAAATTGTAGAGTGGTGCGTCTCACAAAGAGGTAAGAAGATGGCAGTTAGTCTGCGTGGCAGTAATCTGGAAAAACTCACCGAGCAGGTTTATGACGTGTTGATAGTGGGCGGCGGCATCAATGGTGCTGTTGCAGCGGCGGCACTCGCGGGTAGGGGCGTTAAGGTGGCTTTGATCGAGAAGGAAGATTTCGCCAGCGGTGTCAGCTCCAATTCTTCCAACCTCGCCTGGGGCGGAATCAAGTATCTGGAGAGCCACGAGTACCTTTTAGTCAACAAGTTGTGTAAATCGCGCAACGAATTGATGCGGGCCTACCCTTCTACTGTTAAGGAAATACGTTTTTTCACTACCATTCAGCGAGGCTTTCGCTTCCCAACATTCTTTGTTTTTTTGGGCGCGGTTTTGTATTGGATTATGGGCCGTTTCAAGACTTCCTCACCCCGTTACTACACTTCCGGGGACCTTGAACGCCGCGAGCCTGTGGTCAATACCAGCAATGCGGCCGGGGGATTTGAGTACTCTGATTGTTATCTTTACGACAACGACGCACGCTTTGTTTTTAACTTTATTCGCACCTCGCTGAATTACGGCTGCATCGCCACCAATTACGTGGAATCGGTGGCTAATCGTAGAGTGGGTGAACTTTGGTATACCACCGCCTGTGACAGCATCAGCGGCAAGGAATTGCAGATTCGTTCAAGAGTTTTGATCAACGCCTGTGGCCCCTATGCCGACGCTCACAATAAAATGTCTGGCGAGGATACTGAATATCACCACCTGTTCTCCAAAGGCATTCATTTGATTGTTGATCGAGTGACTGACAACAAGCGTGTACTGACTTTTTTCGCCAGCGATGGTCGTTTGTTTTTCCTGATTCCCATGGGTCCGAAAACCTGTATTGGAACCACCGATACCCAGGTGGCAGACCCGAGGGTTGGAGTAACTCCGGAGGATCGCCAATTTGTGTTGGACAACGTTAACGCCTTGTTGGATCTGGATGAGCCACTGCGACCTGAAAATGTGATTGCAGAAAGGGTGGGAGTGCGACCTCTTGCGATCCAGGGAGAGGAAGGTGAGGCTGACTGGGTTCAGCTATCGCGAAAGCACGTTATCGAGCAAAGTGAGCATCATCCTCACCTCACTATATTTGGCGGTAAACTCACCGATTGCTTGAATGTCGGTGACGAGGTGGTTGATAAGGTGGCTGACATGGGAGTCATCATCCCCTACCCAGAAAACCAGTGGTACGGCGAACCGTCTAACAGTCAGCGAGATGAATTTCTGCTCCAGGCCAGGTTAATGAACCTGGATGCGCTCACCGACCCGACCTCGTCGGAGCCGTTGTCTGAACGTTTTTGGCGGCGCTATGGAACTTCGGCCTTTGGTTTGCTGGAACGTATCCGTGAAGATGAAAGCTGTGCGGCATTACTCATAGAAAGCGCCGAATACACCCGTTGCGAAATAGAGTTGGCTGCCCGTCGGGAAATGATCGTCAAATTGGAGGACTTTATGCGCCGTCGCTCCAAAATCGAGCAGGTGACACGCTGGGAAACTATCGAGAGCGCCCCGGGTTTAAAAGAGGCCTGCGATATTCTGTTTGGTGGCCAGTCCAGCCAGAAACTGCAGGAGTATTTGAGCGAAGAGCAACGCTCAAAATGAGCTCAGCGATGAAAAAATTCCTGCTTCTTTTCCTGCTCGCGCTTGTTCTTTTAGCCATCGCGTTGGCCGTGACCGTGAATCACTTGATGCGCGATACATCGCGTCTGGAAGCCTATCTTACAGAGTCTTTGGGCAGGCAGGTGCTCATCGCCAATATTCGTGACCTACGCATTGGTCGTGAGTCGAACCTGGTTGTAGAGGGACTCAGTATTGCTAATCCGGGTTGGGCGAAAACGCCCCAACTGGTGCAATTGGAAATGGGCAGGGTTTATCTGGATAGCTTTTCGCTTTGGGGCGATGGCCCCGTGGTTATCAGAGACCTGGAAATTCAAGGCCTTCGGGTGGCACTGGAGAAATCCGGGCAACAAGGTTCCTCCTGGGACTTCCAAGGCGACATCGAAGCTCAGAGCGATCGGTCGCGCGATAATGTGCAACTTCCATTGGTCCTGGAGCAGGCTCATGTCAGCGACAGCACAGTGAGCTATTTAGACCCCAAGGGCGAGCTGACAGCTTACTTGTCCGGACAAATGCAGGGCGGCGGTGGGATAGACCTTGAAATTGAAGGCCTCTGGAATTCGCAGCCGGTCAACTTCCGCGGTCGCAGCGAGCGCGAAGGCAAGTCGGTCGCCCTATCGGGCGATGGCAGTTATCAAAATTGGCAGCTGGAACTTGTCGGTGCGGTGGGCGATCCCTTGTCGTTTAGCGGGCTGGACTTTCGGTTGGGCGTGCAAGGCGATCTTCCTATTCAATTGGATGAAGAATCTTCAGTTCAAACCTTGCCGCTGATGCTGCAAGTGCATGTCACCGGCTCTGGTCGGCAAATTTCTCTTACACAGGGCTTGTTGCAAGCAGGAGACAGTCAACTCACGATCAATGGCTCGATTGGAAATCCAGCGACTTTAGAAGGGATGGCGTTAGATCTTGTTCTGGATTCCCCTGACCTGAAAAAACTTCTCCCTATTGCAAAGATTAATGATCAGGCAGTGCCGCTCGAATTGCAGGGGATGCTGGTTTCCGACGGTAAGTCCCTGCAGCTGGAAAAGCTTAATGGACGCTCTGGAGGCTCGCATGTCGCTGTTTCTGCGCAACTCCCACTGGATGGCGACTTAGACGGCGCTAATATTTCGGTGCGTGCGCGCGGTGGTTCGGCAGTTGAGCTACTGTCGCCCTGGGTGACAAGGTCTATCACAGACGTTCCCTTTGAAGTTGACTTTGATGGTGTCTGGGAACCTCCACATATTCGCCTCGACGACATTGAAGTTCGCTTGGCCAACAATAAATTAAATGCTGATCTGCAGGTGCTGCTGGGGAGTCAGGGCCCCGCTCTTGCTGGCCACATTAATGTTAGCGGAAAACGGGCATACAGCTTGCTGGAGGCTTTTGACTTTACCGCCAAGCTACCAGACGAATCCTATATCTTTGAGTCGGATATCGAGGTTGTGGCGGATGGTGCTTTCAGCGTGGATAACATGGATGCCCAATTGGGGCGTAGTGATCTTTCTGGTGCTCTTTCTTATCGGCCCGGTTCGCCCGGGCAATTAAACGCGAGGCTGCACTCGGGTAAATTGGATTTTCGTTTTCTGGGCAACGCCTTTGATCAGGAACTACGACTTGATAGCGAGGAGGAAGCGCCTCCCACTCAGCTCGACTCGAATGCGCCGCTGACCCGGGCCCAGTTGGATGCGCGGCTTATACCCGATTCACCCTTGCGACTCGATTGGCTTAGTAATCTGGAGGGCCGTCTGGAGTTTAAGGTTGATGAGGTTATTGTGCGCGACGATTTGCGCAGTTACGGCGAGTTTGTACTCAGTATTTCGGATAACGCTTTAGTGAGTGAAAAGCTGGAATGGGGCGGAGATTTTTCAACCGGTAAAGCGACCTTGGAACTCGCCAATTTGAGCCCGGGCGCGAGGGTGGATTTACAATTGCAGAGCCATCGCTTGCCGCTGTTCTGGATACTGACGGGTAACCCCAAGGCGCAGCAGAAGTCTGATTATCGTGCGAGTCTTGTCGGCGCAGGCACAACGGCTCGTGAATTGGCCGCGAGTCTTGATGGCCGCATCGTGTTGCGCGGCGGCGGTGGGCAAATGAGTAATAGAGGGCTGGGCTTTCTGTTTGGCGATGTGCTCGGGGAAGTGTTTACTCGCATTGATCCTTCCAGTCAGCAGAAAGACTATACCGAGATGATTTGTCATGCTGGTGGGGTCGAGATCGACCAGGGTATGGTGAGTGTTAATCCGGGCCTGGTGCTGCGCACCGAAGAGCTGGATATGGCCCTGGGAGGAGGCTTTAGTCTCCGCGACGAGAGCCTTAATATGGTGTTTAATACCCGCGCCCGCAAGGGGTTGGGAATCAGTGCCTCCAAAGCGCTCACCCCTTACCTTAAATTGGGCGGCAACTTCAGTCATCCTCGTTTGGGCGTCAATGCCAAGGGCGTGGTTGTTTCAGGTAGTGCGGCGGTGCTCACTGGCGGCTTGTCTATTGTCGCTGAAGGGATGTGGGATCGCTGGGTCGCTACCTCGGTAAACCCCTGTGAAGCGGTGTTTGAGGATTCAGAACAGGCAGGCAAGGAGCTCAAAAAGCTGTTTGGGCGGCCGTGACGGTTAAATCGGGAAAGCCATTGAGAAGAAAAATAGTTCTAACGCCGGCGGCTTTGATGTCGTTGAATGCATGCAATGAAAATCTGATAGTTCACTATGAACACTAATCCATTGATTCGTTATCTGGGGGTGGCTGCCTTGGGTTTTTGCCTGCTGCTGGGCGCGTGCAAGAGTCGAGCCCAGGACGGCACCTTACCGGATTTTGGTGAGGGCAATGCAGTTTCCCTTTCCCAGGAATACCTGATGGGAAGGGCGTGGTTGATGCAGTTTCGCAGGCAAGCACCCATTCTGAGTGACCCCTTGATTCAGGATTACACCGAGAATCTTATTTACCGTCTGGCTGTTACCAGCCAATTACGCGAACGTCGGCTGGAGGTAGTGCTGGTAGATAATAAAAGTATTAACGCTTTCGCGGTTCCCGGCGGTGTAGTGGGTGTTCATAACGGCTTACTACTGGCGGCCCAGAGCGAGGCCCAGGTGGCATCGGTGCTGGGACACGAACTTGCCCACCTCAGTCAGCGCCATTTCTCCCGAGGCCAGGAGAACGCCGCTAAGTCCGGAAAAATGGCTTTGGCGGGCATGTTGGCAGGCATGGTTGCAGTGGCTGCAGGTGGCGGTGACGCCGGCATAGCCGCGATTGCCGGCTCCCAGGCCGCGTCTCAGGATGCGTCCCTACGTTACAGTCGCTTGCACGAGCAGGAAGCTGACCGGGTTGGCATGCAAAACCTGGTGGCTGCGGGTATGGACCCTAAAGGAGCTGCCGGAATGTTTGAAGTGATGCAGGCGAATTCGCGCAAGTATGGCAGCAGACCGCCAGAGTTTCTGATGACTCACCCGCTCACAGAGAGTCGAATTGCCGATGCGCGCAATCGGGCTGGTCAATATCCCCCGCGGATGTATGAGGACAACCCTGAATTTCACTTGATGCGAGCTCGGGTCGAATTGAGTTTCATTGATGAGCCTGAAGAAGCAGTAGCCCACTTCCGAAAAAAACGTAAGGAGAGCAAAGGTGCTGAAGCTGTTGCCGCACAATATGGGCTCATTCTGGCACTTAGCAACAATGGCGGTTATGCAGAGGCGCGAGAGTTGTTGGCGCCCATGCGTGAATTCAAGCCGACAAATATGACCTATGCCCTCGCGGAGACAGACATCGACCTGGCCGAAGGGAAATACGACACGGCAATAAAGAAGTTGAAGAAGGGCGTTCAACTGGTGCCGGGGAATCATCCGATCACCATCCAGTTAGGTAAAGCTTATTTCAAGGCAGGCCGCTATACAGAAGCCGACCAGGTGCTAACAGAACACGCCAAGTTGAAGCCGACTAACGTGACGCTTTGGTATTGGTTATCTGAAGTGCAGGGGCTGGCGGGAAATCGCTTTGGCTTGCATCAGTCGCGGGCCGAATACTTCTTCCTCAACGGGGCAATGCCGCCGGCGCTGGAGCAGTTGAACCTGGCGCTGAAACTGGCGCCGGATGATGTCGCTGTAGAGCGTATCAACCGGCGCATGAGTTTTTTCCATCAAGTAGGGAAAGCCCTGGGGCAGTTCTAGTTAGCCCGGGTGAGGCAGGTTCAATGGTGCCGCGAGATTGGTTTCCACCAGGGTGCCTGCTGGAATGTTGATGCTGGCACCTGATGTCAGGATCGAAGCGCCCAGTCCCACTTTGGCACCTTTCTTGGCACTGGAACTGCCGCCGTAGAGTCCACCCAATGCAGCGGCCCTTGCGGTACGACCGGCTGTACGGCCCGCTTCATTTTTACCCTGGGCCTTCAAGCCCTGGGTGCGCATGCTGTGCATCTGATCGTCAACAAGCAAGTCGGTGAATTCCACGGTCATGTTAGAAGAACCGCCAATTCGCCCGGCCTGTGAAGCGCCGACAATACGCCCGTAGACTGTGGTGCCGCGACGAGCGACTGTTACTCCATTCACCACCAGTGCACTTTCGAGTTGGCCGCGGAAGCGGTGACCAGCGGAGTGGCGCTTGGTATCAATGGTCTCGGACATGCGAATCACCAGGCGAGTGCCTTCGGATACGGTAATGGTTTGTGGTTGTCGCTGTTGCTCCTGTTGCCGGGTAGCCACGCCGTCACTCAGATAAATACCAACTACTTCGGACTCTGGATAGGCCTCGATTTCGTCGCCAGTGTTAAACATGATGATGCCGTTGCTACTGCCGACCAGGTCGCCTTCAAGCAAGGTGCCGTCGGCCAGTTCCAGGGTGTCTGCTGTTGCCAGGCCCACAGCCAGCAGGGAAGCCGCTGCGAGGGTGGATAGTACTGATTTCATTTGCATGTTTTATTCCAGTTGATTGGGTGAGGCCCAGGGATGTCCTGAAGCTTACAAAAATACTCTGTTGGAGGTGCCTTATCAACATAAGCTGCGAGCCCTGAATATGAATAAACTGGCGCTCTCATAAGGCTTTACAGAACTTTAAATAATGGCAACGCCCGCCAGCCAGGGGTGAGCGAACATGACGGCGGCAACAACCACCGCGCTGATCACCAGAATTTTGATCTCCTGCCCCACACCGGGCACCTCAGGCTTCACCCACTCACCGTCTCGCCGGTTGATGAAAATCATCTCCAACAACGCCCAGGTGCCCAGGCCGCCAAATAGCACCAGTGAGCGGTTGTCGCCGTTCATCATCAGGTGAGCAGCGGCCCAGATGAGCATTCCGGTGAGTTGCGGGTGCCTGATCACCTGCTTGATTCGAGTGGGTACTCCTGCCGCCACAAACAGAATAAAAGCAATAACGATCAGCAGCATGCCCAAGTGGCGTGTCCAGAGGGGAAGGGTGTAGAGATGAACTGGCTGATCAATGCTTCGCCAACCGAAAACAATGAGTAGCAGGGCGGCGACCAGTAATAGTGAGAACACACCCTTGTAGCCGCCCTCGCCAAGCCTGGCGTTTAACGATTGCTTCAATGGCAAACCGACTGACGGAATAAAATGAACTAGAGACCAGAGTAATACGCCGGTGATAAGAAGTGCCATACCTTTGTCCATCTTGGTGAGTTGGCAATCAGTCTAGCGCCCAGCGCCGACTTCGTCATCCCTGTCTATGTCCTGATGAAAGATGACTGCCGCGTGGCATACCCCAATCGTCAGGCGGCTGTTATTTTTCACACCCTACCATGCTGGCCGTATAGCGGTGTTTAGCCTACAATTCGCGCCCTTTCCTGTCTGCGCATAACAACCACTCCGCCGATCGGTTCCTGACCCCACGTGTCTGATGGCGCGTTACAGCAAACTTTAGGTGAGAATTCCGATGTTTGAGATCCATCCGAGTAAAGTCTCGACCGTCAAAAATGACGTACTGTCTGGCCTGACCGTGGCCTTGGCGCTGGTGCCAGAAGCAGTCGCGTTTGCCTTTGTGGCAGGCGTCGAGCCGCTGGTAGGTTTGTATGCCGCCTTCATGGTTGGACTGATTACCGCCTGCATCGGCGGTCGCCCCGGTATGATTTCCGGCGCGACGGGCGCGCTGGCTGTCGTGATGGTGGCGCTGGTTGCCGATCATGGAGTGGAATACCTGTTCGCGACAGTGGTGTTGATGGGTGTTTTACAGGTTGCGGCGGGTGCTATGCGTCTGGGTAAATTTATCCGGATGGTGCCTCACCCGGTCATGCTGGGCTTTGTGAATGGTCTGGCGATCGTGATTTTTCTCGCCCAGTTGGGGCAGTTTGGAACGCCCGGCGAAGCGGGGTGGCTGGCTGGTACCTTTATGGAAGGCAGCATTGTTGATGTCGCCTGGCTTGAGGGCAAACAGCTTTATATGCTGTTGGGGCTTGTTGCGCTGACCATGGCAATTATCCATTTCCTGCCGCGCCTGACGACGGCTATTCCCTCTTCATTGGCAGCTATTGTGGTTGTTAGCCTCCTGGTAGTCGGTTTGAGCCTGGATACCAAAGTGGTTGGCGATGTTGCTTCGATTAAAGGTGGCTTACCTGAGTTTCATATTCCCATGGTTCCCCTTAGCTGGGAGACCTTTACCATTATCCTGCCGTACTCGGTGATTCTCGCTGCCATTGGCTTGATCGAATCTTTGCTGACACTGCGATTGGTCGATGAAATCACTGAGTCACGCGGGCGAGGTAATAAAGAGTGTGTTGCCCAGGGCGTGGCCAACGTAACGACCGGTTTCTTCGGCGGTATGGGCGGTTGCGCGATGATTGGGCAGAGCATGATTAATGTGAACTCAGGCGGGCGTGGACGCCTCTCGGGTATCTCTGCGGCACTGTTCCTGCTGGCGTTCATCCTGTTTGCTTCATCGCTGATTGAGCAGATACCGCTGGCTGCACTGATCGGCGTGATGTTTATCGTGGTAATAGGTACTTTTGAGTGGAGTAGCTTTCGGGTACTGCGCAAGGTTCCCAAGTCTGACGCGCTGGTCCTTATTCTGGTGTCCGCTGTGACGGTAGCCACAGATCTCGCTATTGCGGTTGTAGTGGGTGTTATTGTGTCTGCATTGGTGTTTGCCTGGGAACACGCCAAGCACATTAACGTTCAGGCCAGGGAAGACCACAAGGGCTCTACCGTATACGCGGTGTCTGGCCCACTATTCTTCGGCTCCGTCACCTCCTTCCTGGAGCAGTTTGATCCGGCGCAATCTAATGAAGATGTGGTTATCGATTTTGCAGGATCTCGTGTCTGTGATCACTCTGGCCTGGAGGCTATCGATACGCTTGCAGAGCGCTATCTTAATTCCGGCAAAACCCTGCACCTGGTGCACTTGTCGGGAGAATGTAAGCAGCTGCTGCGCAAGGCGGGTAATCTCGTTGAGGTTAACGTGATCGAGGATCCCAAGTACTTTGTTGCAGAGGATATGCTGGGCTAATTCGCGCGCTTACCTGAGAACAGAATTATTGCCGGGTGGGCCCTTGGCGTGCCCGCAAAGAGATCGGCTGGTCATTCCCGCGTAGGCGGGGATGACGGCAAAAGCGCCCACCTCCTTGTTCGACTCAAATTAAAACTGCGGCTCGGTTCCGTGCACGCCCAGATAGTGTGAGCTGGGCTTAACCTCTTCGGCCAGTTGCTCAGTGAATTCGTAGAGTCGCTCGTAGCGCGTGTCCCTGATCAGCCACCTCCCGTTTTCTTTCACATAACGGTCCCAGTACAGCAAAGTGCCTGTCGTGAAGTACTTGTGATTGATCACCCAGAATTTGTCTTCCAGATACCAGATGCCGGTAGCTTCGGTCTCCGACAACATTTGAATTTCCGGGTGGTGGCCATGATGCTGGCCAATGGACTGCTTGGTAAATGACTGCTCCATGCCCGCCACATACTCTTGCTTGCCGCTGTATTGCAGGTGGTAGTTGCCGCCCTTGAAGTCCACCTGAACGTCGTCGTGAAACAACGTGGCCAATTCCTCCAGGTTGGCGGTGTCGATACAGCGAAAATAAGCATGCTTCAACTGCTTGATGGCTTCTATATCCATCAAGCGTTGTATGTCTTTGCGCAACTCTTCCACGCCACCTTCGGAGGCCTGTAGGGGCAGGCCTTCGCCAATCCCCATGTTTTTCTTGTTGAGTATCTGACGTGTCTCGGACATTAAGCTTTCCCCGGCAATAATGAGTTACTTGAAGTGCCAAGGTAATGCGAGTGCAATGCGCTTACAACGACCATTGCAGCCAATACTATTGACCACAGCAGTCGTGTTGTGCCCGTCTTCCTTGCCTTGGCTCGCTTAAGCCATGCCACAGAGTGTGCCCCTCAGGGGGTGTACCAAATGGCAGAGGTATAGGCACGCTCTTGTTGAATCATGGGCGTGCCCTCGGGTACCTCGGCGTTCGGGAAACGCAATTTTTCGTACGCAGTCCAGCGAGGCGTGGGGATCTCCAGAACTCGGGCGTAGTAAAAGGCGCGCTGCTTGGGATCAAAATCAGGGTCCTGCCAAACAGTGATTAGCTCCGGGTCACCAATGCTGTTGGACCAGGTTGCGTTTGCAACGTCTACCGTGTTGCCCACGGGTGGGAGCTTGCCATTACCATCAGGTTTGCGATCGCCTGACCAGACCACGTCAAAGACCTCTTCTTGAGGTTTGCCTTTTTTATCCAGCCAGCCTTTGACGATCTGGATGCGGTCCAGGTTGCCACTGAAGGGGTCTTTGCGGGCCGCAACCAGGAAGTTGGGAGACTTGCCTTTAGCGCCTTTCAGCTCACTGCCCATGGGAACGCCCTTGCTATAACCTGCGTGTCCGGGGGTGCGTGATAGTGCATCGGCCTCATCAAAGTCCCAGCCACCGAAAAATCGTACGATCATGCGGGAGCCGGTTGTAGCATAGGTTTCCCGCCGCTTCATCGCATCAAACAGTGCGCCGCGTGTATTTTCGTCAGACCAGACTGCAGCAAGTCCGCTGGCAGCTTGTTCCCAGCCAAAGATACACATATCTCCAAAGCAACCCACGGGGTGAGTCATGCGTTCTTCGGTTGGTTCAGTGCCGGAATGCTTGCCGAAGAAGTTTTCTTCCGCGGCGGTTGCGAGTGCAGTGTGGCTATCGGTAGAACCAATGAAACCGACCTGGTATGGATTGATACCAATTTTGTCTGCAGCCTGCAGGCCCAGCTTTAAGCCAGAGCGCCCGTACTCATATTGCAGCATATCTTTTGTCTTGGCCTCGGTAAGTGTGAGGTTGCCTTTGTCCCAGGTTTCGTAGTCAGCAAACTCGTCGTTTGGTGAGAGGAAAGGGTGAGTCTCACCGTCGCCTTTTATCTGGGTGATTTCGTAAAGAGGCTCCCATTTCATGCGCGTCTGCGCGTACTCTTTGTTGATTTTTTTGCCAGTGAATGAATCCACGAGCGGGAACATAATGCCATTGCTGAGATTGCCGTTATGGGCGATCGCGAGCAGGTTGGCGCCGGTATTGTCGTGTACCCGTTGCAACTCCGCCCATAGGTCTGTTGGGTTGGGGCTGCCCGTAGGTTTTAGCGTGGTGTAAGGCAGGCTGCGACTGGCCACGTCGCCACCGTCTCGATACATGACTACCCTGTGCAGGTTGTAGCCATTGTCATTAGAGGTCCATTCGTAACCAATGAATGCCGTGAACGCTCCCGGTTCATTGGCATTTTCGGCCGCGTCGATGGCGACATCCCAGGCTGATTGATACGTGGGGTTGCCCGGCATGGAGGCTATTTCCATGGGAAAGCTGCCGTCGGAAAATGCGCCGATGATTTCAAGCGCGGCATCAACCGCTTTGCTGCCGCCTGACTGGATCATGTCATACCAGCGCTTACCCGTGGGATTGGCTAAATAACTGGGTTCACCCCCCAGCAGGGTGGGGAAAAATCCCATGTTATCGGAGTGATCAGCCACGACCAGGAAGTCTAAAGGCCGCGACAACTTGACTTTCAATCCGCCGGACGAGGTCAGCTCTTCTCCTCTGGCAAATCGATAGGCATCTTCGGGTGATAGTCGTGCACCGAACGCGCCGGCGTCAAAAGACATTTCAGTGTGAAGGTGGGTATCGCCCCAGTAAACTTCCCCGGGAAAATTGCGCCCCGCGTAGGGTGAAAACTGGGTTTGTGTTGGCCAGGCGTCTTCAAGTGTCTCCTTGTCGGGGGCTGGGGCCTGGGCGAATACCGGAGTTGCAGCCAACGCGGCTGCTGCAATGGTCAGTTTAAGCTTGTCTTTCATTGCCATTGTGTCCTTCATGAGTGTTAGCATATGAGCCTGTTAGTTTAGGTGATTTTCAGGATGCTGCCAGCAGCTTTAATCAGGAAGTGGAATTACTTTGAGTTACAAAAATCGCGACTACCCCTGGCTAATTCGATCCAGCCTAATAGTTTTATTTTTGGCTTTCGCTCCGGGAGCGTTGTCGACTAACCCGGTGACAGAGATCGCTACCGCAGATGTGCCCGAGGGTACTCTGGGGCTGGGTGCTGGCTGGCGCTGGGGTGACAGCGCATACAAAGGCATTGGTGATATCAGCTCAGTAGAAACGGACGAGAATTCTGACGTACTGCCTTTTTACTACTACGAGGGGCGCTATCTTTTTGCCCATGGCAGCACCGCAGGTATTCATCTGTTTGACTCCGATCATTTTAGCCTGGATGCAATGCTCGCCTATCGCTTCGATCGTCTTGAGCCGGAGAGAGATGAGTTTTTTGATGGCGTTGAAGAGCGCGAGCAAAGCCTGGACGGTGGACTGCGAGCCAGCGTCAAGGGCGGCTGGGGCAGCCTGTCACTTACCTGGCTCCAGGACACCCTGGATCGGCACAATGGGGAAGAGCTGGATCTAACTTATCGCTATAACTGGATTGCGAACAAGTGGACGCTGTCCCCATTTGCCAGCTATGTGCATTGGGATGAGGCGCTGACTGACTATTATTATGGCGTCTCCGAGGCAGAGTCTCGTGAGGATTTGCCGGTTTACCACCCGGGTGCTTCCACCCGGTGGCGGGCGGGTGTGAACACCAGCTATCGCATGTCAAAACGCTTGCGCCTGTTTGCCAATCTTGCGGTAGACGGTTTGGACGATGAGGTTTCTGATAGTCCCTTGGTGGGCGAAGATCATCTAGTCACCGCCATGGTGGGGCTTGCGTATGCCTTTGGCAACGTACTGGATGAGCAAGCTTCTGCTCGCCGTAACCCTGAAAGAACGGGCGAGTGGAGTTGGCGGGCGAATGCCGGTTATACCGCAGAGCACACATTTCACAGAGTTCATCGGGGTGCTATCAAACAGAATGATGATGTCGAAACCTATCTCGCGGGTTTAACCCTGAGCAAACTCGCTCTCGACGGCAGGCGCCTGGACGTCTGGGGTCGGGTATCGGTCAATCGGCGTTTTGAAAAGGGCTATCAGGAAGACTTCTGGGAAATTAACCCCTACATCATGCTGATGGGAACGGGCTATTCACCCTGGAGTAATCGCGAAGCGTTTCGCTATGGATTCGGTTATGGTTTTTCCTACGCCGACAAGGTGCCTATCGTTGAACAGCGTAAGCAGGAAAGCCGCGGGAAGAACACCAGTCACTTTCTGAACTACCTGGAGGCCACTGTAGATTTTCCGCTGCGTAACTTCTTTGGTGATCGTGGTTGGTGGCAGAATTGCTACAGCGGGCTCACCATTGTTCATCGCTCGGGGATATTTGGTCGGGTAGATATTCTTGGTAACGTTTCGGGTGGCTCGGACGTGCTTACCGGCCACCTGGAGTGCAAGCGATGAAGTTATTCCATATTTTTGCAGTGATTCTGCTGATGTCGTCACTGTCAGCCTGTGTCATGGAGCCCGTCGTTTACGATCAGGAGAGGGCTGAGTCTGTTGACGAGGCGATCGCATCGTTTCGTGAGCACAAGGAATTGGACTCTTTCTTTAGTGGTGCACTGGCCTTTGCTGTATTTCCCTCTAACTGGAGAGCCGGTGGGGGATTTGGTGGCGCTTTCGGTAACGGCTGGTTGTTTGAAAATGGTGAGGTCACTGGCCGGGCGCTGATGACCGAGTTGTTTGTCGGTGCTAATTTTGGTGTTCAGGCTGATCGAAAAATACTGTTCTTTCGCACCGAAGGTCCGCTTGACCAGTTTAAACGGGGTCGATTTGAATTCACCGGCCAGGCCAATGCAGCCATCGCCAAAACTGGCAAGGCGGTAACCCCCGGGTATCACCCGGATGTGGCTATGTTCGTCCAGGTGCGCGGGGGGCTGCTGCTTGAAGTGAGCGTGGGAACCCAGCGTTATGACTTCTTTCCATTGACGCCGGGTAACACCACAACTGAATAAGCTTAGGTCTCGACGAAGGCGCGTTCGATCACATACTCACCGACTTCACCGTTGCGGGTCTCGCGGAAGCCGCGGCTATCGAGCAGCTTGCTAATATCCTTGAGCATGCTGGGGCTGCCACAAATCATGAAGCGGTCGTTTTGTGGATCAACGGTGGGCATGCCTATGTCCTTCTCCAGCTTGCCAATGCGTAGCAGGTCGGTCAGGCGGCCATTGTTGACGTACTTCTCCCGGGTCACTGTGGGGTAATAAATCAACTTGTCACGCACATCCTCGCCCAGGTATTCATGATTGGGCAGGTGCTCGGTGATGAGCTCCTGGTAGGCCAGTTCTTCCACTTCGCGACAACCATGGGTGAGGATGACCTTGTCATAGGCCTCATAAATCTCGGGGTCGCGAATAATGCTGAGGAAGGGCGCCAATCCGGTCCCTGTCGCTATCAGGTAAAGGTTTTTTCCGGGCAGCAGGTTGTCGGATATCAGGGTGCCGGTGGCCTTGCTGTTCACCAGTAATTCGTCGCCTGGCTGGATGTTCTGCAGCTTTGAGGTCAGTGGTCCATCCGCAACCTTGATACTGAAAAATTCCAGCTGGTCCTCATGGTTGGCGCTGGCGAGGCTGTAGGCGCGCATCAGTGGTTTACCGTCATGCTCCAATCCGATCATAGTGAAAAAGCCGTTTTTGAAGCGAAAGCCCTGGTCTCTAGTGGTCTTGAAGCTGAACAAATTGTCTGTCCAGTGGTGTACTTCAGTGACCTGTTCACGCAGTAGTGATGCCATTGCTGGGTACCTGTTGTGTCATTGGTGTCCAGAATAAGCGCTGGTTAATAACCTGTAAAACAGATATATTCGATTTAATTAATCGGATTTATCGATATGAAATTTACCCTTCGCCAGTTGCAAGTGTTCCTGGCGACCGCCCGTTACGAGAACGTCAGTCGCGCTGCTGAGTCTCTGTCCATGTCCCAGTCTGCCGCCAGCGGTTCGCTGAAAGAGCTGGAGCAGCAATTCGAAGTGCAGCTGTTTGATCGCTTGGGAAAGCGGCTACAGTTAAGCGAGTTGGGCCGCCAGCTTCGCCCCCAGGCTGAGCGGTTGCTTGCCCAGGCGCAAGACTTCGAGGCTGCGTTAAGCACTGAGGAGGTCAGCGGCGCCCTGCGTATTGGTGCAACATTGACTATTGGCAATTACCTGGCAGTGCCGATGATCGCTGCCTTTCGAGAGCGATACTCTCGGGCCGATGTGGCGTTACAGGTAGCCAATACAGAAACCATCGCCCGCCAGGTGACAGACTTTGAATTGGACCTGGGTATGATTGAGGGCGAGCTGAATCATCCCCGTCTGGAGACCATCCATTGGCGCGAGGACGAATTGCAGGTGTTCGCCGCTCCCGGGCACCCGCTAGCGGAGGTATCGCGGGTATCTGATGAGCAGTTGATCGCTCAGCGCTGGATTGTTCGTGAGCCGGGCTCGGGCACCCGCCAGACGTTTGAGCGTGCGATGCATGGAATTCTTACTGACCTGGATATATCAATGGAGCTACAGCACACTGAGGCAATTAAGCGCGCGGTGGAGGCGGGGCTTGGCATTGGCTGCCTGTCCCGCATCAGCCTCAAGGAAGCTTTTGAACGGGGATCACTGGTTCCCCTGAACATTGCCCATCGTGACTTCAGTCGCCAGCTCAATTTAATTTTACTGCGTGATAAGTTTCACACGGCTACACTCGATCGGTGGCTATCGCTCTGCAGGGAGACCGCCCAGTGACCAAGACAAAGACCAAAACCAAGACCCAATTTTTCGATGAGCCGGCAGACTCGAAGGCTCAGGTTAACTTTGGCCGCGCCTTGAAACACCTTGTCATTTTCCAATTGAAACTGGGTGCGGACGCGTTTCGAGATCTGATGATGAGTCCGCTCAGTGTGCTGATTTTTTTCCTCGACTGGATCCGTAAACCCGCTGTGGAGGATAGCTTATACGTTCGCTTGATGGTGTTGGGGCGCAAGTCGGATCGCTACATTAACCTGTTCGATCAATACCAGAACAAAGGGCACTTCACCATGGACGAAGCGATTGAGACTGTCGGGCGAATGGCGGCAGATGCTTCAAGGCATCAGGACCAGGACCAGGACCAGGACCAGGACGAAGAGGAAGATGCTGGAGCAAAGAGTTAAGGTTACCAAAGGCTGGAGCCCGGAAGGGGCTCCAGTGTGCTAGTTCATTTGGCCGATGCTACACAAGCAGCAGTTCAATATAGACTTCAGTAAGCGTTTAAATGCCGTAGTGCGCAGCCGTTGCGTCCAGCGACTGGACCAACATATCAACCAATGAATCGATCTCGCCGGTGCTGCACACCAGAGGCGGTGCGATGATCATTGCGTCGCCAGTCTGGCGTACCATCAAACCCAGTTCATTAGCGGTGTTGCGGCAGAACACAGCGCCCGCTGATTCTGGAGCCAATTTTTCCCTGGACATCTTGTCCTTGACCAGTTCAACGGCTGCGAACATACCGCGACCGCGCACCTGGCCCACCAGGCGGTGGTCTACCAATTCCTGCAGGCGAGCCTGGAAGTGTGGCGCGAGGTTTGCCGCGGCGTCGGCGATAACGTTACCTTCCTTGAGAATTTTCAGAGTGGCTACACCCGCTGCCGCGGCGGCAGGGTGCCCGGAATAGGTCAGGCCGTGGGTAAACTCGCCTTCTTTGGAGAGCAGTACATCGGCTACTTTGTCACTGACCATGACCCCACCCAGCGGCTGGAACCCATTGGTAACCGCTTTTGCAAATGTCATCAGGTCTGGCTTGATGCCATAGGTTTCGGAGCCGAACCACTTGCCGGTGCGGCCAAAGCCGCAAATCACTTCGTCGGCAATTAACAGTATGTCGCGCTCATCGCAGATGCGCTGAACTTCAGGCCAGTAGGAATCGGGGGGAATGATAACTCCGCCTGCGCCCTGCACTGGCTCAGCAATAAATGCAGCAACATTCTCCTCGCCCAGTTCGTCAATTTTCTCTTCCAGCTGCCGCGCAACGCGCACGCCAAACTCATTGGGATCTTCGTCCGGCCCTACCGCAAACCAGTGCGGCTGATCGATGTGGTGAATATAGTCGAGGCCATTGGTTTGCTCATGCATGCCGCTCATGCCGCCTAGTGATGCTGCAGCGATCGTGGAGCCATGGTAGGCGTTGTTGCGGCTGATGATGTGTTTTTTCTCGGGCCGACCCTGTACCTGATAGTAACGGCTGACCAAACGCAGGTTGGTATCGTTCGCTTCGGAACCGGAGTTGGTAAAAAATACGTGGTTAAAACGCTCTTCAGTGACATCTACCAGTGCCTTGGCCAGTTCGATCGCAGGCTCGTTCGCACACTGAAAGAAGCTATTGTAGTAAGGCAGCTTTTGCATCTGTTCGGTAACAGCGTCGACAATGGCTTGCTGGCTGTAGCCGAGGTTGCAACACCAGAGACCGGACATGCCGTCGAGCATTTTGTGGCCATTGCTGTCATAGATGTAAACATGTTCTGCTCGGGAGAAGACACGACCACCATTTGTCGCGTAGTCCTTGAAATCGGTAAAGGGATGCAGGTAGTGGGACCGATCCAGCTGCTTCAAGTTGCCGGTGTTGGCTTGCATGTTCATGATATTTGCTCTCCCTGTTGGAACGCAGTGTCTGTGGCGCGGTTGCTATACCCTGAAGTGGTATGGCCGAGGTTTGCGCATCGTTGTTAAATAGTGTCGCATAGTGGTTAGGTTAAGAAATTACCCCAAAGGTGGTGTTTTCACCGGGGATACAGGGAATAGAAATGCCTGAGAATAATGAGAAATTGCAATCGTTCCTCGATCAGCATCCACATATCGAAATCTTCGAGGTTATGTTGATGGACTTGTGCGGAGGTCTTCGCGGCAAGTGGGTAACCCGGGAGAAAATCGGGAAAGTGATGGCTGGCGGCCTGAAGATGCCCCTTAGCACCCTGGCTTTTGATGTCTGGGGCCGCGATGCCGAGGAATGGGTGTTTAACAGTGGCGACGGTGATGGGTGGTGCGCTCCTGACATTCGCACCCTGGTGCCAACACCCTGGTTGCAGCGACCCACCGGCCAAGTGCTGATGTCTATGAACAATGTCGACGGCAGCCACTGCAGCTACGACCCTCGTTACCTGTTACAGGGGCTGGTTGATCGCTTTGCCTCACTGGGGCTCACGCCAGTAATGGCCAGCGAGATGGAATTTCATCTGCTGTACCCCGAGAATGATGATGTGGGGCGCCCAATACATACCCAGCAGGACCGGGTTGGAGGAAGCCTGGGCGCGGGGCAGACCTACGGTATCGACCTGATGGAGGACGAGGCAGAGCTGATGCACGAGATTCGCGATGCCTGCAATGCCCAGGGTTTGCCAGTAGATACCCTGATCAAGGAGGGTGCGCCCTCGCAGTATGAAATCAATCTCTATCATGTGGATGACGCCCTGCTGGCTGCAGACCAGGCGATGATGCTGCAGCGGGTGATCCGGGGCGTGGCGCGCAAGCATGGCCTGGTGGCAACGTTTATGGCCAAGCCCTTTGGGGATATTGCCGGCAATGGTATGCATGTGCACTGTAGTTTGATCGACAAGGACGGTGAAAATGTATTTAACGATGGCACCGGCAAGGGCACTGAGTTACTGCGCCAGGCCATTGCTGGCTGCCTGCGTACCATGGAGGACAGCATGCTGCTGTTTGCGCCCAACCTGAACTCCTATCGGCGTTTCCGGCGCGGCACCCATGCCCCCCTGGCGCCCACCTGGGGTTACGAGAACCGGACCGTATCCGTTCGAGTGCCGGCGGAATCTCCTGTGGCGACAAGGATTGAGCACCGGGTGGCGGGCGCTGATGCGAACCCCTACCTGGTCATGGCGGCTGTTCTGGCTGGCATGCTTCACGGCATCGAAAACGAATTACAGGCCCCGGAGCCGCTTCAGGGCAATGCCTACGAGCAGGTGCCACCCAGCCTGCCGCGATACTGGCCAAATGCCTTGCAGTGCTTCGAGGAGTCCGAGCTCATTTCGACTTACTTCGGCGGTGATTTCCAGAAAGTGTTCGCAATACTCAAGCAGCAGGAAATGGATACCTTCGACAGCCAGGTAACACCCCTGGAGTACGATGCCTGCCTGTAGCGACCTGAGGTGTAATTTGCGTACTGCTGATTGTTAGTTTAGCTCCCAGCTTAGTAGCACTGAATAGCCTTCCACATCGCGCCCCTGATTCCACTGGTAACCGATGCTAACGTTCTTCACTTTGTACCCGAATCGGGACAGGTCTAACCCCACCGAGTAGCCAAGCTCGTAGAAATGGGTGAAGCCCAGGGCATCCCTGTTTTTGCCGGTGAACGCGGTGCCACCCAAATGAACCTTGCCAAAGACAGGTAGATCGGCAACCGCAATTCCATAAGGATGCACCAGGTCAGCCTTTAGCGAGAAGGTGCCAGTGTGCTCGTTAAAAGAGGGCAGGTCTCTGGATTCGGAATAACTGGCGATATGGCTTTGTGTATAGCGCCCGCTGATGTCGAGGTCATACTTATCAGCATATTTCGTCGCATAACCCATGCCGACGGTGATGCCGGCGACTCTTGCGTTGGTGTCCCAATTGAAAAGAATCCCATCAGCGAGTACCGGTAGTATTGCCTGACCAAGCTCTCCGAGATAGTCCGCGTCATTTTGCAGGCGACTGATACCAAACTCTGCTCCGACGAATGCTGACCAATCGGTGTGGAAAGGCATGATGAGTCCGGCGCCGAGTTGGCCGCTGTATGCTTCCCAATCAGAGTCCACGATACCCAAATCACCTAGCTCGACACTGCTGTCGGCCTGCGCGTGACTCAGGGTTGCGCGAATCGCCACCTGCCAACTGCGTTCTGCCATGGGTATCTCAAACTGCAGTGGAATTTTAAATACGTCGTAGTCTGTATCATCGGCAGTGAGCCTGGACGCACTGATATCAGGCTCCACGAAAAAATTGAGCATCTGGGCGTAACCTGCTCCGATCGATGAGTTACTCACATTGCTTTTGAGCTCGTCACGAATGTCATCCAAATCTGTTGCAGCGCTGACGCGCAAGATGGGCGCCAACAGTAGAAAAAATATAGGGAAGAAAAATTTCAAAACGTTCACTCGGGTCAAACTTTCTGCAAGTATAGCTGCATCTTTAGGGTTTGTTTCGGAATCCTCGTCCAGGGTATGAAAGCTTTAAAAATGCAGTGATACACTGATCACGAACGTGCGCACAAGCGGCACAGATGGAAGCACTTCGGGGGGGGGTTCATGGAAAACTACGGGGCGATAAGCCTGATACCAGTCATCGTGGTGCTTGCGGTGGCTATTGTGACTCACCGAACAATTGCAGCGGTAACCACGGGCGCCATAGTCGCGTTTCTTATCGCCGACGGCATTGGCTTTATCGGCTCGCTGTCAGAAGCGCTGCTCACGGTAATGCAGGACGAGAATACCGGTTGGGTACTGATGGTGTGTGGCCTTTATGGCAGCTTCATCGCCCTGTTGGTGAGGGCCGGTGGTGCCCGGGCGTTCGGTGAACTTGTCACCCACAGGGTTAGCAGCAAGCGCGGCAGTCTGCTTTGGACCTGGGCCCTAGGTATGGTGATCTTCCTCGATGACTATCTCAATGCGCTCACCGTATCCTCGTCGATGAAGAAGGTGACCGACCAGTATCGCACCTCCCGGGAAATGCTTGCCTATGTCGTTGACTCCACCGCAGCCCCTACCTGCCTGATCATCCCCATTTCAACCTGGGCTGTTTACTTTGCTGGACTGCTTGAGAAAAACGGGGTGGCGGAGACGGGTGAGGGAATTAATCTCTTTATCCAGTCGATACCCTACATGTTCTATCCGTTTGTAGCGCTGGCGATTGTGCCCCTGGTGATTATGGGAGTGATTCCACTGGTGGGGACCATGAAGTCGGCGGAGGCGCGCGCTGAGAGCACGGGTGAACTCGCGCCGCCGGGAACCTCTACCGACATAGAGATGGAAGAGCCTTATCACGCGGACAGTGAAAAAGCCGGCGGAGCCTCCCTGTTCTTTGTGCCGATATTTGCGCTGATATTCTTCACCGTTATCTCGGATATCGACCTGTTGATCGGTGTTATGGCCGGCATACTGGTTACCATGGTCCAATACCTGGCCACCCGCACACTCACTCTTTATGAAATGTTCGATACGGTGATGGACGGCCTGCGTACGATGTTGCCGGTGCTATGTATTCTGGTGGCTGTGTTTACTTTCATTGAAGCGAACAATGCCCTGGGCTTCACCGAATATGTAATTACCAGCGTGTCACCCTACATGACCGCCAAGATGTTGCCAGTGCTTGTCTTTATCACCATGGCTTTTGTTTCCTTTACCACAGGTTCTAACTGGGGTGTGTTCGCTATAGCCATTCCGGTAGTGTTTCCGTTGGCGCAGGAGCTGGATGTCAGTATTCCGTTAATGGCGGGAGCGCTATTCTCCGCTAGCGGCTTTGGCAGCATGGCCTGTTTTTACAGTGATTCCACGGTGCTTGCCGCCCAGGGTAGCGGCTGTCCGTCCTATGAACATGCCCTGTCGCAATTACCCTATGCGGTGTTGGGCGCTGCTTTCTCTGCCGTTGGGTTTCTTTTGATCGCGTGAGTGCCAGGGCTTGAGTTTGCCGAAACGGCTTGCAAGCCCTGTCTGCATCACTCCAGCCCCGAGCCGTCCGCAGAGTAAATCACCCAGATCTTGCTATAGCCTTCCGTTTCCCAGATGCCTGTCCACTCTTTCGGAATGGTGACTGCTTCACCGGCTCCAATTTTTTGCACGGTGCCATCGCTGGAGGTCAGGGTGACGCCGCCGGAAAGAAAGTACATGAATTCGTCGACACCATAGGGCTCGTTAATTTCAGAGCGCGTTTTGCCTGAGGTATACATTCCAGACGCGAACTTTTTATCGCTGGACAGCAGGCTTGTTACATCCTTAGTGACATGACCATCCTCGTGAGTTTGTTGCGCCATGTCCTCGCGTTCAAATATCGCACCACCGATGTCTGTCACGGACATCTTTGCCGGCAGGACTGCTCCTTGATCAGCTGCAAAAATGCCTACAGTAAAAGTGAGAAGTCCTAGCGTGGTAATTAGTTTTTTCATTTCGTATTGCTCCGTTAGCGTTTAACAATATTTTTTATGGGGGTGGCCAAAGCCGAAAGTGAATAGCCTTATACCTGCAGCTGCTCATTAACGGCGCGGTAAGCTGCATCGATAGCGCCATCAACATAGGCATAGGCCTCGGAATCTGAATTGGCAATAGAGATTCTGCCTATCTGCGCGCGACCTATAATATGAGGTCCAGTGTAGCGGTCGTACTCCGCCGGCACTCCAATCCCTTCAAATTCGTAGGCATAGCCATGCGGCCAACGGTTCAAAGTAATTGCTGCGAAGTCTCTCTCCGCATCGAAGCCGTGCGGCCCGAGCATGCCGTCGAAGTGCCTGAAAATGTCCTCTTCAAAATCGTTATAAGACATTTGCAGTAGCTTGGCCCGGCCAGCTTTGTATTGTTGGGTATTGGTTAGCCCTCGCTGGGTAGGTGAATACCACGCGGAGACTACGATGGGTTTGTCCGGGCTCTGTGAGTATTGGTAATTCCCCATGCTCACCGGAAAGTCGAGATGCAGATACTTGAACTTAGCATCTCCCGGCGTATACATTTTGTAAAACCCGGCGTCGGCAAAAGCTTGCCAGTTGCGAATCGCGAAGCTGCCGATGACAAAAGGGATTTTGGTCGCATAGCGGATGGCCTCGGCCTGGGCGGGCGGCACCTCGGGGCAGACGTGGGGAATAATGGCGTTATAGCAGGCCATAACCACGTGTTTGGCGCGGACTCTGTAGCTGTTGCCGTTGTTGACGTACGTAATATCTACCTCGTCGCCAGTGTTTTGAACCCGCACCACCGTGCTATTCAATCGAATTCGTATATTGGAATTTTCGTCGTCCAGAGCCGCATAATCTGCGCGCGCGCTTACTAAGCTTTCCATACCGGAGCCTGGCAGGGCTTTTGGTACCAGGTTGCGAACCAGCGCCCTGGCGATACTGGCATTGCCATCGGGGAAATGATGAATGTAAGGTTCTTCCCTTTCCGCGTGTTGCTCCTCTTTCAACCCGAGGCCTCCTGTGCCGGGAAATTCATACTCCGCCGCTTCCCAAGCCGATGCCGCTTCCCAGCCAACCCCGATCATGGGCAGGAAACTGTCGCGAAGAATTTCTCGCACAGATTCAGGTGCGCCAGCATGGGTTTCAAGAAACTCCAGGTAGCTGGTGTTGCGCAAAAGGGTTTCTTTTTCAGCCGTGCTCATGCCCTGCAAGTAGTCAGTGCCACCCGCCAGCAAGTTGAAAAAAGCCTCACGATCAGCGCTGGGAATTGGCATACTGCGAACTGCATCCAGCAATTGGCTTTCCGACATTTCGTCGGAATCCAGGGGATTTGCCACCATTTTGCGTTCGCCATAGCTTTTAGCGTCAAAGTAGATGCCAGCGCCCATATCGCGTCGCTTGAAGAAAGACTGATCGAAGTAATCGTAAAAACGATCAACGTCGATGGACAGGTCTTTGAGCAATTGCTTGGCCACCGCAGAGTATTTGGAGGGTGAATCGATGGTTTGGCTGCCGCCGAATCCAATAAGCGTCTCGCCATCCGCCTGCAGTTCGTTGCGCCGGGCATGTCCGCCAAAGTCGTCGTGATTATCGAGTACGAGAATCCGGCTGGGTCCTTCCTGCTGATCGCGGAAAAACTTCGCTGCGGAGAGCCCTGATATGCCCGCGCCGACGACCACAAGATCGTAAGTCTTCTCGGTTTGCTGTTTGGGGATTGAGAAGGACCTGCCTTCCCGAGCGACTGCGTGGGCGGTTTCGAAGGAGCCCTTGGTACTGCCTCGCATGCCGGTGAGGCCTGGAGGATAATAGTCGGGTCCAATGGCGGTAGAGGGCAACAGGCCTTTTGCTGCCGCCTCTAACGGGGTCATCTTAAGTGCGGCCGCTCCGAGAGCAACGCCACTGACAAAGTCCCTGCGAGAAAGACCGAGTGTTTTTTTCATTAAATGTGAGTTGCCCCGGCACGGGAGGTGCCGGGGCAATTTTGTAATAAGCTCGCCAGTAGCGGGCCGGGGCTAGAAGTCGTAACCAAGCCGCACACCGGCGGTTCTTGGTCTTGCTGGCCCAAAGGTGTGCTGAGCGTAAATGGTTCCTGGTGTCGGGTCGTCAGCATAGTTACCGTCATACCAGACATCATCAAACACGTTCTCAACATAGCCGGCGACGCTCCAGCCACTCTGCCGATAACCGAGCACGATATCGGTTTGGTTAAGAGTTGCTACGCGCTGGTAAATCAGGCTCTTGTCGGGCCAGTCTCCGCGAATGTCATCCTCCCAGGACCATGCCACGGTGCCGTACATTTCACCGCCGTTATCGCCGATGGGGAAGCCAGCGTCCAGAACCGCAAACGCTGTGTACTTGGGTGCCCAGGGAATGGAGTTTCCTTCGCAGTGATCAGCTCCTTTGATGGGGTCGAGTACTTCGCCGGCGCCACAGAACGCCTGAATTCCGGTGGCTTCGGTTTCAAGCCAGGATGCGCCCAGCCGTAGAGTAATGTTTTCGGTCATGGCGGTGCTGAGTTCTAGCTCAAGGCCGTAACCATCAAGTTCACCCACGTTGTCGACAATTTGCTTGGGACCTTCAGAAAAGATCGCTTGAAGGTCTTCGTACTCATAGTAGAACGCGGTGGTGGCCAATTGTGAGCGACCGTCGAAGAGGGTCGCCTTGTAACCCAACTCGTAAGAGATCACCGTCTCTGGACCAAAATCACCTGGCGCTTCAGAGCCGGGTAAGCCGACACACAGGCCAAATGGGCAACCATCTGCACCTGGGCCTTCGATATTGAAACTGCCAAATCCACCAGATTTATAGCCTGTTGCAACGCTGGCGAATATGAGGCTGTCGTCGTTGGGTCTATAGTTGGCGACAATTCGCCAGGTTGTGTCATCCCAGTCCTGTTTATCGGTTAGCGCCCCTTCAGGCGTGGTGAATCCCGTTTGCACCTTGTAGGCGAGTAGTGAGCCGCCGGAGTCTGGCAGGACTTCCTGCGAGAACTCTTTTTCGTCGTAGCTGTAGCGCACGCCGAAACTCATATCAAACGCGTCTGTGAACTCATAACTCAGATCGACATAGGCAGAGTAACCTTCGTATTTGCCTTTTATCCGGTTCCTGTCGTTGATCAGGCCATCTGGTGAGGCGCTCCAGTCACAGCTGGAGAAGTAATAATCCAGGTAGTAGTCGCAGTAGTAGGTGTTGCCGTAATAGTCATCCAGGTAATTGTAGTAATCGAACATGTCCTGGCAGGTGTTGAACCAGTACCCCAGGCAGTAAACGTCTTCTTCCTGTTGCCCCAGGAACACAGTGTCAATATCTTCCTGGTAGTAGGAAGCACCTGCATACCACCCCAGGGGCCCCTCATTGTTGGAGGCCAGTCGAAGTTCCTGCTCGAAGTAGTCGCCGGTCTGGTCCTGTCCATAGTTGAAGGTCACTGTGGGCAGGGCGTCGTAGTCTTCCACGTACAGGTAGTCGTGATCCTTGTACCCGGTCAGGGAGGTCAATGTCGCCCATCCCATATCGTAATCAATCATCAGGCTGACGGAGAAAATTTCCGCTTCGTCAGTGGGCTGTAGCGAATTATCGTTGTTCACTGTGCGCCCATCGCGGGAGAGGGGAATCACTTCGCCGCCGTTGATGCGGGTCTGATCAATGAGGAATGCGTCGCCCTCACCGGTGGCGCGGTAAACCGTGCCGAATTGGTCACGATCTTCGTATTCGAACATCAGGTCGGCAGTCAGGTTATCAGTCTGCCAGCGACCGGTGATGCGCAGTCCCTGGTTTTCGTGATCGATCAGGTCTGGGCCGCCAAAGTCGTTGTCGACATAGCCGCCTTCCTCAGAATGGTAGCCGGCGATACGTACAGCTGCGTTGTCGGTGATGGGGAAGTTCACACCGCCTTCAAAAGCGAACAGGTCTCTCTCGCCGACATCCAGCTGTGCGTAGCCTTCCATCTGTGACACGTTGGGTTTTGTGGTAATGATGTTCATCGCGCCGCTAACGGAATTACGGCCAAACAGGAAGCCCTGAGGGCCGCGCAGTACTTCAGCGCGGTCAATGTCATAGAGCGTCGATACCGCAGAGCCATTTCGACCCTGATAAAGTCCGTTTTTGTACAAACTGACCGAGGGGTCACCGCCGTTGCCAAAGTCGATGGTGCGGATGCCGCGGACGCTGACGAAATCGAGGAAGCTGTCCTTACTGTTGCCGCTGATGCCGGGAGTGAAAGCGATCAGGTCTTTCACGTCGGTGAGGTTAACCGCGCGAATATCGTCGCCGGACATTGCGGTGATCGAAATCGGTACATCCATCACCGACTCTGCACGTTTGGTCGCAGTGACGATAACTTCCTCAAGCTGCTGTGCTTGCAGGGACTCTGCGCCGAGCCCAGCCAACATTGCGACGGAAACCGCTTGCGCCAATATGGTGCGTCCGGACTTTCGGTAGCGCTGCGGTAGAGCATTGGATTTAGGTGAGCTGGTGTTAGCGGTGTGTTTTTGATGCGTCATTTCAATCTCCGGCATGTTATTTGTCATGCTTCAGTATCGACGTGCCCCGTAAAATGCTGAGTGTGGAGCAGTAGTTAATTAGCTTTGTTATAAATACCCGTCCCAGTCGCGTATTTCTTCCGGCTCTGTAGGCCCTGTAAATTCGGAGGCCCCTGGCCAGCTTCCAAGAGGTTCGCACAAGCGGTTATCGCTTTCAGCACCCCGAAAGGGTTAGTCCTTGCGGATGTGCGCAAAGCGAGAGGCTTTTGCGGCCTGCGTAGTTCTAGGCTACGCCTAAACAGGCGTTTCTGCAATTTCATAGTCCGGCCCTGATGTTTCGATGGAGCGGCTGGCGTTACGGTCTTGCCTCTTATGCCTTTATTGCTCGAGGGGCACGCCATGTTTCGTGAGCGTCTCCTGCATTTCTGTGAGCTGTTTCTGGTAGCGATGCCAGCGACCCACTGAGCGAGTGTGTGCAGGTTCTCTTACCTGCACCACGCTGGCCGTTGTGACCGCGGCTTTTTGCTTGTGGAAGTCCAGGCAGGCGTCTTCCCAGGGCAGATCCAGGAATTCCATCAGTTTGCGCGCATTTGGCTCCAGGTTCAGTGCGGTATCTTCATAGGAAATGTCAAAGAACCTGCCATTGAAGCGCTCACGCCAGGTGTCCATCAGGTGATAGTAGCGCGCGTGGTGACGCGCCATTTCTTGCTGGTCATAGGAATGTGGATAGGCGTCGGCAAATAATTGCTTGAAGCTGGAGAAGCACGCGTCCATGGGGTCGCGTCGCAAGTGAATTATCTTGGCTTGCGGCAAGGCCTTGAGAATCAGTGGAATATACAAATAGTTTGGGGGCAGTTTATCCACAAATCGGGGCAGTGAGCCGCGCATTCTTGCGGTGGTTTGCATATAGGCTTTACCCAGTTGATTGGGGTCTACCTTTGCGGCGAGTTCTGCGAGCTTGGCGGACTGTCGCTTGGGCTCCCGGTAGTCAGACAAGCGGCGCAAACAATTACCAAACTGCTTTAGCTCGCCGGCGGAGTGGACCTGCGAGTGACTGGTAATGATTCTTTCTACCAGTGTCGTGCCGGTTCGGGGTTGTCCTACGACGAAGATTGGGGAGGGGTCATCGTGCCCATCGCCCGCCTGATCCAGCCACTCATTAGTGAAGGTGGTGGCGAAGGCTTCATACATTTCGATTTCAGCCTGTTCGTCGAAATCAATGGTGCTGCGGCGAGCTTTTGCGCCGCGCGCAAAAGCGTCGAATGCGTTATCCCAGTCCTCTATATCCTCTGACTCTTTGCCTATTGAGTAGTAGAGAAAGGCCAGCGCCCGTTGATTCTTACCTTCTTTCTGGACGAGTTGTTCCAGCAATTCGATATGTTTCCGGTCAGTGGCCTTGCGCAGTCCCGACAGTAACCAGTGCGCGTTGGGATTTTCCGGCCTGAGCTCAAGTGCTCGGTCCAATAGTTCCTCCGCCTCATCCATCCTGTCGAGAAACATATGATTATTCGCCTGGTTAACCAGGAACTGGATGCTGTCGGGTCGCTTCTGCAGCGCTCGTCCAATCCACTCACCCGCTTCGATCTGATCACCCAGGAGGCCGTAAACGGTGCCGATCAAGTCCATGACCGTTGGGTTGTCGTCATTCAGCGCCGCTGCTTTCGCCAACGCAGAGTCTGCCCTCGCGGGTTGCCCCGCTTGCATAAATAGTCGGGCGAGATTGGCCCAGGCAGCGCCGTGATCGGGCTGGAGCTTGGTGACCGAGCCAAAAGCGCTCACCGCGTGCCAGTTTTGCTTCAGCTCCAGCGCTATGAGGCCCACCAGGAAATGCGCTTCTACCAGGTCTGGTTTTTTCTCCAGCAGCCGTCGGCAGCAGTCGCCCGCCTCGTTCAGGCGACCCGCTGACAGGTGATTGAAGCCTTCCTTGAGGGTTTGTTGCATCCAGGGTTGGTTCATAGAGGTTGAGACCGTTTTGCGGGTGGTTGCATATAGGCCACCAGGGTGTCACCGCCCTCGTAGTCCCTGGCGCTCATCACCGAATCCAGAAATAGGTAGAAAAGCTCAGCCTGTGAAGAAACTTCCAGTTTTGCGTAGGCATGCTTGCGGTGGAGCTTTACCGTTTCCATGGAGATAGAGAGCTTCTCTGCCACGGTTTTGGTGCTGTGCCCATGCAGGACGAGGTTGATGACCTGGGTCTCTCGCTCGGTCAGCAGGCTGGATCCGAAGGACTGCAGGGCGCTGTGCAACTGTGCCCTGAGGTTAACGCTGCTGTCATTACCCGATTGGTTCCAGTGCTTCTGGCAAAGTGCCTCAACGGTGGGATAAACGTCAGCCAACAGGGTGCGCTCGCGTTTACTGAAGCTGGCGCGAGTGGCGGTCTTGCCCAGGGCGATATTGACGAAGCCTTCGCCTGAGGTTGGAATGACAAAACCGCATTCATCCTGGTAGCCACAATTTCGATACCAGGCCTTGTAGTACTCGCTGTCCTTGAAACCGCTTGGAGACAGATCTCGCAGTCGAAATACGCCGAATTGCTTGTCTGCGGTGGCGGCCAGGTAGTAGGGGTCCAGCAGGAAAGGGCCCTTGACGAAAACATCCAATGTAGACTTGCCAGAATCCTCATGCACCTCGAAGTATTCAACGACGGGTAGATCGGTGTTCGGATAAACGATAATACTGGCGTCATCAACGGGCACAAGATTGCGCAGCATGTCTACCAGCATTGCTGGGAACTCGGCGCTACCGGTGGCGGGAATCAGTTTGGCCAGGTGGCCACTGAAAGTGTTAAGTGCTGGCATCAGAAAATTACGCGGCTTTAAAGCTCACATCATAACTGCAAAGCGACCCAATCCAAAAATGCCTGATTGGCGCGAGATATGGTTCGGCCCTTGCGTTTTGCCAGGGCCATGGGAACGTCGACTCTTGGCGAGATTGGAATGCCGACAATACCCGGTTCCTGTTCCGCCATAGTGCGCAGCCCCACGGTGACCCCAATGCCTTGTTTTACCATGCGCACAAGTAGCGGTAGGAAGTTGCTTTGCATACGCAACTCTGGCTTTGTGGCTGATGCCTGACACAGCTGGTCCAGCTGCGCTCTGATGAAGTAGCCACTTTCATACACGACCATGGGCGCAGCGTGCAAATCCTCAATGCCAAGATAACGGCGGCGTGCCCAAGGGTGGGTCTCTGTCACGCAGACGACCATCTGTTCGTTGATCAGGGGCAGTCGTTCCAGTTCTCCCGGGCCGCTGGCTGTGGTGACGCCCAGCTCAATGTCATCTCTAAGTAAGCGATCTTCTATTTCAGTCGTGCCCGCCTGGGTAACCGATGCGGTGAGGCCAGAGTGTTCAGTGAGAAAACCACTTAACAGGTCTGGCAAAAAATAAGTCGCCAGCATGGAGGGGCAGGAGACACTCAGTTCGCCCCGAAGGAGTCCCGAGAGGTCTCCTGCCGACGCAGCGAGGTCTTCCACTTGCTGCAATATAGATTGAGCACGCCCCAGAAGCTGGCGACCCTCCGCAGTGACGGCAATACTTCTTCCACTGCGATCGAACAGCGTAATGCCAAGCGATTCCTCCAACTTGCGTATCGCAATACTGACCGCCGGTTGTGCCATATGGAGCTGTTCTGCCCCGGCGCTAAAACTCCCGGATTGGGCAACAGCAGCGAAGATTTCAAGTTTGCGTAAATCCACTCCCGATCTCCCCGTTTACCCGCTTGCCCATTTATCCGTGCGCCGATTTGCCGATTTGCCGATTTGCCGATTTGCCCGTTGCCCGTCATTCCCGCGAAGGCGGGAATCCATTACTCCCCGCTATACCGCAAGCAAAATGCGTCACGTATAAATATACAGAATATATATAAACGATTAAATATATATATTATATATATCATCGTCCCCCTGATATCCTGCCGCCTCTTTCTTATCAATTGCGGAGCGCGCCCCATGGCCGGGAAAAAGTGGCAGAAACTCAACTGGCAAGACCCTTTCCTGCTGGATCAGCAGCTCTCTGATGAGCAGCGCATGGTGCAGCAGAGCGCCAGGCAATATGCCCAGGAAAAGCTGTTGCCCAGGGTCAGGGAAGCTTTTCGTGCCGAGGAGACGGATCTTTCCATTTTCAGGGAAATGGGTGAGCTGGGCCTGCTTGGCTCGACCATAGAGGGATACGGCTGCCCGGGGGTGGATTACATCTCCTATGGTTTGGTCGCCCGGGAAGTTGAAAGGGTCGATTCCGGCTATCGCTCGATGATGAGCGTTCAGTCCTCTCTGGTGATGTACCCCATTTATGCCTATGGCAACGAAACCCAGCGTGAAAAGTACCTGCCGAAACTGGCGACGGGTGAGTGGATTGGCTGTTTCGGTTTGACTGAACCTGATCATGGTTCTGACCCCGGCAGCATGGTGACTCGCGCTCGCAGTGTGGACGGCGGTTACAACTTGAGCGGCGCCAAGATGTGGATTACCAACAGTCCCTTCGCCGATGTGTTTGTGGTTTGGGCAAAGACCGATGATGGCAAAATTCGTGGTTTCATTCTGGAGAAGGGCATGGATGGGCTGTCTGCCCCGAAGATCGAGGGCAAGCTGGCCTTGCGGGCGTCGGTTACCGGCGAGATTGTTATGGACGAGGTGTTTGTCCCTGAGGAAAACCTGCTGCCCAACGTGGAAGGCCTAAAGGGTCCTTTTGGGTGTCTCAACAACGCGCGCTACGGTATCGCCTGGGGTGCCCTGGGCGCAGCCGAAACCTGCTGGCATGCCGCCCGCGACTACACGATGGATCGTAAGCAGTTCGGTGTGCCTCTGGCCTCCAAACAGCTGGTGCAGTTGAAGTTGGCTGATATGCAGACTGAAATTGCGCTGGCGCTGCAGGGTTGTCTGCGGGCAGGTCAGTTGATGGATGCAGGAGATATTGCCCCGGAACTCATATCCCTGATCAAACGCAATTCATGCGGTAAGTCATTGGCTATCGCCCGTGCGGCCCGCGACATGCTGGGTGGCAACGGCATTTCCGATGAATACCCGATCATGCGGCACATGGTGAACCTCGAAGTGGTCAACACTTACGAGGGCACCCATGATGTGCATGCATTGATTCTGGGTCGTACTCAAACCGATATTCCGGCCTTTTAATGGGAGCCCTGTCTCATATTAAGGTACTGGACCTGTCGCGGATTCTTGCCGGACCCTGGGCCAGCCAGGTACTGGGTGATTTGGGTGCCGAGGTGATCAAGGTGGAGAACCCCCAGGGCGGGGATGATACTCGCCACTGGGGTCCCCCCTATATGGTCGATGAGCGGGGACAGCCGACGGAGGAGTCTGCGTACTTTATGTGCGCCAACCGCAACAAGCGTTCGGTGTGCATTGATATGCGCACCCCTGAAGGGCAGGGCAAGTTGCAGGAGTTGGCGCGTGACTGCGACGTGGTGATCGAGAACTTCAAGGTTGGTGGCGCTGCTAAATACGGGCTCGATTACGCGTCTTTGGCGAAGCTCAATCCGGGGTTGGTTTATTGCTCTATTACTGGCTTTGGCCAGGATGGTCCGCTGGCAAAACGTCCCGGTTATGATTTTCTGGTGCAGGCTATGGGCGGGCTAATGAGTGTCACCGGAGCCGCCGATGGCGAACCCGGCGCTGGCCCGCAAAAAGTAGGCGTTGCTCTTACCGATATCATGACCGGGCTTTATGCGGTGATCGGTATTCAGGCGGCGCTGGCAGAGCGGGCGCAGTCTGGTCTTGGCCAGCATGTTGACCTGGCCCTGCTGGATGTCACCGCCGCCACGCTCGCCAACCAGGCCACTAACTATCTCGTGGGCGGCTTAAACCCCACGCGCTTGGGTAATGCCCATCCCAATATCGTTCCGTACCAGAGTTTTGTGGCTAAGGATGGCTATCTGATTGTCGCTGTAGGTAATGATGGGCAGTTCCGTCGTTACTGCGAAGTGATCGGTGTGCCTGAGTTGGCGGATGATGCACGCTTTCTCACTAACCGCGATCGCGTGCAGCATCGCGATGCGCTGGTCCCGTTATTGCAGGTTAAAATGCTGGAGCGGGATAAAGCGGAGTGGATTGCCTTGTTGGAGTCGGCCAATGTGCCGGCGGGGCCTATCAATACGGTAGGAGAGGTGTTTGCGGATCCCCAAATCCAGGCCCGTGGTATGCAGGTAAATCTGCCTCACCCGCTGAATGCGGATTTACAGCTGGTGGGTAATCCCATCAAGTTGTCGCGTACACCGGTCGAGTATCGCAATGCGCCGCCCACGTTGGGGCAGCACAACGAAGAAATTCTTTAGAGGGTTCTTGCGGCTCAGTTACCGCGAATTTTACGGTCTACTTCATCCGCGACTTTGTCGCGGACATCGTCCTCGATATCGTCCCAATCCTTATCCTGGTCGTGTTTGTTGTTTTTGTTTTTGTCCTTTTTCTTGTCCTTATCTTTCTTATCTTCGTGCTTGGAGGTCATGTCCTCCTTATGTTCCTGTTTCTCGTGGTCGCTGGGCTTGCCGCCTTCGCCCGCCCATTCAGGCTTGTCGGCAAAGCTGGTGGCCGGCAGGGTGAGTGTCAGTAGTGCAGAAAATACAAGCGTTTTGATTTTCATTAAAATCTCCCAATAAATCGGTTAAGTCGGACGCAGGGCTTAGTGTGCAGCACTGCACCAGGGCTCATGCCTATGACCACAGGCTAACGAGATCAGTGGCTTTGTCAAAGCCCCAGGATCTTCTCGGTGGGAACATAATCGTAACCCAAAACGTCGGCTACCGCCTGATAGGTAATATCACCGCAGTGCACGTTCAGCCCGTGGCGTAAATGAGCATCGTCCGTGAGCGCTTGCTTATAGCCTTTGTCCGCCAGTGCGAGAGTGTAAGGCAGAGTTGCATTGTTAAGGGCAAAGGTGGAAGTCCGCGCTACACCGCCTGGCATATTTGCGACACAGTAGTGAACGACACCTTCTTCAACATAGGTGGGATCGGAGTGAGTGGTTGCGCGACTGGTTTCGAAACAGCCACCCTGATCGATAGCTACATCAACCACTACTGAGCCTGGGCGCATGGCGGCCAGCATTTCCCGGGTGACCAGCTTTGGTGCGGCGGCACCCGGCACCAGCACTGCGCCAATGACCAGGTCGGCTGCGGTGACATGCTTCCACAGGGCCTCTCGCGTCGAGTAAATAGTGTTCAACATGCAGCCAAATTGGAAGTCGAGCTCCTTCAGGCGGTCCAGTGAGCGATCCAGCACTGTCACATGTGCTTCCATGCCCATCGCCATGCGAATCGCGTTTGTTCCTACGACACCGCCACCGATGACAACAACGCGAGCAGCCTCTACACCAGGCACGCCGCCCAGCAGCATTCCTGAGCCGCCCTTGTGTTTTTCAAGTGCGTGGGCACCGGCCTGAATCGACATGCGGCCGGCGACCTCGCTCATCGGTGAAAGCAGTGGCAGATGGCCGTTGTCATCGGTCACTGTTTCGTAGGCGATGGCGATACAACCGGATTCTTTCAGCAGTTTCGTTTGCTCGGGGTCAGGGGCGAGGTGCAGGTAGGTGAACAGGACCTGGCCTTCACGGAGCATTTTGCACTCGTTTGGCTGTGGCTCCTTGACCTTGACGATCATGTCAGCCCGCTCGAAGATCTCCTCCGCGGTGGCGACGATTTCAGCGCCAGCATCGCGGTACATCTGATCGGAAAGGCCAATGCCTTCACCGGCGCCACTCTGAACGATGACCTGGTGTCCGTGGTGAACCAGCTCTTCTGCCGACCCTGTGGTCAAGCCAACGCGAAACTCCAGAGTTTTAATTTCTTTAGGTACGCCTACTAACATTTTCTAGCCCTCATGGATGGTCTTGGCCGGTTGCTCAATGCATAGCCGCTACTCACGAATGCCGCGTAGTTTACGCGAAAGAATAGTGCAGGCGATTACTCCAAAGGGGTAGTGCCAGATACTCCAGGGGGTTAGTGCCAGAAGGCCTAGTGAACCTTGGAACGCATGAGTTCCAATGTTTGACGGCCGAGTTCATCTCCGGCGGTTGCTGGCACCAGGCATATTTCGTTGGCTCCAGCTTCGCGGTACTGATCGACTCGCTCCTGGATCGCCGAGGCATCCCCGATGAGTCCAATCGCAGCGATGAGTTCGTCGGGCATTGCTGCAAGTAATTCGCGAGGGTGAGGCCGAGTGCGAGCATAGTTCACCAGATCTTCGAACCCGGCTTGTATCATCATTTCGCCATAGCCCGGTGCGGCAAGGTAGCCGACGATGGCGCGTTTAAGCTGATCGATCGTTTCGCGCTGCGGATTGACGGCGCAGGGCAGCCAAACGGCGATGTCGGGCGCTGACCGGCCCACCTTTTCAGCAGCGCTGACAAGTTGTGCGCTCAAGCCGCGGAGGCTCGCGGGGGTCACCATATTCAGTAGCATGCGGTCGGCATGGCGGGCGGCGGCGCGAACGGCTGCGGGCCCGAACGCGGCGATGGTTATTGGCCCATCAACCGGATCCAGGCGCAGTTTGTAACCTTGACAACTTGCACAGTCGCCTTGGAAATTTGCCTTCTCGCCGGCCAGTAATGTGCGCAGGATTTGTGCACTTTCAGCAAGGTGGGTAGCGGTGCGAGTGCGTTCCCGACCATGCCACTCTTCAACCACCACAACGCTGGAGGCGCCCAGCGCAATCCCGGTCTTTCGGCCGCTGATGTCTGCGACTGAGGCGACTCCCATGGCCATGGTCATGGGGGTGCGCACTGAAACGGATAGGGGCCCGACTGTCAGCTGAATTTGTCGGGTTTGCAGTCCAGCGGCGGTAGCGAATGCGAAAGCGTCATAGGTTGCCATTTCTCCAATCCACAGTTCCTCGAACCCCAGGCGGTCCGCCAGCTCGGCGATTTGAAGATTTTCTGCGACCGGGCGGTCTTGCCAAAGTGGGGTAACAACACTGAATTTCATGGCCTTGGCCTATCGATGCGCTGGAACAAAAAGAGAGTATACTCTACACTAAGTCTTTTTATAAAAGCATTAATATAGCGCGGTGGACTGTAATGAGAACCTCACCTGAGCGCAGGATAAGCGAGCTGACCTCAAGTGGTCACTGGGGCAGCGAGACACTGCATTCCCTGCTGGCGCAGCACGCGAGCAACAAGCCTCGCGCTCTGGCCGTTAAAGACCAGCCTAACCGTCTTGATCTCACCGGTGATGAGCCCCTGAGCCTGACCTGGGCAGAGCTGGAAGCTGCAAGCATTAATCTGGCGATTCGGATGCAGGCATTGGGCCTTGTTGAAGACGACGCTCTAATTGTGCAACTGCCTAATGTGTCGGAACTCATGGTGGTCTACTACGCCGCCTCGATGCTGGGCCTGATTGTCTCGCCTGTGCCAGTGCAATACGGTAGTCACGAACTACAAATGCTTGCCGGTGCATTGCAGGCCAGTGCCATGATAACAATGCCGCGTTTGGGCAAGGTCGAACTGGCAGGCGCCGCCCGCCAGGCGCTGCCTCAAATCAGGGTACTGGAGTTTGGCAGTGATCTGGTTATTGATACCTGCGCTGCAGCCAGTCCTGTCATTTGCCCGGAAGATGACGCCGACCGCATTTTAAGTATTTGCTGGACCTCTGGCACGACTGGTACGCCCAAGGGCGTTCCCCGCTCGCACAATATGTGGAAAGCATCTGGTCGCTGCAGCGCCGCTGCAGGCGGTATTACAGGTGGGGATATTTTGCTCAATCCCTTTCCGCTGGTGAACATGGCAGCCCTGGGCGGTTTTTTATTCCCCGCTGCGTTAGTGGGCGCCGCCATCGTACTTCACCATCCCCTGGATCCGCCGCTCTACCTGCGGCAGCTCCAGGATGAAAGCATCACTTTTACGATTGCACCCCCTGCGCTGCTCAATCAGTTGGCCAAGGCGCCTGACATGTGGCGTCAATTCGATTTCAGCGCCCTGCGGAGAATAGGCTCCGGCTCAGCACCCCTGGCGCCCTCCATGATCGAAACTTTCGATAGAGACTATCAAAAAGCCATCGTTAATTTTTACGGCTCCAATGAGGGCATTTCGCTATTTTCGACACCCGAGGATGCTCCCGAGCCGGATGTGCGAGCCAGCATGTTTCGCAAGCCCGAATCCGGAGCATTGCTAAAAACGAAGGTCGCTGATCCCGTCTCGGGCAGGGAGCTTGGCGAAGTCGGTGACAGCGGTGAACTTTTGATTAGTGGAGCGACTGTGTTCGATGGCTACTACGCTTCAGACAATCAGGGCGTGTTTGCCGATGACGGTTACTTTCGCAGCGGTGACCTGGTAGAAATTTGCGGAGACGCCGGCAATTACTACCGTATTGTCGGGCGCTGTAAAGATATTATTAATCGCGGCGGGATGAAGATTTCACCAGCAGAACTGGACGTAGCACTGGAACATCACCCTGCAGTTGTTGAAGCAGCGGTTTGCGCTTACCCCGATGAGCGCCTGGGTGAGAAGATCTGTGCCGTGTTGGTTTTACAAGCAGACACCTCGGCGCCCAGCGTGGAAGAGCTGCAACAATTTTTGCTAAACCAGGGCTTTGCCAAATTCAAATTACCCGAACGTATCGAATTGATAGAGCAGCTGCCGCGCAACCCGCTGGGCAAGGTCCAGCGTTTCGTTTTGCAGGATGGGCTGACAAATTTTCAGGAGTCATGAATGAGCAGTGATATTTACATACTGGGTGGCAGTCAATCAGACTTCGCTCGCAATTGGGCCAGGGAGGGCAAGGGCATTTATGAGATGTTTGAGGAATCTCTGCGCGAGGCGGTAGAAAATGCAGATATTGAGCCATGCGAGATTGAAGTCGGTCATGTGGGCAATTTTGTCGGTGAGTTGTTTGCTCGCCAGGGATTGTTGGGCGGCTTCTTTGGTCAGGTTTATCCGGAACTGGCGAGTTTGCCTACTTCCAGGCACGAGGCCGCTTGCGCCTCAGGCTCAATCGCCATTATGTCGGCCATGCGAGACATAGAGGCAGGTCATTATCAGATGGCATGCGTGTTGGGTCTGGAACTCATGCGCAATGTCGATGGTAAAACCGGTGCAGAATACCTGGGCGCTGCGGCCTGGGGCGGAAAAGAGGCAACGCCTGAAGACTGTGATTTTCCCTGGCCCCATATGTTTGATCGCCTTACCGACGAATACGATCGTCGCTATGGGATCAAGGCAGATCACCTGAACAATATCGCCGAGATTAATTTCGGCAATGGGAAGCTCAATCCCAGGGCGCAAACTCGCAAGTGGGAGTTTCCTGAAGGAGCATTCAGTTGCGATGACGAACTTAACCCGGTGATAGAGGGTCGTGTTCGCAAACAGGACTGCGGCCAAATCACCGACGGCGCGGCCTGTGTCATTCTTGCCAGCGAATCCAGGGCGAAGGAATACGCGGCTAAACACGGGCTGTCTCTGCAGGATATTCCACGTATCAAGGGCTGGGGACATCGTTCGGCACCTATCCTGTTGTCACGCAAACTGGAGATCAGCGCAGGGGCACCGCTGGTGTTTCCCCATGCCGCGCAGTGTTTGCAGGAAGCGGCACAGCGCGCCGGTTTTGCCGGTGCCGCGCAGCTGGATGGACTGGAAACTCATGACTGTTTCACTATGACCGAATACATGGCGATTGATCACGCCGGCCTGACCGCACCCGGTGAAAGCTGGAAGGCGATCGAGGAGGGCCGGATTACCCGGGACGGAAACTTTCCCATTAACGCCAGCGGTGGTCTGATTGGCCTGGGTCATCCGGTGGGCGCCACCGGGATTCGCATGGTGCTGGACTGTGCGCGGCAGGTAACCGGGCGCGCGGGTCCTTACCAGCTCAACAAGGCGGAGAATATGATCACCTTTAACGTGGGTGGCAGTACCACCACCTGCGCCAGTTTTGTTGTAGGAGTGGGTGCGTGAAAGAGGTTTTCATCTACGATGCGATTCGTTCACCCCGGACCAGAGCCAAGGAGACCGGCGGACTGCATGACCTATTACCGCATGACTTATTAAAGAGTTTGTACAGCAGCCTGGTGGAGCGGACGGGGCTGGATCCGGCGATCGTGGGTGATGTGTTGCTGGGTTGTGTTACCCAGCACGGTGAGCAAGCAGCGAATATAGCCAAAACTTCCGTCATGTACGCCGGTTGGCCCAGTAGTGTTGGCGGGCTGACGGTTAATCGCTTTTGTTCGTCCAGTATAGATGCCATCAGTATCGGTATGTTGAAAATTGCGGCAGGCCAGGAAAACGCGATTGTCGCAGGTGGCGTCGAAATGATGTCGCGTGTACCTATGTTATCTGACCAGGCGAAAGCATTTATCGATCCTGCTTTTGCCGCCCGGTGTCAAATGTTGATGATGGGCAGCGGTGCCGATCTGATTGCCACTCTCAATGATGTGAGCCGAGAGCAGGCAGATACGCTTGCTGTGCAGAGCCAGCAGCGAGCTGCGCATGCCCGGGACCATGGCTACTTTAAGTCAATTGTCCCCGTCTATAACCCGGTGAAGGACATTACTGTTAGTGAGGACGAATGTATTCGTGGTGATGCAACGGTAGAGGCATTAGGTGAACTGCCTCCCGCTTTTGCCGGCATAGGCGGCAAAGGCGTCGATGCACTGCAACTGGCTTCAAATCCACATGTCACTGCCATTGAGCATATTCACACGGCGGGTAATTCGCCGGCCATGGCAGATGCCGCAGCTTTGCTGCTGCTGGGGGATGCGTTTGTAGGTGAAAAACTGGGCATTGCTCCGCGCGCCAGAATCTTGGCCGCCGCGACGGCTAGCGCCGATCCACTGCAGGTTCTCACGGGCTGTGTCTCTGCCACTGAGAAGTTGATGGAACAGCAGGGCCTGTCTGCGGACGATGTGGATTTGTTTGAACTGCATGAGGCCTTTGCTGCGACGGTGGTGAAGTGCCAGAAAGACCTGGGCATTAGCGATAGCAAACTCAATGTAAACGGCGGCGTTATTGCCCTGGGCCACCCTATGGGCGCTACCGGTGCGATTATGGCCAGCGTGTTATTGGATGAGCTGGAACGCCGGGAACTCAGCCGGGGTATTGTCGCCGCCAGTGGCGCGGGTGGTGCTGGAAGCTCACTGTTAATAGAACGTTAGACGAATGGATATGTGTCACAGCAGGCATTGGGTGATGCGCAAGTGAAGATAAAATTGATCGCCGGTATTCGCTGTATAAAAGCGGTTTACCGTTCAAAGACCGGAGAATGACTATGAGCCTGGCACAGAAATTTAATGAGTTCCCTCACGTTGATCGCTGTCTCGGTGGAGTGGCTCATTTTGACGATACCCCCCAATGGATTTACAACTCGGACAACCCTTATCTCCATGGCGTTTACGCGCCAACCACTGAGGAAATTTCCGTGGATGGGCTGGAAGTGGTGGGAGAACTCCCCGCCGACCTGGCCGGCGGCTATTTCCGCAACGGCCCCAATCCCGTATTTGAGTCTAAAAATCGCCATCATCCCTTTGATGGCGACGGCATGGTTCACGGTGTTTACTTCAAAGACGGCAAGGTCACTTATCGTAACCGTTGGGTTCAGACCTCCGCTTTTGCCCAGGAAGCTGCAGACGGCCAGTCGGTGTCGCCGGGTGTAATGGGACCTTTTGATTACAGTATTTCCGAGTTTGGAATTAAGGATACATCCAACACGGATGTGTTCTGGTACAACGGGGATATCATGACGCTCTGGTACAACGCTGGACATCCCTATCGTCTGGATAGCCAAACGCTGGATACTAAAAACCACTATCAGCTCGAGGGACGGGAACAGCTGCGCTTGTCTGCGCACTCCAAGGTCGATTGGAGTACCGGTGAGCTAATCTTTTTTGATTACGGTGACGAATTACCCTACCTGACTTTTGGCGTTGCCGACGCCAGTGGTCGTTTACAACACGAGGTCCCGATTGAGCTGCCAGGTCCTCGATTGCCTCACGACATTGGCTTCACTACAAACTATGCGGTTCTGCACGATCTGCCTTTTTTTCATGACATGGAGATATTGCGACGTCACAAGCAACGAGTGCTGACGTTCCATGAGGATATCCCCACTCGCTTTGGTATTATCCCGCGGCGCGGACAAAGTGATGAAATTCGCTGGTTCGAGTGTCAGCCCTGTTACATTCTGCACGTCACCAATTGCTGGGAAGAGGGCGAGTGGGTAGTCATGGATGGCTGTCGTTCGCTTAACCCCATGCCCGACGCACAGCCCGGCGAGGGTGAGCTGGCACACATGCTGGCTTATATGCGCCTTGAAGCAAACGCTTATCGCTGGCGTTTTAATTTGCGTACCGGGGAGGTCAGAGAGGGCGACATCGATCTTCTCAACACCGAATTCAACAAGTCCAATCCGATTTTCCATGGCGTTAAGAGCAAGTACTCCTATCATCAGCGCATTCCACTGCTGCATGAGGGTGGCCACACACTGCGCTTTACCGGCCTGGTTAAATATGACAACGATACAGGCACCTCATGGCAGTGGGATTACGGTCAGGGCGTATTCGGCAGTGAAGCCGTTTTTGCGCCCAAGCCTGGCGCTGATCGCAATAGCGTGGAAGATGACGGCTACGTTATTACCATGGTCACCGACAGCAATACCTGGAAGTCTGAGTGCCTGGTGTTTGATGCCCAGGATGTTCAGTCAGGCCCGGTGTGCCGGGTGCAACTTCCCCATCGAGTGCCCTTCGGTTTCCACGCCGCATGGGCGAGAGGTGAAGACCTTTATCGGGAGGCCTGATGTCGGCGCTGTTTGAGAAGCACCGGGAGACGCTGGATAAAGCGCTGGACGCCTGTAGCAAACGTTACTCGTGGACCGCCTACCCCGAAAGTCCCAGTAGTAAAATATGGGGTCAGGAAAAACCTGTCGCCGGCAAGGCAAGGTTTGATGCCATGCTCGGCACAGACTATCACCTGAAGCAGCCCGGCGAAGTGGGTCGCACTGGTGCTGAGGTTTCTCCTTACACCGGTGAGCCGCTGGGTATCAGTTATCCTAAAATGGACGTCGGTACTCTCTATCAGGCGATTGAGAGTGGTATGCCCGACTGGCGTAACGCCGCGTCACAGACCCGAATTGGGATATGCCTGGAAATTCTTGACCGTTGCGCGGGTCAGTTATTTGAAAACGCTCACGCCACCATGCACACCTCTGGACAAAGCTACATCATGGCTTTCGCCGGCAGTGGTGCCAATGCCCTCGATCGTGGTCTGGAAGCGCTTGCCTATGCGCACAAGGCCATGAGCGATGTGCCGGGCACAGCAGATTGGGAGCGGCAGTTTGGCAAAAGTGGCGCGGCGCGACTGCGCAAAACCTATCGCATCATGCCGCGAGGTGTTGGTGTGGTTGTATGCTGCGCCACCTTTCCTCTTTGGAATGGTTATCCGGCACTGTGCGCGAGTCTTGCAACGGGTAACCCGGTTGTACTCAAGCCGCATCCAGCGGCAATCTTACCGGTCGCTCTTCTCACCACCGTTGCTCGCGAGGTATTAAGCGAGGCTGGCTTTGATCCCAATCTGGTTTCAATGGTTGCAGACACGCGGGAGGCGCCGGCCACCATGGCGCTGCTGGAACACCCGATGACGGCCATTATTGATTTTACCGGTAGCCCCGCCTTCGGTCGATGGATAGAGCAAAACTGCAGAGATAAACAGGTTTACACGGAGACTGCCGGCTGTAACTCCGTTGTCATAGAGTCCTGTCAGGACCTTAAGGCCATGGCCTCGGCCATTGCGCACTCACTTTGTCAGGCTTCAGCGCAGATGTGTACAAGCGTGCAGAATATTCATATTCCCGCCGATGGTATTGTCGCCGGCTCAGAGCAGGCGAGTTTTGATGACGTGGCAGAGGCCATTGTTCAGGCGGTAGAAAGCTATTTGCAAAACCCTCAGGTTCTTTGCGGCACGCTTGTCGATGATGCCATTCTCTCGACCATTGATCGCTACCGTGGATTAGCCGAGCAGCATGGATGCCTGCTGAGAAACTCAGCGCCCATTAATTACCCGGACTTCCCCAGGGCCCGCACTGCGTCACCGATGATTCTTCAGGTCACAGAAGCAGCACGGGACATTTACCGCGACGAAATATTTGGTCCGATCTCATTTGTTATCAAAGGTGAGTCAATAGATGACTGTTTGCAAGACGCAACCACCAATGCTCGTGAATGTGGCGCGATCACTTCGCATGTCTATTCTGTGGATGAGAAATTTCTCGACAAGGCCGAAGCGGCTTTCAACGAGGCCGGCGCATCAGTTGCTTGCAACCTGATCGGCATGCCCATAAATTTCGCGGCTGCTTACTCGGATTACCATGTCACTGGTTTGAATCCAGCGGGTAACGCCTGCCTGGCGGACCTGGCGTTTGTCGCCAGTCGTTTTCGAATCGTTCAATCCAAGCGAATGTAGTCCGAACAGCTATTTCGATCTTTCCGTAGCAGGCGTATCCGTTAGCGCACGATCTGAACCGGGGCGACGGGTGCCATCCTGCCATCGGGATTCAGGCTGCGCATTTCAGGAATCATGGCCGCCAACTGCGCTTCCCGGTTGCCGGGCGCAGGGTGAGTACTCAAAAATTCCGGGGGCGCAGATCCGCCTGCTTTTGCCATTTTCTGCCATAGGGTAACGGCTGCATCAGGCTCATAACCCGCCTGGGTTGCCAGACGCATTCCCAGGTTGTCTGCTTCCAGTTCGGCCGTGCGGCTATTGGGTAGTTCCAGCGCGACTTTAGCGGCTGCTGCTGCTCCCAGCATGGCGGCGCCATGATTGTCTGCGGCCACGCCTATGGCGACAACCCCTAGTGAGGTGGCCATAGCACGCGACATGCGCTCGGCTGTGTGATTGGCCAGTGCATGGGAAATTTCGTGACCCATGATCTGGGCGAATTCATCGTTTGTGAGATTCAGTTTGCTGAACAAGCCGGTATAAACCGCCATCCGACCGCCGGCCATGCACCAGGCGTTAACGGTTTTGGGGTCGTCGATGATGGCAACGCTCCATTCCCAGTTGGCTGATTGGGGGTATTTTTGTTTGGCCACAGTAACGAGTCTACCGGTAATAGTGGCGACACGGTCCACCATTTTAGGGTCATCCACCAGTTTATTTTCTTTCTCCAACTCACCCACTGTGCTCAGGTAGGCCTTCTTGGACTCTACGATGGCAGACTCTGGCGACACCAGCATTAACTGCGAGCGACCTGTCGGGCTAGTGACGCAGGCCGGGAGCAGGGTGAGTGCGAGAAGAGTTAGTAGCAGTCGTTTCATAAATAGTATCTGTTTCTATTCAGGAAGTTGAATTTTAGCCCCGAATGGGGGCAGCCGAACAGTTGCTCTGGGGATTTTGACCGCTTCAGCTGTCCGGAGTTTCCTGTAATTGGCATAAAGTGTCCAGCGCGCGCTGGGAGGCGCGCTCATCCCGTAGCCATTGCTTACCCGGGATTCTACGGGCGTCTGGCTGGGCAGTTAGTTGCCACATTTGACCCGGATATAAAAAGGGCGCACTAACCAGTCGTTAGCGCGCCCCTCTTAAAACAGCTCTTTGCGCAACCTAAAAGGGTAATCCCTCGTCAATACTGTGGTTCGCCTCAGCCGGGCTGATCATCCCCAAGGTCGGATGGGTGCCATTCACTTCTTCACGAATCTTTGCAGCGTCTTCAGGGGTGGCAAAGAACTGTGAATACCATTTGCGTCCCGTGCGGAACGGACCGTCGGTTTTCATCTGCATGATCTTCAGCGCGGGCCGCTTGTTTGCCCAGACGTTGAAGTCCGCTCCGAAGGCTTCCAATGCGCCTGCCTGAATGCCAAGTGCAGTTTCTGCGTCTTCCGCGGAAGCAGGTGTTGCGGTGCCTTTGTACAGGCAGCCATGCCAGCACTGGGTTTGGCCATCTTCAACCGGGGTGTTGGCAATTAATTCATAAACCACGGTGTCTGCCCAAACCTGCTTGGACAGCAAAATACCAGGTCCGGTGTACCAGGTGGTGGTGTAAAGGTATGTATCATACAACTGCATCTCCCCGCCCTGGCGCTGCACGTAGACCTCATCGTTAATCTCGTTTTCAAAATACTCACTTGGCGCACCGTGGGTGGGGCCGAGGTGCTGGCAATCAGCCATGTTGTCGAGAATTTCCTGGGAATGTATGCCAAGGACACCCAGGTGATCCAGCTTCCAGTTGACCCACTGGGGATCGTCCCATTCCTTCAAAAACGGCGCATCGTAGTCCGGCTCACGTCCATCGGGATCGAACCAGGCCATGATGCAACCCATATTGTCGACGACCGGGTAAGATCGAATGGAGGCAGACTTGGGGCAGGGGCCATCATGGTAGGGGATATCGTCTACGTCGCCGAACTCGTTGTAGCGCCAGCCATGGTAGGGGCAACGGATTGAGTTGCCTTCTATTTGTTCGCCATTCTTCACAATCATGGCGCTGGTGCTGGCAGTCAGGTGGGTGCCCATATGAGCGCAGTAGGCGTCCAGCATAACGGGTTTACCGCTTTCGCCTCGGTACAGGGCCAGGTCGCGGCCCCAAAAGCGCACCGCCATCGGCCCGGCGTCCAGTTCTGAGCTCTCCGCTACTATGAACCAGCCTCGGGGGAATTCGTTGGGGCCAAGGCCATATTCTTCAGCAGTTGCCATGATCACACCTTTTCATATTCGTGGGAGCATGAAGTATAGCCACGGCAGCGGCGGTGGGAATGTTTTCGGGCACTTGGGTCGCTGATCAGCGGCCCATGGCTCAATAATTCAACTTTAGCGGTACTTATTCGTCATCAATTAGGACGTTGACACCGTTTTCGAGCAATTTCAGGAATGCAGATTCTTGCCATTCGTCGTCGTTTTGCCCCAAAGTCAGGCTTAACACGCGGTATGTTCCCTGAGGCGCAATCCAGGCGACGACTGCCAGGCCCTTGCCCTGTCTCCCGAGTGTTAAAGAACTCACACCCGGAGTCAGGTAATGCTTCTTATAGAGTTCGGTTTTGGTGGTGCTGTAGGCCGCTGGCAGGCCTTTGGAAAATGGCTTGGACTCCACCGCGACAAGCTGTATCGGTTTTTTCGGGTGGTGTCCGGTGCTGGCAACAGCCGTAAAATCGCCCCAGGCCGGCATTGGGGGGTCCGGGTTGTCTTCCGATCAGCATTCCAGCAGATCCGAAATAGCGTATAGTTTCCAGCTTAAACCGGACTGAAGACAGGCATACATTGCAGTTTAGTCCATATCCAAGGAGAGTCCCCCGTGAAGTGTGTCATACCTACGGCGCTACTGATGTGTGCAGCGATACTGACAAGTGCCTGTGGCGCTCGAAAGGTCAGTGTGCAACAGGACGCTGCCGCTGAGCCTGCGGTAGCCAAAGTGGTGTTCCTCGCGGGGAAGGACAGTCATGGTTCAGGTGCCCATGAGCACAAAGCGGGATCAGAGCTTCTCTCCAGTGCTTTGCGACAGCGCAGGCCGGATTATGAAACGGTCAATGTTTATGGCGGCTGGCCCGAAGATGAGTCTGTGTTTGAAAATGCTGCTGCAGTGGTCATGTATTGCGACGGCGGCAAAAGGCATTTGATGAATGATCACCTGGACACATTCAACCGTTTGGTCAGCGAGGGTGTTGGCGTAGTTGCTTTGCACTATTGTGTGGAAGTCCCCAAAGGAAGCGCCGCTGCCTCCGCCATGCTGGACGCCACAGGCGGGTATTTCGAGACGCATTGGTCGGTAAATCCTCACTGGACCGCGGATTACACGGCATTGCCCCAGCATCCGATCACCGTGGCGGTCGAACCATTCAGCATGCTAGATGAGTGGTATTTCAATATGCGTTTTCAGGAGCAGGGTGTCACCGATATATTGAGCGCCGTCGCGCCGGAGTCCACTATGGAGCGCCGCAATGGCCGTCATAGTGGCAATGATGCGGTGCGTAAACTGGTCGCCGACGGTATGCCCCAGGTCACCGCCTGGGCTTACGAGCGACCTGGCGGTGGCCGAGGGTTTGGCTATACAGGCGGCCACTTCCACAGAAACTGGCAAAACGACAATGCGAAAAACCTGGTGCTCAATGCGATTGAGTGGGTATCCGAAGAGTAGTCAGCTGTGTCCCCGGGCTAGTCTTGGGTAATAAGGTTTCTGTTGGCAAACGATTTGCCCAGGGCGATTCCGGTGGCAGCCCAGAGCAGGGCAATGACAGCGCCTACCCCAGCCGTTGCTGCAATGCCCAGACCCAGACCCTGGGTCAGTGCGGTAAAGCCCCAGGCATTGAGCATGTCCCCTCCGCGATAAACCACGATATCGATCACCGGTTTGGCTTTGAAACGGGTTTCTCTATCCACCGCGGTGAACAGCATCTCCCGGGCAGGTCTTGATATCGCATAGTTGCCGGCACGTCGGGCAACCTGCAAAGCCACAACCGTTGCCACTGCAGGGGCTGCCATTAGCATAATCATCCCCAACGCGATCATCATTGGCACACTCGCTAGCGTGAATGACAGCCCCAGTCGGCTTGCCATTCTGCCGGTGGCGAACATGGCGATGCCGAGAGTCAGAACATTGACAACCAGGTCCATGCTGGCCCAGATCTGGGTCCGCTCAGCGCGACTGTAATCGGCCATCAGGTTCTTCAGCTCGAAGTAGACAAAAGAGCCAATGGATGTGTAGAGAAAAATAAACAAACCGATGCCAAGCAGGTAGGGGCTTTTCAGAAACTCAGCAAATCCGGCCAGTGGGTTGCCGCCTATGTAATCAAAGTCCTCTTTTTCCGCGGCAACCCCTATATTACCAAGCTCACTTAACTTCAACCGCTGTACCCAGACAATAAGTGGCAGGGTGGCCACAATAGTGACGCTGGCGATGAGTAACAGTGGGTCGGTGTTGCCCTGTCCCGCCAGCAGTGTTGCCAGTGCTGGGCCGACGATGGCGCCGACACTGGCTCCAGCACCAATGAAGGCGAACAGTCGAGTGGACTGCGGCTGACTAAAAGTGTCGGCCATGAATGTCCAGAACACAGAGATATGAAACAGGCTGAAAACGCTCACCCAAAGATAAAAACTTTTGTCGACCAGAGTGCGGTCCGGAAGGACCTGCGTGCTGATGTAAAAAGCGACAAAACTGAGCGCAAAAAATCCGTAAATGCCCGGCACAAGTTTACGCACATTGATACGGGCCACCGCAGCCCCATAAAGTGACACGGCAATAGCGCTGAAGAAAAAGGTGAATGTCCACAGCCAACTCACTTCCGCGTCGGTCCAGTCGCTGGCCATGGCGTCCCGAACCGGCCGCAGAATGTAGTAGGAGCCCATGAGCACTAAAACCAGAGTGAATGACGCCAGGGTAGCGCGTACCTCGGTTGGCTCTATATCGCAGGCTTTTCCCAGGAGTCTTTGTAGAAGTGATGGCTTGATATCTTGCACTGAATTCCTGTCTGTCTTTTTATGGCATTAACGCCGGATTGGCAGTGTCTTCTTGGGCTGATTACTAAAAAGGTTGCCCCGAAGACGGTGACACAGTGTTTCAGTCAGCTTGGCAACGGTCAAGGCGATCCTGCGCTCGCTTGCCAGCGACTGGCCGCGGGGTTATCTTGGTTCCTTCGCAGCTTGCCGAAAAAAGTCAGGAAATTGCCATCATGTTGGAAATCTTTGCGCTAATTGTATTGGGAGTCCTCGTTTCAGTGGGGATCTGGTTGATCGTGGTTATTGGCAACGTCCCGGGAAATATGGCTCGCGCTGCAGATCATCCCCAGGCCGATGCGATTAGCATGCTCGCCTGGATAGGTTTACTGACGCTTGGCCTAGGGTGGTTTATAGCCCTTGTTTGGGCCAAAACCAAACCCGTATTTTCCACAGCGGTACTGGAAAAAAGAGTGGCTGATTTAGAAGCCCGTTTGCAGCAAATGGAGGCTGGCGCATGATTGCCTTTATCTCAATTTTGTATGGCCTTCTCTATATCGTCATTTTCAATAAATTGGGACTGCTCAGGAAGACGGTCGGTAACATTTGCGCCTTTGCGGGGGTGGGAGTGGTGATGATCGGCGCAATCGTTTTCATGTGGTACACCTTTTCGCCAATGAGTGGCGACGCCAGAATGTTTCGCTACATTATCCCGATTGTGCCGGAAGTACGTGGTGAAGTTGTCTCAGTTCCTATCGAGGCTATGAAAACGCTAAATGCCGGGGATACTTTGTTTCAGATCGACCCGGAGCCGTTTGAAATCAGTATTAGACAGTTGGAAGCGCAAGTGCGGCAACATGAGGCCCAATTGCGCCTGGCAGAAGTGAATATGGAGCGAGCGGCCAAGCTGCTGAAAGTGCAGTCTGCTGCCCAAATTGACCTGGATACCTGGACTGCCAACCGCGATGCCGCTCAGGCGGGCATTGATTCGTCCGAGGCACAATTGGACAACGCGAAATGGCAGTTGAAGGAAAGCACTGTGGTTGCGCCCTTCGAGGGTTATGTCGTCAACTTGCAATTGCGGCCCGGGGCGATTGTAACTACGGTACCCATGGCTTCACCGATGGCCTTCGTTTCCAGCGAGAGCAATTACATTCTTTCCAGCTTGAGCCAAAGCTCGGCTCGTTATGTGGCTTCTGGAGATCCGGTTGATTTCGTATTTACCAGTATACCGGGGCGAACTTTTTCAGGAGAAATTGTCCGCGTAGTTGCAGTGGGCGCTCAGTCGCAGCTGAGCGCCAGCAATCAGCTACCCTCTCTTAGCGGAGCTCCCGTGACGGATCGCTGGGCTGTTGTTGCTCAGCTGGATGACAAGGAGTTCGCCAAGGAATTACCGCAAGGAGTGGGGGGTACCATGGCAATTTACACTGCCAAGGGTAAGCCGGTTCATGTGATTAGCAAGGTGGCAATTCGCATCAGCGCTTGGCTGGCATATCTGACTTCGCCTTAATTAGCGTGTTATTTTTAGCCTCCCGGAGACTCCCCTGAAATACCTGGTGGTACTCATTATCGCTGTGTGCTCTGGGGGAATCCCGCTGGCCCATTCCCGCCCCTATGCGGGTGTTTCTGGCTTGGCCGCCGCCGCCGACAGTGCTGCGACGGCCGGCACTAACCCCGCAGGTGCTATGCGCTTTGGCGAGTTTGCGGCGAAAGTCGAGCTCATAGCGGTGCAAAGCGAATCTGAGTGGGAGGGCCGAATCGGTGAGGAGGGCGAGCGGGTCACTAGTGACGATTCCACAACCATCCTGGTGCCTTCGGGATACCTCATCAAACCGATCAATGATAGCTTTGCCTTTACGTTTACTATGCTCGGCTTTGGTTATTCAGACGACTTTGGGGACTGGCCTGGACGATATTTCATCGAGTCCTACGATTCTCTATCGGTGAGCGCCTTTCCCAGTCTCGCCTATCGTATTAATGAGCGCTGGTCGATAGCGGGTTCGCTTGCGCTCAGCTATGCCAGTTTTAATCAGCAGCGCGCCGTGGCCAACGTGTTCGATCCCGGTTATACCGATGGCAGTTCTGAGCTGGAAACCGATGGTTTCGATGTCGGCTTTGGTTTCTCAACGCTTTATGAATGGTCTGACCGCACAAGATTGGGGCTGGTCTACCAGTCGGAGATTGACCCTACTCAGGACGGGGAAGCGAAGTTTCGCAACCTGGGGCCCAATACAGAAGCAGTGCTTGATAAGAGCGGATTTCTGGGGGCGGACGTGGAAGTGAAGAGCCGTTCACCCCAGGGCGTGCTAGCCGGGGTGTACCATGAGTTCGAGAACGATCATGCGTTTACTGTGGATCTGGCCTGGTCAGATTTCAGCAACTTTGAATTGTCAGAGTATTACTTTGACGGCGAGGGATTATCTGGCCACGAAGCCACCTGGCAGGATGTATGGGCTGTTTCAGGTAGCTACAGCTGGCCGGTGAGCGAGCGCTGGATGCTGAGCGCCGGGGCTATGTATGTCAGTGACATGGTTGAGGATGAAGATAGAATTTTCCTGTTGCGACTCGATGAAATGTGGGGGCTTGGTTTTGCCGGCGAATGGCAATGGACAGAAGATCGCACAGTGGATATCAATTTCAGCTACATGACTATCGGTGATGCACCCATTGAATCACCTGCCCTGCCGGTAGTGGGTGCAGTGACCGGAGAATATTCCCAGCGGGATATTTTTATTCTTCGAATAGGCATTAGTTGGGGCTCTCTGTAGGTCGCCATAGGGCTTCGTAATCGCGGCTTTTGTCTTTGCGTGCATTTTTGATCAGACGCCGACACTGGTCACCCGAGGTGAGCACCCAGCGGTCCCACATACTTTCAGCCACAATGGACCAGCCCGCTGTAGCAATGGCGGCACTCCCCGATACTGCCGCACCTTTGGCGTCCAGTACCAGACGTGGATTTGCCAGCGTGCCGCCCAACTTGATGTAATTGGTCAGCGTACGCCCTGCGCTAAATCCCAGTCCCTTGCGGGAGCGTGTGCTAAAGGCGAGATCAATCGCTTCGTTCTTAAGGTTGATGCCACCGGCGGCAACATAGTCGAGTTTGTCGGAGCGAAGAATAATCCCCGGGATAATTTCAATGATGCCATCACGTGCAGTGATAGCCCCTGCATTGCACTCGACATTGGTATACGGCTTTACTTCGGTGGTCGGATTGAGTCGATCGAATATTTCCCCCAGAAGATCACCCATGATCAGTTCCAGATCATTGTTATCCAGCCTGCCGCCTTCATCACGGAACATCAATGCGCCGTTAAGATTGGACGCGAGTCCCCGAAGGTCTTTGCCGTTGCTGTCGAACCGTGCCCGATAAATTGATTCGCCTTCATTATTTGGTTCGCCCGCCAGTAGCCACCAAAACGGCAACCGCTCGCCCTGAATATTAACGCTCGCCGTTAAGACGTCATCCGCTGCCCCAATATCAAAGTCTGCACTTCCGGAAGAATAGCTGCCATTCCAGACAAAGAATCTACTGGAGAGCTTGCTGTTATCCAGACTGAGTTTCATTTCAACCGCGGTGCTGGCCTCATCGTTGAGATAGATTTGCTCGGCTTTGTAGTCGACGCTGCCCTTGAATTGGCTGAATAGATCTGTACTTACCTGCGTTTCTGGAATCAGGCGTTCACGTAACTCCGATTTTGTAAGCGCGTCGGTAAAATCATCGACATCGAAATACTCACCCGCTTCGGCTTTGGCCTGCTTCTCCTCCCCCATTTCCTCAAGGTCGGGAAACAGAAAACGCAGATCTATCTTTTTGGAAAACAGACTGGCGTCTACCGCTGTAACATCACCGGGGCTTAGCTCTAATCGACCCGCGAGATCGCTAGGGCCTATCGTCAGGTCAATCGAGTCCAGCAAGATACTCTTCCTGGATGCTTGAAGAACTGCACTTAAATGTAACGGCATATCGCGAGCCTCCGACTCCCTGCCGAGTACCCTGCCTATCTGGTGACTACTTTCCCCCAGCGCTGCAAATTCAGCCTGCAATAAGACGTCAGAAGTCCAGTCAACAACGGCCTTTCCCTTTAGTTCAAGCTGCTGCTCAGGCAAGTTCAGCTTAAGATTGCGTACTTCCAGACCTGAAGCCCTAACCACCAATTCGCTATCCATCCGGTAGGCAAGAGGCTCTTGTAAGAAAGATAAATCGGCGGGAATAAGCTCCACGAGTGCAGGGCCTATGGATGCGATTGAAAGCTGAATCGTAGTGAAATCTTGAAGATTTCCTAAATCACCGCGTAGCGTGCCGCTGTGATCTCCCAGCGTGAATTTCCCCGAGCCAAGATTTATCGCTTCAGGGCTGCCGTTTATTTTTGCGGAAAATTCCAAAGGCAGTGCGGGCACCAACTCGGTCTCTATACCGTAGGCAGCCAAGGTGGCGCCAGGGACTTTACTGGAAAAATTCAGCTGCGCCTGGAGACTATTGGCGTTGATTAGCCGATCCATTTTTCCGCTGAGACCGAGGGTCATGCTGGTAGAACTGAACTTCCCGTTCAGCAACTCCCATCCCTCAGGGTTGTACGCGAGCTCTCCGTTGAGCTGAAAAGCTTCGCGGGGCATTACCTTAAGGCCTATCCATGGAGCCATATCTGCGACGCTGTTACCGGTGAGTTCGGCTTGAAGCCGTGTCCCGTGATAGCTCGGTGCTTCTCCTACGGTGCCTTCGACGCTTAAACGGCTCTTATCACCGATCAAAGTGAGGTTAAGTAGCTCAATGCCTTCCGGAGACGGCCTGAGTTGAGCGTTCAGCGTGTATCGAGTCTCGGGTATGCCTTGGAGACCCAGGGTCGTTTCGAGTAGAGCGAGATTCAGGTTATTGCTTTCCAGATACAGTTGCCAGTCGTCTATCTCAGGAAACTTGGGTAGCTCACCCGATAAGTCCAGCTGTGTGTCGTCGATTAACGCACTGCCGCTGATGAGTTGAAAGCGCGTGCCATCCCTGCGAACGTGTCCTTTGATGGAGTAAGGTACATCCGCCAGGCCCTGAACATCGAACATGGCACCGGCTTCTGCAAGCGATGGGCCATCTATCGACAATTCTGCATCGATGCCGTCCGCTGCCAATGGGTTTTTAGATGTGCCCCTCAGACCCAGATCAAATTCCCCCAGATTACCGATAGCGCTAACGCTGAAGTTTCCGTCCACAGGTTTAAGTTCGGCTTGAAATCGAAACGGGCCATCCCGGACTTCAGGCATCCCTAGCATGTCCAGCAATACGCGGCTGTGAGGTGCTCTGGCACTCACTTCCATTGCCAGGCCCTTAACTTTGGCCAGGTCCTGCGCTTTACCGCTGGCCTCAAGTTCCAGTTTCGCGATACTAACGGCAAGATCCATCTCAATGTTCCGACCTGTGAACAATGCCTCTGCTGGCCCTGCTCGTCCCGACGCGCTTACCGGGTGGCCATTGGCTGTGGCTGATAGTTCAAGCCCAATGAGGCCATCTTCTTTTTGCTGGTCGATTAGCAGTGATTGAACCTCGATATTGAGATCCTGGTCGTCGTCCTGGTAGCGCACCACTGCTGTGCTTAACTTGCCATGGTTGACCACGACGGGAAAAGGACTGTCTCCAGATCTATCGTCGCCCTCGCTGTCTTCTCCCGGCCAGAACTCCCACGAGGCAGGTTGGCCCTCAACGGATAGCAGGTTTAACTGCGCGTTGCTGAGTTCGACCTTGTGTATGACGATGGGACCTTCTTGCCATAACGAGGGAATGTTGATTTCCAGCAGCAAGCTGTCACTGCGCGCAAACGGTGCTTCGGAGGCCCAGGCCGGATTGGCCAGAGATACATTGCTGGCGAGCAGGTAAGTGTTTTCGCCCAGACGGATCTCATGAATCTGTCCGATAACGAGTTCTCGCTGCAGTACCCGGGAGATGACTTCCTCTAGTACCCATTTGGCATTGTTGTTGTCGTGTTTGAGCCAGCCAACGGTGCCCGCAATGGCTAGTAAAGCGGCTAGCAAAAGCAAACAAGCTGCAAGAAATAGGTACTTCGCGAGTCTCTTGATCGGTATCATTATTGGTGAATTATAACTGCAACGACTGCAATTGGCGTCAAGTGATTGCTCATCATAGCGGGTCATCGCCTGTATATCGCGCTGTCCCAAAGTTGATGGTGTATACTTCTTGGCATATAAATAACAAAGCACCGTTACCTCGGATGCCGTAAACCAAGGGAAATTCTATGTATCGCTTCTCCATTGTCGTTTTGCTCGCCTCTATTCTATCCGTGACCGCTCCTTCTGCTTTCGCCCAGAAAGTGAAGAAGAAGGATTTCTCAGGTTGGATGGAGAACTATGAGAGTCTGGTGTATGACCAGGAGAGAAATGCTTTCCTGTTTTCAAATGATGCCAAAAGAGGCCATTACGAAAAGGTCAGGCTGGTTGATGTCACGCTGTATGGCGAAGACATGGATGCCAACGACGAGATTTCCCAGCAGGTTGTGAACTATTTGCGTGACGGTGTGAATCAGATATTTGAAGAAGAAGGTGTGCTGGCTACGGAAGCGGGCCCGAAAGTCGCCAAGCTGTCCCTGGCGATAACCGGCGTCGAAAAGTCAGCTGAGTCTCTCAAGGCCCATAATCTGGTGCCAGTGAGCGCTGTCTTTAGAGGCGCAAAGGCTGCCACTGGCAACCTCAACACCTATATCGATGTCATGTTTGAAGGTGAAGCCACTGACAGCGTGACCGGCGAGCGTTTGATGGCGATAGTTGCCAAGGGCATCGGGACCACGGACAAAAAGAGTAAGGATGAGCTGGAGTTTGAAGATCTGGTTCCGACTCTTGATCGTTGGCTGGCGACTTACCGCCAAACCGTTCAGGACTTCCTCCAAACTCGCGATTAGCGATGGGCTTGAAGCGGTTGAGCTCCTAGAACGCCTGGTTAAGCGTCAGGTAGACAGACTCTTCGTTCTCACTGTTAGTGACCAGGTCCAGTCTCAGGTCGACCCCTGTCCGGCGTTGAATGGCATACCTCAGGCCAACGCCTCCAGCCCAGTAAGTGCCATCGTCATCCCGTTCGCGGCCGCCGCTGCCATAGGAACCACCCTGAAGTTGAGCCACGCCCGCGAATGCGGTGAACTTGAATGGAGTGTCACCCAGTAAGTAGCGATACTCGGTTTGTGCGCCGGTCATGTAGCGCGCTCTGAATTGTCCAGCGGGAAAGCCACGAAGAATGCTCTTTCCGGATAATGTGGGTAAATCGCCGTCCGGGGTTTTATCGCTGGCATATTGACCATAGAACTGATGTGCCCAGACATCTGCCTTGCGCAAGGCCGAGCCGTAATAGCGAGCGTTAAGTGTAAGTCTGCCGTAGTCGTCTTCTGCTCCCAGCCAGGTAGGCACGGCATCAGCATCGACATCGATCCAATAGGCATTGCGAGGAAAGTACTTGTTCTTGCGGGAGTCCCAGGACAGGGAGCCTCCCAGGCCGCCATTTTCCTGATCGACAATGCCGTTCTTGAATAGAAAGTCCTTTCCCGCCTCATTATTGGGCGAGTACTCGGAGCTTTTGTAAAAGACTCGACCGCCTGCGTAAAAACTGTCTTTCATTCTAAACAACAATTTCTGTGTGATGAGGATGGATTCAATTTTGTAGCGGACTTCCTCGCCGCTGTCGTCGTCGAATTCGCTATTGGTTTTTCCGGGAAGAATAGCGGTATTGGATATAATGCTATTGCCCTTGAAAAAAGCATTGTTACGCAGAAACAGGGTAACACTGTGGGTATCGGAGTATTGACCACCCACCTGCAGCTGAGACTTGGAAGAATCCTCGTCAGTGGCGTAAAGATAGGAGGTGGATAAGCCGACTCCGGTTCCGGTGAGGGGGGTACTGGTCACCAGTGGAACGACTCGCAGTGCTCTCTCCGTCGCCTCAACAGATTCCGGCTGTGACGTATCCTCAGCCACTGCACTTGACGATACAGCCATTGCGAAGGTCAGTAGCGCAGCCATCTGGGGCTGGACTTTCATGGCTTTCTCACCTGTTGGTCACCTGGGGCAAGGCATTTCCCTGAGACGCGGCCGGTGCTGGAATGCCGAGCAAGTTTGCCAGTGTGGGCGCTACATCGATAGGGTGCACCAGCTCACCATAAATACCTGCTTCGATGCCCGGCCCCGCAAAAATAACGGGTACCTGCTGGTCGTACCCCCACGGTGAACCATGCATGACCCCGATAGGTCCTTTTTCTAATAGAAACCAGTAAGGCTCTTGATAAAGATAAAGGTCTCCTGAACGACTGCGGTGATGATTGTGAGCAACTGCAAATTCATTACGGTCACTCGCACTAGCTGATGGCACGGCGCTGCGTATTCCGTCCAAAGCTGTTAAGGCTACCCCCAATGATTCAGTAACCTCATCACGATCCAGTTCTCTGCGTGCCAAAACATCCGGGTCCAGATAGAGATAGGGCCTGAAGAAGTCTTTTACCAGGTTCGCATCACCGTAGCGCGTTTTAGCGAATTGGCGCGCGTGGGCCAGTACTTCGTGCGCGTAAAGCCGCTTCGCCGGTAAGCCCTTTTCTGTCACGTATTCAGGCATTTCCGCCATGCCATGATCAGCGGAGAGTACGATCAGGGTTTCATCAAGGCCTACCTCTTGATCCACAAAGCTCAAAAAGTCCGCCAGGGTGCTATCCAGTTGCCGAACTGCGTCTTCATTTTCCAGGCTGGACGGTCCGAAGAAGTGATTGACCGCGTCGACGCTGGAAAAACTGACGGAGAGATAGTCGGTGGTGTTGTCCTGACCGATGTCTTCTGCAGTGATCAGGGTTTTGGCGAACTCAGACAGTAATTGATCCCCCGCTGGACTGACCAGTAAACGGGTAAAGAACAGTGGGTGAGAGGCATCGCCGTAGGGGTGGGGAAATGTCTTGCCGTAACCTTTCAGGTCAATTTCATAGGGTCGATCATCTTGTTTGGCCAGTAAATAGCTTTCTGGCGCAAAGTCCAGCTCCCATTTTTTGCCGCTAAACGCTTCTGCTTTTCGTTGTTCGTTGAACGAGCTTACCCAGTCCGGATAGCTATCCATGTAGTAGCTGCTGGTTTGAAAGTCGCCGGTGTCGGTGGAGTACCAATAAGCGGTGCCGGTATGCCCGGCCATGGCGACAGCACTACGATCTTTGCCAGATACGCCAAAAACGCGAACATTGCCGGGTATGCTGATGCGCATGGTGTCGCTCAATGTGGGCGCGAGAATCCCTCGTGGAGATCGACCTTTGCTGCGCGCGCGTTTCTGTGCGGGGTCTATCTGGGCTCCTTTATTGACGTCCTTTCTGGTGGCAAGTAGCGGGGCCTCTGGGTCTTCAATGTTATAGCCTAACTCCCCGCTTTCGGCGTGGTACCAGACGTTACCTACCATCCCGTGAACAGCAGGAGTAGCGCCGGTGGCGAGCGTTGCATGGCCAACGATAGTTTCCGTGTTGGCGTGCAGGTAACGTGCGTTAGAAAATACCGCACCGTTTTTAAGTAAGTAGCGAAATCCTTTTTTTTCGAAACTATCCTGATAGCGCTGCAGTAAATCGGCTCTCAGTCCATCCACGGTGACTTGTAACACCAGTTTTGGAGCGGCAAGGGCATTGCTGGTTGCGCCTACTGCTGCAAGAAAAACGAGGGTTTTTAATTTCATTTCGATGCTCCTGGTATGGCGATTCAGGGTTCGTTAAGAGCTGTTGATTAGAGAAGTATGTTACATCGTCCTGAACATTACTAACCTGGGAATGCCCGCTCATAAAAAAAGGCCGCGTTAGCGGCCTTTTTTTGGCTTCAAACTCTTGTGCAAATTAGGAAATCAGATCTTTGGCGTCTGCATCATGAACAGGAATTCCTGAACTGCGGCCTTGGTCTCAGGGCGCTGATTGGTAATACCGTCGTAGGGCATACCGGTGGCAGGGCCTTCACTGGGGTATTTCTGTTTCCTTACCATATGTCGCTGAATCATGCGTACAAACTTGGCACCGCCCCAGGCTCCAATTTCTGTAGATACCGGCCATTCCTCGCGAGTGTCGCGGAACAAGTCATAGAAGTCAGCGAGAATGGCATTCTCGATGTTGCCACCGGGTATCGCCAGTTTGTACTGTTCTTTGACGACTGCTTCCAGCTTGTTGATGTTGTAAAGGAAGGCATAGTCACGACGGCCCTGGGAATCGCCCTCTAGCCACAGAGAAGTCTGGTCGATGCCATCAATGATCCGGTCTCTGGGGATGTCATCGGTAGCGCCGCCAATACGGGCCAGGGTGGTGAACAGGTCTGCGACGTGGACAATATCACCCACCACGCTGTCTGCTTCGATCATGCCGGGCCAGCGCACGAATGCGTCAACGCGCACACCACCTTCCGTGGTATAGCCCTTGCCGCCTCGGAACACCATGGGCGTGTAGCCAGACTGGGGTGAGTATTTGGTGAAATGACCGTTGTCTCCCATAATAATAACAATGGTGTTGTCGGCAATACCCAGTGTTTCCATCTCCGCCATCATGTCGCCAATCCACTGGTCCACCAGCTTCATTTTCTCAACGTAGATACCGCCATTGGGAGTGGTGTACTCGTCATAGGCCGTGCGTGGCCCGGTTAGTGGATAAAGGGGCCAGTAGTTCAGGAAGAAGGGCTCGTCCTGTTTTGCCATTTTGCGTAAATGTTCCATCGCCTGATCCTGGTAGCGATAGTTCATCTCCATGTACTTTTTCTCGGTCCAGCGTTCGCCGGATTCTATGCCGACTTCGCGAACCGGCTTGTTGCGAACGCCTTCAACGCCCAGTGCCATGGCAGAGGCGTCGGTGCGCAACCAGCGATCCATGGTATAGCGATCGTCATAGTTATTGTCGCCTATACCGATCGAAACTTCTTCGTTGGCGGAATCATCGTGATAAATGGTCAGTTGGCCTTGCTGGTGAATGGGAAAGGCTGCGTAATCAAAACCCTGAAAGTTGGGCCAGGCTTCTTTGATGTCGCCCATGTGCCATTTGCCAATGTGGGCGGTGTTGTAGCCATTCTCCGAAAGAATCTCTGCCAGTGTCACCTCTTTGCCCGCCAGACCAAAGCCTGAGATATCAACAGCAGTATTGCCCATACCGTTGCGGTGAGGCTGTCGGCCAGTCATGAAGGCTACCCGGGTCGGGGTGCAGGAGGGCTCTGTATACATACGAGCCATACGCATCCCTTCCTTGGCCACCTGGTTGATGGCAGGCGTCTCGTAGCCACGAATCATATTCAGGGTTTTGCTGCCCAGGTCGCCAAAGCCGATATCGTCGATAAGGATGTAGACGATGTTGGGTGGCTTGTTGCCGTTGCTTTTGCGGGAGTCGGCCAGTTTGGCGTCCAGGACTTTATCTTGCTCCGCCCAGACCTCGGCATTCTGTTTTTCGAGAATGTAGTATTCGGCATCGTGAACAATAGGCTTGGCAGCTAGAGCTCCCATGCTGACCAGACCTGCACTGAGCAGCGCAAGACCTTTTGCGACGTAAGAGGGGATTGGTGTTCCCATCATAAAACTCCTTGTTATTTAAATCATGATACAACTGGATTATTATAGAACACTTAGTCTAGTCGTCCACTCGATAAATCGCGCTATACTTGGGCCCTGTCATCAAATGCTAAACAGAAGTCTCGGAAATAAGGAGTATTTCAATGAGTAACTACCCAGTAGTTCGTAATACCGCGCTCGCATCGCTGATATTGTCAGCGTTTTGCGTTTCAACGGCGATCGCCGAAGAAGAGGGGTGGGAGTTCGCAGTAGCCCCTATGTACCTATGGGCGAAAAATATTGAGGGTGCTGCCGCCATCGGCGGAATAGAAGCGCCGCTTGATCTGGATTTCAAGGATGACATCCTGGATAACCTGGACTCAGCCTTCGCCATTCATTTTGAGGCTAAAAAAGGCAACCTGACACTGTTTGGCGAATACAATTACGCCAAATTGGATCCGACCACGGTACTTGAGCAGGGGCCGATATCGATTCAAGGGGATGTTGAGTTCACGGATACCATGTGGGAAGCCGGCGCTCTCTGGGCGTTCTCGGATTCAGGCTCCTCCACCTGGGAGTTGCTAGGTGCGGTGAGGTATGCGGATCAGGATGTTGATGTAAAAATCACCCGTAACAGTGGCCCAGGGCTTGTTCCTCTCCCTTCACGTATCACCGGGGGAGACGACTGGTGGCAAGGCGTCGCTGGTTTGCGTTATACATTTAATGTGACTGACCGCTGGCGCTGGCGCTTCCGCGGCGACTATGGCTACGGCGATAGTGATAACTCTTCATTGCACGCGCTGGGTTTTCTGGATTACCGCTATCGCGACTGGGGTTCTTTCTTCGTCGGTTATCGCTATTTAGAGACCGACTTTGATAACGGCAGCAAGGGTATTGGCGGCTATTCCTTTGATGGTGACCAGCAGGGTCCAATCCTGGGTTTGAATTTCTACTTCTAGCCTGTTGGAGGCCAGGTGCCATACCTGGCCTCCATTATTGTCATCGCATCTTAAAGGTCTATGTGGTTACGTTCGTTTCGAATTTCTTCTTTTGTACGTGCAAGCAAATCGGTAAATATCCTGAAGCTCTCATTCGCCGAGAGCTTCTCTTTGATCAGTGATTCAAAGGCCTCTCGTTCAATGTCGTTGAGTGCATTCAATCTTTCTTTTTTATCCAGGTGACTGGTTCCGTCCCTGACCTCAAAGACACGTTTGTAAAAGACGTCCACGCGATCCTTTTTCTTGTGTTCTCGCCAGCGAGCAAAGGCCAGGAAAGCTGAGATCAGCAGAAACATAATATAGACCAGCATGTTGATGGTTTCGGCGTACCGCTCGATGAAGCTGGGGTCATCACGTTCCAGGTAGCTGCGCGCCCCCGGGTGCAAAGGGAAATTGAGGTCAAGTGGATCAAAGGATTCGTTGATCCCCGAAAACAGATGTGGCGCAATCGCGGTGAACCGGGGCTTCTGCTCTAAAAATGTTTTGGTTAATTCGTAAATTGCAGATTCGGATACTTCTTTACGTGTAACCAGTAAGGTGTCTACGGCAACGGTGAGCAGGGCTTCTTCGTTGCCTGGCGAATCGTAGGTAAGTGCCGGAATCATCATGGGTTTCATTCCGGGCGCACTGTAGCCAATGCCTTCTTCATAGAACTTACGCTTGGGATTGAGTTGATCGTCCAGAGACATCAGCGAAAAACCGGCGTGTAACCAGCTGGTGTTGCTGGGGTTGATGGGACCGAAATAGATAATGAAGTCGGTAACCCCGTTTTCATAGGTCGAGCTGATTCTATACTGGTCGGGGGTGTAGCCCTCTCTGTGCATAACCAGTTTCACAAAGGTTTCACCGGCCGCCGAGCGGTTAGCAATGTAAAAATTGGCGCCGTTTAGGGTTCTATTGGGGTCATCGGCGAAATAGGCATCGCGCCCCGCCAGGTGGAGCACACTTTCGAACACGGGCAATATAGCGCGTATGCCCCGGGCGAAGGCCACATTATTTTCCACCAGTGCCAGGTCTGCTTCGTCCGCGGTCAGGGCTTCCAGCGGTCTTCGCTCCAGTGGAACATCTGCCAACTCAAAGCGAATGGACGAGCGCTCTTCGATGACTAATTGCAGGGCCTCCGGCTCGAATTGCCGGTAATCGGTGATCATCATGCGCAGGGTGGCGCCAGGATAGCCGCAGGCCGTAACAACCAGCGCAGCTGTCAGCAAGAACCCTGCAAGCTTGAGGAAGCTTTTCACTGTTCGTGCTGAGGGGTTTCTCTTCATCCTGGAAGCAAGGCGTTGCGTGTTACAGCATTTGGCTGTAGGTGATTACGAACTGTGGACCACGGATATCCAGGTCGCCGACGGTATCGTCGAAATCCATTTCTGCCGCCATATAGCGCACGCTGAAACCAACGTGCTGCCCTTCGTTGTATTGGTAGTCGATGCCCGTGCGACCATAAACCCCAAATGCAAAGCTGGATGCCTTGTCGTCGTCAATGATAATTTCGTCATCGCCCGCAGGGCTTACCACTTCCTCGTTCTCTACGCGGTGTTGGCCGTACATGATCATTGGGCCTGCGGCGGCATAGAGCGATACGTTGGGACCTATGTAGCCGCGTACGAATCCCCCAAGATGAAGTTCGCCCAGGAACAGTGAGTTGTCCAACTCGAAGCGGATATTGGCGCCATCACCGCCAATGGTCCCGGAAATCCGGGTGTCACTGTTCTTCCAACCTATACTGCCACCGGAATTAAGCCCCCACTTGAACAAGTCGGTAACGTAATACGTGTATTCAGCTTCGACACCGCCGCTGGGCAGAGCGGAGGGGAAGCTCACATCGATGTCTTCACCATCGATGTCTTCCCAGTCGCCGCTTTGATCGTCGAGCATCAGACTACCGAAAAAGGCTTGCACCAGAGGAGGAAACTTCTCCTGGCTGGCTGTCTCCGCCTGTACGTGCCCGGCAATTGCCAATGCGATTAAAGTGAGAGTTAGTCGAGAATAGGGCATGTCAGTCCGGCTCAATGTGTGTAATCAGCTGTTTGCCAGCATCCACTTTCGCAGGCGATTGGAGTCGCCGAACGGGGTCAGTTTGCCAAAGGAGTTGAGCAGCACAATGGATACATCTTCTCCTTCAATATTTGCTTGCATCACCAGGCAGCGACCTGCCTCGTTAATATAACCAGTTTTGCTCAGTTCGATATCCCAGCTGGCATTCTTTAACAAGCGGTTAGTGTTGCCGTAGGTCAGGTTGCCGCGACCCTTGTAGGGGTAGACATCCTTTCTTGTGGTGGTTGTAGCCTCGGTAATCAGTCCATACTCCTCGGCTGCCGTCACCATTCTTGCGAGATCGGCCGCTGTGGAGACGTTTTCGGTTTTCAGGCCGGCCGGGTCTGCAAAGTGGGAGTTTGTCATGCCCAGGGCTTGCGCCTTGCGATTCATGTGGGCCAGGAAATTCTCCATGCCGCCAGGATACGTTCGACCCAGTGCGGTAGCCGCACGGTTTTCCGAAGACATCAGTGCGAGCAGGATCATTTCCTTACGAGACAGGGTTGCGCCATATTCCAGGCGTGATCCGGTGAGGCGGATAAGGTCCCGGTCTTCCTTGGTGATGGTGACCTTCTCGTCCAGGGGGATGCCTGAATCCAGTATCACCATTGCAGTCATTAACTTGGTGATGGAGGCGATTGGACGCACGGTATCCACATCCTTGCCGTAAATCAGGTTGCCGGAATCATCCAGCACGATCGCAGACGCAGATTTGAGTTCCGGGTTTCCAGGTAGATCAGTGAATTTGGAAGTGCCTGCAAAAGCACTGGTGGTCGCTGCGAGAAAAGTCGCCGCGACAAAGATTGTCTTTGCTATGCCCATGGTCTGTAGTCCCGCTTTTTATAGTCATTCCCATCCCGTCGAGAATAACACTACGTCCTATTCTGCCTCAGCGGGGCAAGAATCGCCAGATTCAGCCTGGCTCCGATTCTGCGCCGGCCATGACGCGCAAAAGTCCGCGGAATGCCCTGCTGGCGGTCGCGTCACCAGCCAGAACGCGTGATACGTCACTTGCGATAGGCATTTCGACATCGTATTCATGAGCCAGTGCCATGACCGCGGGCGCGCTTTTGGCACCCTCAGCCACCATGGTCATTTCTTCGATGATCTCTTCCATGTTGCGGCCCTTGCCCAATTCGATGCCTACATGGCGGTTGCGGCTCTGTGGGCTGGTACAAGTGGCGATCATGTCGCCCATCCCCGCAAGACCTGCAAATGTCTCAGGGCGTCCGCCCATTGCCACGCCAAGACGGGTAACCTCTGCCAGGCCGCGTGTAATAAGCGCTGCTCGGGTATTGTCTCCCGCTCCCTGGCCATCGCCCATGCCCACGGCAATAGCAATGATATTCTTTAGTACGCCTCCCAGCTCACAGCCCACCACATCGGTGTTGGTATAAACCCGAAACAAGCCACTTTTGAAGACGTTTTGCAGCTCCTGGACAATGATTTCATCCTCCATGGCGATGACACCGGCCGCGGCCTGGCCAGCCATGATTTCCCTCGCCAGGTTGGGCCCAGTCAGCACGCCGACCGGATGTCCGGGCAGGACTTCCTGAATAATTTCGGTCATTCGCATGCGGGTTTTCAGTTCCAGACCTTTGGTCAGGCTGATTACCGGCACCCACGCACGAATGTGCTGATTGACATCTTCCAGCACAGCTCGAAAATTCTGCGAGGGGATGCCCATCACCACTACGTCTGCATCGCGAACCGCTTCACCTATATCATGGGTAGCACGCAGGCGATCTGGAAGTTTGGCGCCGGGTAGGTACTTTTCGTTGCTCTGGGTAGCGTTGATTTCGTTAACCGTATCCGGGTTACGCGCCCATAGGGTGACGTCGGTATTGCGCGCCACCAGTGAGGCCACCGTTGTGCCCCAGGAGCCGCCGCCCAATACCGCGATATTCAGTGCTTTCATAGTATTTCCTATGGTGTGGAACTGCGGTTGGCTACCCCCACCGCCCTTATTAAGTCGATTCGGCGCAGTAGTTCTCGCAGTTCCCGTGCCAGTTCCAATCGCTCTTCCTTGAGGGTTTCTTCACCGCCTTCTGTCAGGTTTCTGCTTTGTAACATTTTGTAGCCGTTCTTAAAGAGCAGTTTACCAATAGAAGATTCGCTCGAAATCCGTCGCTGTAAATAGGCCTGACGTCCATAGGTGAGTGCTTCGCTGATGCAGTCCGCTTGCTCCAGTGATTCATGGGCCTCTTTTCTTGCCAACATTGAAGCTACGACCGAATAGGCCTCGGTATAAGTAAGCAGGGTCACGTGAGCGACCAGTGGCGACATGTTTTGCAGCATGGCGCTAAAGCCAGCCGCACCCTGTCCCAGTAGCTCTTCCCAATCGGCGCTGTAGTGAGACATTTCCTGTCGGATTTGTTGGTGAAACTCTTCTGTGGGCGCGTAGAAAAACTCGAATTTAAAGAGGTCGCGGATATCGTCGACCTCTTTCCAAAAAACTTCCAGCGCACAGTCTTCAGATTGTTCGCTGGCCTTGATTAACGCCAGCTCAATAATTGCCTTGTTGACGAAGAAGTGGATAACAGTATTACGGTAATAGCTGGCCACCGGGTGTTGATCGAGACCAATGCCATACACAACTTCGGGCCCTTCGTCGTAACGGGTAACGATGTTCTCATCGATCATGATCCCCAGAAGCCCTTCCATCTGATCCGCAAAAGCGCGGTTGAAGTCATCAGAGATTCGCAGATTCCGGCTCTCTGACCAGGCCAGCAGGGAACGCAGGTCTTCAATTACCTCATCTTCGGTTAAGGCCTTGGGCGCTGCACCCAGTAAACTCATGGTGACAAGAGATGGGAAGGTGATCGGCGTTACTTCATTGGCCTCGACGGCGACCTCAAAGGCAATTTTTGAAAGTGCCAGTTTATCACCGGGCTCAGGCGCTTTAGGCAGTACCACAGGCTCGCCAATGTCCATGTACACCTTGCCCATGGGGCGCGCCAGGCTGCGAACGTAGCCTATAAACCACTTGAGTGACTCTGCACCCTTGCCCCGTCCGGTTTGCTCGGTGGCGTATTCCTCTACGTCGCGAATAATGTCGTAGCTGATGGAGATTGGAATGATGTGGATGTTTTCAGCGTCTGTTGTATGACAGGCCTCCAGTACATACTTCAGTAAACCGTAGCGGGGCGGCATTAACTTGCCCATTCTGGATCGCGTGCCTTCGAAGGCCCAGTTCATGGGGAATCGCTTTTCCATCAGGTAGCCGATGTAATAACGCAGGGTAAGTTTGTATAACTCGTTGTCCTGGAAACTACGTTTTATAAAAATAGCCCCGGCACGATGTAGCAAGTGGCCCAGGCCCGGAAAATTCAGGTTCGCACCTCCGAACATGTGTGGCATGGGGAAATCGTTGTCGTACATCACTTTTGGTACGACCATGCCGTCCAGGTACGTTTTGTGCGTCCACAGTAGTATGGCGGGGTTATTGCGAACGACCTGGCGCATTTTTTCTACGGCTGCCTGGTCGTAAACAATGTCTTCCTCGTAGCCAAGACCCAGGCAAAAAGTGTTGAAACGCGCATAGACATCCAGCCAGAAAGAAGAGGGTGTGGAAACCATCTCCTTCATGTAGGCGGCCGCCTCTTTCATTAGCGCTTCTTTTGTCGTTCCCTGTGCGTCGGCCAGCTTTTGCACTTCTTCGTTGTAGTCATTGTTTGCCATAATGGATGCAGCAACGTGGCGCGGGACCTTGTAGCGACCACCTTTTACCTGACGTTCGCTGATGTCCAATACGACTGCGGCCTGGCGGGCAACGAAGTTAGCGAAGTCTTCCTGTGCGGAGTTGTCGTCGACTGCGTTGGTGGCCTCAAATCGCTGGCGCAGGTTGGCCATAGTGTCGGGCTGCCCGGCAATGACATGGACTCTATCGGGATGCTCTTCCAGGATCTTTGTGCCACGTCGGTTTGATGGCCTGCGCGGATCGCCGAGTATAAGATGGCGCAGCCGACCCAGGCTGATTTTGCTGTCATCTGCCGGGGTCCATACCACTCGTAGGGGTGCAATTACCGTGTCGGCAGGCAGCGCCAGTGACATGACTAACTGGCCACTGTCAAAGCCCGTGCGCTCGTCCTTTAAGTCGATGCAGACCTGGGGAGCCTCAAAGGATTTATTGTTTTGGTTGCCGAAGTGTTGGATCCAGCCGCGTAAAATTGACTCTTCTGTGTCGTTACGCACATCCAGAATAAATAATACCTGCTGCGAGTCCCGATGCGGCCACGGGTTCTTCTTATTGTATATGTCTTCCAGATTCAAACCGATTCCTTAGCTGTGGATCATTTGGCGGACTTTGGTTTCGCTTTAGGGCGGGCCTTTGCTTTAGCTTTCGCCTTCCTCTTCACCGCTGGTTTTTTGGCAGTTGCTTTAGCTGCGCTAGCCGATTTGGCAGTTGCTTTCTTTCTGGCAGGCGCCTTTTTCTTGATTGCTGCCTTCTTTCGGCTGGGCTTCTTCTTAGCGTCTTTATTTATCGCTTGTTCGGGTTGCCCGAGACTGCGGGCGAACATATTTCTGACTTCGGTCACATGCTGGTCGATGGTCTTGGCAGACCAGTCACTGGTGTCTACTGGCGGCAGCACTTCTACATCAACAGTTGCGGAGCGGAACACAAAGTCCCCTTTGGGTGAAACGTCCCCGGCATTGCGAATAACAATGGGCACGATGGGTACACCCGCCTGCATGGCGATGTGGAATGCCCCCTTCTTGAAGGGTGCCAAAGTGGGGGATACGGTGCGGGTGCCCTCTGGCGCCAATACCACCGACTTGCCTTCATCGCGCATGGTATCGACCAGGGGAGCTATCGAGTCAATGGCATTTTTTGAGTTAGCTCGGTCGATAAACACGACGCCACCGAATTCCATGACCCTGCCAATAAGTGGCTGTTCGCGCTTGATTTCCTTTTTGCCAATCCCGGCAATGTCGCGTCGCAACAGCCTGGCGATAATAACCACATCAGCTTTGCTCTGGTGGTTAAAAACGAACACGCAGGGCCGGTGTGACCACAGGTTTTCCTCGCCCTTTACCTTCAGCTCCAAACCAATTAGCGCGCTGGCGGTATCAGCAAACAGTGAGAACGAAAAATTCACCGAGTCTCGTTTGGAGCCCGTGAGGGCATAAATAGGCAGGCCTGCAACGAAGCTGGTCACCAGGCTACTGGTTGCGGCGATCGATCGTACAAACTGTCCCAGGCTGGGGCGCCCTCGGCTACCAAAGCTGGCCACCGGCCATTGGTTTTTGCGCGCCAGTCTTTCCAGCTTTTCACTGGGATTGAGGGCTCGAGGTTTGCCGACTCTCTCCAGCAATAACTGGTCGTCGGTGCTGTCCGAGTAGAAAAAGCTTTCGTCCAGATCGCCGTTGACCTCGGCGGCCAGCGCTTCGGCTGCGTCTACCTTGCCCTGTCCAAAGCAGGTTGGCCTTACAACGGCGCCTGTAAACTTGCCGTCTGCTACCTCAAGGTGAGTGCACAAGACATGCTCGATACCCAGGTCTTCAGCGGCGGGAGCAACCTGATATGGGGTAGCGGAGGAGATGATGGCGACCGTGTGCCCTTTTGCAAGGTGGGCGTCTACTAACGCCCGGGATTCCGGATAAATGCGTCGCGCTATTTGTTTGGTGTATAACTGTTCGCCCACTTCATAATAAGTTTCCTCTTCGATACCGCGCATGAATTGAGCGTTCACCGCCATCATTCCAGAGAAGCCCAGATTACCCATGCCAAAGTTGGTCATGGCCCCCATGATTTCCAGAAACTCTCGAGGTGAAACGTCACCCCGACGAAATTGCTCGCGGATAAAAACGGTGGCGGAGTACCCGGCAATGATTGTGCCGTCGAAGTCGAACACTGCAGTAATTTCCGGGCCACTGGGTGACGCGTCAATGTCCTGCAGCAATTGTTGAATGCTGGCCATGAGGATTCCTTAGGTAGTCCCGCAAGCATAGCGCATTGTTGTTGAAAACGTTGGGTTTTCAGGGCTCTGAAATTAAAAAAGCGCCGCTGGGGAAAAGCCTCAGCGGCGCTTGGGGGTAATGCGTTTAATGCTGCCCAGGCTGTATTTCTTCCGGCCCGCACCGGATAACGTCCCTATGGCTGTGGCCATCTCTGACAAATGTCCACGCGCGTCCCCAACGGGTACAGGAAACGTTCCATGATCGAAGTTCACCCCATGCGTGAAGCCCAATCTGTCACCTGCAATTTCAGTATAGGCAGAGCGCGGGGCAGAGCAAGAAATTCCGTTATGATATTTTATTATTTCTATTGATAACCATTGGTTATTAAGCAAAGTAAGAGTAGCGGAGCCCTGGAACCGGACTCCAGTGCGCCCAGGCTCTATTTGGAGACCTTGCCAAACAACAGCGTCATGCGGTCCGACTCGCCGATTGCCTGCATTGCCGCTCGCTTCTCGGGGTCATCCTTGCTGCCGCTCAGCGATGGGGGCAGGCGCCAGACGATGTCGCCTTCTGCGGGCTTGTCCTTCGGATTGGCATTGATTTCACTTTTGGCGATGAGTTCAAAGCCGGCGGCTTCAAAGGCTGCCACAACGGTGGATTGCTTGAGGTAGCCACGGCTGCCGTCGGCGCCTTCATCGCTGGCGGACTCAGGTAGGCGGTGCTGTACAACACCTACCATACCGTCATCCTTTAGCATCCCGCGAATATTGGCCAGAGACTGGCTTAGCGTTCCGGCGTTGGCTTCGAAGCGGTTAAGGTTGTGCAGGGCGCGAATCATTAACACCCGGTCTACGGTGCCGAATGCTTCGGAAGGTAATGTGTTGAACGTGTATCCGGGCGCGTTGATGCCGTTGTCCGTGAAGTCGGCCACAATTTTGCTGAAATCATCGGTCGCGTCACTGCGCGCTTTCCGCCATTCATCGCTTCGGTTGGGGAATAAAGACCAGACCCGGTTCGCGTAGTTCAAGCCATACAGTGTTGCATCTCCTCCAAGGTAATTGGCGAGTATATTGCTGTACCACCCTTTTCCGGGCAGGCCCTCGGCCACGGTCATCCCGGGTTCCACCTTGAAAAAGCTCAGTGTTTCAACGGGGTGACGTGCCGCGTCACGGGAACGATGTTGCTCGCTGCGTGATTCTACTGCCTGTATCAGTGCAGGATTGGGGTTGGCCAGTGCCGGGTTCAAAGTGCCGATAAGTGCCAGTCCGGCGATGGCGAGCGTGGGGATAACACTTCTCATATTAGTATCCTTTATGTCATTGAAACGGTATTAAATTAAATTTCGCCGCGTTCGCGCAGGGCCCGACGCAGGGCTGTTGAGCTGTGGGTTTTCTCGTCGCCAACAAATTCGATGCGTCCTCCGCCGGCTTCCACCGCGAAGCGTTCCGGCATTTTATCCAGTGTGTAGTCAGTGCCTTTTGCCTGAATGTGAGGTCGATATAGCTCGATCAGGGGAATAGGAACCGAAGCGTTCAACGGCACGACATAATCTACTGCTTCCAGGGCAGCAATCACTTCCATTCGCTCCTCGCAGGGATTGATAGATGGCTCCCGGTTGTCATTGGTAGCGATGGACGCTTCGGTGTTGACTGCTATGATCAGCACCTCACCCAGCGTTTTGGCCGCCTCCATGTAGCGCACGTGGCCAACGTGCAGAAGATCGAAGCAGCCGTTACCGAATACGATAGTGTCGCCGCGCTCCCGGTGTGCCTCAAGTAGGGGGACCAGGTCGTGGGGATTGGCGTATATCTTTTGGAAGCTGTCCATTAGCTCGCGGGAGTGATTCCTGTTGCTCAAGCCTGCGCAGTGTAGCGGGGAATGACGCCGGAATATATACTCCTGATGACTGTCTCTCTGGAAAGCTCCGCTCTTATGCAAACCCTTCATTTCAATGAAGAGCCCGGTCGCGTACTTCTGGTTTTGCCCACTTGGGTAGGTGACGTGGTGATGGCCACCCCGTTTATTCGCAGTGTGTTTAAACGATTCCCGGACGCTGAAATTACTCTGTTAATGAATCGCCACCTTTACCCATTGCTTGAAGGGAGCCCCTGGGTACAGCACTGTGAATTTTGGGCGCCGCGGAAAAAAACAGCGGAAGCGAAGCAGCAACACCGAGAGCTGTTGCGCCGATTGCGAACGAGGAAATTCGACCTGGCGGTTATGTTGCCAAATTCACTGCGCAGCGCCTGGCTGTGTTTTCGAGTGGGCGCAAAGCGGCGAGTGGGCTTCAATCGCGATGGCAGGGGACTTTTGCTGAGCGACAAAATTCAGGTGCCTAATCGGGTGTCCGGGGGGTATCAGCCGATGCCACTGTGTGATTATTTTGCGGTGCTGGCAGACGCCCTGGGTATGGAGCATCCGGGCGATGACTTGACGCTTTTTGTCACTGAGCAAGCTGATGCGGCGGTAGCTTTGAGGCTCAAGGAAGAGGGAGTTACCCCCGAGCAGCCTCTGGTCGTGTTGTGCCCCGGTGCCAATTTTGGCGCCTCGAAATGCTGGGATCCAGAACGCTTTGCGGCTGTGGCGGACCGCCTGGTGAGCAAATATAAAGCGGCAATTGTGATCAGTCCCGGACCCGGTGAGGAACCGTTGGCCGAGGCCATTCTCAATAAAATGGAGCAGCCCGGTATTTTGCTCACCCAGCCCTGCCTGACACTGGGTGAGCTCAAGTCGCTGATTGACGGCGCTGAATTGCTGCTGGGGAACGATACCGGACCGCGGCACTTTGGCAGGGCTTTTGATACCCCCAGGGTCACCGTGTTTGGGCCCACTGAACAACAATGGACGGACACATCCCACGGCCACGAGACTATTGTGAAAGTAGAAGTCCCCTGCGGCCCATGTCATAAGAAAGTGTGCCCGTTGGAAGAGCAGGTATGCATGACTCGGGTGACTGTGGATAGGGTCGCTGAAGCCTGTGACGAACAGCTAGCGGTGCGCGTTTAGTCCAAGAGTCAAGCGGTGGCCACACACAGGGAGCGACCTAAGATCAGCGTTTACTGCTGCGGACCTCGACCTTTATCAGAGAAAGTAGTCCGGCTCGGCAGCGTCATCCCAACTCAGTTTCTCCAGTTCTTCCGGGTTGGCGATTAACTTCTCTATCCACCAGTTCACGTCGTTGTAAAGGCAGGTGACCTTTTCGCAGGCGACCGTTGCGTTAAAGCTTTTCACCAGGTCGGCTGTGACGCCGCGGGTTGCGTCGTAGGATTCAACTCCAGCGTTGGCGTTTTTGTCGCCAAGACGGCCGTGATCCTGGTTGCGGTAAACGGGGCAGTTATAAAGCCCAAGCGGTGACAATACCTGGCGGAAGAACTGCATGTGACACTGTTGCGGTTGTTTGGCCAGTGACTGAGTCTGGCGTTTTAGCATGGCCTTGAGTCCAGTGGACTGGTGAACCCGGAAGGTATCGTCGGCCAGAGTGACGGCCTCGTTCACCTCTGCCTGAATGCGATTGATGATGTCATCCAGTCCAGCCTTGGCCTTGATGTCGATGACTTCTGCGTTATTGACTTCGTCGCGGGTGAGGAATGGCTTGAAGCTGATGTAATCAAATCGATTGTCTTTGGCCAGCTTAGTCGCCAGGGCAATCTCGTGCAGGTTTTCGACGATGGCAGAGTCGTTGATTTCGGCACCCCGCCAGGTGACGATGTAGGAAAAGCCTACAGTGACGTCCGGGTTAGCGTCCTTGATCAGGGGAACCTTGGCGCAAATGCCTTCCAGGTCGAAGTCTTTACGAGGTTTATGCATCGGCTGGAAGGTGGCATCGGTGCCTGAATCCAGCGACAGGCGAACCCAGTCTGATTTATCCATGCAGTCAGCAACCTTGGCGATTTTCTCGTTGCCGGTGCCATTGGATACGATGGCGATCTGCAGGTCCAGATCCTTCATGAAGCGAATCGTTTCCTCGAACTTGGGATAGAGGGTGGGTTCGCCACCGCCAATGACGATTACGGATTTCATGCCGCGCTCGGCCATCAGCTTCAGAGATTCCAACAACTTGTCGTGATCAAACCGAATGCCAGTATTGAGGATGTCCAGGTCGACACAGTGATCGCAGGCATAGTTGCAGGCCGTGGTCAGATCGAGGTTGATGGAGATAGGTGCGAAGTCGGGCACCATGCTGGGGTCGAGGTCTGTGGCGTCAGTATCAGTGGCACTGCGCATGGCAACCTGCCATCGCACATAGTGCTCCAGGGCCTCTTTGGCGCCGGGCTGTACCAATTTGGTGGCGAAGTCATGAATGCTGGCCAGCTCCAATTGGTCTTCCGGTTCTTGCACAGGAGCGTCGACGTCAGTCAGGGGGATATTGTCGTTCAAGGAACACCTCGGGGCAGTCAGTCAAATCTAGGGTAATCAGGCCGCAATTCTACGGGGACTGAAGCGCCAGTGCTAGCGCCATGCGGATGCCAGTTGCAGCAAGTTGCGGTGGGCACTGCGCAGTAGATCACCTTTCGTTGCTGCGCCTGCCGTGAGTTCAGACAGGAAGCTGGTCGTGACCTGGTGCATGGGGTCCGCTATGGGCACTCGCTTGCCTTGGCAGACCAGTTCCTGGGTGTATTCCGGTAAAGTCACGCTCCGGTTGGCGCGCAGGCCATTGATTTCGTACCAGGCTGGGCGAGGCCGCTCGCTGCAGGTTTCCAGCAGTAGCTGGGCCGATAGCGAACCGGTTTTATGCTGATACTGGCAATTCAATGCGAGCTTGTTCGCTCCCGGCTCCAGAGTAATATCGCAGGAGAGGCATTCTCCTGGGCCGGCTATTGCTTGCAGCATGCTGATAAAGTGGGGTGCGGCATCGGTGATCATGTCTTCGCCGATGGAAACAGGGCTAAGCCGCATGCTGAAGCTATCTATTCCGGTTGGGGCGTCGGGGTGCAGTTCGGCGAAAGCGGAAAGGGTAGTGGGCCACTGTCCTACAAGGTGCAGAAGCAGGCTGCGAGATTCGAATTGGGCGATGAGGGCATCTATCTCTACCTCGGTGGCTGGCCACGCCAGTGGTTTTTCGACCAGGCAGTGGCAGCCTGCCTCTGCCACCTGCTGTAACTGCTCGGCGTGAAAGCGCCAGGGGGAGCAGATAGCGACCGCATCAGGCTGCAGCTCTTTCAATGCTGCTTTCAAATCGACGTAGCCTGTGGTCTTAATACCCCAATCGCTGCTAAGGCCCGCTAAGGCCTGGTCGAGGCTGGCTTCGCTTGTACCGACAATGCCAACGACCTTGGCGCCCTCGGCATGCAGGCCCGCAGCAATAAACGGCCCGGTACCCTGACGCACAGAGCGCGCACCCACGATAACCACTTGGAGGGGATTATTGACGGCCAATGAGGCATTCCTGTGATAAGCAAAAGCGACGCTATTGTAGCGCAGTTTTCCCGCCGGCCATGGTTGCAAACGTGCTCGATGAATCCGCGAGCAGATAGCACTCCGCGAATTCGTGAATTTGAAGCTTCATCCTTTATTTATCTGCAGTAGAGCCGGATACTGAGCTTTAAGGCATTGAGGATTGTTAGCGAATATGGGCGCTAGACCAGTTATAAAATACTGCCAGTCGGGTTGGGCATTGCTTGTCGCTGCAGCCATTTGGAAATTGCGTGCTCCTTTTGACTCGATTTAGTACTTGTCATGTCCGTGAGTAAACGGAGAGCGGGGAGCGTTTGGCTGCGCTTTTTCATGGTTGGTGGGCTTACTGCGCTGATTCATTACTGCTTCCTTTTTGTTGGCGTTAGCCAATTCGGGTTGAGCAGTACAGTAGCTAGCAGTTTTGGGTTCTTAGTGGCAGTGATTTTTAATTACCTGATGCACTATGGTTGGACATTCGCAGGCGGGGTGGATTTCCAGCCACCTCCACATGGGCATGCTTTATTTCGATATCTGATAATGATTCTCTGCGGCTTCATTATAAACGCCATCATCATGTTTCTCAGTGTGCAGGTACTGGGGTGGAATTATTTATTAGCACAGGCGATTGCTTATGCTGCAGTATTAGTTTGGAACTTCATACTGGCCAACCGTTGGGTATTCAGCAATTAGTTAAACTGATATCTGTGCAGGAGCCAACGTTTCGTTTAAAAACCTATCAACACATTTTTTGTCAGGACGTTGCTAAACGGTGAGTTAGCAACTCTTCAAGCGCAGGTTTTAACGTCAAAATTTGAGCGTCTGTGTTGAGATTGTCTCAGCTACTTCCCGACCAAAATGCTGCGCTAACGGGCAATCACCCGGAAGCCAGAAATTCCTCGGCGATCCTCGCTCCCAGTTCCCCGGTCAGTTGGGCGCTATTGCCCAGGCTAAGCTCAATTTGTCTTGCCTGCAGGCAATAGCGAAATAAGGGGTAATCGCGGTCCACACCAGTGCCACCATGGCAGTGCTGGGAAGCCTGGCTGACCCGGTGTGCCGTGTCGCCACACCAGATCTTAGCGATGAGCACCGCCTCTGCTGCAGGTCGTCCCTGGTCAATCAGTGACGCCGCCTGTTGCGTGACAAGGCGCAGGCATTCTACATCGATATAGCAGTCCGCTACCCGATGACTGACCGCCTGGAAGGTAGCAATCGGTCGGCCAAACTGTTCACGCTCCGTGGTGTATGACCCTGTGATTCGCATCATTTTGTCACTGATGCCGACGGTCATGGCGCACAGTGCGGTGCGAGTGGCTTGTTGGGCCCATTGCATCGCCTCCAGGGCTTTGCCGCCTCTGGCGACAATATCCTCATCTGGAATCTGCACGCCATCCATTGCCAACTCATAAACCGTCTCCCCGCTGGTCACCGTCTGCGCGCTAAGCGTGATTCCGGCTGCCTGCGGATCGACAAGCACAACTAATAGCTCTTCTTCCGCCTGCGCCGATAACAGTATCCGTTTTGCGGAAGCCGCGTGACTGACACAAATCTTGGTGCCGCTGATGGAGCAGCCGCCTTCCATCATCTTTGCCCGGGCATTGGGGGCGGCGGGGTTGTCATTGCCGTATTCTTCCAGGGCGGCGGTGACGAGATGGGTCCCGCTGACGATTCCGCTGAGTAGTTGTTCCTTTTGCTTGTCTGTAGCGAAGCGCCGCAAAGTGCCGGCGGCGCTCACCAGCACGGGGACCACGGGTACAGGTGCTACTGTGCGGCCGACCTCTTCACACAATGAGCTGAGGGCATAGAATCCAAGATCAATGCCACCCTGGTTCTCCTCAACATCAAGCCCCAGCAGACCAGCCTCTGCCAGTGCCTGCCAGAGTTCGGCATTGAAACGCTGTTCCTGCTGCTCTGCTGCCTTGAGTTGGTCGACTGCGGTGAAGTCCGTAAGAATCTGTTGCGCGAGTTGCTGAACGCTGGTCAGTTCTTCTGATAGTGTGAAATCCAATGTCCTGTCCTCTTAGCGTGTGCGGGGCATCCAGAGCCCCGCCATGGCAATAATGTCGCGCTGCACTTCGTTAGTGCCGCCGCCGAAGGTGAGAATTGAGCCCACGCGCCAGCGAAACTCGATTTTTCCCTTTAACACCGCTCCGGGAGAGTCGGCACCGATGCTTCCTGCCGTGCCCATGACTTCCAGTAGCAGGCGATAGAGCTCGACAAAGAACTCGCTTCCATACACTTTGGCCGTGGAGGCATCAGCCATATCCAATGGCCCCTGGTCCATGGACCAGGCTTGCTTCCAGCACATGATTTTGAGTGCTTCCAGCCCGGTTTTAACCTTGGCGAGGTTTTGTTGCACCCAGGGCTGCTCAATTACTTTACTCCCTGAGGAGGCGTCGGTTTGCGCTGCCCATTGGGCGGCACCTTGGTAGAGAGAATCTACCTGGCCGTGGGTAAACAGGGATAAACGCTCTACATTCAGTTGGCTGGTTATCAGCTTCCAACCGCCGTTGACATCACCCACGCGATATTTGTCGGGAATGCGAACGTTTTCGTAGTACGTTGCGTTGGTGCGGACTCCCAACGTAGTCACAGGCGTGCATGAGAAGCCCTCGCTGCTGGTTGGCACCAAAAACATGGTGAGTCCTTTGTGTTTTTTGTCTGCATCAGGGTCGGTGCGAGCCGCCAGCCACACATAGTCTGCATAGTGGGCGTTGCTGGTCCACATCTTCTGGCCGTTGATGATCCAGTCGTCACCATCAGGCTCCGCTTTGGTTCTAAGGCTCGCCAGGTCAGTGCCTGCGTTCGGTTCTGAGTAGCCGATTGCAATAGTGACTTCGCCACGTTTAACGCCACCGACTACCTCTTGCTGGACTTCCTCGGTGGCATTGGCGGCGATGACCGGTGCGACCGCTTCGGTGGTCAAAAATGGATAGGCGAAACCAGAACGAATCACCTCGTCGGTGAAGATGTACTGCTCAATGTGCGACAGCTCCTTGCCGCCCAGCGCTTTTGACCAGCTCAGGCCGATCCAGCCGTCAGCACCCATCCTGGCGTACTGCTTGCGAAACTCCGGGCCACCGCCCTCCTTAAGATCATCAATTTTCATTTCCTCGATAAGCTGGGGAGTCATGACGGTCTTCATGTATTCCCGCACTTGCTGCTGCAGGGCCTTTTGTTCTGTCGTTAATTCAATGTTCATGTTCCGGGTTCCTTACCTCGGTCACGTCATTCCTCAGCGGGGGAAGTCAGTTTCTTTGTGTCTCAGGAGGCTTCTACGTTCAATCGCTCTATCATATCCATGGCCTGTGCGGCATAACCGCCACCAAACAGGTTGAAGTGATTAAGGACGTGATACAGGTTGTAGAGCACTTTACGCGTTGTGTACCCGGGATCAATGTCCCATGTGCCACGGTAGGACTGGTAAAAACGATCATCAAATCCGCCGAATAGCTCGGTCATAGCCAGATCAGCCTCACGGTCTCCATAGTAGATAGCGGGATCAAAAATAACCGGATCCCCGCCCTGACAGGCGCCCCAGTTGCCGGCCCACAGGTCGCCGTGGAGCAGGGATGGCAAGGGTTGGTAGCTGGTGAATAGCTTGTGTGTTTGCTCCATCAGGCGGTGCCCCGCATCGATGAGGTCGGCCCTGGCGCCATTGTTTTTCGACAGCTCAAGCTGGAACCCGAGACGCTGCTGGGTATAGAAATCCACCCATTGCGGTGTCCAGTTGTTGACCTGCTTAGTAGTGCCGATGAAGTTGCTTTGATGCCAGCCAAATTCCCCGGCCGAGTTTCGATGAAGATTGGCCAGACCTTCGCCCAGCAGGGCGCTCGTGTGTGGGGCAGGGCTGTCCAGCTCAAGGTATTCCAGAACCAGCCAGCTGAACCTGCTGTCATCTCCCACTGCGATAGGCGCAGGTGCGAGCAAGCTATGGCATTTGATCAGTGCGCGAAGGCCCCTGGATTCGGCAGTAAACATGGCCCTGTGGCCGTAGGAATTTTGCTTCAGGAAAAAACGCTGTTCTTCGCCCTTGAGCAGGAAAGTGTTGTTGATACATCCACCGCCAACAGGCCTGGCGTCCTCAACCTTGAAACGTCGGCCTGTGGCCTCCGATATATTGCGTTCTACTGGTTCCCAGTCCACTTCCGTACCGATTCCTGGTCCATCAATTGGGGTGTTGAGCAATTACTGGACTGGCCTTATAATGCCGGCCCTCTATAGGACTATAGCTCAGTTGGTTAGAGCGCTACCTTGACATGGTAGAGGTCCCCAGTTCGAATCTGGGTAGTCCTACCAAATAATCAACCCTCGCCATCGGCGGGGGTTTTTTATTTGGCAGTAGTATCCGCGATGAGAGCTGACCGTTCGCTAAATTGCGCCAGCAATTTACAACGAGGCGCGCAGCGGCGAAGCCCGCCGGGTCAGAACAGCCCCAAGGCTGATCTGATTCATCTGGGTAGTCCTACCAAATAATCAACCCTCGCCATCGGCGGGGGTTTTTTATTGGTTGGTGTCTCCGGCACTCAGTCCAGTATGTCTCGAATCAGGTCAGTCATGCTCGGCTGTGGCTCTGGCGCTATGAATACCGCTTCCATGAATGCTGCCGCAGTCGGTAAGGGACTGAAGTCCAGCATGACGTTGCGGTAGTCTGCATCTGATACATATTCAATGTCGTGTTCCATGTTCCCTCTCCTCTAGCTGATGGGAACAGGTTAAGGGGAAACGCTGACATTCTGTATGGCCGAAGGCGCCAGGCTGATGACCGGGAGCGCCAATCTCGCGGCCTGACCAATACAGTGTTCTGCAGGGCAAAAAAAAGCCCTCACAAGACGAAGGGCAAGAGTGATTGCACGATAGGGACGTGCATCAATGAATACGCTGAGTGTCCGCTAATGGGTCTGCGTTTTAATGCCCAAAGCTGAACAACAACGGGGCAATGACGCACTGACGTGGCTAGCGGGTCAAAGGTCGACTGTCACTTTCAACAGTTATCGGCGACTTCAGTCGTTGGTCCGTTCTTTTTTACCGATTCAATGCCGTTCTCCATCGCTGAGGCGGAAGAGTACATCTCACTTTTTCCGATCGCCTGGCCATTGCTCGCCTTGAGCACAAAGAAGGGATCACCGTTCTTGGATTCCTTGCGCTCGTATCGGGCGTCGTCTGGAGAATTTTTCTGCACAGAGGCAATACCGTTTTCTGCAGCGGTCTTGCTTTCATACAGTTCGCTCGTCAGCACAATCTGGCTGTTTCCTGCCTTTAGATTGAACATGAACTTGCCACTTGGGGTCTTTTTTAACTCGTACTTTCCTGCCATTGGTCTTGCTCCCGTTGGGTTTTAGATGCTGCGATACAAGTTTAGTATCGGTCGTGAATAGCGCAACCAGGCAACCAGACAAAAGCTGGACACGCATTTCTCGTCGCCCAAATCTGCCATGCGTTGTATGGTAGGCACTGAGATAGGGAGCGACCCCTGAACTTAACGATAATGATTTACGAGTGGGATGCAGTGACTATGGTTAACAGGATTTTTCTTCTGGCATTTATACTGGTTGGACTTAATGCCCAGGCTGAGCCAGAGGCCGGTGGTGAAGCCGCGCTTATTATTGAGGAATTGGGTCTGAGAGCGGCAGCTGAACCCATAGCTCGCCCAGCAGGCTGGGCACCCATGAAAGTTCTGGTGACTGCCCCGCCTATGCTGTTACAAATTACCCCGACCTATCTCAATCAATTGCGTGAGGTTGCCGGGAATGTTGAGCTGGTGATCGACGATTCTGGTGCTTTCGTCCCTGATGTTAAGTTGCTTGAGGGCGTTGATGCTGTGATTGGCTTGTGTCACCCCGGCACTGTGGCATCTGCGCCCGATTTACGTTGGCTGCATAATTATTTTGTAGGTATGGACCGCTGCGCCGGTCTGACGTCCGAACAGGTGTCCGGTCGGACCTTCACCAATGGTAAGCGGCTTTCAGGGCCGGCAATTGCTGAACACAGCATCGCCATGATTTTGTCGCTTGCCCGAGGGCTGCCCGCTTACCATCGTGCTCAGGTAGAGTCGCAATGGGATGATAGTCTCAGGCAGCAGGTGCGTTTTGGCGAGCTTAAAGGCAAGACGCTGCTGGTGGTCGGTTTGGGTGGTATCGGTACAGAAGTGGCTTGGCGCGCGCATGGTCTGGGCATGAAGGTCACGGCTATTCGAAACTCCTCCCGATCGGGGCCCGATTATGTCAGCTACGTCGGCTTGTCTGATGAGTTGATGGCATTGGCCGCCGACGCAGATGTTGTGGTCAATGCACTGCCACTGACATCCAAAACCACAGGATTATTTGATGAAGCCTTCTTCTCCGGGATTAAGAAGGGGTCTTTGTTTATCAGCGTTGGCCGAGGTAAGAGCACCGACACTGAAGCTTTGATCGCTGCACTTGAGTCAGGGCGAGTTTATGGGGCGGGGCTTGATGTAACTGATCCGGAGCCTCTGCCTGCCGACAGTGCCTTGTGGCAGATGGATAACGTCATTATCACCCCTCATTCTTCGGCGGCCGGCAGTGATAGTCTCAAGCGTGGAACCATCATCGCTGTGGAAAACCTTCGCCGTTACGTGGCTGGTGAGCCCATGCTCAATGCGGTAGACATGGCAGCGGGGTATTAGTCGCCATTTTTTGTGTTCGGGTAGTCTAAAGGGGCCTGGCATGGGCAAGCCTTCTGAGGGTATCGATAATTTGCGTTAGGAGAGTATCTAGGCCTTACGCACGTTCACATCCTGGCACCAAGCTCACGTAAATCACGAGGTCGCAAATCAATCTGCGGCTTTATTCTGTTCTTCTTATACCGGAGTTTCCCATGACTTCAACTACCCGACGTTCTGGCGCCAGCTCTATTGAGGATCGCTGAAGCAGGCGAGGCGGCCTTCAAATTTTGCGGAGATCGCCTCCACCTGATTTGATGTACCCAAAATTCCCTGGCTGGCAGCAGCCTCCTGCTGCAGTCCTTCTGCAACGCTAACAAGAGCCGATTGATTCAGCACCTGTTTAATTGCGCGAACCGCGTCCGGATTGCGGCTGACGATTTGCTCGGCTAGAGCCAGTGCATCCTCTAGGGGAGTAGTGGTGACTTCCGTGGCAAGCCCATAATTCAGTGCCTGCTCGCCACTGAAGCGGCGGCCGGTCATTGCCAGCTCTTTGGCCCTGTCCAGAGAAGTCAGGCGTCGCAGGGATTGGGTGGCCGACATGTCTGGCGTAAGACCCCAGGTGATTTCCACCAGCCCCAGCGATGCTTGCGGATGCACCAATCGAATGTCCGCTCCCAGGGCCAGGTTGAAACCGCCGCCCAGAGCTACGCCCTGAATTGCAGCGATAACGGGGATGGGTACTTCCTGCCATAGCCAGCCGATTTGCTGCGCGCGATTGGCGCCGGCAGCGCTCAAATCCGCCATTGCCTCGGTGACATCCTCACGCTCGGAATTGAGATCGCCACTGATCATTTCCGCGAATGAGCTCATATCAATACCGGCACAAAAGCTCTTACCCTTACCTGAGATGACGATAACGCGGACCTCACCGGGGTTCATCATTTGCCGGGCAAAGTCCAGCAGCCCATTCATGATTGCTCCATCGATAGCGTTGTGCGCATCGGGCCTGTTCAACTGCAGGTGGGCGATGTGGTTTTCAATAGTAATATCAATGGCGTTGCTCATGTTGTTCCTGATGTTGTGCTCATCGAAAGCAAAATATCCCATCAAACCGTTTAAGTCCCAAGGGTGTCAGCGGTCATTGTTTGCTAACAATTCCTGCGTTCGGGCAATTTTTTCCCCTATGAGTTAGGCTGCTGATAACGAATAAGATTTAGGCATGATGGATGAGTATTGTAAGGAGTTTGCGGGATATTTTTGTGCTGGCGCTGGCTGGCGTGCTCAGTTGTCCCGTGTTCGCCGGTGGAATTGATCAAACAGTGGAGTCCATTGTTCGCCCATTCGCAGCCTGGCTCTCTACGTTCGTATTCTACAAGTTGCCGCTCTTTGGCTTTGAAATACCCTGGATCGTGCTCTGGCTAGCGGTGGCGGCCACGTTCTTCACTTTATATATGGGCTTTATCAATATCCGTGGCTTCGGCCTGGCATTGCGCCTGGTGAGAGGGGACTACCATGACCCACAGGCTCCTGGCGAAATATCACATTTTAAGGCGGTGGCGACTGCAGTGTCGGGCACTGTTGGAATAGGCAACATCGGTGGCGTTGCGGTGGCGATTGTCATTGGTGGGCCTGGAGCTGCGTTCTGGTTAATTGTTGCCGGCTTCGTTTCCATGTCCACCAAGCTGGTGGAGTGCACATTGGGGGTGAAATATCGCAAGCACAATCCGGATGGATCAGTTTCCGGTGGCCCCATGTATTACCTTGAACACTACCTGGTAAAGCGGGGCTTCCCACTAATGGGCAAGGGCCTCGGCAAGTTTTACGCGCTGGCGTTGGTTATTGGTTGTCTCGGCATCGGCAACATGTTCCAGTCTAACCAGGCTTATGTGCAATTTGTCACTATCACCGGCGGCGATTCCAGTTACTTTGCTGACAAGGGCTGGCTGTTCGGCCTGGCGATCGCCGCTTTGGTGGGCGTGGTGATTCTCGGTGGTATCCGTTCTATAGCGGCCGTTGCCGGCAAGATAGTGCCATTTATGGCTGTGCTTTACATGTTCTCGGCGGTGGTGATTATCGCCATGAGCGCCGAGCATATTCCCGCTGCTATTGGCTTGATTGTCGGCAGCGCTTTCAGCGTGGAGAGCGCCACCGGCGGGATGGTGGGCGCGATTATCGTGGGCTTCCAACGCGCCCTGTTTTCCAATGAAGCGGGCCTGGGGTCTGCATCCATTGCACATTCGGCAGTGCAGACGGAACATCCGGCCTCCGAGGGTCTGGTGTCTTTACTGGAACCGTTTATCGATACCGTCGTCATCTGCACATTGAGCTCATTGGTCATTGTGGTGACAGCTTATCCGGCGGGTTTGATGGACCAGGGTCTGGAGGGCATTGCCCTGACGTCCGCTGCTTTCGAGCACCACTTCAGCTGGGCGCCCTATCCGTTGGCGGTGGCGGCTTTGTTGTTCGCATTCTCTACCTCCATTGCCTGGTCTTATTACGGGCTAAAAGCATGGACTTATTTATTCAGTGAACATCCTGTCAGCGAGAATATTTTTAAACTGGTGTTCTGCGGTTTCCTCGCGCTGGGTTGCATGATTCAGCTGGAAGCCGTATTGGATTTTTCAGATGCCATGGTCTTTTTGATCTCGGTGCCCAATATCTTAGGCCTGTATTTTTACGCACCCGAGATCAAGCGTGAGGTGAAGGAATTCATAGCTGCAGTGAACCGGGGCGAGGTGCGTAACTATCGGCAGGAGCGTGCCCAAGGCATCGTCAGCTAACTACCGTTTATATTAATCCAGATCGAGCTCGGTCCAGAGCTCGTCTTTCAGCGCTCGCTGGTAACCGAAATCAAATAGTTCGGACATGTATTTCGGGTCGAAGGGCTCATCGCTGTTGTCTTCCACTGCATTCTTGGGAATCCAGGTCAGGCTGACATCGACACCATCTCGCTCGGCAAGTGCGTAGATGCGATAAGCATCTCCAACGCCCTGTGTTCGAATGAGGGAATCGATGGTGCGCGAGGCTATGGTGGCTAGCTTGGGACTCACCGGGTCATAGTTGGTGTGCACCCTGGAGTTTCTGATCAGGTAAGCCTGTGGTGTGCCCTGCACATCCAGGGCCTTCATTACGTCCTGCCAATCCAGGCTGCTCGGGTAGAGGAACATCTGTGCGGCGGCGCCCCCATCCACGTGCATCTCGTCGTAGGTAACGCCATTTGACTCTACAGGGATGTAAACCGGAGGGAAGGCACCGGGAATAGATGCTGATGCGCGCAGGATATCCCTGATCATTTCGGCTGCGTCGGGGTGGCCGCTATCTGCAATTCGGCCTATGTTCCATATCACCGGGCGTCCCGCGTCCAGGTTAGTGGTAGCGATGAGCAGCAGCCTGCCCTTGCGATACTCGGCCGCGATCTTTTCTATCAACTCGTCGGTAACATAGGCTTTAAGCGTGGCGGAGAATGGAGTGGTGTCGACCAGACCGTCGCCGCCAATAATCTTAAACACACTCCGGACATTGAACACCTGGTCTGTGCCCAGTGTGGTGTAAATCTCTCTCAGTTTGACGTCATAGTCGGAGCCCAGGAAGGCGAAAGGGGCAATCAGGGCGCCAGTGCTTACACCGGTGACAATAGCGAAATCGGGTCGAGTTCCTGTCGCAGTCCAGCCCACCAGTGCGCCAGCGCCGTAAGCGCCATTGGCACCTCCACCGGAAACAGCGAGATAACTGTGCTCCTGCCCGGAAACCCCTGCGTATTTTTCTTTGAATGCCTCCCTGCTTTGGCTGCGTAGCAGGTAGCTATCGTTCTCCTGTTGAGTCGTGTCGCCCCAATAGCGTAGATCCGTTTTCCCCAAAAATGTTGCCTTGTCATAGCCTTCTGCGGGCAGGGGGTTTCTGGTGATGCTGCCACACCCGGTAACGATTAGCAGGCAGGCGATGATAGATGTGCGCTGTAGGTAGTTGTGCATGCGTGGATAATAGCCGAGAGTGTTGTGCGACCATTGTAGATCCAGAAGAGATCGGAAGGAACTCAGGGTTATGGCATTTTTTGTTGGTGACACCAGGCTGGATGGACCCAGTGCAAGCGCCTTCATAGCCGCGTAGTATTTCTCTTATTGTTAAGCGCAAGGATTATTTATGTCACCGGAGCGAGAAATAGAAAACCTGATCTACCGTTACGCTGAATTGATTGACGAAGGGAATATCACCGCGATTGGTGAACTGTTGTCGCAGGCCCGGTTCATCGGCCCGGAAGGCGAAGTTCACGCACAAGGCAGTAAGGCGATTGCAGGTATATACGGCGCATTCACGCGTATTCATGAGGACGGCACGCCTCTTAGTCACCATATCACCAGCAACGTTCAGGTGGAGGTAGAAGGTGACAGGGCAGACGCACGTTCCTATTTCACTGTGCTGCAGGCAACGGAATCGCTGCCTTTACAGGTGGTGATGGCGGGGCGTTATGTGGACCAGTTTGCCAGGGGTAAATCAGGCTGGCATTTCACCAGTCGGCAAATTAAACCCCGCTTGTCGGGTGACCTGTCCCAGCATTTGAAGGCCTGAATCACGCCAATTTGAAGGGCAGGTCGCGTAAACGCTGGCCGCTGGCAGCAAAAATGGCGTTACCTAAAGCTGCTGGTGCCGGGGGGGTCGCGGGTTCGCCGACGCCGGTAGGGGGACCATCATTTTCTATGATGGTGACTTCAACCGTCGGTACTTCGTTCATTCTCAGTACCGGGTAGTCGTGGAAGTTACTTTGTTGCACGGCACCCTCCTTGATTGTGATCTCTCCCTTCATTGCTGCGCTCAGGCCAAACAGCACACCACTTTCCATCTGCTGGCGCACGATATCAGGATTCACCACCTGACCGCAGTGAATGGCGCAGTACGCTCGTTCCAGTTTGGGCTGGCCATTGAGCATGGATATCTCAACGACTTCGGCGACTACAGAGTGGAATGATTCGTGAACCGCCACGCCCTGGAACCGTCCCGCGGGCGCATTGCCCCATTGGCTCAGTCTGGCGACCTCTTTTAGCACCTCCCGGTGGCGGCTGTCTTCGGGCAGATTTTGCAGCCGGAAAGCCAGCGGATCTGCCCCCGCTGCGTGAGCGAGTTCATCGACAAAGCTCTCTACGACAAAGGCGGTGTGGCTGTGCCCTACCGAGCGCCAGTAACCGAGACGAACCGGAGTTTCAACATTCTTAAAGCCCACTTCTATGTGCTCAAATTGATAGGGTATATCCTTGGCACCTTCAACCGATGAGCTGTCTTTTTTAGCGACCATATTAGTGCCAAAATCGATGAGAAAATCCGGTATCCAGCCCGGCACCATGCCGGGTGACAGCGAATCGGCATAGGATTGCAGCAGACTAGGACCGGCCAGGTGGTGGCACCAGCTTTCAACCCTACCGTCGCTGTCCAGCCTGGCTGCGAGCTTTGACTTCATCGGTGGACGATAAAAGTCATGGCGGGTGTCATCTTCACGACTCCAGACCAGCTTGACGCGTTTGCCGACTGCACGCGCAATTTTCGCGGCTTCCAGCACATGGTCCGGGGCTGCTCTGCGGCCAAAACCACCTCCCAGAAACTGGTTGTGAACCGTTACTTCGTCGGCGTCGAGACCTAAACCAAGAGCGGCGAATTTTTGGGCTATATCCGGAGACTGTGACCCCACCCAAACTTCTGCGCTATTTGGGTCTACGGTTGCGTTCATGGGTTCCATGGTGGCGTGGGCCAGGAATGGGAGACTGTAATTTGCCTCGATCAGTTGGTGAGGCTCACCCTTGGGGGCCTCGCCGTCGTTGCGAATACTCGCAAAATCGCCCTTCGCTAACGCAGCACTAAGCGCCTCATCGATACTGTCACTGTCGATAAGCCTGGAGTCACTGTCATGCCACTGAATGTCGACACTCTCAGCAGCCTTGCGGGCGCGCCAGTAGTTTTCAGCGACCACGGCGACACCTTCTTCAATGGCAAACACTGAATGTACGCCAGGCAGGGCTAAGGCCTTGTCTCCGTCGAAACTGCTCAGTGAGCCGGCCGCTACCGGAGGTCGCACGACTACTGCGACCAGCGCTTCAGGGTTGGGGGCATCGATACCAAAGCTGGCCTGGCCGCTGACTTTGGGCTGGTTGTCCAGCCTGCTATTGTGCTTGCCGATGTATTTGAAGTCGGCAGCGTTTTTTAAAGCGGTTTTTTTGGGTGTCGGTAGTGAGCTGGCAGTGGCCACCAGTTGACGATAAGGAAATGCGGCTTTGCCATCCCTGCTTTTTACCGCGCCGTTCTCACAGTAGAGGTCCGTTATCGGAATATTTTGAATTTTGCTGGCGGCACTGATCAGCATGTTTTTTGCCGTTGCACCCACCTCTCTTAGCGGCAGGTAATTTACCCGTATGGCATTGCTGCCACCGGTAGTTTGCAGGTAGTACTCGGGGTCACGAAAGGCCTTGTCCACCGCCGCCATTTCATATTTCACGCTGCCTGGCTCCACCTCGAGCTCTTCGGCGATCAAGGTGATCAGCCCGGTGACTGTGCCTTGCCCCATTTCGACTTTGTGTATCTGCACGGTCACTTCGCCATCAGTTGAAATGCGCAAAAAGGCATTAGGCTCAAAGTCGCCCTCGGAATTTGCGTTGCCAGGCGCGCTCAAACTGAAACCCAGGGTGAGGCCACCGCCGGCGATGGACAGGTTGCGAATAAACTCGCGGCGCGAAAGGCTCATGCTTCGCCCTCCGCCAGACCCGGCTCCCAGCTGTTTACATTACCGGCCGCCCGTTTAATGGCCTTGCGAATGCGTCCATAGGTTCCGCAACGGCAGATATTGCCTGACATGGCATTGTTGATATCTTCGTCCGAGGGACTGTCGTTGGTTGCCAGCAAAGCAGCGGCAGACATAATCTGTCCCGATTGGCAGTAGCCGCACTGGGGGACGTTTTCCGCTACCCAGGCCTGCTGAAGCGGATGGTCGTCGTTGGGAGCAAGTCCCTCGATGGTGGTGATGGCTTTGCCTTGCACCGCGCTGATGGGCAGGGAACAGCTACGCACTGGAACGCCATCCATGTGCACCGTGCAGGCGCCACACAGGCCCATGCCGCAGCCGAATTTAGTGCCGTTCAAACTTAGCACGTCACGCAAAACCCAAAGTAGGGGTGTATCGTCTTCGATCGACAGCTGTTGTGGTTTGCCGTTGAGCTGAAACTCAATATCTATCTTTTGCAAGCTTGCTTACTCTATTAAAGGTTAGGGCTTTTCGGTGTTTGCCTTGAGCCAGAAGAATCCACCGAAACCGGCAAGTGCTGATGCCAGCAGGATGCCCGTTTTAGCGGCCAACAACTCCGCTGGCTTATCCACAAAGCCCAGGTCGGCGATAAAAATAGACATGGTGAAGCCAATGCCCCCTAACAGACCTACGCCAAAAATGTGATTCATATTCAGGCCATCAGGCAGCTTCGCCATTCCCAGTTTTACCGTGACCCAGGTAAATCCGGCGATGCCAAGCGGTTTGCCCAGTAGCAGACCGCATAACACGCCTAGCGTGATGGGGCTGGAGACGGCCTTACCGAATTCTGCGAAGTCGATAGGAATACCGGCGTTGGCCAACGCAAATATAGGGATCACGATGTAGGCCACCGGCAAGTGCAGAGAATGCTCCAGGCGTTGGGCAGGTGCTTGCACCAGTTTTACGCCATCGCCCAGCGACATGACCAGGGCCCTGAAACTGTTGTTGTGAATAATGTCAGCATTCTCGCTAATGGATTTATGCATTTTCTGGTTGGTTTCTTCGACTCGCTTGATAAAGGTCCGGGGCTCGAACTTGGGGCGAATGGGAATGACGAAAGCGACGACAATGCCCGCAATAGTGGCGTGAATGCCGCTTGCCAACATGGCGGTCCAAAGCATGATGCCGACGGTAGCGTAGGGCAGTGGTCTGCGCACGCCACCCAGGTTGAAAGACAGTAAAACAAAGGTGAGTACCGCAGCGTAGAACAAGGCCGTGGTTTCGATGTTCTCAGTATAGAACAGGGCGATGACTGCCACCGCACCCAGGTCGTCCACGATCGCGAGCGCGATTAGGAAGGTGATCAGGTTTTTGGGAATTCGCGGCCCCAGTAGGCTCAGGGCTCCGATGGCAAATGCAATATCGGTGGCCATGGGAATACCCCAGCCCTTCGCGTCGGGCCCGCTCGTATTAAAGACGAAGTAACCCAGTGCTGGAATGAGCATGCCGCCTATTGCCGCCATGATAGGCAGCAGCGCCTGGCTTGGGGTAGACAGCTCTCCTACCAGTAACTCCCGTTTTAATTCCAGTCCCATGATGAAGAAGAACATGGCCATCAGGGCCTCGTTAATCCAGTGGTGGATTGATAAAGAAAAGGCCTTGCTACCGAAGCTGATGGCGACCTGCTCGTGCAGGAAATGCTCATAGCCATCACGCAGGGGGCTGTTGGCTATTACCAGGGCCACTACCGCACAGATCATCAACAACACACCGGAGGTGGTCTGGCGATGAATAAATTCTTCCAGGGGGGTCAGGATACGGTCAAAGGATCGCTCCCATGGGGCGTGATAGACACCTTTAGGCATGATGTGAGCGACTCCTGTCTCCGGGGATGATTACTGCCTGAGCGGGCATGTTACTTGACCCGTGGGTGGGGGGGAAGTTCCTTGAGCGCATGGGGAGCTGCATCGGTAAAGCTGAACTAGACTGAGTAGCGCTGCTGGCGCGGACCGTTTGTGTCGCACTGCCTCGCCCGGTTTCACAGTGGATATCGGTGCGCCTTTGCTACGGTTAATTGCAGCCATCACGACCATCGCCACGTGAGTCACAGCTGTAAGGCATATTGATTCAGGGCATAGCTGGGAGGTGGCTCCCTGCGCTACCCTGTTGTTTGGTGTCGCAGAAGGCGACTATTAATCAGGGGGAGTCTGAGCATGTTGAAAACGGTTCCGGAACTGGTCGCTGAGGCCCGAGCGCAATTGCGCTGTGTGAACTCAGCCAGCGCTGTGCAGGAGTTGCGTGGCAATAACGGTACTATCGTGGATGTACGTGAAATGGTAGAAGTTGAGCACCTGAACGCTCCACATTCCATCAATATTCCGCGTGGCGTGCTCGAAATGAAAATTGGCGAGGCGATTGCCGATGAAAATCATCCCATCTACCTGCATTGTGCCACTGGCGGACGCGCGACCCTTGCCGCTGAGCAGTTGGTGAAAATGGGCTACCGGAATGTCTCGGTGATCACCTGTCCTATCGACAAGGTCCTGGAGCAGCAGGCGCTTCTGGAGTAGTGGCCCCACAACAAGGGGCCATTGCAAGGGCGCTCAGGAGGCTGAGAGGAATGGACCGTCCACGCACAACCTCCGGCCATCGGGCGCAGCGCAGGCTCCGCAAATACCCACACCGCACTTGGTCAGGTAGTCGATGGCGCTGAAAATCTGATCGTCTCGGCAGAACTCGCGCTGGACGGCGACTGCCGCATGTACCATGGGCGAGGGGCCACAGTTGTAAAAAACCAGGGCGTCCCGTTCTTGTTCAGACATTTCCTGTAACCGCTGGCGTAGCAACTCTGTTACCACTCCTTGATATCCGGCGCTGCCATCATCGGTAGCTACGTGTACCTCTGCAATCTGTTGGCATTCCTCGAGGAAGTACAGGCGTTCAGCGGTGCGGGCACCAGCGAAAACCTCGGCGTTGCCGAAATCCCGTGCCACCTGATAAACCGCGGCGAGGCCGGTGCCGCCGGCGACAGCCATGACTTTCGAGCCTTCTGGTGGGTCTACCGGGATACCGTGGGGACCGCGAACATAGCACTCCGTGCCCTCGGGCAAGTCCATCAGTGCATGAGTGAAATGACCGACGTCAATGACCACCAGTGAGAAGGGGTCATCGGTGAGAGCCGAAAATGGCTTCTCGCCGACACCGGGTACCCAGAGGAAAATAAATTCTCCTGCCTGGATATTGAGTTTGCGGTCGAAGGTGAGGATGGTGATGTCGTCGCAGACCTTTTCATTCTTGACCAGAGACACAGGCGCAAAGTTCATGTCCACGTCATAGCGGATGTGGGACTCTGCCCGGTTCTGGTCGCGATCCATGTCTGCTGCCAGCGTTTTGAAGTAAGTTCCGATTTCGTCGGTGGTCAGGCCGGTGAGTGATGAGCCCACGCCGACGATGGTGGCGCCAGCGTCAAAAAACGCGCGTACATCATCAGCGCTGGACACGCCGCCACAGCCGATGATGGGTAGATCACTCGCTTCGGCCACCTCTTTTACGCACTTGAGCCCGATGGGCAGTATGCCTTTGCCTGACATACCCCCGGCGCCATTGCTCAGGACCGGATGACCGTGTGCAGAAGTGTAGCCCGGCCCCACCGTGTTAATCGCACAAAAGCCGTCGGCACCGCCAGCCTCGGCGGCCCTTGCGATAACGGCAATGTCAGGTGTATTAGGGGTTAGTTTGGGGATTACCGGAATATCTACCACAGCCTTCACTGCAGCGACAATTTCCCTGACCATATCCGGGTCCTGGCCCATTGCCATGCCATAGCCCTTGGCATGTGGGCAGGAAAGGTTGAGTTCCAATCCATCTGATACAGGCGCCAGAATTTTAGCGACTTCGACGAACTCCGAAATACTGCCGCCGAAAATAGAGGTCAGCAGGAATCGATCTTCGGGCACCCGCAATTGAGCCATTAGCTCGGCTGATCGTTGTGGACCCGGGTTGGTCAGTCCCACTGCGTTGACGAAACAGCCGGGAGCATATTGGCTGAAAATGGGCTCACGGTAACCGTCGCGAGGTTCGGGTCCGATACTCTTGGTCGTCACCACACCCACCTCGGGCATATGGTCAAAAATGTACTGCATAATGGGCACGGCAGTAGTGACAATGCCCGAAGGTATGGTGAACGGGCCGGAGAGGGTCTTGCCGAAAAGTTCTGTGCTCAATGTGCTGGACTCAGTTGGGTGCGGTAACGGGTGAGGCATTATAAAGGTTCTTGAGTCTCTCCGCGAAGTTGAAAGTATTATCGGCTTTTACAGCTGCAAACCCCGACCGTCCATTGCGTTCCTGCAATCAGGGTAAACCAGCGAACTCCGCGATCAGGTTCCGCAGAAAGTACGTTCTACTTCCTGTCCAGCGGACGGTGGGCTGGCATAGCGAGTGTTTTCGGAGTCGTAGCTGCAAGGTGCTGACAGCTGCGCCACAAGTTTCAGGAATGGCGCGAAGTCGGCCTCGTCTTCACCAGCCCTAATCGCCTCTTCCACCAGGTGATTGCGCGGTATATAGGCCGGGTTAGCTGCTGCCATGCGTGACGCCCGGGTATCCTGGGTGAGCGGGTCATTCTCCAGCCGCTGGCGCCAGCGGGACAACCAGGGCACAAAGGCGTCTGGAAACTCAAACAGTTCGGCTATCGGCTGCTCCGGGTTGCAAGCCAGGTCATAAAGGCGGCGGAAGCAGAGAGTGAAGTCGACTTTTTCTGCAGCCATTAGCTCAAAGAGTTCGTCGACCAGGGCCTTGTCCGGCTCGCGTATCTCGTCGAGGCCAAGTTTGTCGGCGAGTCCGCGCAAGTGTGCCGCTTCGAACAGGGCGGGAAATTCGTCCACAGTGGCCTGGGCTAACTCGACCGCCTTATCCTGATCTTCATGCAAAACCGGCAGCAGTGCCTGCGCGAGTACTGCCAGGTTCCAGTGGGCAATACCAGGTTGGTTGCGGTAGGCGTAACGGCCTCCGTGGTCGATGGAGCTGAACACTTTCGCCGGGTCGAACTCGTCCATGAAGGCGCAGGGGCCGTAGTCGATAGTCTCGCCGCAGATCAGCATGTTGTCGGTGTTCATTACCCCGTGAATAAAACCCAGCAATTGCCAGCGGGGGATGAGTGCCGCCTGTGCCGCGGTGACCGCTTGCAGCAGCGCGAGCGCCGGGTTTTCGGCTTGGGCGCGCTCTGGATAGTGTCGCTGCAAGCAGTAATCTACCAATGTATTGAGGGCATCCAGATTCTTTTGTGCGGAGAAAAATTGAAATGTGCCGAAACGGATGTGACTCGAAGCCACTCTGGCGAGTACAGCACCGGGAAGGAAGCTGTCTCGCGTGACCTTTTCACCGGTGGTCACAGCGGCAAGCGCCCTGGTACTGGGGACGCCCAGGGCGTGCATGGCTTCGCTGACGATGTATTCGCGTAACACCGGCCCCAGTGGTGAACGGCCATCGCCACCCCGTGAGTAGGGGGTAGGCCCGGAACCCTTTAACTGGATGTCGTAGCGGTGGTCCTGCGTGCTAAGCACTTCGCCCAGCAGCAGGGCACGTCCATCACCCAGTTGGGGGTTATAACTGCCAAACTGGTGTCCGGCGTAGACCGCCGCCAGGGGCTCGGCTCCCGGTGGCACATAGTTGCCCGCCACCGTGGCGATGCCCTCGGGTGATTCCAACCAGTCAGGGTCTATACCCAGCAGGTTTGCCAGCTCCCGGTTGACCTTGATCGCGCCGGGAGTCGCGACTTCGCGAGGCCTGAGGCGGGTGTAGAACTCCTCGGGAAGCTGGACATAAGTGTTGTCGAAGGGGATCGGACCCATGGTTTGACCTATCCTGATGCAGGCTGATCTGCTATATACGTGTGTGCGAGCATGATAGCCCAATCGGGCATTGAAAATTCAGGAGATCGAACATGTCCAGAAAGACCTGGGATACCCTTATCCAGAACGCGTTGGTATTTGACGGCACTGGCGAAAAGCCCCGAGAGATGGACATAGCCATCAAGGGAGGTCGAATCGCGGCCAAGGGTATGTTTCTGCCGCGCTCAATGGCGGCCGAAGTGATTGATGGGCAGGGGCAATGGCTGATGCCGGGCTTACTGGATATCCATACTCACCTGGACCTGGAGGTCGACCTTGACCCGGGCTTACCTGAAGTGGTCCGTCATGGCACCACCACCGTGCTGGTGGGTAATTGCAGTCTCGGCACTTGCTTCGGCAGCCAAAAAGAAGGCGAGCAAGACCCCATCGTTGACTGTTTTACCCGTGTAGAGAATATACCCAAGTCGGTACTGCGCAAGTGTGTTGAAGCCGTGACCTGGCAGAATACGGGCGAGTATATGGATCACTTTGACACGATGCCCCTGGGCCCAAACGTAGGCGTTTTCCTGCCTCACTCCATGTTACGTGTCGAGGCGATGGGTCTGGACGAGAGCATTTCACGGGAGCCCACTGAAGCAGAAATGGTGCAGATGGAGAGCCTGCTGGATTCTGCCATGGAGCAGGGCTATCTCGGCATGAGTACGGACGGCTTACCTTTTCATTACCTGTCCAACGACCCCCATACCGATAAGCGGATTCCAACCCAGTTTGCCAGTTTTGGAGAGTTGAAGAGGTTGCTGGGTGTCGTGCGTGGTAAAGACAGGGTTTGGCAGACAACGCCAATTCTCGAAAACCGCCTCAAGGCGTTTCTTTACTTCACCCTCACCAGCGGACGCCTGTTTGGGAAGACACTTAAAACATCGGCGCTATCTGCAATCGAATTTGCCCTGGCGCCAAAAGCTGTCGCGGCATTCCTGGGTTTTGCCTCGCTGATGAATGGTCGCCTGTTCAAGGGCAACATGCATTTTCAGGCGCTGGGGACGAACTTCAGGATCTGGTCGGACGGGATTGTTAGCCCGTTATTTGAAGAGCTGGACTCCACCTGTAAGTTGATTGCCAAGGAATATGACGATGTAGAGGGTCGCAAGGCCCTGCTCAACGACCCGGAGTTTATCCAGCAGTTTCGCGACGATTGGCACCACGGTCGTGGCGAAAATGATATTGCCAGTATCAAGGCCCGCTTAGGCATGCCAGACGTTGTCGTTCCCCGAGATTTTGGCATGATGACTTTCGACGGCGCTCCTGTGAATGAGTGGGATGGCGAGACCTTCCAACAGGTTTACTATCGCCTTGAAAGCTATCAGCGAGGGCAGGCTGACCAGGCCCGTTCCGATGCCGAGCGTGACGCATTTGACAAGTTTCCTCGACCTATTCTCGACGATGCCGACTTCATGCTGCATATGATGCGTGAGTACGATAAGGGCTTCCGTTATTGGGTTGATGTAGCGAATGTCGGTAACAAAGCGACCCTGGATTTGTTGCTGCACAAGCACACCTTGCCCGGGTTTAATGATTCGGGCGCGCACATTACCAATATGGCTTTCTTCGATGCCAACCTTAACTCACTGAAACTTGCGCAACAAAAATCTCTCGAAACGGTCGCTACTATCGTTAAGCGACTGACCAGTGAGCCAGCCGCATTCTTTGGACTGGATGTGGGTACGCTCGAGTTGGGGGACCAGGCGGATATCACCATGATCGATCCGGAGGCATTGCGTAACTGGGACGATCTCAGTGGACGAGAGCTAATCTATCGCGAGTTGTTTGAACATCAACAAATGGTGAGCCGATCCGATGGTGTTGTGACTTACACCTTCATCAATGGCGAGCCGGTGTGGCGTGATGGAAATCACACCGAAGCCCTGGGGACGAAGACGCTGGGTCGAGCGTTGCGCGCCGCCTGATGGTTTGAACTTTTTTATTGAGGCAGGACAAGCTTCCCGGGATTTACGCTAGCGTTGGCTGTGGCTGCCGCTATGCTGGACCCTCAACAAATGGGTGATTAAGCATGGCCGGGAAAGAACTGTCTATCGCAATAACCGGCGCCGGAGGCGCCGGTGTCATATCTGTAGGTGAGCTATTGCTGCAGGCCTGGGCGAAAGAGGGCGGTCGCGGCTTATTGCGCAAGGCCTTTGGTCCCCAGATCCGGGGTGGCGAGTCTGCTGCCCTGCTGAAACTGACGGAAACTGAACGCTACACGGCGGCCAACCAGTACGACGTGCTGCTAGCCTTCGACTGGAATAACTTTAGTCGCTTTGGCGATGAAATCTGCCTGGCCCCAGGTGGCATCGTTATTTGCGAAGAGAAGGGTGATCCGCCCGAGGAAGTGCTCGCTGCCCAGCCCCATCTGATTCGCCTGCCCATGGCCAAGCTCGCGTCAGCTGCCCATGCCGATGGCCGGGTCAATATGTTCGCGCTGGGTTTATTAGGCCAATTGTTGGGCCTGTCCGGTGATAGCCTGATCGAACTGGCGCAACAAAAACTCAAGAATAAACCAGAGGCCTATCGCCAGGCTGCGGCTTCCTGCATCGCTGTTGGAGCAGAAAATGCCCCGGACTGCACACTGTCGGTTCCAGCACCCGGTCAACCGGGCGCCTGGTATATCAGTGGCAACCAGGCTGCGGGCCTTGGTGCCCTGGAAGCGGGAGTGCGCTTTGTCGCGGCCTATCCTATTACTCCGGCCTCCGATGTCCTTGAGTGGATGGCGGGCGGGCTGGAAAAGCTCAATGGCGACCTGGTGCAGGCGGAGGATGAACTTGCCGCCATTAACATGACCATAGGGGCCGCCTTTGGTGGCGTGCCCGCGTTTACGGCCACTTCCGGTCCCGGTCTGGCGCTGATGACCGAGAGCATTGGTTTGGCGGTGGCCAGCGAAACACCCGTCACTATTCTAAATGTGATGCGGGGTGGACCTTCCACCGGCATACCTACCAAATCTGAGCAAAGCGATCTGGATATTGCTTTACACGGCCTGCACGGCGATGCGCCTCATCTGGTACTGGCTCCCCTGGATATTGCCGATTGTGTATACACCAGTGCCTGGGCGGTGAATTTGGCGCAGGGTCTGCAGACTGCCGCTATCGTCCTGTCAGATCAGTTTATCGGCCAGTCGACGGCCGTAATCAGTGAACCGGAGCGTTGTAATGCGTCATGGCTTGCCGAGCGGGAGCATGACAATGAGTACCTGCGCTATCGTCTTACCGAGTCCGGGGTTTCAACCCTGGCCGCACCGGGAGACGCAGGCCAGCGCTTCACCGCAGACGGCCTTGAACACAATGAGAAGGGAACCCCGTCAGCGCGTGATGATGATCACCAACGGCAACTCGCCAAGCGAACTCGAAAACTGTCAGGCCATGATTACGGCGACGCCTGGGCACGCATTGAGGGACAGGGTGATATCGCGCTGGTTTGCTTCGGCTCAGCCTCGGCAGCGGTGAATGAAGCTGCTGAACTGTTGGCCGGGCAGGGCATTAGCGCCTGCACCATATCCTTACGACTGCTTGCGCCATTGCAGCTAGACCCCTTGCAGGCTGCTCTGGCGAACTGCGACAGGGTGTTTGTCGTGGAGCAGAATCACAGTGGGCAACTGTTTCGTTACCTGCGAGGCATGATGGATTTCAATCAACCGCTGCATAGCTATTCCAGGGCGGGACCCGTTCCGCTTAATGGACATGACATTGCCGCGGCAGTGGTGCAGGAGAGCAATTTATGAACCTGATCGCAAAAGCAAAACCGAAGGACTACAAATCTTCTATAAAACCCATCTGGTGCCCGGGCTGCGGACACTTTTCGGTGCTCAATGCAGTCACCAAGGCGTTCGCCGCCCTTGGTATTGATAAGGATGATACGGTGCTGGTTTCCGGCATTGGTTGCTCGTCGCGGCTGCCTGCTTATGTGGATAGCTATGGCTTTCATGGCGTGCATGGCCGCGGCCTGGCGGTCGCGCAGGGTCTGAAGGTTGCCCGTCCTGATCTCACCGTGCTCGCTCTTGGGGGCGACGGCGATGGCTTCTCTATTGGCGGAAACCACTTTATTCATGCCTGTCGTCGCAACGTAAACATCACGTATATCGCGATGGACAATGAAGTTTATGGGATGACCAAAGGGCAGGCATCACCGACTACAGCGGCGGACTGGGATCACAGCAAGCTGACTCCCCACGGCCCTGGGGTTCGGCCTTTCAAGCCGGCGGCATTGGCACTGGCTTCGGGCGCGCCGTGGATCGCACGGGGGTATTCCGGTAATCCCAACCAGGTGGCACGGCTGATTGCGGAAGCCGTGGAGCACCCAGGATTCAGTTTCGTGCACGTATTGTCACAGTGCATTACATTCTGTCCCGAACAGACGGATTGGAAGGCGGTGGTCAGCGAGCGCGAAGGGCCTCCGTTGGTCGACGCCGATGAAGCTGCGAGCCTGTTTCATCATGAGGACGGCTTTCAAACGGGGGTACTTTACAGCGCTGCTCGCAGTGCATGGCCACCCGAGCGTGCGGAGTCAGTCTCAACCGATATCACCGAGGGATTCAGGTTATGAGCAATCAGCAACTGGGCGACTTTCTTGCCCATTCAGTGGAGTTGGAATCCGAAGCCCGCGAGCGCTATCTCGAACTCGCCCAGTCCATGACCGAGCATCACAATACCGATGTGGCCGAGTTCTTTGGGCGCATGGCAGAGGAGTCTCGCTTGCATCTGGAAGAGGTGGCAGAAATCGCCGAGGGTATGGAGCTGCCCGACCTGAAGGCCTGGGAGTTTGACTGGCCGGAAGAAGAGTCACCAGAGGCTGCCAGTTACGAAGCCGTGCACTATCGCATGAGCCTGCGTCAGGCGATGCTGCTGGCGCTTGAAAACGAGCGAGCCGCAGAGAAATTTTATCGCTCCTTTGCCGACTCCAGCTCCGATGAAAAGACCCGGCGATTGGCGGCGCAGTTTTCTGCAGAAGAGGCGTCTCACGCCGCTCAGTTGGTCAAGCTGTTGGGCAAGTTGCCTGCCGACGGGGAACATCACCTGGAAGAGGATGACGATCCGCATATGCCGGAGTAACGCTCACCGCCGGTTCAGTCGATGAGTTCACACAAACCGTCAAACACCAACTCGTTGTAACTGACAATCCCGATCACCTCGCCGTTCTCAACCACTGGCGCATTAGACAGCCCAAAGCGGTCAAACATTCGGGCGGCGTAACGAACGTCCATGTCCGGGTCTACAGGTATGACCGGCTTAGACATGATTTCATAGATGTTGACCCGATCCGGCGCCCGGTCTTTAGCCAATACTTTCTTGGCGATGTCAGAGAGCAGTAAAATGCCGAGGGCATCATGTTCATCGCGCTTTTTGACGATAACCACGTCTGCGTTGTCGCTTTTCATGGCCTGCAGTGCCTGGCTCACCGTGGCCATGCCATCCAGCTCCAGGTGCTTTTCGTGCATAACGTCCCGGGCTTTGATAATTTTTCGTTCCATTACAGTAGTTCCTCCACGTCCTGGGATATTTCTTTTGCCTGGTGCATGATGCCAACCGCATCTTCAACGTCCAGCTGGAAAGCGATTCCCGTGCCGGGTTTTGCATCCAGCTCTCCAGCGGTGTTTATTTCCTCGAGAATGTGCCTCGCCAGGTGCTCTTCTACCAGAAACAAAACCACGTCCCGTTGTGTTTCTAATGAAAGTCCAAAGAAGGTCTTGCTGACTTTCAGACCCTCTCCCCGGGCATTGTGAATCACCGTCGCTCCCGTTGCGCCGGCGCTGCGCGCAGCATCCATGACTGCGTCAGTCTTGTCGTCTTCGACGAACACGATGATCATTTTAAAGTGCATAAGCTTCTCCTCAGGCGCTGCTGCGCTCTTTTTCTTTCCGTTTCAAAGCAAGGCCGGCGCGCAACTCTGAAAGTTGAGCGTAGGCCATTACCGAGAGTATGGGAAACAGACTGGCAAAGGCGATCAGGCCAAAGCCATCGATCAGGGGATTTCTCCCGGGTACGGTTTCTGACAGGCCCAGGCCAAGAGCTGCGACCAGGGGTACGGTAACCGTCGATGTCGTAACGCCGCCGGAATCATAAGCCAGCGGGATTATCATTTTGGGTGCAATCGAGGTTTGTAGCACAACGAATACATAGCCGGTGATGATGTACCAGTGAATAGGGTCACCAACCACGATTCGATAACAGCCAAGCGAAATACCAATGGCGACTCCCAGGGCAACGGCAATGCGCAAGCCCCACACCCCGATGGCGCCACCGGAAACCTCATTCGCTTTGATTGCCACGGCGATGAGAGAAGGTTCAGCGATGGTGGTACTGAAGCCAATCAAGAACGCGAAAATGTAAACCCAGTGGTAGTCGCTCCATTCCACATCAGCGGCGGTCTCACCTGCTTCGAGGGCTGTTTGGATAAATACCGGGTCGGTGAGCTGTTCGGCCATCAGTCGACCCAGTGGGAACAGGCACCACTCCAGGCCCAGTAGGAATAGTGAGAGCCCAACCAGGACCCACGCGAACCCGGAAAGTATCTCAGCGAGATTGGCGGGCTTTTTCCTCAGTACAATGAACTGGAAGCCGAAAATGATGGCGGCGATGGGTATTACGTCTGTCACCGTACCCAGGGTAGTGGCCCAGATCGCCTGCAGGATATCCATTAGATCAACATCCCGTAGGCCATAACAAAAATCATTGGGGTCAGTGAGGCAAACGCGATCAAGCCAAAACCGTCGGTCATCGGATTACGCCCGCGTATGGATGAAGCCAGTCCGACCCCTAACGCAGTAACCAGGGGCACGGTAATGGTTGAGGTGGTGACGCCGCCGGAGTCATAGGCAATGCCAATAATCTCCCGCGGGGCAAACATAGTCATAATCACGACCACCACATAGCCGCCGATGATAAGCCACTGCACCGGCCAGCCTTTAATAATGCGGATGACACCGACGACAATTGCCAGACCCACTGAAAAAGCAACGGTGTAGCGCAAGCCACTGGCATAGGAACGCTTTGCTGCGTCGCTCGCCTCGATCATTCCACCCTCGGCAGCGACCGTCGCGGCCTCGGCGGCGACCGCAATTAGCGCTGGTTCGGCCACGGTAGTGCCGAAGCCCAGGGCGAAGGCAAAGGCGACTAGCCAAAACAGGCTACCCTTACGGGCAAAGGCGGTGGCCATGGATTCGCCGATTGGGAATAAACCCTGCTCCAGGCCATGAATAAAAAAAGTCAGTCCCAGCACGACGAAGAGCACACCCAGCAGGATTTGACCGACATTGGGCAGCGGTTGCTGGAGTACGAAAAATTGGAAAAAAATAATCACCAGCATAATCGGCAGCAAGTCGCGTATGCTGCCGAGCATGGCTAAGAGAAGCTTTTTTAGCGTGGAAGTCACTGCCTGCCTTGGAATAATTTGTCCCAGCATAGCAGTCCCAATTAGCCGAAGCATTGATCCAGCTAAAGGTTTCGCAGCGGTGAGCGCTTAACAGTAGCGCCGGAAAAAGCCGGTTTAGTCTCCCAGCAGTCCTTTCAGCAGGCTTCCTGCCTCTTTACCGTATTTCTTCTCGACCTCTTTTTGGGCTTTGCGCTTGATCTCATTACCTGCGAGGTCCTCAATGATTTCAGCCGTGTCTACCGAGCACCACTCGCTGGGTTCGCCGGTAACATTGCCCGCACAATTCACGGGCCATTCAATGGCGGTAATACTTTCGTTCACTCGGCAGGCGGGATCCAGCTTGGCCAATCCGGGAGACAATTTCGCCGCGAAGGTGGTATCAAAATCCATGGAGACTATATCCATAGTGCCTTTGCCTGATAGTCGAATGTCGGGAAACTTGGCCTTCAGGGGCTGCAATCGCGCCTGGCCTTTGCCGAGGTTGATTTTGACAGACAGTTCTTCGAATGCGCTGCTGGTGGGGAAATCGGCGGCCAGAGTCTCCTGGTTAACAAGCGCAACGCCTTCGCAAAGCATTTTTTCGACCGCCATGTTCTTCAGCACGGCCTTTTCAGTCTGCAAATCAATGGGTCCTTTGAGGGTCTGGGTGATGGCGCCACTGGTGTTGCCCTGCCCATTGAGCTTCCAGGTCAGGTTGGCCTTGCCCGTTAAAATAGGGTCCACCTCGGATGCCACCAGTACCTGGGCGATATCCACATTACTGATGCCTCCCTGGGTGTTGACCTTCGCCAGACTGTGCTTGGCATTCAGGCTGGCCTTCATGTCCATTCTGCCGCCGTGAATATCACCGGTGATGCGTGGGAAGTTGGCCGCGCCCTTGTTAACCCGCATTTTTGCCTTCAGGTTGCTTACGGTATGAGCGCCCCAGATGACTTTATCGATGCTCAGGTCGGCACGCGTGTCCATGAGTCTTAATGCGTCCAGTGGTAGCGGAGTGTCTTCCGTGTCACCTGAGGTCGGTGCAGTGGTTTCCGCGGCAGCTGCTTCCGGGCCGGCCAGTGCCAGCAGGGCGGGGGTGAATAAATTGAGGCGCAGCTGTGTATCAATTTGCGGGCTCTCGAAGGCAGCATAGCGAAGTTGGCCCTCTGCCCGGGTATCGCCGATGGTGGCTACCAGCTTGAGGTCTGCCACTTGTCGACTGATGTCGACCTCCCCGGAAGTGCTGATAGCTATCGTTTCTGTCAGGGCGCCCTTCAGGGTGATGTCCATCTCTTCGATGCCCAGCATTTGAGTTTGTTGATTGATCATCATCGCGCCATTGAACACAAACTCCTGTGGCTCGTCTCCGGGGAGACGCACTGTTCCCTCTACGGGAATCGACCGGCCGTCGAGATTGAGGCCATTTGCCTTGAGACTCTCGATTTCGATGATGTCAGTATCGCCACCTGCCTCGGTCATCTCCAGGCGCGAATCGGTAATACTCAGGCTGGCCACTTCCAGTGCCAGCGGCACCGCAATCACTGTCTCCGCAGAGGCCGCTTCACTGGCCTGGTCAATGGCGGCTTGACGTCTGGCGTAGAACTGCTGCAGTTCTTCATCATTTAAGTTGCTGGTATCGATGGGTGCTGGCGGTGGCTCGGTAACCATTCGAATAACAACACCATCCAGGTCGATCGTCTCGATAGCGACCTCCTTGGACAGCAACGGGATTAACTGGACACCAATATTCAGGGACCGGGCCTGCAAGCTGGGCTGCTCTTCAGAGGGCATATCCAGGGAGACTTCACCCAGCGCCAGTCCCAGGGTTGGAAAGATCCTGATATCAGCGTCGCCTTCCACGGTCAAAGTGGCCCCGGTTTGCTTGTGCACCTCTTCGGCCGCCAGCTGCAGGATCTTTTCCGTGTCCAGCATGAGCGGAATGAGAATGGCCGCGGCAATAATGACTAGCAGTGGCAGTCCGATGATGTATAGCAGGGCTCGAGACATCTGAGATCCTTGATTCAGGGGGTGGGTGCAAGGTTTATGACAGCTAATAATAGAACAGGTTCTATTGTCCTGCCCTTGTTACATGCCGTAGGCAAGGGCTACTTCCTCTGCAATGATGCCAATACCCTGTTTGACGCTGGCGCTGTCCTGCGCATAGGACACCCGGATGCATTCGTCGCGGTGCGCCCATCCTTCTTCCATGCCAACGAAAAAGTTGTGGCCGGGAACAATCAGTACGCCTCTCCGTTTCAGCCTTTGGTAGAGCTCCTGGCTGCTAATAGGCAGGCCTTCAAACCAAAGCCAGAGAAAAATCGCCCCCTCAGGCTTGTGCACATGCCAGGGCAGGTCGCCCAGAGACTCGCGAAGCCAGCTGACCGCCTGCTGGGATCGATCGCGATAAAAGGGTTTTACGTAGTCTCGACTCAGGGTGAGTATTTCACCGCTATCGAAAAGCGCTCGTGCCAATGCAGGGCCCAGGTTGCCGCAGGCCAGGCTGACAATCGTGTTAGCGTTGGTGTAGGCCTGAATAAGAGCTTCGTTGGCGACTATTATGCCGGTGCGGACCCCCGGAAGGCCCAGCTTGGACAGGCTGAGCGCCAGCACAGTGTTGTCGTTCCAGTGGGGCGTCGCCTGCTCAAACAGGATGTTGGGAAAAGGCAATCCATAAGCACCATCGATAATCAGTGGAATATCGCGCGCGCGGGCAATGTCATCCAGATGGCTAATTTCTTCGTCGGTCAGTACGTTGCCGGTGGGGTTGGTCGGTCGGGAGACGCACAGTGCCGCGCTGCGATCGTCCAGTGCGAGCTGCGAAAAGTCCACGTGATACTTGAACAGGTGATCATCCAGCTGCTTGATGTTGGGGCGAGAGGCGGTGAAGAATCCGTGGTTGAGTCCGGCGTCTGCATAGCCGATGTACTCCGGGGCAAGCGGCAGGTGGATGCTGCGTTGGCTGCCATCTGGCATGACCCCTGCCAGCATATTGAACAACACAAAGAATGCGGATTGACTGCCATTGCTGATGGCGATGTTTTCCTCGCCCACCGACCATCCGTGTTGCTTGTGGAGCAGTGCTGCCAGTTGCTGGCGAAATTCCCGATCACCTTGCGGTGATTGATAAATTCCAAACAAGCTGTGGCGTTGAGCCGGGTCAGCCATGATTTCTTCCAGGCGCTGCTGGAAAATGCGTTCCACCTCAGGCAGGCGACCGGGGTTGCCGCCACCCATGAAGATCATATCGGGATTTTCATTGAGAGCAGTGCCAAGGTCGTCCATTAATTCGACGATGCCTGAATCACCGGCAAATTTCTCACCGAAAGCTGAAAGTTTCACGGTTTGCTTCCATCTGTTTGCGGCGGCGAATTGCTGTCGCAGTGGAGGATTTGTCTATGGTAGCCTCAGGTAGCACAGCTGTATATGTTCGCAGGACGATAGGGACGAAGTGACGATGAGTGAACTGGCGCAACATTGCCGAAACTGCCGGGCGCTGGTGGATGGTGAGTACTGCAGCCAGTGCGGGCAGCGGGAGGGCAGGGCCGATCAACGTTTTCGTGACCTTGCGGGTGAATTGCTGGGTGATGTTCTTGATATGGACTCGCGCTTTTGGCGCACCCTGTTTTTTCTACTGTTTCGCCCCGGCTTCCTGAGTGCCGAATTCATTGCGGGACGTCGTGCCCGCTACCTGCCTCCACTCAGGTTATACCTGGTCATTAGCTTTGTAGTGTTTTTGGTGATGTCCTTTGCCGCTTCGTATGCTATTGGTCCGGATCGCGGTGTCGTGGTCGACAGCGCGGACGATCTGATCGTACTGGCTGATGATGAAGCTTCGGCGGCCCTACCTGAAGAGTCAGAGGACCCGGATGAAGGTTTTGCAGAAATCGATCTTGCCGATGAAAACAGTCCGCAGTGGCTGCAGGACCTGGATGAGCGGGCCGAAACCAATGTTGTAAAAATAAAGGATGATCCCAAGGAGTTTATCGAGGCGATGGTGAGTTATTTGCCACAGATGATGTTCCTGTTGTTGCCCGTTTTTGCCCTGCTGGTGCAGTTCGCGTATCTGTTTTCCTCGTTTCATTACCTGCAACATCTGGTTTTTTCACTGCATTACCATTCGTTCGTCTACCTGCTGTTTTTGGTGGCGCAAGTGTTCGAGTTGTTTCAGATGCACGTTGACGGCTCGTTGATGATCGTTCTGTTTATCTATCTGCCTCTCGCCTTCAGGAAGACCTATGGCTCCGGTTGGCGTGGTGCGATAGGTAAATCGATTTTTGTTTACATCAGTTATGCGATAAGCCTGATGCTGGGATTTGCCGGCGTCGCCGTTCTGGCGCTCATGTTGCTATAGCGCCAATTTCCCTTCAGGCGGAGAGATGTTCAGCTTTTGAACCGGATGTGTCCGGTAGGTTGTGCATCTTTTATCTCCTGCGCCTCGTCCCCCGGCCATTCAAATCACTCGCCCCGGGATGGCCACCGCATCCCGCTGTTGAACAGGTAACTGGCGTATCTGAAAAAGGCCAACGATCAGGTCTGGATTGAGAATTACATCGGGATACCGCATGCTAGCGCCATAATAATTGTCTGGGGAGACTCATGTGATCAGCAGCGTCGCCGGATATCTGGCGTCTCTCATATTGCTCGCGGGCTCGCTGATCTGGTTGGGGCATCACCGGCCCCAATGGCGCCTTTTTCGCTGGCTGCCGCCTATTGTACTGACCTACCTCAGCGCCATGATTCTGGCGGGGTTTGGCCTGTGGGCGATCAATGATGCGCAGTCCCAGGCCTACTCTGAAATCAAGCGGTTGCTGGTACCGGCGATGATTTTGCTGTTGCTGCTGCAGTGCCGACTCGGCGAATTGCTCCGGTTAGGGCCAAGGCTGTTGGCTGCATTTCTGGTAGCCGCTGCCGGTATTATCGTTGGTTGCCTGGTGGCCTTCTTGCTGTTTCGCGACCTTTTGGGTGACGGTGCCTGGGGCGTATTCGCTACCTTGGCTGGCAGCTGGCTAGGGGGCACTGCGAACATGGTCGCTGTGCAAACAGCCCTGGCAGTGCCCGATGCAGACCTTGGCTATGCGCTGCTGGTCGACTCTATCGATTATTCGCTGTGGCTGATGTTGCTGCTGGCGTTGGTGCCCCTGGCGGGCCGCTTCAATGCCTGGTCTCGTGCCGATGCGGTGGCTTTGGACAGTGACGTCGGGGTTATCAGGACCGAAGGGAAACTGCGCGAGCCACAATTACTGCTGTTGTTTGGCGTTGGGCTGCTGGGTGCAATGTTGGCTGACCAGGTTGGGCAGTGGCTCGGGGGAGCCGGATTCTTCAGTGTCAGTGTGGTCCGTATTTTAGCGGTCACGGGCATGGGGTTGGTGCTTGCGTATACCCCACTGGCTCGTCTGGCTGGCAGCGAGGTGCTGGCCAACGCGCTGCTCTACCTGATGGTCGCCACTATTGCCTCGCGCACCTCGTTTGCCGACCTGGCCAGTGCGCCGCTATACCTGTTGGCGGGACTGGTTATTCTGTTGGTGCATGCAGGCTTTATGTTGCTGGCCGCGCGGCTGCTGCGACTCGACTTGTTCACATGCGGCATAGCCTCCTTAGCCAACATTGGAGGCGTGGCGTCGGCGCCAATTCTTGCTGCGGCCTATTCCCGACAGTTGGTGCCGGTTGGAGTATTGATGGCGTTGCTTGGCTACGTCGTAGGTACGGCCGGTGGGCTGCTGGTCGGTCGCTTGCTGATGTGGCTGGGAGGCGTGGCTCCATGAATACTATGTTGGCGCACCTCGTTACCTGTGAGTATCTGGCAGGCATGCTGCAGGTGGCGGCATGAGAGTCACTGCGCACCGGTTGGCCATGTTGCGGGTTCCCTTGCTCTCGCCCTTTAAAACTGCGCTGCGCCAGGTTGATCAAGTGGAAGATGTGGTTGTGCTGCTGGAATCTGCTTGTGGCAAGCTTGGCTATGGCAGTGCTCCGGCTACCCGGGCAATTACCGGTCAGGACCATAGCAGCATCATAGCGTCCCTGGAGAATGACCTGCTTCCCTGGGTTCAGGGTCAGGAGTTTGGTGACCTTGATTCCCTGCTGTCGCTCTTTACCCTGGCACCATCGGACAACGTGAATGCGCGGTCCGCGCTGGAGATCGCAATCTTCGATCTGGCCGCCCAGGCGCGAGAGGTTCCTCTTGTTACTTTTCTTGGGGGTGGCCCTTCGCGGCTGGAAACGGGGATTACCATCAGCGTTGACCGGCCTGAGGCAATGGTTGCCAGGGCTCTGGACGCATTGGAGCGAGGTTTTCACTCTCTTAAATTGAAAGTGGGCAGCAGCCCTGAGCAGGATGTTGCCAGAGTGACGCAGATCGCCGATGTCGTTGCGGGTAAAGCAGGGCTCTATCTGGACGCCAACCAGGCCTGGACCCGTGATCAGGCGCTAGAGGTGATCAATGCCCTGAGTGCGCGCGGTATCAGTGTCGACTTGCTTGAACAGCCGGTTCCGGCCTCTGACATAGCGGGGCTCGCTGAGGTCCGTCTGGCCCTGGATACCCCGGTGATGGCGGATGAAAGTGTGTTCGATGCTCGCGATGCAGCCAGGCTCATTGAGGCTGGTGCGGCCGATATTCTCAATATCAAACTGGTAAAGAGCGCTGGCATCGGTGGTGCCCTGCGCATTGCCGACACAGCGGAAAATGCAGGGGCCAGTTGCATGATGGGCTGTATGCTGGAAAGCGCCATTGGCGTCAGCGCCGCGGCTCATGTGGCTGCGGCCAGGTCATCCGTGATAAAGCGAGTGGATCTGGACGCGCCCATGCTGTGCCGGCAAAACCCCATAGTGGGCGGAACCTTGTTTGATGGGCCCAGGGTTGAGTTGAACGCCAGTCCCGGCCTCGGAATCCAATCTGTGCAGGGCCTTGAGTTCCTATGAAAGGGGCAGGGCTGCTACAGTAGCGCGAGTTAACAGGAGAACAGAATGGATCGGCGTAGCCTGATCAAAACAATGGCGGCTATTCCATTGGTGGCTGGCGCTGCCAGCGCTGCTGCGGTTGTGGGTGACTCCTTGCCCGTTATCAGGCCCCGTCGCCTGCGCAAGGGTATGACGATAGGCCTGGTGAGCCCCGCGAGCAATGTACCTGAGGATGAGGACATCGCCTTTGCCCGAGACGTGGTTACCTCCCTCGGCTTTCAGGTAAAACCCGCCAAGCACTTATATCATCGCAATCAGTATCTTGCCGGTTCTGACCAGCAGCGGGCGGATGACCTTAATGCCATGTTCGCCGACCGCCAGGTGGACGCGATTTTCAGTCTGCGCGGCGGTTATGGATCTTCCCGACTATTGCCACTGCTGGACTATGAAAATATTGCCGCAAACCCCAAGGTGTTGATGGGCTACAGCGATATCACTGCGCTGCACTGCGCTATTCATCAGCTGACAGGATTGGTGACTTTCCATGGGCCGATAGCCGGCGACAACTTCAGCGACTACAGCTACGCCCAGTTCAAGCGAACCCTGATGACCGTTAAGAAAGGACAATCGCTGGCGGCACCTCCGGTATTTGACGATCCGGCGCCTGGCCGGGTCGAAAAAGAAAACCGTTTGACCCTGTTCCGTGGAGGCGTTGCGCAGGGCCCGCTCATTGGCGGAAACCTGTCCCTGGTTTGTCACCTCATGGGCACGCCATACCAACCGGATTTCACCGGCCGGATTCTGTTCCTTGAAGATGTTCACGAGGCTCCCTACCGGATTGATCGCATGCTTACCCAGTTGAGGTTGGCCGGGGTTCTGGATGCAGTCGCCGGCATCGCTTTTGGTAAATTCACTGAGAGCGAAACCACCAGGAATAGTTTTTCCATGGAGCAGGTGCTGCGTGAACGAACCTCCGACCTGAACGTCCCTGTGATTCGCGGCCTGATGATCGGTCATGTAGAGGATCAGGCGGTGATTCCAGTCGGCGCTCAGGCGCGACTGGATGGCGATAAGGGCACGCTTACGTTGCTGGACCCGGGCCTGATATGACAGATCCCAACTGGACGGTACTGTTGCCGCCGCTGATCGCCATCGGCCTTGCACTCTTCACCCGCCAGGTTTACCTGGCCCTCTTCACTGGCATCTGGCTGGGCTATTTCCTGCTGGCAGGCGAGGGGGTTCTGGGGTCATTGGCCACTGCCATTGATGCATCGGTGGCGGTGCTGGCGAGTCCCGGTGATGCCAGGGTTATTGTGTTTACCCTGGTGATTGGCGCGTTCATTCTCACTCTTGAACGTTCCGGTGGAGTTACTGGTTTTATCCGATTTCTGGAGCAGAGGAAGTGGGTAAATAACGGTAAGCGCGCGCAATGGATGGCCTGGAGTATTGGTATCCTCATCTTTATCGAGTCCAATATCACAGTGCTGGTGGCCGGTACGGTGTCGCGGCCGCTGTTTGACCGCTTCAAGGTGTCGCGGGAGAAGCTGGCCTACTTGATCGATTCCACATCCGCCCCTATCTGTATGCTGATTCCGCTCAATGCCTGGGGCGCTTTCAATCTGGGGTTGCTCGATGGGCTAGGCGTAGAAGAACCGTTGAAAGTGCTGTTGTCGTCTATTCCACTGAATCTTTACGCCATCGCCGCGGTGCTGTTGGCGGCCTACACGGTTGCCCGCGATTTCAATCTGGGTCCCATGGCCGAAGCAGAACGGCGAGCAGTCGCGGGTCAGTCCAGGGTTGTGCAGCAGGATGCGTTAATTCTCAAAGACTCGGCACCGCCGAACGCCCTGAACATGTTGCTTCCGGTGGCTTGTCTGGTGGGCGCAATGCCTGTTTTCCTGCTGATTACAGGCGATGGCGACCTGTTTGCGGGTTCGGGCTCTACCAGTGTGTTGTGGGCAAGCTTGCTGGCCCTGACGGTGGTGTCGGTGCTGGTGTTGTTCCAGCGCAGCATGAATCTCGAACGACTCACTAATACCTGGATGGAGGGAGCCGGGGGAATGCTGCCGATCGCCACAGTCTTGTTGCTGGCGCTTGCCCTGGGCGGCGTAGCCAAGGCGCTGGGTACAGGCGTATTTGTGGCGAGTCTTGTTGGGGAGACGCTCCCGGCATGGCTGTTGCCGGCCTGCCTGTTTTTAGTTTCAGGGTTTATTGCCTTTGCAGTGGGTTCTAGCTGGGGGACTTTTTCTATTATGTTACCGATTGCAGTGCCCGTTGCCTCCGCCCTGGGTGTAGACCCAAGTTTGCTGGTCGCGGCGGTATTGTCCGGCGGCATTTTCGGGGATCACAGCTCGCCTATTTCGGACACGACGATTGTTTCGTCACTCGCCTCAGGCACAGAGCATATTCAGCATGTAAGTACTCAGTTACCTTACGCGCTGCTGGCTGGAGGGGTTTCGATAGTCGGCTTCCTGATTCTGGGGGTGATACTGCTTTGATTGGGGGTATTCGGGCTGGTCGTTTATTGAACAGAGAACGGTTATTTTCACAATATATTGTGTAGGTCGTTGCTCACATGCCGATATATAGGTTTAAATAGTACCCCTAACAACAAGCTTCGCGACCGTTTTTCGGGCGCAATTTCTGACGTACAAGGGGCAAGATTTGGAATCAGCAGCCAAGCAGGGCAATGCCGTCCGCGGCAATAGCAGCACTATCGAACTCCAGGGAGCCTCTCTGGATATCTGGGACAAAAAATACCGATTGAAAGACGGCCAGGGGAACGCTGTCGACAACGATATAGATGGCACCTATGCCAGGGTTGCCCGCGCATTGGCGGAAGTCGAAGATGAAACGGTACGCCAGGAGTGGGAGCAGCGGTTTGTCTGGGCTCTCAAGCGCGGCGCCATACCGGCGGGGCGCATTGTTTCTAACGCGGGGGCCCAGGACCATAAACCGTCAACGTCTACCATCAACTGCACCGTGTCCGGCAGTATTACCGACTCCATGGAAGGTATTCTGCAGAAGAATCTTGAGGCGGGCCTGACCCTGAAAGCGGGCTGCGGTATCGGTTACGAGTTTTCTACATTGCGCCCCAAGGGCGCCTTTGTCTCGGGTGCGGGTGCCTATACGTCCGGCCCCATGTCCTTTATGGATATCTTCGACAAGATGTGTTTTACCGTTTCGTCCGCCGGCGGACGTCGCGGCGCGCAAATGGCGACCTTCGACGTACACCACCCCGACGTCTTTGACTTTGTGAAGGCCAAGCGGGAAGACGGGCGACTGCGCCAGTTCAACCTGTCATTGCTGATTACAGAAGACTTTATTAATGCGGTCAAAGAAGATGGTGAGTGGCCGCTTTCTTTCCCGGTAACGCCAAAAGAGTTTGCCAATCTTGAATTGGATCCAGACCAGGAAGTCGTATGGCGGTCTTTCCCGATTACCGAGGGCTATGTGACCAATGAACATGGTCAGGTGGCATGTCGGGTTTACCAGCGTATCCGTGCGATCAAGCTGTGGAACGCCATCATGAGTTCTACTTATGATTACGCGGAACCCGGCTTTATTCTGATCGATGAGGTGAATGAAAAGAACAACAACTGGTTCTGCGAAAATGTTCGCGCTACCAACCCCTGCGGCGAGCAGCCTCTGCCACCCTACGGCTCCTGCCTTTTGGGTAGCGTGAACCTGACCCGGTTTGTTCGCGAGCCCTTTACTGCTAAAGCCCATTTTGACTGGGAAGAGTACCGGGAAGTGGTGGCAGTATTCACTCGCATGTTGGATAACGTGGTTGAGATTAATGGTCTGCCACTGGAAGAGCAGCGCAGGGAAATCACCAGCAAGCGCCGTCACGGCATGGGTTTTCTTGGTCTTGGTTCTACGATGACCATGTTGCAGATGAAGTATGGTGACGAAGACTCTCTGAAGTTCACTGAGGAAGTGAGCAAGCAGATGGCGGTCTCTGGCTGGAAAGTCGGCCTCGACCTGGCCCGTGAAAAAGGGGCAGCGCCTATCATGGACGAAGAGTTTGAAGTGACCGGCGATATGCTGCGTCGTCGTCCGGAAATGGCGGCAGACGGTATCAAGCTTGGTGACAAACTGACCGGTAAGGTCCTGCATGCCAAGTACAGCCACTACATGCAAGCACTGGCTTTGGAAGAACCGGAGCTGGTGAACTCTATCATCCAGGAGGGCGCTCGTTTTACTCACCACTCCTCTATCGCACCCACAGGCACGATTTCATTGTCTTTGGCTAATAACGCCAGCAACGGTATCGAGCCCAGCTTTGCACACCATTACAGCCGCAACGTGATTCGCGAGGGCAAAAAATCAAAGGAAAAAGTCGATGTATTTTCCTTTGAGCTGCTGGCCTACCGCGAATTGGTGAATGGCGACGCAATGCCGCTCACGGATGACGAGAGTAAAAAGCTGCCCGAATACTTTGTTGCGGCCGACAATGTGACTCCCCGACAGCATGTCGATGTTCAGTCTGCAGCCCAGAAATGGGTAGACTCCTCGATCTCCAAGACGATTAACGTGCCGACAGATTTTCCTTATGAAAATTTCAAGGACACCTACCTATACGCCGCTGAGCAAGGATTGAAGGGCTGTACTACCTTCCGTTTTAATCCTGAGGCTTTCCAGGGAGTGTTGGTTAAAGAAGAAGATCTGGAGAACACCAGCTACCAGTTCACCCTGGAAGACGGTTCTACGGTCGAGTACAAGGGCAACGAAGAAATTGAGTACGACGGGGAGATGCATACCGCTGCCAACCTGTTCGATGCATTGAAAGAGGGATACTACGGCAAATTCTGAATGCCCCGTAGAAGCCCGCTGATAGGTAAGGAATCATGAGCAAGAAAATAGACAAGAAAATCGTCGGCTTCCAGGTGAAGACCGAAGAGCAAAAGCAGCAAGAAATCGAAAGCAACATCGTGCAGATGCACGAAAAAGTGTCCCGTCCTGAACAGCTGGAGGGCGCGACTTACAAAATCAAGACGCCTTTATCGGATCACGCGCTGTACCTGACCATTAATGACATTATCCTCAACCCGGGTACTGATCATGAGTTGCGCCGGCCCTTTGAGATATTCATTAACTCAAAAAACATGGATCACTTTCAGTGGATTGTCGCCTTGACCCGGGTAATCTCTGCGGTCTTCCGCAAAGGCGGCGACTGTACCTTCCTGGTGGAAGAGCTTAAGGCTGTGTTCGATCCGCAGGGTGGCTACTTTAAGTCCGGCGGTCGCTTTATGCCTTCTCTGGTGGCTGAAATTGGCTGGGCGATTGAAGATCATTTACAGAATATTGGCCTGCTGGCACCCGCTGAGCTAACCGAGCACCAGAAAAAAATCCTGGATGAGAAAAAGGCTGATTACACCGCCAAAACAGGTGATGACGGTGCCGGCGGTGAGTTTCCTACCAGTGCTGAGCTGTGTAAAAAATGCGCTGTAAAGGCCTCCATTATGATGGACGGCTGTATGACCTGCCTGAATTGCGGCGACTCCAAGTGCGGGTAAGGGCAGACGCGGCATAACCCAGCGGCTCTATTCTGGGCCGCCCATCAATGACAAGGTCGAACGGATGAACCTGTTATCCCTGTGGCGTGTGAAAGCTCTTTCGCGCGCTGTTTTCCTGTTGCCGATCGCAGGTGCAACTTCCGCAGAAACTCTCGTGCTTGAAGAAGTGCTGGTGACCGCGCAAAAACGGGTGGAGAATGTTCAGGATATCCCTGTAACCGTCAATGTTGTCCTGGCAGAATCTATTGACGACTTCGTCATTCGCAATACCAATGATTTAGCCGACTCAGTGCCCGGTCTCACTATTCAGGCCACCCCACAAAACCTTGCCCAGGTCGCTATTCGTGGATTGGGATCTGGCGCAGCAGCTGAGAGCCTGGACCAGTCGGTGGGCTTGTTTGTCGACGGTATCTGGGCGGGCCGTATTCGTGAGTTCCAGGCATCTCTCTTTGACCTCGAGCGGGTTGAGGTTATCAAGGGCACCCAGACCAATCTGTTGGGTAAAAACACCAGCCTTGGAGCGGTAAGCATTGTCTCCCGTCGTCCGGGAGTTGATTTTGGCGGTTACTTACAAGCCGATTACGAATTTGAGTTCGACAGTACTTACCTGACGGGGGCGCTGGATGTTCCCACGAACTGGGGCAATTATCGCCTAGCGTTTAATGACGTTGCCGAAGGCGGTTATGTCAGCAACAAGACTACCGGCAATGAGGTGCCCCAGCGAGATCAGAGTACTGCGCGCGTCACTGGCGAGTGGGACATCGGCTATGAAGGCAGTTTGTTGATTAGCTACCAGTATGATGACCTGGAGATTCTGGGTGATACTTTTCAACCTGATAATGACGAGCTTGGTTTTTTGGCGGGCATGGATCCCACGGCCAACATCGGCATTAGCCAGAGTAAAAACGCTGACACCAGCCTTGGTCGAAGTGGCGATGCCGAAGATGAGCAGAAATCACAGCGCGCCATTATTCACTATGATCACAATGTGGGCGATTATCGTTTTACGTCGTTGACGGGTTGGTCGGAGTATGAAAACGAGCGTATTATCGATGCCGATTTCCTGTCGGTCGACTATTTATCGACCGGATTTAGCAGTGACTACCATCAAATCAGTCAGGAGTTTCGGGTAGCGTCACCGGCAGACCGGCGTGTTGAATATTTAGCGGGCCTTTATTACCTCAACAGTGAAATGGATTTTTCCGGCCTTACCGATTCCCGATTTCCACCTCCCTATACGGCAGGGCCTCTCCCTCTTGATAGCACATCACTGCGCCACTATGACCAGGATACCGAGGTGTGGTCGCTGTTTGGCCAGGGCAGGTTTGACCTGAGCGATCGCTGGCGCGCCACACTGGGTCTGCGCTACACGGATGAGACCAAGGATGCATTATGGCAGCGTGAGCGACTGCGATCCGGGGGTTTTCTCGCGGACATCGTTGCCGACGCGCTTGCGCCCGTGGTCCCGCCGACGCCGCTGGATCGCAATGAGGATAACCTCGATGGCTCTATCAATGTTCAATACGACTTCAACGATAACAGCATGGGCTTTCTATCCTGGGCAACAGGCAGCAAGAGCGGCGGTTTTTCCACGGAAGTTGCTACACCGGATGAGTCTGAATTCGAGACTGAGGAAGCCGAAACCCTGGAACTTGGTGTAAAGATTGATCTTGCCGGCGGAGCGGCGCTGTTAAATGCCTCTCTTTTCTACACAGAAATTGAAAACTTTCAGGTGTCTACTTTTGTAGGAACGGGGTTTGAAATATTGACCGTCCCTGCTGAAACCCAGGGAGTAGAACTTGAAACCCAGTGGGTAGTCACCGAAGATTTCTCACTGGGCGCTGCTGCGACCTATGCCGATGCAACCGAGAAGAATAGCGACCTGCGACTGCCCTACGCACCTGAGTGGTCAGCATCGCTGAATTTTCTCTATGAAATACCCTGGAAACAAGGTGATCTTCTCTGGCGTCTTAGCGGGCTGGTGAATTACCGGGATGAACAGTACATGCAGGCGGGCGAGCGCGATTTGGACGATGCGCTAACGCTCTTGGATATTCGCTTTGCTTTGGTGAGCGGTAGTGAAACTTGGGAGCTGGCGCTGGTGGGCCGCAACTTGTTAGATGAAGAAAGCTCTTTTGGCTTCGATTTTCCTTTCTTCGGTGGCCAGGGAGATCTCCCGGTCGGCGCTGCGACGATTGGCAGTCTGAACCGACCTCGAACTCTGGCGTTGCAAGCACGGTACAACTTTTAGAGTATGAGGTTTAAGCTGATTATTGTTCTCTGTGTTCAACTCCTCAAACCAGCGGTCTTCTGACTGCGCCATGAGTGAATATCGAAACGTAATATTTGCCGGTGGTGGCAGTCGTTGCCTGTGGCAGGTTGGATTTTGGGACGGCGCCAATCGCGGTGGACTAGGCCTTTCTCATACTGTTGATTACGCGGCAAGCACCAGTGCGGGTTGCGCAATGGCCCTGGCTGTGATGTTGGACAGGGGGCCGCAAGCCCTTGAACTGTTCAAGCGTTTGACGGCAGAAAACCCAGCCAATATTCACTGGGCAAATCTTAAGCCCGGATCTGGCAAACCTGTACTACCACATATGGAAATGTACCGCCGGGCGCTGGAAGAATTTCTGCGGCCGGAAGACCTGGAAGCCTTGGCTGACAAGCGTGTTGAATTCATGATGGCTCGTTTTCCGCGTTTGCTGCCCTCCAGTATTGGCGCCTTCGTGGCGTTTTCTATCTATGGTCTGGAGAAGCACCTTACGGGCGCGCTACACCCTTCCTGGACACGGAAGCTAGGCTTTTCCCAGATAGTCGCCAGTAACGAAGAGGCTAGAAGCGTATCTGAACTTGTGGATTCTGTGCTGGCCTCGTCCTGCGTTCCGCCGGTGCTCCCCAGTAAACCATTTAGAGGGCAACGAGTTCTGGACGGAGGGATTATCGATAATGTTCCAGCACATCTGGCTGATGGTCGTAAGGGTTCGACGTTGGTGCTGTTGAGTAAGCGCTACAAGTCAGCATTGCCGACATCGAAGATCAGAACCTATGTGCAGCCCAGTATGACGATCACCATTGATAAGTTTGACTACGCCAACCCCGAGGGTTTGCAGGAAACCTACGACTTGGGTTTTAGGGACGGTATGACTTTCGCCGACGGCCAACTATCATGACGAGCAAGCTGCATAAATGGTTAGGAATTTTTTTGCTGTTACCCCTGATGGGGTGGTGTATTACGGGCGCTATTTTTCTGTTTCAACCTGGATATGGCGACGCTTATACAAAGCTGCTGCCCCGATATTATCCAATGAGTACTCTATCGATGCCCTCAGGTAGAGAGGAATGGTTGGAAGTGCGCCTGGTCCAGACTGTCCTGGGTCCGCATGTGCTGGCCAGAACAGAAGACGGTTGGCTGCAGTATGATGTCGACACGATGGCGGTTCGAGAACGCCCCTCATTTGCTGATATTGAGAGACTGCTGAAGGACGCCATTAGCGCAGACAAAAACCGTTACGGAGATAGCCTGAAAGTATCTGCAAACGACTATGTCACCGAAACCGGGGTGCAGCTGAAGATCGACTGGAATACATTGGATATAGAGCAGTACGGCGAGGACAGGGCGCTGATAGATAAGCTATACAATATTCATTACCTGCGCTGGACGGGAAGCCGCCCAGTAGACAACGTTATTGCCGTATTGGGCCTATGTGGTCTGGTGCTTACATCAGTGCTGGGTGCAACGCTGCTCTTTCGTCATCGAGGTGCTAGTTAGAGTTGCGACTCAGGCACAATAATCGACAAAAATCCTGTGCTGAAACGTTTCCACCAGGTGGTGTCTGGTTCCTTGAAGAAAACCACCTCCTTGCCATCTCTTTCTGTCGTCCACTGTATGTCACCATCTTCATCGAGGGTGAGGCGATAGGCAATTTCGAGCATCATCTCATCGAATGTCTGGGATAGTAACTTTGCTTCTGCCGGACTGGCATAGTAAGCCCCAAGCTCGGAGTTGAGAGCGACTGATCGCCCGTCAAGGTTGAACGAGCCAATAAACAAGTAGGTTTCATCAAAGCCGAAGAACTTGGCATGCAGGCTGGCCTTGGAGGCGCCAATACGACTCTTCTCTTTACTTTCTTTTCCTATTTCCTTCGCTCTTTTCCTGACGACTTTGTTGGCATCGGCCTTGAATTCAAAGAGCTCGACCCCTCCGGCAACCAGGTCCTCGCGATAGCGCATATAGCCGGCGTGTACCATTGAAACGTCATTGGCCTGAAGCGAATTCGTCAGGATGCGAACCCTGACGCCGCGATCAACGAGGCTTACAAGGTATTCGGTAAACTCGTCTCCAGGAACAAAGTAGGGGGATACAATGATCAGGTCCCGTTGGGTTTTATCCATCCCCATCTTTAGCTTCGGGGCCAGGTGGGTTTCTGCGCTGACCTTCTTTGCCTCCACTTTACTGGGTTGGTCGTAGGCCAATAGCCACTCTGACCAGACAAATTCCAGCTCGGTAATGCTTGCCATGGAGGCCATATCGAATTGACGCAATACATCGCCATAGGCTGAACTTTTGGTCTCTTCCAGATATTGGTCAGATTTTTCCCGATAGGCTTTGATATCTTCCTGGCTAAGTTGGTCTTTCCAGTCGAACGCCCCGATGGGGTAGGCCCACTCACTGTTCCAGTAAAGATCAAATTGTGCAGAGACTTCGCCCGCTATAGGGCCGATAGCTAGCGCGTCCATATCGCCGAAGCCAACGTCTTTGGCGGCAGCAAAGTATTCATCACCGATGTTTCTGCCGCCGAAAATAGTGACCAGGTTGTCAGTGGTCATTGTTTTGTTATGCATTCTTCGGTTGATGCGGCGAGTATCACCGATGAAATCTCCTAAACGATTTTCGCGATTGGCAAACGGGTTGAAGACCCGGATTTCAATATTAGGGTGACTGTCGATTAGCCTCAGAGTACGATCCTTGCCGGCAGTGTCTAGGTCGTCCAGCAGCATGCGAACGCGCACGCCGCGATCAGCAGCGGCTAGCAGCTGGGTGTGCATTGTTCGGCCGGTCAGGTCGTCGTGCCAGATGTAATATTGTATGTCTAGCGAGGTTGAGGCGCTGTCTATCAATCGAATGCGAGCGACAAAAGCCTCTTCACCTTGTTCCAGGGTGCGAAACCCGGACTGTCCAGGGTGCTCGTCGAGCAGACCCTGTAGTTCTGATACCAGACGATTTTCGCTATTGGCTTCCAGCGCATAGCTGGGCTCTTTGGCAAAGTCAGTCGGTAATGAGCTACACGCCGCAAGCAGCGAAAAAATCGCCAGCAGTGCCAGGGATCTCAGCTTGGATAAGCGCTGGTCCGAAATGCAGGCCGCGGTGGTTGGTGAGAATATTTTTTCTAATGCCTGGAGCATGCCCTTTCTACAACTTCTTTAATGGCTGTGGGGGTAATTGTAGCGTGTTTTTGGCCAAGTCTGCTGGCAGCGGGAAAAACATATCAATCAGACTGGGCGTGCGTGGTATTGTGTGGCTAGCGTGATAAAACGGTAACGATCGTCTAAATTTGGTTCAAAGCTTACGCGTCACACGTAACGTCTTGCCATGAGGTTTAATTATGTCGGCCAAGTTCTTCCCTTTAGGTGCTGCTTTTTTTGGTATAGCGGTTGGTTTGCTCAGTGGCTGCGGAGGTGAGGAGCGGGAGCTGCCTCCCCCTGCGTCGCGCCCTGTTAAGCTGTTCACCGTCGGTGGTGGCAGCAAGGAGGCCATTCGCACCTTTCCTGGCCGGGTGGATGCTACCCAGCGCGCTGAGCTTGCCTTTCGTGTTTCTGGTCAATTACAGGAACTCATGATCAAAGAGGGAGACCTGGTGGAAGAAGGCCAGGTTCTCGCCAAGCTTGACCCTACGGATTACGAAATCGTGGTAGAGGATCGCCAGGCAAATTTCGACAATGCCGAGCGGAATTTTACTCGCGGTAAAGAGCTGATTGTCGATGGCAACATCTCCCGTCTCGACTACGACCGCATGGAGGCAAACTACCGTACCGCCAGCGCGGCCTTGACCGCCGCGAAGCAGGACCTTGAGTACACTGTTTTAACGGCGCCATTCCAAGGCAGAATTGCCAGGCGTAACGTTGAAAATTTCGAGGAAGTGCTGGCCCGCCAGACTGTGATCTGGCTACAGAACATTACCGAGTTGGACATCATATTTGACCTGCCAGAATCGGTGGTGCGCAGTGTGCGTGGAGGCGTCAAGGACGAGGGCGACGTGCGCAGCAGCGAAACCGCTGGAACAGTGCGCGCTTACGCGCAGTTTGAAGGGCGAAGTCAGCGTCGGTTCACCCTGCGACCAAAAGAACTGGCCACCAAGGCGGATGATCAAACGCAAACATTCAGAACTACGTTCACCATGGATGCCCCCAGCGATTTCAATGTTTTGCCGGGAATGACGGCTAATGTCGTCATCGACCTCAGCGAAGTGGTCGACAAGGATGCGGTGAAGTGGATACCTGCCAGAGCGGTGCAAGCCGACAGTGGGCTAAAACCTCGAGTCTGGGTTCTGGATGCCGAAACCATGACGGTGATATCCCGGCCGGTTGAAGTCGGGCGTATGTCTGGCCGCTCTATACAAGTCCTCGATGGCCTGGATGGCGGTGAGGAAATTGTTTCCGTGGGTGGTCCCTATCTGGCTGAAGGCATGCTTGTCACTCGAATGAAGTTGACTGAACAGGCCATTCCCCGAGCCGACGACCCCCTTTAAACCCGGACTGACTCAAGGCGATTACAAATGAATATCGGTGAATACTCAGTCCGCAACCCGGTGATTTCCTGGTTGTTGGTGGTGATCATGGTCGGCGGCGGCATTTTGGCCTTCCAGACGATTGGTAAGCTGGAGGATCCACCCTTCACTATTAAGATGGCGAAAATCCTCACGCCGTACCCCGGAGCGACAGCACAGGAAGTGCAGGACGAGCTGACTTACCACCTGGAGGACGCAATCCAGCTGCTGCCCCAGATCAAGCGCATTAAAATGTCGGTCTCCCGTCCCGGTCTCTCTGACATTCTCATCGAATTCAAAGATGAGTATCAGGCGGATGATCTCCCCAATATCTTTGATGAGTTGCGCCGCAAGATCGCCGATGTCAGTCCGCAGTTACCTCCTGGCGCTAACGCACCGATTATTCTTGACGACTTCGGTGATGTGTATGGCGCCTACCTGATGCTCCATGGTGAGGGTTATACCTGGCGTGATTTGTACGACACTGCAGACGCTATCAAGAAGCAATTGGTGCTGATCGACGGCGTACGTAAGGTGGTTATCGACGGTGAACAAAAGGAAGTGGTTTACCTGGATATTTCTCGCAGTCAGCTGGCTGATTTGGGTGTTTCACTGGGCGAAATTGCCAGTGTTCTGGGTTCGCAGAATGTTGTGGTCGATGCGGGGAATGTTGAAGTAGGTGATGACTATCTCCGCTTCAGCCCCACGGGTGCCTTCCAGTCAGTGCAGGCAATGGGCGATCTGTTGATCAGTTCCAGCCAGCGCAAACTGATTCGCCTCTCTGATATCGCAACTATTACCCGTGCGTATGAGACCGTGCCGAGAAAGCTTTACTACGTTAATGGTGAGCCCGGTCTGAGCCTGGGTATCTCGATGGTGGCCGGCGAAAATGTGGTGGCTGTCGGAAGAAAGCTGGATCGCAAACTTCACAGTCTTCTACCAACAATACCGATTGGTATGAAGCTGAGCACGGTTTATGACCAACCCAAGGAGGTGGATGCCTCAGTCAGCGGTTTCCTCACGAGTGTTGCCCAGGCGGTGGCAATTGTCATTCTGGTGTTGCTGGTATTTATGGGTTTGCGCACCGGTATTGTCATCGGTGCGGTATTGATAATCACCGTGGCCGGAACATTGTTCATTATGGATATCTACGGCATAGAGCTACAGCGAATATCCCTGGGAGCATTGGTGATCGCCCTGGGAATGCTGGTGGACAACGCTATTGTTGTCGCGGAAGGGATGCTCGTCAGGATGAATGGCGGTATGGATCCCTTCCAGGCTGCCAGGGAAGCGGTGGGCAAGACTATTTGGGCGCTACTGGGCGGCACAGCGATTGGCATCCTCGCTTTTTCTGCGATTGGCATGTCGCCAGACAATACCGGTGAGTTCGCCAGCTCGCTGTTCTACGTGATCATGATTTCTCTCGCCCTGAGTTGGGTCACCGCAATCAGTACAACGCCCTTATTGTGCGCGCTTCTGCTGAAGCCCGATCCGGAGGCGGCTGGTAAAGACCCTTATAGCGGCAAGGTGTTTACTCTCTATCGCCGTGTAGTTGCCAAAGCGGTGGACCATCGGTGGGTTACTGTGAGCGGCGTGATCGGCTTGTTTGTGGCTGCAGTCATCGGGTTTGGTAGTGTTGCCAGCGGTTTTTTCCCGGACTCAAACACGCCCTTGTTCTTCGTCGATGTATGGGAGCCAGAGGGTGCGGACATTCGCACCACACGAGACGATACCCTGCGGGTGAGCGAATTTATTCGTGAGCAGCCCGGCGTTGTCAGTACCAGCTCTGTCATTGGCGGACCGCACCAACGCTTCACCCTGGTCTATGACTCTCGTGAGCCGGCACCGGTTTATTCACAGATTATTGTCCGTACCGAAACCCGCGAGCAGATTCCTGCGATATGGGAGGCGACTGCCGAATTTATGCATGAGGAGATGCCCTGGACTGACCCCATCATTAAAGCGCTGCGCATAGGCCCGGGTCGCGATGCTAAAATTGAAGCTCGTTTCTCCGGGCCCGATGCACAAGTACTGCGTGAGCTTTCGGAGCAGGCACAGCAGATTATGCGTGATGATGGTTTTGCTACTGATATACGGGATGACTGGCGTGCGCCGGTTAAAGTGGCTGTGCCAGTATTTAACGAGCAGGTTGGGCGTCAGCTGGGCGTGGACAGGGAAGGTCTTGGTAGCGCTTTGCGCTACGCCTTTGAAGGTTCGCCCGTTGGTGTATATCGCGATGGAATTCGTTTGTTACCGATCGAACTCAGAGCGCCGGAGGACGAGCGTGGAGACATTAACAGCGTCAGGGATATCCAGATATGGAGTCCTGTACTAGGCCGCTCTGTGCCCGCATCCCAGGTTGTCGCTCGCTACGAAACGCATATGGAGAATGCGGTCATTCGGGGTCGCGACCGTATCCAGACGATTATTGCTTCTTGCAACCCCAACGAAGATCTCGCTACTGCCTTGTTCGAGCGACTGCGGCCTGAAATCGAGGCCATGAAATTACCCGCGGGTTACAAGCTGGAGTGGGGCGGTGAATACGAGGACTCGGTGAATGCCCAGGCGGGATTAGGCCAGTCCCTGCCAGTAGGTTTCCTGTTGATGATACTCACCAGTATTTTTCTTTTTGGTAAGCTGCGTCAGCCCGCGATTATCTGGTTGACTGTGCCCCTGGCCATTGTTGGCATCACTGCTGGGTTGCTGACTACAGGTGGTGCCTTCGACTTCATGTCCTTGCTAGGTGCGCTGTCACTGGTCGGTCTGTTGATTAAGAATGCGATTGTCCTGATAGAAGAAATTGACCAGCAAATCGAGGAAGAAAAGGACCCCTACGAGGCGATTCTTGATTCGTCTGTCAGCCGGATGAGACCAGTGATGTTGGCGGCGTCAACGACCATTCTTGGTCTGATCCCTCTGTTGTCAGACGTATTCTTTGTCAATATGTCAGTGACCATCATGGCTGGCCTGGGTTTCGCGTCTCTACTGACTCTGACGGTCGTTCCTACGCTCTATGCCATATTCTTCCGAATTCGCAAGAGGGAGGATGAGGCGGTTGGCTAGTCAGCTGGCCCTCGACACTCGCTCGATGATTACACTGTGTCTCACAGTAAACCCATGAAGATTCTGGTACTCGACGAAGATTGTCACCAGTACCAGGCACTTCTTGCGGCTGCGGGTGTCTCCGCTGACGCTGGACATGACCCGAACCAATTCTCCAGTGGATATGATGCGCTTCTCGCCCAGCCAGACCTGGCGGCGCGATACCTGGAAAACGGGGGACAGGTGCCCTGGATTCAATCAACTTGGGCCGGAGTCGATGCCCTGGTCGGCGCGGCTCGATCTGCGGGCGTCACGGTCACTGGTCTAAAGGATATCTTCGGCCCGCAAATGGCTGAGTATGTATTTGCCTTTTTACTCAGTGAAGCGCGGTCGCTGACTTTTTTCCGTGCGCAGCAAGAGACTGGCTCCTGGTCTCCCAGACCGCCCCTATCGCTCGCGGGAAAAACCATGAGCGTACTGGGCACTGGTACCATTGGCGCTCATGTCGCAGGTGTTGCCAAGTCCTTTGGTATGGAAACTCGCGGCGTTTCGCGATCTGGTCGACTGGTTGAAAACTTTGATAGCGTAGGTCCTGCTGACGAGATCTTGAATACACTGGCTGGGACTGATGTGCTAATTAACACCCTGCCTGGCACCGAACAGACGCGAGGCATACTTAACGGTTCATTAATGGACGTATTGTCTGCTGATGCGACATTATTTAATCTGGGTAGAGGGAGTGCGCTGTGTGAAGCTGAGCTTCTGACCTGGCTGGAGTCCAATGAGAGAGCCAGCGCCGTGCTCGATGTCTTTGCGGCAGAGCCTTTACCTGTCGACCATTGGCTTTGGCAACATCCCCAGGTCTCCATCACGCCACACATTTCTGCCGTGAGTTTTCCGGGTGATGTGGTTAAGCTATTTTTAGAAAACCTTCAACGACGGCGCTTGGGAAATAAACTGGCGTATGTCGTTGACCTGGAATTGGGTTACTAAGTCTTATGAGTGCACTTGCTGGGCGAATGATTGACGCTAATCCCCTACATCGGGAAAACGATTCACGCGTACTTCCGACTGGTATCCTGTCTATGCGACACGCATTTACTGCCCGCCACGCTCTATTTCGCGCAGGATCACTGCTTCTCTGTACATTATTCCTGGCCGCCTGTGCCAGCGTTCCGTTTGACTACCCTCGTGAGTCGAGTCAGGCAATGCCTGTGTCGAACGAAACAGTGTTGGGCGAGTTCGCGCTGGAGTGGAAAAAGGAGCACGGCAGCAAAGCAGGTTTTGTGGGTTTGCCGCTGGGCGCAGATGCATTGGGTTTGCGGCTGAAAATGCTAGAGCGGGCAGAGCACAGTATCGATGCCCAGTATTTTATTCTGAAGAAAGATCGCGCGGGTGTTTTATTCGCTTCTGGGCTGCTGGCAGCGGCGGATCGGGGTGTCAGAGTGCGACTGCTGATTGATGACATTTTCTCTCCCGGTGTCGATGAGGCGTTTAGCCTGTTGGCATCGCATCCCAATATTGACGTCCGTTTGTTTAATCCGCTGGCCAGGCAAAGTGTGCGCTACCTGGGCTATCTCACCGACTTCAAACGGGCCAACAGGCGAATGCACAATAAGTCGCTAACCGTCGACAACGCGATGAGTATCGTTGGCGGTCGGAATATCGGCGAGGAGTACTTCGAGATTAATCAGGACGTTCAGTTTGATGACTATGAAGTCATGATGGTCGGCGACATAGTCGAGGAGGTGAGTCAGGGCTTCGATATATTCTGGAGCAGCGACCTCGCCGTCCCCATGGAGGCCTTTGGCCTGGACGTGAATCCGAATGAGCTGGACAGGTGGCGTGATTATATTCGTCAGGAAGTGTCCAGCAGCAACGATGGCCTTTACGCCACAGCCATCAATAGCCCATTACTCAAAGACCTTCGCGAAGACAGGGTGGAACCGGTTGTGGCGGAGGCCAGTTTGGTGACGGATCGTCCAGAGAAGCTGCAAGCTGCTTTGGGGGATGAAGATGAAATGATCCTGATTGATGAGATGGCGCGCCGCTTTCTGGCGGCCCGTGAAGAAATTCTCATTGTGTCACCGTACTACATTCCGCAGGAAGGTGGCGCTAAATTTACCGAAGAATTGTTAGCCAAGGGAGTGAGAGTCATCGTAGTCACTAATTCGCTGGCTTCTACCAATCATGTTCCGGTGCACTCGGGTTATGCCCGGTATAGGAAGCGTCTGTTAGAAGCGGGCGCTGAGTTTTATGAAGTGAAGGTTGACGCTGTGGCAGGAGAAAACCTTTGGGGTCATCAACCCGAAGCAGTGACCTTGCATTCCAAAGCAACCATTATTGATGGGGAGAGTATTTTTATCGGCTCCCTGAATTTTGACCCAAGGTCAATAAAGATCAATACCGAAATGGGCATATTTATTGAATCGGTTGAGGCTGGCGCAGGGCTTCGAGATCAGATTTTTGATGGCTTAGCTCGCACAACCTGGCGGGTAGACCTGGACGAGAAAGGGAAATTACGGTGGACGTATAGCAATGGCGACGACCACCAGGTGGTGCATAAAGAGCCCCAGAGCACTTGGTGGCGCCGATTTCAGGTGGGCTTCTACCGGCTACTGCCGATAGAAGGCCAGTTGTAATTACTCTCCCGCGTTGGGGCCATAGAGGCCTACACCCAATTCCGAGGAAATGTAGCCAATAGCCTTGAGGCCGCGAACGCTGTTGCCAGCGGGGTTCAGGGGAGGGGAGAAGGTGGCAATAGCAAATTTGCCGGGCACAACGGCAACGATGCCGCCGCCGACGCCCGTTTTGGCGGGCAGTCCAGCACTGTACATCCACTCTCCGGATTCATCATAAAAGCCTGCCGTGGCCATAATCGCCAACAGTTCAGGTACGTGCTCCTTGTCCAGAACGCGTTTGCCAGTCTTGGGATTAACGCCCTCGTTCGCCAGCGTGGCGCCCATCATGGCCAGATCCAGGGTATTAATGCCTATTGAGCACTGGCGAGTGTAAACACGCAAAGCTTCTTCAGGCTCGCTATAGAGACGCCCATAGTTGAACAACAGATTAGCGATAGCACGGTTGCCCCAGGCTGTTTCATACTCTGAGTCATACACTTCTTCCAGAACCTTGAGGTCGCGGGCGGTGTAGTCTTCGATGTTGGCCATCACCTGTTTCCAGCGGTCTTTCTCCGAGGAGGCTTCCACCATACTAACGGCGGCTATGGCGCCGGCGTTGACTAATGGATTCACCGAGCGGCTCTCGTAAACCTCCAGGGCCATCTTGGAGTTAAAAGCCATACCGGTAGGTTCGACACCAATTTTTTCGCGCAGGGCTTTGGGTCCTTGCTGCTGCATGATCAGCGACGCAGTGAAGGGTTTGGAGACGGATTGAATGGAAAACTCATAATCGAGCTCGCCTGCTGAGTAAACTTCACCGTCGCGGGTGATAATCACCACACCGAACATTTCGCTAGGCACGGTTGCCAGAATGGGGATGTAGTCGGCATTAGCTCCGCCTTTTTCATCCTTGAACTGGGCATAGGCTTCGTCGACAACGCGCTGGTAATCGGCGGGACTGATGGGTGCTGCTATCGTAGCGACAGAGGCCGCTAACAGCGCCATCGCAAGGCAGGTCTGAATTGCTCTTACTATCATTGGGTTTTCCTCATGAGTTTTTTATACAGGGCTAAGCATAGTAGGCGGGGTCTTACCCGGCAAGTCGCTGCTGGTCGATAGTGGTGGACAAATTATCTAGAATTCCGGGCCCACCGTGATGTAAATCTGAAATGCATCATCTGCATCGTCCAGAGGAAAACCAAGGTCTATACGAGCGAGTCCGACCGGAGAGCGCCAGCGCACTCCGATGCCAGCCCCCAGTTTTTCTTTAAAGTCATCGAAGTCATTAAACGCATTACCTCCGTCCAGGAACGCGGCGATGCTCCAATCTGGAATAATTTCGTGCTCATATTCAACACTGCCAACAATCAGGTGTTTGCCGCCGGTAATGGCATCGCTGGGGAACAGGGTCTCCCAGCCATAGCCTCGGATGCTGCGGGCACCGCCGGCGCGAAATTCATAGTATTCGGGCATCTGGTTGAAATTGACACCGAGCACCGAGCGACTCTCCGCGTCGGTGTATCCGAGATTTGTGCGGAACAGGAATCGGCCCTGTTCCGCTACAGGCCAAATGTTCCAGGATGAAAAACGAGCCTGCCAAAACTCTATGTTGGAGCCGATGTCTTCATTGGTTCCCAGCAATTCAAGATAAAGGTAGTCGCCGCGCCGGATGTAAAGAGGATCATCCGTGCGTCTCAGCTTAAGACTGAGCGTGGGCACTACCGCTTCGAATTCGGGCGCCAGGGTGTCGTAGGCTTCAGCGCCGATGGTTTCGATGATCGCATCCTGAGCTGAACTCGGGAGGTTGCCAAATAGCACTTCGAATATGTCATAGCTCTCTCCGACAAAACTGACGCCGGTGGTTGAATACAGTCCAAAGTTGCCTATATTGGTCGCGGGTAAGCGCCAGCGCAGGTTAGCCAGGTTGGTTGCAATTCGAGTGTCTCCTCCCTCGTCGAGATCCACATCGGTGTAGTTGAGATCTTTGCTCTCATGGCGCAACCCAAATTCAAACGCTTCGCCACGCAATGGGTTGAGTGGAATCGTGTAGCTGATGTCGCCTGCCAGTCGCTCGCGCTCCTCGGCGACTGCCGCGCCCACGTTAAAGTGATGGCCTCGTTTTCCCAGGTGACGCCGGGTCCAGTCCAACCCCAGACCAAATCCTGTGTCCGTGCCCCACCCAGCGCGTCCCCGGTAACGGTTTGCCGGGAAAGGAGTCATGCCAATTACCACGGGTACTTCTGGGTTTGCGTCTTGCGTTGGCTCGCCGGGTTTAATGACAACTTCGCTAAAGTGCCCGCTGGCACTTAACAGGTTGCGTTGCCGAGCAAGCTCCGAGTGCTTGAAGGTGCTTCCCGGCTGAAGAATCAGGTAGCTTGCCAGGTAGTCGTTCGAGAACTTGTCTTGCTGCAGTTCAATGTTTCCGTAGACGAATCTGGGCCCGGTTTCTATGACCAGGGTAATACTGGCGATGTATTTTTCCAGATCAACTTCCACCCGGTGTTCCATAAACTCTGCATTGAGGTACCCAAGTTCTCGCGTGGCACTGATTAACTTGCGCTTACCGGATTCATATTTTCTATGATCAAGGTTTTGGCCCTGCAGCGAGGCCAGCGATTTCGTTAAAGCCTGTAACTCTCCACTGCTAGCCCCCGGGCCGATAAAAGAAAGGTCGACAGCGTTCACAGGAATCGGGGTGCCTGCATCTACGTTATACGTGGCTTGCCAGCTGCCACCGGATGTTGGCGGCTCTTTAAGGTCCTTGGTGATAGCGGGTTGATAGTAGCCAAATGGCTGCAGAGCTCGGCGTATCTGCGCGTCAGCCTTGGCGTGCATGCTGGTGATGCTGTCGCTGCTGAGCTCTGCGTCCTGGCTGCGGCGTACTATTTCCAGTGATGCCAATGCATTGTTATGGATGTCACCTTCAAGGCCATTAACAGTGACTTGCAGTTGCTGTGCGCCAAAGCTATTGATGGACGAAACCAGGCATACCAGTAACGCAAGCCCCATTGCTGGTGAACGAAACAAGCTTTTATGACTAGCGCTCATAGGTGAATGTCATGTTCAGGTTGTTGTCCGCCTCACCAACATTAATGCCGGCGCCGTAACGTGGTGTGATGTTGAATATCGAGTTGAACTCGCTGGTTTTCTCCAATGTGTTGTAACCGTAGCCGACGTAAATGCGAGGACTGACATAGGTGCCGATACTCAACACATTGTTGCGGTCTCCGGTTGATCGGCCGGTAAGCAGGTAGGCTTGAACTTCGCTGGCTTCCAGTTGCGGGCGAGAGAATAACTCCATGGTGGGCGTGGTAACGGGACCCGTAAGCGTGATCCCTGCCGATGAAACCTGGGGGTCATTATCAATCCAACGAACAGCCCGAAGATTGATTTCCGGCTCAGTGGCTGGCACGTTATTAAATAGCAATTGCCCGGTGCGAATATCCAGGTCCTGGCCAAAGGAACGAAATGTTCCATCTTCCACCGAGAACTGGCCTTTGGCGATTGGAATAAGTTCGGTTTGCTCTGGTGTGTTGGTGAATAGCACATCACCGGTAATGCGACCGATAAAGCCTACCGCCTTTACATTAACCGCATCTCCAAGCACCAGTCTGGTTTGGTTATCAATTCTGAAAGGTGCACTCAACTCGTCAGCTGTGCCGGTATCTAGCGTGCCGTTCACAATCACCACATCTGCAGAGGGTGCGATGATCTGGTCAGGAGTACTGACCTCCTCGCCATCCTGACTGATCATCGCCGGACTTAGCTCTAGTTTGGGAGTGATCTCTGCTTCTGGGATGAGTACATCTCCACGTAATTTCAGAGTCTCCTGCACCCAATCTATTTGCAGATCGGGAGAGAGGGACACTCTGGCATCCCGCGTGTTATAGGCTTCGAAATGATCACCTTTTAACCGCAGGGCTGCACTGTTCTGTGCTGTATTGATCACTCCGGACAATGTGATTTCCCCGGGACCGGATGTTACGCCTCCGGATACTTGCAGCAGGTCGGGCTGTGTTGGTTCGCCTGTAATTTGAAGTTCGGCCTGTTGTAGCTTGAGTCCAGCCATCGGGATTTCCGCAGACCCATTGTGCAGCTCAAGCTTCCCTGTGATACGCGGTTGGTCGAGTGTGCCGGCGATTTTCAAATCAGCATTCATCTGTCCAGTTGCGGACTGAATATCGGGAACCCAGGCGGCAATGCTGGAAAGATCGGGAAGCGCCGCCTGCAAGCGTCCACTCAGGGGCTGCTGTTCATCCAGCGGAATACGGGTCAGTGCCGGAAGCTTCAACTGCGCACTCAACGTGCCGTTTTCGGGTGGCACAAAATGAAGTTCAGCTACCGCTCCGTTTTGGTCGACCTTAAGAGACAACGTGCCGCCCTCGTGATTCAGTCTCTTCTTCCCGTTTTCCAGATCAACAATGATCAAGCCGGAGCTGACTTCGAATTTCCCGACGGTCTGCAATGAACCATCCGCTGCGAGGTTTGCTCGCAAATTTCCTTTAAGGTCTCCCGTGGCCGTGGTCTGCAATAGCTCCAGCGGGATCTGCTGCAGCAGCAGCGCAAAATCACTGCCTTCACTGCTATGCCAGTTGCCCTCTACACAGGCCTGGCCTGGGCCGCCCTCGCGGCTCAGGCAGCCCTTGCCCAGGCTTGCTGTCTCGGTGCCTATCGATAAGGGCGCAGGTTTGGTAAGTGACCAGGCACCCAGTGGGGTGGTGACCGCTTCTAGCGTTTTCAAACTGCCTTCCCAGCCATCTAATGCCGCAGTGACTCCGCCGTGTAAGCGACTGCTTAACGACTGGTCTTCGGCGAAGATTGTGAGTTGAAGTTCATGCTCTGCATTAGTGCCGTTTGCCTTCAGCGTTAGAGCGTCAGCAAGTGTCTCACCTTCGCTTGATAGTGGGCCCGTATCTATCTCCAGTTTCAGGGTATCGCCCGGCGCGGTTCCCGCAGCCAGTGTTATGTCCAGTTCGGGCGTTGAAAAAGAGTCAATGGCCAGCGTCTTGCCTTTTATTCTGGCGGTGACCTGGGGCAACTCCGCAGTGCCTGAAATTGTCCCTGTCCCTGTGATTGCGCCGGTGACCCCTGCAGCGAACTCTCCCGGGGATAAAGCGCGCAGCTCCCAATTGAGGTTGACTGTTGAAGCGGATAACTGGCCTTTGGTCATGAGCTGGTTTTGGCCACTGCTGATGTCGAGTTGGGCCAGCTTGACAGACTCGCCCACAATTTCGCCTGCAGCTGTAGCGGCCAGTGGATAGCCCAGTATTTCTCCGTTTAAACGCTCAATTTCGAACTGGGCGAGTACCCCGAGTTCTGAATCCACTTTACCGGATGTATCCAGTGCAGTCGCAACTATGCCCTCCAGCTCGGTGCTGATGAGGCCGGGGTTGAGCTGATCACCCTCTATACGAAGTTGCCACGCGGGAGTCGGGTCCCAGGACACGATTCCGGTGGCGGTCAATTCGCCTTCAAGAATGCTGGTGCTCATGGATTCCAACGTGAATTGTTGCAAATTACCGCGGCCTTGAGCCTGCCAATGTCCAGCGGGGATATCGGTGCCCTCCAGGCTGGTGGCAAGGGCTAGCTGGTAGCCTTCAAGTGGTCCTTTCAGTTGCAGCTTGCCCGTATCGCTGATGAAATCGGGTTTATCCGTATCCAGCGGCCAATGTAAACCCCGCCACTGGAGTTGAGTGTCCAGTGAGGGTGCTTCACCCTGCAGCCCGGAAATAGCTCCTTGCAGGGCCAGCTCAATGTCGTGATTCTCTGCCCTCAGGCTAATCTGCTCAAGTTCGATCACATCACCGAGAAAGCGCCCGGTAATTTCGCCTGCAATAAACTCAGTGTCTGGTAACCCTGCCTCCAGTTGTGCCAGACCTTGCAAGCCCAGGTCATAGGCGAGCGCGAAGCCAATCGTATCGCTCCAGATGATAGTGCCTTTCAACCCTGTTTCGCCTTTGAGCGGGGCACTTTCCTGTCTGCTTAATGTCCAATTGGCATGTAGGTCGAGCGGCATATCATCTTCCAGTGAAGCCGTGCCGCTTAGGTTGATAGTGCCTTGAGGTGCCTGTAGGTCAAGTTGTCTGATGTTGAGGAGACCGCCTTTGAGTTCAGCTTTGAGTAACAGAGAGTCAATGACCAGTGGCGGCTCTGTTCCCTGCGAAATATGCACATTGGAAATACGCACCTCTGAGAGCGAAATATCAATGGGTGGACGCAGGCTGGCGGGGCTAAAGGGGTCTGTACTGGCACTGGATTCATCGGTATCAAGGGCGATGTTAATGTTATCTACGGCAAGCAGGTTCAGGCTCAATTCACCCTTTAGCAGGGCGCTGGGTTGCCAGTCCAGAATAGCTTTACCCACGTTGATCTCGGTGCCAGGCTCGGAAACAGACACATTGGTTAACTCTAAAGGCCCGGTTAGTGGGCCCTGCATGGTTTCCCACTGGATGGAGTCGCCCATGCTTTCACGCAGTTGCCCGACCAGAAAGTTGGATCCCGACTCAGAAGAGATAAGTGCCCAGGCACCAAGCAGCGCCGCCACCGTCAAAATAAACAGTAGCGACAGTCCGGCCAGCGTAAATTTTAATGCTTTTGACAAAAAGTCGTTCTCAGTTTTTGCGTGATTGAATTAATCGGGCGGTTGCCTCTGGGCCGTATAGGAGCTAAGTTGCAAAAGCCTATTCTCAATAGTAGTAAAAGGAAACAATCGATGAAACGTATTATTGCTTTTTCAACTATAGCCCTCGCTTGCATCGCGCCGGTTCAGGCTGTGGATTTTAATACTGATGCCCTGAAGTCTATGCAAAAAGAAGGCCACGCGATCGTCGCCGAAGCAGAGGCAGCCAGAGTCTATAAGGCGTCCAACGGTCAGTGCCTCGCTTTCTCCGCCAGTGCGCTGGTACTGGAAAACTGCAACGGCAGTAAGAATCAGAAGTGGTCACTGGATGGCAACAGTCGCCTGGTGGCTGCCAATGGGAAATGCGCCGATGGGGCTCACCTTAAGGCCTGCGGTAATTCCAACGCGCAGAAGTGGAAGCATGACTCCAGTCGCCGATTAATGAGCCAGGCGAAGAAATGCCTGCAGCCAGAGGGCAATCCACCCAAGAAAGGGGCCAGGGTAGTCGCCGCCAATTGCAGTAAGTCGTCGCAACAGGTTTGGAAGTAGCGAGGCGTGAAAGCGTTGTTCTTGATTACAGCGCATAGCAACCGCTGACGATGGCCGATAAAAAAGTTCTGCCGTTTCTGGTCTCTACAACAATAGCGGGAGTATTGCTGCTAATACCGGTGGCTCTTTTGGGAGCGGTCTTCTTTTTTGCTTATGACCTGATGGTGGAGTTGGCAAGAACCACCGGACTTGATTTTCCTTTCAGTGAGTTTACCGACGGACTGATTATTGGTCTTGGGGCGCTGGTAGGGTTGATTTTGCTTTGCTTTTTGATTGGTTTGGTCCTGCGAACAAGCATCGGCAATGCGGTGGAAAGTCGCTACGATAGTTTGCTCGAAAAGTACTTTCCCGTTGTGGGAATGTTGCGCAACCTGATCATGCAGGTGGTCGGTAGTAACGAGGATGTACTAAAGCTAAGGCCCGCTGAAGTGGCGCTCTATGGCGGCAGCAGTCGTCAGTATGCGCTGGTAGTGGAGGAACTTCCTGATGGTCGAGCAGTGGTCTTCGTCCCCTCTGTGCCGGCGGCGACCCTGGGCCAATTGCATATAGTGCAAATGGATGACGTCATTCTGTTGGATGCTCCCGTACAGGATCTGTTGAATGCGGTTACCCAATGGGGTGCAGGAGCATCGCTGATGTATCGGGACAAGCGCTAGCCAGGCGAACATTGAAGTTTACAGCTATTATTCGCTGAACATTAAGGCGAACGATTTTTTCGAGGATATGGAAATGGCAACTGATGTAAAAACTCCGCTGCAGATGTTTTATCGCTGGGAGCAGGAAACACCAGATAAGATTTTTCTGCGCCAGCCTCACTCGTTGGAATGGCGAGAGTACAGCTGGCGAGAAGTGGCTGACCAGACCCGCAGAGTAGCCAGTTTCCTGATAAGCAAAAACTACCCGGCGGGAAGCCGGATCGCTATCTGGTCCTCCAATAGTAAAGACTGGCCGATCGTTGACTTTGCCATCATGATGGCTGGCCACGTCAGTGTGCCAATTTACCCCGGTCAGGATGTGGGCTCAGCTCGCTATGTCTTTGAACACAGTGAATCCAGGCTGGTATTCAATGGCGCGTTTGACATGCACGAGCGTTTGGCCGAGGCACTGACAGATGGCATGGAGACAGTCGCTATGCTGGGCTGTCAATGCGACACCGATACCTCTATTGAGGAAATCCTGGAGCAGTTTGCGCCACTAGAACAGTCTCCGCTGCCCGATCCACAGAGTTTGATGACGTTGGTGTATACCTCCGGTACCACCGGGAATCCGAAGGGGGTTATGCATGTTCACGAGACACCCGGGCACGTCGTTCCCAGCCTCGTCAAATCCTTTCGCCTGAATGAACCGGAGAGCCGGCTGTTCTCCTTTCTCCCCATGGCCCATGCAGCAGAGCGGATCATCGTAGAATTAACGGGTCTTTACTCCAATACCCCTATTTCGTTTTCCGAAAGCCAGGCAACTTTTGGAGATGAAATTCGGTCAGTTCAGCCCACTTTTTTCTTCGCTGTGCCGCGGCTCTGGATCAAGTTCAAGGAAGGTATTGACGCCATGTTCAGCGCTGAGCAGCAGGCCTCTATGAATCCGGAGCAGAAAAAGCAAGTGGCACATGCCCTTGGTCTTGCGAGCGGTCGCATTATTGTCACTGGCTCGGCCCCAACCCCTCGCGATGTGCAGGACTGGTTCCTGAGTATGGGTATAGCCCTGCGCGATGCCTATGGCATGACGGAAAATTTTGTTCACGGTGTCGGATGGCTCAAAAATGACCAGCCCATCTCGGGTTGTGTTGGGCAACCGATGGATCCTGCTATTGAGGTTCGTGTCTCGGATATTGGTGAAGTACAGTTCAAGAGTAAGGGACTGATGAAAGGCTACTACCTTAATCCTGAAAAAACAGCGGAAGTCTTTGATGACGGTTGGTACTGCACGGGTGACGCAGGCCGTTTTGATGACGACGGTAACCTCTGGATAACAGGCCGACTCTCGGAGGTATTTAAAACTACCAAGGGCAAGTTCATTGTACCGACCCGGCTGGAGAATTTGTTCGGTCGCTCTGAGTTTCTGGCTCAGTTTTGTGTTTATGGCCATGGCCTTGATCAGCCTGCTGTGTTGGTCACCCTGTCAGAAAAGGGTCAGAAGCTGGATGCCGATGCGCTCAAGGCAGAATTAATGCTATTAATGGAGCAGATAAATGCAGAGGTGCCGCCCTACGAGCGCATTTCGCAGGTCATCGTGACGCCGGAGTGGACGATTGAAAATGGCTTGCTGACGCCAACGATGAAGCTAAAGCGCCATCAAATAGTAGAGGCGTTCCGTGAGCAGGCGGCGAGTGTCGGGCAGAGCGGGGCGGTGTTGTTGCTTTAAAATCCGCGCCGCTTTATTGCTGACTCTCATCCTGCGTTGCGGCGATTTTGATACTCAGCGTAGCGAATCGCAACTTCGCCCAATGCAATGCAGCTGAGCGAGCCAATAACGACCGGCCAGTCAAAACCACTCCCTGGAACATACATAAACAGAAGAACTGTCACAGCCAGGATCACAATACAAACCACTGAAATTAATAGCGCGACCGGGTTGCCACCGGGCACAAGAAAGGGACGCGGGCGAGCCGCATCTGTCAATCTTGCCCTGTAGAATGCTGAAACAACGCCGATGTAGGGCAACATGAATAGCACGGCACTGGCCGCAAATAGTAACCAGAACAGGTCTTCGTTAGTATCTGCGATCGCCCCGTAGGCAAGCAGCAATACTGTGGATGCCAGGCCCATTAAAATGCTGGCGCCCACCGGTGTGCCATACTTTGCGTGTTCTATCGCAAACACATTGGGTAGCTCCCCATCGATCGCTGACTCCGCGGCCGCTCTATTACAGCCCATCGCCCAGGTAGTGGCATTGGAAATGAAGGTAAACAGCGCGAACACCCCGAGAGTCGTTGCAGCTACTACCCCTAAACTTGAGTCGCCGAACAATCGCTTAAGAGTATCTACCAGCCCCTCAACCAGGTCTATCTCATCGGCCGGAATCACTGCGAGAATTGCAAAAGTGCCCAAGATGTAGCAGATGAAAATGAGGAGACCGGAGCTCAAAATTGACCGGGGAATGTCGCGCTTTGGGTTTTTCATTTCCTCACTCGCCGAGGACATGAGCTCGAATCCCAGCATGCCGTAAATGATGGTCGAGACGTACTGGGTGCCGCCGGCCCATTCCGGTTTAAAGGCGCTCCAGCTGAAACTATTGGCCAGTTGAGCGCCTGGTTCCAAGGCGTAAATAACGCCGCCGACAATAATGGCGAGGAAGGTAATGGTCTTTAATGTAGCGCCCAGGTTTGGAACCCATTTACCAATGCTCAGTGACATGCAGGTGATCAGTATGACCAGCCAGTTCAGTGTTATCGCAATAAACAACTGGGTGGATAGTCCAAGGTCGGGCATAAACATCTGGGAAAAGACCCCGGTGAACAGGATGAAGATCGACGCGTTCCACAGCACGGTATTCAACCAATACAACCAGGTGGCTCTGGTCGCCCAGCGCGTGCCGAAAGCATCTCGAATCCAGCTGTAAATGCCGCCCTGCTCCGGGTAGGTGGTACCGAGTTCGGCGCTGATCAGGCCATAGGGTATAAAAAATACGATACCCATCAGGCTCCACCAGAAGATACTGGATACACCGATGGATGCTGAGGCCGCAAGTGTGTCCAATAATAAGATGGCCGACACGGTGAACAGTGTCATGTCGCGAACGCCCATCGTGCGACGGTGGTGAACTGGGGCCGTGTTATTCAATGTATTCTCCGGCGCGTCGATGCCAGGGTTGGACCTGGCAATTTAGGTTATGTCGATTATCTCGGCTCGTCTTCATCAAGGCTATAACCTCAGGAGGTTAGTCTCTATCTTAGCTTAGCCGATGAACGCGGCTAATAGCCAAGGTTGGTGCTATCGCATAAAAATCAATATTTCTTAATGTTGATGACGGCTGGATCGAATTGCGTGCCAATTATGCTATCTTGCGATGAGGTCTTGAGTGTTAGGCATCATCGATGAAGTACTTGAATATAACCAGCTTTAACTGGGCGTTTTTCCTTTTCTCTTTGTTAGGCGCCAGCACTGTGGTTGCCGAGACATCCGAAGCCTTCTTTAAAATGAATAACTCCATAGGCATTGGTGCTGCTTACCAGACCGCCAGTGCCGATTTGCGTGCGTCGGCGGGAGATCTGCCTGAAGTTTCAGTAGATCTCGATGATCTTGGCATGGATAGAGAGGACTGGAGTTGGGCACTGGAGGGTCGCTGGCGCTTTAAGCCAAACTGGATGTTGATAGCGCTAGCCTATCAATTCGATCAGGACGGAAGTCGGGAGACAAGTCGAGATTTCAACTTTGACGGAAAAGAGTTTCAGGCGGGGACTACTCTAGACACTGAGATACAGATTAATACTTACATTCTTGATGTTATGTATAAAGTTTTTTCTACTGAAAGAGCTGAAGTGTTCCTGGGCGGTGGCATCCACGCGATAGATCTGGAAGCATCGATTCAAGGGGGTGCTTTTATAGCAGATCGCGAAAGAAAGCGAACCAAGGGTTCCAGTGAAATTCTTGCGCCACTACCCAACTTCAGGGCACAGGGTTTTTATGGCATTAATGACAGGTGGGCGTTAGGCGTCGCCATGGGTTGGCTGAGCGCAAACTATGAAGACTACGATGGTAGTTTTGCTTATATTCACCCGAGAATAGCCTATGCTTTTGCTGAACATTGGTCGTTGACTGCGGGTTATCAGTACGTAAATATCGATCTTTCCCATGAGAAATCATCGAACAGAGAAAGCGAGTTCAATATGGATTTCAAGGGCCCAACCATTTTTATGAACTACCGCTTCTAACGTTTAGCCATGTTTCTCTGTATCAACCGAAATTCTATAGTGAGTCAGAGTGCCAATTTATGCATGCGGGAGCCGTGATCTTATGAAAAAAACTATTGCGAATACTTTGTTTTCAATGGCTCTGCTTAGCGCTGGGGTCGTTGCCGAATCGGGCTCTGTGCACTGGTCCTACGAGGGAGATGATGGCCCGGAGCACTGGGGCGACTTAAGCCCGGAGTTTGTACAGTGCAAGGTGGGGTTGAATCAGTCCCCTATTAATATTGTTTCCGCGGTTGATGCAGACCTCCCGTCGCTTAAAATCGATTACCGAACTCATACCGTGGAGTTGGTGAACAACGGCCATACGGCACAGGCCAACGTGGCTCCGGGTAACTTTTTGCGAGTGGGTGATGAAAGCTTTGAGCTGATCCAGTTTCATTTGCACACTCCTAGCGAGCACCGCATAAACGGCGTGTCTTTTCCCATGGAGACGCATTATGTACATGCCAATGAACGCGGTGAGCTTGCCGTAGTCGGCGTGTTGCATTCTGAGGGGCCGTCGAGCCCGGACTTGGTCGATTTTCAGTCTCATATTCCGAAGACACTCAATCAGCCGGTTGCCTTTAAAGCTTCACTGGAGAGTGTGCCGATCACCCGATTAGACAGTGCTTACTATCGTTACAACGGTTCTCTGACCACGCCTCCCTGCTCCGAAGGCGTTCGCTGGTTTGTGTTAAAGGAGCCCATGCCAATTGCCCCAGAGCAGCAGAAAGAATATCAGTCACTGATCGGTGACGATGCTCGAGGGCCTCAGCCGGTCAATGCCCGGGTTGTACTTGAGTAGAGACAAGCTTCGCAGATTCGGCGCTTTAATCCTGAAGTTGCTTTTTTTCGACTCAAATTTTCCAATTAACGTAAAGCGCAAATTCTATGACCTCATTTTTTGCGTATTCGCCACCCCAGCGTTCGGTGCGTATTTTCGCGCTGCCAAGATCGCTGTAGTTCAAATACCCGCCCAGGGTAATGTTCTCCCGAAATTGGTAGCGGGCTCCGCCGGTGTATCTGATTTGTCGATCAATGGGCATGTCGGCGGTGCGGTCCCTGGCGTCGACAGGGTTCGTATCATAGGCAATGCCGGCGGTAACATCCCAATCACTGTTGACGGTGTACTCAAAGCCAGCTGCATAGTGATAGGTGTCTTCCCAGTTGCGTTCCAAACCAGCGCCTATTTCGGGTAGTGAAACGAACACATCTTCCATTGTGCTCCAGTCGTCCCATCCGAGAGTGAAGGCAATGGCGAACAGGTCGTTGAGCTCGTGATGCAGACCCAATCGTACAAACCGTGCCATATTCATTTTGGTGTTGGACTCGGCCTTTAATTCACCGATGTTGTATTCCAGTTTCAGCTTGCCATCAAAGTCCAGTGCAACTTCGCTTTGGTAGTTCAGGCCCAGGCTCGTACTATCAGTAAGCTCCCAAACTGCGCCCAGTGCATATGAAAATCCGGAATCGTCACCGTCCAGAGTCGCTTTACCCGAATCTCTCTCTGGCAGCGCCGGCAGGCCCAGCTCAAAATCCAAAGTGCCGTGGAAGTACTGGACAGCTAGCCCAACAGAAAGCGAGTCGGTGAGTTGGTAGGCTACAGTGGGTGCCACCGTGAGCAGGAGAAGCTCAACCTTGGTATTTTGGAAACGCCCCGCCCATTCCTGGTTGTACTCCAGCCCAGCACCGGCGAGGCCTGCGGTGTAAATGCCCAGGCTCCACTTTTCAGAGTCCAGGTCATGGACATAGGCCGCACTGGCCACCGGTGCATTCAGTCCGGCTGAACCGCCATCGTCGTTGCCATTAATTGGATTGCTGTATTCCAGATCGAACTCTATGTTCGGAATGATCGCGCCTGCAGACCCAAACAGTTGACTGCCTTCAATGCCGGTGGCACTGGCTGGGTTGTGGATGATGGTAGCAGCCTCATCAACGCCCGCGACAGCGCCGGCACTGGATCGAGCACTGGAAAAGTCACCGTATTGATTCAACCAAAGACCGCCGGCGCTGACGTTGCTCGCGACCAGAATGGCTATTGGTGAGATGCTGTTTCGAACAAGGTTTGAAATTTTCATTATTATGTCTCAGCTGGTGAAACCTTGGGTTACCTGCTTTTCGCAGAAACTGGGAGAGCATAGGCAATATAGCTTGATCCCACGGACTGGTCTAACTTACCACCTCCCGCAGAGATAACAATAAACTGCCGTCCCATTGCCTCGTAAACGGCCGGTGTGGCAAAGCCTGCCGCAGGCAGAACCTCATGCCACAGCAGCTTACCGGTCAATTTGTCGAATGCTCTCAATTTTTTATCGGGCGTGGAGGCAATAAAAACGAGGCCACCGGCCGTGACCACAGGGCCGCCGTAGTTTTCTGCGCCCAATCCTGATAGCCCAAGTACTTCCGCCTGCGGATAATCACCCAGCGGGATGCGCCAGCGGATAGTGCCTGTGTTGAGGTCTACCGCATTCAGGCTACCCCAGGGTGGGGTGGAGCCAGGCAGGTTATTGCTATCGCGAAGTTTCTGGAACTTTGCACCGTAAGTTAAGGTGGTCGTGTCATTGCTTGCGGGAGGTTGCTCTACTTCGTCCCCGTTGGGCTGATACAAGTAAACAATTGCTCCCAACGAGTAATACCAGGGTTGATGACTGAAACCGGGCATCCGGCCGCGACCGTTGCGCACAATATCCCAGATCTCCCAGGGCCAATATTTCAGGTGGATGTCCTCCAGAGAGGGCACCGCATCGCCCATGCCTTTTCTGTCGGTTCCATGGCAGTGAGAGCAAAACAGGCGGTAGCCTGTTTCAGGCGACTGGTCGCCCGTGGTGCCGGTTTCCACGGGTGCCATTTTCATAGTCCAGGGAACTTCGTTGGCATTGACGTAGAGCAAACCGGTGGCGTTGTCGTAGGCCTGGCCACCCCATTCGGCGCCGCCATCCAGGCCGGGTTTTAGCACGATGCCCTCTTCGCTGGGTGCGGCGTAGTGTTTGTTAGTCGTCATCCCCGCGATCCTTTTCGCAACGATTTCGCTGGCCTGCTTATCCAATGTTGTTACCTCGAAATCGAGGTTGACGAAAGGCGCAGGTGAAGTTGGTATTGGCTGACTGCGGGGTAACTGTTCGCCGGGCATACCGCTCCCTGCAACTGCCATTTCTTCGATGGGGAAAAACGGTTCACCCGTTTCGCGGTGAAACACGAACACATGACCCGACTTGGTTGACTGGGCGACGGCTGGAATGTCTTTACCATTGCGGCGGATGGTTACCAGGTTTGGCGGGGCAGGGAGATCTCTGTCCCACAGGTCGTGCCTGACGATCTGGTAGTGCCAGAGTCTCTCGCCGGTGCGCGCATCCAGTGCGAGCAGAGAGTTAGCAAACAGGTTGTCGCCGGCGCGATTGGCGCCATAGAAGTCGTAGCCGGCAGATCCAGTCGGTGCGAATACGATACCTCGATCTTCGTCCACAGTGAGGCCAGCCCATGCATTGGCTCCGCCGCGCTTGTCTCGGTTCTCTTCAGGCCAGGTGTTGACACCGAATTCGCCCACACCAGGTATGGTTTTAAACGTCCAGCGCAGCTCACCGCTGGGCAGATGGTAAGCACGGATATAGCCCGGGGACGCGCTATAGTCCTCGCTGGTGGCAAAGCCCATGATCAGTAGGTCCTGGTAGAGGGTGCCAGGGGTGTTGGCGGCGACATTGGTGCTTTCCGGCTTGCGATCGAGACCCAGGCGAAGATCGATGCTGCCACCATTACCAAAGTCGTCCACTAATTTTCCGGACACAGCGTCGATCGCATAAAGCAGGTGCTCCTGGCCGACCAGTATGTACTCGGCAGTGACGCCGTTACCTAGCTCACCCTCCCAATAAACAAGGCCTCGGCCGGCGCCTTTGGCAGTCGCACCTCGGTCAAATGGATACACCCACAATTCCTCACCTGTCGCTGCGTTTAATGCGAACAGGTTTTTGTGACCGTCCAGCCCATAAAGCACGCCTTTCACGATGAGGGGGTTGGTGGGTATCAGTCCAGTATGACCTGGATCGTAGCGCCAGGCCTCAGTGAGTTGGTCGACGTTGTCTGTGGTGATTTGTGTCAGCGGACTGAACTGATTGCTGGCGCTATCCCCGAGATAACTGCGCCACTCGTTTTCCGCAATGTGCTGGTTGCCGCGCAAGTCCCTGATATGAGCAGCCGCCTCGTCGTTATTCGAGCTGCTGCAGCCCCAAAGCAGCATGGCTGCAATAAGGTAGACCGGTAATGTCGATTGAATACGTGGCAATGGCTGTTGTCCTGCGATGAGTTGATAGTGCGCTAACTATATTACCTTGCAAATAAGATTTTTGGTTCACCCTAAAACGTTTGACTGGGCTATGATGGAAACAGCGACTTTCTCAGATTTCGGGTGGGTTAATGCTTGGAAATAATTTATACAGCGCCTTCTTCAATCGGCTTCTTCATGTTCTGGCCGGTATTTTTTTATCTCTTCTTTGCCTGATCTCCATCGCAGCCAATGCAAGTACTCCACTACTTGGTCCTATTAACAGTGACCCGTTGACTCAGCGCGGTATCAGCCCCCGAATTTTAGATGTCGCTATAGTCCCTATGTCTCAGGGACTTCGCTCTGAGAGCTCGGTGGTATTCCGCCAGACCCTGGAAGATGGCTCCGTCGGTTACGAACGCTTTCGAATGATATTCGATCCCGATACCGACTACGGACGCGACCTCTACATAGAGCTAGACACTGAGCCGCTGCGCTCGGCGAGAACTTATCGCCGGATGCTGGAGGTCACTATGGGGGCCGATCACTGGTTGCGTGAGGGGGACCGAATTCACTCTGCCAGCAGTATCAGTTTACTGTCTTCAGAAGACGGTACCGATGTCATCGGTTTTTCGTACTCCGCTTTTCGAATACCTACCAGCTTGCAGTGGGTAACGCAGCTTGCCGGAAAGGTCTTTGTTGTCGATGGTGTTCTGGATCGTATTGAGCTTACAGGGGAGGATAACTTTCAGCGGGATGGCGTGCGTCATAAAGATTATTCGATGACCGTCTATTTTGGCGAGGTTGAGGAGCATGGAGGGCACGTCATTACGGCCATTCACGAGAGGTTTGTAGCGCGCCTGAATCGACAGTGGATTGACTCTGATGTTTGGTCCAAGACCTTATCGTATTCCAGTGAACAGTTTGGTGATATTGCCTGGGTAGACAATGATCTGTCTGATCTCGATCAAAGAATAGTCGGCAATGCGTCCGAAGCCTCGATGATAGCGGCCGACGTGAATAGAGACGCCATTAGCACCATTCCCATTCTTGGCGAGATCCTCGACGAAGAATTGCATTCCCAGGACACTATCCGTCTAGATCTGCAGCGCAGTTTGCCGTTCTATGCCAATGACGTACGCAAACTTGGCTTCGAATTGCCCAAGACTTACGGATTGGGCATTGCCGCGCACTACCAAAGTGCCGACATAGATATGGAGGGTTTCAATGTTGCTGGCATCGATGTTACAGGCGACCTTCCGCTTATAGACCCTCTTGGCTCGGATCTTGAAAGTGATGTTCTCACGGGGCAACTGCGCGCCGACCTTTGGATTCTGCCGTTTCTGAATGTCAGCCTGCTGTTGGGAGAGATGGAGACGAACTCCGATGTGACCTTGCGTTTTACCCCGGGGTTTCAAAATTTGGTGAAATTGACACAAGGCGCAGATTTACCGGAATTCTATACCTTTGATACCAAGACTACCGGCACCACCGCCGGTATTGGTCTGCTGACCGGATTTCAGTATGAACAGCTGGTGATGTCGCTGGGAATGAACTACGTGGAAACCATTACCGATGAAACCAATGCCGAGATAGAGGCCATTTTATGGATGGGCATGGTTGGCTACGATTTTGGTGCTATTGGCCTACAAGCATTGGTGGGGGTGCAGTACCTGGACACGGACCGGACCATTGAAGGTCGTATTGACCTTGAGAACGGCAAGCCATTGGAGTTTGCGATTGATATAGGACTGGAGGAAACGACCTTCCTCGTTGGCTTCAACAAGGACATAGGGCGTAACTGGTCACTGTCTTCGTTTCTTGGTGCCAACGGCACCAAATCGTCACTCACTGCGAATTTTGGCTACCGTTGGTGAAGTTCTTTTCTTCAGCGTAGTAATATTGCGTGAAGAACTATCGGGTGAAGTGCTGTTTGCAATGGCTGGTTACTGGGTGAGGGGTTGCTCGAAAACTCTGACAGGCGGAAGCGGACCGTCAAACTTTTCAACCTCCACCAGGCAACTGTGAGCGCTGCAACCCTGTGCCAGCCTGGACGTGCCTTTGTCTGGAGTGAGCACATTGGGGTTGCCGTGTACCTCAAGGTTTTCACCGTCCATTTTTTGCGGGTCGAACCAAGCCCCTGTGGGCAGCTCCAGTACGCCATCACGGATCTCTCCTGAAATTTCCAGGCCAGCCAGGCAAGCGCCACGATCGTTGAATACTCTAATCACATCGCCATCGGCAAGCCCGCGGCGCTGAGCTTCGCGATTATTGAGCCGCGCTCGCTCGCGCTCTCTGATTTTGTGATTGCGGCTGGTGCTAGCGTGATCGTACTGACTGTGCAGTCGGGTTTTGGGCTGATTGGACATCATATGCAATGGGTAGGTTTCGGACCGCTCCGAGCCCAGCCATTCCTCCCGGTCGTACCAGCGAGCATGCCCCTGGCAATCATCGTAACCGTAGCTTGCGATCGTCTCTGAATAGATTTCGATTTTGCCACTGGAAGTCTTAAGCGGATATTTTTCAGGGTCGCGACGGAATTTTTCCAGCATGAATTCAGCGTCGGGCAACTGGTCGCCCACGTGGAGTTGATCACCAGTCCAGAATTCCTCGAATGGGGGAAGCTCTATATTCTTCTTTGCGGCGCTGTCGCGGGTGCTTTGGTAAAGGTGTTGCACCCACTCCTGCTCATTACGTCCGCAGGTGAATTCTTCCCGAAAGCCCAATCGCTGTGCCAGTTCTGCAAAAATTTCGAAGTCGTGCCGAGCTTCTTTGTAGGGCGCCACAGCTTGCCGCATGGGGGAGATGTAATTGTCATAACTGCTACCTCCCAAGTCATTGCGTTCAAGGCTGGTGGTGGCCGGGAACACAATATCGGCGTGACGTGCAGTGGCCGTCCAGAAAGATTCGTTGACGATGATCGTCTCTGGTTTATGCCAGGCCTTGCGCAGTTCGTTCAGGTCCTGGTGATGATGGAAGGGATTGCCCCCTGCCCAGTAGATCAACTTTATATCCGGGTAGTTAAGGTGTTGGCCGTTGTATTCGTAGGCGGCCCCAGGATTGTTAAGCATATCGGCATGACGGGCTACGGGAATAAAGGCATTAGTGGGGGCTGAACGCTCACCGATCTCCAGTCCGAAAGAGCCCATTCGGTAATTGGGAATCTTGCGGCCGCCAAAGCCCATGTTGTGAATGCAGCCATAGCCATAACCGATGCCACCACCGGGAAGCCCGATATGACCCAGCATGGCTCCCAGGGTAGTGATCATCCACCAGGTTTGTTCGCCAAACTCCTGACGCTGCAAAGACCAGCTAATGCCGATAAGACTGCGATCTTTGGCCAGTTCCCGCGCCAGTTCCCGGATGGTTTCGGCGGGGATCTCTGACAAGGCTTCAGCCCAGCCTGCGTTTTTGGCTTCCCCGTCCTGCTCACCCATGAGATAGGGCAGAAACTGTTCAAAGCCAACGGTGTACTTGTTGAGGAATGTAGTGTCGTGCAGGTTTTCGTTCACAAGGGTGTGAGCAATGCCCAGCATAATGGCTACGTCTGATCCTGGTCGGCAGGCCAGCCAATCCGCACCTACCTCGGCGATGACGTCATCCCGGATAGGGCTGACATTAACGACCCTCACGCCCGCCTGTTTCAGTTTGAGCAGTTGCGCTTTTGGCGAGTGATTGCCGATTCCTCCGGCATTGACCTGGGCGTTTTTCACTGCGGCGCCCCCAAACAGCACCACCGTTTGACTGTGCTCGGCGATTTCCGCCGGCCCCGGAGTTTCCCGCAGCAGTGCGAGTAGCGGCGGGCCGAGTATGTGCTTGATAATGACTTCAGCGGCGGCGGTGGAGTAGCTGTTTACTGATGCAACGTAGCCACCATTCATGCGCAGGAAGCGATGAATTTGGCTCTGGGCATGATGAAAACGACCGGCGCTGGACCAGCCATAAGATCCTCCGTAAATGCTATCGGGGCCATGCTCTTCTATATTGTGGCGTAATGCATCGGCTGCCAGGTCCAGTGCCAGCTCCCAGGAGACCGGTACGAAGGGCTCCACTCCGCGGCCGGCGCCATCGCTGCTATGGCCTTTTTCGAGGTAGCCGGCGCGGACCATGGGCTGGGGGATTCTTGCCCCGTCATCGAGCGCATCGAGCAGAGACTGCCCGATTTCGGTGGGTTCCGTATCAACGGTATAGGCGTGTACAGCTTTGATATTGCAACCGTCTGATTCAATGAGGTAGTTGCCCCAGTGGGTACAGGTGGGGTTGATCCGGTTCGATGTGCTCATTCATGCTGTTCCGCCAAGGTAGCAGGGCCCAGTATGTCTGTGGATACCTTCCTGCTCTATGGCAATTCAGGCAAAAAGCGTGCCCGCTCAAGATCAATAAGCCTTTATTCCTAACTGAACCGCATTAACTGCTTTTTGCCCGTTTGCACATGGAGAACGCGAGCATATTGATGGAAGATCGCCGTTATGACAGACGATATTATTGCGAGCCAGCTAAAGCCTGCTTTGGCGGACTACATTCTGGGCTACGCCAATAGCTGCCCGGATCGGATTGCCCTCAGTTCTGAGTACGGCGACATCAGCTATGGTGAATTGGGTTTGCGTGTGCGCCGTCTGGCTCTCGTCCTGCAACGCAGTGGTGTTAACCGGGGTGACCGGGTGGCCGTGCTCACCACGCCGCGCGCTGACGGCTACAGTGTCTTTCTGGCGCTCAATGCCATCGGTGCTATCTGGCTGGGTATCAACCCGGTGTATCAATACAACGAGATGAAGTACGTGGTGGATGATGCCTCGCCGGTGGCCCTCATATTCCTGAGTGAATTTCAGGGGCGCAGCTATAGGGAAGATGCAGCTAGTCTGCTGCGTGACTCTGATTCACTGCAAAACATTTATTGCCTTGAGCAGGAACTTGAGGGGATTGAGTCGCTCGATGGCATGGTGGCGCGGCTGGTAGGCGAGGATGAGTGCTTGCCTGAAGACTCGCAGCGCGACCGCGAGGATGTGGCAATGATTGTTTACACTTCCGGCTCAACAGGTGATCCAAAGGGCTGTATGTTGCCGAATAAGGCCATGGCCTACCGTGCCTTTACCCAGTGGCAGCAGTTTCAGCTCAGCGATTATCCGCGAGTCTACTGCCCCTTGCCGTTGAACCATGTGGGCGGTATGCAGATGGTGGCTGGCGCTGCACTGTTTGCCGGCGGTACAGTTAACTTCCGAGAGAAATTCGATGCCGCCGAGGTTGGGAAGGTGGTGTCAACTGGGCAGGTTAATTTTATGGTGATGTTTCCCACCATGTACCAGTTGATCTGTGACGACCCGAATTTTCGTGAAGCTGATTTCAATAACCTGGAATGCATCAATTTTTCCGGGGGCGTAATTTCTCGCGAGCTGCTGGGAACATTGGCAACACTGGGTAATGGTCGGGTCTGTACCTGCTTCGGTTCAACAGAGACCTGCATAGGTGTGGTATTCAGCGAGCCGGGCCTGGATCTGGATACCCTGTCCATTAGCGTGGGACGGCCGATTCGCGATGATGTGCGAGTGGTCAGCACTGATGGTGTACTCTGCCAGGCGGGTGAAATTGGTGAGTTCCAGGTGATACCCGATTACTGCATGATGGGGTATTTTAATCGCCCGGAGGCGACAGCAGCCGCTTTTACTGAAGACGGGTGGCTGAAAACCGGTGACCTTGTGGAGGTTTTGCCAGACGGTAACTTCCGGTTCTCCGCCCGGATCTCTGATATGTTCAAATCAGGCGGCTACAATGTGTATCCCCGGGAAGTAGAGATCGCACTTGAAGAGCATCCGGCCATTTCTTCCGCAGCTGTTGTGGGGGTACCTGACCCCCTATATGGTGAGGTAGGCTATGCCTATATCACAGCGTTTGCCAATGACGCCATCGATACGCAGCAGCTCAAGCAGTGGTGCAAGAGCAGGGTGTCCAATTACAAGATACCGAAAACTATCGTCGTGCTGGAGGTCATGCCCCTGTTGCCCAACGGCAAACTGGACAAAACCTCGCTAAAGAAAACGGCGCTTCAGGCCTGATATGTGCCAGGCGCTCTAGCGAGTTTTAAAGGGTATTCTTGTAAACCACGCCATCTTTCATAATCAATCGCAATGACTTCTCGGGCTTGGAAAGAATGGTGACATCTTCCAATGGATTGCCATCAATTAGCACGAGATCTGCATATGCGCCTTCCTGGATGACTCCCAGGGGTCCCTCTTTATAACGGTTTCGAGCGCCCGAAAGCTCAATCAATTCAGCACCGATGCTTGTAGCCTGAACCATGATTTCGCTCGCGGTAAAATACTTTGACCTGGCTACCCACTCGAGCGGCTGCAGGTCATAAGCTTCCTTGGACAGAAACACATCTGAGCCAAAGGCAATTTTGAGTTTGTGCTTTTTTGCCGATTTGATGAGGCCGCTGAATCCGGCCTTTGCCAGCTCGTACTTCTCTCGTTGATCCGAGGTGAAGGAGGGGGGCGCCTCCGAGGTAGACATCAATGCCTCTACCACCAGGTATACGTCCTCCTTCGCCATCCTGCGAACGACATCATCGGTGAGCATATGGCCATGCTCAATAGACCTGGCACCGAAGTCGATAGCCCTGTTGACTGCATTGTCGTAGTAGGCATGCACCATGAAGTAGCTGCCAAAACTTTCAGCTACCTGCGCCGCTGCCCCCAGCTCAGAGTCGGTAAACTGGTCAATGTCCAGTGGGGAGTAGGTGGCCGAGATGCCACCGTTTGTTGCCAGTTTTAATTGAGTCGCGCCATTGCGGAAATTCTGGCGCGCCGCCGCGAGCATTTCATCATCGCCGTCGACTGCCGTGAAGTGGCCTATGCGCTGGGCGTGGCTGTGATCACCGCCGAGGTTAATGTGTGGATTAGTCCTGTTGCGCATATCCAGATGGCCGGACGTCTGGGTCAGGAAGGCCCCTGAAGAAAAGACCCTGGGGCCCGGAAACCAGCCGTCATCGATCGCCCGCTGTACGCCAATACTGGCGCCACCGGCATCGCGAACCGTGGTGAACCCGCGCATCAACATATCCTCTGCCATTTGCCCTGCAGCGGCACCCACATAAACTCCGGTGTACTCACTTTCCAGCAGGTCAAAAGAAGAAATCAGTGACATGTGGGTATGGGCGTCTACAAAACCCGGAGACAGCACCATGCCTTGCCCATCGATGACGATGGCATCTTTGGCGCTGAGGCCTTTACCAATTCTCTGTATCAGGTTGTCCTGTATCAGCACGTCGGTTTCTGAGCTCAACGAAGAATCCGTACCGTTGAATATTCTGACTTTTTTGATCAGAGTGGAACCAATCGGCTCAGATGCGTAGCCAATGGATACCGTCATCAAAGCACAGAGAGTAAAGGCTATCAGTTGTAAATGCTTTAGCATGGAATCAGTTCCCGTAGGCAAGATTGAGGATTGGCTGATGTCAGTATACAAGGTCGCGTTCACTGCACCAGATCACTCCGGCATCAAACTGTTTACCTGCTCCAATGCTTCGAGATATTCGTTGATAACCCGAAACACCACGCCGCGACAGGACTCTACCTCGTTGATCTGACCGATTACCTGGCCACAGATATTCATCGCCACCGCCTGGGTATCACCGGCGCTGGCATAGGTTTCGGTGCGCCGCATGGCATCGGCGGTAACCAGACCGTGCAAGGGCATTTCCAGAGGGTCTGGCGTGCCTTTGCTGTCCCATGCTTCAGTCCAGTCGTTGCGCAATACACGGGCGCCTTTACCTGTCCATGCCTTGGTTCGCACAGTGTCCTCTACACCCGCTTCGAGCAGGCTCTGCTTTTGGGCCGGTTGAGCGTGGGCTTCTTCCACGGTCAACCACAGCGACCCGGTCCAGGCGCCTGCCGCACCCATGGACATGGCAGCCAGCATTTGTCTGCCACTGCCGATACCGCCAGCGGCGAGAACCGGCAGCGGTGAAACTGCGTCTATAATGTCCGGCCACAGCACCATGCTGCCGACCTCTCCGGTGTGACCGCCTCCCTCATAACCCTGGGCGACGACAAAATCCAGCCCTGCGTTCCTGTGTTGTATAGCCTGTTTTTTCTTGCCGCATAAAGCGCCAATCAGACGTCCGCTGTCCTTCACCATCTTGATCACATGGTCTGGCGGTGTACCCAGGGCATTGGCGATCAGTTTGCAATTTGGGCGCGTCAGGGCCTCTTCGATACAGGGCATAACAGTTTGCAGAGTCCAGCCCAGGATTTTGGGCCTGCCTTCCTCTGGCCAACTGGGTACGCCGTGGTCTGCGAGCAGCTTTTCTGCGAATTCGACATGCCCCGGGGGGACCATGCCCCACAGCTTGTCTTCAAGTTCTTCTTCGGTGAGTTGGTCTTCACCCTTGCCTACATAATTTTGCGGAATAACAACATCCACACCGTAGGGCTTGTCGCCAATGTGCTCGTCGATCCAGTTCAGTTCTTCGCGCAGTTGCTCGGCATCCATGAACCCGGCCCCCAGCACACCCAGTCCCCCGGCTTTACTGACCTCGACCACCACATCGCGGCAGTGAGAAAAAGCGAAAATTGGCACTTCAATACCAAGGTCCTGACATATCTGAGTGTACATGGATTACTCCTGTTGGCTTTAGCAGGCATCAGGGTAAACTTGCCTGAGTACAATCTCAGGCCCCAATGAGAATAACTATTGACCCAAAAGTCACCACAACTGGCGAGTACACCCGAATCCATAGCAAGTTACCTGCTGCCCATTATTAAGGCGCTGGACAGCAGGGGCGTGGACAGCCGTGAGCTGTTGCAGCGGGCCGGTATCGAAGAGGCGGTTTCCAACGATCCTTTGGCACGGCTTCCACACGACCGGATGGGCGAGATATTCCGCCTGGCCTTAGAGGCCACGGGTGACCCGCAGTTTGGTTTGTATGCATCCCGCTATATGCTGCCGGCGCATATACACGCTCTGGGTTCTGCCATGCTGGCCAGCCACAGTTTGATGGATATGTGTCTGCGAATTGAGCGGTTCGGCTCGTTTTTGGCGAGTACCGCGGAGTTTTATCTCGATGTAGGTGAGCAGGAATCGAAGCTGGGTGCCAGGATGCTGGTCCCCCTGCGACCTGAGGCTGTGGATATGTTCTGGTCATTCGTGCTGCGTTTTATGCGGCACTTGTATCGAGAGGATTTCAATCCACTGCGGGTAGAGATTCCGGGGGAAGATAGCCCCGAAGCTGTGGAAGCCTACCGGGATTTTTTTCGCTGTGAATTGTCATTCGGGCACAGGGATATGGCGCTTTACTTCGATAGCAATCAACTTGCCGAGAAGTTACCCACAGCGAGCCCGGAACTAGCGCGCTTGTCGGACCAGGTAGTCAGGGACTACCTCGCAAAAATGAACAGGGACGATGTTGTTTCCCGTCTCAGTCGCTTGCTCGTGGCCAATTTGCCAACAGGAGGCTATTCCAAAGAAGATGCGGCGGCCGAACTGACTATGAGCCCCAGGACGCTGCAGAAGAAATTACAGGAGGCGGGAACCAGCTGGCGAGAGCAGGTTGATCGCACACGTTATGAATTGGCGGTGTCCTATTTACAGAGTGGGCGTTACAGCTTGTCTGAGATCACCTATATGCTGGGCTTCAACGACACCAGCAGTTTTAGTCGGGCTTTTAAGCGCTGGACAGGTAAGGCGCCCGGATCATTTGCCTAATCCGCGGCCCGGAAATTTATAGCGCCGGATGAGGAATAATGCCGCTACTGTCTACCATATCCTGGTAGCGGACCTCGAAGGATTCCCCGCCGACCTGCCCCCACCAGCAGTGAGTCGCGTCCAACTGCAGTTGCCAGTGATGTTCTTCGGGCACGGTGCCTGCCGGAATTGCCTCCGGATCCAATATCGCACAATTGATGCCTTGTTCGGTCCGCGCTGAGTAAAACCAGATAGCCGCGGCGCCTGTCTCCCGCAACTGCGTACCCAGTGCCTGGGGAAAACGGTAACTGCCGGGGTCGGAAACCTGGTGACGGTACTCCCCGGCTGTGGTCAGGTCGCTGAACCGATCGTGGCGGACCGGGAAGTGAATCGCAGTTCGGCCGTCGCTGATACGCTCCAGCGGGCCGGGGTCCTGCAGTGCACCGCGGAATAACCAGAGATAGACCGCCGACTCAGCCATGGCGGTATGTAATTCCCTGGCAGCATAGAGAATACCGGGCTCGAAGGGGGTACCGAAGCGCGAGCCATGCGCCAGCGGGGGATAGCGAAACGGCGTTTTCAGCAACCAGTGCAGCGGTTCGCTGCCCGGCAGGTATACGGGTTTGTTTCGATCCAGCAATTCTTCCAGGCGGGACTGCGCCCCGGCCGAGTGGGTGATGCGGCGGGTGGCGGCCTGTTCCTGGTTTTCGATGATGCGCCACACCTGCCCGGCTGATGGGCCGGTGGCCAGTAACTCATCAGGTATCAAACCCGTCCCCGCATGGCATCGAGGTAGACGTTGAGCGCTGCGAGGCCCTGGTAGCTACCGGCCAGGTCCGTCGGCACCTGGTTGCTAAGGTGCCTGTTGGGGGTTTTCATCCAGTGCCGCATCTGTTCCCGGTTGCCCCCAAGTATGGCGAACAGTGCCCGGTAGATTCGTATAAAGCCCAGGGACAACTCCTGGCTTTTCGCCGAGTGGATCGTGGCAGCGCCTCTGGAATAGTTCTTCATGGCGGGCTCGCTGACACCGATCACCGAGGCCATTTGTTTCAGGGTCAGTCCCAGTTCCCGCCCGGCTTCCACGTAGGCCCCTGAGACCAGTTCTGCATCTGTTTGTCGTTGGATGGCCTCACTCATGATGCTGCCTCCTGTAAAATAGGTACAAATAAATACTAAAAGAACTATAAAGTATAATAATATCCTAAATTTTGGCTGATTGGTGCTGAAAATACAAGGGTGCCGGGAGGGGCGGGCAAAGACCAGAAAATGACCTGAAATGGCTGATTTTATGGAAGGCTGGATTGTTGCGCTCTGTAAGTAGCCACCCCTGAAATGACGAGCATATTTGATGAATTATCGAGATTGACTTTGAAACTGCCTTGGCATATGTTTTGGCATATGCCGAGAGTGAGGTGTGAGTCAAATGCAAGCTGAACGTCACGTGAAACTTTTTCGAAATGGTCGAAACCAGGCCCTGCGTATCCCCAGGGAATTTGAGCTTGAAGGGGATGAAGCTATTTTGAGGAAAGAGGGCGACCGCCTGATTGTGGAGCCTGTACGAAAGGGTGGGCTGATTACCGTATTGGCAGGCCTTGAAACGCTGGATGAAGAATTTCCGGACGTGGACGAGTCGGTGGCTTCACTGGATGATGTGGAGCTTTGACCTTGAGTAGCTATCTTCTGGACACCAATATTCTGTCCGAGCTTGTGACGCGCCCCAAGGGAGTTGTTGCTGAGCGTATCACCCGGGCGGGAGAAACGAATGTCTGTACCAGCGTCATTGTGGCTGCTGAGCTTCGCTATGGGGCGCGCAAACGAAACTCCCCCCGGCTGACAAACAATGTCGAGGCGATCCTCGCTGCCATTGATGTTTTACCGCTGGAGGAGCCTGCAGACCAAGCCTACGGAGAAATCAGGACAACCCTTGAAAGCAGGGGTGAAGTGATAGGGCCAAACGATATGTTAATTGCCGCCCATGCCCTGTCATTGGACATGGTGGTTGTTACTGCGAACCGGCGGGAGTTTTCCCGGGTTCCCGGGCTTCGTGTCGAAAACTGGCTCGACTAGTCGTAAGAATGACTAAATGTAATAACTCAGACCAGATCTGAAATGGCTGATATGGCCTTACGGTCCAACCAATTCCTGACGTCAAATGATAAAATAAAGTCTGTCCCTAAGCTAAGCTGTGGCACTGAAAAAACCTCTTGCTGCGCCTCGGAGCCCAACCATGAGAAAGCCGTTTCTACTGATTGCCACCCTGCTGCTGTTCACCACCAGTGCCCACGCTAGCCTGGTCGCCAAGACGTGGCCGGCTTCAGACAAGGCGAAACAATTCGTCAAGGACACGGTGGTAGTCGGCATGCTGGCCAGCCCCTACGGCACGGGCTGGACCAGGAATGAACAGTTGCTTACCTACTTCAAGGAAGCCCGCGGAGCCGGAATCACCGCTCATGCCATGACCCTGACGGCGGCTTCCCACAACTGGGACGAACTGATTCGCCAGCACCACGCGTTCCGCTCCGCCATGGCCGAGGAGCCAGAAAACTACATCTTCGTGCGAACCACCCGGGATATCGAGGCGGCCCACATCCAGGGCAAGACCGCGGTGATCTGGAATTCCCAGACCAGCACCATCCTGGAAGAGGACCTATCACGAATGGCCGCCCTGAAGGAAATGGGCATTGCCAGCATGATCCTGGCCTACAACGATCGTTTCCGCACCGGCTCTGGTTCCCTGGCGGCTTACAGCGGCCAGGACGATGGCCTCACTACCTGGGGGCGTGCGGTGATCGATGAGATGGTGAAGTACGGCATTATCCTCGACCTCAGCCACACCGGTGCCCAGACCGCCTCAGATGCCATGGACCATATGGACAAGCACCATCCTGACGTGCCCTACGTGTTCACCCACTCCCTGCCGGCGGGGTTATACAAGAACGAAAAGAACGCCACCAAGAGCGGGTGTTACCGAAACATCTCGGATGAAGAGGCTCTGCGCGCAGCAAAGAGCGGTGGCTATGTGTCGCCCACATTCACCGAGTGGATGTTAGACGGCATCTGGCCCGACGATCTCACACCGAAGCAGGCGGCTGACATGATCGACTACTACGCCAAACTGGTGGGTGTGGACCATGTGGGCATTGCCACCGACGATATGTTCGATGTATCCCTGGTGGTTGACTTCGCCAAGAAGAACGCCTCCATGTACAACGATGGCGGTTACATGATTGATGCTTTCAACAAGGGGGCCGATGATTCGGCACCCCTGGCACGCATTCTAGCTGCGGTTACGGACGAGTTGTGGAAGCGAGGCTACACCCACGAGGACCTGGCCAAGATTTACGGCGGCAACAAGATGCGGGTCTACCAGCGCGTGTGGGAAGGCGTGCCGGAGGGACATTGGGACGCTGAGTACCAGGATCGGGTGGTATTGCGAAAGCAGCTACTGGAGCGCTATCAGTCGCGGTAGTGAGAGGGCGGTCGGCCCGCCCATCGGGTGAAAGCCCGGGTAAAATTGCCGATGTGTGTGTATCCCAGCGTGTCGGCAATTCCGGCCACTGACATTGCGGTGTTTTGCAGTAGCTCACATGCCATCCCATAGCGAACCTGCTCAAGGCAATCCTGGTAGGTGGTACCCGATGCCTTGAGGTGCCGCTGCAGTGTGGAGAGACTGATGCCGAGCTGGGTCGCTGCCGGGCCTGCACCGATACGGGCAGCGTTTACCTGGGTTGCCACTAACTGATTGAAACCTGGCTTGGCCGGTGCCCTTGCCGTCCTGGTGTGTAGGGTAAGGCCGGGCTGGGGCGGCAAAGAAAGTGCCTCGTCCGACAGCAGTATACCGGTTGCGACTGCTCCCCATTCCATGGGGATGGTATTCCATAGTGGCGGCACGGGTAATGCGCTGGCCGCGCTGCTGAAGCGCAGTGCGGGCGGGAGCCAGTTGTTGCCCGCGTGCAGCCGGATGACCTGCAGCAGAGTCGCCACCGTGTACAGCTCCACCTGCCAACTGGCGCGCTCGATGCCAAAGGCCTGGGCGCGGCGCAACCAGCACTCGCCCGAGCGGCGATCGAGACTGTAATAGGATGCAGTGGAAAGATGAAGTACGTCTGCGCTGAAGTTCTCCAGTGTTTTTTCCAGTGATGACCCCAGCCGTATGGGGAGGTCACCTAGCTGGTGACCTGGAGCCAGGGGATAGGCTTGTGCGCACTCGTAGCCTAATAAGCTATTACCGGTTTGTGCCGCTCCCCTCTCAATGAATTGCCAGAGGGCGTACTCCCCGATCACACCCTCAGGATGCTCCCGCACTGCGGAAAAGGGCAGGCCGGTATCCAGTGCGAGTTGCTCAATATCTGCGCCTGCCTTTTCCAGGTGTTGCAGGAAGGGCCGAGCCTGGGAAGCTCGAACCATGTGAAATGTCTGCAAGGTGGCTCCCGGGTAGTCCTGGTTTTAATTGGTGACGCCAAATGATAAATCTACCCGGAGTGACCCGCAAGATTTCCTCGATCGACAAGTTTTTATTATTCACCGCTGCCATCATAGAGACATTGAGAAGCAGGAGAGAAAACACGTGAAAACACTGGTTTTGGGTGCCGGCATCGCCGGCCTGTCCAGCGCCTTTGCACAGCAGCAGCGCGGTGACGAAGTGGTAATCCTGGAGGCCCGCGAAGGCGTCGCTCTGGAGAGCAGTTTGGGCAATGGGGGCTTGATGACTGCGTCCCTGTGTGAGCCCTGGAACCAGCCGGGGATATCAAAGATTATGGTCTCGGCACTATTCGGCGGCAAAAACTCCATGCTGCGAATTCATCCCAAAATGTTGCCTTCCCTGGCTTTCTGGGGGCTGAAATTTCTTCGCAACTCCAGCCAGGCGCGTTTTCTGGAAGCGTCCGAGGCAGATTTTCGTTTGTCCACCTACTCCCAGGAAAAAACCAAACAGTTGATTGGGGAGCATGATTGGGATATCAAATTCCAGGACAACGGCATGCTGCAGGTGTTTCGTGACCAGGCCGGTCTGGATCATGCGCTGTCTATACATGTTGAGTACGCTAGAAAATTCGGACTGGAATACGAACTGCTGGATAAGGCCGCCACGCTAGCTCGGGAACCGCATCTTCAGCACAGCTCAGACGACCTCGTTGGCGGTATAATTTATCCTGACGGCAGCCGTGGTGAGTGCCCCCTGTTCTGTCAGCAACTGGCGGATTTGCTGGTAAGCCGCGGTGCTAACCTGCGAACGGGCGTTTCGGTCGAGAAAATACTGGTTGCAAAGGGACGTGCGGTCGGTGTGCGGACTAACCAGGGAGAAGTTAAAGCAGATCGTGTCATTGTCGCTATGGGTAACCATGCTCCAATGGCACTTCGAACGGCGGGTGTGAAGTTGCCCGTCAGGCCGGTGAAGGGCTACGCCATCACTGTCCCTGTGGATGCAGAGTTGCCAAAGACCATTATGCTCGATGTCGGCCTGCACATCGGCATCATCCCCATTCATCACGACAATACCCTGCGTATCGGTGGTGGAGCAGAGTTTGCAGGTATGGATGCCGTGTTCCACGAACGCTATGTCGAGCAATCCTACGGCAACGTGGCGAAGACCTTGCCGCACCTCGTGCCTTACCTGAAGCGCGATCAGCAGCAAACCTGGTGCGGAATGCGATCCGTCACCTTTGATGGTAAGCCTTTTATCGGCGCAACGGGTGTTGAGAACTTGTTCGTTAACGGCGGGTTGGGCCACCTGGGCTGGACCCAGGGAATGGGAGCAGGGCATCTTCTCGCAGATCTAATTGCAGGTACAACGCCGCCGATAGATCCGACGCCTTTTCGTTTGGATCGATAAGCAGCGCTGGGTAATTTGGGCGAGAAGTTCCCGGGATCAGAGTATGTCCTTGAGTAAATCGCGGGCGATAATGACCCTCTGGATCTCGCTGGTGCCCTCGTAAATCGAGGTGATGCGTACATCCCGGGCCATGCGTTCCAGAGGATACTCGCGGGTGTAACCCACGCCGCCCATTAACTGCAATGCGGTGTAACATGCCTGGTTGGCCTTCTCGGCGGCAAACAGTTTCGCCATAGAGGCAGCGGTGCCAAAGGGCTGGCCCTGCTGCTTGATATAGGCGGCTTGCATAATCAGCAGGCGGGCTGCTTCCATATCCGTATAGGCGTCAGCCAGCTGCCACTGCAGGCCCTGGAAGTTGCCAATCTTCTGGCCGAACTGCTCGCGCTCACCCAGGTAGTTGCGCGCATAGTCCAGCGCAGCGGAGCCGACACCCAGGGCCAGGGATGCGATGCCGATACGGCCGCCCGCGAGTTCGCCTACGGCCACTTTGAAGCCCTGGCCTTCTTCGCCCATGAGTGCAGAGGCCGGGACGCGACAATCGTCGAAGTTGACGATGTTGGTGGCCGAGCCGGTCTGCCCCATTTTTTCCTCAGCCTTGCCGACGCTGATGCCTGGCAGGTTTGCTTCAACCACGAAACAGGAGATGCCCTTGCCTTTGGGTGCTTCCTGGTTGGTGACGGCCCAGACCACGTAGCAGCCAGCGTACTCAGCACTGGTAATGAAGACCTTGCTGCCGTTCAGGATCCAATCGCCGCCATCGCGCTTGGCGGTAGCTCGCATGGCGGCGGGGTCGGAGCCAGCTCCAGATTCAGTGAGACAGAAACCTGCCGCGGAGTATTCGCCGCTACAGATTTTTGGCAGGAAGTGTTGCTTCTGCTCCTCACTGCCGATGGCCTGGATGACCTCGGCCACCATATTGGTGACGGAGGTGGTCACTGCGGTGGAGGCGCAGTTGCGGGCCAGTTCGCTGATGGCCAGGCTGAAGGGAATCACGCCCGCTTCGGTGCCACCGTAGTTGGCGTCGACGTTGAGACCCATAAAGCCCAGCTCGGCCAGGGCCTTGAGATTGGCCAGGAAGGTGTCGCGGCCCTCATGGCGGTCGAGCGCCTCGGCGTTTGCTGCCAACTCGTTGTCGCTGAACTGGCGAGCAGTTTGTTGTATCAGGTTTTGCTCTTCGGTGAGAGTGAGTTGCATGGTGTGATTCCAATGTGAAACTGAGAGCAGTCGGCAGTTTATTTGCCCGTAAAAACGGGCTTTCTTTTCTCCGCGAAAGCACTCAATGCCTCCACGCAATCCTCGCTGACCAGCATGCATTCCTTCTCTTTTTGCAGGCCGTAGTCGAGCGTGGCTTCCACGGCCTGGCGCAGCAGGCGATTGACGGTCAGCTTGGTCCCCTCGATGGCCATCCGCGGTCCCTTGGCAAACCGGGCGGCTTTTGCGCGCGCCTCGGTCATCAACTCTGCGCTCGGTACCACGTGGCGAATCAGGCCGATGTCTTTAGCCTCAGCCGCGCTCAAGTGATCCCCCGTCATCAGGAATTCCTTGGCATTGTTTGCGCCGATCAGCAGGGGCCAGATGGCGGCGCCGCCGTCTCCCGCAACATAGCCTGCCACCACATGGGTGTCGGCGAACACTGCCTCTTCCGAGGCCACCACAATGTCGCAGAATAAAGCGAGGGTAGATCCCAGTCCCATGGCGTAGCCGTTCACTGCGGCAATCATGGGTTGCGGCACTTCCAGGATATCCATGATGATCTTGCGGCCTTCCTCCACCATGGCATCGGTTTGATCACGGTTCATGTTGAGGCCGTGTTTCAGATCTCCACCGGCGCAGAAGGCTTTCCCTGCTCCGGTCAGGATGACCGCGCGAGTCTCCTTGTCCTGGGCGATGTCTGCAAATACCCGCGAGAGCTCCTTGTGTAGATGCTCGTTGGTGGCATTGAGCGCGTCGGGTCTATTGAGGGTTACCGTGAGTACCCCATCTATACGTTCAAACCTTATGTTTCTATAGTTTTCGTATTGCATGGATCAGGCCGCAATATTTTTCGCCAGGCCCGGCCACTGTGCCAGCAGTTCCTCGAGTTTCGCATGGGCCTCCTGCACATTTTCATGCTTAACATGGCCGTAGCCGCGAATAGTCATCGGCAGTTCGGCAATTTCCACAGCCAGGGCCACGTTGTCTGCATTCAGGTCACGCAACAGCAAGTCGACTGTTTCGAAGTATTTGTCGATCAACCCGCGCTCCATCTTGCGCTCCTCGAAGTAGCCGAAGGGGTCGAGCTTTGTGCCGCGCAGGAACTTGAACTTCGCCAACAGGCCGAAGGCCTTTAACATCCACGGGCCAAACTGAATTTTGGTGGGTTTGCCGGTAGTCTTGTCCTTGGGTGCGATTGCGGGTGGCGCCAGGTTAAACTCCAGAGTGTAGTCACCCTCGAACTGGTCCTGCAGCTTTTGCATGAACTCGGGAGCGGAATACAGCCGGGCCACCTCGTACTCGTCCTTGTAGGCCATCAGCTTGTAGGCGGCCTTTGCAACTACGGTGGAAAGTTTGTCTCCAGCGGCGGGCAGCTTGCTTTCGGCTGTTGTCGCTTTTTCCACCATGCTGCGATAGCGCGCGGCGTACTCCTCGTTCTGGTAGGCGGTCAATTCCTTGCTGTACTTCGACACCCAGTCCGCCGTGGTCGTCGGGGTGAAGATCAGCGGTTGCACCGTTTCCACGGGCCTGAGGATCTGCTCGATCATCGTCGGTTCGTGGGCAAGGCGGCGGCCCCAGAAGAAGGCCTCCTTGTTCCAGTCGATGGCCACGCCGTTGAGTTCGATGGCTTCCAGGATGGCCTCTTCCCCAATGGGAATCAGCCCCCTTTGCCAGGCGAAGCCGGTGAGCATGAGGTTGGCACCGAGAGAGTCACCCAGCAGTTTTACTGCCACCTGGGAGGCGTTGAACATCTGCCGCCCTTCCTCGCTGGTGGTTTTCTCCAGTCGGCTGACCAGGGTATCAGCCGGGTAGCTGAGCTCGGTATCGCGGGTGAAGTCTCCAGTGTAGTTTTTCTCGGTATTGATCACCGCCCGTGTGCGGGCCGGGTCCAGTGAATCCAAGACCTTGTCGCTGCCCGCCACCAGCATGTCGCAGGCCAGGAAGGCATCGGCCATTCCGCTGTTGACCCGGGAGGCGTGGATCTGGTCCTGGTCTTTGGCCAGGCGCACATGGGTGACAACCGAGCCGCCCTTCTGGGCGAAGCCCAACTGGTCGACGATACACACGCCCATGTCCTCGATATGGGCAGCCATACCCAGCAGGGCGCCGATGGTGACCACGCCGGTACCGCCGACACCGGTGACCATCAGGCTGTAGCTGCCGTCCTCGGGCAGTTCGGCGAACTGCGGCTGGGGAACGCTTTCCACATTGTGGGCTATCTTGTCGGAACTCATGCCGGAGGCCTTGCGCACCTTGCCGCCCAGAACGGTAACGAAACTGGGACAGAAGCCATCGGCGCAGGAAAAGTCCTTGTTGCAAGAGGACTGATCGATTTTGCGCTTGCGGCCGAAGTCGGTTTCCGCAGGTTGTATGGATACACAATTGGATTGCACCCCACAGTCGCCGCAGCCTTCACAAACACGGTCATTGATAAAATATCGCTTGGCCGGGTCTGGAAATTTGCCGCGCTTGCGCCGACGGCGTTTTTCCGAGGCGCAGGTCTGGTCGTAAATCAGTACAGAAGCCCCTTTAACCTCCCGCAGCTCGCGCTGCACCGCATCCAGTTCCTTGCGGTGATGAACAGTAGTGCCGCTGGCAAAGTTTACTCCTGAGTTGTACTTCTCCGGTTCATCGGAGACCACGGCGATACGTTGTATACCTTCGTTACGTACCTGGCGGCTTATCTGGTCCACCTTTAATGTGCCATCCACTGGCTGGCCACCCGTCATCGCCACAGCGTCGTTGTAGAGAATTTTGTAGGTGATATTTATGCCGGCGGTAACCGCGGCCCGGATGGCGTGCGAGCCGGAGTGAAAGTAGGTGCCGTCACCCAGGTTTTGAAATACGTGATCGGTTTTCACGAAGGGCTGTTGTCCAATCCAGGCGATTCCCTCGCCACCCATCTGACAGAAAGTGTAGGTTTCCCGATCCATCCAGGTCACCATGTAGTGGCAGCCCACGCCGCCTATGCCGCGGCTACCGTCGGGAATACGGGTGGAAGTGTTGTGGGGGCAGCCTGAGCAGAAATAGGGCGTACGCTGCATATTCAGAGCAGGTAATCCGGACGAGCGCTCTGCGAAGCTTCCCAGTCGGTTTATACGTGCCTGCATCCACTCACTTTCATGGAAGCCCTGAATGCGACCGGCGATTGCCAGGGCGATTTCATCGGCAGAAATGGTTTTGCTGTTGTCCAATAGTGGTGCACCGTTCTCGTCTTTGCGACCGACAATGCGAGGACGTAAGTCCGAGGGAAGGTCGTAGCAGGCCTTGCGCATGCCGTCTTCGAGTAGGTCACGCTTTTCTTCAACGACCAGTACCTCTTGCAGACCACGAGCAAACTCAGCATAAGTTTCCAGGTCCGCAGGGTAGGGCATGCCGACTTTGAGAATGGTAATACCCAGGTCCGCAGCTTGTTGCTCGCTAATGCCAAGATCGACCATGGCCTGGCGTACATCACGCCAGCTCTTGCCCATGGTGACGATCCCAATGCGAGGATTATCTGACGGGTGACTGACGTAGTTGAGCTTATTGGCCCGAGCAAAAGCCAGTGCTGCGGGGAGACGGAAATTGCGTATGCGCGCCTCCTGTATATAGACCGAATCCTGCAGAAAAGAGTTCACCCCCTCTGGTGGGAATTCAAAATCTGGTGTAACAATTTTTACGCGATTAATGTCGCCATCGATAGATGCAGAAGTCTCAATGGTTTCCGGCAGCAATTTGTAACCTACCCAGGCGCCACAAAAACGAGACAGGGCAATGCCGTATAGGCCCATATCCAGCACTTCCTGAATATCAGCCGGATATAGCACGGGCATAAACAAGTCTTCAAATAGCAATTCAGAGGAATAGCCGTTGATAGTGGAGGTCATGTTGTGATCATCGCCGGCAGCAATCAGAACGCCACCGTGTTTGGCTGACCCGTGCCAGTTGCCCTGGCGCAGGGCATCCATAGCCTGGTCCAGCCCGGGCCCTTTACCATACCAGAAGGAATAGACTCCATCGTAGTTGCTGTCGTTATAGTAGTGTGCCTGCTGGGTGCCCCAGACAGCCGTCATGGCCAGGTGTTCGTTGGTGCCGGGCCAGAATTTGGTGTGGTGTTCTTCCAGCAGGTCCTCCACTCGCCACAGTTCCTCGTCGATGGCAGTCATGGGGGAGCCGCGGTAGCCGGAGACGAAACCAGCGGTATTGAGCCCGGCTGCCTCATCTCGCAGACGTTGCACCATCATCAGGCGCACCATGGCCTGGCTGCCGCGCAGGTGTATGCGGCCCTCGTGCTGGGTAAATCGATCTTTCAGGGTCACCTTGTGCTTGGCCATATCTCTTTTTCCGCTTTGGTATCGGTTATGGTTGGCAACAGTAGCAATGGCGGGGCTTTCTACTGCTATCAAATCGGGCAAAGGGGTGATCACACAGAGTGGTTCACAACGCTGTTGCCCGTTTTGATGGTTACCTTGCCCGAAAGGACATAGGACGTAATTGGTTAGGTGCTAGTCTGGCTCTCTGAAGAAAAACCAATAGCAATTGGAGATCGAGGTATGGGGCCTTTAGCAGGCATCAAGGTAATTGAAATGGCTGGTATCGGCCCTGTTCCACTGTGCGGCATGATGATGTCGGACATGGGAGCAGAGGTATGCCTGGTGGAGCGCAAAAGCGGTGCCAGCGCGGAATCCAGCCTTCATGTATCAAAGCGGGACATGATGAAACGCGGCAAGCAATCCATAGCCCTGGATCTCAAGAACCCTGACGATATTGCTTCTTTATTGGATCTGGTCGCTGGTGCTGATGTACTGATCGAAGGCTTTCGCCCGGGGGTAATGGAAAAGCTGGGTCTGGGGCCGGATGTCTGCCTGGATCGCAATCCACCGCTGGTTTACGGTCGCCTGACTGGGTGGGGCCAGGAGGGTCCACTGTCCCAGGTGGCTGGCCACGACCCCAACTATATTTCTCTCACTGGGGCCCTGTATCACTCCGGGGAGCCCGGCAGCCCCCCGCAGGCGCCGCCCACACTTTTGGGTGACTGTGCCGGCGGTACAGCCATGATGGCCTGGGGTATCAGCTCCGCACTGCTGCATGCTGAGCGTACGGGCCAAGGGCAGGTGGTGGACGCCGCCATTGTGGATGGCCTTGCCTATCTCTCGAGTTTTGCCCGCAGTTTTTACCAGGCGGGTCATATTACTGACCAGCGAGGGGAGGAGTGGATGGATGGAGCTGCCCCCTGGAATCGCAGCTACTGCTGCGCCGATGGCGGATATGTGACGCTTTGTCCCGTGGAGGCCAGGTTCTACTTAGTGTTGCTGGAAAAACTTGAGTTACAGGATCACGAGCTCTTTAGCAATCATGACCAGTGGGACAGGGAGCGGTGGCCTGAGCAGATAGAACAATTACAAACCCTGTTTTCCAGAAAGTCACGTCAGCAGTGGTGTGAGCTTTTGGAGGGCACAGATGCGTGTTTTGCCCCCGTACTCAGTTATGGCGAGGTGCAGGACCATCCGCACAATCGCGCCAGGAACGCGTATGTGGAAGTTGACGGGCAGTGGCACCCGCAGCCCGCGCCCAGGTTTAGCGTCACCCGTCCAGAGCCTGCTTGGGAAAAATAGTTTTGGTAGTGCCGCTGAGCCGCGGTGGGGCGTGGTCCGGCAGGGCCGTGTCCCGTTAAATATGAAAAATAACAGCCCACTGTCATTTTGGGCAATTCTCTGGTTCTCGCTGGTGTGAATAATATAGATTCCACAGCCAGCAATTCAGTATTTAGCTTTTTTTCATCTAGTGACTTTTCTCTTGCACGAATTGACATGTTTCAAAGCGAGCAGGCCCCGTAGATTAAATGTACCAGAGTCGGCACGACCGACGGTTAGATTAATAATACGAGTTACTCTTCGCACTCAAAGGACCTAAAAAATGAAAATCAGATACCCATTCAGCCGCGGACTGCTGGCCGCCGCAGTAACCCTGACTCTTCCCAGTCTCGCCATAGCACAGCAGCTGGAAGAGGTGATGGTTACCGCTACCAAACGTTCTGAAAGCACACAGGACATTCCCATGTCCGTTGAAGCCGTGACGGGCCAACAATTGACCAGTCAAGGAATCTCTGATTTTGCTGCCTTGTCCGATCAGATTCCCAACTTTTTCGTTGGCGATGGAGTGGTAACGACAAATATTAATATGCGCGGTACCGGCTCTGGAGGTGACCGCAGTTTTGAGCAGTCCGTGGGCATGTTCATCGATGACATCTATATGCCTCGTAGCCGCCAATACCGCTCTCCGTTCTTCGATGTTGAGCGTGTCGAAGTATTGCGTGGACCTCAGGCTGTGCTGTTTGGTTTGAACTCCACCGCTGGAGCTGTGGCTGTGCACACAACCCGCACTCGTCCCGGAGATGCATTTAATGCGGACGTCACACTTGCGTATGAGACAGAGTATGAAGGAACGAAGGCTTCCGTGGCCATTGGCGGTAGCCCGACCGACTCTCTCGGTCTGCGCTTTGCTGCGGAGTTAGCAGAATCAGATGGCTTCTACGAGAATACTTTCACTGGAAAGGACGAAGGTGATCGCGAAGCCGAATTATATCGACTCAGCGCGGTGTGGGAGCCTACAGATAGCCTGTCAATTGACGCCAAGTATGAGTGGGTTGATTATGACCAGTCAGGCAATCACGGCGAAATTTTTGGCGGACCTGCTGCTCAGCTGGATGGTGATGGAGAACTAAACTGGAAGCGAAGAGCGGATGCAAGTCTGATAGGAACGTACCCTACCGGCTATGGCACCCAGGGTGTTAAGCCCGGTTTGTATCAGGAGATCGAGAATTTCAGTTTGAAGGCGGATCTCTCCCTGGGAGAACACGTTTTGACCGGCATTTTCGGCTACTCAGACACTGAGTACAGCTTTGGTCTGGATCTGGATACGATTGCGGGGTCGCTTGTGGACCCGACTAACGGAGCCGGTTTTGTCGACTCATCCATATCACCTGAGACGTATGAGCAAACCAACTTTGAGCTGCGCCTGGTGTCTCCCGGTGGCCGTACTTTTGACTATATGGTCGGCGCTTACTACCAGGAATCAGAGCTTTTCAACAATAACGAAGCTTCCTATGATTTAACGTCCACATTGGATTCGCTGGTATTTCCGGGCGCATGTGACGTGCTTGTACCTGGTTTATCTGTTTGTGGCTTGAATGAGTATGTATCCAATCGCATGGACGTAGATCAGGACCTTTGGTCTGTGTACGGTAATGTTACTTGGAATGCGACTGATACCCTGAGAGTCATTGCGGGTGCTCGCTACTCAGATGAGACCAAAGATGCCACTCGGGATGGCGATTGCCAGATTTACGATCCGAGTTCCAAGACAGCACTTTTCCCCGGATTCGTGGCGTGCGCAACCTTCTCTGATGGCATCTCTGATAGCCGGAGTTCCGACAATTTCATGCCTGAAATTGTTGTTCAGTGGGATGCCGGCGACGACAGTATGATCTACGGCAAGATAGGAACCTCGGCAAAAGCAGGTGGTTTTGCGACTGCATCGACAATTCTCGAGAGTGCCTGGGAATACGACGATGAAACGGTTATCACCTATGAGTTGGGCTATAAGGCGCGTTTTGGCGGCGGCGTGGCAGAATTTAATGCGGTGCTGTTCCGCAGCGAGTATGAGGACCTGCAGGTCAACAGTTTCATCACTGAAGGTGCGTCCACGGTTGGTATTGTCTCCAACGCCGGTGAGACCATCAATCAGGGCCTTGAGGTTGACGGACGTTGGGCTGCAACAGACTGGCTTGTACTGGGCGGTTCCGTTGCGTTTCTGGATGCCGAGTACGATAAGTATGAAACTGGCGCTTGTTACGTGGGTGAACCTACCAGTGATCCCAGCGGCACTATATGTGACAAGACGGGTGACACCCCTCCGTTTGCGCCGGAAGTGTCTGGAACACTGTTTGCCGATGTGGCGTTTCCCATTGGTGGCTCGCTTGAGCTGACCGGTAACGTAACTGCGTCCTACAGTGATTCCTATTACACCGATGGCACGCTTGATCCGGTTGGTGAGCAGGACTCCTATACACGCGTCTCTGCGAGACTTGGCATCGGCGCTAGCGATGGCAAGTGGGATGTGTCGGTTATTGGCCGCAACTTGACGGAGGAAGAAGTACTGGATGTATCTCAGCCCCTCTTTGGCTACTACCTTGGCTATCTGGGAGCGCCGCGCACTGTTGCTGTACAGGCCACTTATCGCTTCGGCGGCTGAGTGTTTTAGACAGTAGTCCATAGTCTATTAAGGCGCTCGGGGAAACCCGGGTGCTTTTTTTTGGACTCTATATGCAATCCCCTTTTTTGCCGCTTTTGATATGGGGTATTGTCACCCTGGAACCTAATATACTCGCACGTTAGTCGCAAAATAATAGAGGTTGCCCATGGACTTCACGCTCACCGAAGAGCAGCAAATGATTGTCGATTCACTCGGTAGATACGCCCAGAATGAACTCAAACCCATAGCCCAGGAATACCGCGATAGGCTGATTCCCACCGAGAAGATGCGCGAAATCCAGAAGGGCCTTCTGGATTTTGGCGTGGGTGTGGGTGTTGTATCGGAAGAGCTGGGCGGCCTGGGTTTGGATGCAGTGACCATGGGCTTGCTGCAGTTTGAGGTGGCCAAGGTGTCGCCTGATATTGCGATTACAAGCCTGATTCAGATGACGGTTGGCAAGTTGCTTCCCCTGGTACCAGAGCATCTGCGCGCTGAGTATGTAGACCCGGTAATCGCAGGTGACAAACTGGGCTGCGTGGGTATGTCAGAGCCCGGTGCGGGTTCTCAGGTTACCGCAGTGAATTGCCGTGCAAAGCTCGAGGGTGACGAGTATGTCATCAACGGCGAGAAGATGTGGATATCGAGCGGCGATTATTCAGACTTTATATTCCTGCTGGCGCGCTTTAACGACGATCCCGTGGGCGGACTTGGCCTGATCCTGGTGGATCGTACCCACGGCTATGAGACCACCAATATTGAGAAAATGGGTTTGAACAGCCAGTCCACTGCCCAGGTGTTTTTCCAGGACGTGCGAGTGCCAGCCTCCAACCTGATGGTGGAGCCGGGCAAGGCCATGAAGGCATTGCTGACCCTGCTGGCAAGTTCTCGGCCCATTGTCGGCCTGATGGCGCTTGCCATCGCTGAAGCGGCTCTCGAGGAGGCCGTGACATATTCCAAAGATCGTACTCAGTTTGGCAAGCCTATCGCTGGTCATCAGTTGATAGCAGCCAAGCTTGGGGAAATGGCCACCAAAGTTGAGGCGGGCAAGCTGATGTCGTACAGGGCCCTGAGTGCTATCGACAACAAGGAACGCTCTGATGTATTCAGCGCCATGGCCAAGTGGTTTGGTACTGAGCTGGCTTGTGAAGTAGTGGCGGAGTCCATGCAGATTCACGGCGGCAACGGTATTACCTGCGAGTTTCCCATCGAATATATGTACCGCTCAGTGCGCCCCTTTATGGTGACTGAGGGCACCAATGAAATACAGAAACTGGCTATCGGTCGTTCCTTGACCGGTATCGATGCCTTCTAGGAGAGTCACTGATGGATTTTGACCTGTCACTTGAGCAGCAGATGATGGCCGAAACGGCCGAACAGATCTCTGCCCGCTTCGATCCAGAGTACTGGATGGAAAAAGACGATAAGGGGGAGTACCCGGCTGAGTTTATTGCTGAAATCGGCGCACAGGGATTTTTCGGGCTGCCGGTTCCAGAAGAGCATGGGGGCATGGGTCTGGGGCTAACCGAATTGGCCGTCGCTATGGAGGCCTTGTGTCGGGGTGGCGGTGGCGGTGGCCCGGCCATCGGCTATTTGTTTGGCCTGTTGGGTAATCTATCCATTCTTCATCATGGCAACGACGAGCAAAAATCTCGTTATCTACCGGATATGGCAACAGGGGAAAAGATGTGTGCCTTCGCCCTGTCTGAGCCAGACGCCGGTACCAACTCCATGAATATCACGACCTTTGCCCAGCGGGAAGGTGACGAGTTCGTGATTAACGGCGGCAAATGGTTTATCACCAATATCGAAAATTCGGATGCCTTGTTACTGGTGGCGCGTACCAGCAAACCCCAGGAGGGCAAAAGCAAGGCGAGTGGTATCTCCCTGTTCCTTGTTGATTTGCCACAGGCAGCTATTACCTATACGCCGATACCCAAACACGGTTTCAATTACTACAAATCGAACACAGTATTTATCGAAAACCTGCGGGTGCATGAGAGCTGCTTGCTGGGAGATGATGGCAAGGGCTTCTACAGCCTGCTGGGTACACTCAACCCGGAGCGAGTATTGATAGCGGCGGGTGCCGTGGGGACAGCGCGTCTGGCGCTTTCTCGTGCTGTGCAATATGCCAATGAGCGCAATGTGTTTTCCGTGCCTATCGGAGCCCACCAGGGTGTACAGCATCCTCTGGCTGCGGCCCACGCAAAAGTAGAGTCCGCCTGGTTGGCTGTATTGAAGGCGGCGACCCTGAATGATCGGGACTCAGCGTCCAAGGAAGCTGGCGACCTGGCCAACATGGCCAAATACGTGGCGGTGGAATCCTGTATTGAGGCCTGCTATCACAGCATGCAAACTTACGGCGGTGCGGGATTTGCCCGCGAATACCACCAGGAACGCTGGTGGCGTGAAGCCCAACTGTTTCGACTGGCACCGCTGACCCAACAGATGACCCTCAACTACATTGGCGAGCACGTATTGGGTCTGCCCAAATCCTACTGAGGAAAAAATAATGACAGTGCCATTTTCAAAAGCGATGCAGGGCTACGGCTCGGACTTCATTAAGGATATGTTTGCGGCGGCCCGTAATCCAGACCTGATCTCATTCGCCGGAGGTGCTCCCGCAGCGGAGGTGTACCCACTTGAGGCGTTTCGCGCTGCGTCTGACAAAGCCTTTGAGGAGCAGGGCCGAGCTATGATGGCCTATGACGGCGCCGAAGGCGTGTTGCAGCTACGCGAAATTATCGCCAACGAACGTATGGCGTCTATGGGCGTGGAGTGCAGCGCTGCGGATATCCGCGTGCTCAGTGGCTCCCAGCAGGGCATCGACTTCCTGGCGCGCACCTATCTGGATGAGGGAGACACCATTATCTGTGAGTACCCTACCTACCTGGGTGCCCTCAACTCCTTCAATATTTATCGTCCCAACTATGTTTCGGTACCCATGGATGAACAGGGTATGTTGATGGATGAGTTGGAAAAGGCCTTGATCGCCAATCCGCAGGCAAAACTCATCTACACCGTGCCAGAGTTTCAGAATCCCACGGGCATTACGCTGGCAGGTGATCGCCGTCAGCGCATGGTGGAACTTGCCGAGGAGCATGACGTACTCATTATTGAAGATAGCCCCTATTACGAGGTGCGCTTTGAAGGTGAGAAATATCCGCCGATCAAGCATTTCGATAAGTATGGCCGGGTAATTTACCTCGGTTCTTTTTCCAAGACCTTGTGCCCGGGGGTACGCCTGGGCTGGGCCTGTGCAGATTTTGAAATTCTCGATCGGTTCCGCATTCTGAAAGAAGCCAGCGATTTTCAGGCCAGCACGGTTACCCAATACCAGGTAGCGACCTATCTGCGAGATAACGATATAGATGCTCACATGGCAGACCTGGTCAAGGTATATAAAAGTCGTCGGGATGCGGCACTGGCGGCGATCAAGGAGTTCTTCCCACCTGAAGTGAAATACACTCGCCCGGACGGTGGCTATTTTATCTGGCTCACTGTGCCGGGGGTAAACACCACCGAAATGTTACTGCGGGCCATGAACGAAGCGGGCGTCGCCTATGTGCCCGGTGAATCCTTCTACGCAGGCGCTGACCAGAGCTGCAATGTTCGCTTGAGTTACTCACAGATGACGGAAGAGAAGATTCGCGAGGGCATGTCTCGTCTCGCAAAGCTGCTTTCCAAAGCCTAGCTTCCGGCCTACCGGTCTAGTGGAAGAAAAGGCCATGTCGTTGCTTGAGATGACTTTGCTTTTGCCGCAAATGATGAGGGGTTTGCGTGCGTGAAGCCTACACTACATGAAGCACCCCCCTGATGCGCACTCCCTCATTAAAGCGCATAAGGATGTTGCCCGCTCCCTTTGGGGCGGGCTTTTTTTTGCGTGTTCGTAGAGGTAAATGGTCATGATAAGAAGACGAAGTTACAGACGCGGTCTGGGCTTGAATCGCAGTTGTCGCAGCTATCTTCTCAATACTGCTCTGCGAATTTTCGTAAAGCCACAGTTCAAGTCGGAGACCAAGCCACCGGCAGAAATGCGCGAATTTATGAAGAAGTACATAGAGGGTCGGGCAAAATTTCCAGAGGGCACGCGCCATTGGGAAGACAAGCTTGGGGGTGTTGACGCTCACTGGTTTCGGGCAGGCAAGGGCGAGACACGCGGTGTCCTTTTGTACCTGCATGGTGGAGCCTTCGTAGTGCGTACCCCCAGGGCCCATGGGGCCTTTGTCAGTGAGCTGGCTCAGCGCACGGGAATGTTGGCAGTAATGCCCGAATATCGTCTCGCACCAGAAGAGCCTTTTCCTGCTGCTGTCGAAGATGTGATGGCCTGTTACCGTGAACTATTGTCTCTGGGCTATGCGCCCGAGGATATTGTGGTAGCTGGGGATTCTGCTGGCGGCAACCTCAGCATGGTGTTGTTGCAACAGGCTCGAAACGAAGGCCTGCCCATGCCTGCGGCGGCCATATTTCTGTCACCAGGTATGGAAATCAGCGGCCGGTTGCGCTCGCATAATCTCAACACTTTCTCCGACCCCATGTTTAACCAGTATGCGCTGCAGCAGGTAATTACCCATTATCTCCACAACGACCTCGAACTGTTGAAAGATGAGCGCGTGTCGCCTTTGCGAGGCAGTTTCAAAAATCTACCCCCTTTATGCTTTATCGCCAGTGACATCGAAATATTTAGGGACTGCTCGGTCCAGGCTGCCAGCAAGGCCGAAAAGGAGGGAGTAATTGTTGAAGCGCACATATGGAAGGGTGTGCCTCACTGCTTCCCAGTCATGTTCCCGGGTATGTTGCCCGAAGCGCGAGTCGCAATGGATGACATGGAGAATTTTATCAACCGATTCCTGCATGAAACGCCAACGGCATTGATTGCGGAAACAGCCTGATAAGTAGCTCCGCCCGGGCCTGCAGGGAGGGCCTGGACGGCTTCGTGGGGAGATTTTGAAACTATCCCAGTATTCCCGCCCGGCGGGCCGAGGCCAGTGAACGCAGGGCTCTTACCTGTCGGCTGATCGCTCGCATCTCATCGGCATGTTCCTGGCGCCTGGCTGCAAGCTCCGAAGGACTGACACTGATATCCAGTAGCCCCCTGGATTTGGCCACCTTCAGGCCGGTATCGAACATAGCCTTGGCTATGGATTCCGGGCTTACGATCTGTCGCTGCAGATATAGCTGTTTACCGATATTCAAACAATCAGCGATAAACGCTTTCTGGTCAAAATCCTCTGCCTTACCGCTGTTTAGCAGTTGCTCTGCCACAATGCGGTAGGCTTCGAGGTAGGGCTCCAGGGCACCGTGTCCCAGTAGTGGGGATACCTCCAGGAAAAATTGGTGTAAACCCTTTTTGCCTTCCAGGACTCGCTCGCGCCAGTTCGATTGGCGAATGTCGAGGTCGCGATAGATTCCGGCGAGGAACTGATCCTTTTCCGGGAAGAAAAATTCCCACTGAAACAGTTTACGCAGTTGCAGGATTTCTTGTTCCAGTTCCAGCAGCGGATTCTCGCTAACACCCTCCAGGTACAACTTGGCCAATGCGACGTCGGCGATGGCGCCAGTAAACAGGTAGTGGATGGCATTATTGCGGTAGTAGGCTGCATCCAGAGCTTTGTCTTCCACAATGTTGTAAACCGGTTCCAGTCCAGCTTCGAAGCAGTGAACAACGCCACTGCTTGTGAGTTGTGGTAGACCGGTTTGCAGTAGCTCTTCGGCACGAATATCCATCGAGAAAGTAGCTGTGCAATTAGTGGCACGCAAATAATCAAGCAGTGCGTCCAGCCCCCTGCACAACTCAGTGTGTGTCAACGCCTGGGGTGAACCGGCCAACAGCGTTCCGCAGATCAGTGAGGCCATGGTTACAGGTGTACTGCGATTGAGCTCGACGCAAGTTTCAAAAGCCAGGCGTTCAACAGCAATTGGATCCCTGGGTTGACCCGCATCAACCCTGGCTTGTACGGAGTCACCGAATCGGATATGAATCTTCCCCAGTGGGGTTTTGAAGCTGTTCAGGTACTGGTAAAACCAGGAGAGATTTTCGGGCTTCTTCACGCCACCCAACTGCTCGTGGGCATAGGCGTTTACATCTACAACCTGCTCGAATACGACAGACAGTGGAACAATGTACAGCGGTTGGGTCTTGTCGAAGCGCTCGGCAGCATTGAGCAGCCAGTTTAGAAGACCGTAGCGTGGCGGAACCAGTTTACCTGTTCGTGAGCGGCCGCCTTCGATGGACCACAACAAAGGAAATCGGCGACTTACCAGATAGTCGATGTAGCGTTGTAGCACTGCCTTGTAGACCGGATTGTCGTTGAACGCACGACGGATGAAGATCATTCCTGAGGAGCGCTGGATATTTCCAACAATCGGCCACTTCATATTAATGCCCCCAAAGGTATGGGGGTGGGGCAGGTCATTGTCGTAAAGGGCGGAGTAAATAGCGAAGGAATCCACCTGGGAGCGGTGATTGCAGAGAAGAATTACCGGGTGATCTCGCGACAGTACCCGCAGTTTTTCTACTTGCTCCTTGTCGATGACAATCTCTCGGTCATAACCACGGGTATACACATAGCGACTGAGACGAATCAGGAGGTCCAGGCCAAGCGGCGTTGAAGTGGGTACCAGTTCCTTGATGTAGCCCCGGGCTTCCCGAGAAAGATCGGCGGTAGGGCTGTTGTTTTTACCACTAATTTTTTCCAGATCCTGGCGAAATTCCGGATCCTGCAGAATATCGCTTTCGACAAATGCGGGCTCCTTATACCGGTGGCCTCGCAGCTTGCGTTCCACCTGCTTCATTGCCAGTACTGCGCGGCGCTGTACAAATTCCCCCAGGGTCTGGTGCTTGGCATGCACGGCGTAATCTTTTCTCAACTGCCCCAGGGTAGCGGGATCACCGTTTATGGGTGTGCAGCGATCCGGGTTAAAGTTCAGAATCAGTTTTTGCTGCAGCCATCCGGGATTGTGAGGATTGCCCAAAAGAAAGTCCCTGAGCCGCTGCTGACCGGCAGCGGGTAACCAGAGTACACGTAGGGGCAGAATCAGTGTCTGGTCGTCGAGGCTCTCCAGCCGTCGCTCAAGGTCGCTGGAAGAGTCCGGGCTGGAGAGATTCAGTGTTAGCTGCTGAATTTGCGGATCGATACCTGTGCCACGGATGTTGCCCTCCAGCCAGCGGTCCATTACGTCGCGCTCAATACTGCTGCGACAGTCGGTTAGTAGTAACGCGGACTGCCCGGCCTGTTCCAGCTCGCCGTGTAAGTCCTCGGATATCTGTGCGTGGTGACTATTCATACCAGTGTGGCGTCCAGCCAGTCCAATAGTTCTTCGGTCACTTCCTTGCGGTTGGTCTCGTTGAACATTTCGTGGCGACCGCCCATATACTTTTTGATGGTGATATCTCCCAACTCGGCCTGGCGGTAGTTGTCCTCCAGTCTATGTATGGCACGCCAGTCGCCGTGAGCGGGGTCTTTCTCGCCGGAAAGTATATACAGCGGCAAATCCTTGCGTACCGCGGCAACCACCGGGGCTTCAATGGTTACCATCATGGCGGCTATCAGGTCCTGCCAGGCGCTGGCGCACAGGGGCGCACCGCACAGAGGGTCTTCCTCGTAGAGCTGACGCTGCTGAGCGTCGCGGCTCAGCCAGACGTGCGCCTCACTTTCGTTGGGGAAGGCGGCATTAAAACCCGCTACGATGCCAGCTTCGAGAATGTCGCTTACCTGGCCGCGTCCCAGGCGTTGTACCTCTGCATGGACTAAATCTGCAGCATTGGCGACCGCGAAAATATCAGGAGAACCCGAAAGAACAGCAGCAGAGAACTGGTTCGAGTGTTGTAGTAACAAGCGCTGGGTGATCAGTGACCCCAGGCTGTGGCCAAGAATAATTAGCGGCGTTTGAGGGTTTTCTGTAGTGGCGCGTTCAGCCAGCGCGAGAACGTCATCACATACTCGCTCGAAGGCATTGGCTGGCCCCATGTCGCCCAGTGTGCCATTGATCTCACCCGTGCGGCCGTGCCCGCGGTGATCCTCAGCATAAGCAGAATATCCCCGTTGATTGAGCGCCTCTGCCAGAGGTTCATAGCGGCCAGCGTGTTCTGAACCGCCGTGTACAATTAGTACCACGGCTTTCGGCCTTTCCGTGGACCAATGATGACAAAAGATTTGCTGATCATCCGGAGCGGAAAATATAAATGTGCTTTTCGCTGTAGAGTTGCTCATGTTGTTGTTCCAGTAAATCTTATTCTTAGTCTGTGGTATCAAGGGCTTTAAGGTACTTCTGGTGTAGGCTTTCAAGGTTCTTCCCCAGGGTATCCTTGGTCCAATTCTTGGTGGGTATGGGTTTTAAAACTTCAATATGCAGGGTTCCGGCGCGTACGAAGTTCTGTCCTCGGGGCCAGAGCTCGGTAGCGTTTTTCACCACAATAGGCACGATGGGCGCACCGGTTTGCAGGGCAATGTGGAAAGCACCTTTCTTGAAGGGTTCTAGACGTTTGCTGTAACTACGGGTTCCCTCCGGCGCTATACAGAGTGAATATCCTTTCTTGATACGTTCAGCGGCATCATCACAGGCTGCGATGGCGGCATCGCGATTGGTGCGGTCGAACAGAATGAAACCTGCATCTTTGAGCATGGGGCCCAATATTGGCAGATCGCCTGCTTCAATCTTGCCCATCATGAAATAGTCGCGTTTTACCAGTGCAGGGGCAATGTAGCCGTCCAGTATGCTCTGGTGATTGATGACGAATATGGCGGGACGCTGTTCCCAAATATAGTTTTCGTTCTTGATGTCCAGCTTTACACCGGCCAGGTCCAGGGCGTTTTCGGCATAGCTTGTAAAGCTCATAAGCGCCGCGCGATGTTTGTCTGCCGCGCCTAACAGTTTGGCGGCTTTGCCTGTGAGGATAGCCGGGGCCATGGCTCCGAACATTGCACCGGTGCGGGCCACATCAAGGAAACTTGGCCGGGCCCGGCTACGAAATTTGCAGATGGGCCAGTCCTGTGATCGTGCATGTAGTTCCAGGTCCTTTGACGGATTCACCGCAACTGGATTAGCCACTGCCTCTAGCAAGGGTAGGTCTTCCAGTGCATCAGTGTAAAACCAGGCATTGCTAAGCTTGATGTTCTTTTCTTCGCACCAGTCATTGGCGGCATTCAACTTCCCCTCGGCCCAGCACACCTCGCCTTTGATGACGCCGGTAAGTTTTCCGGCGTTCACTTCCAGTTCTGTACAGAGTATGTCGTCTATTCCCAAAGCCTCCGCGACAGGCTCAATCTGGTAGCGAGTGGCAGAGGAGACAATCACCAGGTGGTGGCCCAGCTGACGGTGTGTATCCACCAGTTCCTGCGCTTCAGCGTAGAGCTTTTTTTGCAGATGTTTATGAAACAGACGATCTCCCAGCCGGGTGAGCTCGTGCTCATCGAGGTCTGTCATCATGCCCACCGCGGCCTCCATAACTTCTTCAAAGTCATAGACGTCTCGGCTTTGGCCCAGTGCCATCAGGATTTGCTGAGTGGCGCCCACTGCACTTACTTGTTTTGCCTTGAGTTGCTCCATCAGCAGCGGAACTGCGCTGTAGACCGCGATTAGAGTGCGGTCCAGGTCGAACATAGCGACTCGGCTACTATTTTTTTTCAGGCCTCGCAACGTGGCCAGGTGACTACGGTAATCGGACATTACTTTGGTTTCCTTGAACGCCTGCGTTTTGCAGCGCGGGGTTTGCTGGCCTGGCGAAGCTCACCATAGGCCTGCTCCATGGCGTCACCGAGCTGTGAGGGCTCAGGCAATATGTTGCTGCTGGAGCTCATTGATATGCTCAATTTACCGGCGCAAGTTGTCAGACCTATGAACAATCCGAAGCCGTTCATTACCGGCATGGCGGCGCCTATGGTCTGCAGTCGGCCACCCAGCATGTGAAGGTTCTGCTGGGGCCCAGGCAGGTTTGATACGGAGCAGTTGAACTGAAAGGCGCGGTTGACCTGGCGCGTTGCAGCACCCACCGCGTGACCCAGCAATGCCTGGGCTTGGGCCGGAACAATAGAGACAAGGTCCAGTACCTTGCGTGAGCCGCGCTGGCTGGCACGATATTTGGCAGCTGCGGATGATTGGGTGATGGCGGCCAGGCGCTCCAGGGGGTCTTCAATGTCGGTATGCATGCTGACGATAATTGCGGAAATTTTGTTGCCGCCGCTACCCGCTTCTTCCGCAGTGCGAATATTCACCGGGCAGCCGGCTTTCATCGGCGAGTCGGGCAATTCATCGATCGCGGCAAGGTAGCCGCGCAGCCCGCCACCGCAGATTGCCAAGAGCACGTCGTTTACCGTTGCGCCAGGCACCGCCTTGCGCATGGCTTTAATCTCGGCCAGGTTGAAACTGCGACTGTCCCATGCACTTTCATTGCCAATTCCCCGATTGAACATGGTCTGGGGGATACCGGCAGGGTCTTCAGGCATGTCGATAGAAGAAGCTTCAACCGCGGGGGGCTGGCTGTCGCCTTCTTCAGATACAGGGCGGGGTTTGGCCCCAATTAGTTCCAGGGTTTTATCCAGCGCTGCTACATTGCGTACAGCTGCTCGAAACAGGCCTTCCCTCAGGCCGGGTTTTCTTGCGCTGCGATCCGCCGAATGATTGACCTTTGGTTCAGGGGCATCTGGACAGTCGTGAATGCGGGTGATGATATCCATACCTGTGGCACCATCAATGGCCACATGGTGGAACTTGCCGAGAATGGCGAAGCACCGGGTGGGTAATCCGGGAATGTCGTTTAGTTCGGGTACCAGGGTCATTTCCCAGAGGGGGTGGTCCTGGTCCAGTGGTTGTGAGTGAACATCGGCGACCAGACCGCAGAAATCAGCCCAATTGCCGCCTGTGGGCATGAGCGTTTCACGCACGTGATACAGCAGCTCAAAACCCTCATCGTCGACCCAGTAGGGATAATCAAAATCGAGCGGCAGGCGGTGAATTTTGCGGGTAAATACTGGCGATACCGATACCCTGGAGGCCATGTGGTCTATTAGCGCCTTGCGGGTAACCGCACCGCTGCTGCATTCACTGGCGTCGTAAATCCAGACAAGAGTGCCGTGGGCGTGGGTCGATTCGTTCTCAAGGTAGAGAAACGCTGCGTCCATGGGCGATAGTTGCTGCATGTTGTCAGGTATTCCATAGCCAGTGTGAGCCTATAGAATAGGGGGGTGCGTGCCCGGCTTGGATGGCAATTAAGGCAAAGGTATATGCCCGCCTGGGATGTCAGGGAATACCTTCGTACCTGAATGGACATGATCGCGTCTCGAGAAAGAATGTAGATTACAGTTCATGCAATCAATAGATGATCAGGACTACTATGGATACTAAAACCGGACCTCTTGAAACACTGCAGCATGAACCGATGAGTGTCGGCCAATGGTATGTGGTCGCGATCTGTATCGGCATTCTTGCGCTGGACGGGTATGACGTTCTATCCATCGCCTTTGCCGCACCCGGAATAACCGCAGAATGGAATATCTCCAAGGCTACTCTGGGCGTCGTGCTTTCGCTCGAATTGGTGGGGATGGCGTTGGGATCGATTATCATGGGTGCCCTGGCAGATAGCCGCGGGCGCCGGCCAACGTTACTGCTTGGCCTGGTCATTCTAACCGCTGGTATGTTGATTGCCGGAATTGCACCCAACATATACATTCTCGGGGCCGCTCGCGTGTTCACGGGAATAGGCATTGGCGGACTTCTGGCGGCGGCAACGGCGACGTCATCGGACTTCTGTAATGACAAAAACCGCTCATTGGCTGTGGTGTTGGTGGCCGGCGGCTTTGCCTTTGGCGTCTATTTGGGCGCGACGTTCCTTGCGCCACTGCTAAGGGATTACGACTGGCGAGTTACCTTTTATCTTGGAGCGCTGCTGAGCCTGGTCTTCATCCCGTTAGTGTATTTACTGGTTCCTGAAACTATCACCTTCCTTGAGCGCAAGCGACCGGATGGTGCCCTGGAACGAATCCAGAAAACTATGAGGCGTCTGGGGCACTCCGTGCCGGAAAGCTTGCCTTCTCAGGAGGAGCGAAAAGCCGAGCCAGTGGGTATGGCAAGCCTGTTTAAACCCGGTATAGGTTTCATTACCTGTATTTTACTCTTCGCCTACTTCGGCAATGTGGGAACCTATTACTACTTTGTAAAATGGATCCCTACGATCGTCTCGGACTTCGGCTATTCCACATCCGAGGCAACGACCGTATTAGGTATTATCAGCTTGGGGGGTGTAATTGGATCGGTGGGGTTGAGTATCATCGCCAGGTTTTTGCCGATTCGATTCCTGATGGCACTCTGCCTGATCTCAGCGGCACTAGGGGTTGCTGTATTTCCGCACTTCACGGGGACTTTGGAGAGCATGAAGCTTATTGGGTTCGTGACAGGCCTGTTTATATTTGCGGCGATCTCAGGCTTTTTTGGCCTCTTTGCAGTTTCTTACCCTTCTTCACTTTTAGGTTCCGGTTCCGGTCTGGTGTTGGGAGTCGGTCGTGGTGGAGCGGTACTTGGGCCAATGATCCCGGGTTTCCTGTTTGCGGCAGGCATGGCGCTGGAGAATATTGCCATCATCATGGCGAGTGGCTCTTTCCTGGCCGGTGTGGCAGTGCTGTTTCTAAGGCTTCAGAAAAACTGAGAAGAACAGGAATCAGGCCAGCAGCGGGGCGAGTGCGAATAGCGCGAAAGCGCCGATGGCCGCTGCACTAAGGAGATCAATTTTGACGTTGTGGATACTCATGGCGAGCGATTGTATGAAATGGTCGGAGATGGCAGAAGGAAGCAATAGCTATACCCTTATAACCAAAAGTTTGTCAGTACCAAGAATTATGCTATTTCAGTACTAAACGATTTGAGTTACCAACCACAACACCAGCGGCACGACCAACGCCCACAAAAGCAGCCCGTGCAATAGCACGGCTCCACGTAATTCCTTCAGTGTGGATCGGTTAATTTCGGTGCCTATACAGAAAAGGGCAGACACCAAAAGACTTTTACTGATCATTGAAGCGCCGTTGACCACCTCGGAAGGGAGTTCGATTAGTGAACCGAGGCACGCTGTGGCCACGAAGGCGACGATGAACAATGGCAATCTCAGTTTAGCTGAGCCTCGCTGCTCCAGAACGCTGAATACCAGCAGCAGCGGTATCAGCCAGAGGGTGCGACCGAGTTTTACTGTGGTGGCGACGGTGGCGGCTTCATCGCCGTAGATGGCAGCCGTGGCGACCACGGATGAAGTGTCGTGGATGGCCAGAGCCGCCCAAACTCCAAATTGCTCCTGTGTCAGTGATAATGTCTCGCCGACAAGAGGAAAGGTAAAGAGAGCCAGGGCATTCAGTAGGAAAACCAGGGTAAGCGCGACGCCGGTCTGCTCTGGTCGGGCGCCGATAACTGGAGATAAGCTGGCAATGGTAGTGCCGCCACATATCGCGGTCCCCGTAGAGATTAGCTGGCTGCACTTGCGCTGATTGCCCAGCCAGTGCCCTATCAAAAGTCCGATACAAATGGTTAGCCCCACATAGGCCGTGACCAGCAGACTGTAATCTGAGCTGATTTGGACCAATTGGGCGGCATTCAGCTTGAGCCCCAGCAGCACTATAGCTGCCTGCAAAGCCTGTTTTCCGAGAGTGCTAGCGATGGGTATAACGGCTTTGTTGAATCCCAATGAAAGCGCGGCACCCACCAACAGCGCGACCGCAGGGTTGCCGTGCCAAACGAGCACAGGCAGAGCTGCAAGTGCCAGCAGCGTTTGTGGTGCAAGGAGAGGGTGAGAGGTCAGGTTTCGCGACATGAGTCTATTATGCAGCCGCCCTTAATCGGATTGCCTGTCCAAAAGCGGCAATGTCGTGGTCAAGACTATGCGCAGCGGGCACGGTAAGGAATGTGAACGGCCTCTATGTATGCCGCGAATAACAAATGATGATTGTGTAGTTTGCCTATACTCACGTCACAGGTTTAACCATGGTGGTGCAATGAGCAGGAAAACATCGGGTATTAGAGAGCTATACGCGGATGATCCACTGCGCGCAGATATGCGCTTGTTTGGTCGTAGGTCTGACCCCGTAACAAGAAGGGGCTTTTTATCAGGATTGGGCTGTATGTCAGCCATGCTGGGGGCCGAAGTAGTCTTTGGTCGATACATGCCTGCCGGGCTTATACCTGCAGCCCTGGCAGAGGAGACCAGTCCATTTCGCATAGAGGGTAAAGATCCGGGATTGATCGTTTTGAATGACAGGCCGATCAATGCGGAAACTCCAGCCCACCTGCTGGATGACGCGATAACTCCGGCTCAACGGTTGTTTGTGCGCAATAATGGCATACCACCAGTTTCGGTCGACGCGGACAGTTGGACGCTGAGTATCGACGGAGAGTCGGTTGAAAAACCCGTGACGTTTACGCTGTCTGAGCTCAAGGAGCGATTCAAGCACTACACCTATCAGCTGACCTTGGAATGCGGCGGCAATGGACGCGCCGAGTTTGATCCGCCAGCCCGGGGTAACCAGTGGACTACGGGGGCTGTGGGCTGTCCTGGTTGGACCGGTGTGAGATTGGCAGATGTGCTGAAAGCGGCAGGCCTCAAAAATGACGCGGTCTACATTGGTTACTATGGCGCCGATACTCATATTTCGGGAACTGCCGGTAAGGTTCCCATTAGCCGTGGAGTGCCCATCGCTAAGGCACTGGAAGACGAAACGCTGATTGCCTGGCAGATAAACGGCGAAGACCTGCCAGAAATGAACGGGTACCCGTTGAGGCTGGTAGTGGGTGGCTGGCCCGCATCGACTTCAGGGAAGTGGTTACAGCGAATCACGGTACGCAACAAAATTCATGATGGCGCAAAAATGGGAGGTTTCTCCTACCGTGTACCTTGTGAACCGGTGGTGCCGGGAGCGGAAGTTGCAGAAGAAGATATGTGCATTATTGAATCAATGCCGGTGAAGTCCATGCTTACCTATCCCCGCTCCGGGGTTCTGCATGAATACGGCAAACCATTCAGCGTGAGAGGGCACGCATGGGCGGGCGACCTTAAAGTCACCGCTCTGGACTTGTCTATCGATTTTGGCCAAACCTGGCACGCTGCCGGTTTGCAATCACCTGCAAACCGTCTGGCGTGGCAACGTTTTAGCGGCCAGTTAAAGTTTCCGCAGCGCGGGTATTACGAGGTATGGGCCCGGGCCACAGATCAATATGGTAGCGCTCAACCCATGCTGGTCCCGGGTTGGAATCCAAGGGGTTATCTCAATAATGCCTGCCATCGTATTGCCGTAAAGGTGGTGTAATGCGCCTTGTTCAGTATTGTTACATCCCGGTGTTGATCGCGCTCAACTGCGCGGTGGGAGCAGCGGAATTAGACGATAAAACGGGTTTGATTGTTGCACCTGGTTTCGAAGTGGTGAGCGTGCAATGCACAGTTTGCCATTCTGCTGCCCTGATCAGTCAGAATCGTGCTGACCGCGAGGGTTGGGTGGCCATCATTCGCTGGATGCAGGAAACTCAGGGTCTATGGCCTTTAGGAGAACAGGAGCAAGTCGTATTGGATTACCTGTCAACTCACTACGGACGCTCTGTCAGTGGGCGCAGACGGCTACTGGCACCGGAATTTTTACCTCCATCGGGATCGTGACGTTATGCGCTCGGCGCTTCGAATGGTGAACTGATAAACCACACTATCAAGCTCCGCTGAAGGTGGGTTTTCGTTTTTCCGTTTTGGACTGGGCTCAGAGCAAAATTGTCATCCCAAGGCGCCAGATCTACCCCGGAATTTCCTTAACGGACAAGACCGCGATGAAGCATGGGTCCATAATCTGGTCAAATTTTCCATAGGAGCGTGATGATGGTTTCCCTTACCCAGAGCTATTACTGCGGATCTTCCGATGCGCAGATAATCTACGAGACTATCGGCAACTACCTTGATCATATTTGTGATCAGTTTCCGGAAGGTGAGGCTCTGGTGGTTCGGCACCAGGATGTTCGCTGGACCTACCATGAGTATCGACAACAGATTGATCGTTTGGCAACCGGGCTGCTTGCTCTTGGTATAGAACCGGGAGATCGGGTAGGTATCTGGGGTCCTAACAGTTTCGAGTGGGCGCTGGTGCAATTTGCTACTGCGAGGATAGGCGCGATTATGGTTTGCCTCAATCCAGCATATCGGCTGCATGAGCTGGAATACGCTCTTAATAAAGTAGAGTGCAAGGCGATCGTCACCGCTGAGAGTTTCAAAACCAGCGACTACCTGGGTATGTTGCAGAGCTTGGCGCCAGAATTGGAACAGTGCCAGCCGGGAGCGCTGGTGTCTGCAAAATTACCACACCTGCATCAGGTCATTCGCATGGGTGAAGGTGTCACGCCCGGAATGTTCAACTTCGAGCATGTATGTGAACTAGGCAGTGATGCGGATTACGCGCGCATGACTGAACTAAAAGGTATTCTGCGTCCGGACGATCCCATCAATATACAGTTTACGAGCGGCACAACCGGGTCTCCCAAGGGTGCCACGCTGACACACTGTAATATTCTGAACAACGGCTACCTGACTGGCGAGGGAATGCAGCTTAATGAGCGCGATAAACTTTGTATTCCGGTGCCGCTTTACCACTGTTTTGGCATGGTACTTGGCAATCTTGCATGTCTTGCCCACGGTGCGACAGCCATTTACCCGGACGCCGCTTTTGATCCGCTAAAGACGTTGCAAACGGTGCAGGATGAAAAATGCACCGCACTGCATGGTGTGCCCACTATGTTCATCGCTGAGCTCGATCACCCCGACTTTGCAAGCTTTGATCTCACTAGTCTGCGAACCGGCGTGATGGCTGGCTCACCTTGTCCCGTAGAGGTGATGAACAGGGTCATCAGCGAGATGCATATGGAGCACATCCTGATTGGTTATGGCCAGACCGAGGTGAGTCCTATTAATCACCTGACCCTGCCCGAAGACTCTCTGGAAAAGCGTACGCAGACTGTGGGGCGCGCCGTACCCTGGGTAGAGATTCGTATTGTCGACGAAAATGGCATTGTTGTGCCGATTGGTGAGAAGGGCGAGATATGCACTCGGGGTTACTCAGTTATGCGAGGCTATTGGAACGACGGTGAACGCACTCGGGAAACCATTGATGAGGCGGGTTGGTTGCACTCTGGTGACATAGGCATCATGGACTCCGAGGGCTATGTGAAGGTAGTGGGCCGCATCAAGGACATGCTGATACGAGGCGGAGAGAACGTATATCCCCGTGAAGTGGAAGAATTTCTTTATACCCACCCCAAAATTGCTGAAGTGCAGGTTTTTGGTGTGCCAGACGAGAAGATGGGTGAGGAGGTATGTGCCTGGGTGATGCTTTACCCAGAGCAAGAAATGAGCGAACAGGAGTTAAAGGAATTTTGTAAAGATCAGATTACCCATTTCAAGGTGCCCAAATATGTGCGCTTTGTTGAAGAGTTCCCAATGACCGTGACCGGTAAAATGCAGAAGTTTGTGATGCGTCAGCAGATGGCTGACGAACTGGGTGTGGGGTAGTCTCAGTTGTTCTCTGGCCAGTATCGAACGATGAAGTCGCCCAGTGTGACAGGCTGTTCCTCGCCATTACAATGCCAACTGAAATCGTAGTGCACTGCGAAGCCTTCATCCCGCAATTGCACACGATTAACAAAGAATTTAAGCGATAGCTCGTCTCCCGCTTTCACCGGACGTAGAATGCGGAATCTATCAGAACCCAGGAACAGTGCACGCAGGCCCTTCAGTTCGACGTTCTCAAAGTACACCGAATGGATAAGCGACAGCGTGAACATGCCTGGCGCAACAATGGCACCAAAGGACGAATCTGCGCAGCGCTCCTCATCGAAGTGAAACCAATCCAGTTGATTTACTGAGCGACAAAACTGTTGGATCATTTCCTTGGTAACAGTGAGAGGGGGAGACGCGAATAGCTCCTCTCCCTCTCGAGCCTGAAAATCCTCCAGGCTCCCAATGGTGACTTTTGCCTGCATCATTCGAAATACACCTCGGCTTCTATTTCTACGGACATACCCATGGGTAGTGAAGCCATGCCGACCGCGGCTCGGGCGTGTGCGGCTACCTCAGCTGGAAAGGACTGGTTAATCAGGTTGGAGAAGGCGTCAATGACGGGGGTTTGTTGCGTGAATTCAGGCGTGCAGTTGACCATGCCCAGTACCCGTCCAAAAGCAGTGATACGGTCCAGAGAGCCCAGCTCCGCCTTCAGGCTGCTAAGGATAGCCAGACTCGTCAGATATGCGGCCTGAGTGCCTTGTTCCAGGTCCAGGTCATCACCCACCTTTCCAAACAAGTTTGTGGCGAGGCTGCCGTCGGCATTGATTGGCCCATGGCCTGACACCAGAGCCCGGTTTCCTATCACACGTACAAAGGGGAACTTGGCGACCACCCCCGGCGGAAGTTGAATAGGCGCCGGAAGTGTATGGCCGAGTTCGGCGAGCTTATCTGCCACTATGTCATTGTTCATTAAGTGTTCCTCATCCTTGTTGATTGTTCATAATACTTTCTTGATTGACCTGCTCTAAAGTAGAAGCCCCCATAAAAATCATGTCTCGCTCAACTTCTGCACGCAATAAGTGCAGCGCTCGCTCAACGCCCTGCTGGCCTCCGGCGGCGAGACCATAACAGTACAGGCGAGAACCGGTGCAAGCAGTCGCCCCCAGGGCGATAGCTTTGAGTATGTCGGTGCCACGGCGGATGCCCGAGTCAAAAATCACTTCCACCTGTTGGCCGACAGCGTCCACCACTGCGGGCAGCATATCGAGAGTGGCCGGTGCGGTGTCAAAGTGGCGCGCACCCTGGTTGGAAAGAATGACTGCGGATACTCCGGCATCGACTGCCGCCCGCATATCTTCTGTAGCCACCAGCCCCTTGACAGCAAAGGGGCCATCCCATTGTTGGCGCATCCAGGCAAGATCATCCCAGGTGATATTGGTGATTAGCTGATTCGCCAGCCAATTCATGTCTCTCTCTGGTGAGTTCATGTACTTGTCGTAGAGACCGAATCCGGGCATGGGTATAGTGCCAAAAGCCCAGCGAGGTCGGCTGGCGATGGACGCCATGGCCCTCAGGGTGAATGCTGGAGGAACGCCAAATCCGCTACGCGCGTCGCGTTCGCGGTTGCCATGTACAGGATTGTCCACGGTCACAATCAGGGCGTCGTAGCCAGCGTCCTTGGCCAGTTGAATCATATCCGTCATCACCTCCCTGGAGCGACAGGGTTGCAGCTGAAAAAAGCGCGGCCCCTCCGATGCGGCGGCAATGTCTTCTGGCCGGGTGTTGGTCCAACCTGACATGGCAAAGGCAGTACCATACTTGTGCGAAGCTCGTGCCACGCCGATTTCACCATGTCGATGCAGATATTTTAGCCCTCCGGCGGGTCCCGTAAAAAAGGGCCACTCGATACGTTGACCCAGTACCGTGGTTGAAGCGTCCACGTTTTCTACGCCGCTACAGTACCGAGGTTTGAGACAGTACTTGTTGAATGCAGTCGTGTTCGCATTCAAGGTGGTCTCGTCGTCGGAGCCGCCATCCACGTGATCGAACAGGGGAAATGGCAGGGCGCGCTTGGCTGCCTTGCGCAGGTCAGCGATGTTGTGGCAATTCCTCAACTTTCGCTTGAACTTTGTGCCTATCTCTTCGTTCATTCGAATCTCAATGAAGTGTCGATAACAATGTTCCCAGTATTGCCAATCATGGTCTGCTGCGCCTTGTTAAATTGAGTAAGTCGGTAGTCTTTTAAGGGGTGCTGACCGCCCATGTTCCCACTTTGATAAGGTATATTTGGCGGTCGCTGCTAATCTGAGTTTTTGAGTCCCAGGAAGCCAGTCATGTTGAATACATACCTGTTTCGCGTATTTATCATACCTTCGGCGGTATTTCTGTCGGTTGTGTTTGGCGGTTCCTACGGCACAGGCAGGGAGGTGATGGAGTTTGTCAGCCAGTACGGGCCGGTGGGTGGGTTGTTGTCCATTGCCGCTATCGTGGTCACTTATACCGTTTTGCTTTTTGCTACTTTTGAGTTGGCAAGGCTGTTTCAGCGCTATGAGTACCGCAGCTTTTTCGAGCATTTACTTGGGCGGTTCTGGTTTCTTTACGAGATAGTTATCCTACTTGGAATGATTATCACCCTGGCCGTATGTACCACTGCTGCAGGCGCGATCGCCGACTCTCGTTTTGGCTTACCGTCCTGGACAGGCAGTGTTGCTCTGTTGCTAATTGTTTTTTTCCTCACCTATCAGGGGCGCGTGTTGGTTGAAAAAACCATGATACTAGCGGTTATGGCTTTGGCTTTAGTGCTGGTTGCGCTGATTGTTCAGCTGTCAGGTGAGCCTGCCCAACAAATAAGGCACGCGTTTAGCAATGAGCCTGTCCAGTGGTCAGCCTGGCAGGGAGGTATGCAATATGCACTGGTTAATGGTGGCTTCATTCCACTGTTGTTGTATTGCGCGCGGGGTATTCAGAGTCGCTCGCAGGCAGGCTTGGCGGCAACGACTGCCGCAATTGTTGCAGTTGTACCTGGCCTGGTTTTACATTTTTCGTTCATGAGTCTCTATCCTGCAATTACTACGGAAGAGCTTCCGGCATACAAACTGATGAGTACCCTGGGCTCAAGTGTGTTTCTGGATGTTTATGTTGCTGTTCTTTTTGTGCTGATCGCCCAGACCGGTGTCGGTATGCTGCAGGGATTCCTGGAGCGAGTAGACAGTTGGCATGAGCAGCGTTTTAAACGGCCACTCAGTCACCTCGGACACGGTCTGGTGGCGGTTGGTATGGTCGTTGGTAGTATGGCCCTGAGCAGCATGGGAATCATCGCCCTGATTCTCACGGGCTACACTTTTCTGGCAATGAGTTTCATCTTTGTTTTCGCCGTGCCGCTGCTGACTCGTGGCTTGTGGCTGATTGCACGCGCACGCTAATCTCGGTCTGAGTCTCTCAGTGAGTGGCTTGTCACTGGGTAAGGACTATGATCAAATCTGCGTCTCTGTTCAATAGAACGTGATTAATGCCTGAGACTGAACACTCTACCCTTGGTCCTATCGGGGTCATCATTGCACAAGCTATCGAAGATGGCGGCCAGGACGCCGTCGGATTGTTTGCCGAAGTCGGACTTGACCTGGAAACACTCCGAGAGCCCCACGTGCGTATCCCTTCCGAGGCTATGCAACGCCTGCTGGCGCTGATTCCGCAGCGCCTTGATGATCCCATTTTCGGTCTTCGCCTTGCTAACTATGTTCATCCGACATCGTTTTATTCCCTGGGCATTGCTATGTGCTTCAGTGAAACACTGGCGGATTTTCTTGAGTGCTATGTGAAATATTTTCGCTTGATCACCACTAACGATTCATTGAGTTTGGACCTGGATGACGGCGCCTGTACGCTAAGTACGATACCCCGCGAAGGCATGCCATTGGTTCCTGTGAGAGTGGATGGCTTTGCGGCGTTGACTGTAAGCACCATCAGAGTAGCGCTGGGCGCAGAGTTTGCGCCGCAGTCGGTGACGCTGGCTCGGCCCAGTCCAGAGAGTGTAGGGGTCGAACAAAAGTATCAGAAGTTTTTTAGTTGTCCCGTCATTTTCGACGCGCCCGCGACGACTATTGTGATCTCCACAGAGGATCTGGCGAGAAAGCTTCCCGCGGCTAATCCCGAGTTGACGCGGATGTATGAGCAACTGACGGTGGCGCACCTGGCCAAGATTGATCGTAGCGACTTTCCTGCCAGAGTGCATAAGGAATTGATTAAGTTACTGCCCATGGGTGTGTCCGGTAAAGACCTGGTGGCGCAGGCGCTGAATATCAGTACACGTACGCTCTATAATAAGTTGGAGAGTGCAGGAACTACCTACCGCGAAGTGCTGGACGATACTCGGCGAGGCCTGGCCGAGGACTATATTTGTCAGGGCCTACCTATCTATGAAATCGCCTACCTGATCGGTTTTTCAGATACCGCCAACTTCAGCAGAGCATTTAAGAAGTGGACCGGTAAGTCACCTATTGAATTTCGTGAGGCGCAATCCATCTCTGCCTTTTAAGGTTGCTCCTACGCTTTTTGTTGACCCCACACTTGCCCATTTTGATATTGGGGTATTCATGCGGGTGAAATAAAGTCGCTGACTCTAATTTGCCGATTTCGAGGGCAGTATGACAGCTGACAGCCTGTATCAGGGCGATACTTACTTTGACCTTATACTCAAAGGTTTGCGACGCTGGCCACAGCGTGACGCGATAGTCGATGCGGGTGGCTTAAGTCTTACTTACGCTGAGCTGGAACAGCGCATTTGGCGCGTGGCCCGAGTATTGCGAGAAGCTGGACTCAAGCCCGGAGATGGTCTCGCCCAGCTCGCTGCGAACCGTGTAGATACCTTCGCCACGATGGCAGCCGCACTGGCTAACGGTATGCGGTATACACCGCTGCACCCTATGGGCTCACTTGAAGATCAGCTATTTATTCTTGACGATGCCGAGATTAAAGCGCTCGTGGTGGACGTTCCTTTCTTTTCCGAGAGAGGGGTCGCGCTGCAGGAGGCGGCTTCGTCGGAACTGCAGGTCTTTACACTGGATGACGCAGAATTCGGCGTTTGCCTGCCAGCGTTGGCAGATGAAGCAGAGCCTGAAGTACTTGCTGTTCTCCCTGGCTTTGAAGATATTGCCTGGGTGAGTTATACCGGCGGTACCACGGGTAAGCCCAAGGGAGTGATAATGACCCAGGGCAGCATGGCGGCAAAAAGCCTGATTTCCATGGCAGAGTGGCAATGGCCGCAGGACATTCGTTACCTGGCATCATCTCCTATCAGTCACGCAGCGGGCTTTTTGCTGATCCCTACATTCCTCAATGGGGGCAAGGTCTATCTAACCGCGGGTTTCGATCCTGACCAAGTGCTTGACCTGGTCGAAAGGGAGCGAGTCAATACACTTTTCCTGGTGCCAACCATGATTTATGTACTGATGGATCATCCTCGAACTGCCCAAGCGGATCTATCCAGTATTGAATCGATCATCTATGCTTCGGCACCCATGTCTCCCACTCGACTGGAGGAAGCACTGGAACTGTTTGGTCCGGTCATGATGCAGTGCTACGGCCAGACAGAGTGCATACATTTGACCATGATGCGTAAAGAAGAGCATAGGCTAGATAAGCCTGAACGCCTGGCGTCCTGTGGCAAGCCGCCTGTGGGAGTCAAAATGGCTCTACTGGACGAGCAGGGCAATGAAGTGGCGACGGGGGAAATAGGCGAGGTTTGTATTCGCAGCGCAGCCGTGATGCGTGGCTATTGGAAACGGCCAGAAGCAACGGCTGAGGCGCTGATGGGTGGATGGCTGCACACCAGTGATCTGGCTCGTCAGGACGAAGAGGGCTTTTATTACCTGGTTGATCGCGCAAAAGACATGATTATCAGCGGCGGATTTAACGTTTATCCGCGAGAAGTGGAGGACGTGCTAACAACCCATCCTGCAGTTGCTCTGGCAGCGGTAATCGGGGTGCCCGACGAAAAATGGGGTGAGAAAGTTGTCGCCGTGGTGGTGCCCAGGAAGGATGAAATTGTCGATCCGCTAGAGTTGATCCAGCTGGTGAAGACCAGAAAGGGGGCTATCCAGGCACCTAAGCAGGTAGATATTGTAGACGCCCTGCCGAATACAGCCCTTGGCAAAACAGATAAGAAAGCCCTGCGCGAACAATACTGGCGTCATGCAGATCGATTAATCAATTGACCAGCTTTTTAGTATAAATTGACCGAGAGTCGCTATTTACATACTGTATAGTAGGTATGTATCGGCACTGAACAACATAAGAGGCGTTTTATGAGTAGCACACAGGCAATATCGGTTGACCAGGCGGCGGAAGAGGCCCTGTTGGCCCGAATTCAGGCCGGCGACCTGATAGAGGATATGGACGAATTGACTCCACGTTACAGGGCTATCCTGGAGCGTACTTTGGAGATTGCCGCACAGAGCGAAGTTACTGTGCTGACCTGGGCCTATACGGCCTTTCGCGTCGCACCAGATATCGGAGCCAAGGTTGCTATTTGCGGCACCATCCAGGATGAAGTCGGACACGCACATCAGCAGGGCATGCTTTATGAGCGTTTCGGCGTGGACATGCAAAAGCTGGCCTTTGAAGCAGACCCCAACACTTACTGGTCCTTGCCCATTATGGAATTTCCAGTGCGCAACTACGCTGAGTTTGTGGTTTCACAGGCTTTTCTGGACCGAGCTGGCCGCTTTACGACCTGGGATCTTGAGCTTCACTGCAGTTTTGCGCCTTATCGCAGAACGCTTAAAAAAGTGAACTTTGAAGAGGCTTTCCATTTCCGTCATGGCGCTATGTGGACCAAGTATTACTTCAACCAGAATGATGAAACTAAAAAGCTGGTGCAGGACGCCGTCAACTGGATATTCCCCTGGGGTTATCACTGGTATGGACGACCTGATCATCTCAAGGGCCACCCGGACCAGTTGACCTACAAAGTGCGCGAATGGAGCAATGACACCATGCGCGCCAAATGGCTCAAATCTGCGACTGACTTTGCAGACAGAACCGGTCTGGATGTCCCCGCCAGGTTTGACGAAGAGAAAGAGGACTACGTGATCGATGGCATGCCCTATCCGATGACATTTGACGCTGACAAGATGGACTGGGAGTGGGAAGAGACCACTTGGGATAGGGCTATCGGTAACTTCAAAAAAGGAGGCCCCATGCGCCCCGCATGCTACGAACGGCTGCAGCGAGAAGAGTGGGGTGACAAGCTGTGGTAGCCGAAACAGCGGTACGCGCCGCACTCGATACCGTCATGGATCCGCATATGAATGTCAGCCTGCCGGACATGGGAATGGTCAGGCGCGTGGATATCGATGCAGATGGCCTGGTGGATGTGGGTCTGGTATTTCCCTGTGTCGGCTGTCCCGCCTGGGATCTCATTCAGGCGGAGTTAAAAGAGGCGGTGGGCGCGGTAGAGGGCGTATCCCGGGTCAAGGTGAAAGTAGAGTGGGACCATGAGTGGAACCGCAATGACATTGCACCGGACGCCCGCATCATCGCTAGAGATCATGGATATTGTATTTAGGAGTTCCTGAAAATGGGCATAGTAAAAGACAAGGTACCTTTGCCAGTCACCACTTACGATTACTACGAGGTGTTTGCGCGGGAGGAGATGGATGGTCCCCTCGCCCACATTGGCTGCCTGAGTGCAGCGAACCCTCAGACAGCACTTTCCCACGCCAGGCTGATGTACTCCGAAAAAATATGGTCGGAAATGTGCATGGTACGGCGCGACGATGTGATTTCAATTATTGCACCCAACGATATTGTTGGAGCAGCCTGAGACATGCCTTCTGACTGCATGAAGAAGCCAGGCCAGGGCCAGCAGGAGGTGTTTGGTGATTTGTACGACGAGCAAGTCGCCTGCCCCTGGTGCGAATCCAAAAACACGCAGGTCGTGAGTCCCTTTGGCGGCACTGTCTCCGAAATATCGATGAAATGTAACGACTGCCAGAGCACCTTTGGCTGGATGAAGTGGGAAGGCAAACTACCTGGTGACTAGTCACTGTGGTCGCGCCACCGCTGTATGAAAATAGTGAATTGAGGATAAGCAAGTGATGATCAGTGAACAGGCAAAAAAAGAACTGACAGCGGAGATGCTGTGTATCGCGGACACCGATTGGGTGCTGGGCCATTGGTATATCAAGGTTATGCTCAACGGCCGTAGTTTGACCGACTGCACTGCATTTGCAGGGATGGCGCAGGATACGCTTGGTCATACTCGCGCGATGTTCCGGTACCTGGAAGAAGAATTGGACTTGCCCGAACATCAATTGGAATTTGGCCGGGAACGCGAGCAACTTCACGATATGCAGATGTTGTCCTCTCCACCGGAGAACTGGGGTGACTTCCTGGTTTCCACCTTCCTGGCAGAGGTCGCTGTCTGGCGGATGTTGAACACGTTTAAGGAAAGCAGCGCGGTTCCTAGTATCAAAGGCATGGTGAAACACTTTGGCAAAGAACTCTACTTCCATCGCATCGGTTTGGAAGGTTGGCTCAAGGCCACAGAGGAATCTGATCGCGCTGATATGCGCGAAGCTATGTTGCGCAGGGCGCCACAGGCGATTGCATGGTTCGACCACAAGGACCGCTCCGGTACCGACCTTTTGTTGCAAGAGGGTGTGCGGTCAAGTTCGGTATGGGATGCGCGACTAGGTTTCATCGAGGAATCACTTGGCAAGCTGACTGCTGCACTGGGGATGAGTGACGAGGAAATTACTTCGATTATGGAACAGGGCCTTGAAGGTGAATGGGACAGTACTCGTCGCCGCTCTGCTGACTCGATTCTGCCCGACACACTCTGGGAGTTTATGATTCCCACCGATGCTGACACAGTGTCTCTGCGTCGTCCATTGGCGGTGAGTATTGACGACAACCTGGATCTTTTTGATCGTCCTGAGTACGCCCAAGACGATTGATATTACAAGATAACCGTTCTACAAACAGGCGAGCTTTATCCTCGCCTGAGTTCTAAAGCGAGGAATATTAGGATGAGTAAAAGAGGACTGGCGATTGTTGGCATTGGTGAAGTGCCGACAAGTCGTGACCCGGAGCGCACACGCTGGGATATCCTGTTGGATGTTTGTATGGAAGCCGTGCGTGATGCGGGTATCGACAAAAACCAGATTGGCGCGGTGATTTCGAATAATCCGATGGCACAGCCCAGCATGCAGAACGACATGTCTCTGGGGAAGATTCCGGAGGTTATGGGTTTAGAGGGGTGCCGGGATATAGCGATCTGCAATGCCGGAGGGGCCTCCACCACAAATTGCCTGAGGCTGGCAGAGCAGCATATCGAGAGTGGTCAGGCAGATTTTGTCCTGGTGCCACACACTACGATTCAGTCCGATATTCCAGCCCAGCAGCTGATCAACTTCTTTGCGACTGCGCCACTTGATAAACAGTTTGAGTACCCCTACGGAGTGACCTTCAATGGTTCCATGGGTCTGATCACCCAGCGCTATATGTATGAGACCGGCGCCACAGAAGAACAGTTGGCAGCGGTAACTGTGGCCCTGCGCGCCTGGGGCGCGCTGGACCCCTTGTCGATTTTTTATGGCAAGCCCATCACGCTTGAGGATGTGATGAACTCCCGCATGATCAGCACACCGCTGAAGGCCAAGGAGTGTAATTTACTGGCTGATGGAGGCGGTGCGATGTTGGTGACTTCTCATGATATCGCCAGGGAAATGGGAGAAAAGGCGGTTTACAAGCGCGGACATGGCACGCGATTCATGAGTGCGACACCGTTCATGCGTGAAGATGTTTTCCATCGCAAGGCATACCGAGAGTCAAGTCAGGATGCACTTGAACAGTCCGGCCTGTCGATTCACGATATGGATCTTCGCCAGATTTATGGCGCTTATCCCTATACCCAGTGCAGTGCGCTGGAAGGCTATGGCGTATGCGAAGAAGGGCAGGGCGCCAGTTTATGGGCAGATGGCCGCTGCGGCCCCGGGGGCGACTTGCCCTGTACAACCATGGGAGACGCCACGGGTCGTGGCCATACCGGTTCAGGTGTGAGCATGGCATTTTACCTCGACACAGTGCGTCAGTTGCGCGGTCAGGCTGGAGAGCGTCAGGTTGCAAACTGCGAAAATGCGATTCTTACGACCTCAGGTGGATCGGTTATGAACACTTGTACGACAGTTTTCGGGAGGTCACCCCAATGAGTGAATACAACAAGCCGTTACCCGAAATACAGCCGTACAGTAAGGGTTTTTGGGATGGCACCAGACAGCACAAGCTACTTATACAGCACTGCAATAGCTGTGATGCGAACATATTCTATCCCCGGCGTGACTGTCCCAAGTGTTGGAGTCAGGACCTGGGGTGGATTGAAGCGTCCGGAAAAGCAGAGGTCTATACCTATTCCGTAACTCTGGAGGGTGTGGAGGAAATGTTTGTTGAGGACCTGCCCATTATCCTGGCCTGGATCGACCTGCCCGAGGGCATCCGCATGCATACCAACCTGGTGGAGTGTGAACCCGAGGATGTCCATATTGGCATGGAAGTTGAGGTGGTATTCAGGGATGTTACCGACGAAGTCACCCTGCCATTTTTTCGGCCGGTGAAAAAGTAATGTCAGAACCGAGCTGGGGCCTGTGGGGTACCTGGGAAGAAACAGAGCAACACCTCGATAAAGTGGTTGGTCAGTCTGTTGGCCCGGATCCGGTTGAGCTGGGCACCATCAGGCGTTGGCTGGAGCCCAAGGAGTTCGCCTGTGATATCCATACAGACTCCGAAGCCGCAAAAGCAGCGGGTTATGATGACCTGGTCGCTCCAGCCTCAATGGTGTTTTCCTACGGTATTGCTCCCTACTGGAGTCCCGGTGACAGGCCGGCGCAAATCGACGACGAGCCTACCCAGATCCAGATTCCGGTCATATTCGATGTGCCGGCACCCTGCGACAAAAGCTTTGCCACCAGCATAGAGGTGGAGTTCTTTGAACCGCTGTACCCTGGAGATGTGGTGAGCTGTGCGTCAAAGCTGGTTGACATCAAACACAAGGAATTACGGGTGGGAAAAGGAGCTTTCCTGCGCCAGGAAGACACCTATACCAAGCAAACCGGTGAGGTGGTGGCAATTTCCTACCTGGATATCTTCCGTTTTGTCGCTCCGGCAAAGGAGGGCGAATTATGAGCTCCTCTACCGATATAAAACTATCTGAAATTTCTGTGGGTGATGAGCTTCAATCGATAGCGATTCCCATCACCCTGCAGAGATTAGTGATGGAGGCGGGAGCCAACCGCGATCTGTCGCTTATTCATCACGATAGCGATGTGGCAAAAGCAACGGGCGCGCCCGATGCCTTCGCCAATACCTATTTCCTGATGGGAATGTTTGAGCGCTTAATGCGTGACTGGGCCGGCCCCGCTGCCCGTATCCGCAAGATCGGCCCCCTGCGCATGATGGTATTCAATGCCGTGGGTGACACAATATTCTTCAAGGGGGTGGTGGAATCTGTCGATGAGGCCGCCGGTACAATCTCTGTGGATATGTGGGTGGAGAGTGACCGGGGAAAAACTGTGACTGCTAAGGCCTTACTGGAACTCAGCGTATGATTGTGTGAAATAGTCAGACTTTGCCTATTCTCCCGCTTGGCCCATAATAAAAAGATACAGTATAAAAAATGGGGAAAGGCATGAGTGATACGGTGCCAGACACACCGCACACCAGCTACATAGGCAGTGTAATTTGCGTCGCCAAAACCCTTGATTCCTATGGGCTGGATGGCACTGCAGCGTTGTCAGGCGCAGGTATCGACATTAATTCCACGCCGGCGTTTGATGCCCGCGTGCCAGTGGGCATGTTTCATCGGGGCATCATCGCCCAGGACAGAAGCAAGATCGATCCCTTGTTTGGAATCAAGTACACCGAATTTGTTAATCCTGCGACCTACCATGCCTTTGGAGTGATGCTGACCTCATCGACAACCTTGCGGGCCTTTTGCATGCGACTGCAGCGTTACTGGGCCTACATCAATACGGGAGACAAGGTCGAATTCGATGGTCATGGCAGGTTACGGTACCAGCAAATTGTGCTTCCCGAAATGTTCGAGGAACCCTATGAAATCTTGTTACATGAATCCGCGTGGGTGGCGACCATGCTTAAGCTAATACGTATGGTATCGACACCAAAGTACGCACCTGAGCGAATCTCCATGGCCTTCGCGGAACCGGGAGGCTTTACCGATCAATACAACGCCTATTTTCGCTGCCCCATTGAATACGACGCGCAGTCCACACTTATCCATTTTTCTGAGGAGGATCTTGATCTTCCATTGGCAGGTGGTAATGCAGAGCTCGCGCGGCACAGCGAAAGCCTGGTGTACAAATACCTCAAGACATTCACTGAGGTCGGCCTTATTAATGCCGCCCGCATGGCGCTGTTTGAATTACTGCCTCGTGGACAGTTTGCCCTGACTATGCTGGCGGAGTCCCTGGGTAAGGATGAGCAGACACTCACCTCCGAGTTAAAACAGGCCGGTACCAGCTACCAGCAATTGCTTGGCGATACCCGCAGGGAACTTGCGGAGGAGTACATTACCCGGGCCGACCTCACCGTCAATGAAATAGCCTATATGCTGGGCTTTTCCGACTGCAGCAACTTTGCCCGCAGTTTCCGTCGTTGGACGGGCACCTCCCCGACCGATTTCCGTGAAAACCTGAAGAGTCACTGATCGTGGTGAACCCGAGTCGGCGCAGTAACCAGGAGCGACGAGAGCAGAGTATTGAGCAGGTGTTGGCTGCCGCATTGGCGTTGTTTGTAACGCGGGGCTATGGCGCGACCAGTATAGATGATATTGCTCGCCGAGCGGGCTTAACGAAAGGTGCTGTGTATTTTTACTTTAAGGGCAAGTCCGCTTTGTTACTGGAGCTTTTGGCTCAGTCGACGTCGCTTTACAGTGGCATCTTCGAGCAAATGCGCGAATCCGATGTCTCAGCCAGCGGTCAATTGGAGATGTTTGTCGAATGGGCGGCAGGGGTTGGTGTAAAGAACAATGAGTTGCTGCTGTTGCCAATATTGATGTCGCTGGAGTTTTACGGTCAGGATCAAGCGGTAGCGGATTCGCTGGATGAAATGTACGACCAATACCATGAAGAGATGGAGCGTGTTGTAAGGCTGGGGCAAGACCAGGGCGAGTTTGATCTGTCCCTGGCACCTCGCGAAGAGGCCGCAGTACTGGTTGCCTTTACGGATGGCATGTTGCTGGAATGGATTCGGCGCAGTCGACGGCTCGATGGCAAGCGCTTGGTGCAGAGTGCCAAGGCCTTGATCGCTGGTGGTTTGCGCAAATAGGCCTTCATCCTGGGCAATGTTCACTGTGCGGACTTTCTGTAATCCCTGGGCGACATCTTTGTCCAGCGCCGGAACACGCGGCTGAAACTGGTGGCGTCGGGGTAACCCACCGAGGCACCTGTCTCAGCAATACTCAGTTCCTGGTTTTGTAGTTTTTGGCAGGCCTCTTTCTTGCGCCAATCATCAATCAATTGCGCCAGCGTAATGCCCTGTGGTTTTAGACTATGATTGATTTCCCTGAGCGGGCTGCCGATCCATTTAGCAGCTTTTGCAGCGGTGAGATCAGGCTCGGCAAGGTGTGCATGCAAGGCTGAGGCGAGAAAATCTATCAGGCTTCTTGCCTTTTCGAAGTCATCTTTAGTCCTGGCTTTTGTGTTCACACACTTCGCTCCGGGTATTAGCCAGGCAGTGGGAAACTGTATCGTGCTCTGGCTGGGCTGTTGTATTTTCACCATCTTGAGTCCTGAACCCTGTGGTACTGAGCGCAGATCTGCTAGTTCTAGCGAGACTTCGGCCGGATTCCAGGCTCTTTTAACGTAGCGTTTCAGAAGGGAGACCAGTGCACTGACAGCGAATGCATCTGTACTAGGCGTAGGGCCTGACTTGTATAGCCGAAAGCTGGTGAAGCGGGCGTACTCACCCGAGATATGTAGTTCAAAGCGAGTGGCTGAAGCCAGCTTCTCGGCTGACAGTGACAGGTCGGCCAGAAGCTCTCCCAGTGATAGGCCCTGGCCTAGCTGTTGCGCAAATAATGGGTACTTCCTGTGGTCTAACTCCCACCCGACTCGCCAGCAAAATGCAGGATCACCAGAGCTCGCGGTAATGGCCTTGAGAAATTGGTGTACTTGCTTGGCTGTCACCATGCCGGTGTTATTGCGAATGCTTTTGCGGAACAGGCCGTGCTGTTCGAGAAGCTTATTGGAACTCATTTTTTGCTTATCCATTGCCGTAAGGAATGGAGAGAGTAGAGCAGGGTGCATAATCTGGATAGTGTGGCGAGCCGGGGTCATTATTACTTTCCCATTTGTGTTATATAGCTTATAAATAGAGAAAATAATGCAAAGTAAATAGTCTGATTGCAAGGTGCTGCACTACAATATTTTTTAGGTCGATATCAGGAAAAAAAGCAGGATGTTTAAAACTGTAGTTCTTGCCTGTGTGGCTATGATTGTTGTCACAGGATTTAGTAATGCTGACTCGGCCCACGCCCAGGTTGAGGTAGTCAACACGCCAGAGGCCGACGAGAGTTTAGTACGCTTTGCAATCATCGCAGACCTGACTGGAGGGGAACGCCCGGGGGTGTTCAAGGTTGGTGCTGAAGCTGTCAGTGCTATGAAGCCTGATTTTATTATGAGCATTGGCGATTTGATCGAAGGCGGTACGGAAGATGTCGATCAAATGAATAAGGAATGGCGCGCCTTCAATGAAAACCTGAACAACGGTGATCTGAATTTTTATCCGGTGGTTGGAAATCATGATATTTCGAATACCGCCATGCGCCACTGGTATGAAAAAGTAGTAGCCCCTCGTTACTATCACTTTATATTCAAAAATACGCTTTTCCTGGTTCTGGACAGTGAGGACTTTACGGACCAGTTTTTTAGCGAATTAAAAGTCAAGCGCAATGAAGCGATTGCAGTCTACAAGAAAAATCCTGCTGAATTCGCCAGTACCGAATACGCCAAAATGCCACAGCGAGAGTACGGCGAGATCAGTGATGCTCAAACGAAGTACGTGGTAAAAGTGATTGAGGCGAACAGGGATGTTCGCTGGGTTTTCCTCTTTATGCACAAGCCAATTTGGAAAGATGAAAACGAAACCAATTTCAAGAAGATAGAGAAAGCCCTGGGTGGTGAGAAGTACACTGTGTTTAATGGCCATGTTCACGGCTATGAATACACCGAACGTTTTGGGCGCGACTATATCCAGCTGGCAACGACCGGCGGAGAAATGATAAAGAGTTCAGCCAAAAATATGGATCACATCATGTGGGTGGCGTTGGAAGACACGCCAAGCTACTTGAATATCAAGCTCAATGGGATGTTAGACAAAACCGGGCATGTACCTGCGGGTGGCGATGCTCTGTGTCTGGAAGATGATAATTGCGAGAAATTGGACGAGGCGGTCTACCTGGTTGGCTCCGTAACCGTCACCGACCCCGAAAGGTTACCGGAGTATCAGAAAATAGCAGGGCCGCTTGCGGCCAGGACCGGTGGCTACATACCTCTGGCGCACCACAATCCCAGTATTATTGAGGGCGAACTGCCAGCGGCAGGCTCCTATTTCATTGAACGATACGACTCGATAGAAGGCTTGAACAAATTTATTAACTCTCCGGAGTTTCAGGACGCAAAGAAATTGCGGGATGAAGTGGCTGATGTTCATTTCATGATGTGGATACCAGCTATAGCAGAGGGGTCATTACCGCATTAAAAAACCGCACATCAAACTTTCCTTTTTTTGCGATATTTTATTAATTTTAATAAAATATCGTCAATAAAAAGCACTTTCAGCGGCGCTTTAATCTAATATGGTACTCTCGTACTCTCCCCTGTGACACAAATTCAAAACCTTGTTCACCAACGGTTTAAAATGTGGAAATTTAAGATGATGAAAAAACTTGTGAGATTAATGGGAAAGTGCGTCCCGGGAGCTGTTTTAATAGCGGCTATCGGCCCTCTTTCCGGACTTGGCGTAGCCGAAGAAGCCAAGCCGCAACAAACCTTGTTTACCAATGTGAACGTGTTTGATGGCACTAGCAAAACGCTAAAGACGGGTGTGGACGTCCTGGTGACAGGGAACATGATAGGTAAGGTCGGTAAAGGCATTACCGCCGATGCCGGGGCCACTGTCATCGAGGGTAATGGCCGTACATTGATGCCCGGGATGATAGAAAATCACGCCCACCTGATGTTGATGGGTCCCTCGTTGCCCGCGATGGAGAGCATGTCGACCTGGGAAGACTTCGCTATTCACGGCACCAAGATGGCCGAAATGTATTTGAATCAGGGTTTTACCACGCTGCGTGATGCCGGGGGCGGCAACGGAGGTCTCCAGCGAGCCATTGATAGCGGCATGATTACTGGTCCTCGTTATTACCCCTCTGCTGCGTTTATCGGTGGTCGTGGTGGCCACGCAGATTTTGCCAACTACACAGCACCGATTGGGCAGACTTCAAACATGAGTCGGCTGAATATGGCGGTAGAGGCAGATGGGCGCGAAGAGGTTCTCAAGGTTGCGAGAAATAACTTTCGAATGGGAGCTTCTCAGCTAAAGGTAATGCAATCAGGTGGCGTGGTTTCGGCATTTGATCCCTGGCAGATGGATGGCCGCACAGTCGACGAAATCAGTGCTGCTGTTGACGTGGCTGAACAATACGGCTCCTACGTTATGGCGCACTCCTATAGGCGTGAGTCTATGGTTGCTGCACTGGAGGCGGGAGTAAAGTCTCTTGAGCACGGCTTTATGTACGATTGTGAAATCGGCAAAATGATGAAGAAGAAAGGCGCTTATATCACAACCAACTTGACAGCCTTTATCCCGGGGCTTTTGGATATACCTGCGGTTAAAAATGTACCGGCTAGTCTGCGTAAGGCAGAGTCGGCGCAATCGGCTTTCGAAGATTACCTGGATAATATGCGCAGCTGCCCGGCCAAGCGTGGTTTTCATACTGACTGCGTTGGGTCCGTGGAATCCTGCAACAAACAGATTCACCACGAACAGTTCCTTAATGGCGATTTCTTTGATAACCATACCGCATTAGTCGCCATGACTTCGGTAGGTGGCGAAATTGCGGCAATGACCGGGGATTTCATGAACCCCTACCCTGAGGGCAAACTCGGAGTTATCGCAGAGGGGGCCTATGCCGATATTCTGCTGGTTGACGGTAACCCTCTTGAAGATTTGTCAGTGCTGGGAGCTCACCCCAAGTGGTTCGATGCGCCGACTCCGCCCGATAGCCCTGCAGGTATTGTACTTATAATGAAAGATGGCGTGATCTACAAAAACACCTTGTAGGAAACCGCTGGTGCGAAACACTTAAGTTAGAAGAGGATTAATTAAAATGGTTAGAGATTTTTGCAAGCAATCTGGGGGCTATCTTGCAGCCATAGCTTTAGCGGCTCTGGTTGGCCCGTTTTCGGGCCTGGCGTCAGCACAGGAGAGCGCACCAGCACAAATCCTGTTCAAGAACGTGAAGGTGTTTGACGGCAAGACCAATAAGCTCAGCGCCGGACAGAACGTTCTGGTTGAAGGAGAATTGATCAAGGCGATTGGTAGCGGCGCCAGTGCCGGGCCAAATGCCCATGTTATTGATGGCGGTGGTCGCACACTGATGCCTGGCCTGATTGATGGTCACGCTCACGTGATGATTAACCGTAACTTTGGCGTGGTTGAGACCAATATGGATCTCACCGACATGTCTTACAACGCCACCGTTGTCATGAAGCGTTTCCTTATGGATGGCTTTACCACCGTTCGGGACATGGGAGGGCCGACATTTGGCCTGGCTCGCGCTATCGACCAGGGCACCGTGGTGGGATCTCGCATGTACCCCTCTGGCGCATTCATCTCCCAGACATCCGGGCACGGTGACTTCAGGGACAGGGCTGATCCCGGCTTTAGCCACAATGATGCTGGTGATCTGTCTAATTTCGAACGTTTCGGTATCGGCACAGTGGCTGATGGTGTGCCAGAGGTGTTGAAGGCCACACGTTTGAACCTGCGCAATGGTGCTACCCAGATCAAGATCATGGGTGGCGGTGGCGGTTCCTCACGCTTCGACCCTATTGATACGACGCAATACTCAGAAGACGAAATCTGCGCGATTGTGGAAGCGGCTAAAGATTGGGGAACCTATGTAGGCGCTCACACATTCAACGACCGGGCGGTTGGACGTTTGCTTGATTGTGGTGTGAAAACCTTCGAACACGGCTTCTTTATCTCAGACAAAACTATGAAGCGCATTGCCAAAGAAGGCGGTTATGTTGTTCCCCAGATGTGGGGCTTGTCGCCTGACCTGGCCAAGAATCCGCTGATGCCAGCAGATAAGCTGCCGATGGTTGCACAACTTCAAGAGGACTTCGGTGATTTTGGTGAGCGCTTAATGAAAAACAACGTTAAGGTCGTATTCGCCTCCGATTATGTTGGGGAGTTCTCCGACGCCGAGCGAGCCCGCCGATATGAAATTTGGTGGCGAACACAGGCGTTTGGTAGCAACTTCGAAGTACTCAAGCAATTAACCTCAACCGCGGGTGAAATGCTGGCTATGTCTGGTCCACGCAACCCCTACAAGGCAGGTAAGCTAGGTGTGGTAGAAGAAGGCGCCTACGCAGATCTTATTCTGGTTGATGGCAACCCGCTGGAGGACATTACAGTGATCGGCGGCACCGATAAGTGGTTCGATGCCGATCCAGAGTACAAGCTTATACCCAGCATTCGGATTGTCATGAAGGGCGGCGACATTTACCGCAATGATGTTGATGGTAAATTATCCGAGGCGGCAATCAGTTTCCCTGCAATGGAGTATCAGGGAGTGATAGGGGACTATATCCCAGCCGACTGATTCAGTTCCTTTGTTATCTGCTTAATCAGGCAGTTGCCGCTCTTAGAGTGCGCCAACTGCCTCGCTTCATCCTATAGGTGTTTTAAAGATGCGACTTCTCTATCTGGCCTTTCGGCCATTGCTTTTATTGCCTTTATTGATTCTCCCCGCCACGGCTTTTGCCCAAAGCTGGGAGCCGTATACCGGCGCTGAAAACCTTCGTCTGTTGATGTCCGATACCGTGGTCGAGGGTAAGCCGAAAGAAGGCGTCACTTCTATTGGTCGCTATAACAAGGACGGTACCGGTGAGCTGAAGGTATGGGGTGAAACCTTTCCGCGTACCTGGCGAGTAGTGGGTGAAGACCAGGTCTGTATCAGTGCCGGTCAGGGCGAGAACTGTGCTCGTTTTGAAAAAGCGGTGGGGCAGGAAGCCGTCTATCGAGCGATAGATAGCAAAACTGGAGGGATACTGGAGTTTTCAGTTTTGTCTGGGGGTGAGCCAATAGCTATAGACTCGAGCGCCGGTAACGCCGGCAATGCCGCAGAACCTTCCGCCGAAGAGGTGGCTAAATCCCTGGCCAATCCCAATACACCGCTGGCCAGCCAGACTTTCAAGATTCAGTATCGGTTGTTTGAGGGCGATTTGCCCGGCGCGGACGACCAGAGTGGTACTACGGTTTTGTACCAGCCTTCCTTCCCGTTCAAACTCGACAGCGGCGCTACGGTATTCTTTCGTCCGGCCTTCCCGATTGTCCTGGATCAGCCGGTATACGACGGCATGGATAGAGACTTCGATTCGGTTAGCGGGCTGGGAGATATCGGTTTTGACCTGGCCTATGGCCGCACCACCGACACAGGCCTGCTTTGGGCCGTGGGTATGATTTCCACGCTGCCAACCGCGACCAAAGATGAGCTCGGCCCCGATCGATGGAACCTGGGACCGGAATTCCTGATCGGTAAAATCAGTAAAAAATACGTAGTGGGTGCGCTGACTACCTATCAGACCGATATAGGTGGCTCTGGCGATGCAGATGTCAGTTTGACCACATTCAATGCCTTTGCCACATTTTTACCTGGTGGCGGCTGGAATGTTGGAACCGCGCCTATCATGAGTTATGACCATGAAAACAGCCAATGGACGCTACCGCTTAACCTGAGTGTTGGTAAAACCGTGATCTGGAATGGCCGCCCCTGGAAGTTGGGAGCAGAGATTAACTACTTTGTTGACCAGCCTGATGCCTTCGGTCCGCAATGGATGTTCGGTATTAACATTGCCCCCGTGGTCAAAAATGTCTTTGCCGGGATGTTCCAGTAAGGTTTTGCCAGCATAATAGCCCTTCAGTTGGGGTAGAAGTTCGACCGATGAATATAGGTTTGTGTTAATGAAGCTCTTAACTCCGTTACTCGTGATAGGAAGTGTCACCTTTTCTGCGCTAAGCCACGCCGAGGAGAACTCCCCGTCTTTCGGCGGCCCCGATTCGGTGGGACAAACTATAGAAACCGACCGCGCGGAGAAGGGCGGCTTTATTGAGAGTGAGGTATTCACGCCACTCGAACAATGGCAGACAAAAATGAAGGAGGAGCATGGCTTCAGCCTTGGCATGGATTACTCCGCCGTTACTGTCAATGCCAATGAAACCCTGCCGGGGGGCGATGATTCTGCCAGTGGTGGCATGTTTCGTGTATTCGGCAGTTGGAACCTGACTGGCGACGGCGAATCGACCTCAGGCGGTCTGGTGTACAAGCTGGAGCATCGTCACAGTTATAGCGATACCGCTCCCAGCGACTTCTACCTGGGCGATGTTGGCTACGCTGGGCTTACTGCGCCGCCGTTCAGTGACCAGGAAACGCGCTTTACGAATCTGTTCTGGCGCCAGACCGTGAACAGCGGTCGCACTGTTGTATTGAGCGGCTTTCTCGATGCCACTGACTTCTATGATGTGTATGGCATGGCGAGCCCCTGGCTGCATTTTATGAACCTGACTTTCTCAACAGGCTCCGCTGCTACCGACTTGCCGGGTGACGCGGCACTGGGTGTAGGTGCGGGCCACTTGTTTGACAACAATGTCTATGTAATAGGCAGCGTAGTCGACCGCAACTCGGATCCAACCGACATCAGCAAGGGTTTTGATACCTTCTTTGGCGATAATGAATATTTCTCCAGTATCGAGATAGGCCACACCAGTTCCCATTCCCGTATTGCCCTGGATAACGTGCACTTGTCCTTGTGGCATGTGGATGCCAGGGAAGAAGTTGGAGCACCCCAGGGTTGGGGTGCCAATTTCTCCTGGTCGCGTTATTTCAACAATCGCTTTATGCCATTTATCCGTGCCGGTTACACCGATGACAGTGGCTCCCTTCTGGAGAAAAGCCTGAGTCTGGGCTTTGGCTATCAGCCCAATTCGTCAACCGCAGTCCCTGGGAATTTGTTCGGTGCTGCTGTTAACTGGGGTGAGGTTAACGAGCTCTCTTTTGCGCCAGGCCTCGATGATCAATACACCGCAGAGGTGTTCTATCGCTGGCAGACAACCAGGAAACTGGCGCTGACAGCAGACTTTCAATATCTCAAAGATCCTGCCCTCAACCCTGCTGAGAGTAGTATTTATGTTTGGTCGATACGCGGGCGCTTTGCACTATAGATGCATATGACAAAGCTCCCAATCGTAATCTCATTGCCGGGGCCCATGTCGAGCCGAATTTCGTCCTTCTCGACTTTTAAGGACTGTGTTTATGTTTAACAGCAGCGCTCGTGGCCGTTACCTACTTTGCCTATGCTTGCTCATTGGACTTTGCCCGCTTGTCCAGGCACAGCCAGGCAAGACGATACTGATCAGGAATGTGACCTTACCTGGCAAGGCAGGTGATCAAGAGAAGCTGGTTGTTAATATTCTTATAAAAAAATCAGAACTCGATATTCTTACAGAGGATTTTATCTCTCTTGATGAAGCCGATGTGTCCTATGATGCCCGAGAGGGTGTAATTCTTGGCGATTTAAAGCTTGGTCAGCCTGCCAGTTTCCTGGTCCTGGACGGAGATCCGGCAAAGAATGTCGAACTGCTACTGGATACAAAGGCGCACGCCACGTTTGCCATTCATCGCGGCTCGGTTCTGAAAAACACGCTAGAGCCTGTGACGGACGAAACACCTGAGGAACGTGAGCGCAAGCAGGCAGGCTGGCTGGCATACACAGCGCCGCCCCTGGCCGTGCCGTTGGATTACCAGGATGACAGCCGCTGGAATAAATTTAATTCAAAGTATGTCTCTGGCATCTTTGCCGCCGCGGTGGTGCTGGATCGACAAAACTGGCTTAAGCAGGACGACCAAAGTGAATTTCAGGTGGGTGATCTTGATACTTACGATGGCGGTGAGATCAGGGGTTTGCGCTTTGGTGGTGTAGGTACCCTGAATTTTGACAGGCCCTGGGTGTGGGCCGTTTTTGGCGCCACGCATGCGTTTGAAAAGGGCTTTGACAGTACCGATTCCGATACCGATGATTTTAGTTTGTTTGATTTGCGTCTCGATATTCCGATCTGGGAGAAAGCAAGCTTCAGTGTTGGTAAGCAGAAGGAACCCATTTCAATGGAGCGCCTGATGGCACTTGGTCACGGGCCGCTTGGTGAGCGCGCTGCTGTTTCCGACGCGCTTCTGCCCTCGAGGAATGTTGGCATTGTGATGGCGGGATCGGTCTTTAACGATCGGGTTTCGCTTGCCGGCGGCGCCTTTAATAATTGGCTGGATAAAGATCAGCCCAATTCTTTCGATGATAACGCCACTCAGTTTGTAACTCGAGCAACCTGGGTGCCTTCGCTTTCTAAAAACGAGAGCACGTTGTTACACCTGGGAGTGGGGTTGCGGCACTCCGACAGCGAGGAGGGTTTTAAGACCCAGAGTGGGCCGGAATTCAACAAGGCGCCAGACTTCCTGGTAACAGATTTTTTCAATCCTGATGATTCCATGACCTATCAGGCGGAAGCATCGCTGCGCTCAGGCCCTTTCTGGCTTCATGGCGAATACGTTCGTACAGACCTTGGGGATGCTGCATTGAACGACCCAACCATCGATGGCTATCATGTTACTGCCTCCTGGATATTGACGGGGGAGGTCAGGCCCTACAACAAACGCGGTGGTGTATTCAGGCCAATTCCTATCGCCCGAACAGTTGATCAAAATGGTTGGGGCGCCTGGGAAATCAGCACCCGTTTCAGTAGTCTCGATATGAATGAAGTCCCTGATCCGGAAGGGCTGGCCGCAGGTGAGATGGATGTATGGTCCCTGGGACTTAACTGGTGGCTAACACCGAAGATGAATGCAAATATCAACTATCGCTACATTGATCTGGATCGGTTGGGCGTTCAGGGCACCAGCCAGGGGTTTGTCTCCCGTATTGCGCTGATACTAGAGTAGCGTCAGGTGACTTTGTTGTCGGCGTGGACACCATAATGGCGGTAGGGGCGAATCAAGCTCAGCTATTCAAAAGGTTATTTTTCCCTGTAATAGCGACGATTGTCGCAGCCGCTGCGCAGGCCGAAGACAGCGCACATGAGCCTTCCACAGATGCGGGTAAGGCTCGTTATCAGTCGGGCTATGGAGATGCTCCCGGCTTTGGTGGACCTTCAAGCGTCTCGGAGCAATTGCGCGAGAGCAATGAGACTCGATCATCGATCTACCAGTTCGACAGCTTGCAACGCACATTTGGCCCCTGGTTTGACTGGAAGCGAAAGCTCAACGAGGACCATGGACTAACATTGGGCGTGAACGCCTATTGGCTAGCCCAGGCTGCGAGTGGAAGCATGACAGACGATGAGGATGCCTTTGGGGGAATTTATCGCCTGCAAGGTAGCTGGACTGCGTTTGGCCGGGGAACAGATCATGCGGGAAACCTTGAATGGCGGATTGAAAATCGGTCAGATGTGTTCTCACAGTTAGCGCCACAGTCGCTGTCTGCGGCCCTGGGGGCAACCGCTCTCAATACCGGTTTCGGCTATTCGGATAATTTTGATACTGATCTGGCCGTCCTTAATTGGACGCAGCGCTTTGGCGATGGCAGATCCGCTGTGGCAGTGGGCCGGTTGGCGTTTGATGCCTATCTTGATGCTTTTCCATTCCAGACTTTTTCACGCGGTTTTATTAATCGCTCTTTCCTCGTAAACCCAACGCTTGCCACTACCGGAATAGGCGCCTTGGGAGCAGTTGTTAAAGGCTTCGTAGCGTCCAATATCTGGTTGGGCGGGCAGATTTATGATGGTAATGCGGTTAGCGGTGATTTTGATCGAGACACCTTTGATCAGCACGAGTGGCTGAAGTCACTGGAGATAGGCTGGACTTCTTCAATGGATAACCGCAACCGCGAGCGTATTCAGTTTACCTGGTGGGAGAAAGAGGCGCGCCGTGAGGCGGGCGTGCCTGAAGGTCAGGGCTGGGCTATTAGCGCAACCTATCAATGGAGCGAGGCGTGGCAGCCGTTTGTACGCCTGGGTCACTCCGATGGTGGCGCTGGCGTAGCTGCGGAGGATGCCGCTTCTATCGGTGTCGAGGTGAAAGCTCGCGTGGATCAGGTGTTGAGTGTTGGCCTGGGCTGGGCGAAGCCATCGCGTAAGACCCACGGCCCCGGCCTGGATAATGAAACCGTCATTGAGACTTCCTACAAGTTTCAGCTGTCTCCCAATTTCTCACTGACACCGGACCTGCAATACGTACGCAACCCGGCAAAGAATCCTGACGAAAGTAGTGTGGTTATTTTTGGTGTGAGGGCAATTCTTACATTGTAGAGCAGGAACTTTCCCTGCTAGTCCAACCGCGCTCCACCATCGACATTGATCGTTTGGCCGGTTACGTAGCTGGCGTCCTTGGAGCACATGAACGAAACCACTGAGGCCAACTCTGAAACCTTACCCTGGCGTCCCATTGGAATAAATTCTTCCAGTTGCTGCTTAAACGAGCCGTCTGGTAATTGATACAGTTCGGTTGTCCTGGCGATGGTGCCGTCCATCATGTCGGTATCGTGTGACCCAGGGCTTACGCAGTTAACTCGAATACCCGTTTTGGCGAGCTCCAGCGCCAGTTGTTGGGTGAAGCCGATCACCCCGAACTTGGATGCACAGTAGGCACCGTAATCCTGCAGGCCCACTCTGCCGGCGAGTGACGCGATCATAACGATAGCCCCGCCGTTGCCGCTGTCACGCATCAGGCGGCCGCCGTACTTACTGACCAGGAATACACCGTTCACGTTTACATCCATGGTCTGGTACCAGACATCTTCATCTGTTTCGAGAATGGGCGAAGCGCCGGCATCGCTGGGTACGCCGGCATTGTTAACAATAATGTCGAGTCGCCCAAAGCGTGCTTTGATGGTTTCGATCATGGCCACGACCTGGTCTTTATTAGTGACATCACACTCCAGCGCCAGGGCTTGTCTGCCTTTCCCCTCAATTTCCTGCGCCAACGAATCAACGCCACGCCATTTCATTTCCTGCTCGTGAGCAGGGTATGACTCGGGAGAGCGAGGTCGACCACAAATCACGATGTCAGCGCCATCTTCTGCTAATCGCAGTGCAATAGCACGGCCTATACCCCGGTGACGTGCCGCCCCAGTGATCAGCGCGACTTTCCCTGACAATCCTTGTTTGTTGCTCATCTTTAATTCCTGTCTATGGCTAGGCCGAACAAGGTGATTCTGTACCCGGCTGATTATTGGTATGGTTGTTAGTATAAAGCCAGTTCAATACACAAACCTATAAGGCATACCCAATGGATTTAAACTTAAGCGGCAAGCGGGTGATTTTATCCGGAGGTAGTCGCGGAATTGGCCTGGCCATTGCGGCGCGTTTTTTGGAAGAGGGTGCGCATGTCGCTTTCTTTGCCCGGGGTGAGGCTGGTGTGCAGGAAGCACTTGAAGCGCTGGGCAGCAAAGGAGACGTTTATGGTGACTCTGTCGATGCGGCAGATGCTGAAGCGATCCGAGCCTGGGTTCTAAAGACGGCACAGCAGTTGGGGGGTATCGATATAGTCATCAACAATACCAGCGCATCGGCGAGTATCGAATGGAATGATGAGGCCTGGCGTAATAGCTTCAATGTCGATTTGATGGCGGCCGTGACGATGAATGAAACCGCCTTACCTTTTCTTGAACAATCAGACGCAGCGGCGGTGTTGCAGGTTGCCACGGTCACTGCCTTTGAACATCATGATCTCTCTGTATGCCCGAGCTATGGCGCGATAAAAGCAGCCACAGTAAATTACTCTGCCCAATTGGCCCAGAACTGGGGGGACAAGGGTATACGGTCGAATAGTGTTTCACCTGGCCCTATTTTTATTGAGGGTGGGGCCTGGGACGGGATTAAGCAAAATTATTTTGATCTCTATGAGCGCGACCGGCTGGCTCATCCCTCCGAACGCCTGGGCAGTGCCGAAGAGGTCGCTAATGTTGCAGTGTTTGTCTGTTCCGGTGCAGCAAGTTGGATCAATGGTGAGAATGTCGTGGTGGACGGTGGCTTTACCAAACGTGTGAGCTTTTAATAAGGCAGCCTATAGAGAAGAAGACAATGAAAAAATATGAAGGTTTGAATAAATCGATGGTCCAGCAGTTTGCTCCCCGGCCCGGTCGTAAGCCACTGCTTCCATCACTCAGCAAGAAAGCACAGGTCGCGCTAATGTGCCGCATGCTCACCCGTGAGGGTTGGAACGAGCATATAGCGGGTCACATCACCTGCCGCCTTGATGACGGTAATATTCTGACTAACCCCTGGGAGTTGGCCTGGGAAGAACTGACCGCTAGCGATATCGTTACCCTGAATCCCGAGGGCGAAATTATTGACAGCGACTGGAATGTGACACCAGCCATAGGTCTGCACCTGCAACTGCACGCGCGGCGCCCAGACCTGCACGTGGCGATTCACAATCATGCGCACTGGAGTGGCATCTGGGCTAGCCTGCAGCGAGTTCCGCCGGTGTATGATCAGGCCGGCGCCTATTGTGGGGTTGATCTGCCACTTTACAATGAGTACGAAGGCACCTTTGAGAATGAAGCGACGAGTCTTTCAGCGGTAGAGGCTCTTGGCGATGCCAAGTGGGCACTGCTGGCGAACCACGGCTCTCTGGTTGTTGGCAAAGACTTGCGACAAGCTCATCTGCGAGCGATCACTCTGGAATGGCGCAGTAAGCGAGCCTACGAAGTGGAGTTGGCGGGTGGGGCGACGCCTTTAAGCGACGAAGAAGTCGCCAAGGTGTCTATTGCTGACGACAACGGTTTTCCGTTTTGCTGGGAAGCCATGGCGCGCAGAGAGCTGCGTCTCGATCCCGATCTCGTCAACTAAGTTTGGCAATCATTGTTACGCCTGACCCAAGGAATTTGTTATGACACTGACCGTAACTCCTCTAGAACACGTTGGCGTGGAAGTCTCCGGTTTCGATATCAATGAACCCCTGACAGACTCGATAAAAGCGGAGCTGAAATCACTGTGGTACGAGCATGCTATTTTGGTGTTTCGTGATCAGGATATTAGCCCCGAAAAACAAATTGAATTCAGTCGCATCTTTGGTCCGCTGGAAATACATCCGCTGAAGATCAATACCAGTGACGAGCACCCTGAATTATTTGTGCTGGAAAACGGTGGCGATAAAGACGGGTTCTTCACTGCATTTTATGAGGGTGAGGAGATTGTAGGGCGCCTGGATTGGCACATGGACCTTCACTATACTGCGCGCCCCAACCACGGCGCGCTATTGCGCGCGGTGGTGGTGGCAGAAGAAGATGGCTTAACGGGTTTTGGCGACCTGGCAAAAGCCTATGATGCGCTGGATAGCGATACCAAAGCATTACTTGAGAAGCTAGAGGTGGCCTATAGTTTCAGCATGCAGCGTCGCCATATGCGCTATGTGAATCTGGACGGCTACGAACCGGGCCCTCACAGCCCTAAGAAACCTTCTGATGTCGGTTACCCCGACTTCGCTGATGCGGTCTACCCGGTAGTAGTCACTCACCCCATTAGTGGACGCAAGGTGCTCGAAATCGTCGAACAGTTCCTGGACCGGATCATCACTCCACAGCAGTTCGGGCTATCTAATGATGAGTCAATCGAATTGCTTGAGCGCCTGGTAGCGCATACCAAGAAACCGGAGTTCACCTACTTTCATCAATGGCGCGACGGCGACATGGTGCTCTGGGATAACTGGCGGGCTATGCACTGTACAACGGGCACCAGGCCCGGTATCAAACGGGTGATTAACCGTACCACCATTGAGGGCGATATCACCCTGGGGCGTGTGTTGGCGGCAGAGTGACCCGATCAGTCGCTCGTTGATGCTTACTGCATTTTTGGGTCCAGCATTAATTCGTTCAGCGCACTGTTGCTTTGCAGTCGTCGCATTGGATAGCCCAAATCCAGAGCAGTCTTTAACAGCGCGAGAGCCTCCTCTCGTTGACCCATGGTCTCGTGCGCTTCTGCAGCCGCGGCGGCAATTTCACCGGAATTCGGAGAGAGTGCCAGAGCCGCTTCCAATCGTTGTATTGCCAGTTTAGGTTGGCCAGTCTCGGCATAGTACATAGCGAGATCACTGTGAACATATGGGTCGCGCGGGTTCTGCTTTCTAGCAATTTCTGCAAGTTCTATTGCTTTGTCGAAGGTATCAATGGTTTGTTGATCCATCCCATTCATGCGCGCATAGACGAAGGCAAGATTGCCCCACGCGAGCCAATCGGCATCATCGATCGACAAGGCCTTTTCGAGCGCCGTCACTGCCGCTGGGTGATGATTGGAGCGGTCATAAGCGGTGGCTAAATTGACATAAGCCATATAGCTTGGCTTGATTTCAATCGCCCGTTCATACATGGTGATCGATTCTCCAATTTGGCCGGTATCAGAAAGGGTTGAACCCAGGTTCACAAGCACTGCGTAATGGTCAGGCGCTAAAGCGAGGGCGTCTTGCCACTGCTTGGCTGCTTCATCTAAACGACCCTGGTCAAACAGAAAATTGGCATATGCATCAATGGACAATAGGTTTTCTGGCTCCAGAGCAATAGCCTTGCGATATGCGGCCTCGGCGTCTTTAGCTCTGCCTTGTTTAGCGTACATTTTGGCGATAGCCCGGTTAGATTCTGGATCATACGGATCTATGGCCATGGCCTTTTGCAGCGCTGCATGGGCAATTTCTGTATTGCCTTTAGCGAGGTGAACTTTTCCTATCGCAATCTGCACGGCAGCCAGATCCGGATTCAAGCTCTGAGCAGTGGCGGCTGCGCTAGCGGCATCATTCAGCCAGCTAATGTCACCCGTTAACGCATAGCGCATTCGTAGGGCCTCTGCCAGGCGGGCATAGGCGAGAGCAAAGTCCGGGTTAAGCTCCGCGGCTTGCTGGAATAGTTTAATTGCATCTTCAAGGTTTTCACCTTTATCCCATCGCTTCATTAGTTCGAGCCCTTGTAAGTAAGGACCGAAGGCGTCGGCGCTAACTGCTGCAGCAGGCTCTTTTAAATCCGTATCGAGCAGAGTCTCTCTTTGCGTCCAAGCGATGGCCAGCAACAGGCAGAGTGCCGCCGCTAGCGAAATGCCAAGTTTTGATGATTTGGATTTTTGGGTTGGTTGAGTGGGCTGTGCTGCAGCTTTTCCGTCGAGTAAGGGAGTGAGCAAATGTTCGATGTAACGCGGATCTTTGTCCCTGAACAGTGCCTGCACTCGGCTGAGCGATAGATCCAGTTCTGCGGGTAGTGGCGTGTTGTCGAGATATATCGGAATGATATCGATGTTGTGGTTTAGCGCGTAGTCAACCTCTCTGAGGCAGTGGGTTGATGCAAGAGAGCTCTTGGAAACAAAAAACAAAAATTTGGTCGCTCCAATAATGGCTGTCGCGATCCCGCCTCGCCAGGATGATCCGGCTTCAATGCCTTCGTCGTACCAGATGTTCACTCCGTTATTATTGAGCTCTTCGATGTCGGAGAAAACGATTGCTGAATCCTTGTGTGCGTAGCACACAAACATATAGGGACCGTCGCCGCGGTAAGCTGGAATAGGTGTCTTCACGGGGTGATCGTCTCGCTATTAGCCTTAACAATCAAGTGGCGAATAGCGGATGCAGGGCGGTCGCACTCCTAATATTGACCGAATCGCCGATGAGGGCGCGCTCTTTACCGACGCTTATGCATAGCAGGACAATGGAAGGCGCGATGAGCCGTCAGTAGTGCGTCATTGATTGAACCTGCCCTCCGACCGTGTTGCGGTCGCGAGGGTAGGGGCCAACAAATCAAGCGAATCAAACAAGAGACTCTGCGGTTAAAGGCGTCGTCTCTATCCCTCCAGTACGTTACTTCAGTACGTCGCGACCAATAATCAACTTCATGATCTCACTGGTACCGCCATAGATGCGTTGAACTCGCGCATCGGCGTAAGCCCGGGCAATCGGATACTCCCACATAAAGCCATAACCCCCGTGCATTTGCAGGCATTGATCGAGTATCTGGCCTTGCAGTTCGGTGGCGTGTAACTTGGCTTTTGCGGCGGTGACCGGATCCAGGTTGCCCTCAATGTGAAGCTCCAGGCAGCGGTCGATGAAAACGCGACAAACGGTAGCGTCGGTTGCCATTTCAGCGAGCTTGAACTGGGTGTTCTGGAACGTCGCAATTGTTTTGCCAAAAGCGTTACGCTCTTTTACATACTCGGTGGTGTATTCAAGAGCGGCTTCGGCGTTGCTAATAGCGACCATGGCGATCTGTAGTCGCTCCTGGGGTAGTTCCTGCATCAGGTAAATAAAGCCCTTGCCTTCTTCGCCTAACAACGCATCTTTGGGTACCCGCGCGTCGTTGAAGAACAGCTCTGATGTATCCTGTGCTTTCATGCCCAACTTTTCCAGGTTGCTGCCTTTTTCAAACCCGGGGGTGCCGGCTTCTACCAGGAAGAGACTCGTTCCGGCCGCACCTTTTTCCGGGTCTGTTTTGACGACCAGAATAACCAGGTCGGCTTGTTGGCCGTTGGTAATGAATGTCTTGGAACCGTTGATGATGTATTCGTCGCCGTCCAGCACTGCTGTGGTTTTAATACCCTGAAGGTCAGAGCCTGCCCCGGGTTCGGTCATGGCGATGGCGGTGACGATGTCACCAGAAATGCAGCCGGGAAGATACTTCTGCTTTTGCTCTTCGCTGCCGAAGTTAACGATGTAAGGCACGGCGATATCGCTGTGCAGTGACCAGCCGATGCCAGTGAGTCCCTCGCGAGCGACTTCCTCATTGAGGACCGCGTTGTAGCGGTAGTCTACGCCCACGCCGCCGTACTCTTCGGGCGCTGTGGGCACCAGGAAACCTTGTTCGCCAGCTTTCCTCCAAATCTCGCGATCTATCTGGCCGGATTTTTCCCATTCGGCATGATAGGGCACAGCTTCGGATGCCAGAAAGCGACGTACACTATCGCGAAAAAGCTCATGCTCTTGTTCATAGACGGTTCTTGGAATCATCAGTTTCTCCTTGTGAGATGCCGCAAGCGATAAAATTGCTGGGCATTGGCTGTCCCGACTGCTTGCTATGAGTGTGAGACCTAAACGAACCGTAGGTCAGTCACGCCTGTTTTGAAATAGGTGGGGGATAGTAACAAGAGTGCGCGCAGGATGCAGAGAGATCTTGCCCTGCAGCAGGAGAATAGTTGGTCATTGTATCGTCTATATTCTATCTTCACTGGCTGCCAGTGCGTTTCGCAGTCGCCTGTGCTCGGCCTCGTCGATAGGGAAGTTGTGCATCATCGCCACCGCCGCAAGTTTGAATAGGATGCTGGGAGCGCCATAAAGAATGGCGAGGGCGCGAATATTTTCAGCGCTGTTGGTGCTGGTAGCATCGAACCCAATCGCATCCAGCAGCGGAAAGATCATGCCCACAGCGAGGGCGAAAGCCAGTTTGGAAGCGGTACCCCAGAGCGCAAAAAATAAGCCGGGACGGCGTTGACCATTCTCGTGTGCATCCCACTCGATAAGGTCGCCATTGATCGCGCTGGGCAGCGCCAGGTCTGCGCCAATCATCAACCCGGTGCCGATGACTATCGCGATATACCAGGCGTTATCGCCGGCGCCCAGAAAGGGGGCTCCAGCGAAGAATACGCAGGCTACGCAGACAGCTGCGCACCAGGTCTGGTGCTTGCCAAAGCGACGGGCCACCGTCACCCAAAACGGTACCGAAACGGCGCTGCACAAAAAGTAGAGAAACAGAACTGGACCCGCCAATTCAGGGGAACCCAGAACATGGGTGACAAACAGCAAGAACAGGGTGGCAGGAATGGCGTTGCCGACGCCGTTCAGTAGAAATGCCAGGAGTAGCCTCCGAAAGGGAGAGGGCGTTACCAGAAGACGCCAGGCTCCCTGCAGGTTGTTGCCTTGAGGGCGTGCTATGGACTCGTCTGGTACCCAGCGCATGGCCGCAGGCACCGCCATTGCCAGGGTGACCACTACCAGGACACCGATTGCAGTCAGCGACGACTGCAGTGCTGCGTTACTGCTATTGTCGATCAGCAGTAGTGCCAGCATGGTGCCTGCAAGGCCAAACACAACGCGTGAACCGGCGACTCTGCTGCGCTGGTGGTAGTTGCTGGATAACTCAGCGCCCCAGGCATTGATGGGCACGATAGCCATGGTTCCTGCGATGTAGATGCCCATGGCGCACAGCAGTAGATAGCTATTGCTAACCTGTGGCCCCGGGTTAAAGAGTAACCACAGTGAGATCGCAATCAGGGGTGCACTGGCCACGACCCAAACCTTGCGCCGGCCGAATCGGGTGGGAGTGCGGTCTGATAGGAATCCAACCACCGGGTCGGTGACCATATCCCAGAGCCGGGCGACAAGAAGGATGCCGCCGATGGCAGAAAGACTTAAGCCCAGGGCCTGCGCATAAAAGGTGGGTATGATCACCTGCAGGGCGATGAACCCAGCGGCCATAGGGAGGGCGAGGCCACCATAGGCGGCGAGTACTCCGAGGGATATTGGGTGGTCTGTCTGGGTGTTCAGAGTTGTCACGGGTTACCAGGGGCTTTGTCGTGAATGTGTTCAAGTATACGGTAGCTTGCCCTCAGCAGGTCACTCGGGCCGCGCGGAGGTATGAGCTGCGACAGCTAAGCATCAACTTCTCGTTTAGCTGCGGTTTATGGCGCCGCTGGTTTGGCGGGAGTCACTGCGTCAACGGCTTCAATCACTCTTTCTTCAAGGTAGGGAAAGAATGGATTGAATCGTTGCCGCGCTAGCAATCCCAGGGGTACGCCCAGACCACCGCGCTCACCCTTGAACCAAAGTTCACCCAATCGCATTAACCCGTCCGCTTTATCGATCCCGTAGATTGGGTCACTGGCATTGAAGGGCAGAGCCACATGTGACAGCGAATAAACATTGCGAGGCCAGCGCAGCTCGGTCATCTCTTGTTGCCACTGGCTGTCACCATGCGGAAGTGTCTTTGCCGCCACATGACCAGAGTCAATGTCTTCATTGGTTACGATCGTCAGGTCGAAGCCGTTAGCCTGCCGAGACGTCAGGAAATCGAGCAGCGGTTCACCGCGATCAGCCAGCAGCGGCAACATATTGGTTTGCCGGTTGATATCAAATAGCACAAGCTCTGCTGGGGTGCCGGCGAGACGATCCAGCAATCCGTGGACCACAGAAGCGGGTTCAATAGTAGAATCCAGAACCGACTGAAATGCGATTACCGGCGGAAATTTCTGTAAATGCTTTCTCTCGAGTCGCGACAGGTCTTTATCCAGTTTTGCGGTGAGCCGATAAATCTGTTCGCCTGCATAGACCGGAAACGAGTTGTATTTGAATGGATCAAACTCCGCCACAACGTCCGTCCAGCCCAATTTCTCCAGTCCAGGCAACTCCGAAATCCAGCGTTGAATTCGAGCGTAGGCGGCGACTGGCGAAACCTTCATTGCTGGTGAAATGAGTACCAGAAGCTCTGGTACCCGGTGCTCACCGTCACTGGTCAGTGCATTCAGTGTGTAATTTACGGCCAACGTAGAGCCATTGGAATAGCCCACGAGAATAAGGGGCTGCCCAGGCGCGAGATTTTTAGTCAGCGACTCAATGCCGAGTCGGTAGGCGCTGCGAAACTCTCGCCATGTCGTGTTTTGTAGCGCTCCTGGAAGCGTGCCGTGCCCGGGCATCCGCAGGTTCAGTGTCTGGTAGCCTTGCTCATAGAGAGCTTTAGAAATCGAGTGCATGCTGTGAGGCGAATCGGAGAGGCCGTGTACCAGTAATACCGCACCGCGTTTTTTGTCCGGGGTAAGTAATTGTGTTCGATTGGTGTTAGGTTTTGCCGCTCGATAACGCGCATTCCCAACTTCACTGTAACGATGCCAGCTGGGCAGCCCCTTGCCCGCGTCGGCAACCAACTCATCGAGACGAGAAAATATTTTCTCCTCGTGCTCAAGATACTCGGGCAGACCAGTCTCGCGGGAAATGGAGAGCTCCGGCACGACCGACTGCGCAACGTCTTCCCTGTGCCAAAACTGCAAGTCTGGCTGGGATTGCGACTGTAGATAGTAGAGATACAGGCCAGTGATCACCACGCCTGTAAATCCCCAGGCGAAGCGAATTATCCAACGCCGGAAAAAGGCACGAAAACTCAAGCGGTTAAGGCTACGTCAACTAATTCGGCGGCGTGTATGGGTCCGGTGTTCCGGGCGAAATTGGAGGATGTTTTTTCAGCGACGCCACGTGCTCCTCTAACTGCGGTAGGCCTGCCTTCAGCACCCAGGTATGCGGGAAAATAACATTGTCCTTCTCCATGGGATCATTAATCAGGTTATAAACCCGCGGCATGGTGTAGCTGCGCATGGGCGTATTCCAGGCGTCTTGCTCCTTCATGTGAATTTTCCAATCTTTGTATTTAACGCCGAAGATATCGTTGCCCATGTAAACGACAAATCCATCACGCCCCGAATTTTCGGTTTTGCCGAGCATAAAGTCACTCATATCCATGCCGTCAATGGGTCGGTCATCAGGCACCTTACCTCCGCCAATGCTTGCAAGCGTGGGGAAGAGGTCCATTGCATGGACGATCTCATCGCTGCTAGTGCCTGGCTTGATCTTGCCTGGCCATCTGACAGCAAAGGGAACGCGCAACGCGCCCTCAAAACCAGTGAAGAGGGTGCCTCGCCAGGGACCAGCGGAGCCATGCGCTGCCGTCTCTACTGTAATCGACGTGCTACCTGCTTCCAGTGCCTCGGGTCCATTATCAGCTGTAAAAATAAAGACGGTGTTATCGCGAATCTTCAGCTCATCGACGGTGTCCAGCAATTCGCCCACGTAGCTGTCGATCTGCATTAAAGTGTCACCCCACAGGCCTTTGCCAGACTTTCCAGCAAACTCGGGGTGAGGCATCGTCGGAAAATGGGTTGCGGTGTAAGGTAAGTAGAGGAAGAATGGCTTTTCAGACTTAGCATGGCGCTTCATGAAAGAGATTGCCCGATTGGTAAGTTCCCTGTCTATTAGCGGCCTGTAGTCCAGGTTATAAAGCTCTGCCTTGCGCGGGGTTTTTCCTTTCTTGGCATCCAGCACGTAGCTTGGCGATAAGCCGCTTTCATCAAAGCCCGGCAATGAAGAGTACACGGACTCATCTGTAGTGTTGGGAATCCCGTACCACTCATCAAAGCCCTGGTCGGTCGGGAACCTTCCTTTTGTTCGGCCCAGATGCCATTTGCCAAACATGCCGGTTGCATAACCAGCCTCGGAGAGCATCTCTGCCATGGTGTACTCCCACTGCACAAGCCCATACACGCCTTCGCCGAGTGGCACAGCACCGTTACCACTGCGAACCGCGTAACGACCGGTCATAAGCGCTGACCGAGAGGGTGTGCATTGAACTTCCACGTTGAAGTTGGTTAGCCGAAGCCCTTCGCTTGCCAGGCCATCCAACCGTGGAGTCGCCGCCCCGCGGATGATTCCCCCGCCATTGAAGCCCGGCTCTCCCCAGCCAAAATTGTCCATGAAAACCAGCACGATATTGGGCTTGTCGCTTGCTGCCGAAACCGAGGCGGTAACGAGTAAGAGTGATAGAAGTGTCAGCCGAACTAGAAACATAATTTGAGTCCTTAGAGCATCTTGGAGGTCTTGACCAGTATAGATAATTTACTGCCGACATGTCGTACTAGATGAATAGTGATGCTGTTATCGATTCTCAGTTCGAGGAATCGCTCTCTCCATCTGTAGTGTGCGTAAGTCGTTCATGACGGTGTCAACGTGCAGGAAGCCAGCGCTGTAGATATTGCGTATACGTCGGTCCTGATCGATCAGGTACACCCTGAGAATGTGCGCCATGGTGCCCGAGTAGCTGCCGTCTTCGTTGTAAAACATTTTCCGATACTGGCCGAAGCCCTCCAGAATGGGCTGCAATTCGGCCTCGTTTTTCGTGGTGAGGAACCGCCAGTCGAAACCCTTGCGACGAAAGTGCATGGAGTAGTCGCGCATGGCTGCAGGGGTGTCCTGGATTGGGTCGAAACTTAGACTGATGAGTCGTACCTGGTCTTTAAGATCCTCGGATTTGAGCAGGGCCAGTTGTAATTGTTTCATGACGAAGCTGGCTAAGGGGCAACCGTTGACGTCGGGGCAGTGGGTATAAATAAAGCCCATCACGACCAGCTTGTCTCCGGTCAGCTCGTGCAGAGGAAGCGTGTTGCCCTGCATGTCGATGACAGGGCCGTCAGTGGCCGGACCCAGAGGGGGTAGCTCATAGCTACCAGCTGCCGGAGGCACGTATTCCAGGGGCCCATACCCCGGCGCGAGCACTTTGGTGCTTTGTGCCCCAATGTTCAGGCTGGCGCACAACAGTGCAGCGCCGATGGCTAACCGACGCAATGAGTAGTGGGTTCGACTCAACGCGCTGAGACCTTGTCTCCGTAGAGCGCGTGGGCACCGAAGCGCATCTGGTGCGGCGCGCCGAGCTTCTCGGCAATGAAATCGATGGCCATTGTTTGCTCTAGCTTCTCGCCATCGAAGTTATACACCTTCAGGTAGTGCAGGTCCGGCCCTGCGGGTGCGGTCTTGTCCCAGTTGGCCAATAGCGAAGAGGTGTAGTAAACACGCTTGCCATCCCAGCTCTGGGATACCATGTTGACCTGTTCACCGATACGCTGCTCCCAAAGCTGCTTCGCGTTGAAGGGATCGCTGATGTCGTAAAGACGGGTCATGCCGTCGTTCCAGGTGTTCACCCACAGGCGGGTATCGTCGTTGGAGATGGAGATGTCTACCGGCAGGGGGATTTTTGCCGCATCACCGATATCGCCAACTTCGCTGGCCTGCCACTCATCCTGGTCGTCAAGGTAGATCAGCCAAACCTTGGAGGTGAGTGCGGTGGTTGTGAAGCAGTAATCATGCTCCTCATTCCATGCGCAGCGAATTTCCAGCGGCGCCCCAGGTACGTCCAGTACTTTCAGCGGCTTGCGGGCGTGCATGTCCCAGATCACAACGGTGTTGCCGAAAGCCTTCATGGCTTCAGGATCCGCCATCATTGCTCCGAGGTTCATCATGTAGTTGTTCCAGCCAGTGAAGGAAGAGGTCACCATCGCATTGCGGCGCGGTAGCACCCGCACATCATAGCCAAAGCCGTCGGCAAATTGGCCGGACTTCACAGCCCCCTGCAGGTTGTCATCGGTGGGCATCCAGTAGGTCTTTACGAAGTCACCAGCGTTGGTGTACTCAACCATTGCGGTGCGCCCGCCATGGTCGCGATTGTTGGAAAGACCGCTGATCAACATGCGTCCGGGAAGGGCGTAATTGGTATGGGGGCCGACCACTCCGCCGCTTTTTGCCACAAAGTCGGAAATGGTCTTGTGCAGTGTGGGCTTGGCGGGGTCGGTGTGAACGTCGAAAATGAAGATATGGTTGGTATCCAGGCCGGAGGCCCACAGGTAGCGGCGGTCATCGGTCAGGCCTGTGTGATGAGCCTCGTTGCGTCCGCCAACGGAAATCGAATGGACAACCTTGCCGAAATCGCTTGAATCGGGATTGACGTCCACTGTGACCAACTTGTCCTGTTCGTCACCTACCCCTTCCAGGCCCAGTGTCCAAATGTAGACGAAGTCCTCCTGACCTTCTATCTTAGCCATGTAGGGGGACATACAGGTTTCGTCGGCAATTGCCGGCAAGGAAAACAACAGCACCAAAAACATTAGGAATCGCATGACGGATCTCAACTGGTTATGAACTTCAGAATAAATGTAGTCGAATTCCCCGGGTTTTCCAATCTGATACGAGTGCCTGTCTCGGGCAGGGGATGGCTTTGTTCGCTGCTCCTGACATGTGTTTCGACCTTATTGAGCGCAGCTCCTGAGCATGCAGAACCGTCCAAGAGGCTGCCCTCAATCGGGGGTGAGCCGGCGCCGCTATTGGAGCGTATCCAGAATCCACCTTTGGGCTTGCCGACAATGGATATTCCGAAGCGAAATCCGGTCTCAAAAAAGAAGATCGCGCTCGGACGCAAGCTGTTTTTCGATCGACGTCTTTCATTCAACGGCACTCTTTCCTGCGCCATGTGTCACGTGCCCGAGCAGGCATTCACCCAGCGTGAACTGCGCACCCCGGTAGGTCTGGAGGGCCGCTTCGTGAAGCGCAATGCGCCGGCGCTTTATAATGTTGGCTACCGCGAAGTGCTGTTTCACGACGGCCGCGAGCGCAGTCTGGAGAATCAGGTCTGGCAACCGTTGCTGCTACACAACGAGATGGCGAATCCTTCGATCAGCTTCGTCCTCGACACTATTGGCAGTGCTGAGGATTACCGGGGACTGTTTGAGGCGGCCTTTCAACAGGGCCTGACTGTCGAAACTGTTGGCATGGCACTGGCCAGTTACCAGCGCGCATTAGTCTCTGGCGATTCTCCTTTCGATCGCTGGCATTTCGGCGAGGAAGGCACGCTGTCCGCGGCAGCGCGCAGTGGCTGGCAGGTGTTCCAGAATGCAGGCTGTGTAACCTGTCACACGGTTGCGAATGACCACGCCCATTTTACCAACGACCAGTTCTACGACACCGGGATTGGCTATGCGCGCTCAATGGGTAAGAAAGCAGCGCCGAAACCAGTGCGCCTTGCACCCGGTGTCAGTGTGGTTCCGCAAGTCAGCTTCGAAACTGCCAAGGCCAATGACCTCGGTCGCTACGAGGCTACAGGGCGCAGTGAAGACAGGTGGTTGTATCGCGTGCCCACCCTGCGCAATGTGGCAATCACAGCACCTTATATGCACGATGGATCTTTTCCCGACCTCGATTCTGTGATCAGTTGGTACAACCGCGGCGGTGAGCCCCATACCGGGCTTGATGCCAGGATCAGGCCGTTGCAACTTTCGAGTAAGCAGGTAGCTGAACTACTGGCTTTTCTTGAGTCGCTTACTGGCAGTAATGTCGCCACATTGGAAGCGGACGCAAGATCTGCGGAAATTGGTGATCCGTAAAACGAGAGTGACTATTGCGTCGGGTCAACGAAATCCACGTTATGTTCCAGGAACCACTCCCGTCCTTTTAGCATGTAGTGCCAGTAAAAGAACGGGAGACCCGTGGCCTTAATCCACCAGTAACTCCAACGCTCCTTGCGCGGGTCCAGGGGGAATGTTGGCGTCACTTTGCCGCCGTAGCAGAATTCGGCCATCAGGACTTTACCGTAAGCAGTAGTCAACGGGCAGGAGGCATAACCGTCGTAGGAATCTTCCAAGCTCTCGCCATCCATGACTTTGAGAAGGTTTTTGACCACTACCGGCGATTGTTTACGGACCGCCGCCGCGGTCTTTGAATTCGGTGTGGAGCCGGCGTCTCCCAGGCCAAACACATTTCCAAATTGGGTGTGGCGCATTGTGCCCTGGTCGAGATCAATGAAGCCCGCTTCATTAGCCAGCGGGCTGTTCTTGATTTCAGTTGGGGGTGATTGCGGTGGTGTGGCATGCAGCATGTCGAATTCCATGTCCAGGCGGGATCCGGCGTTTTCGCCTCCCACGACTTCGAAGCTTGCCCTGCGATTCTCTGCGTCGATGGCGACCAGGTTATGCTCAAAATGCAAATTGATGTTATGCCTTGCTGCCACCTTAACCAGTTCTTTGGCAAACAGGGGCACCGCAAACATCCCGGGTGCATGGGTAAGAAAATGCAAATCACAGTCAGCGCCAATGCCCTTTTTGCGAAGATAATCCGCTGACAGGTAGGCCATTTTTTGCGGCGCACCCGGACATTTGAAGGGCAAAGGTGCCTGGGTAAACAATGCTTTGCTACCGGGTTCAAGCTTCTGTAGGCATTGCCAGCTATATTCGGTATACCGGGGATCGTAGTTGCTGCACACCCCGTTGGAGCCTAGCGCCTCTGCCGCTCCCTCAATTTTGTCCCAATCGAGACAAAGACCAGGACACATAACCAGGTAGTCGTATTCCAGGGCCTCTCCAGTATCCAGGGTGATGCCGTTGTTCTCAGGATCGAAAGTCGCTGCCTTGCTCTTGATCCATTCAACGCCGCTGGGCACAAGTTTGTCTTCTCGCCTGCGTGTTTTGTCGAGGCTGTAAGCGCCGGCTCCCACCAGTGTGAATGCAGGCTGGTAATAGTGATTATCCTGGGGCTCGATCACAGCAATGCTGAGCTTGCGACTGCCCTGACGTTTGACCAGACTGGAAGCGACGGTGATGCCGGCGGTCCCGCCGCCGACGATGAGAACGTTGAATTTAGTTGGCTCGGCCACGTTATATCCTCTTCAATTCTTGAAGTTCAGAACGCGAAGTATAGTCTGTGCAACGCACTTGCGAGCAGAAATTACGCAGGGAATCATTTTACCGGGTACAAAAAAGCCGAGCATAAAGCTCGGTCTTTAGTGCGGTCAGGTTTATCGCTTACTTCTCAAGTCATGTCTTAAGGCTAAACCGCGTGTGACGCGTCCAATTCTTTCGCCAGTCGGCTTCCGATCCTTCCAGCCCAGCGTTTTACTTCTGCGAATGCAGTTACCGAGTTTGACTCCATCATTGTATCGATACTGCTATTGCCTCGACGCTGGATTACGCTGCGCTCGGCTGCATAGGCGACGGTCTTTCCACTCACCGGATCTATAATTTCGAGCACCACGGCGGCTTCGCCCACCATGTTGCTAAGCACGTAGCCGGAGCCTGCGACCGGCGGGGCGACGTTAGATACCACGTCGAGCACATGACCGCGCACGATCAGGGTTCCAGGCTCGATTTTTTCCTCGGCTGCAAGATCGACCAGTTCAAACTTTTTGCTCCGGGCGAGTTGCTTGCTGAATGACTCACTGGTGAATCGCTCAAATCGATCGCGGTCTGTGTCGTTGATGCCAAACTTCTGACCATTGGAGCGTAGCGCTGAGCTGCGGCTGTTTTTCGCCGGACCGACGTCGCGGTAGTCCACCTGGCCGTTTGGAGCTATGACCAGTTTGTTGTATGCCTGAAAGTCAAAGTCCGGATTAACCCAGGTGCGCTGGAAGGCCCCCTTTTCTACTTCCACCAGTCCTTCGGCTGGGGCTTTTACCGGCTCCTTTGCGGCTAGTGATGCGGGTGACACGATAGCGCCGAGTACTAAAGCAAATCCTGCGATTATTGGTTTCATGATGTTCTCCTCAATATTTTCCGGGGTTGTTTTGTTGACAGGGAGAACTTTACGTTAGCCGCCGAAAATCGGTTAATTAGCACCCTTGATGTTGTAGAATAGGTAAGGTATTTTTATATTAAATACAGAGAGTTAGATTTTTCTACGGGACCCGGTCGCTATGAATCGGCCGATTTGATTTCAGGTTTGTGCTTCCATTTTTTGGCCCTGTTTTCTATCGCGATATTCATCCCGCTCCTCGATGGTTCACCAATACCCACCGCAGGCCGAAATGACAGAACTGCTCGCCATACTTGTCCCACTCTTGCTGATCGACATACTCAACCCGGTACTGCTTGCGGCCCTGATTTATGCCGCTGGCAGTTCGCGCCCTATTGCCAACAGTGGATCTTTGTTGCTGGGTCATACCCTGGCTTACGTGGTTGTCGGTCTGTTGATTTCTGTTGGCCTTGAGGCCTTGGGGAAGCGACTGGCCAATCCTGAACCAATGGACTTCCTGCTCGAATTCCTGCTCGGCTTGGCGTGCCTATACGGGGCATTCGCCAGCCGCGACGGCAGCGTCAGCGAAGAACGCAACCCCGAGGGTGAACTGACTCCATTTAAGTGCCTGGCCTTTGGCGTAATAATTAATATCATCGGTGCCCCCTTCGCATTGCCTTACTTTGCCGTGATTAGCCAGATAGTTGATGCTGATCTGAGTGTTTCATCTGCAGTTGTTGTGTTATCAGCATATAACTTTGCTTATGCGCTGCCTTTTGCTGCGGTGCCCCTGTCGGTGTTTTTGGTCGGCGACCGGGCCCAGCCAGGGTTGCAGAGAGTGAATGCCTTGATGGCAAGAGGCGCAGATATGCTGATGCCCTGGATGCTATTGGCCATCGGTATGTTGCTGCTCACTGATGTGGGGGTGTTCCTTCTGTGCGGGAAACCGCTCTCGTTCGATTAAAGCTGAACTAACATGAACAATGGTAACCGGAATTTTTTTATCCACTGGGGAGCACCGTAGGATTTTTTAATAGCGATTGTCATCGCTTGCACCCTCAAGTTGCAGGGGAAAAGTTGAGTACGGATCAGGTAGCTTTTTTCTTTGTGCAGTATGATCAGAAAATTATTGGCTGCTCGGCTTGCGAGCCAGTTTTTCGCGAACGCCTTGAATGATGACGTATAAGACAGGCGCAAGCAGGCAGCCGATGATAGTCGCTGTCAAAATCCCTCCAAAGCTTGCGTAACCGATCGCCAGTTGGCCGCCCATGCCGGTCCCATTGGCCAGCATCAAAGGCAAGACTCCCAAGGCGAAGCTCAGCGCGGTCATGGCGACAGCGCGTGCCCTGAGACGCACTGCTTCTACCGCGGCGTCAGTAATAGACATCTTTTTGTTTTCTCGCAGGTCTTTGGCGAATTCTACAATTAGTATGGCGTTGCGCACGCACATGCCGACCAGCAGAATAGCGGCGATCTGTGTCATGATATTGATGGTGCCGCCCAGCGCCATGACTCCCCAGACGATGCCGATAATGGCGGTAGGCACGGTGAGCATTATCACGGTCGGGATGGACCAGCTTTCGTACTGGCCTACTAGTACTAAAAAGGTAATTAGCAAGGCCATGCCAAAGGCAATGGCCGCCGCATTACCCGCCGCGACTTCCTGCCGGGTCATGCCCGAGTATTCGATCGCAAATCCTTTTGGTAGTTTAATCGCGTTGAGCGCAGCGATTGCATCGCCAGAACTCACGTTGGGGAATACATTGAGAGAGACCGCCTGCTGTGCGTTGTAGCGAGTGATGAAGGAGGGTGCCAGAGTGCGTTCAGCCTTGAACAGGTCGCCAAAACGAAAGCTGACTCCAGTCTGGTAAGAGAGTTCGATATTGGCGATGTCCTCGAGTTTCTTAGTTAGTGAGCGCTCATTCTGGATCATAACCCGATAGTTACGGCCACCCAGATTAAAGTTGTTGATGAAGCTGCCGCCGGCGTAGCTCTGCAGCGCGTTCACAGCCGTATCGATGTCAACGCCATATTGCTTGGATTTCAGCCGATCAAGGTCCAGAAAAATGGCAGGTTTGTTGACTGCATACTGAGTGCTCGCCAGAGCGATTGCTTCGCTGGCATTGGCGTCGTCTATGAAAGCACTGGCGACCTCGTGCAGCTCAATGGGAGTTACACCATTTAGGTCCTTGAGCACCAAGTCGATACCATCCACGAGGCCAAGTTCAGGAATGGGCGGAGGTTTGAAGGCGAACCCCTCAAGTTCATCGTGTCGCCCCAAAACCTCGTTAGCAATTCGTATGACGCTATCATCGGTTATTTCTCTTTCTTCCATGGGTGTCAGCGACAGCAGCATCATATTGGCGGACATTTCAGAGGCATTGGTAATCAGGTTGACGCCGGCTGCCGATACAACGCTGTTGACTCCCTCGATTTGTTTCAACTCCTCAACGATTTCGCGGGTTACTCGGTCGGTGACTGCTAACGAGGTACCTGGTTCGAAATTGGCGGCGACGAAAGCAGCGCTGGTATCTTCGTTGGGTATGAGTCCGCTGGGTATGCGGTTGCCAAAATGATAAATGCCGTAGCACACGACCGCCAGCACAATGACACCGCTTACGGGCACCTTAACCAGACAGTGGGCTATTCCGGCGAAGCCTCGGATGCCGCCGGCTATGCCGCCTTCCAGCATGCGACCCAAAGGGCCTTTTTTCTCGCGCCGCATGAGCATGACAGCCATGGCTGGTGTCAGTGACAGAGCCACCGCGGTGGACACCAGCACCGCGCCGCTGAGCACGATGCCAAATTCGCTGTAAATAACCCCGGTAAGGCCGCCCATAAAAATAGTTGGGGCGAATACGGCGAGTAGCACCACCGCGGAAGCAATGATGGGGCCCACAACCTGGCCTGATGCTGTTTCAACCGCATCTTTAATGGGTTTGTCGGGGTGTTCGTGCAAAACTCGCTCCACGTTCTCCACCACGATGATGGCCGCGTCCACTACGATGCCGATGGCCAGCACAAGGCCGAACATTGAGATAATGTTAATGGAGATGTCCAGTGCCAGGAACAGCGCGAAGGTACCAATCAGGGAAACGGGTATGGTGCAGATAGTGATTAGGGTGGTCCGCCAGCTTTGCATGAATAGCAGGGTGACTAACGAAACGATTAGCACCGCCAAGATAAGGGTTTCTATCACATTCGCCAGGGCAGCAGAGATAAACGAGGTTGTGTCGTATACAAGGCTGATCTCCATTCCATCCGGAGTGTCGATCTGGTCGAGAACCTGTTTGACTCCTGCGCCCACCTCCATAGCGTTGGCGTCGGGGGCCCGGTAAATGAAGATGATGGTACCGTCTTTGTTGTCGGTGTAGGCATTAGCGATATAGGTTTCGGCGCCTAGCTCTACACGTCCAACATCCTTGAGTTGCACCGGGCGGGTCTGGGGCTCAGCCCGTATTAGAATTTCTTCGAAGTCTTTTGTAGTCTCCAGGCCGGGCTTAACAGTGAGTGTGAATTCCAGGTCATCGCCGATCACGCGACCCGCTGGCAGAATCTGGTTTTGTTCGCGCACTGCCTGCTCAATATCCGTTATGTTGACTTTGTAGCGGGCCATTTTTTTCGGGTCGACCCAGATGCGCATTGAATAGCGCTTTTCGCCCATGATATCGACCTTGGAGACGCCAGGAACTCGCTGCAACGCCTCTTTAAGGGGGCCGCCAGAAAATCCACTGATGTCTATGTCACTGTGCTTATCGTTTTGATCGAAAACCGACAGGCCCAGGACCATGCCGCTGGAGACCTTCTCAACGGTAATACCTTGTACACGCACAGCTTCAGGCAGCTCTGGTACACTCTTGTTGACCCTGTTTTGTACAAGGGTGACTGCCTTGTCCACATCGACATCGAGTCCGAACACAATCTCTAGGGTGTAGCTACCATCCGAAGCGGAGGTAGACTTCATGTAGTCCATGCCCTCGACGCCGTTAACCTGCTTTTCAATTTCCGGTGCGATGACTTTGGAAACGATTTCGGCATTTGCACCTTGCATAAATGCCAGCACCTCAACGGTTGGGGGCGCTACATTGGGGTATCGACCGACCGGAAGTGCTGATACTGAGATCAATCCTGCCAACGTGATCAGTACAGAGATTACAATGGCCAGATTCGGACGCTCAATAAAAAATTTCATACACTAGTATCCTGTTCACTCACTTGTTCTCAGACACCAGTAACGTTAATCTGCCGACCTGACTCTAAAATTAGCCAAGATTTGATGTCTGAGCCGATTTGAAGAAGTTATTATCTTAGAATAACTCGATAGAGCTTCACGTTTTCAGAATGCCTCACCTATTGCAAAGTAGAAGTGCGTGTCATGCTTGCCTACGGCAACGTCTACGGCGATGGTCATGTCAAACATTTCCTTTAGTTGGTAGCGCAGGCCAATACCTCCTGCAGGCAATACATTTTTGAAAAATTGATCGTACTGATTTGCAACTTCCGCTGCGCCCAAGAAACCGGTAAGAATCCATTCATCGCTTACCTGCCACCGATATTCTGCTTGCAAGGAGTAGGACATACGATCCGTATAGCGACCATACTCATAACCACGAATATCCTCTCTACCTCCGATAGAGGCTTGCAGGTAAAACGGTGCGCCTTTACCTGTGTAGTTAGTCATGCCTCGAAAAGCCAGGACATCCCGATCCCGCACGGTAATATATTTATTCACGCCTAGCATCACGGTTTCAGTGTCGACATCGCTTCCCAGCGCATCGTCGTAAATCATTGCACTAGCATCTGCCAGCCAGCCATCTCGGGGATACTGCTGATTACTTCGTGTGTCGTATTGAAATGGAATTTCCAGCGCGACTAGTGAGTTTTTCTCTTCTATTTCCTCAAGCTCGGGCGGTAAATCTAAGCCTCGGAGCTTGTAGGTGGAATCAATCTCTGAAGCGAATAAGCCAAGCCCCAGGTATGTTTTTGGGAATATCTGGTATTTGGCATTTGCGTGGACAAGCGGTGCCTTCTGATTGATATCGATGTATTCACTATCATCTCCACTTTCCCCTCCCGTGCCCCAGAAGCGATAATTCATGTCAAAGTAAATGAGCGCGGTATCAATACGGAGGTCGTCATTGAGTAGATGAAGCGTTCCAACAGCCCCCGCTGACCAAGTCTCGTTTTCTGCGTAGGAGGCCATGAGCCCGACTTGGGATGGCGGTGCCTCCGAATTATCTTTGTCCGGCATCAAGAAAGCCAGCGCAGCCACATCCAGACCAAAACCGAAGCCAGATTCGTAGCTCGGTATGGGCAGAATCATGTAAGGGCTGTCGTCTCCCTCTGCATCTTTAGCTTCGAATCCCACATTAGTGTGTTGTGCTAAGTTCTGATCCAGAGCCAGACTTACTGGGTCAATGATTGCTGCAGATATCAGCCTATCATTATCGGCATTTGTTGCCTCTGAGTGACTATTTATTTTGATATCAGCTTCTGGGGATACAGCTTGCGCCTCGGTAGATGCTTTGCTCGCGACTGCGCCAATACAAAGAGACAGAATTATTAGTCGGAGAAATTCTTCAAAGCTGTTCTTCATTACAGATTCTCTTCTTTAGCCTAAACGTCGAACCTGCGAAAATTTTTCCAGCTGAAAGACAAGATTCTAGGGAGCGCAGTGAAGTGCCGCCATAAGGTAGGTGGGCTGGAGCATCTTGCTCATTATTGTGAAGGAGGGCTGCATGAGTCATTTTCTCAAGTCGAAAGTAACCATCTGATGTTCACTTTGGCATTACAGGTTTTTGCATCACAGCACTAAAGTTATCGAAGCCACCTTTGGCGGTGACTAATTCCCAACCTCTCGCATTGAGAAAATGAAGCGCATCGATTGGCGAGTCGAACTTTATGGTATTACCTTTTTCGTCCCGGATGAGATCTTTGTTTTTCAGACTTAAAGTAATCGGTTGACCAAAATCAGCGGTGATTTTCCACTTCATTGAAGTCACGCTCAGGCTGGCGCTCACCTGAACATATCGCATGGTCTGGCCTGGATAAGTCTTTACCTTGCCGACAATCGGCGCCGATTCAGCGAAGACATAGGCAGCATTGCTTAAAATAGCGATGAAGATGCAACAAAGTATCGATGTGTGTAGGTGTTTCATATTAGCCCCATTCTGTTTTTAAGCGATATACGCTAACTGTAAAGCTGTGTTTTCGCCAATGTAACGCCAGCCTGACTACTTTTTAACTTTCGCTTCGTTGAGTGCAAGTCGAAGGTATTCACCCCAGGACTCAAACAACTCTTCTACATCCTGATCGACAGAGAACTGTGTGTTTTCGTGGTAATCCTCTCCAACAGGCATGCTTCCCTCAATAATCACAAGGATTTCACCACTTCTGGAGTCGCGTACCTCAGCCCTGATGTGCATCTCCCCGCTGCCCTTGGTGGTGACTTCGTCCTTAGGATCTGCCCAGGGCGTCAGGCTTATGATCTCGACCTCCACTTCAAGGGTATCTGAGGCGGGTTCATCGGCAAGTTGATAGCCTCCCTTGCCTTCAAGCTGCCTCTTCATGGAGGCGTGGTATTGTTCCTGTAGGAACAGGGCATTCTTTTGACTGATATGCCAAGGACGTGGTTGGCCGGCCTTGCCCTCCATCCACGGCGGCGGGACCAGACGGGTCCTGGATATTTCCAGGGGCTGAATTAGGAATTTTTCGTATTGGGTGTAATCGACTCCCTCGCGAACGAAGCGCACATCTTCATCGGTTTCCAATGCAACGGTGCTGTTGGATAAAAGCGTCACGGCGATAAGAGTGAGCAAGGTTGAAAAAATATTTTTGCGCATTACGGGTTACTCCTGCCAAACGAACTCAAAGGTTCAATATAACGAAAGGCGCACCCTTTTTGGGTGGCGTCCCGATCAGCAGGAAACCCAGCTTCCAGCCGATCACAACAAACACAAACTTGACATGGACTTCATGATGCCAATAAATCTAGAAGCGCCAGTCGAAGCCCAGGCTAAATGCATCTAAGGTAAAATCGTCATCAGAGGATATGCGAGCATATTCCCCAATCAGGCGTGCGTGATCCCCAAGCATCCATCCCAAACCCAGTCCGTAGCTAAAGCTGTTAAGAGTCTCTTTCTCATCAGCGGAGCCGTTGTAAAGAGTGACAGGGGTTCGAGATACTCCCGCGAGGCCGTAGATACTTAATGATTCGGTAAAAAGGTACTGCGGCTTGGCATAGAGTGATGTGAAGTTATCAAGGTCTATCTCGCTGGAGCGGGACCCGACGCCGCCGTAGCGTACTTCCACTCCGATATAGTCACTGAAATCGTATCCGGCTTTTAAAGACAGTGATTCGGTACTTTGAGATTCCCTGACAATTTTATTTTCTTGATCGCCATAGCCCACATTTGCGCCTATATAAAATCCGCTGTCTGCATTGACCGAGCCCGAAGCACTGATAACAGCGCCCATTATTGCTGCCCCGGCGATAGACCTGGAAGGACGTTTCATTATTGGCATCTTCAATATAAATATATATTTGATAAAAAGAGAATATTAGAGTGTAATGCGCGATATGACAAGGTTTACCCTAGAGATATTGATTAAAAAATTAAATAGAGTTTGACTAGTGCTTAAGTGATGCTTTAAATTTTTCTGACTTATCCGGCATCATCGGCGTTTCTGCGGGGTCGTCCAGACTAGATTAGGTCCGATGGGTTTAGCCTGAGGGGATTGGCATGATGCAGAGCATGCCGTTGTACTTGCTGCGCCCATGACCGGAAACGCAAGCATTGTTGCCAAACACGCGGCTTATAGAAACTTCGTCGCTATGTTTGACAGGCTTTTGGCAAATAGCGGATTTCACCTATTGACCATGACGGATTTCCATCAGTATGCGATCACCCTTGATTCTCGCGGCAAGCTGCTTCCTGCTATCTGTGCTGACTTCATGTAGCAGCGAGCCCCGCTCCCCCGAGGAGTACAATTCTATCGAAACTGCTGTTTACTACGGCACTGATCGTAATAGGCGGGAGGATGGCACACCGAACAAATTCTATGGAGAAACTCGCGGAGAGCTTGAATACGGTATTGCCCGCATTGGTGGGGTTGGCGAGGATCTTAAAACTCGCGTGGAGGTTGTAGATCCCATGCCGAGAGAGCAATTTCTGCAAGAACTGAAGTCTGCCCTTGAGGCAGCGCCCGAACCTACAGCCCTGGTGTTTGTTCACGGTTTCCTGCGCTCGTTCAGGCAGGTTTCGCGGCAAGTGGCAGAATTTGCTGATGATACGAATTTCAAGGGTGTGCCCATCGTATGGAGCTGGCCTTCTACCAACAACCCGGCTCTATATACGGTAGATGAAACCAATATCAATTGGGCACAACGAGACTTTGCTTACTTTCTTGAGGGCGTTCTCACCAAATCCGGTGCGAAAACCGTCCATCTGGTGGGGCACAGCATGGGAGGGCGCGGGCTGGTAAACGTCACCTTGCACAACTTACTGCCGGCGGGTTTGGACCTTGCCCGGGTCGGGCAATTTGTGTTGCTTGCCCCCGATATAGATCAGGAAATATTCCGTCGCGACATGGCCCCGGCACTGGTGGACGCCGGCTTGCAGGTAACACTCTATACCTCTGCCAATGACAACGCCCTGCAGACCGCCTATCGTGTGCATGGTTATCGCCGGGCCGGTGATTCCAGCGAGGGCGCCCTGCTGATTGACGGTATTGAGACAGTTGACGTGACACTGGCCAACCGCAGCATCCTGGGCCATTCCTATTTTGAGGAAAGCGAGACGGTCGCGGGAGATCTCGCCAGTCTGCTTAATGAAGGTCTCCCCGCCAGCCGGCGACAAGGCCTGGAGCCCATAATAAGCGGTGGTAAACGCTACTGGCGTTTAATTGTAGATAACTAAACAAGGTTCTGCGCAGCTGTTTTAAGAGGCTAAAAACTGAGGATAGCGACGGGTTCGTCGCTCATGGAGTGTGGTTAATGAGTCAATATTTGCGTTCTTTTCTACTGCTTAGTTCTGCGCTGCTACTTGCCTGTTCTGCCAGGGAGGAGGGCAATGCAGCCAGTGCGCTAACCGATGCTGCGGTGCCGATAGCGGCAGAGGTGGCGGCCGATGTCATCTACACCAACGGCAAGGTCTATACGGTAAACGAGGCTCAGCCCTGGGCACAGGCAATGGCCATCAGAAATGGCATGTTCATGTTGGTCGGATCTAATGCCGACGTTCAGGCCCTCGCGGGTGAAGCCACAACTATCGTCGATCTAGATGGCCAAATGGTTTTGCCGGGGCTCATTGATACGCATAACCACGCCACGGGTGCCTCCATGGGCAAGGCGAACCTGTATCTTCAGAATCCGAACGATGCTGAAGCGATAGTGGATGAAATCAAGGCCTTCGCCGAAGAGAATCCCGATCTGCCCTACATTCGCGGAGAGGCGTGGAACCTCGGCGTGTTTGATGACAACAGTCCGCGTAAAGAGGTGTTGGATGCCATCGTGCCGGACCGGCCTGTCTATCTTTACAGCCAGACCGGACACGACGCCTGGGTTAATTCGAAAACCCTGGAACTGATTGGTATCACCGCTGAGAGCGAGCAGGACAACCGCTATATCTGGGATGTCGATCCCCAGACCAATGAGCCGACAGGCACTATTCGTGAGTACGCAATGTCTCTGGTTGAACAGGCTCTGGGAGCGACGGACGCGGCGCGTATTGCCCCACACCTGGAATCGACGCTCGTGCCTTTTTCCGAACAGGGGTTCACATCGATAAAATTGGCCGAGGGAGAAATTACCTGGGTACAAGCAGCGAATATTCTGGATGAGTCCGGTGATCTCAACATGCGCCTGTTTCCCAGTTGGTTCCTTCGCGCGCACAATGGTGCCATGAGTCCCGAGCAGGCGTTCGAGGTTGCGGGGCGTTGGCAGGACTTTGAGTCTAGTCGAGTGTACCCGCGCTATGTGAAAATGTATGTGGATGGCAGTTCCGGCAGCCACTCGACGCTGCTGCTGGAAGACTATTCGGATAGGCCCGGCGACAAAGGCTCGCTGAGCTTCCCCTACGAAACCTACCTGGATGACTTTACGCGCATTAACAGCATGGGCCTGGGCCTGATCGTCCATGTCTTTGGCGACGGCTCCAGCGTGGAGTTAGTCAATGCATTTGAAGAGGTCCGTAAGCGCAATGGCGACAATGGTGCGCCGCTGCATTTTTCACATTCTTTCATGACGCGTCCTGCGGAGATTCAACGGCTGGCCGGGATTTCTGACGTCTGCATGGATTTCATGACGCTGCAGTATCCACACCCGGCTATAAAAGAGTATTTCGTAGGCGGAATTGGAGAGGAACGCTACCAGCAGTGGCTCAATGTGAAGGCGGCAGTGGAGGCAGGCGTACCCTATAGCTTCGGCAGTGACTGGCCTGCTTCACTGGAGCCGCAGCTTAACGGTTTCTTTCAGATGCAGGGATTCGTAACCCGGCGTAACCCCGACGACCCCGACTATGGCGCCCTGAATCCCGACCAGGCGATTACGTTGGAACAAGCTGTCTGGGGTTTTACTCAGGGCGGTGCAGAATGCCTGGGCTTTGATTGGCCGGAGAAGGTGGGGTCTATTGAGGCGGGTAAACTTGCGGATTTCATTGTAATTGATCGGGAGATATTTAGCATACCGATACAAGAATTAAAGAGCACGCAGGTTGAGATGACAGTGGTCGGCGGAGAAGTGGTATTTAAGCGAGGTTAGTTAAAGAGAAGGCGCTTCAAGCCGAACTCTAATGGCAGCGTACATGACAAAGAAAGGAGTTAGTTGTGCAAGGACGAAAGCTTAATATTCTGCTGTTACTGGTGGTGATTAGCCACGGCGGTTATGGCGCAGAAAACAACCATCACCCGCATCATGTGGCGGTTGCGACCGGCTACTCATGGCATGGCGATGAGGAGTCAGTTTACACCGGAGTTGATTACTTATACGGCTTTGCAAATGGCTTCACTGTAGGCGCTTTTCTTGAGGATGTGCGGGGTGACTATGACCTACAAGCGGTCGGCGTTCTTTTCGGCAAGCAATGGGAAAATGGCTTTAGTCTCAGTGCTGGCCCCGGAGTTGAATACAAAATTAAGAAAGACCAGCATCTTCTGCTGCTGCGGACGACGCTAGCCTACAACTGGCACTTTTCCAATTGGTCAGTCGGCCCCATCCTGTCTTACGACACCATTGAGGATGCCAGTAATACGACCTATTTTGGTATCGCGTTAGGCTACGGGTTCTAGCTGTAAACTCTCATTAAGAGACACTTGCGGGAGTGCCTTCTCTCTATCTGGGGAGGGCTGGTAGCGAGATGAATTTCGGTCGCAGTGGGTCCAGCATCAGCATGCCCTCATCCATAGACAGGGCGAGGGCGTAGTGCTGCAACAGTTCACATCCAATTGATGCTTGCACATTTGCCATATCTGCCATGTGCTGTATTGAGGTTGGAATGACACCAAAGTGGAAGCTGTGTGTATCCCTACCAATACTGATCGGAAGCTCATAAACTTCGGTCTCAATTTCGCCGACCATACCCAAAACATCGCTTTGGAGGCCGATTGGCTCAAGACCTTCAATCATTGCCGGACTGATATAGGACAGACGTGTACCCAGGTTCAGAAAGGCCTTAATACGCTTGCCCGCAATGGTCTGTTTCATAATCGCAGTGCCACCCAAATTCTCGATCTCCATTTTCACGGGGAACGCGTCCAGGTATTGGTCAAAACCTAGCTGGTGCTGCAGGGGCTTGATTGTCAGCACAAATTCATCAGTGACATTGGCCCCCAATATTCCGTCGACAGGGAATCCAATACTGGAGCTCATCTGGCGCGCTGTTATCCCCATTACCTCGGGGGCGACTTCAAAGCGTTTGCCTTCGATTAGCATTGGCCGGTCCGCGACGGTGAATGGCAAGCCGGTGTCGACTAAGAAATTTCTGCCGCGAATATTGGCGATTGGATATCCGTTGATCAAGCTGCAGGAATATTGTTGCATGGTGTTCGCCTCGTTAATCGGGTTGCCTTGTTGACGAGGTCAACTATAGGCGCGCTGCTCGCATTCTCCGAATTAGCACCTGTGAGACTGTCGAACAGGTAGGATAAAAAGCCAGTAAAAGCAGAAGGGTAGAATACGCGCTCGTCAAAGATAGGATGCCTATATCCAAATAAATTCGAAAATAAAGCGAATAAGTAGCGCTAAGTTTGAAATAATGCCGACGATACCGAATATTAGTGATATAGAGGTTCGCTTGATCTACAGTTACGCAAAGTAATTAGCGCTGCTTCTGAGGGTTGCTGCGCATCAGGCAAGAGGTAGACGATGGGTAAAAGCAGGGAATCCCTCAAGGATGCCGCTCAGTTAGGGCACGTGAAATTCGGTGGCTATGGCCCTGATGCCACCGAGCACTTCAATGTGTCGAATGACGCAACCAGCATTTTGCCGGAAGTATATTGTTCTACCACGACACTATCGACATTGTACGAGGGGAGAAAGCGCACCTCTCATCTTGAGGAAATCACGGAAAGGATAGCTGAAAATGTCGCCGCCTAATAAATCAGGCCCTTTGCGCGTAATTCCTTGATTGTCCTTTCCGCCAGTATTGATGAGTCTTTGACGTCACTGTCGTTGCTGAAGGACTTGGTATCCATGCTCCAGATAAGATCAGCGGATTCCGCGTCCCAAAGACTCAAACGAAGCTGGTATTTGCCGCCAGCGTTATAGGCCGCGAGACTTCCCCAGGCCGCGGCTCTGCGAAGCTCTGGCTCGTCTAGTATCAGGGAGGCCCACCAGAGCGCTCCCATGGCAGACCCTGTTCCCATGGCGGCTTCGCTTCGTGGTGTTATGACTTCTATGGTCAATCCACTGTTGGCGCCAGTATGCTGGTACATATCCAGAATCGCATTGTCGTTTTTCAAGGACTCAATGTCAGGCAAGTGCGTATAGGTTGTTGCCGCGGCGATGCCCTCTATTGCCAACACAGATGCGAAGGTATCCTCCCATACTGCTCGCTGCGCGACGTCTTCGATCACGAAAAATACTGCGATAGATCTGATTTTGGGAACACTTTTGGAGACCGTGCTGCCGGTGGCCTGGTGCTCGGTGGCACAACCAATCATAAAAGCCAGTGATGCGGTGATTAGAAACTTCATTAGTGTGGTTATGTTCATGACCATCATCCTTTGCACAGTGCAGTAGTTGTCCAACAGGTTAGTCATTAGTCTCGGTGAAATCTAGAGTCTGTTTTGGACATAGACTTCACAGGGACGACTTGATCAGCTTGTTCTTGCTCAATTCGTCAACAACAAGATCAGCATAAGTAGAGAGCACTTCCTGCAGTTCACCTGCATCATAGGTGTCAGTTCTCCCTACCCAGACACTCCAATGGTTAGCAGCGTTCCAGAGTTCAGCCTCCACCCCATAATGCGCGGCGTTGAGGTTATCTACTGCTGCCCCCGCGCCTATAACCCTGCGTACGTCTCTGCGTAAAAAAGGGTCATCAATAAGATACCAGGCAATAGAAGACGCTGTACCCCAGGCTTCATCGTTTGCCTCTCTGAAGCCTTTAGCACTCACGGTCAATACTGCATCTGCGCCGGTTGTAGTCAAAATGTCCTCAACTTCTTCGGGACTATCCAGAGCCGCGGCGTCCGGCATGCTGCGATAACTGGCGATCACATCAAACCCGCGCCTTCTGAGCTCAGCTGAGAAAGTATCTTCAAATGGTATGCGATATTTAAGTTCACTTAGCCCGACGACCAGAATCCGCGCGAATGGCTCTCCTGCCCATTCGGGGTCTTTGGCCGTGTGTATTAACTTGTGTGTAGATGTGCTGGCGCATGCCGCAAGCAATAATGCAACTGCACAGGTAAGCAACCAGTTTCTCACTGGTTGAGCCTTGATAGCCTTAACACGCATGTGTTCACTTTGATTCCTTCCCCGGCTCGGCCTGATAAACAACGTTGCCTGCAAATAGCGTTGTTTTGACTTTTGTTTGATGGACGCTCGTTGGGTCTATTTCAAAGAGATTGTGATTCAGCACGATCATATCTGCAGATTTTCCAACTTCAATTGATCCTGTCGTTTTCTCAAGATGCAGGGACCAGGCCGAGTTGATAGTGTAAATTTCTATGAGTTCCTTGACAGTTAACGCTTGCTGCTTGTGCATCGACCCCTTTTCTGGCTGTCCGGGAAACCCTCGGGTAAGCGCCGCTTCCATGCCCCACCATGGCCAGAGCACGGCAGCCGGTGCGTCGGTATGATTGGTGAGCTTGATGCCTGCGTCGTACATATCTCTATTTGCATACATCCTGTTCCATGTTTCCGGCTTGATCGCTGGCTTGATGTAATTCACGTTGTAGGCGACCGGAGCGTTTAGCGGGGGCCAGATAGTGCAAGTTACATCTAGCTCGACAAACCGCTTGAAGTCGTCGGGATGGACTAGGCTGCAGTGATCAATATGGTGTCTTTGTTTATTGCTGCCGCTGGCCTTGATGACTTGTTCATAGCCGTCGAGGGTCGCCCTTACAGTTCCGTCGCCGATGGCGTGTACCTTGACCTGGAATCCTGCATCATCCAGTTCCTTTATATAGGCGGCAAATGCATCCGCATCAATGATCGGACGAGCAGATTTTGTTGAGTCCTGGTAGCCGTCTACCAGAGCTTCGGAATAGGATTCGATTGCGCCACCCATGCCCAATTTAACCCCTGGATGCCCGGGTAGGTCATACTTGTCGTAATAGCCCAAGAGGTCGCTGACTGGTGTGAGCTCTGCTGTACCAAGATTACCTTTTAAGTACATAACGGCATGGGCGTTAATCTTGTCTTCGGTATTAAGTTCGTGCCAGGCCTGGAGATCGTTTTCAAAAACATAGGCGTCACCGAAGCTGGTAATACCTTTTGAGTTGGCTTCGTCCAGAAGGCGAGCGAAAGCGACTTTGAGGTCTTCGGTCTTGAACTCTGGCAATACATCCAGAAAAGGATTCATGGCGCCTTCGAAGGCCACACCAGCGAGTTCGCCATCATTTGTGCGACTGAAAAACTCTTCAGGGGTGTCCTGAAAGCTCTTATCAACGCCAGCGAGTTCCATCGCTTTGGTGTTAAACCAGGCGTTATGCCCAGACTCATCTTCTATCCACGCAGGCCTGTCAGGAATCAGTGTGTCCAGCACTTTGCGGGTCAGGGTCTCGCTGGACATGGCTGGCGTCGTGTAGCCCTGCGCGATGAACCAGGGCTTGTCAGCGGGATAATCTTCTATGCATTGCTCCAGGGCGTCCATGATTTGTCGTTCGCTAGGTTCGTGAAAAGTACCTGGCAAGGCGCAATAGCTCCGTTTTGCCATCAGCAGAGACGGGTGGATGTGGGTGTCGATAATCCCTGGCATGGCAAATTGATTGTCGAGGTCGATAACCCGGGTTTTTGCCCCTCGTAATTTTGCGACCGACTCGTTGTCGCTGACCTCAATGAACACCCCACCCCTGATAGCGACAGCTTCAACCCAGGGTTGCTCTGCATTCACCGTATATATGTTCCCATTGATATAGATCGTATCAGCAGGCGTCTCCTCTGCATTGGCGGCGCTCGTCGTCATAGCGGTGGATAGTGCGATTGTTCTCAGAAGCGCTGTCGCTGACATTCTCACGGGTATACCTCCAGGGTTGCGAAACAGATTGATTTGTTTTAGATATATATTTAGTATAGCTTCGATTGTTCCGAAGACCTAATTGTTTTTATGGTCGTGATCTCAGGCATCGATCGCCATTGGTAGCAACAGTTACCGTCAGTCGCGGTGCGAGGGTAATAAGAAATGAGCGACCAAACTGACATAGAGCACTTTTACCGTCGGACCAATATTTTGGGAGAGCACTATGACCCCATGAAAACGGCTCGCCATAGCGAAATTCCGACCTTTATGCGGGCACCCTATACGACTGATCTTGATACCGTCGATATCGGAATTATAGGTATTCCCTACGACGGTGGCTTAACCTTTCGCACAGGTGCGCGTCATGGGCCACGAGAGGTGCGTAACGAGTCCTCAGTGATGCGCGCAATCAACGTCGCCACTGGCACTAAACCCTACGAATTGGCCAGGGTCGCCGACATCGGCGATGTTCAATTTCGTAACATGTTCACTCTCGATGAAGCGATTACTGATATAGAGCGTTTCTATGATGTGATAAATGCTGCAGGAGTAATCCCGCTTGGAATCGGTGGCGATCACTCGATTACCTGGCCTATCTTGAAGTCAATGGCAAAAATACATCAACAGCCGATTGCGGTAATCCACATAGACTCACATACCGACACCTGGGGTGAATATATGGGGTCAAAGTTCCACCACGGAGCACCTTTCAGGCTGGCGGTTGATGCAGGCATTATCGATCCATTGAAGACAATACAAATTGGCATTCGTGGTGGCCAGAATGTTACCGAAGGCCTGGATTATTCTCGTGACGCAGGTATGCGCGTCATTACCATTGAGGAATTTGAAGACCGGGGTTGGCAGGCGGTGGCCGCCGAGGCGCGTCGAGTTGTCGGTGACAGCCCAGTCTATCTGACATTTGATATCGATGGCCTTGATCCCGCCTACGCTCCGGGCACCGGAACTCCGGAGCCGGGAGGCATTACCATGCGTGAGGCGCAACGAATATTGCGAGAGTTCAGCGGCCTCAACATTATTGGGGGTGACATGGTGGAGGTTTCCCCTCCTTTTGATATCGGTGGCATGACCGCATTGAACGGCGCCACTATCGCTTTTGAGATGCTCTGTTTGCTTGCTGAAAAAATAGCCTCTCAGCGTAGCCAGGGGTGATAGCGTGCCCTGGGAGCGACAATGAGCGATAGTCATCACTCGGTTGCTAGCTACCTAAAATTTATAGTTCCGTCTTTACTGGGAATTGTATTTTTCCTGCTCCCCGTTGAGTACGACGGCAAGTGGACCATCCCGATGGGGGTGCTGTCGGACGGTTTTAAGGATCTCGCCGGTGCTGCATTGCCTGGAATTGTGCTGGGAATCGTAATGGTTTCATTGATCGGCAGCCTCGGGGTTACGATTTGGAAGCGTGTGAACAAGCGCTCCAGACCATCTAACTTCTGGCACAGCTTCAATGTGACCACGCCCTGGCTGCTTCTGCGCATTGCGGGGACGGTGATTGCGGTTTGTATTTTTTACGAGCTTGGTCCGCAATGGTTGCATGGCGACAAGACCGGTAAAATTGTGTTTTACGACCTGGCGATTCCTATTGTTTCGATTTTTCTTTTTGCCGGATTTTTACTGCCTTTGCTGACCGATTATGGCGTGATGGAGTTGGTTGGCAGCCTTGCGCGGCGTCCATTTCAATTCCTGTTTGGACTGCCCGGGCGTTCGAGTATTGACTGCATGGCTTCTTGGATGTCGGCTTCAGTGGTGGGTGTTTTACTGACGGCACAGCAATATGATCGTGGTTACTACAGCGCCAGAGAGGCGGCAGTTATTTCGACCAACTTTTCTATCGTTTCGCTGCCCTTTTGCCTCATCGTGGCAGAATTCGCCAGACTTGATCACATGTTTATTCAGTACTACCTCACGGTGGTTCTCGCCGGTGTAGTGGCGGCCATAATCGTCCCGCGGTTGCCGCCTCTGTCACGTATCCCGGATAATTATTCACCCGCAGGCAAACAGGTGCTGGACGAGGAAAATGTCGATCAGCCTCTCATGGCCCGCAGCCTCGATGCCGCTTTGAAGAAGGCATCATTGGCCCCCGGTGCGTATTCCTGGTTCAAATCTTCACTGGCCAATGTCACTGATATTTGGTTCGGGCTGATGCCGCCTTTGATGTTTATTGCAACTGCAGCGCTAGTAATGGCTGAATACACACCGATCATGCAATGGATCTCGTTGCCCTATGTGCCACTGCTGGAATTGCTTCAAATACCTGAAGCGGAAAAAGCAGCTCCAGCATTCGTGGTGGGTTTCGCAGAGATGTTTCTTCCGGCTGTGATTGCCGCGGGTATAGAGAGCGAACTTACCCGGTTTGTCATCATCGCGACGTCAATCGTGCAGTTGATTTATATGTCGGAAATGGGCGTTTTTGTGCTTAAAAGCAATATCCCGCTGAATCTGCTGCAGTTGTTTCTTATCTTTGTTGTCCGCACATTGGTAACCCTGCCGATTGTAGCTGCGGTAGCTCACTTCCTGGTGTTCTAGAATTTGATGCCAGTGAATACGTACATGCAGGACTGATGCGCCGACTCTATCTCTACGGTGGATTGCCAAACTGGTAATAAAGACTGAACACGCCCACATAATCATCTCTGGTGGCTATAGGATCAAGGCGGTCCCTGCGGCCATACTCAAGACTCAAACCGAATCCGTTGCTAAACATTTTGCCTATTATCACGCTGTGATCGTCGGCCCAGGAATCGGCCTCCATATCAAAAACAAGCTCTGGCGTGTAGCCGATCCACACGCCGTTGTCGAAGAGCCAAATCAGTCCTATTCCCAAACCGATCTCTTCCATTGCAATACCATCGGAGCCTACTTTCACAGCATTTTCATAGAAGCCGGCTGGAGCAAGCCAAAGGTTACTTCCGGTTTCGAAAAACCATCCTAGCCCAACGTCGAGTATCCAGTTGTCACCTCCAAGGCCTTTGTCGGGGTCGCCGGTTGGCGCTACTACGGTTGCGGATAAACCTATAGAGTCAGGCACCCAGGGGCTAGCGGTAATGTTTACTGACGGTGCATATTGTAGTTGCAAGGAGGTGTCGCCTAGTCCCCGCTTATCGCTGCCCTCTGATAGATCATCCGTCAATACAGATTCTGCCCACGCGGTGGCGATCCCAAATCGAATTCCATTGGCAAAAGCGAGCGAGTAGCCGGGTAGCAGTATGTTGTACTCGCCCTCTGAGGCATCGGTAGTCGAATATCCAAGGTCAAAGCGGTGCCTCCCGTCCGGTACTGAGAAAGTCTGTGATTCAGGAGAGTTAGTGTCTTGAGCGGCAGGGGCTGCACAGTACGCTATTAAGGGCCAAATAAGTCCGATAATGCTGCGCTTTATGCTGGTATTCGTGAGCCCCTGATGTTGAGGTACAGTGCTCACCGTCACTTTGTAGTTTGGCTATCTGTATCGCGGTGCTCAAAATAGGGCGGCCAATAAAGGGCAAGGTAAGCGCACATTGCTCTATGTGTCTCAGCCGCACAGTGATCGGTCACCCGGCCATGCTGTAGATAAGAGTTTCCCCACAATGCTTCCAGGATTTTAATGGCAGTGTATAAAATTTCTTCTGGATTCGGACTTGCAGGCACGTTGAAATGAAAAGCAATCGCTTCGAGCATCCTGGCAGCAATTTTCCTATCGCCTTCGGCATCCGCGATGCGTGTTGCCCAGGTTTGGCCAGAGCCAAGAATCATGATCAGGGCTCCAGGGGTGGCGTTCATATAATGTCGGGATCGCTCTGTCTGAAGCCAGATGACGGTTTTCCAGTCCGGGGCCGCTTCCTCGAATATGGGCTCTTCGACGAGCTCTTCAAATTTTCGATCGTAGCGTTCAATCAGCGCAACTAGTACAGCGTGATTGCTGGGAAAGAAATGATAGACGGAGCCGGCGGCTACATCCGCTTTTTTAGCGATGTCGTAGAGGCTGAGGTCATCAGCGGTACCTCTCTCTGCGACCAGTCTATCGGCAGCATCGAGTATGTGTTCAAACTTTTCCCGTCCACGAGCTTGCCTTGGTCGGCGGAATTTGTAGGTCTTGGAGTCGAGAATGTTAGTTCGATTATTTGTCACTTTCAGCTTGCTTATCCGCTTGAATCGAAGAACAGTCTAGCAGAGCTATAGGCTATCGAACCAATTTTGTTTCCGCTTCATAATAACTATTCTGCATATATATTCAGTTAATAAACTAATTAAATAATAAGAAAATGCTTGTCAATCCGTGATGCTGCCTTATAATCTCGGCATATCTAAATTAATATCTATAATATAGCGACGGGTGACCTGATGAAAGAAGTTGGCAATCAGAAAATGCATGATCAGCTAAAGGGCACTGAGCCTGGACAGCTCACTTCAGGTTCTGTTGGCGTGCTAGCAGCGGAAAAAGTAATGAGGGCGGAAGATGTTGCTACTGCAGCTCAGGGCAACATGCATTCTACTCAGGCTGTTAGCAGTCCCATGGCGTCTCAGCGTCCATGGGATATGGTCCAGGCTCGAAAATGGGCACCTAACGTCAATGCCACCGATTTCTCAACGATTTTTCCCGAACATGACGGCGTGATTCCACAGGAGCAATTGCTGGAACTGGCTAATGATCAACTAGACCAGTTTATGGCCAAAACCCAAACCAGCAAAAAAATGCAGGACAAGGGCAAAAAGCATATGCCCTTCGGTGTTTTTGGTTCCTATCAGAAAGATTGGGAAACCCCGCACTTGTTTTATGCTGAAAAATGCATGGGGGCAAAGTTATGGGATGTGGATGGGAACGAATATGTTGATTTTAATTTTGGTGATACTCCTGCCATGTTCGGACATGGTCCCGAGAACCCCGCAATAGAAGCTGCAGCAAGGCGCATGCTAGTTGACGGGATTTCACCGATGATGGGCACCGAAGACCAGCACGATGCTACTGCACTGCTGGCAGATCGGTTTGGTTTGCCTCAATGGATGCATGCGCTTTCGGCCTCAGACGCTAACCGCTATGCCTTTGCGATTGCCCGGCATCACACCGGACGACAGAATATCGCTATACCCAACTTTACCTATCACGGCACCATCGATGAAACACAGAAAATGATGCCCGAGCCGGGTGTGATTTCCCGGTACCACGATATGGGCCTTTATTTCACGCCTGTCGATATGGGCACCAAGATCTTCAACTGGAACGATCTTGCCAGTGTTGAGGAGGTTCTGGCCGACCGCACAGTGGCGTGCGTGGTAATGGAGCCTGTAATGTCAAACTTCGGTTGGGCATGGCCTGAGCCCGGGTGGCATGCCAGCGTTAAAGCGCTGTGCGAAAAGTACGGTTCTCTACTCTTGTACGATGAAACTCACACCATCTCTGCTGGGCCAAATGGAATGGTTGGTGAAATGGAAATGAAGGGGGATTACGATTTCTGGACCTGTGGTAAGTGTATTTCCTCCGGCTTTCCGGGTGCCGTCTTTGGTATGTCAGAAGAGATCGCCCAAAAAATGGCTCACGACCAACATGTGGTGGGCTTTCTCGCCGGAGCTGGCCTGGGCTTCATCGGCAACGCGCTGACAGGAAATACTATTTCCACCCTGGCGCTTAAGGTCACACTGGAAGAAGTATTTACTCCCGAGGGCTTCAAGCCAATGCTTGACCGGGTGGCGCAGATGAAGAAGGGAATGGAAGCTTCGATTGAAAAGTACAAAGCGCCATTTCGTATAGAAACCATGGGTAATCGCCTGTGCTATCACTTTATTCCGGAGGCGGTGAGCGACCCGATAGCGGGACTTGTTCAGGTCGGTTTTGGCGGGCTCTTTGAACTAAGCCACTTTATGGCGTGGAATCGAGGTTACTTGATAATGCCGTTCTTCAATATGATTTTGGTTGCTCCGCAGCATACAGAGGAAGAAATTAATGGCTGGCTCGACTGCTGGGATGACTTCGTTCGAATCGCCATGGGTAAATAATCTTTCCCCATCTATACCGACTTTCTAATAATTATTTGCATTTGAGGATATGAACATGGTCAATAAACCCAAAACCCTACTGTCGCTAGCAGTCGCAGCGATAAGTTTGTCGTCGGTCGCTCCTGTTGCTGGGCAGGGAATGCTCGAAGAAGTCATCGTGACCTCGCAAAAGCGTGCGCAATCGCTCAATGACGTTGGGATAGCTGTTTCGGCGTTTAGTGGCGAGCAGATGAAAGATCTCGGCATCGTTACCGCGGGTGACCTGGCTAAGCACACACCGGGCCTGTACCTGACAGACGCCGGCGCTTCCGGCATTCCCGTGTACACCATTCGCGGAATTGGATTTGATGACATTAGTCCCAACAGTAATGGCACAGTGGGCTTATACCTGGATGAAGTGGCTTATGCTTATCCGGTAATGACTCGTGGCATTCAATATGACATGGAGCGGATTGAGGTTTTGAAGGGACCACAGGGTACCTTGTATGGGCGCAATAACACTGGTGGAGCGATCAATTTCATCAGTAACAAACCGACGGACACTTTTGAAGCTGGTGTTACCGGTGAATATGGGCGCTATAACTTCCAGCGGGTCACCGCTTTTGCATCTGGTCCTTTAACCGACAACGTTAGGGCTCGAGCTGCTATAGATTATACGGGCCAGGACGGTTGGCAAAAGAACGAAGTTACCCGCGAAGAATTGGGTGAAATTGAATCCTTGGGCTATCGCTTCTTACTGGACTGGAGTATCACCGAAAACCTGGATGCCATGTTCAAGTTCCATGGTGGCAAAGATGAATCCGAGAACCCGGTGCCACAGTCGTTCCTGGCCTCGCCCAGTACTGATGCGAGCGCCTATCCTTACTACTATGATGACGCCTGGGCCTTTGCCAAGGGAGGCGAGCCGCGCGTTGTTCAAGATCTGAAAGACAATGGCGCAGCTCTGTGGAACCCTGGGCGAAAGCCGGGCAGGGATAACACAACAAGTGGTGCGTCTCTTACCCTGGCCTGGGATGCCCAGTATTTCACCTTGACGTCGATCACTGCTGGCGACAAGTTCGAGCGTGAAGAAACAGGGGACTGGGATGGTGTTCTCGATGATCGCTCTTTCAATATTATGGAGACGGAAATCGATAGCTTCTCACAAGAATTGCGGCTCACCTCAAATTCTGACGGTTCGCTCAGCTGGATTGCCGGCGCCTATTTTGCATCTGATGAAGTCGACGATGATCTGACATTCCTGTTTGAGGACGCCAGTAACTCTGCAGGCGCTAATCAGGCGCAGACAATCTACAATCAGGAAACTGATATCGCAGCGGTCTATGGCCATGCCGAATACCTGTTCACAGATCAGTGGCGCCTGACAGGCGGCTTGCGCTATACCGAAGAAGAGAGAGATATCGAGATCTGTACCTATGACTCCGATGGATCTCTCTCCGGCCTTTACAATGCCTTTGGTTTGACGGACAGTGATGGCGGAACATTTGCTCCGGGTGATTGCGCCACTTTGGGTGGATTTAACGGTGTCGGTTTCGACAATGAAATATATTCGGATTCGATTGACGTCGAGAAATTCACTGGCAAAATTGGACTCGACTGGTTGCCGAATGACGACTGGCTGGTCTATAGCAGCGTGAGCACTGGATTCAAGTCCGGGGGTTTCAATGGCCAGCCCTCATCCGGGCGTGCCACCTATGAACCCTATGACGAAGAAGAACTGCTCGCCTATGAACTGGGCTTCAAGGCAACCCTGCTCGATGGCTCCATGCAATTAAATGGCTCAGCCTTCTACTACGACTACACGGACAAGCAGGTCACAGATGCAACCGCCGATGCTGTGTTTGGCTTCCTGACCAAAATTAAAAACGTACCTGAAGCGGAAGTCACTGGCCTGGAGATGGAGTTGATCTGGCGCCCGATAACCGGTCTGGATGTTAAACTCGCGGGTATCTGGATGGATACTGAGGTCAAGGAGTTCGATGACGGCTTCGATTTCGACACCTTCGAAGAGAATCTTGACTTATCTGGTAATGAACTGCCCAATTCAGCAGAAGCCCAGTACAACGCGTTGGTGGCTTACCAGTGGCCAGTGTCTGACGGGATGAACCTGCGTGTTCAGGCCGACTATATGTATACCGATTCATACTTCTCCTACTTGTCCAACAATGACAACGATCAGGTCGACAGCTACAACCTCATGAACGCACGTCTCGCACTGCAGTCGGCAGACGGTTCATGGGAAGTGGCGGCATGGGGCAAGAACATCACTGATGAGTACTACTATGTATCAAACACACTGGGTAATGACGTGTTTTCCCGCTACGCCGGTATGGGTGCAACTTACGGAGTCAGTGTCAGCTATAACTGGTTTTAGCGCTGATTAATGTGAGGACTATTCCCTACTTTAGACCCCTGAGGGGGTCTTTTTTTATATGACAGATAGCCACTCTCACTCAAGAAGGCGCCGTTTACTCGAGCGAGCAAGGCGCTCTGAGAAATCCAATCCGCAGTTGTGTCTTGATAGTGTCGAAACCCTGATGGCGACGGCAGGGCCCACGCAGGAGCTATTGTTACTTCGGGCAAGAAGTCTTCAGCAGCTTTCAAGGCAGGTTGAGGCGAGTTTAGTCTGGAAGGACGTTCTTGCTGATGCGCACGATGTGAATCTAGAGCTCGAGGCGCTGCGCTTCTACCTGGTAAATTTTGACTATGCTTCGATGAAGCGGCTGCTGGCATCGCTTCAAGACAGGATTCCCACTCAGGAAGATGCGCTGGTACTTTGTGCTCGCGCTGCGCAGGCGGTGCGTCAATCTTCACTCGCACTGGATCTCTGTAAGCGTTTGGTTGCGCTTTGTCCAAGTAGTCCTGTTCATTCCTGCAAGCTTGGATCGATGTACCAGAGCTTTGGGTGTATGGAAGAGGCACAAACAGCGTTTGCACGGGCTCTCTCTATAGACCGAGACTTCCAGCCAGCCTGGTATTTTTTAGCCCAGTTACGCAAATGGGAGCCTGGCCTGAACCACATTGACGAACTCAGGAACTGCCTTGAGCGACAGCAATCGATGGGTTACGACACTAGTCCAACGGAATATGCGTTGGCCAAGGAGTTGGAAGACCTCGGGCTGTACGCAGATTCTTTCAAGCACTTGCATTCGGGGTCGATGCAGGTTCGCAAGCGCAGCACTTATGATGTAAAGCAGGATATAAAGCTTTTTCGCGATTTGCAGGACTGGTACTTGAAAGGCTCTGTTGCTGATTCTACGGAAGTTGATGATACCGTCCCCATTTTTATTCTGGGCATGCCGCGTACTGGGTCGACGCTGAGTGATCGCATATTGTCTAGCCACTCTGAAGTAGAGTCAGTAGGTGAGCTGATGTGTTTCAGGCGAGCAGTAGAAGAGGTCTGCGGGGGACAAGGTGAACCTGACTTCTTCGCTACGTTCTTTGAATCGGCTTCTGCTGATATTCCCTTCAGTGAGATTGGAGCCCGCTACCTGGAGATGCTATCCCCCTTGATTGATGGGCGGCGCTACTTTATCGACAAGATGCCGATGAATTATGTTTTTGTTGGCCTTATAGCAAAGGCATTGCCTGCAGCCAAATTCATTCACACGAAACGAAATTCCATGGATACGTGTTTCAGTAACTACAAGCAGATGTTTGGTGAAGGCTACTACGGCTACTCCTATGATCTTAAGGATCTCGCGCAGCACTATCTGCTCTATCGTCAGCTAATGGCGTTCTGGCACGAGCAGCTACCAGGACGGATTATCGATTTAGAGTACGAAAAATTAGTGGCGGAGCCTGAGCGTGAGGTGAGGGCTTTACTGGAGCAACTGGATTTATCGTGGCAGCCAGAATGCCTGCAGTTTCATCGTAATACCAGTGCTGTAAACACTGCAAGCGTGAGTCAGGTAAGGCGCCCTATATACAGCGCTTCGGTCGAAAAATGGCGAAAATTTTCTGACCAGCTGGCTCCATTGCAGGAGGCGCTCTCCACCGATCGGCAATACAACGTTGGGGCAGGTCAGTATGATGTATAAATGATGTATGACCAACATCCGTTGGCCAGGCAGTCGGAATTAGCGTTAAGATTTTAAAAAAAGAGCGATGGCCATTCACAAACCTACTAAAAACCTGAAAGGTAGACTGCAAGCCCAGCTTCTCTTGGCCGGCCTGCTGGTGATAGCTACCCCCACCTATTCGCAAGTAGAGCCCCAAATAGACCTGGAGGACTACAACCTCAGTTACATCTACGCGGCCGTAATGGGCAGCGGAACTTATAAAATAGATGGCCGGCGTATTACCCAGCTGCAGGCCAAATTCAGCTGGACCCAGAAAGAGATGACCAGCACCGACGTGGGCTACTCCTGGGTAGCGCCAGTGGGTATCGGCTATGACACCGTCACCGATAACGACTGGCTGGATACTATTTTTTCCGAAAACCTGGTCACCATGTCGGTCATGCCGGGTGTCATTGCCCAGATTCCCCTCAACGACACTTGGACATTAAAACCCCTGGGCAACCTGGGAGCCGCTCGCGATTTTACCAGTGAAGAAACCATTGTCTTGGGGGTGCTGGGCCTGCGCGCCTTGGGCAAGTGGTACCTAAGCGATACCGAGGAGTTACGTTGGGGAGGAGGCATGCGACTCGCCGGCGAGTATCAGCTCAAGTCCTACGATAGCCTGGCATTTACCATTCTCGAAACAGGGATAGACTACCGTCGGGAAACCGGATTCGACTTGCTAGAGCGCAAGGTAAACGCCGGCGTCTATTTGCTTTATCAGCACTACCTACCCACCTGGGAGATCACCGACACACCCATTGGCCGCTCCGAGATATTATCGATCACCGAACTTGGTGTATCGTTGGGGCTGCGGCGCCCCCGCAAGATTATGGGCATACCAATAAACCGGTTCAGAGTGGGATATCAGCGTGGGAAGAGTTTTAGAGGCTGGACCTTTGGCACCGAATTTCCATTCTAACCGGCAGAGAATACGAATTGCAGACAGCTTTTAAAATAGATCGATGCCTGTGCATTTTAGTGATGGGCATCGCACTGGGGGTCACTAGCTTTGATGCCAACAAAGCGAGTGCTGAAGAGGAGTTTGTGGACGCAGAGAATACAGAAGTCGAGCTCGCCACGACTGCAGAAATCAAAGCGGAGGACGCGGCCCGGGTCAATGACAGCAGCAATGAAAACCCGGACGCCGGCCGCATCGCGCAGAAGCAGCGCCAGGAAAGTGCCACTGGGGCTACCGTTGAAGACAAGCCCATCTGGGACGTGGACCTTTATGGCAGTGTGCGACTTCACGCTATCAATACTTTTAATGTGGAAGACGAGCAAACAAGTAGTGAGCTAGGCGATGGTGCTTCGCGTATCGGACTCAGCGGCCATTGGTCTTTCGCGGAAAACTGGGACTTATTTGGCCGAGTGGAATCCGGTTTCGACATCATCGATTCATACACGTCCAAGGCCCAGGACAGTGATGAACAAAATTTGCGCCTCGCCAATATTGGGCTCGATAACGAGAATTTCTATCTAAAGGCGGGAAAGAGCTGGTCCGTTTACTATACCGTTGCGGGAGCAGCAGACCGATTTGCCATCTTTGGTGGCGACGCTGCTGGCGCTTATAACGCAGGCAGCGATGGCGGCGCTACCGGCACCGGCAGGTCTGACGATGCCCTGCAGACCATGATCTATATCGACCCCGGTAGCTGGACGAGAATCAAACCGTTCAACCTGAACCTGCAGTATGCTCTCGGCCAGCCCATTCCTAATGTACGCGGCCAGGACTATGAATACAGCTGGGGCGCCAGCGGCTGGCTGGAGAACAACTCTAGAGTAGGAGTCGGCATTGCCTACCACCGCGCTGCAGTGGAGAACCCGCAGGCCGCCGAAGTGCTGGAGGCCGGCATCGATGGCGATGCAATAGCGACTTCAATAGCCCTGAAAACTTATGGCAGCAAGTGGCTCGCCAGCCTGGTGCTCAGTAAGCTGAAAAATATCGAAGCCACCGAACGCGAACAGTATTTTAGCGGTGAGGGGGCAGAGCTGTTCGCCAAATGGGAGGTTGCCAACGATCTCTGGCTGGTCGGCGGCGGTAACTGGTTGCAACCGAACGATGACAATGAAAGGGTGGGGGATTACCAGGTGAAATATGGTGTCCTTGGACTGCATTACAGTATCGATTCTGCTCACCGCATGATCTATGTTGAGTGGAAAAATGACCACAGCACCCTCACCAATGGGCGCGGCAAGGATAATGAGTTCACCGTCGGTATTCGCTGGGATATAGGCTACTGACGAAATAGACTTGGTCAGGTCTATCCAGACAAAAAAAGGCGGGAATAGTCCCGCCTCGTGCGACTACCATCTCCTCAAGACTTGTATGCTTCATCCAGGGCCTTTGCCAAACGAGAGCCGGCGCGGCTTGCCCACCGACGCACCTCTGCAAGAGCGGTCACCGAGTTCACCTCCGCCATGGTGTCTACGCTGGAACCACCACTGCGCTGAATTTTGCTGCGCTCTGCGGCAAAGCCCACCATCTCGCCAGTTTCTGCGTCGATCAATTCGATCACTAGAGTGGCTTCGCCCATTATGTTGCCGTATACGCTGCTGGCACCAGCCATGGGAGGCGGAACCTTGGACACGACATCCAGCATATGGCCACGAAGGAGCAGAGTGCCTTTAACGGGCACCTCGACGTTGGCATCATCAATCACTTCATAGTGCTTACTCTTGGCGAACGCCTTGACGAAAGAGTCACCGGCATTACGCTCAATGCGTTCGCGATCAACATCAGGAATGCCGAATTCGCTTTCGTTGGAGCGCAGCATAAACGAGCGTGATTTCTTCGCTGGCCCCACGTCACGGTACTCAGTCACGCCCTCCTGGGCGATCACAACTCGCGTGTACTGGCGGAAATCTATCTCTGGCTTGACCCAGGTGCTCTGGAATGCGCCTTTCTCCAATTCGACCAAACCGGGGGCCGGGGCCTGGTGTTCTTCTTTCTGCGCCAATGATGCCTGGCTAAATCCCAAAGCGATGGCGATGGCGATGATACTTACGAATGATTTTTTCATCTTACTTCTCCTCAAGTTTCTGAAATCTTAGTGTTGCGAATAACTGATGTTGGCCACTCCGGCAGTCACAGGAAACTGCTTGAACACCTCTGATACCGCTTCATCCAAAGTGCCTTCAATATTTGCTGCAACTTTGGCGGTAATGCGACCCTTGGTGGTACCTTCCCAAACCAGGCGCTGACCCTCAACATCAACTGCCACGATATTCAGGCGACCCTCGGTGTACTGATCAATCCGGGTTTCGTAGCCGACGCCATAGCTGTAGCCGTAGAAGGGGTCCACATAAAGACCGCTTGAGGGTACGCTGCGGCTGCGCACTTTTTCTTCGCTGTCTATGCTGAAGTTGATCAACAACTCCGGGGTGGGGGACTGGCGAAAGCCCCGCTGCTCCATCTCTCTTGCCACTGAGTCTTTCAGATAAGTAGACTCAAGTGATTGGTAGCCACGCTGGTCAGTACTTAGGTCCTGCATGAACGCGTAAGTCTTGTACTGATTGAAGTCAACACTCTGGTCAGCGGCGGAAAAAGTGCTGGGCGAGGACGCACAACCGCCGAGTATCAGGCCTGTGGCCAGCAATGCAACGGTGCCACGAATTTTGTTTACTTTGTACTGTTTCATGATGTTCTCCACATTATGTTCGGGTTGTTTTCCAATCGACGAGGTGAACTTTAATCGGGATGCGGGATAAATTCGAACCAGCACCTGTGATACCATAGAATAGGTCGGAATTCTGTTATAAAACAGTGGGTTAAAGGTTTTCTCTGATGAAATCAAGCAACCACTGACCGGCAGGTCCCAGGCTGGCCCAACGCACTTCCACATCCCAGGACGCCAAACCCGCCAGCGCACTCTCCAGCTTCAGCTCCCGCAGGCGGCCAGATTCCAGGTCCATGGCCACCGCGTGTCGTGGCAGATACGCAAAGCCAATCCCGATACGCAGCAGCTCCATAATCTGGACCAATCGCTGGCAGCTGATATAGCGAGGCACGATACGCAGGCCATCCTGCATTTCAGGACTCACCACATCACTGATGGCGGGAAGAATCTGAGTATGTGGCAGCAGATCTGCCTCGCTCAACTCTGCACTGTGGCGAGCCAATGGGTGCTGCTCGCCCACCACATAGCAATACTCCATCACGGAAAAGCGATGAAAAGAAACGGCACGAGTCTGCTCAATACTAGCTGGCATAAACACCAGGTCTACCTGGCCGGCGATAAGTGCCTGATCCAAATCGAAGCTGTCCGGATCCAGCAGGGTGAGTTCGACACTGGGGTAGGCCTCCACAAACGCCCTCAGCGCCTGCCCCAGGGTCTCGTTGAATGCCATGCTGTGAATGGCCAGCACCAGCCGGGACTCCAGGCCATCTCGGCAGTCAACTGCCGTATTTTCGAGGATTTGCAGCCGCGGGACTATTTCCATAGCCTGGCGATAAAGCGTGCGGGCGGTTGAGGTGGGTTGAGGAGCTTGGCCCTCGACCCGCTCGAAGAGGTCCACACCCAGGTCCAATTCAAAATGCTGAATGATGCGGCTCAGCGCCGATGGCGTCTTTCCCAGACTGCGGGCGGCGGCCGAGAAGGAACCGTTTTCAATCACCGCCACCAGGGCGGACATTCTCTCTATTGTTACCAACAAACCGACATTACCCCAGCGCCCGGATAATGCTTCACCTTATCGCCAATTAGGCTATCGAATCAAACGCTTGTTTTGGAACTAAACTTTTCTAGCCATCTGATTAACTGGCTGACTTCTCATAACTTAACCCCGATAGTTCTAACAAGGCCCTGACAAATTGCTCTACCAGGGGAGACTCAAGGGACTTTTTACGAACGGCCAGGTATACCGGCAAGCTGGCGCCAAATTCATCGGGTAGCAGATTGACCATTTGGCCAGCATCTATGAAGGGTGCTGCCACATGATCGGGAATATAGCCCACGCCACGACCGCTCAGTATAAAAGCAGCCATACCCTCTACCTGATGCACGGTGGCGACGCAGTTATCCAGTACCTGCGAATCCTGATCGTTCCCATAGACGGCACGCGCGTAGCCGGCACTGACCACATGCGCTCGGCCAGGCTTACTATTTTGCTGAATCAAGGAATGCTCGCCAGAGCAGCACAGTATTTGTTGCTCCTGGTGAATCTCGTAATATTCCACCGCGCCATCAAACGTGGTGAAAGTCCCTATAGCCAACTGAATGTCCGAATTGGCCAGGGCATGCTGCAACGACTCCATCGATGCTGTGCGCAGGTTGAAGTAGATATCTGCTGACAATTGCCCCACGTGCTGCAAGGCCACCACCAACTTACCCTCCGGGTGACTGAGGTAATGGTCCATATGCCCAACAAGCAACTCTCCTCGCAATCCGCTGCCGATGGACTGCAATCGGTCCTGATAGTCGCTAAGGTCTGCCAGTAAGGAGCGAGTAGTGGCATACACCTCAGCGCCCTCCTGGGTCACCCTGAAACCAGCACGCCCACGGTCACATAACTTCACGCCCAGCCGAGTCTCAAGATCAAGCAGTTGCGCGCTGATATTGGATTGAGTCATGCCCACTGCGTCCTGGGCTGCCGAAATACCGCCAGCATCAACCACCTCGGTAAAAATTTGCAGGGACCGTATATCCCTGATTTGTAGCTTATTTAGCACTCGGGCGTCTCCAGCGTTAAGGTTTAGGTCGTTACATCTATTATTTATATATATAAATATATTTACATATATTTAAAAGACTGTAAATCGACCGTACTGTGACTCCATCGGCTCAGTAAAGCCAACTAACCAATTTCAAATGAGAATATTAGTCATGCCAGCAAAAATTGTAGCTAAAGCCATCGTCGCCGCCGCCATCGCATTAACAGTCGGTTGCGCCACCAGTCACCAGCCGGTCAGCAACGAGGTCGCCCAAATCGAGGCTATCAACAGCGAAGCTGTCGCCCACAGCCAGCCAGTGACATCCATCGCCGTATTCATGGTGACCGAAGATCAGCAAGGGCGAGTCGAGTTCGAGGACTCATTCAGCGCATCCATGAACTCAAGCGGTATCAGCGCCAGTCCTACTTACACCCAACTGCCTGGTGTCGATGCATTAGAGGGCAAGCAGGTAATCACCAACCTGTCCCAACAGGCAGGCGCAGATAGCGCAATGACCATCGAAATGATTGAGGAGCAAAGTAAAGCGGCTGTGAAAACAACCAAGGCCACAGGAATCGCGTTCTGGACGGCCTTGATACTCGACCAGCCGGAGATCGCGGACATATCAGGCATAGCCAACATGGCGGCCTATGATAAAGCGCGCCGTTACAAATTACGGCTGACCCTTTGGGACGCTAACAGCGGCAGCAAAATCTGGAGTATGGATACACAGTCAGCCACTACGTTTGGCGTTATCGCAAAGGATGCCCGGGTACTGGCAGAAGTTGTCAGCGAGGAATTACGAAACAAAGGGCTGGCAAGCTAGCCATTATGAGTGAAGAGGCCCTTACGGGCCTTTTCTCGGTTCTGGCAAGTTAAGTAGCTAAAGCCGTGGAAATCCACTCGGCGATAATCAGGCAACCGCTTTTTCCCATTCAGCACACGCACTCATTTTGGGATCCAGATAATGTTAAGTCCGAACCAGCTGCCGGCCCAAATTGAACAGGTTATTGACAGCCGCAGAACCTGTCCTATGAGCGGTCAAGTGCCTAATCTATAAACGCAGACTTTTGGTGGCTACCAGAGGCGGATCGCCTCTCGAGCCCACAGGAAATCACTGGGCAGAAGCCGATAGCGATCCTACGCGTGCTGGCTTAAAATTTACCATTGATTAACACTAGTTATTTATCTAGTATTAATAGATTGACGTTTTGAGTGTTGAGACCTCTATGAAATTCTCAACGACAGCACTTGTGGGATCGCTAGTTATCACTGCCCTGGTTTGAAGCTGTAATTCTTACCTCTAGAATAAGAAAATTTTCTCACGACTGAGTCCTTATCCCACAGAGCACTGTTTATGATTGATGCCGTATGACTACTATTTCTGTTGCTCTTGGCAGGCGGTTTTAGTCGTAATGTGCTTACCAGTCGTGCCGCTAGCAATCGACAAGTTAACATCTCACTATGTATACCATATAGTGTAATTACGTCCGCTTAAAAACGAGTAACGAATAATGAAATTATCCACGGCCGTCATACTCCTCATTGTCACAATTGGCCTGGCTGGGTGCAGCGGCCCATCGTCAGATGGCGTTGCAATAGTGCCTGACAGCGCGATCGTAGCAGATGCCATTTACACTAACGGTAAGATCTATACGGTTAATGAAGCCCAGCCCTGGGCCGAAGCCGTTGCCATCAAAGACGGCAAGTTCATCACAGTGGGTTCCGCGGATCAGGTTGCAGCGTTGGCTGGCGATAAAACAGAGATCGTAGATCTCGGCGGGGCTTTCGTAATGCCGGGCGTTTTTGACCTCCATGCTCACCCCTTTATAACGCCCTGGTACGGTAGTATGAATCTGGAACTGACTGGTGCAGACACCAAGGAGAAAGTCCTGGCTGCCGTAGCCGGCTATGCGCAAGCCAACCCTGACAAGGAATGGATCATTGGCGGTCAGTGGCTGTTAGGCGTGTTTGAGAATGACAGTCCACGGAAAGAATGGCTCGACGATATAGTACCCGACAGGCCCGTAGCACTTCTCGACCAGACCGGCCACGGCATGTGGCTGAACTCCAAAGCGCTGGCGCTGGCAGGCATTACCAAGGACACCCAAACCAATCAGCTCATAGTGATACACAAAGATCCCGACTCCGGTGAACCAACCGGTACCATCAACGAACAGACGATACAGCTAGTCGAACGTCACATTATCCAGGCCACCCCTGAAGAGTATGCCGAGACAATTGAAGACATATTTGAAATGTTTCTTTCGAACGGTATTACCGGTCAACAAACTGCCGAGGGACATAGAGCGCCAATGGATGCGATGAAATACCTCGAGGAAAACGGCCGTCTCGAACAGCGTGTATTTGTAAGCTGGGACTGGAATACCACCTTGAACCTCGCCTATACGCTTGAAGACATCGAATCACAAATTCAGAGTCGAGCGCAGTACCAAACAGAGCGTGTTTACCCCAACTACGTGAAGATTTTTTCAGATGGCGGGCCATTTTCAAGGACGTCATTGCTGCTCGAGCCTTACGAAGGTACCACCGATAATTTCGGTGGCGCGAACATGAGCGAAGAAGCGTTTACCGATGCCTTCAAGATGTTCGACGACTGGGGCGTTGGAGTCCATGTTCATGCGATGGGTGACGGCTCTATTCGTCGCGTGGTCAATGCATTGGAAGCAATGAAGGCTAGCAACGGTGACAGCGGCGTACACCATAAAATTGCTCATAACACCATGTTGCAAGCTCAGGAGATCGAGCGGCTAGCAGCCATGAAAAATGTCAATATCGATTTCTCACCCCCGATCTGGTATCCGCACGCTGGCGCAACGCCCGGACTGTTGGCGGCGGTAGGGGAGCAACGCACCAATGCAATTTACCCAATACGCAGCGCTCTAGAATCAGGTCTGAGCGTGGGCCAGGGATCTGACTGGCTCACCGCAAATCCCACACCCGACCCATTCATTGCAATCGAGTCCATGATCACTCGCAGCAACCCATTTGATGACAGCATGCCTGGGCAGACAAATCCGGATGAGGCGATAACGCTAGAACAGGCAATTCACATTTCCACGCTTGGCGGGGCGGAGGTGCTGGGCGTTAACGATAATTTCGGTTCAATCAGCGTGGGCAAATATGCCGACTTCATTGTTCTTGACCAGAATCTTTTTGAGATCGAGACAACCGATATCTACGGCACACAGGTCGACCGCACGATTCTGGACGGCGAAGTGGTCTACCATCGGCAGAAGCAAGGCGAGGTTGATCTGGAAGGCCTGGACGTTAGAGCCAATGCGGTTCATCACTGACCAGCGCTGGGTAGAGGTGTTAGTAGGGGATAGAGCGGGTACCAAAAAGTAACTAGCGCTTTGCTATCGCCGGTGATTTCAATTTTTGCGATAACCCTGTGCTGAATAATAAAAGGCGTTCAAGTTTTGCTTAGCCGTATTTCTTTGCTGTTGCTTGTATTAGCGCTGCCCCTGGGTTGCGTCAGCTTGGACACCCCACCTGAAAAATGTGCTCCCGGGACACAAGCCCTCCCCAATTGCCCACCACTTGAGGCGATAGACGATGCCCAGGTTAACGACTGGTACCTTGAACGCACCTGGTTACCTGCCGACGAATGGGAGCGGGACCCTGTCCAGTTGGGCATCGAGGCAGAAGTACCCATCCAGTCCACCCGCTTGAAATTACTCAGTACCGACTCTCAGGATGCGGTCTATTCTCTCGCGGCGAAACTATTCATGGTCGAGCAGGCTCGGTTTAGCGTAGATGCTGTGTATTACATTTATAAAGATGACATTGTAGGCAAGGCCTTCCTTGGGGCTCTCTGTGAAGCGGTACAGCGTGGTGTCGATGTGCGCTTGTTGCTGGACTCCCTAGGCTCAATCAGTATTGATAAGAACTGGCTCAGAGCGCTTCATCAGTGTCAGTTGAGTGCCGGGTTTATCCGCAATACAGATGGAGAGCTGACTACCAGGCGGGCCAGGGTACAAGTTGTCATGTTCAATGCGCTTTCTAACGTGTTTGCAGATCTCAACCGGCGTTCCCACGATAAATTGTTGGTTGTCGATGGCTATGTCCCCGAGCGGGCGATAGTTATGACCGGCGGCAGAAACATTTCGCTCTCTTACTACGGCATCAACGCGGATGGCAGCACCAATCCCGATACCTATCTGGATGGTGAATTGTTGCTGCGAACAGATCCGGCATCGCCTGAAGAGCTCAGTGTGGGTGAAGTCGCCGAGGACTACTTTACGCTGTTAAGCAGCTTCAAGAACAACAAACCTGTTCAAGGCCGGGTGCCGCCAGGGCGGGAAACTGCTTACCCGGATAGGGAGCAGACCATTAAGCAAGCCCTCGCGGAGCTCAAGTCAGTTGGTATTATCGCTGAGGCAATGAAGGCGATGCCCGAGTTTATCGCATCCGGTTATCATCAGGGTGAAGTGAGACTCGCCCATGAGTTCGGTAATCTTACCAGCAAAAACGTAGTGAGTGAGGCAGTTGCAAATCTCGAGACCAACCCCAACTCGATCATGTACCTATTGTCAGGGCCAGGCAGTGGGGACGAGAAACATATCAAAGTGGTATCACCCTACTTGTTTGCGGCGCGTTATCTCGGTCCGGATGGGGAAGTGTTGTTGGACGAGGCTCAGGAAATTAGGGACTGGTTGGCCGAGGATGACGAGCGAACCTACGAAATTATTACCAACTCGGTGCTGACCTCGGACAACTTCTTTGCGCAGTCGGTAGTGGACATGGATATGGCGCCTCGCCTGTTGCTCACTGAAGATATGATCGATCAGTGGAGGGGTAAGCGTGAAGAGGGTGAGCTGAACTCGGAGTTGGTAGAGTCTGCTGACTGGATAGATCTGACACAGAACCCGAGGCTTAGGGTTTACGAGACCGGGAGAATGGATGATACGGTTTTGGGTGGCGAGGTAGACTATGGCAAGCTGCACGCAAAATATATGATTACCAACAAGTTCGGTTTTCTGGGGACCAGCAATTTCGATTACCGCTCTCGCTTGTTTAATAATGAAATGGGGTTTTTCTTTCGCAGTGAATCTCTAACCGAAGATTTTCTATTGGATTTCGAGGCTCTTAAGTCGAAGTCTTATCGCTGGGGTTCCCCCGAGTGGCTGCAAATGCGCCGCGCGGTTGTAGAGGCCGGTGGTACCAAGGGGACCACAACCAAAAATCAGAGCAACTTATTTCGTTTGTTGCGAACCACAGGCTTGGAGTGGCTGTTCTGAATCCCGAGCTCTGGTCCTTGTGAATAATGCCTGATCTATAATTTTTTTCATTGCAAACAGAAATCACGCACCATACGCGTGCCGTTTTAGAACAGGATGTATCTTGATGGTCAAATTGCTGAGACCGTGTGTATTTGGGCTTGCCATAGTGCTCTCGGCCTGCACAACTCTGCCGGAAGATCCGGCCAGATCTCGCAGTCAGGTTGCTGCGCCATCGGTTGCCGGCGAACTCAGTGCCGCCGCTTCTGCAGTCCGCGCTGAAATTGCCGACGGTGAATCGGCATTTTTGCTGATCCCCAAGGCGAGTGAAGCTATGCTCTGGCGCCAGGCCCTGATTGATAGTGCTGTGCAAAGTATCGACATCCAGTATTTCATCTGGAAGGACGACGCCAGTGGCAGTTTGTTGATGGAACATCTGATGGCGGCGGCTGACCGAGGCGTGCGAGTTCGTCTGCTGGTAGACGATATGTTTCTATCTACAGGTGGTGCCTTCGATGGCGCTGATCAGGCCTTGGCTGCTGTGGATTATCACCCAGGCATAGAGCTGCGCCTGTTTAATCCGGGCAAGTATCGCAGTGGAATTCTCGGGCTTAGTGGGAACTTTGGCCTTGACCTAAAGACCTACAACCGCCGCATGCACAACAAACTTATGTTGGTGGATGGTCATTTCGCTATTCTCGGCGGGAGAAACATAGGTGATGAGTATTTTGGCCTGCATGAGCCCTACAATTTTCTCGACCTAGACGTGCTGGTTGCGGGTGTGACTGTGGGAGAAGTGGGTGCGGCTTTTGATGAATACTGGAATGCCGATCTTGCCTATCCCGCAGCAGCCCTGGGCGATGCCGATCAGTCTGACTTGCAGGAATTCCGGTTGCAAAATTCTGAATATGTGCAGGAGAACAATGATCGCCTTGGAGCATATGTTAATCATGGTGGTGACTGGTCGCAACGCTTACAGGCGCTACCCTCGCAGATGCAGCCTGGCTATGGCGTGTTCCTGCAGGATGAGCCGGTGACTCGCGGTGAACGAGAGTTTCGCCTCTATGACATGCTCGATGACATGGTGACCCCTGGGAATCGCGAGTTGATCATCAGCACGCCGTACCTCATTCCCGTAGGACCTTTTCTTGATCACTTGGAGGAAGATGTATCGGCAGGTGTTGAGGTGAGAATCCTGACCAATTCCCTGGCGAGTAACGATGCGACCCCTGCGCACAGTCACTACAAAAAATACCGGCCCCAAATTCTTGCAACCGGCGCCAGCTTGTTTGAGTTGCATCACCAACCAGAGGGGGGTTTAAGGGATCTTACCGATCACTCACCCAATGTAGGCGGCTTTGTTGGTCTTCACGTCAAGGCTTCAGCGGTTGATTCGCAGCGATGCTTCATTGGCTCCCTGAACATAGACCCGCGCTCAGTCAAACTTAATACTGAAAATGGTCTGTATATCGAGTCGGATGAAACCTGCGACGAATTGCAGCGATTTTTGGGTTCGCTGGTGAAATATGAACGCGCCTGGTCGGTGACTCAGGACGAGGCAGGTAAGTTGAAATGGACCTCTTTCGAGGGAACAACCGATAGCCAGCCGGCCCAGGGAAGTGGTCAACGCATGGCCGATTTCTTCTTCCGAATGCTGCCGGTGGAAAGTCAGCTTTGATCGCTGGCGACTGAAGGACAGGGTGATGAAACGCCTTTGCTTCACTGGAGCCTGTTACCTGTTGTTTGTTGCCGGTGTTGCTGCAGCTGCCAAGCCTGTTCTTGACTATGAGCTGAACGGCATCAGCGGCGAATTACTGGAGAACGCCCAGATCTACCTTGGCTCGCTTCCGGTGTCCGAAGATGAGCGCGACAATTTTCTGTTCGCTGCGGAAAAATCGCTGCAGCAAAGTCTCAATGCGCTGGGTCACTATGAGGCGAAAATTGCTCTGGATCTGGACCGCAGCAGCGCTGTCTGGAATCTGGACATTGCCGTGGAACCCGGTCCCCGGGTTAAGCTTGCCGAGGTTGATATTCGTATCGAGGGTGCCGCCAGTGAAGACCCGGCCTTTGCTGAGCTATTGGAGAGGAACCCTCTACAGCCAGGGGCAGGTCTGCAGCATGAGGTCTACGAGGACTTTAAGGCTGAGCTGCAGAACCTGGCACGGGAACGGGGTTATTTTGCTGGCGAGCTAACCCATCACCGGGTTGTGGTAGACCCGCAAATGCAAGAGGCTCAGGTTCAACTCTATTACCAAAGTGGCGAGCGATTCCATTTCGGGCAAATCAGCTGGGATGAATATCCGCTCAGTCAGCGTTTGCTGGAACAGATGCAGACCTTTGCGCCGGGGGACCCATTTTCCACCGAGGCGCTGCGTGAATTTCAGGCTGACCTGCAGCGCACCGGTTATTTTGGCAGCGCATTGGTTCGGCCCCAGGCGCTCATTGCGGAAACTGGCGAAGTTCCAGTGAAAGTGGAATTACAGGAGGGTGATCGCAATCATTACCGTGTCGGGCTTGGGTTCAGCACCGATACTCAGCAGCGAGTCTCGCTGACTTGGCGAACGCCAAGAATCAATTCACAAGGTCACTCACAGGAGAGTCGGATTGAGTATTCACCGATTCGGCCACAGGCACGCGTTGACTATATGATCCCCCTTGGAAACCCGCTGACGGACAAGCTCCTTGTGGGTGCACGACTGGAAGAAAACGAGTACGGCAGCTTGGACAGTCGTCAACAAATTTTTTCCCTGCGGCGTGAATATGTGCGCAGTAACAGCATCTATAGCATGGGGCTAAGGCAATTGGACGAGGATTGGGACCTTGGCCCCGAACGCCTCAATAATGACTATCTATTGCCGGGCGCAACCTATTCCCACAGTGTTCGCAGCGGCAATGTGCTTGATCCCGAAAGCGGGTTCAGTCAGCTCTATGGGTTCGAGATTGGGGCAGATAATGCCGGCTCCGACCTGGACCTTGCCCGCACCTATGCCAACTTAAAAGGGGTTTATTCGTTTGGCGGGCGGCATCGTTTGGTGGGCAGGGCTGAGTTCGGTGCGGTTTTTTTCCCAGACAAAAGCCGACCAGACCTGGCGCCCTCACTGAGCTTTTTTGCAGGAGGTGCTCAGAGTATCCGGGGTTATGCCTATCAATCACTGGGACCTACCGAGACGGTCATCAATGCCGACGGTGATAAGGCGACGCTGGTCGTAGGCGGTGATCGGCTGGCTATCGTCAGCAGTGAGTATCAGTATTATGTAACCTCGGAATGGCGCGGAACTGTTTTCGTCGACGCCGGCAATGCCTATAACGCGGGCGACTTCGACCCTGTGGTTGGCGCTGGTGTGGGTGTGCACTATGTGTCGCCAGTTGGTGCGATCCGAGTGGACTTTGCTAACAGCGTCAGTGAAAACAACGACACCTGGCGAGTACACCTGACGATTGGAGCTGAGTTTTGAAACCTGGGCTGCTAATGCTCGGCAGTTTGCTCGCTCTGGTCACTGCGATGGCCGTGCTGGTCGCATTGCCTTTTACGGCCGCTGGTAGTCGGCTTTTGGTAGTAGCGTTCGACAATGCTACCGAGCTGGAGGTCGAGTATCGCGCAGGTACGCTCTTTGGTCAGCTGAGTCTGGCTAATGTCGTAGTACCTACAGACAGTGCCATTGTCAGTTTGGTCGACGTCCGTACTGAACTCGCGACAAACTGCCTGTGGCGTGCTGCGATTTGTCTCAATCAACTTACTGTCGCTTCCCTTGATGTGGTGCTGCCTTCTCAGACCGAAGAAGCAGTCGATCCTGACGAGGCGACGCCGTTCTGGCCACTACCATTTGAAGTATCCAGCGAGAAGCTCGTCATTGACCAGTTGCGGGTCCACTGGGATTCGGGGGAGCTGCGCGGCCGCGCACTGAAAGCTGCTGCTGTGGTGGCCGGCGCAAGAGTGCAGATTGAAGACGCCACGGCCAGTGATGTTTGGCTACGTGTGCCAGGTTCGGAGCATGAACCGATGAACGCCGGGTCGGAAATGCCTGATGTGGATATGCCGCTGGAGTTGGTGGTAGGGAGCCTGATTCTGTTGGACAGTGGATGGATTATCGGCGACCTGCGCAATGCATATAAAGAGCTGGTTTTAAGAGGACAGTGGCAGGGAACAAAGTTGTCTCTGAGTGACCTTACAGTCAGCAATCCGGAGTGGGGAGGAGCCCAGCTACAAGGGGCCATGGACTTTCGGCACCCCTACAAGGTCGATGTCGCCGGACAATTTTCGGCAGCAGACCCGCCACTTTGGGGTGGATTAAAGCAGGCCAGCGGAGAGCTGAAACTCAGTGGTGACCTGGCCAGCTTGCAAGTTGACCTGTTGCTTTGTGCTGAATTGGGCGTCCAGGTTCAGGGTCAGTGGGACCTGGTTAGCGCAGGGCTGCCTATGGACTTGCAGGCGAGGCCTGGCTGTGAAAATCACCGGGGGCCATTGGTGCTTGCAGAATTGCTGGAAATGGACTCGTTGGCTGGCGTGCTTGTTGAAGATAGTTGGGCACTCGGTATTAGAGGCGATACGCGTTCGCAGTCGATCGAACTGGGTGCATCTGTGAGTGTACCAGAGCAGGATGAACTGCAACTGCACATCAGGGCCGAGCATGTGCCCGGTGAGTTGCGGCTGGCGAAGCTGCAAGTCACTGCAGATCCAAAACAGAGTTTGCAGTTGCAGGGTGATCTCTATTATGGCGATCAATTTAGCTGGGATCTGGCGGCAACCCTGGTTAGCTTTCAGCTGCCGTCGGCAGTATCGCCGCTCGCTGGCGAACTGAGCGGCAGTTTTCAGGTGGAGGGGTTCTATGCTGATGGTAGTTGGCGTTTGGCATTACCTCGCAGTTTGCTGCAGGGTGAAATCAATCAGCGGCGGGCAACGATAAGCGGAAGTTTTCAGCTTGATCATGAACTGCAGTCTGACGGAACTGATCTTGATATTCGCGTCGGCACAGATCGGATCAGTCTTTTCGATCCGCCGGAAGCATTACCGCAAGCTCGATTTGCAATCAACGACCTGAAGCATTGGCTGGAGGGCGGTTCAGGATCGGTTGAGGGAAGTTTGGTCTGGGATAGAGTGGGTTCAGGATTATCAATGGATGCCCGTTCTGCGGGTCTGGCGTGGGGAGTACTGCGGACGGGCGAGTTGTTTGCGTCAGGATCGTTAAATTCACGTTCAGGTATCGCCGGGCAGTTGCAGCTGTCCGCAGCGTATGCCCTGGTGGGTGATACTCGGCTGGAGAGCGTTCAGTTTGGCCTTGCCGGCACCGAGCAGGTGCATAATTTGAGCCTGGAAACTGCAGGTGACGTGGCTGCGAACTTGCGGGTTGTGGGTAGTCTCATCGAGGGCGAGTGGACTGGGCGTCTAGCGCCCGCCGTGGTGCAGGTGACGGCTGATAGCTGGGCGTTAGATGACGCGTTGCCACTTTACTATGCGAGTGATAAAGGTCAGTTTTCTTTCGCCGATCACTGCTGGCAGTCCCGCTCGGCCCGGGTATGTGCAGGAGGTGCCAAGCTTGGTTATAGCGGTGAGCTTGAGCTGGATTTAAGCGGCAGTCTTGCCGATGTTCAGGGACTGTTACCAGCGCGCTATAGTCTGCTGGGAGATTTGGACGGGCAACTCAGGGCACGCTGGGTCGACCTGCATCCTAAGCTTGTTGAGCTGACCCTAGAGGTGGGTGCAGGGAGAGTAGAGGAATCGCTGCTAGGCGAAGGGCGCGCCCGCTTTGCCTGGGACGCGATTACCCTGAATTACAGTGGCAACCCCCAGGTCGGTGAGTTGCGAGGGGTTGTGCAGCGCTTCGGGCAGGAGCAGTTTGCCCTGGATTTGGCGATGCCCGCCTCATTGAATGGCGAACTTGCGGGTAAGCTGACGATCGATTCGCTTGCGCTGGAGGACCTGCGCCCCTTTACCAGCTCGTTGAATCGCTTGCAGGGCAGCATGGACGGGGCGCTATTGTTCTCCGGTCGGGTGGGGGAGCCCAAGGTGAAAGGCTCTCTGTCTCTGGCGGAAGTCAGGGCCTCGATTACCGGCAATCCAACTGAAATCGACCGGGGTTCGCTGCATCTTGACTTCCTCGGAGACAAGGCCGAAATATTCGGTGAAGTCTTCGTCGGCGAAGGACGCAGCGATATTGAGGGTCAGTTGCAATGGCTACCAGAGCCTGCCCTGAAAATATCACTGAGGGGTGATAAGAAGCCTTTCTTGTATCCAACCGATACCATTGTTTACGCTGCCGAAGATCTTCTTTTGAAGGTGGATGCACGGGGATTAAAACTTACCGGCAACGTTGATGTGTTGGAGGGGCAGATCGTGCTGGAGGATTTGCCGGCGTCGGCGGTGGAGGTTTCCGATGATGTCGTCCTGCTCGATTACACAGGTAGTGAGAGTCAGCAAGCCCCCGCGGGTCGGGTAGAAATGGAACTGGATGTCCAGATTTCGGATCAACTGGGATTTTCTGCCGATGGTATTGAGGGGCGGGTTGGGGGCAATCTCACCTTGCTGAAGCAGGGCAACGAACCGCTGAGCCTACTGGGCAAGCTCAATGTTCGAGAAGGCCACTTCGATTTATTGGGACCGCGCTTTGAAGTCACCCGAGGACAAATGGCTTTTGTCGGCGCGCCTGCTAACCCACAGTTGGATATTGCAATGGAGCGCGAGGTAACGGAGGACCAGGTGACGGTTGGTATTCGTATTTCGGGTAATTTGCAGGTGCCGAGTTTGGAGTTCTATTCGCGCCCTGCGCTGCCTGAAGAGGAGGTGATGGCCTATGCGCTGGGCGGCCGCGGTATTGATCGAGGCGGTGAGGGTGATGGCCTGGCACTCGCGCTTGCCATGACTTCTGGATTGATGCAATCCAATGGCCTGTTGTCTGGCTTTTCACTGGGCGTTGAGGGCAAAAACACCAGCACTCGCGCGGTAATCGGTGGCTATATCAGTGAGAAAATATACCTGTCCTACGGGGTGGGTCTTTATGAGCCTGTGAATACCTTAACAGTGCGCCTGGATATTTTGCGCAATTTCTGGGCAGAGGTGGTCAGCAGCCTGAGAAGTTCAGCGGATGTCTACTACTCTTGGAGCACGCGCTGAAGCCAGGCCAATTTTTCGATCATCAGTAGAGTCCCTACAACGCACTTGCGAGCAGAAATTACGCAGGGGGGGTGTGTCGAAAAACGGTATCGAAGACTTAACGGGTCAAACGCTGCAGAAATATTTTCGGTCCCCTTAATCGCGTATTGACGATTTTATGCTACCTCGTTGTGATTCCCCGAGCCAGAATTTACCTGCACAAATAATTGGTGGGTAAATCGATGGGAAATACGTCATCTCGAAAGCGACGCGGCAGACCCCCTGCGCGGCCAGGAGAGGCTCGCAGTCACAGAGTGGTCACTTTCTTGAATGATTACGAGTTTGACCGCCTCAACGCATTAGCCTCCGAGGCGAGTGAGACCCTGTCGAGCACGGTTTATCAGATGCTACGCCAACGATTGAACAACCCAATAGATAGCAATGACTGAGTCATAGTAGATATATCAACAGGAGCGGTTATGAGTAATAAATACAAACATCGTCATCACCTGGCAGCCTTGCTGGCAATCTTTACGTTAGCTGGCCCGGCAGTAGCGGCAAAGCCCATTGTTCACGACGGTGAGTACTATTTCGTCGAGGCTCAGCATAAAGATGAATGGCAGCAGGAAGATAAGGAAATCGATGCCAAGCTTGGCGAACTGCGCGAGCAGCACGGTGGAAGCACGCCCAATATCGTTTTCGTGTTGATCGATGATGTCAGCTTTGGGCAGATGGGTAAGCCTGCACTGAACGACGTGATGGGTATCAAAACCCCACGCATTAACCAATTTGCGCGCCAGGGTATGGCGATTAACCGCATGTATACCGAGCCCTCCTGTACGCCGACAAGAGCAGCAACGCTTACAGGACGCCTCCCCGTTCGCACAGGCATCAAGGAAGTGAAGGTGGCGCTGGTCGGAGAGGGTCTTGGCGCCAACGAAGTAACCATCGCGGAAGTATTGTCCAAGGCTGGTTACAGTACAGCCCATGTGGGTAAGTGGCACCAGGGCGACATTGAGGAAGCCTATCCGCATAACCAGGGATTCGACTTTGCTGCATTCCCCTTGCATCAGCAGGTGCAGCTGGCGCTAATGTCGCCAGAATCCGCACGTGCCAATAACCTGTTGGGTTGGTACGGCGGAACCCAGTCGGGTGAACTGGCCGTGGACCAGAAATTCAAACCCAGTGGTCTGGTGACCGGCGTTGAGGCCCGCAGGGGTGGCAAGGCCAGGGAGATAGACCTTGAGCCAGGCGAGACCTGGACGCAGGCACATTATGAGAGGATGAACGAGCGTTATCAGCAGCAGACCCTGGAGCAATTGCGCGAAATGGCAGGCAAGGACAAGCCGTTCTTCCTGCAGTACTGGCCGCTTTATCCGCTTAACTTTGTGCATCCTGAACAAGCTCAGTCGCTAAACGGCGGATTCATGGCAGAGAAGCTTGAGACCATAGACACCTGGTTTGGCGAAATCTTAGACGAGATGGAAACCTTGGGCGTTGCTGAGAACACTTTGGTCGTGTTTATGGCGGACAACGGCTTGATGTATCACTACGAGGGTACCTCGGGCATGAGTCAGCTTATCTATCGAGGTGGCAAGACAGACTTCACCGAGGGTGGTGTCAGGGTAGATGCCTATGCGCGTTGGCCCGGTGCGATCGAGCCGGGCAGCAGTGCTGGCGATATGGTGCACGCCTCTGACCTGTTCACCACCTTTGCCCGCATCGCCCAGGCAGATGAATACATACCGCGCGACCGGGTCATCGATGGTATCGACCAAACCCCTTTATTGCTCAAGGGCGCTGGCAATGGTCGCAGGGACTGGGTTTACGTGTACCAGAACGAGCTTTTACGAGCGATCGTGAAACAGGAGTGGAAAATGCACCTGGCCGCGCCTGGCATGCCGGCCGCAGCTGCCGAGACGTTCAACGTGTATCGCGACCCGCGTGAGGAGCACCCGCTTATTGGTATGTCCCTGTGGACCGGGGCAAGCTTCCAGGACATGGCCAAGCGTCACTTCATGACCATCGGCAAGTATCCTCATAACAAATTGGGCAAGGGCAGGCCGTACGAAGGTATAGAAAACCTGCGTCCAGAAAGCGAGGAAAGCGTCCGCACGTTCATGTCCTGGCACTGAGCAGCGTCGTTGGTAGTGGCCCGCTGGAGATGATCAGGCCGTCCAATATCAACCAGTAATGCCAGGGCGTTAGCAAGACCAGCGCCCTGGCATTTACTCCAAGAGAATACGGACAGCTATAGGAGAGCTTTTTGGCTCCGGCCGGTCACAGCCTTGCGAGGAATGTTGCCCGGGTTTCAGAAGGCTTTTCGCCAAACATGGTCCGGTAGTCCTGGGCGAATTTGCTCATGTGCCAAAAGCCCCGGTCAGCTGCTATATCGCCAATAGTTCGCGACTGCTCAGGCTCAAGCAGTTGCCTCCTGACTGCAGACAGGCGGATGGCTACCAGATAGCGTTTGGGGGAAATCCCGAAGTGTTCACCAAAGGAACGCTCCAGCGTGCTAATGCTGCAAGCAGCGGCCTGGCATAGCTGTTCTACTCCGATCGCCTCATGCGGATTGGCTTCGATGTAATCCAGTGCTCTGTGCAGTGCCCGACGACGGTTATTGCCATGTTCCGGACTGGCCGACTCACCCCTGTTCCAGGTCTCAAGTAAAAGCACTGGAAAATCGGACTCTGCTGCTGCCAGGGCGTTAATGCGATGTTTATCATTTCCGGTAAACATAACCTTGTTGAATTGAGCGAGCCACCACCGCAGCCGGGCAATATCCTCCGGTAGACTCTCACGATAAGTTGCCTGAGCGGGGTTATCACCCGGGCAAATCAATCCGAGATTCTGTGCCATGGCCTTAAGCCGTGGCTCTGGGAAAGAAAGCGAGTAAGCAGAGAAGCCCGAGGCAGAGATACAGTCCATGCCAGCTTCAGGGGCAAACAGGGCCAGCTCATTCCATTCCAATTGATGGGGGCCAAATTTCGCCCCCGCCTCAGGGTTGTCCATAAGGCCAATGGTGACATGTCCTTTGGGCGGGATAGCCCGCTGATGCACCAGTGCGGACGATTGCACCTTCATCCATTGAGATGACTTTCCATGAATCAGCCTGGTAGGCATTTCGCCCTGTCCCCGACTGAGCTGGCGAAAGTCCAATTCCCAGTTGGTGGATCCGACCACGGCACTGAACTCTTCGGCAGAGCTGAATTCATGAATGAATTGCTGAATGGGTAACATGTCTCGCTATCTTATAGCCGCAGAGGTCTTGCTCTGCACAAGATCGATTGGCAACAACATAATATATTTACGGCAATATAAATAGGGCGTAATCGTATTGGCCAGCCAATGCTGGGGATTCGATTTCCAATAATCGGCTGTCTCACGGCAGCGCTTCGGTTATGCTTGTCTATCACTGGAATGGCTCCTCGAAAGGACAATTGATGAACAGAAACAGACTGGGTCGCAGCGGCATCGTCGTATCCGACATTTGCATGGGCACCATGACTTTCGGCAACCAGGCAGACGAAAAGACCGCCTTTGCGATCCTTGATATGGCTTACGACGCAGGGGTGGATTTTTACGACACAGCCGAGGTCTATCCGGTGCCACCCCAGGAACACTATATGGGAGTCACCGAAGAAATTGTCGGGCGTTGGATGAAAACCAAGCCGAGAGACTCCATTATTCTCGCCAGCAAAGTGGCTGGCCCTGGCCATGGCTGGATAACTCCGCCGGTCCGTAGCGGTAAATCCGGCCTCGACCGGCATCACGTCATGCGCGCCATCGAAGGCTCGCTGAAACGTTTGGATACAGACTATATCGACCTTTACCAGACCCACTGGCCGGATCACGATTTTTACTACGAGGAGACACTGCGGGCACTGGAAGAGCTGGTCGAATCGGGCAAGGTCAGGGTTCTTGGCTGCAGTAACGAAACCAGCTGGGGTCTGACCAAGAGCCTGTGGATGGCCGACGCCCATGGACTGCCGCGCTATGAAACCATCCAGAACAATTTCAGTCTTAACCAGCGCCGCTTCGAGGATGAGTTGGCCCAGGTTTGCCGCCAGGAAGGCGTCAGCCTGCTGCCATATTCACCGCTGGCGGGTGGGATGCTGAGCGGGAAGTACAACAACGGCGCGTTGCCACCTGGTGCCCGTTTTACCGATTACATTCAGGGCGAGGAGCGTCAACGCAATATGGCAGCGCGTTTTGTTAACCCGTTGACTGAGGCCTCGACCGTGCGCTTTGCAGAGATCGCTGAGGACATTGGGATTTCGCCAGTGACCATGGCCATTGCCTGGAGCAAACAGCATGATTTCGTTGCCTCTACCATTGTTGGTGCCACTGCTGCGGACCAGGTGGCGGATTTGCTGGCGGCGGCTGATGTCACCCTGAGCAAGGAGACCCTGGGCCGGATCAACGAGGTCAGTCGCGAAATCCGCTATCCGATGGGTTAGGGGGATATCGATAAGTTAACGGGTCGAAATATCCAGGATCGGCGGATCAATAACTACAAGCGTCATAGATCTCGGCCCGATATCTTCAGCCTCGCCGTATGGCTCAGCAATCGTGCGCACTCGCCAGCTTAGTGTTACCCGGCGACATTCTGCATGCTTGCAGCAATCAACGTGATACTTATTGGTTGGCATTACCCGTAAACAACAAGGAGCTTCTATGACTACGAACATAAAATTCCCTGAGCTTAGCTGCTATTTATTGCCTGGCCACACGACCACGCCCGCCGATGCTATTGAAGAGGCAAGGCAAGCAGAGGCGCTAGGGCTAGGGAAAGTCTGGCTGTCTGAGCGCTTTGATGTGAAAGATGCCGGTGTTATTTGTTCCGCTGCACTGACCGTCACTGAAAATATCCACGTCGCGACCGCAGGTACAAATCTCCATACACGCCATCCGCTTGTGCTGGCAACCATGTGCAGCTCCTTGCACCATATTTCAAATGGACGCTTTGAGCTTGGTTTGGCCCGCGGTGTGGCAATTCGTAATCAATTGATGGGTTTAAACAATGTAAGTAATGCCCAACTGGCAGAGGGAGTAGAGCTACTGCGAAAATTGTTAAAGGGCGAAAAAATTATGGGCCACGAAGGCCTGATGGGTAATCTCCCTTACCTCAGCATGGGAGATTGGATAGATGCCAACATACCCATCCACTTTGTTGGATTTGGACCAAAAAGCCTTCACTTTGCTGGTCAACATTTTGATGGTGTTCACCTGCACACGTTTGTCACTGATCATGGCTTGCGACGCGCGAAACAATTCATTGAGGAAGGTGCTGAACAGGCAGGTCGAGACCCTGGTGACGTTAAACTTCATTCGGTGTTTGCCACCGCGCTAAACCTGAGTGAGGAAGACTACCTGAAAAAATTGGTAGCCCGAATGGCCACCTACATGCAAGCTCCGGGGTACGTTGAAATGCTGGTCGAACTCAATGAATGGGATCTGGAAGTGCTCACCGCTTTTCGAGCCAATGACCTGGTCAACTCTATTGCGGGGGGTATCGATAGCGTTGCTACGCTTGAGCAACTGGACAAAATTAGCGAATTAATTCCCAGAGAGTGGCTGATTGCAGCAACCGGTGACGCAGAAAGCTGCGCACAGGATTGGCAGAGTCAATTCGATAATGGCGCCGATGGAATGGTAATTCACGGCTCAACGCCTTGCGAGTTTGAACCGATTTTGGAAGCCTACGCAAAGCTGCGAAGTTAATGACATGGCCGCTGTAAGACTGTTTTTCTCAATGCCTTTGTTGGCGGGCGACTTTGGAGAATTTCAAATGTGCTCCAACTGGAATGCAAGATAGTGAAAAAGTATAAGCACTATAAATGGGGTATGGGGAAGAAAACCACTCGCGTCGCCCAGGTCTTTGACCCGAAGATGACGCTCAATCATCGCGACATCGCGCTCGTATCGGGTCCCTCACAGATCTTTTCCATCCATTCCCGACCAGAAGCACACAGAAACCCATGCCAGCTAGTGTTCAGTGGCGTCCCTGCTGATTGAACTGTTAAAACACGGTTTCCTTCCCGGTGGAAAGAGACAGCGTGGCAGGTGGCGCCGTGGTTGGTGGTACCAGGAGGGGTCGGGTAGGGGCATCCTGTTCCTTCTCGCGAAGATGAGCCAGGATCCGGTCGCTAACGTCCTGGTCCTCGATACAGGCGATGACCTTGGCAGAGCCACCGCAGCGTCCGCAACGCCAAACATTCGTTCGATGGTGCCTGAAGCCTCTCGAGGGACGTTCGATACCCTCACGTCACTGGCGAAAGGGGAGGTGATAGCGCTAGGCCAGGCGGTTCCGATGCCTGTACGCTTACACGACGAGGTACGAGCGGTTGCTTGATTGTATATTGCTCATTTCCATCGCCGCTAAAAAGCAAGCTTGTCGTAAGAAAAACTGCACTCAGCGGTTGGCATTTTTATAGGCAAGCTAGATCAGTCAACCTCCGGTAGTGTGATTGTGAAGTTTGCTCCACCCTTGGTGTTCTTCACCAGAAGTTTGCCGTTTGCATCTGTCAAGATCCTACTCGCGATGGATAAACCCAGGCCAGTACCGCGCCCTGGATCCTTAGTTGTAAAAAAAGGGTCCATCACTTTGCTAATAATAGCAGCGGGTATGCCGCCTGCATTATCGCTTACAGAAATATTGACCTCTTTTCGATCGAGCGCCTCTATATCAATGACAATATTGCGGCTAGTTTCTACGGTATTGTTATCTGCAAACGCGTCCTTGGCATTATTGATCAATACAACTAGCACCTGGACTAATTTTATCGGATGAATTTTTACACTAGGGCAATGCGCCGGTTCGTGTTTAGTCAAATGAATATTTTCTAGCGCAAGTTCGGACGAAACCATTTCAACAGCCTCATTGAGACAAACAATTGGGTTTGCTTCGCTTGACGTTTCTTTGGCTTCCCGACCATAGACCCTCATCTGATCAACAATACTTGCTGCTCTATCAACTTGCGCAAGTATTCTTCGAATCCTTTTGCCGACTGCTTCATTATTCGAGTCTTCTGATGACAGGATGGACTCCAAATTATGCGCCGCTAGCTTAATAACATTTAATGGCTGATTAATTTCATGAGCAATCCCCGTTGCCATCTCCCCCAGTGAGGCGAGCTTGCTCGACTGAACCAATTGCTCATTGAGTGTCTTTGCGTATGAAACATCAATTAGCACCACTAACTTCGACTCATCTGAGAGATGATAGACGCTGACCTGAAGCCAGATTCCGCCGGTGGTAGAAAATTCGACGGGCTCAGAGCCCCTTGTATTGTAAGCTGCCTTGAGTCGCTCTACCGTATCTACTCGGCTCTCACTTGATATCCATGCGGATTCGATTAGAAAGGTAGCAAGAGTGTTAAACGACATGCCGAGAATAGGTTGCGAGTAACTCGCCACAAGGCTTTTGAAGGAACTATTGAAGAAAGCTAACTTATTGTCTTCTGCGACTAAGGCTATACCGGCACCTATTTTTTGAATTGCCTCGTGGAGTTGCTTGATTCTCAATTCATCAGTTGTCAATATCGAGTAGTCATAGATAACCATCAATAACTCAATTCCGTGAGTATTCTGAGTTGGTATGCAGCGAACGTTCACTATGAAAGGTGTTCCATCGCCTCCTACGCATTCTACATTTGATATAAATTCTTGTTCATGTAAATCCCCACTTTTTCTTGTGGCTAGTAAATCGCGAATCTTTTCCTTAAACGAACCTCGAAATAATTGCAGTACTGAAGTTCCCTCAAGTTCGCTTTTAGAAATACCAAACGAAAGCTCTGCGCCAGCATTTGCGAACGCTATTTTTCCATAACTATCGACAGTCATTATCCTTTCGGAAACATTGTCGGTGATAAAGCGTATCTTATCCTCTGCTTGTTTTAACGCCGTGATATCTTTTCGAAAGCTAACGATGTCTCCATTTGATATTTTGGTATCTGTTGCGGCCACGATCGATCCGTCACTCATTTGGTACTCGTGATTCCAGGTTCCGCTGTAAAAACCCTCGATCCTCTCTGCAAGCCAATTTGCTTCGTCTTCCTCTGAAATTCTGTGTTTTTTAGCTCTTATTGCTTCTCGCACCATGTCATCAAAACGTAATTCACCCAGGGAAGGAATGTCTAGTTCGTGGACGCGCTGATCAAACTCTTTTGTGGAAAAAATCAGTCGTCCTTGACTAGTCCATATTGCGAGACCGATAGGGGCCTCAGAAATAGCACGGATTAGGACATCATTCTCTCGCGCTAGGCTCAAATTTTTCTCTGAGAAATTATTGAGAATATTGATGTGCTTCCTCACCGCATAAAAGACGACACAGCAGGCGACGGCTGTCGTGGCGAAATAACTAATCTTGAATGCAAGGCTGCTGGTCGCCACTTCATAACTGACAACACTCTCTAGGACTGGTGTGCCAATATTAAATAGCATAAAAAGATAAGCAGTCAGACAAATAGTAAGCTGAAGAATCGCAGATTTTTTACCTAAAAATAATAGAGCGGTCAGAGTTAAGAGCACCGGGACTGAGTGCAGGGGAGTGAGGTATCCGAGAAAGAGGGCGCTGGAGATAAAAAATGTTGTCAAAGTAAATTGAAATAAACCTACTCGGATGCGGAATACTATTTTATTTCTTAATAGCAGGAGAGCTATGCAAACAACGCTCACTAAATACCCGAAGAAAATGCTCGGCCGAAAACCTGTCGCTAACCAGTTGAACGTTGCAGGAATATTGGCGGCTAGGGATAAAAAAATTAATACCGCCAACAAATTATCGAATATCTTTTCACGTTCATGAATTAAAATATTCGAAAAACCACTGTCTTCTACTGCTTCTATTTCCATTCAGGATGCTCCCTGAGTCTTACGCCAAAAATAGTTTAAGCTGGTGCCGAACACTGGGCTTACGAGAGTGTAGTGACAGCTCTTGGTTGACCCTTACAATCTTACCTACTTTTACTTGGAAAGTTCGACTTTGTTTTGATAGGTATCGCCAAGTTAAATCACTGATATCGGTATAATCGGTGCATGAACACATACAAGCAGCATTATCGTGACCGTAGGATCAGTGCGTTTGGAGAGTGGATTAGGGCAGTTGCTTGAAGCCGGGAGGCTGGATTTCTCTGATCTGAGTAAGTTAACTTGTCGGTACCGGGAAAGTCTTTGGGAGATGGCCCGCCCGAGAGGATTCGAACCTCTGACCTCTGCCTCCGGAGGGCAGCGCTCTATCCAGCTGAGCTACGGGCGGAACGGGCGCGCATAATACCTTTGTTGCCAATTCGCGTCTATATCACCCGATTCTGCAGCTGTCTTGATCGCAAGGGACTTGAATCTATCGGCAGTGATGTATCGTATACTGGTTCCAAATCACACAGCTTGGAAAAGCCTTATGCACGTACTGATTGTTCTAACCTCTCACGACCAACTAGGCGATACCGGAGAAAAAACCGGGTTTTGGTTGGAGGAGTTTGCCGCTCCGTATTACCGACTGCTGGACGCCGGTGCGGAATTGACACTTGCTTCTCCTGCTGGAGGCCAGCCTCCGCTGGATCCGAAAAGTAGCCAGCCCGACGCGCAGACCGATGCAACCAGGCGGTTTAACGCCGATACTGACGCCCAGGCTACTCTGGCCAATACAGCACGTTTGCCTGAGGTCAGTGCGGATCATTACGATGGCGTTTTCTATCCCGGTGGCCATGGCCCGCTCTGGGACCTGGCGGTTGATAAAGATTCTATCTCGCTGATAGAGAGTTTCCTGCAGCAGGGCAAACCCGTTGCAGCAGTGTGTCACGCGCCTGCAGTGCTGGTGAATGCCAAGGCTCAAAATGGCGAAGCTCTGGTTAAGGGGCGCCAGGTCACTGGCTTTAGTAACAGCGAGGAGGCGGCTGTTGGCCTAACAGAGGTAGTGCCTTTTCTGCTTGAAGAGCGTCTTCAATCTTTGGGTGGGACTTACAGCGCAGGGGAAGATTGGCATCCGCATGCGGTGGTCGACGGGCTGCTTATTACAGGTCAGAATCCTGGGTCGTCAGAGATTACCGCCGATCACTTGCTAGCAGCTCTCAAATCAAAATAAGCTTTGTATTGATGCCTGATTAAGTTTTAAAAGGAACTACTATGTACAGGATGATCTACAGAAGCCGCAGTGTTGAACCCCTCAATTGGGACATTGTGCGCAGTATCACCGGCAAGAGCGAGATCAACAACGAAGCCGCTGGTTTGACCGGTGTGCTGTTGGCCAGTCGCACCCACTTTATGCAGGCGATTGAAGGCAACTTTGAAGATGTGAATGCAACTTTCAGGCGTATCTGTCGTGATGACAGGCACACGGAAATAAGTATTGTTGCCTTCAGTATTATTGACGCGCGGCTGTTTGGTGGGTGGGGCATGCGTGGAATTGGAGCGTTCGATTTTAACAAGCAGATTGAAAGCGAACTGAAGGAAAAGTACGGAGAGGAGGAGGGCGGTATTCACTTTCCTCTCGAAGAGTGGCAGGCGCTAGCCATGATCAACGACATAAAAATGATGCGAGAGCTGCCGGCCTGGAAGAAGTAATCTGGTGTTTTAAACGGGGAGCGAATTACGCCGCAGAAGGTAGCTTAATCCCTAACGGAAACCACTCGGGCTCATAACATTCGCCCAACTCTGACCAATAGCTCAAGTCGTTATCGCGGCAGGTGTTGTTGGTTTCCTCGGTTGCCTGAGTATCTATCCAGGCGCCCGCCACCTGAGCACTATGCCTGCAAACTTGCTTGCACACGGCGATTAGTCCTCGCCCTTCAGCTTCATGAGCCATCCGGCAATAATGACCATAGCTTTCAGTCTGCGGCTTTCCATGTTGTGTGCTCCTTCCCGTGTTTGATTGAGGAGCATAATAGGCATCGCGCGGTATTCAGGCGATTGCGGGGATTTTCATTCTCGGTTGGCAAGATTTTTCATCGAAGATTTCCCCATTGATTAGTCACGAAGGCTTCGATGTCTCCATAGGCACGATCCCGCGTTTCCTCATCAAAGCCCACGATGTAGCCATAACCCACACAATCCGAAAATTTGGGCGCACTGGAGAATCTGGCGGCCATTTTTGTCCCGTGGCTGGCGTCAATGGCATAGTCGTTGAGGGGATTTCCATTGAGGAGGGCGTTGCCAAGGGCGTCATAAGTCAGCTCACACCCGGCCAGGTAGGGCGAATCTTCGCTAAAAAAGCGAGGTTTGGTCACTTCCCAGGCGTGTCCGGCGCCTTCATAAACAAGGGCGGTTACCGAATTACCCAAGGCCCTAATTTCGTCTTCGCGCCGCTGGCAAGCGGAAAGTTCATTGCTGGCATCCTCAGTGCCTCTAAGCGTGAGTATTGGCGCTGTACCGATATCTTTAGATCGCAGATCTTGAAAGCAGGGCCCATAGGCGTCGATGTGGAGGCTAAAAGGGGGGAATTCACTGGCGAGAGCTTGATGAATGCGGGTGTCCATGGCCAGCCTGGCGGCCATGCCGCCATAGGAGAACCCGATAATTCCGATTCTTTCGGAGTCGATCAATGGGCTGCTGCCCAAGAGTTTGAGCGCGTTATAGGCATCCGCAATAAGGTCAAATTCGGTGACAGCCGAGGTTCTTATCAAATAATTGGAATCGGGCCCAAAGCCTCTGGGTTCGTAGTACTCGACTACAAAGGCCGCAACCCCGCGCTGTTTGAACCAGGCTGCGTATTCGTGCTCTCGCCCGGGAGAGATACCGCCGCTGCCGGGAACAATTACCATTGCGGGCACGGGGCTATCTTCGGTCGCTGCGTCGGGAATGCTGAGATAGCCCTTGCCCGTAGTCGCTGGCGCCAGCGACATATCACCGAGGATGACCGCCAGGTCATAAGGGCTTGTGGTGGGGTAGTAGATAACGCCCTGGTCATTGGCTTGCAGGGTCTTCTGTGGAGCCGGCCAGTCGGGCTGCTCAGGCAGTGTCATGGCAATGAGCCGGGCCCTTACCGGTGTGAGACTCAATGCACCCAAAACAACGATCAAAAAAACCGCCAGAAAAATTAATGCGCGCTTCATACTGCGTTCCTTTATGACTCTTTCTTAGTTTTTATTTCTGTCATCAATATAGCCCAGGAGAGGTCGCCGGTCGTGCTTAGAATATCTTTGGAGTTCCGAAAAACCTGCGGCGCATATTGGGCTATTTGATTCATCCGCTTTTTGTCGATGTGTCCAATGGCACGCACCCGATGCGGGTCAGCATGAATACTGATGCCGGTTTAAGTTATAAAACCGCTAGCTAAAGCAAACACCGTCAGGTGGCGTAGGCTGTAGAAAGGTTAATGTGCGGCGTGAATCGCAGCTCGTCGCTGCCCGGAGTCAACGCAATGGCGAATAGAAAAGAAATAGAGCGCGAGGCGCTTGAAACCTACCATCGGTTTGTGGCCCAGCGCGACCGTATCGATATTGGCGAAGTGGGGTGGGATAGCCTGGCTGACTTTTTCACTGAGGATGCCGTCTATCTGGATCCTGCCTGGGGGCGTCAGGAAGGCAGGGATACCATTCGTCAGTTTTTTGTAAAATCGATGGCAGGACTTACCGGCTATGGTTGGTCGACGCCAGAGCGTTGGACTATGAGCGATGGCCATCGTTTGGTGAGCCACTGGGATCAAGTGTTAGGTGAAAAGCCCGATGGTGGCCAGTGGATTGTCCCTGGATTGTCGATTCTTTATTACGCCGGTGACGGTCTTTTTTGCTACAGCCACGACTATCTTAATATGACTTTCATCGGCGAGACCATGAAAGCCATGTCGTGGAAACCGCCCCCGGAATTTAATATGCCGCCGCGCAAACCGGATTGGTCTACGCATTTACCGGCGGCCTGGGCGCATCTACCTGACGTCTTTGCGGAGGAGCAATGAAATTTAAGGTTATACAATGGGCCACCGGTGGTGTGGGCCAGGCAGCGATTGCTTACATTGCAGCGCACCCTCAACTGGAATTGGTGGGTTGCTGGGTTAGCAGCGATGAGAAAGCGGGCAGGGACGTAGGTGAAATTTGCGGTCTGCCTTTAATGGGCGTGACAGCAACGAACGATGCAGATGCCTTGATTGCCCTGGATGCCGATTGCGTTATGTACAGCCCGGTCATGGCGGACCGTGGTTTGGTCATTCGTCTGCTGGCTTCGGGCAAGAATGTGGTTACGCCACTAGGGTGGTTTTATCCTGGCGATAGGGATGTTAGCGATCTTGAAGCGGCCTGCGCTGAGGGCGGCTCAACACTGCACGGCACCGGTATTCATCCCGGCGGTATCACGGAGCGTTTTCCATTAATGGTCTCTGCACTCTCTGCGAGCATAACTCATGTTAGAGCCGAGGAGTTCTCTGATATTCGTACCTACGGTGCCCCGGCTGTGATTAGTGACATCATGTTGTTCGGTAAAACGCCGGAGGAAGCCGCCGCGAGTCCTATGGTGCAGTTCCTCGGCGATGGTTTTGGCCAGTCGATGGAAATGGTCGCAGCGGAATTGGGTTTTGATGTAGATCCTGATCCACTGGCGCTGCACGAGGTTGCCGTTGCCACAGCGCCAATTGAGTCGCCTATTGGTGTGATTGAACCTGGCCTGGTGGCTGCACAACGCTTTACCTGGCAACTGACGGTGAGAGGCGAGCCTGTTGTCACTGTGCGGGTTAACTGGTTTATGGGTGAGGAGCATCTGGACGCGGGTTGGGGCTTTGGCGAGGGCGGCGAGCGTTTTGAAGTAGAGGTAACGGGCGATCCGTCTTCGCAGGTGACGTTCCATGGCTGGCACCCGGAATCGATTGCAGCAGGGCTTGAGCGCAACCCCGGTATTGTTGCTACAGCGAATCATGGCGTCAGCGCCATTCCCTATGTATGCCAGGCAGAGCCTGGCATCAAGACCTATCTCGACTTACCGTTAATCGCCGGCCGAGCTGCGCCGGCTCTGTCGGTAGGTGAGTGATTAACAGCCGAATGATGAAGCAAGGAATTACGTAATGAGTATAAAAGTTGTTACCTGGGGCACCGGGAACGTGGGCTGCTATGCGGTGCGCGCGGTGCTCAATCACCCTGAACTTGAGTTGGTAGGACACATAGTCAGTTCTGCAACTAAATCAGGGCAGGACGCCGCCTTGTTGGCAGGGTTGGAGGGGTCATGCGGCGTGTTGGCAACGGATGACATCGACGCCGCCCTGGCGCTGAAGCCAGACTGCATTGTCTACACTGCCCATTCTGAAACCCGCATGATGGAGGCCGCGGAGGATCAGGCCCGTTGCCTGCGCCAGGGCATCAACGTCGTGTCCAGTTCGCTGTTTATGTTGCAGTATCCTGACAGCCCGGATATCGCCTTCCTCGCTGATCCGCTGAAGGCCGCATGCACAGAAGGCGGCACCACCTGTTTTAACAACGGTATTGATCCTGGTTTTGCCAACGATACCTTCCCTCTCGTTTTCACTGGTTTATCGGAATACTGGAGCAGTGTTCGCATGCGAGAGGTGATCAACTATGCTAGCTATGAGCAGGAGCACACGATTCGTGAGGTCATGGGGTTCGGCTATCCGCTTGATCATGACTGCATGTTATTTCAGCCAGGAATGCTGTCACTGGGTTGGGGCGGATCTGTGCGCTCGGTAGCGGCGGGTTTGGGTGTCGAGTTGGAAAGAGTTTACGAGGTGCACGAGCGCTTGCCGCTGGCCGAGGATATTGAAAATGGCATGGGTCTGTTTGCAGCCGGTACTACCGGTGCCATGCGCTTTGAAGTCCGTGGTGTGGTCGATGGTCGCGACGTTATCGTGCTTGAGCATGTCACTCGGCTCACCGACGATATTGCGCCCGATTGGCCCAAGGGCAAGGGCTACAAAGTGATTATTGAGGGTGAGCCGCGTATGGAAGTCAGTATGGACATGGAGGATCGTCACGGCGACCATGCTGTAGCGGGCGTCATCCAGACGGCAACTGCGATTGTTAACGCGGTGCCGGCAGTTGTGGCGCAGGCACCGGGCATGGTCGCCGCGCTGGATTTGCCAAAGATTACAGGTCGGGGTTTGTATAAACCCGTCTAAACGAAGACGCCTTTGACAGCTGGTTAATGCTGCGGCGAGTTGTAACATCCCGGCAGGGCTTATCCGCTGGGGCAGTGATAATAATATTTGCAACAGGTGGGTAACACATGAATAGACAAGATCGTCGCATACACGCGGCACTGTTTTCAGGAACCTTTCTTACAGTAACCGCGCTGTCATCATCGATGTTCAGCACGGTGGTCAGCGCCCAGGTACTTGAAGAGGTTATCGTTACGGCACGTAAACGTGCCGAGGCCATGCAGGATGTACCGGTTTCGGTGACGGCGTTTACCGGTAACCAGCTGCGCAACGCAGGTATTGTTAACCTTAAAGACCTTGGATACCAAACACCGGGTTTGCAAATTGACCAGAGCAGCGCGGCCCAAATATGGATTCGTGGTATTGGCCAGCGTGATGACGGCTCGCGAGTTGATGCCCCTGTCGGTGTCTATATTGATGGCCTGTATATTCCGCGCAAAGACGGTCAACTGCTGGACTTGTTGGACACCCAAAGCATTCAGGTTTTGCGAGGGCCCCAGGGTACCCTTTTCGGCAAAAACACCACTGCGGGTGCCATCGTGATTACTACCAATGGCCCTGAGCCCGAGTTCGGCGGCTTTGTGGACGTCCGTGTGGGTAATTACGATCGCCAGGATTTAAAGGCGACGGTCAATGTACCTTTGATCGACCAGAAACTGCTGTCGAAAATTACCCTTGGCTCGATATCTCGCGACGGCTACCAGCGCAATGTCAATACGGGCCAGACATCGGCTTCCGAAGATCGTCAGTCTGCCGCACTGCAGCTTACCTGGTTACCCAGTGATACGTTCAGTGTTGACGCCCTGGCGTACTATGGCAAAACAGATGAGGTGCAACCCACGACCAACTGTCGTTTTATGGTGGGCAGCAGTTTTAATGGTGAAGACTCGCTGTTTGGTAACCGCATATTCCCGCGGGATACGAAACCCGTAGATGCGTATAACGACAACGACACTCCGCTGCGCGAGGGCCACGTGGCACAAAGTGAAGTGTTTGAGGCGGGCTGTGCTCGATCCAGGGAACTGAACAAGGACTATCGCACAACCTCTGAACACCGAATTAACTTTAAACTGGATAACCTGATGTTGGGTCTGACCCTGGAATGGGAAATCAGTGACGACCTGAGTTTCAAAAGTATTACCGGTTACGGTGACCAGGAAAAGTCCGGTAACTTCGGCAACCCGGATAACGATGTCACTGAAGAAGTCATCGGCTCTCGTTATCGTGCTGGCGACACCCTCAGTGATCGCCAACACGTAAGTCAGGAATTCCAGCTCAATGGTACTGCCTTTAACGACAGGTTTACCTACACCGCTGGTGTCTTTGCAATGAAAGAAGAAATCGACGACGGTACCGATACTTCTTCAGGTTCGCCTTCCGGCTCTCTGCTGTATGTGCCCCAACCTATTATGGTGATCAATGATCCCACCGCTGAGCGCCAGACCTATGAGCTGGAGAACACAACTTACGCGGTGTTTTTTCAGGGGAGCTATGATCTCACTGAGAACCTGGAGCTGACGGCCGGACTGCGCTGGACCAGCGAGAAGCGGGAACAATCTGTAGATCTTGAGTTTCTTGACCAGGCCGCCTATCGGGATATCGCCTTTTCAGCGATTGAAGGTGTTCCCGGGATAATACCCCTGCAGGCTGCAGGCATTGGCTTGGTCACTGATCTCGATGCGCTGATGGCTGCGGATATATTCTCACTGATCGCGGCGGAATTCCCCCGCGATGCCGATGGCCAGTATATCTATGACCTGGTACCTGCCAGCGAGATTGTGCCTGATATCGATGAGGACGCATCCGAGACATGGAAAGAAGTAACGCCCATGGTGAGTCTTGCCTATCACCTGCCAGATAATTTCCTGGGAGACTCCAGCCTGGATGCCGCCATGTTTTACCTGAGTTATGGCGAGGGTTTCAAATCAGGTACGTTTGAGCCGATCGGGGTGGATGGGCAGGCGACGGTAGAGCCAGAGCTCGTTGCCAACTATGAGTTTGGTTTTAAGCTTGATTTTCTCGATGCGCGTATGCGTCTTAACGGTGCCTTGTTCCGCACCAATTTCGACGATATGCAGTTGCGCCAGGTGTTGCTTGATAGCAGCGCAGTCCCCCGGGTAGTGCTCAACAATGCCTCGGAAACCCGGATCATTGGGGGTGAGCTGGAATGGTCATGGGTGGCTACCGATAATCTGTTGTTGATTGCCACTGCCAGTTACAACGATTACAAGTACCTGGACTTTGAGGAGCAGCAATTTAGTAGCAAGGCCTTGTTTAACCAGGTGCCGTTGCCGGTGGTCGACCGCAGCGATGAGACGTTTGCAGAAGTCCCCGAGACGACTTACAGCCTGGGCGTCCAGTACACCTGGGACACCCGCTGGGGCACCTTCGTGCCCCGCGTCGATTACAGCTACGTGGATGAGATTTTCATGGGCCTGGATGCTGGCTCTGGTCAAAACCCGGGGCAGTCAACCTTCGACGACTATGGCTTGCTCAATGCAAGAGTAGGGTGGAGTAGCCCAGAGGGTCATTTTGAAGGCGCTCTTTACGCCACCAACGTCACCGACGAATTGTACTACGTCGGTGCGGCAGCGGTTGGAGACTCTACGGGCGCTTTCCAGACCACTTCTGCCCCCCCCCGAATGTATGGAGTGGAGTTTCGCTACAACTTTTTCTAGGAAACTCTGCGGAGCTAGGCCTCGTCGGCTAGCTCTACCTCGATCATAATCTCGTTGCGCCGAAGAAACGGTGGAGTCCAGGGTGGGTTGTACTGGTTGAGGGAAGGCTTACCAACCGCTTCGATGCCATGCTCCTCAAGTGTTGCGATAAGCTCCCTGGTGTTGCGGTCAACTTTGCTGGCAGTGGCCCATCCAGAAAACTGGATCGCAGCCATGGTGCGACCGGGAACCGACTTAATTTGAACACTGTCGTCGGCAGGTTCGGGAAGATCGTTTAGCTCGTATTCCCCCGGCATGGTGAAGGCCATCACCGGCTGGTCCTGTTCCAGTGTTTCCTCTACCGGCGCGGTCATAGCAATTTTTTCGCCAGTCTCATTGCCGCCGAAAATGAATCCCGCCAGACGCTGAAAGCCAGCGGAGGTTTGTCCGGAATGGTCCAGCTGCGTCACGGCCTGAATGCTGGGTTGGTAATCGCGTAACTCGACTTTTTCGACGGTGTCCACGAGTGTAAAGGAGGGCTCTTCAATGTCTGATGCCATGACGGTATTGCCCAGGGTGAGTGCCAAGAAAGTAGTGTAAAAGCGCTTCATTTCCAGAATTTCCTGTGGATATTGATTGCTTTAAGATACGTTCCCCCTGTTCTTTCGGATTACCAGGCTACTCGGTGGTAATGCGCTCGATATCAGCGCCGAGGCTGGCGAGCTTGGCTTCCAGGTGCTCATAGCCCCGGTCGAGGTGATAAATACGGCTGACCTCGGTTTCGCCCTTGGCGACCAGTCCAGCCAGTACCAGAGAAGCGCTGGCGCGCAGGTCGGTCGCCATGACCGGGGCTGCCCCAAGGGCACCGCTATCACCGCGGACTACCGCTACCTGGCTCATCGGGGTAATGTCAGCCCCCAGGCGAACCAGTTCTTGAACATGCATGAATCGATTTTCGAATATTTGTTCAGTGATAACGGAAGTACCGCTAGCCTGGGTCATCAATGCCATAAACTGGGCTTGCAGATCGGTAGGAAACCCGGGGTGGGGCGCAGTGGCGATATCCACGGCCTGCCAGGCCTCGGTGGCTTGAACTGTGAGCGAAGTATCGCCTGTATCGATCCGAAAACCGGCATCGCGCATTTTCTCAACGAGGGATTGCAAGTGCTCCGGTACGCAATTTTCCACGGTGACGTTGCCGCCGGTGATCGCGCCGGCAATCAGGAGAGTCCCGGCCTCAATTCGGTCCGGTACTATTCGATGCGACGCTGGAGTAAGTTCGTCGACGCCCTCAACGGTGATGACACTGGTGCCAGCGCCTTCAATGTGAGCACCCATGGATATCAGGTAATCGGCCAGGTCGACTACTTCTGGTTCTTTGGCGGCATTTTCGATAATGGTCGTACCGCTGGCAAGGCTGGCAGCCATGAGGGCGTTTTCGGTACCGCCAACAGTGACTTTTTCGAATAAGATGCGGTCTCCCACCAGGCGCTGGGCTCTCGCAATCACGTAACCACCTTCGCTGGTAATATCTGCCCCCAGACGCCGCATAGTTTCGATATGCAGGTCTATCGGTCGCGAACCGATGGCGCAGCCGCCGGGCAGGCTAACCCTTGCCTCGCCATAGCGGGCAAGCAGTGGGCCCAGGCAGAGAATGCCGGCGCGCATCTTTCTTACCATCTCATAGTCAGCCACGTGGGCCGCGGGGGAGCTTACATCGACGACCAGGGTGTCTCCCTCACGGGTGCTGTTAGCCCCCAGCGATGCCAATAATGCCTGGGTGGATTCGATGTCTTTCAGGTAAGGAACATTGTCAAAGCGATGCTTGCCGTCTGCCAGCAGTGAAGCAAACAGGATGGGCAGGGCGGCATTTTTTGAGCCGCTGGTGCTGACGGTGCCATTGAGGCGGTGGCCGCCGCGGACGATGATTGAATCCAAGTGCTGCTCCGATTGTGCTTCCAGCCATGAGCCGGTTTTGGGCGAGAGGTAAAAAGGGCGCTAGGGTAGCAGTAACTCCCCTTGAGAGAAACTGCTATACAACCTCCGTGTCTGCGGTTCCCCTCCAGACCCACAGGGGTTATCTTGTGGTTTTGGACCCGTCAGACACGGAAATTATCCCCAAACCCATGAGTAACCCCAAGAACCTCACTCTCGAGCAGTGCATCGGTCTGAAAATGATGCTTGATATCCGCTTTTTCGACAGTGGAAATGGCCCTGCGTCGGTACTGCAGTTGTCGCCACAACTGGCACAGGGCCTGGCTGAAGTCAGCCCTTGTGGAGTGATTTTGTTCCGTGAAAACCTGGAATCAGTCACGCAATGCCAGCAGTTGACCTCCCAGCTTCGGCAGTGCCTCTGTGCCAATACCTTGATTGGAATAGACCAGGAAGGGGGACGCGTCACTCGCCTGCCTCGGCAAGAAACCACCAGCTTCAGTGGCAATATGGCCCTGGCTGCCTGTCCCGCTGGTGAGAATGAAGAGCTGGCGCGAAAAGTGGGCTTGGCACAGGCGGCGGAATTGAAAGCGTTGGGCATTAACATTAATTTTGTTCCATCGCTGGATGTGAACAGCGATCCACGTAACCCGGTGATTGGCGCTCGTTCGTTTGGTGATGATCCCTCTTTGGTTGCGAAGCTTGGTAGCGAGTTGGTCAGCGGGTTGCAGCATGGCGGCGTAGCGGGGGCACTGAAACATTTTCCCGGACACGGAGACACCAGTCAGGACAGTCATACCGATTTACCTTGTGTGGGCCGACACATTGAAGACGCCTTCGCCGTCGATTTGGCACCCTTTGCCCAGGTGATTGCCGAGGCGAATCCCGCCATGGTGATGACGGCGCATATCCAGTATCCCGCCCTGGACGCATCCTGTATCGCAGGGACAGAAGTAATGGTTCCCGCGACACTCTCCCGGGCGATGATGACTGACCTGCTGCGTGATGAGATGGGTTTTGCCGGGGTCATTATCACTGATGCACTGGACATGAAGGCGATTAGCGCCAGAATGACGCCAGCTCAGGCCGTTTTGCGTTGCTTTGCCGCAGGTGTAGACGTTGCCCTGATGCCGTTGCTGGTGCGTTCCGGCGCGAGCTTCGAGCAACTGCAAAAGATAATTACAGTGGTCGCCGAAGCTGTTCGCAGCGGCGAGTTGGATGAGAGTGAAGTGCGCGCTTCCGCAGATCGCATTCTTGCCATGCAACAGCAATATGCGGTGGAGCGGCCAGACGCAGTAGCGGTTGATCATGAGATCATTGCCTGCCCACAGCATCTGGCATTGGAAAAACGCATTGCCGAGGCGAGTGTGACCCTGCTGAGCGGTCAGCTCAAACCCCTGGACGACACTGCAAGGATTCATCTGTTGATGCCTTCCCAAGAGAGTGCCGCAGCCATGCACGCCGCACTGTTGTTGGCGAAGCCCTCGCTAACAATCAGCTGGCAGAGTCTTGAGAATTTTGATGCAGCTAAAGAGCAGGCTCTGCTCACAGATGCAGACGTCTATCTGATGGGCGTCAGTGAACCGGCTACCAGTGCCGTGGCTCTGGGTGGTGCTGAAGACTTGCCCAATCTCCCCGACCACAGCCCCGCATCTGTGCAACAAGCGCTCTTGCTCCAGGCGACGACGATGCAGAGAATTGCGCTTATGCTGAACTCGCCCTATCGGGCGCCGGAGTATGAGTCGCTGTCTGAAGTTGTGCTGGCCAGTTATGACGGTGCTCCTGTTGGTGTGGCAGGTGCTCCCGGGCCCGCGTATCTGGCGCTGGCAAAAGTCCTCTGTGGGCAGCTCAAGTTGGAGGGTAAGCTGCCGGTCACGCTGGTTGCTGATCGAGCCTGAGTTTCCTTCAGGCATAAAAAACCCGGCCTTGGCCGGGTTCGGATGCGAGCTGTGGACTAGAAAGGAGGGAAGCCTCCCAGAACGTTTGCCGCCGCTTCGTTTATTTCGCTGGGATCATCCTCGTCTTTTTTACCCTTTAGTTTCGATTGGGTCACGCTGCGCCAAACGCTTTTCTTCAGCGTTGGGTCAATCATGTCGATGATAAAGGTGCCTTCGGTATAATCGGTGACTCGCACTTCAGTGTTAGTGCAGTTCCAGCAGTTGTACATGCTGTAACGATTGTAGCCGCCGTAGCGACCATACCCGGCACCATAGGCTGGCGTTTCGTAGGTGCGCACGTCGGTTTTGTGCTGAGTTCCCAGGTGCCAGCTGAGTAATAGGTCAGCCTGTGATGGGTCATCGACCACGTCCAGCCCTTTGTTGCGCAGTTCGTTGGCCAGGGCGTTATCGATACGCTCTTTCTGGAAGTCGCTAAGCTGGAGGGGGTTGTCGCCGGAAACCTGCCCAGAGTTTTTATAGAAGCCGATTTTCTGTACACCAGAAAAGTCGAAGTCCTGTTTGTAGTCCACATCTGGCTTGGGAGTGCTGGCACAAGCAGCGAGCAGCAGCGATGTGCATATAAGCCCAAGGTAGGTTGATATGCGCTTAATCGGGAATTTCATGGGTGTCTCCGGCATTAAAAGTGGGCTTAGTGTATCCATTTTTATGACCCGTGACAGCATCAAGCGTTCCCTTCACAGTCATCCAGCGTTTGTTGCAAGCGCAAAACATGTTGTTTCGGCTGTTGGGTGAGCTCACTGAACGCTGAGTTACGCCCATCGCTCCAACTCAGGTAGTCTGGCGGAAAGCTGGCGCTGAGCAGGTCCTCCAGTGCCAATACAGGAGGCATCAACTGGTGATAGCGTCTTCCCAGCATCGCGGCCCTGGGTTGAATCGCATCGATAAAGTACTTGCGAATGACGTTGGGTAAAATGTCTGCTGCCTCAGGCCTGAGGTTGGTGGTGCAAATTGGACCGCGCTGCTCAAGTTTGGCGTTGGCAGCGTCCAGCCACTGCCCCTGGTGCGCCAGCGCGCGCCACAGTTGTCCCGCGTCGCCCCGGGAGACCTCACTCAATTGCAGCTCGAAGGTCAGGTTCTCAGCGCTGTAGTCTCCCGCCAGCCAACGGCGAACCGAGGTATGGATGTTCTCCAGGGCAGTCACGACCGCGCTGGATGTGTTTGTTGGATAGGCCGCTGTCACTGGTGCTGGTCGCCAGAGTGCCTGGAATTCCTCGCTGGCCAGCGTTGCGTTGAATATAAGGGCGGGCAAAAGGTTCGCTTTTTGCCGCTGTGCCTGTTCCAGTTTACGGGCCAGTTCCGTCTCTCCCTCAGCCCGCAAAAAGTCCAGACAAGCGGGAACCAATTGCAGGTATTCCAGGGCCAGTAACAGTTTTTGTGAGTCCCTGGCTAGCCGCCCCAGACTGCTGTTGCTCTTGCCGATAGTCACTTGCAGTTCACAGCCGCGCAGGTCCATGAAATCAAGCGTGCCCAACTTGTCTGAAGGTATCTCCAGGCGCAGTTTACCCGGGCGAGGGGGGCGGGGTATCGACTGATACTGCACCGAGCTTTTAGTGCCCACGTCCAGGGTTCTTCCCAATCGCTCCAGGTAAACCTGAAAGGCGGTATCTGCGGTTTGTTTGGCACAGCTTCCGAGACCCATCACGCCAAGCACAAGCGCTGCAGCTGCAGCAAAATGTGTGAAGTCTGCCTTCATGCGCACGTTATACAGCGCGGGAGCTCAAAAAGGCTCATCAAATGCGCACGGGGGTGATGAATCACGATTAAAAATAGAACGCTATCTGGGCAAAAAGAGACGGTCCGCTGCTGAACTGCAGATTATCAATCGGAGTGTCCAGGCCGCCGAACTCGGTGCCATCACCGCCAAAGGGCACATTGCCTGCGACCAGTAACTGCCAATCCTGAGCGAGGTCATAATTGCCAACCAACTGCAGCAGTCCAGAACTGTCGCCCAGGTTAAAGAACATGTTGGGCGTGAAAATAAACAGGGGCGTCACTTCGATGCTCAGGCCCCCAGCAAGGTAGTGACGACCCAGGGTGAAAAGCTCTCCTCGCTGCAGCCGATCTGTCAGGTCCTGGTTTTGCTCCAGTTGATTGTAGTTGGATTCTCGCAGGCCCATGCCATTGAAAAAGTACTCGATCACTCCGCTGATGTTCTTGCCCAGCCCTACCCATGAATAGCTCAAATTGATCACGGCGCTGGCGTAGGTATCCAACTCAGTGTGGGTTACCAGTGCGTCGCCTCGCACGATTGCGCCCCCCAGGTTGCTGAGTCCGCCGGCGCTGAGAATATCGTCTTCGTAGTGACGCGCTGCGACCAGGTCCAGCTCTCCCTCGCCAATGAAAGCGTGGTACTTCAGGGTCTGGGTGTTGACCTCATTGCCGGTGTTACCGTTTTCATCTCGCCTCCACACGGAAACAAATTCGAAATCGTTGCCACTGTTCTGCAAGTATTGGCCGTAGAGCATGTCGTCGCCACTTTTATACTCTTTGTCTACCGCGGCCGGGTCAAAGGGGTTGAAGAAGTCCACGGGATTATAGATAAGGCCATTTCCCCAGCTAATGGCCTGCCGACCTACTCGCAGGACTGCCTGGTCGCCGGTGTAGCCCGCGTGGAGACGATCCAGGCGGTGCACTAAAACATAGTCATCGTGGTCGGATAGGGTATGGGTTAAATCCATCAAACGACGGTCGTCGTTGAGGTCCGCGGCCGGAGCCAGAAAGCTCCCCTGCAGAGCCCGGTTCAATTCCAGGCTGTCGCCGCTGCGGCCAACCAGCTGGTAGTCAGCCTTCCAGTCAAAACGGTCGTGATTGCCACCCACTAACAGCCGCAGGTCGCCGTTAACATCATGTGTGGGTGTTCCCACCAGTTCTCGAAGCAGGCTGTCATCCGGATAGCCACCCACCTGGTACTGGCCTTTGGCGTGGCCGCTATTAAATTGCATCAGCTCGGCCCTGGCACCGCAGGCAAACAACAGCAATGCGATTAAAGCGCTGCGCATTAGCCCTGTTCCGGCTTGAGCTCTCCGGGCCTGCCAGATTGCATTTCATCACTGATAATTTTTCCGTCTTCCATGCGGATCAAGCGTGGGCAGTAGGCCATGACGCGAGTATCGTGAGTCGCAATAACGAAAGTGATGGTGCGCTCCTGGTTCAGAGCTACGAATAATTCGATTAATTGTGTGGCGCTGGTGGAGTCGAGATTGGCGGTGGGTTCATCGGCAAGCACCAGGGTTGGATCGCTGACAATCGCCCGGGCGACGGCCACCCGCTGCTGTTGGCCACCCGAAAGCTGAGAGGGCAGGCGATCCTCGTGGTCGGCAAGGCCGACCTCCTCGAGCATGGCCATCGCCTTTTCACGGCGCTTCGCTGCGGGAACTCCCTGTATTTGCATGACGAACTCGATATTCTCACGCGCGGTGAGTACGGGAATCAGGTTGTAGGCCTGGAACACGAACCCGATACTATGCAGGCGCATATCTGCCAGGTCGCTCTTGCCGAGCAGGTCTACCCTTTTGTCTCCAACCTGAATTTCTCCGCTGTCCGGATTGTCGAGCCCGCCCATGGCGTTGAGCAGAGTGGTTTTACCAGAGCCAGACGGCCCGGAAAGGCAGACAAAGGAGCCTTCTTCTATGTCGATGGAGACATCGTCCAGACCGCGAATAACCTGGTCACCCTGGGTGAAGGTCTTGTTAAGCTTGCTGCAGCGAATAGCCGTCATGTTCGGTTTCCCTGTCAGGTCCTGGCCAAAGCCTGGATGGGGTTATAGCGGGATGCGCGCCAGGCCGGTAAAAGACTGGCCAACAAGCCCAGCACTAGTACCACAGCGGTAGACATCACCATGTCTGATACCTGCAAACTGGGATAGAGCGTCGATCCCATGCCCGCCATTTCGAGGCCGTCTGCCACCGCTGAAATATCGATGCCATCTTCCAGTGGCAAAATCGTGGCAACAGCCAGTATGTTGCCCAACACCAGCCCCAGGCTCAGCAGGATAATGCTCTCCAGCAAAACCTGGTACATGATCCATCCGGGTCGCATGCCCAGGGCCATCATCAATCCGATCTCGCGGACTCTTTCAAATACCGCCATCACCAGCGTGTTGACCAGGCCAAACGATAGCGCCAGGAAGATCACCACCATGATGATGACGTTAAAGCTGGTTTGCATGTCCATCATACTTTCCAGGTAACCATCCAGAGTCATCCAGGGCAGTGTTTCAAGCTCCGGCCCCGCGGCTTGCTCGATGAGTAGCCACCAGTTGGCCACCTCGCGAAAATCGCCACCGGTAATGGCTATTTCAGAGACCTGGTCACCAATATTGAGCATTGCTTGCAGGGTACCCCGTCCCGTATAAACCTTGAGCTCCTCGGTGGCCTGAAGTCTGGCCTTGTAGATTCCGACGATTCGTATGCCCCGGTCTGCAACATTGTTGTCCGGATCCTGGGACATTATGACAACGCGCTTGCCCAGCTGGGTCTCAAGGCGCTCCGCCAGTTTACGGCCAATCACCAGGCCCTTGTCGTCGGGGCCCTCCAGGAAGCGCCCCTCCACGATATCGGCCGGATCAAAGCCGAGGCTGATTTCCGCTGCCGGATCGACGCCAAGAAGTTCGATCCCGCGACTGTCCCGTTCGCTGGAAATCATTGCTGGCACCTTCACCCGAGAGGCCCAGCCGGTCACCGGAGGACTTTTGAGTTGATCCAGTAACGGCCCGGTGGGTGCTTCGATACTATTGGCGACACTGGGGTCGTCCCGATAATCGGGGTGATGAATCTGGACTTCGCCGGGGAGGGTTCGCAGGCCGCCGCGGACCATTTCATCGACCATTCCTCCCATCAGCGAACTGAACAGGATCATTGCCCATACTCCGATAACGATAGCGACCAGCATGATCAGGGTTCGCCGGTGGTTGCGCCACAGGTTGCGCCAGGCGAGGGTAAACAAAACACGCGCGGAGGGTGGGTGAGTAGTCATCTAAACCGCCCTCATTGCCGCAACGGGTTGTAATGTGTGCAGGCGCAGGGCCGGGTAAATCGCCGCCAGCATGCCACCAAAAAACACGATGATGGGGCCGGACAACAGGCTGATCGTGGAAAGCTGTGGGTAGAGTCTCCCTTCGATATTGTAGCGCTCCATGGCTTCCTTCATGCCTTCCAGGGCTATGCCCGTCTGGCCGAGGTACGCGGTCAGCAAACCTCCCACCAGGCAGCCCAGAATGAGCCCCAGCAAGGACATGATTGCGGTTTCCAGTAATACCAGCCTTCCCAGCTGACCCGGACTGACACCCAGCGCCGTCATGACGCCGAACTCATGAGTGCGTTCCAGCACCGACATTAACTGGGTGTTGAGAACGCTGAAGGCGACCAGCACGATCAGTACGGCATACATCACGAAGGCGCTGAAGAGGTCGGCCTGGATGGCCTGGCGCAAGCCAGGCTGCAGCTGGTCCCAGTCCAGTACTGTCAGCGTTGGATCACCCAGCTGACTTTGTATCCGCTCTTGCAGCGGAGCCACGTTGTCCAGGTCGTTGACCTTGGCCACGATAGTGTGAACGTCATTTCCCATCGCAAAAATTTCCTGGAAGTAGCCTAACGGTATCTCGGCGATGGATCGATCCAGGTCGGTCATGCCGGAATTAATAATGCCGACCACCGTCGCAATGCCGGCGGCAAATGAGTCGTCGCGGCCGGAGCCCAGGAAGGTAATCTCATCACCCACGTCGACTTTCAGATTGCGGGCCAGCACCGAGCCAATGACGATTTCTGCTGCGTTGCTGTTTTCCAGGTAGCGCCCTTTGTCGATTAGCCCGGGTAGGGTGGACACTTCTGGCTCCGACTGCGGTTGCACACCGAATATCTGAATACCAAAAGAGCGGTCTTCACTGGAGGCCAGCGCGAAGGCGCTGCCGCGCGCCGCAATGGCGTCGCTCCCTGTTGATTGCCTCAGGTTTTGGGCAAGCGCGATGCCATTGGGCACGGTATAACGCATTCTCGGCTCGTCGTAATACCGCTGTTCCTGAACTTGTAGATGGCCGGTGAGAAACCCGAGGGTGCCGTCAATCATCATGGCGTAGCTGCCTAGCTGGGTGGAAATTAAAAACACCAGCAGGGCATTGCAGAAGACCATGGCCCCAACCGTTAGCCAGGTGCGCCTGCCGTGGCGCCACAGGTTGCGCCAGGCGAGGCGCAGGGTCACGCTCACAGTCGCGGATTTCTCAGGTTGGACAGCGTGAACAGGTTTTTGGGCAGTTCAATGTCAAATTCACTGCTGTCCACGCGCATCTCGGTCCACTCATCTGGCTTTTCCACATCCTGCATTCGCATGATGGTCGCTACGGTGCGCCCGCCCAACTCTTTTACCTCTAGTGTGCGGAAGGTCTTCACCAGGACATTGTCCTGGTCCCAAAACTGCTGTTCCATCAGCACGTAGTCGTCACGAATAGACCAGACTTCCTTGCCCCAGACGACCGCCGCATCTTCATGCGGGATGGACTGGATGACCCAGGTTTGATGGCCGTCGGTGTCACGAGTCTCCAGCAAGGTATGCTCGTACTGGTCGATAATGTCGGTGGATTTGCTGATGTCCTTATTCGAAAGATCTGACCCCATCCAGCTTTGGCTCATCATGGAGGAGGGAACTTTGACTACCCGATTGATCTTGGGGGCGTAGCTCCACATGTTGTTGTCCATGACCAGGGTGCCATTACCGGCGTCCCTGGCGGGTGCTTTTACCCTCACCAGGGAGTGCTTGTCGCCCTCTGTCCACGCCTCCATGGACATGCTGCGCTCCCAGTCCGGTCTATGAATAACCATCGTCATTTCGCCGTAGGAGTTGACGCCGCGCCAGTGATCCATCGCCTTGCGGATAAGTTCAGCTGGAACGGGGTCTGCGGCCATTGAGCCAACAGACAGCAGGGCCAGGATCAGGGTCGCGATGTGCCTCATTCAAATAGCTCCCTTAATCAGCCCATTTCCGCTGTGGCGCGGGCAATGTATTCATGCAGGTGGGTCAATTCTTCCCGCGGCTTGCATTTTACCCACCCGGAGAAGCCGACTGCGACCAAAAGGTCGATATCGGCAAAGGAGAAGTGTTCGCCGGCTATAAACTTGCGCTTTGCGAGTTCCCGATTAAGCTCTTCCCAGGCCCAGTTGATGCGAATTTTGCCGCGTTCGGCGAGCTCCGGTATTTGCTCAAGGTCCAGTGGGCCGGGCAGCGCGCGGCCCTTGAAGCCCGGGCTGGCATTGCGCAGCGCCTCGGCCACTGACATATACAGCATGGAGTATATTTTCGAGTCCCAACTGGTGACCATGGCTTTTTCCAGGGGCGTGGTGCCCAACAGGGGTGTCTCCGGATAAAGCGCCTCCAGGTAGGCGATAATGCCAATGACTTCACTTAACACGGTACCGTCGTCCAACACCAGGGCGGGCAGGGTCTGATCGGGCACAATGGCCTTGTATTCATCACTCAGGTGCTCTCCACTCATCATGTCTATTTGTTGAGTGTCGATAGTGATGCCCTTGTATTTCATGAACAGTGCTACCCGCTGGGGGCTGGGGGCGGCATCGTAGGTATACAGTTTCATCGGGTGGCTTTCCTTTTTGAGGGTGCTTTGCGGTCTTTGGCGTTCAATATTAGGGGCAATGGCCCATTGTGCCAACATGTTGCACATTTATTCAGCTAAAGGATGAGTTTTCCCACACCACAATAGTGGCTATAATGCGCGCCCAACTGATAGAGGACTCCCAAAGTGATTATTCGATATGCTCTCGGCCTGATGGCCATGCTCGTGGCGATCGCCGCCACCGCAGTAGAACTGAACGATGACCAGCGCGCAGCGATGGAAGACCGGTTAAAGCCGGTTGGCGAAGTCTGCCTCCAGGGCGATACCGATTGTGGTGGCGCGGCGGCAACAGCCAGCAGCGGTCCCCGCTCCGGTGAAGATGTCTATAACGCAGCCTGTATGGCGTGCCACGCAACGGGAGCAGGCGGCGCCCCGCTTTATGCTGACGTGGCTGCCTGGGCTGACAGGATTGCCAAGGGAACTGAAGCACTTTATGTCAGCGGCGTAAGCGGCGTGCCGGGTACCGGCATGATTGCCAAAGGTGGCTGTATGGACTGCTCTGACGAAGAGATCCACGCAGCTGTCGACTATATGATTGCTGGCAGTCAGTAACACAGCAAAAATTTAAGAGGCCGCGGCATGCAGTGTCGCGGCCTTTTTTTCGGCCTATAAATTTGTTCGCTCCAATGTAATGATCCGTTTTTAGTAAAACTTGCTACAGTTAGGCCCAACAATCGGAGAAAACGCCATATGATTCGCATTTTGCTTGTCGCCACAGCCATTCTGTTTGGGGCCGCCTGCTCCGAGGAGGCGCCCGAAAGGCCCATGGTCGAAGTGGTCGTTGATACGGTGGTGTCAGAGCCTTATCAGCCCGAGTCTGAGTATGTTGGGCGGCTTGAAGCCAGGGACGATGTGGCGATTCAAGCAAAGATCACCGGTTATTTGCAGACCCGCGATTTTCGTGAGGGGGAGTTCATCCAGGCGGGTGAAGTTCTGTACACCCTCGATGCCTCAGAATACGAGGCGGCGCTGGCCCGGGCCGAGGCTGACCTCGCCGCAGCAGTGGCCAACCAGGTCAATGCTGAGCGCAATTTCAAGCGTGGTAAGGAGTTGCTGCCCAAGGGCGCCATTTCCCAATCTGAGATGGATGAACTCACCGCCAAAAAGCTGGATGCGGATGCGCGTTTGGAGTCGGGGCAGGCGCAGGTGACCAGCGCACAGGTCAATTTGAGTTACACCACCATCACCGCGCCTATTACCGGTCGCATTGGCCGCAGCCGTGCAAGCCTTGGCGACCTGGTGGGCCCAAGCACGGGCAATCTCACCACCCTGGTGTCCATCGACCCTATCGAGGCCCTGTTTCAGGTCAGTGAAGCTACTTATGTCGCCGCCATGAAAAAGCGGATGACGACAGACCTGGATGTTGAGCAGCTGCGCTCGCTGGAGGTGACCCTGGAACTGACCAACGGGATTGTTTATCCGGAGGTAGGGAGTATCGACTACTTCTCCAACCGGGTCGATGAAACTACCGGCACGCTGGAGGCCAGGGCCTCTATTCCCAACCCCCATTCCTTGCTGGTGCCCGGGCAGTATGTTCGGGTAATACTGCAGGAAACCAACTTGTTGGAGGGTTTATTCCTGCCGCAGGCGGCGGTGCAGGCGGACCAACAGGGCAGCTTTGTACTCATCGTTGATTCGGGCAGCATTGTGGCCCGGCGGAATGTTGAATTGGCAGAACGTTTTGACGACAAGGTGCTGGTGCTGGAAGGTGTCGATGAGGGTGACCAGGTCATAGTTCGTGGCTTGCAACAAGTGCGATCGGGGATGCCGGTGAAAACTCGCACCCTGCCGTCCAGCGAATAACGGGCCACGCATATGTTCAGCGCATTCTTTATTGAGCGACCCAAGTTCGCGATGGTGATAGCCATCGTATTGTCTCTGGCAGGCCTGTTATCCATATACGCCCTGCCCATTAATGAATACCCCCCTATATCCCCGCCCAATATTGTGGTGTCGGGGGTGTATCCGGGCGCATCCGCTGAGGTCGTAGAGGCCACCGTCGGTGCGCCCATCGAGGATGCGGTAAACGGCGTTGAGGACATGATTTACATGTCCTCTAACAGCGCCAACGATGGCAGCTACAGCCTGACCATTACCTTCAAAGTGGGGGCGGACCCTGATATGGCCCTGGTGCGGGTGCAGAACAGGGTGAAGCTGGCAGAGCCGTCCCTACCCGCTGAAGTGAAAACCATGGGGCTCAATATTGCTGAGCGCTCCCCGGATATGCTTAAGCTGATCAGTTTCACTTCACCGGATAAGTCACTGGACTACAAGTTCATATCCAATTACGTGAAGATCAACTTGCAGAGCACCATTGCCCGGCTCGATGGCGTGTCTGAGGCAAACATTCTGGGCGAAGCTGACTACTCCATGCGGTTGTGGCTGAACCCCGACAAAATGGCGGGCTACCGACTCTCCGTGAGCGATATCCATAGCGCGTTAAGAGAGCAAAACGTGCAAGTGGCGGCGGGCAAAATAGGTGCCCCTCCGTTTGATGGAGTTCTGCAGACCGAATACACCTTACAGACTAAAGGTCGCCTCGAGGACGTAGAGGAATTTGAGAATATTGTCCTGCGTGCATTGCCGGATGGTTCGGCCATTTATTTGCGAGACGTGGCCAGAGTCGAGCTGGGGCAATCAAATTACAATTTTCACGGAGAGACCAACGGCGTGCCCGCGGTCAATCTGGCAATTTATCAGCTGGCTGATGCCAATGCGCTTGCCGTAGGCGATGCGGTCGATCAGCTACTCATTGAGATGTCGGCGAATTTTCCTGAGGGAATGGGTTACGTAACCAGTTACGACACAACCCGCTATGTGAGCACCGCAGTGCGCCAGGTGGTGATCTCCCTGTTTCAGGCCGTTGCCCTCGTGATTGCAGTGACCTTTATGTTTTTAGGTAACTGGCGAGCGACGTTGGTACCTGCTATCGCCATACCCGTGTCCTTACTCGCGGCCTTTGCCGCGTTGCTGGCGATGGGAATGTCGATCAATACGGTCACGCTTTTCGGCTTGATTCTGGCGATCGGAATTGTGGTGGATGACGCCATTCTGGTGATTGAGAACTGCGATCGCCATCTGCGTGAAGACCCGGACATGACGCCCAAGGAGGCCGCGCTTTTGAGCATGCGCGAGGTGGGTGGTGCGATCATTGCCACGACCCTGGTGCTGCTGGCGGTGTTTGTGCCGGTGGCTATGTTGCCAGGCATCACCGGCGTGATGTACCGGCAGTTTGCCATCACCATTTGCGTGGCAGTGGTGTTCTCTTCTGTCAATGCACTGACCTTAAGCCCCGCCCTTTGCAGCTTGTTGCTGCGCTCTGGTGAACAGCAGGTACCACGCTGGTACGCGAGCTTCCTCAGCGGCTTTGAGCGACTCACCGGGCACTATAACAAGGGAGTGGGCTGGCTGCTGGGGCGCTTACGTTTGGTGGCTATTTTGTTCCTTGCCTGGACAGCGGCTGTGGTATTTGGCTTCGTCAGCACTCCTACCGGTTTTGTTCCCAGCGAAGACAAGGGTGCAATGATGGTCAGCGTGCAACTTCCTGACGCCTCTTCGCTGAGCCGGACCAAGGCTGTCATGGACAAAGTGAGTGAGATAATCTCGAATGACCCTGCGGTTGAAACAGCCACGGCGATATCTGGCTACTCTATTCTTTCGGGCGCAATGGCCAGCAACAGCGGCACCATGTTTGTCGTCCTTAAGCACTGGGATGAGCGAAAAGACAGTGAAAATATCGCGTTCAATGTTGCCCGCCGGATCAATGGGCAGGCCTTTATGCAGGTACCAGAGGCCCAGGTCTTTGCGCTGACGCCGCCGGCGGTGTCAGGTATGGGCGTTGCTGGAGGCCTTGAGCTAGTGCTGCAGGATACGCTGTCCCGTTCGTCGCAAGAGTTAGCGGCTACGCTGAACAATCTTGTGGTGGATGGCAATGAGACCCCGGGGCTGGTGGGGCTTTTCAGTACATACCGGGCGAACGTGCCTCAGTATTATGTGGATGTAGATCGGATAAAGGCGAAGAACCTTGGGGTAAGCCTGGACGAGATTTTCACCACCCTGCAGGCGCAAATGGGGTCGCTTTATATCAATGACTTCAATAAGTTTGGCCAGACATACCGGGTGATCATGCAGGCCGAGTCCGGCTTCAGGGCCGACCTTTCGGACCTGGATCACTTCTACCTCAAGTCTGCCAATGACGAGATGGTGCCCTTGAGCACGCTGGTCTCCTCCCGACCAATACTGGGTCCGGATATCTCGAACCGTTACAATCTGTTCCGTTCGGCCACGGTGAGGGCCAATGCCGCGCCCGGGGTGAGTTCGGGTCAGGCTATGTCGATTTTTGAGGATCTGGCGGAGCGCACCCTACCCACCGGTTATAGCTACGAGTGGACCGGCATGTCTTATCAGGAACAACAGGCGGGACAGACAGCAGTCTTTGCTTATATCCTGGCGCTAATCTTTGTTTACCTATTCCTCGTCGCTCAGTATGAAAGCTGGTCTATCCCGGCAGCCATTATTCTGGTGGTGCCCATGGCCATTGGCGGCGCCATTGTTGCACTGGTGCTCAGTGGTATCGCCCTGAACCTCTATGCCCAGGTGGGCATTGTCCTGTTGATAGGAATGTCAGCGAAGACTGCGATCCTGGTGGTGGAGTTTGCTCGCCAGCGCCGGGAGCAGGGTGGGGAAGACATCCTGGTAGCTGCTTCGGAAGCCGCCAGCTTGCGCTTCAGGGCAGTCTGCATGACCGGTATCTCGTTCATTCTGGGCATATTGCCCTTGGCTTTGGCGACAGGCGCAGGTGCGTTTGGGCAGCGTTCGCTGGGCATGACGGTACTGGGTGGCATGCTGGCAGCGATGTTGGTGGGTGTGTTCTTTGTGCCGGGCTTTTATGTGATTGTGCAGTCGCTGCGCGAAAAACTGAAAGGCGCCACAGGGCTTGCGATGCCCCCGCAAGACAAGACCTCGGGCTGATAATTACGTTGCGCGCGGCGGCGCTTGAAAACGGTGTTGCACAAGGTTTCAGGCGAACAACTCTCGCAGGCCAGCCAGGGTTTCCTGAGCGCGCTCTTCGTTGGCCTGTTCATCATCTACGCCGCCTCCCTGCCAGGTGAGGTCATCCTGGGGTAGCTCTTCAATAAAACGACTGGGTTCACAGTTGATGGTCTCACCAAACTGGCGGCGTTTGGTGGCCATGGTCATCGCCAGCGTTTGCTGGGCGCGGGTAATACCGACGTAGGCGAGACGCCGCTCCTCCTCGATATTGCCATCTTCAACGCTGGCCCGGTGAGGCAGCAGGTTCTCTTCCATACCGATAATAAAAACGTGCGGGAATTCCAGCCCCTTGGAAGCATGCATGGTCATTAACTGCACATTGTCTGGGCTGGAGTCCTCTTCTTCCTGTTGCTCCATCAGGTCGCGTAACACCAGGCGGGAAATCGCTTCGTCCAGCTCTACGCCTTCGTCGACCATGACCTTGTTGAGGCTATCCACTAAAAAGTGGACATTGCCCATGCGCCTTTCAGCGACTTCTTCGCTGGAGCTGAGCTGGTTCAACCAGTCCTCATAGTCTATGTCGCGGATCATTTGGCGGACTGCGGAGATTCCTCCGCCTCCCTCGCACTGGCGGCGAATGCGATCCATCCAGAGGCGGAACTCTCGTAGGCGGCCCAGGCCAGCCTCGGGGATAACACCGCTGCTCACGCGGCCAATGGCATGGCTTAAGCTACAGTGTTGTTCGTTGGCGAAATTGCCCAGGGATTCCAGGGTAGAGGCTCCCAGCTTGCGGCGAGGGACGTTGGCGATACGCAGGAAAGCGTTATCGTCGTTCTCATTTATCACCAACCGCAGGTAAGCCATGATGTCCTTGACCTCGTTGCGGGCGAAGAAGGACGTGCCGCCAGACAAATGGTAGGGGACCTGCTGCTGTTGCAGGGCAAGTTCGATCAATCGAGACTGATGGTTGCCGCGATAGAGAATTGCATAGTCTCCGAAGCGAGTGCGCTTGCGCAGTTTGTGGTCAAGTATTTCTGCCACCACCTGCTCTGCCTCGTGGTTCTCGTCACTGCAGCGAATCACCCGCAGTGGATCGCCGTAGCCAATGTCACTCCACAGTTTTTTATCAAAGACGTGTTCATTATTGGCTATCAGCGTGTTTGCCGCTTTGAGAATGCGTGAGGTTGAGCGGTAATTTTGCTCCAGCTTGACCAGCTTCAGGCCGGGAAAGTCTTCCTGTAGCTGAGCCAGGTTTTCCGGGCGCGCGCCTCGCCAGGCGTAGATAGACTGGTCGTCATCACCCACCACGGTCAGCGCGCCACGCACACCCACCAACTGCTTTACCAACAGGTATTGGCTTAAATTGGTATCCTGGTATTCATCGACCAGCAGGTAGTGAACTGTGTTTTGCCACTTCTCCAGAATGTCCGGGTTCTGTTCAAACAGGACCGTTGGCAGCAGGATCAGGTCATCGAAATCCAGGGCATTGTAGGCCTTCAATGCACGTTGGTAGCGACGATAAGCCTGGGCAAACAGTATTTCTGCGGGACCTTTTGCATTAGCCACTGCTTGCTCAGGCAGCACTCGATCATTTTTCCAGTTGGAAATCTGGTGCTGAATGGTGGCTGCCTGGTCGCCGTCCGAGCCGTGTTCCTGAATCAACAGGTCCTTGATAAGGGCCTGGGTATCCTGACCATCGAAAATGGAAAAGCCGCTCTTTAGGCCCAGCAATTTGCGCTCGGTCCGGATGATTTTGAGTCCCAGCTGGTGAAACGTGCTTACTGTGAGTCCCTCTGCGGAAGAGCCGCCGAGTAATTTGCCGACACGTTCCTTCATTTCCCGGGCGGCTTTATTGGTAAAGGTGACCGCGGCGATGCGGCTGGCGCGGATACCACAGGTTTGCACCAGGTAAGCAATTTTTTGGGTGATAACGCTGGTCTTGCCGGAGCCCGCACCGGCGAGCACCAACATAGGACCATCAATGTAACGAACAGCTTCACGCTGTCGGGGATTTAGCTGGGACACAGAATTCTATAAACCGGGAGGTGCTACTGGTGAATCAGTCTATCAGAGCGTGTGTGATTGTTGGAGCTTGCTTACAAGGATATTTCGTCAACGACTGGTTGTTATGGCGTGATCCCCGCCTGCGCGGGGATAACACCTCTCCAAACCCAGTGTTTAGGAAGAAGGTTGACCGGAGATGTCTACCTGGGGCAGTGCCAGGTTGACGCTGTCGTCATCGGCGAAGGCACTGGCTAATGCCACCCAAAGCGCATCCCGGGTGCCAAACCAGTTGGCATTCTCGACCCAGCAAAAAGCGACCATGCTGGCTTTCTCTCCGGTGACGCCCGTGACGAATACAGTGGGTTCGGGCTCTGGCAGAACATTGTCTTGGGACTTCATTGCCGTCAGCAAGACGCTACGCGCGTGTTCGATATCGTTACGGGCATAGATATCGACGTTAAGCTCGATTCGCCGAGTGGGAATTGAGCTGAAGTTGCGGATGGCCGAAGACATGGCAACGGGGGTTGGGATAAATATCGTTTGTCCGTCAAAGGTCCGCAGCACCACCTGATAAAAAGTCATGGCCTCAACGATACCCATATCACCCTTAATCTGCACCATATCGCCGGTGACAAAGGGTAGCCTGGGAAGGAAAGGAAGCAGGAAGAATGCAATCACCGCGCCGACAATAATGAAAAGAATGACCACGCCACCCAGTCCCTGCACGGGCAGGCCGATTTTTCCAGCGGCCACCAGCGCACTGACGGCAAGGATCAATGCATACAGCGCTCCGAAGAATACCGCCATTACGCGAGCATAAGTCCCTCCTGGTTTGATCAGGGAGTGCATTAATTTGTAGAGGAGGTACACCGCAAGAATTCCGCCAATCATCACCAGTATGACGGTGATAATGAGGCTGCCATAGGCAGCTAGCTGATTCAGGATGGGTTCCAGGTCTTCGCGCATTTTGCTCCACCAGATTCGTTGGGATACGAGAAGCGTAGCACGAAACCGTCGGGCTGCTGCCACCGTCTGGCAGAATATGTCACTCCGATTTGGCCGAATGTTTCAGTGCGCCCTGCAGCGCAGTTTAAATCCCCATACGCCGCTTCTGAATTAACCAATAGCGCTTGTGGAAGGCGTCTCATCCGGTATGTTGGCGCCTCGAAAGTATTCTATGAACAGGGGTAACTTATGAGCCAAGACGCCTTTATCTACGACGCCATCCGCACACCACGGGGTAAGGGTAAGCCGGGAGGCGGTCTCTACGAGGTCAAGCCAATTGACTTGATCACGGGCCTGCTGGAAGAAATGAAGTCAAGGCACGGCCTGGACACTCGTCAGGTTGAGGACTTTATTTGCGCCACTGGAGAGCCGGTCAACGAGCAGGGCCAGAATATCGCCAAAACGGCGCTGGTGTATTCCAGCTGGGATGACATCACGACCGGCGCGCAGTTGCATCGCTACTGCGCGGGTGGGCTGGATGCAGTGAACAACATCGCCATGAAGATTATGTCTGGAATGGAATCGATGGGTGTTGCCGGTGGTGTAGAGAGTATGTCCCGTTTGGGTATTGGCGCTGGCGGTGCCGCTGCCGGCGATGCCTGGGTCGCAATGAAAAGCTACGGGATATCCCAGGGCCTTGGGGCAGACCTTATGGCGGGCCTCGATGGTTTCAGTCGCGAAGACGTGGACCGCTATGCTTGTGAGTCCCAGCGGCGGGCGGCGCATGCCCGCGACAATGGCTATTTTGCCAACTCACTGGTTCCGGTTAAAGACCTCAACGGCGTTACCGTGCTGGATCACGATGAGTTGATTCGGCCGACTAACCTTGAGGGTCTGGCGAAACTCAATCCCTCGTTCTCCATGTTCAATGATTATGGCCACGGCGATTTTCTCAAGTTCAAATATCCTCAAGTCGAAAAAGTCGAATGTATACACACGCCGGGCAATTCCTCGGGCGTGGTCGATGGTGCCTCCTTGGTATTGCTGGGCAACAAGCAGGCGGGGGATGACCAGGGCCTGAAACCACGTGCACGGATTCGCTCCATGGCGCTCACCGGTACCGATCCGACCATTATGCTTGCCGGGCCAGCGCCTGCATCGGAAAAGGCATTGAAAATGGCTGGGATGAGTAAAAACGATATCGACCTGTTCGAGCTTAACGAGGCCTTCGCCTCGGTCGTGTTGCGCTACCAGCGGTTGATGGATGTGGCCGACGACAAGATCAACGTCAATGGCGGCGCGATAGCGATGGGGCACCCCATTGGAGCCACGGGTGCCATCGTGCTGGGCACATTGCTGGATGAGCTTGAGCGTCGCGACCTGAATACGGGCCTGGTGACCCTCTGTGCCGGCGGCGGGATCGGCATTGCCACCATCATTGAGCGCGTCTGATACAGCGCGAGACAGAGACAGGATTGGAGTAAAAACAGATGAGCTACATTCGACTGGAAAAAGATGCAGATGGCATCGTGGAACTAATTTTTGACCAGCAAGGCAAATCCGTGAACGTGATGGGTGACGAGTACGCCCAAGCAATGCCGAAAGCGCTGGATGAAATTGAGGCGATGGACGAGCTTAAAGGAGTTTACGTTCGCAGTGGAAAGCCCGGACAATTTTTTGCCGGTGGCGATATCAGCATGATGATGGAGATGGACCTCAATCCCTCTGATGAAGAACGCCAGACGATGTTTGATGGCATTTTGGAGGCCAAGGCGCCGCTCGCTCGATTGGAAAAATTGGGTGTGCCGATAGCTGTCGGGATAAACGGAGCGGCATTGGGGGGAGGCTACGAGATAGCGCTTGCCTGTCACCAACGCTTTGCGCTGGATGACAAAAGCGTAAAAATTGGTCTACCGGAGGCAATGCTAGGCCTGATGCCCGGTGCCGGCGGCGTAGTGCGAATGGTACGTATGCTTGGCATGCAGGATGCACTGACGTTGATATCACAGGGCAAGCAGTTGAACGCGCAAAAAGCGCTTGAAAAAGGCCTGGTGCACGAACTGGTGTCATCGGAAGAAGAAATGGCGCAAAAAGCCAAAGCGTGGATCAAGGCTAATCCAGACGCAAAACAGCCTTGGGAAGCCAAGGGCTACACCATTCCCGGTGGCGGCCCAGAAGACCCTGCTACACAGGGCCTGACCTATTTCGGTCCGGTCAACGTCATGGTGCAGACTAAGGGCAACATGCCGGCCCAGCAGGTCATTATGGCGGCGGTGATTGATTCTGCGCGGGTGGATTACGATACTGCGCACATTGTGGAAGCACGCTATTTTCAGCGTTTGTTGCTGGATCAAGTGTCACGCAACATGATGACCACGTTCTTCGTACAAATGAACCAGCTCGATGCGGGTGCTTCTCGCCCGGACGGCATTGAAAAAACCGATGTGAAAAAGTTAGGCATTCTCGGTGCAGGCGTTATGGGCGCGGGCATCGCCTTTGCCGCCTCCAAGGTTGGCATAGAAGTTGTTCTTAAAGACCTGTCGCAGGAAAACGCTGATAAGGGCAAAGCCTACGCGGCCGCGGCCTGTGAGAAAAACTGGCGCATTGACGAAAACCAAGCGGAAGAAATTTTGTCTCGGATACAACCGACGGCTGATGTTAATGATCTGTCCGGTTGCGATCTGGTGATTGAGGCGGTTTTCGAAAATCGTGACGTTAAGGCAGTAGTGACCAAGGAAACAGAAGCGGTGCTAGGCGAGACAGCCGTCTTTGCCAGCAATACCTCTGCCTTACCTATCACCGAATTAGCGCAGGCGTCACAGCGTCCTCAGAATTTTATCGGCATGCATTTCTTTTCCCCAGCAGAGAAAATGCCGCTGGTTGAAATTATCACCGGCAAGGAAACCTCCGATGAGGCGCTGGCATGGGCCTTTGACTTGAGCCAAAAACTGGGTAAGAAACCTATCGTGGTAAAGGACGCTCCCGGTTTTTTCACCACCAGAGTGATTGGCCAGACCATCACTCAGGGTCAGAGCATGCTTGCTGAAGGCGTTAATCCCGCGTTGATCGAGAACGGCGCAGCCTTTAACGGCTCACCTATGGGGCCGTTGGAAACCTTAGATAGCATCTCTTTGGAAACTGCTTACCATGGTGTTCAGCAGCGCAAGGCGGATGCCGAAGCTGCCGGTGAAAAATGGCAGGCCGGCCCTGAGTCTGAGGTTATCCGCTACATGGTGGAAGATGCCAAGCGTTTGGGCCAGGCGAAAGGTGAGGGTTTCTATGACTACGATGAGAAAGGCAAAAAGGTGAAGACCTGGTCTGGCCTGAAAGATCAGTTCGCCGCTGACGGTTATCTCGACGTCCCCTACGAGGATGTGAAAGACAGGTTGTTGTTTTCCCAGGTGCTGGAGGCAATTCGAATCATGGAGGAGGGGACATTAACCTCGGTTGCTGACGGTAATATCGGCTCTATCATGGGTATTGGCTTTCCGCCGCACACGGGTGGCGTGTATCAGTGCGTGAATGCTTATGGAGTGGCAGCATTTGCTGAACGCTCAAAGGAGCTTGCCGCCAAGTACGGTGAGACCTTTGAGCCACCCCAGTTGTTGTTGGATATGGCGGCGGAAGGTAAGACGTTCGCGTGATGACGTTGGCAAGGGCCCATTCGGGCCTTGCCTTTAAGTTGCTATTTCCAGTCCACGGGCTCCCAGCCTAATTTTTCGCGCTCGTTGTTCACGTGAGCGTGCACCTCTTTTTGTAGCGCGTGAAAACCTGGGGTCTGACGAATTGGGTTCCACCAACGTTGCTGCAGCTCGTACCAAGACAGCGTGTTATTTGCCAGACTCTGCTCCAGCAGCGCGACGGCTGCGTCCTGCTTTCCCAGCAGCAGTTTGCAGCGAGCAGCCAGGGTTTGATAGCCGCGAGAGGCGCCGTTTTTTTCAGAGAAGGCGATAAAGTCGAGAATTCTCTCTAACAACACTCCACTTTCTTCTTTGCGACCTAGTTGCTCCAAAGCATAGGCTTGCCAGAACATGAGCCAGACGCCGGTTTGGGTAAAGAGAGGTTCACCATATACCGGGTTGTGTAAGAAATTACGGGGGGCGAGCGCTGCCAGTGACTCTTCGTAGCGCCCCAGTGTATTCAGGGCGACGAGCTTTACCTCCAGATCTGCGTTTGAAAAGGAGGAGAATTTTTTTGAATCAAGTTCGCTTAGCACTTGTTGAGGTTGCTGATCCGCGCGGAAAAAGAGAGATAGCTTTGGGTCCGCCAACTCCAGAGCAGCGGAGAGGTTGTGTAAGTCGTAGTTGATTAGAGATAGGAAAAATCGATCAGAGCGTGCCCATGCATTACTATCATGTGCCAGGGCCTGACGAAAAAACGAAACAGCTTTGGCTGTCTCTCCTGATTGCCACGCCAAAATTCCCTGGAGTCGCAGGAACTCAGCACTGCCTGACAATGTGAGCGCGATAGCTTCCTCACTACGGTTATAGACTGCTAGATTGGAAAGGTAGTTACGTCGCACGATGGGAACCAGTGGGTCGACCTCGTAGCCGCGATACTGGGCGTTGATTGCTTCCTGGGCCCTTCCGAGGTTAAACAATGCAAGTCCTTTCCACGTGTAAAGCACACCCTCGTTGGGGCTTTGTTGGATTGCCTTTTCGAAGCTGTCGAGTGCAGCTTGATTGCGGTGAGCGGAGAGGTAGATTAGCCCTTGAACGGCATGGGCAAGCCCTTGCTTTGGGTCTAGATGCAGTGCTCTATCAATATAGGACTGTGCCTCAGCGTTAGCACTTTCCTGTGGAATACTGCCGTATGCATCTGTTGATAGGAGATTAAGAGTCAGTGCTTTGCCGGCCCAGGCCGCAGCGTATGTTGGCTCAAGTTCAAGCGCTTTTTGGTACTCGGCCTTGGCATCAAGCAGGCTACTTTCAGTTCGCTGTCTCGCCAGGTGTCGTGCTTTTAGAACATGGTTGTATGCCTGAATATTTACCACTTCCTCAGCACGGTTTGCCGGCGCGTCTAGATGCACGCGCAGAGCATCAACTATGGCCGCAGAAATCTCATCCTGAATCGCGAAAATGTCGGTGAGATCTCTGTCGTAAGTTTCAGACCAGAGATGATAGCCGTCAGCCACGCTAATCAACTGGGCGGTAATACGCAGGCGCTGTCCGGACTTGCGAACTGACCCCTCCAACACAGTTTCAACTTTTAGTTGTCGACCGATTTCAGGGACAGGTTGGTTCTTACCCTTGAAGGAAAACGATGAGGTGCGAGCGGCGACTCGGAGTTCGCTGATCTTTGCTAAAGCGTTCAGCAGTTCTTCAGAAATACCATCCGAAAAATAATCCTGCTCCGGGTCGTTGCTCATGTTGACGAAGGGCAGAACGGCGATTGATTTTGGGGCTGCGTCTGCCTCAGGCGTTTCTGTGGATGGGCGTTCTTCAACTGGCGTTGACTCAATACTATCTGCTGTAGTTTGAGGGTCTCCAATCCATCGTTCTCCCACGAGCAGTCCAATGGCGACTAATAGTAGAAGTGTTAGCAGTCGGTTAATGTGGCCGGCGGTAACGTGGGTGATAGAGTCTTCTTCAGACACTTCCTTGCTGCGCTTGAGTCCTTCCGGGGTCAGTTCGAAGGCCCAGGCGAACAACAGCGCAAAAGGAAAACCGATGATGCCGATGTAAAGCGTGAGGGATACAGTCCACTCGGGAAGCTGCATAAGTGGGGCAAGTGTCTCGGCGACCTGAAGCACCACCCAGCCCACAATGACGTAGGCGAGGGCGACACGAAAGACGTTGCGCCTTTTTAATTCCGCAAGCAGTGAACCCATGGCCGTTGGCCATCTCCTTTAGCCACGCTGGATACGGCTAATCTTAGCAGTAATTCCCTGTTCTGTACTCACTCATGTTCAGCCCAGATAGCGCGCCGTGATCGCAGTTTTATAGGCTTGTGTCCCCAATGGTGCGCCGGTGGCTTTTTCAATCAGTTCATCGGGCGAGTACAGGCAACCCTGGCTGCGGATGTTTTTATCCAGCCAGCTGTAAAGCGGCTTAAAGTTACCCTGGGCCAGACCGGGTAGTATTGCTGGTTCGGCTGCCTTGGCGGCTGCGAATATTTGCGCTGCTGCCATCGCACCCAGAGAGTAGGTAGGGAAGTAGCCGAGGATGCCTTCGGGCCAATGCACGTCTTGCATCACACCGTCCTTGTCATCTTTGGGACGTATACCCAGGTACTGCTCCATCATGTCATTCCATGCAAGGGGCAATTCGGCAATGGGTATTTCGTCGGCAATAATCGCCTTTTCCAGTTTGTAGCGCATGATGACGTGCAGTGGATAGGTGACCTCGTCGGCATAGACCCGAATCAGCCCGGGTTCTACCTTGCGATAAACGCGCAGCAAGTTATCGATATCCCAGGCCGGTCCTTCTCCCTTGAGAATCTTCTGGGCCACGGGGCCGATAAACCGGATAAATTCCTCAGATCGGGCCGCCTGCATTTCCAGCAGCAGTGACTGGCTTTCGTGCAGTGTCATTCCCCGTGAGTCCCCAACGGGCTGGCCTCGCCAATCGTGGGGCCTGCCATTTTCATAGAGGGCATGTCCGGTCTCATGAATAACGGCCATCAGGCTCTTGGTGAAGTCATCTTCTGCGTACCGGGTGGTAATTCGTAGGTCACCTTCGGCACCGCCGCTAAAGGGGTGAGCTGCGGTGTCCAGGCGACCGTGGTCGAAGGGGAAGTCCAGAATTTGCATGACTTTCTTACTCAGCTGGGCCTGGTCTGTCACCGGGAAAGGCCCTTGTGGCATTAAAATTTCAGGGCCTGCGGCCTGTTTTTCGAGAGCTTGTTGAACGAAGTCGGGAAGGAAGGCTTCCAGGTCGGCAAAGATGGCGTCGACCTGGGACTCCCGGCGGCCGGGGTCGTATTCATCCAGCAGGGCTTCGTAAGGGCTTACCCCCATGGCTTCGGATTTGATCGTCGCCACTTCGCGCTGCAATGAAAAAAGCGCATCGAGCTTTGGTGCCAGGGATTTGAAGTCGTTGTTTGGCCGCGCTTCTCGCCAGGCCATGGTGCTCTCAGACCGGGCCATAACTATTTTTTCAACAAGGTCTGTGGGTGTGGCATTAGCGTGCAGGTAGAGCTGGCGTATTTCCCGTAAATTGGCTCGCTGCCAGGGGCTTAGCTGCTCCGCTTGTTCTTCTGCCTCTGCAAGGAGGTCAGGTAATTGCTCGCCGGTCTCGAGCTCGTGCACCATCAGGCTCATCTCCGCCAGTACGCCGGCCCTGGCGGGTGCAACACCGTCGGGCATCATGGTTTCCATGTCCCAATGCAATATGCCCATCGCATTGCCGATGGCTGCTACGCGTTTGCGGATGGCTTCCAGGGATTGATAAGCAGTCATACTTCGCTCCAGATGACCGCCCGAGGGCGGCGAAAGGTCATATTCAGAGAAGCGATGATACAGCGAAAACCGCCCAAAAGGGCGGGCCTGATCAGGCGGCGTTGGCGTCCTTTAGCTCAGGGTCGAAAGTAATATTCATTTCTTTCATGGCGTTGACGAAGAAGGAGCGCACGTATTTTGGTTCGTCCTTGAACTTTGGATTACGCAGGCGCGGGATGATTTCCTCGAACATCACGTTCAACTCCAGACGCGCCAGGTGTGTGCCAATGCAAAAGTGCTGGCCAATGCCAAAGGAGCGGAGTTGATTGTAGAGGTCAGGCATGCGCTCGGCACGGGTTACATCAAACTCCATAGCATCGTCGCCGAACACCTTTTCGTCGTGATTGGCTGCGTGATAGTGGAGAATGACTTTATCGCCTTGCTTGATCAGCTGACCGCCGACTTCCACATCTTCTGTCGCGGTGCGCCTCATGGAAATGAATGCGGTGTTGTAGCGCAACATTTCTTCGACTGCATTGCCGATCTTGTCGGGATTATCGACCAGGTATTGCAGTTGATCAGGGTGCTCCATCAACAGGCGCATGCCCTGGGCCATTACGGTGCGGGTAGACTCATTGCCTCCGACCAGAATCAGGATGAACATCCAGCCGAAGATATCCTCTGAAACGTGTTCGCCGTCGAGCTCGGCATCCAGCAGCGCGCTGGTAATGTTGTCCATCGGCTCTTCGCGATGCTTTGCTGCCAGCTGCATCGCGTAGCCAATGACTTCTATCGCCGCCAGCTGACCTTCTTCTTCGGAAATCGACATGTCCGGGTCGTCGGCAAAAATCATGGTGTTGGTCCACTCGAAGAATTGCTTGCGGTCTTCCAGCGGCACACCGAGTAGCTCGAGGATTGCGATGAGAGGCAGCTCTGCTGCTACTTCCTCAACGAATTCACATTCGCCGCGACTGGCGACCGCATCCACGATGTCTTTGGCATGCTTGCGAAAGTCAGCCTCGTAAGAGTCAACGCGCTTGGGAGTGAAGGCGTTGCGCACGATTCGGCGCACTTTCTGGTGAATGGGGGGATCCATGTTAATGATGGTGTTCTGCTGCATTTCCACGGTGAATTCGTCCATTTCCATAGGGAATGCGGATCTTGCCGCCGAGGAAAACAGCTTGGGGTTCTTCGATATGAAGTCCATCTCCTCTATGCGGGTCACTGCCCAGTAGGGGATGCCGGTGATTGGATCTTCTATCTTCACGATCGGACCGGCCTGGCGAATTTGTTTCAGGTCCTGATAGGGCATGCCATCCTTGTAGGTGTCCGGGTCCAGCAAATTGGAAAAAGGGCATTGGCTCATGGTTGTCTCCCAGCGATTCGGCGTATTGACTATAGCGCAACTAATGCCTATTAGTTTGTAGTTAATTTTGGCATAAGCCCTATCGAGGGTAAAGCGGAGGCGGTATTCCCTGTTGCACTGTTGGCGCAGGATTTCAGTGCTTACGGTAGGCCAGGGCTTCGCTTAACTGGGGTTCTGACACGCGTTCCAGGCGTGCCATATCGGCTATGGTGCGGGCCACTCGCAGGGACCGGTGCAGCGCACGCCCAGAGAGCTGCATTTGTTCCGCCGCCCGCTCGAGCATGAGTGTTGCGGCTTCATCAAGCTTACAAATATCCAGTAATCGTTGATTGCCAAGGTGGGCGTTGATGCAGTGTTGACGGCTCTGTTGAATTTCCCGGCATTGCTTCACCCTGGCGCGCACGGTTTTCGAACTTTCGCCAATATCACTTTTTTTCAACAGGCGACCCGGGGCGAGTCGGGGGACAAAGGCATGCAGGTCTATCCGATCTAGCAGTGGGCCAGAGACCCGGCTCCGATAACGGTGTATCTGATCCGGGGTGCATCGGCAGCGCCGCTGGGAATCGCCAAGGTAGCCGCATGGGCAGGGATTCATGGCAGCAATAAGCTGAAATTTAGCCGGATAGCTGAGTTTGTGTTTTGCTCTGGAGAGAGTGACCTGGCCTGACTCCATTGGTTCTCTCAACACTTCGAGGCAGTGGCGGCTGAATTCGGGCAATTCATCAAGGAACAAGACACCCCCGTGGGCCAGCGAAGCCTCGCCGGGGCGAGGACAACTGCCTCCGCCGATCAGGGCCGCCGCGCTGGCACTGTGATGAGGGCTGCGAAATGGCCTGCGCAGGGCGTTGTCAGTGGCATCCTTGCCCTGGAAGTCGCGTAGCGCGAGCGCCACCAGAGATTCCTCTCGCGACGGGGGTGGCAGGATACCGGGAAGGCGGCTTGCCAGCATTGTTTTGCCGGTGCCAGGAGGGCCGTTAAACAGCAGGTTGTGGCCACCGCTGGCGGCGATCTCCAGTATCCTTCTTGCCGATTCCTGCCCAACCACCTCGCTGAGGTCGGGGTATATCGCCTCAGGCTTCGCAGTGGGTTCCCTAAACTCCGGCAAGGCTTCGCTACCATTGATGTGGGCACAGAGTGTGAGCAGATCGGGCGCTGCCAGTACCCGGGCGTCTGGAACCTGTTTGGCATTATTATGGCAGGGGTCGGGCACTACCAGTCCCTTACCGCAGGCACTGGCTGCGAGTGCGGCGCAGACTACCCCGGGGATGGGTTGCAGACTGCCATCAAGAGCGAGTTCTCCCAGGTATTCATACGCAGCGTCCAGTCTGTTTTCAAGTTGACCAGAGGCCAGCAGAATACCCAGTGCGATAGGTAGATCGAATCGGCCACCGTTTTTGGGTAAATCTGCAGGCGCCAGATTGACGGTAATACGGCGATCGGGAAACTCAAAATGGGAATTCAGGATGGCGCTGCGCACCCGCTCTTTACTCTCTCGCACGGCAGTTTCGGGCAAACCGACAATGTTGAATGCCGGCAGCCCATTGGAAAGATGGGTTTCCACACGAACAGCAGGTGCTGAAAGGCCGGACAGCGCCCGGCTGTGAACGACAGAGAGTTCCATGGCTCTTCCCTGAGCGCTGGGCCGGTGTCCCGGCGTTAATCAGCCCTCCGAGGAGAGCTCTTCAAATTCCTTGGTGATGGCGTCCAGTTCGGCTTCGAGTGCAACCACTCGCTCGCGAGTGCGCTTGAGTATCTCTGACTGGGCGTCGAATTCCTCGCGGCTCACGACCTTCAGGCGGGAAAGTGCCGACTGGGCCAGGGAGCGCACGCTTTTGTCTACTTCTCCTTTAAGGCCGGAGTTACCTACCAGGTCATTAACCTGTTGCAGGACTTCCCAGGGAGGAGGGGGTGGTTTGATTGCCATTGCTATCGACCTTATTGGGCTAGATAGCGCGAATCTTAGTCGATTTGAGGCCGGGAACCCAGACCAGATTCGTTCACACGCTCGCTTCCGCTCGCAGATAAAGGAAAGAGCCCGGGCAGTTGCCCTTTTCTGGTGCACCAGACCGGTGCGTTGCTCAATATGGGTGCGCCGATCCGTTCCTTACCAGTGCACCAAAACCATTCTCCATAGAGAAGAAATCGTTCATCTCTATGATTTATATAAAAAAATACTTATCTGGCACAGGCGATGCAATATCTCTCGCAGATCTGTATAGCGCACACAATGTGCCCGTTACGAGATGACGCATTACACATCTGACACCTCGTCAAAAATTTTGGAGATTTGAAACATGTTGAAAAAAGTACTTCCCGCAGCGATTGCAGCTTCACTACTTACTGGGGCTATGGCTACCACCGTGCAGGCTGGCGAAATCAGCGCCAACGTTGCCCTGGTCAGTGACTACCGCTTCCGTGGTATCTCCCAGTCGAACGAAGACATCGCTATCCAGGGCGGCTTTGACTACGCCTTCGATAACGGCATCTATGTCGGAACCTGGGGATCTTCGATTGATTTTGAAAGCACCGATGGCTTCGACGGCTCTCTGGAACTGGACTACTACGTTGGCTGGGGCATGGATGTAGGCGAGAACTCTGCCATTGATGTGGGCTACATGTACTACGACTACCCCGGAGATGATGGTGCTGAAGGTGATTACCAGGAGCTTTACGGTAGCTTCTCCTTCCACGATTTTACGGTTGGGGTGAACTACTCTGACGATTACTACGGTGGCACGGATACCTTCTGGTACTACCACGCTGGCTATAGCTTTGCCTTCGGCGAGAACTTCGGACTTGATCTGCATGTTGGCTACAACGACCTGACCAAGAACGGCGGCTTCTTGGATACCAGTGAAGATTCCTACACTGATTATTCCGTGGGCCTGACCTGGTCTGTGGTAGGTGTCGACCTCGGCGCTGCTTACGTTGGTACAACTCTGGATAAAAAAGATGTGTTCGGCACCGACTGGGGCGAAGACACCGTCGTTTTCTCAATCTCCAAGAGCATGTAATCGCGCTTGAGTCGAACTTCGGGCGCCCATTGTGGCGCCCTGCAATAAACACCAGGAGATAAACATGAAATTAATTACGGCTGTTGTGAAGCCCTTCAAGCTGGATGACGTGCGCGAGGCACTGTCTGAAATTGGCGTCCAGGGCATCACTGTGACAGAGGTAAAGGGTTTTGGTCGCCAGAAAGGCCACACCGAGTTGTATCGCGGTGCTGAATACGTTGTTGACTTCCTGCCCAAGGTGAAAATCGAAGTGGCGGTAGCCGATAGCGTTGTCGAGCAAACCATCGAGGCCATTACCAAGGCGGCCAACACGGGCAAGATCGGCGACGGCAAAGTCTTTGTCTCCCCGCTGGAGCAAGTGATCCGGATACGCACCGGTGAAACCGGCGAAGAAGCCATCTAAACCCTGAACCGAATACGAGAGAGTTATCCCAATGGAAGACAACATTTTTCAATTACAGTACGCGTTGGACACCTTTTACTTCCTGGTGTGCGGTGCGCTTGTTATGTGGATGGCCGCCGGCTTTGCAATGCTCGAAGCGGGTTTGGTGCGTTCCAAGAACACGACTGAAATACTACTCAAGAACGTCGCTTTGTACGCAGTCTCCTGCACTATGTACATGATATGCGGTTACATGATTATGTACGGCGGGGACTTGTTCCTGTCCAGCATCACCGGCGACGGTGTCGCAGGCGCTGAAGAGGCTGCCACCTATGCACCATCGGCAGACTTCTTTTTCCAGGTGGTATTTGTTGCAACGGCTATGTCCATCGTATCCGGTGCCGTGGCTGAGCGCATGAAGCTCTGGGCTTTCCTGGCATTTGCGGTGGTCATGACTGGCTTCATCTATCCCATGGAAGGTTCCTGGACCTGGGGCGGCAACGCGGTGTTTGGCATGTATACCCTCGGCGACCTGGGCTTCTCAGACTTTGCAGGCTCCGGCATCGTGCACATGGCAGGCGCTGCAGCAGCACTTGCAGGTGTGATTCTGTTGGGTGCTCGGAAGGGTAAATACGGCCCCCAGGGCCAGGTGAATGCGATTCCCGGTGCTAACCTGCCACTGGCGACGCTGGGCACCTTCATCCTGTGGATGGGTTGGTTCGGCTTTAACGGCGGCTCTGTGCTGGCAACGGCCAGCGTGGAAAGCGCAAATTCGGTGGCGGTTGTCTTCATGAACACCAACGCCGCAGCGGCTGGTGGCCTGATTGCCGCACTGCTTGTTGCCAAGATCATGTTTGGCAAGGCTGACCTGACCATGGCGCTTAACGGTGCGTTGGCGGGACTGGTTGCGATTACCGCTGAACCTTCTACACCCACAGCACTGCAGGCGACCTTGTTCGGCGCTATTGGCGGAGCGCTGGTGGTGTTCTCCATCCTGACTCTGGACAAGTTGAAGATAGATGACCCTGTGGGCGCGATCTCCGTGCACGGTGTGGTTGGCCTTCTGGGTCTGCTGCTGGTGCCTTTGACCAACGACGGCTCCTCCTTCAGCGGCCAGCTTATCGGCGCAGCCACCATCTTCGGTTGGGTCTTCGTGACCAGCCTGATTGTCTGGGGCGTGATCAAAGCAGTCATGGGCATTCGGGTCAGCGAAGAGGAAGAGTATGAAGGTGTGGACCTGGCGGAGTGCGGCATGGAAGCCTATCCGGAGTTCACTACCAAGTAAGCACTACCATCTTGCGGGCGCATTGTTTAATGCGCACTTTTGGGGGCCTTTTGGCCCCCTTTTTTATATTGCAAGGCTGCCTTTTCAGGCGTTTTCAGCAGGTGATTAACCCTGCCAGCAATGCCTTATTCCCGGCGATGATCCTCTTCAATTTACTCCGGGGTAAAATGTCCCTATGATTAGGCGCTGCCATTTAAGGAGTCCTTGCACATGAAACTGGTAACTGCCGTCATCAAACCCTTCAAGCTGGACGATGTCAGGGCATCCCTGTCCCAGATAGGCGTACAGGGAATCACCGTTACCGAGGTCAAGGGCTTCGGCCGTCAAAAAGGCCACACTGAACTCTATCGCGGTGCTGAGTACGTGGTGGACTTTCTTCCCAAAGTGAAGCTGGAGATCGCTGTGGCTGACGGCGACGTAGAGCGGGCCATTGAGGCTATTTCGGGAACGGCCAACAGCGGAAAAATCGGCGATGGCAAGATTTTCGTGTCCGATCTTGAGCAGGTTATCCGTATTCGTACTGGCGAGACCGGCGAAGACGCTATCTAGTTATTGTGCTGAGGCTATAGCCGCTATAGCCTCAGGCAAGCGTAGCAAGTTGTCGATTTCCTGATCAGCCTTTGCACCTCCGGGCCACTCCTCGCCCTGTGAGTTCATCCAAACCGTAAACATACCGACCTCCCTCGCGCCGTGAATATCGTGCTCCGGGTTGTCCCCTACGTGAATGATTTCGTTTGCTGAGACTCTTGCGGCAGCCATGGCCGCATGAAACATATCTGGTGCGGGCTTGCTGGCGCCAAATTCTTCCGCCAGGAAAGCGAAATCAAAGTACTCGCCAGCATCGGTCTTGTAGATATCCGCGTTGCCGTTGGTTAGGGCCCCCAGGCTGTAGTCTTTTGCCAGGTTTTCCAAAACGCCCAGTGCTTCCTCATACAGTTCTACCCGGTGTCGCTCCTCGAGAAATTCGGCAAATGCTATCCTCGCGCCTTCGTCTGCTTCGTCTTGGGCGTAACCGGCGGCCATCTGCAATTCCAGCAGCATTTGATGGCGCATTGCGCTGACGTTGTGAACAAATTGCGGGAAACGCTTCCAAACCGACTTCTTGAATTCCCAGAGCGCATCGTGATCGTATTGCTCGATAGTGCCGGGCCTGTGCTCCAGCAACCAGCGACGCTGGGCATCTTCCGCGCGTAACAAGGCGGGGTCGACATCCCAGAGAGTGTTGTCCAGGTCGAAGGTAATTACCTTTATTGCCACGTTCTAATCTCGCTTTCGTCGCTTGGCCCGGGGGTGGGCGGCGTCATATACCTTGGCCAGGTGTTGGAAATCCAGGTGAGTATAAATCTGGGTCGTGGAGATATTGGCGTGCCCCAGTAACTCCTGCACCGCGCGCAAATCTCCGGAGGACTCAAGCATGTGACTGGCAAAAGAATGGCGCAGCATATGAGGGTGTACATCCTGGTGCATGCCTGCCTTGCGACCCTGCAGTTTCAGGCGCGCCTGGATATTTCGGACGCTGATCCGTTGGCCCCGATTGCTGGTGAAAAGGGCGAGGCCCGCGTCTTCGTCGGCCGCAGTATCAGGTCGCACAGTGAGCCACTTATCGATCGCGTCCAGGGCAGCACTGCCCACAGGCACAGTGCGTGTCTTGTTGCCCTTGCCCGTCACCGTGAGCAGCCTGGAGCCGCGGTCGATGTCGTTTACATTGACTGAATTGAGTTCAGCGAGACGCAGTCCGGATGAATAAAACAACTCCGCCATAGCATGATCACGCAGGGCCGTGGGATTATCGTCCTCGAAAACCAGATAGCGGTCTACCTGATCCGCATCCAGCGTCTTGGGAAGTTTTCTGGGTTTGCGCGGTGCCTGCACCGCCGCCGCTGGATTGCGCGGGTGGCCGTTAATCCGGCTCAGGTAGTTGAAGAAAGAACGGGCAGCAGACAAACTTCGCTGAATGCTGCTGCCGGCCAGTCCCCGGCGATGCAGCTGGCTGACCCAGGCGCGGATATCAGCTTCGTCCAGATCGGCAGCGCTTTGTTTTTTGACCTGCTCGCAATAGCGCTGCAGGGATGACAGGTCCCGTTGGTAGTTTTCCAGGGTGTGTGGTGACAACTGACGCACGTCTCGCAGGTAGTCGAGAAACTCTCCGCATTCGTCTGTCAGTGGGCTGCTCACATCGGCTTACTTTAAGTGGGGTAACAAGCGAACGATGACGTCAGCGATGTGGGTCAGGAACAAGGTCCCCATGTTACTGCTGTAGCGGTTGGCGTCGGCACTGCCCACTGCAACCAGGCCCAGCTCCTCCCCGTTGGTCAGTGGCATCAGTGCAGCAGAACCCACTTCGCCAGCATCGGGAAACAGGTAGGCTAATTCTTCTTTTCGCAGTACACCGCAAACCGGCTTGTTGTTTTTGAGCAGCGCGCCAATTTCGATTTTTGCCGCCTCTGAAGTTTCTATACGGCATTGGCTGGCATCGTCCGGTTCGCCGAACAGTATTATGCTGGAGTAGTCGACCTTGAAGTCGTTCTCCATGGCGTCCATGAAAGCGCTGTGAACGGCGTCCAGGTCTCTGGCGTCCAGCAGGGCCAGCACCAGTTTGCGAGTTTGCTCGTAAAGTTTGTCATTGTCGCGCGCGTTGGCGGTGAGGGCGTTGAGGCGGTGGCGCATATCGATGTTGCGCTCGCGCAATACGCTTACCTGTTTTTCCACCAGTGAAACTGCGCTGCCGGAAGCATGGGAAATGTGCAGATGATCAAGCATGTCCGGGTTGCGTTGCAGGAAGTCACCATTCAGCTTCAGGTATTCCCTGACCTGTTCATCGCTTAGCTCTGATGCAGGTGCAACGGCCTGGGCCGGTTCATTTGACATGGTATAGCTCCCCTGGTTTTCAGCGAGGTGCCCATGGGTGGCACCTCAGATTCTTATTGTCCCCTCGAACACCGAAGCGGTGGGGCCGGTCATAATCACGGGTTGGCCGGGGCCGGCCCATGATATCGACAGCTTACCGCCCGGAAGATTAACTGTCACGGTATCGCGGAGCCATCCGCGAGATAAACCGTAAACAACCGCCGCGCAGGCTCCCGTGCCGCAAGCCAGGGTCTCACCTACGCCGCGTTCGAAAACCCGAAGCTTAATCTCGTTCCCGGTTACAATTTGCATGAAGCCGGCGTTGGTCCGCTGCGGAAATCGTGGGTGATTCTCGATCAGTGGCCCCAGGTGTTCGATATCGACGTTATCAACATCGTCTACGCGCAATATAGAGTGTGGGTTGCCCATCGACACCGCCCCAATCTCCAGTGTGTTTTCCTCTACCTGCAATCCGTAGCAGGCTGCCTGCTCGGCTGCCTCGAAGGGTATCAGCTGCGGCTCAAGTGCCGGTGTGCCCATATCAACTTCTACCTGGTGGTTATCGAGCACCCGCAGCTGGATAATCCCGGAGGCCGTCTCCACGGAAATGACTCGCTTGCTGGTCAGCTTGTTGTCACGAACGAACCGGGCGAAGCAGCGCGCACCATTGCCACATTGCTCAACTTCACCGCCGTCGGCATTGAAGATGCGATAGCGGAAGTCGACGTCCGGGTTGCCCGGGGGCTCTACCAATAATACCTGGTCGCAGCCCACGCCAAAGCGCCTATCCGCCAACTGGCGTATTTCCCGGGGTCGTAGCTTGCAGCGTTGGCTGATCAGGTCAACGACGACAAAATCGTTGCCCGCGCCGTGCATTTTGGTGAACTTCAATAGCATGGGTCAGTCCGGCAGGCGGTGTTCGCCGCGGATGATATCAGCAATGGATTCGCGCTCTCGCACCAGGTGTACCTGGTCGCCATCTACCATCACTTCTGCTGCCCGGGGGCGACTATTGTAATTGGAGCTCATCGTGAATCCGTAGGCACCGGCACCAAACAGGGCCAGCAGATCGCCCTGGCTTAGCGACAGCTGTCGCTGCTTGCCCAGAAAGTCGCCGGTTTCGCAGACCGGGCCAACGACGTCCCAGAGTGCGCTTTGGCCGCCAGGATTCTCTTTAGTGTTGCGAATGTCCAGCCAGGCCTGGTAAAGGGCAGGACGAATCATATCGTTCATGGCAGCATCGACCAGGGCAAAATTGTGCTCCGGCGTCATTTTCAGGTATTCAACCTGAGTTACCAACAGACCTGCGTTGGCGGCGATTGAACGTCCGGGTTCGAACACCAGCTGAAGCGGGCGGTCGCCCAACTCTTCACGAACCGCTGCGATATATTGCGCGATTGAAGGAGGCTCTTCGTCTTTGTAACAAACGCCAAGACCGCCACCCAGGTCGAGATGGTGCAATACGATGCCCTGCTCAGCGAGATTGTCGACCAGCGCCAGTAAGCGCTTGAGCGCATCGATGAAAGGACTGATTTGGGTCAGCTGAGAGCCGATATGGCAGTCCACCCCGACCACCTCAATACTGGGCAATTGGGCCGCTCGCTGGTAAACGATTAAGGCCTCTTCCATGGTCACCCCAAACTTGTTTTCACGCAGGCCAGTTGAAATATAGGGGTGGGTTTGAGCGTCTACATCCGGGTTAACGCGAACGGAAATGCGAGCAGTCTTGCCTGCCCCGGCGGCAACCTCGGCCAGAACCTCCAGCTCCGCAGCGGACTCAAGATTGAAACAGGCGATGTCCAGTGCCAGCGCCTGAGCCATTTCATCGGGCTTTTTACCAACGCCTGAGAAGACGATTTTTTTCGGATCTCCACCCGCTGCGACAACACGCTGCAACTCGCCTGCCGAAACGATATCAAAACCCGCTCCCAGCCGAGCCAGGGTATCAAGCACGGCCAGGTTGGAGTTGGCTTTTACGGCATAACAGACCAGGTGGTCGCAACCTGCAAGGGCATCCTGATACTGGCGAAATGCACTCTCCAGGGCCGCGCGAGAGTAGATGTAGCAGGGCGTGCCGAACCGGTCAGCAATATCGCTCACTGGGGTATTCTCGGCGCAGAGGTCACCGTCCCGGTAGGGGAAGCTATTCATGATTTGTCTCGTTAATTCAGGTTTCTTCGGTGCTGCCTTGCGGCTCGGAGCCACCGGGTACAGTGCTTCTTCTGGCCGGTTCTTCCCCGGGCAGATAGAGTGGACCCGTCTGCCCGCAACCGGCGAGTAAGCCCAGCAGTGTCAGTGTGGCGATGTAGCGCATGGGTCTTCCCGAAGCATAAAAGCGGGGATTATACCTGCCGGTAGTAAGCCATGCGAGCAGCCCGTATCATATGGTCAATTTCAATGCAGGATAGTAGACGGTGATTTCTGAAGTAGAATTTGGCGAACGGGTCGATGAGGCGTTTGAAGCCGTAGAGTACGCCCTGGACGAGGTGGACAGTGACCTCGATTACGAGGCCGGTGGCGGAGTGCTTACCGTGACCTTCGAGAACGGTACCACCATGGTGTTTAGTCGCCAGCCTCCCGTGCGACAGCTTTGGCTGGCGGCCCGATCCGGCGGCTTCCATTTCAATTATGACCCCGAGGTAGGGGACTGGCGCAATACCCGCGATGGCAGCCTGTTTCGGCCTTTCGTCGTCGAGCAGATGAAGGCCCAGGGGGAGATCGACTTCCAGTGGTTATGAGAAGGCTACTCTTGTTGCTGTTAGCGGCACCATTCTCAGTTTCCAGCGAACCGCTTTACGTGAAAAACCTGAGCCCCGTGGCCGGACTGCTGGGTCTGCCTTCCCAGCGAGAAGCGGAGATCGCTGCCGCCGGCAGTTTCGATCTGGCTTTGCACGGTAGCGTTGCCAGTCATTATGTCTCCGAGAGCAACGACAGTGAGTATCTCAATTTTGATGGTGAGACGGTGCGTTTGGCGGTGGAAGCGCGCTATGCCCTCGCCGATAACTGGGACCTGCAACTGGAAGCCCCCTGGCTGGACCACAGCGGCGGAAAACTGGACTCGCTGATTGATAGTTGGCACGACTTCTGGGGAATGTCCGATGGCGGTAGGTCGAAGGTGCCCAGCGATATTCTGGACTACCGTTACCGGGGCAGCGATGAGTTCAGGTTACAGGACGATGCATCCGGGCTGGGCGACATTACCCTGGCACTGAGTCATCGCTTCTACGTCGACGAAAGCGCTTCGGCGGCGCTGGTGCTGGGCTACAAGTTTGGTACTGGCGAAGAAGATGATTTTTTGGGATCGGGCGCCGATGATGCCTATGTCGCAGTGCGGTTCTCAGGTGATCACGGCAATAACCTGCCCCTGCGTTGGCATGGCCAGTTGGGCTATCTGCATGCGGGGGAGATCGACCTGATCCAGAACATACAGGAACGGGACCTCTGGTTTGCCGGTCTCGGGCTGGATTGGCAAATTAATTCCGCCTGGTCAGTGCTGGGTCAGCTGGATGCGCACGCCGCCCCGACTGACAGTGATATCGACGGTCTTGGTGAGGACGCGATTATGCTCAGCTTCGGTGGTCGCTGGCGTTTTGCTCAGGACTGGGCTCTGGACCTGAGTGTTATTGAGGATGTGCAAGTAGAGACCGCACCTGATGTGACCTTCCAGGCAAGCCTGAGATACGCTGGCTGGTAGGCCGCGTAACCCCGCAATGGACTTGATTAGCGCTGTCGCTGCTCCAGCAAGGTGCTGGCGCGCTTAGCAGCAGCCGCAACCTGCTCAGGGGCAGTGCCACCCAGGTGATTTCGGGCTCCGATCGAGCCTTCCAGTGTCAACACATCGAATACACCTTCGCCGATATCGGCGCAGAAGCCCTGCAGAGTGGCCAGGTCCATTTCAGCCAGGTCCAGTCCTGTCTCTACACCGTGGGCAACGGCTTTGCCAACGACCTCGTGAGCATCCCGAAAGGGCAGCCCAAGGCCAACCAGGTAATCTGCCAGGTCGGTGGCAGTAGAGAAGCCCGAGCGCGCCGCTTCGCGCATTTGTTCCGCACGTGGCCGGATTGCGGGCACCATATCGGCGAAGGCGCGAAGCGAGTCGAGTACGGTATCCACTGTATCGAACAAGGGCTCCTTGTCTTCCTGGTTGTCCTTGTTGTAGGCCAGCGGTTGGCTCTTCATCAGGGTGAGCAGGGAAACCAGGTGACCATTGACCCGGCCGACCTTGCCTCTCACCAGTTCGGGCACGTCCGGGTTTTTCTTCTGCGGCATGATGGATGAACCGGTGCAAAAGCGATCAGGTAACTCGATGAAGTTAAATTGCGCAGAAGTCCAGATGACCAGTTCCTCCGACATCCGTGACAGGTGTGTCATCAACAGGGCAGCAAACGAGCAGAACTCGATGGCGAAGTCCCGGTCAGACACAGAGTCCAGGGAGTTCTCTGTGGGTTTATCAAAACCAAGTGCTGCTGCGGTGTGGGCGCGATCAATGGGATAGGTTGTGCCTGCCAGGGCGGCTGCGCCCAGCGGAGACTGATTCATTCTTGCGCGGCAATCCATGAGTCGGCTGAAGTCCCGTTCCAGCATTTCATTCCAGGCCAGCAAGTGGTGACCAAAGGACACCGGTTGGGCGGTCTGCAGGTGAGTGAACCCGGGCATGATGGTGTCGGTGTTCTGGGCCGCAAGGCCGATGGTGCCGGACTGCAGGCGAGTGAGTTCCTGTGCGATGAGGTCAATTGCGCTGCGTAAAAACAGGCGAATGTCGGTCGCCACCTGGTCGTTGCGTGAACGGCCTGTGTGGAGTTTTTTTCCGGTCACACCAATCAGCGCAGTCAACCTTGCTTCGATGTTCATGTGCACATCTTCCAGTTCTATCGACCACTGGAACTCACCGCTGTCTATTTCTTGCTGCACCTGGGCGAGGCCGTCCTCAATTTGCTGCAGCTCTGCTTCGCTCAGTACGCCAACCTTGCAGAGCATTGCAGCATGCGCCAGCGAGCCGGCGATATCTTCGGCAGCCATACGCTGGTCGAAATTCACCGAGGCGGTGAAACGTTGCACAAAGCTGTCGGTGGCTTCGCTGAAACGCCCACCCCAGAGTTTGCTGGTGTCCTGTTGCTTGCTCATTACTTGTCCTGTCGCTGAATCGTCTGCTCCCGAGGTGACTTTTTACCTTGTCGGGCTCACAAAGGGATGCAAGTATATCAGCTATGTCTTCACGAAAGCGCTTCCATGCAGCCTGTGCCCACTGATCGCGAGCGCGACCCGGCGTCGCCCGAGCTCGGGGAATTTTTTATTCCCGATTTATGTGGACCGCGGCCAGTTTTCGTCATGGTGCTACTGGCCCAGCTATTAGTATTGGTCTACACCCTTGCGAGCAGCGACTTGCCGCTATTCAACTGGGACTTGTTGGCCAGTTGCTCGCTGTTTGTGCAGTGGGTGGTGTTGGTGAGTGCGCTGCTGTTGTGCCAGAGTCGCAAGCCCCTGAGTAGACTCAGCTTGCCGGTCTCCACTGTCGTTAGTCTTGCTCTTATAATTCTGGTCACCGCTGCGACCAGCCTGATCGCCCTGGACTTGTTCCCCCGGCTATCGGGCGCCACGGACAAGGCCTGGTGGACTTTGCGTAATTTGCTGGTGGCGTTAGTGATGGGTGGCATTGTGCTGCGCTATTTCTACCTGCAACACCAGTTACGGATGCGGGAAAAGCTCGAGTTGGAAGCGCGCCTGGACTCCCTGCGCGCCCGCATTCGCCCTCATTTTTTATTCAACACTCTTAATAGCATAGCCAGTTTAATCGTGTCCCGACCGGAGTCGGCTGAGCAGGCGGTAGAGGACCTTGCCGAGCTGTTTCGCGTCAGCCTGAAGGAGAGCCGGGGTGATACGACGGTGGCCGATGAAGTGCGCCTGTGTAAGTTGTACCTCGGTATTGAGCAGTTGCGTCTGGGGGAGAGACTGCAGGTTGATTGGCAAGTGGCAGAGGATGTCATGGAAGAAGCTATGCCCAGTCTTATTTTGCAGCCACTGGTAGAGAATGCGGTTTATCACGGCATTTCACGTCTGCCGCAAGGGGGGTGCATTGGGATTTCGGTGGTCAGGCAGGGCGATGTCATTAAGGCCGCACTGGAAAACCCTGTGCCTGCCGATGCCGAGAGGTCAGTGGGCCATCACATGGCACTGGCCAATGTAGAGCAGCGCCTGCAAGTGACCTATGGCAGCAGCGCTGGCCTGCAAATCTTTCCGGGAGAGGGTGCTTTCAAGGTCGAGCTGAGTTATTCGCCGGAGCGTGGTGCGTGAAAATACTGGTTGTCGACGACGAACAATTGGCCCGGGAGCGTTTGCTGCGCCTGGTCGCTCGCATTCGACCCGAGGCGTTATGCCTGCAGGCGGCCGATGGGGCCAGTGCACTGGCCATGGTGGCCGCGCAGCAGCCTGACCTGTTGCTGCTGGATATTCGTATGCCTGGCATGGACGGAATTGAGGTTGCGGCGGAATTGGAGCGCAGCGCCTCGCCGCCGGCGGTGGTTTTTTGTACAGCCTATGACGAGTATGCGTTACAGGCTTTACAGCATCATGCCATGGCTTATTTACTCAAGCCGGTGCGTGAAAAGGAGCTGGCCGAGGCCCTGGACAGCGCTGCCAGAATTAATCGGATGCAGCTGGCGAGTTTACAGCAGGCTGCCGACAGCGGTGATCAGCGCAGCTCGGTCAGTAGCCACACTCACCGCGGCTTTGAATCGATGCCGGTAGACCAGATACGCTGTTTCGTTGCCGAACAAAAGTACGTGACTGCAGTTTCTCCAAACGGCGAACTGCTTATCCCCGATACTCTCAAAGACCTGGAAATGGAGTTTGGCGACCAGTTTTTGCGCGTGCATCGCAATGCCCTGGTTGCCCTGCAGCATGTGGTGCGTCTTGAGAAGGTGCCCGATGGTGCGTGGCAGGTGGTTTTGGATGGGCTGGAAATGACGCCCCTGATTAGTCGCCGGCACCTGGCTGAGGCAAAGGAGCGGCTCGCGCAGCGCTGATAGGTCACTGGCACAGTGTTATGATAGGTGCCCAATCGAAAGTACATCCGTTTGCAAGGAAATCCATACATGTCCACCCGCACGCTCACCATTGCTACCCGCGAAAGTCCGCTTGCGCTCTGGCAGGCCGAAACTGTTCGCGATGCCCTTATGAGCGCACATCCGGGATTGGAGGTCGTCTTGTTGGGCATGACTTCCCGCGGTGACCAGTTGCTGGATGTTCCCTTGGCCAAGGTAGGTGGTAAAGGTTTATTTGTTAAGGAACTGGAGACAGCACTGCTCGACGGCAGTGCCGACATCGCCGTTCACTCGATGAAAGATGTGCCGATGGAATTCCCCGAGGGGCTGACGCTGGGGGTGATCTGTGAACGGGAAGACCCTACGGATGCTTTTGTCAGCAATCACTTCAACTCTATAGCGGAGCTGCCGCAAGGATCAGTGGTGGGTACTTCCAGTTTGCGTCGGGAATGCCAGCTTCGTGCTCGCAGACCTGACCTGGAGGTCAAATTTCTGCGCGGCAATGTGAATACCCGTTTACGCAAGTTGGATGAGGGCCAGTACGATGCCATTATTCTTGCCAGCGCCGGACTGATTCGGCTCGGTTTTGCCGAACGCATTGCTGCCAGTATCAGTGTGAACGATTCACTGCCTGCGGGTGGTCAGGGCGCGGTGGGTATTGAGCTTCGCGCGGGCGACAGTGAGGTGCTGGACTTGCTGCAGACGGTTCATCATCCGCTAACGTCCCAGCGTGTGAGTGCTGAGAGGGCTATGAATCACAGGCTTAATGGTGGTTGTCAGGTGCCCATTGCATGCTTCGCCGAGCATTTGGATGATGGTCAGTTGCGCCTGCGCGGTTTGGTTGGCAGGCCGGACGGATCGGAAATATTGCGGGCCGAGGCTCAAGGCCTGGCAGACAATGCCGAGGACCTGGGCGTGACCGTTGCCAATGATCTGTTGGCGCAAGGTGCAGCGGCTATTCTGGCCGAGGTCTATGGTGACTAGCGTATTGGTCACCCGTCCGGTGGGTCAAGCGCAGGATCTGGTCCGGGCGCTGGTGGAGGCGGGGTGCAAGCCTGTACACCACCAACCGATGCTGGAGCTGGCGCGTCTGGATGAGCTGGCTGCAGAACAGCGCCAGCATTTGCTGGATCTGGATCTTTATCATCACATTATCTTCATCAGTGCCAACGCCGTCCGCTTTGGTCTTGAGCGCATTGATGATTACTGGCCGCAGCTTCCCGCTGGGCTTAACTGGTATGCAATCGGGGGAACCACGGCAAGTTTGCTGCAGGAAAGGGGCTTGCACCCGTTGGTCCCTGCCCAGGAGATTAACAGCGAAGGTCTACTCAACCTGGCGGAACTGGAGGGTGTATCAGGGCAGCGGGTGCTTATCGTCAAGGGGGTAGGCGGGCGCGAAACGCTGCGTGAAACCTTGAGTCAGCGGGGTGCAAAAGTCGATGAGCTTGCTTGCTATAAGCGAATTTGTCCCACAATGGCGCCCGGAGCCCTGGCAGATATGCTCAGGCGTGAGGCCACTGATGTGGTGATGATTAGCAGTGGCGAAGGTTTGAGTAACATGCTGACGTTGCTTAGCGACAAAGAAAGCACTAACTTTAGGGATATAGGTCTTGTTGTGCCCTCGCCGAGAGTGGCAGCGTTGGCGCGACAGACAGGTTTCAATAACGTGGTAACCGCGGCGAATGCCTCGGACGCGGCCATGCTGCAGGCCTTGCAGCAGTGGCGAGCCGGAGACTAGCGAGTGAGCGAAGAAAAAGATACGAGCAACGAAGAGACCATAATCTCTGCCGCGGACGGTGCGGAGAATACCGTTTCGGTAAAGGCGCCTGAAGATAACGCGAAGACACCGACAAAGGCCAAAGAGCCTGCCCCGGCCAAACCTCAGCCGGCCACACCTCAGCCGGCCACACCTGAGCCGGCCGCACCCAAGCAGGCAAAAGGTGGCACATCTTTCATAGGGTGGTTGGCGTTTTTGCTGGTGTTATTGCTGGCCGGTGCATCCGCATGGACTGTTCAGCAGGGTATGGACAGGGAGAAGAATCTCAAGCGTCGGATCAACCAGTTGGAAAACAAAGCGGGCGGCGAACAGGAGCAACTGCAGTCCCAGTTACAAACCCTGGAGACAGGCCTACGCAAACAATTGAAGACAGGATTGGATTCCGCGAACTCAGCTGCCTCCAGTCAGGCGGCGTCGCTGCAACAGTTCTCCCAGCAACTGGACGCCCAGAGTGAGCAGATAGCAGCGTTCAGTGCCAATGATCATGAAAGCTGGTTGCGAGCCGAGGCTCAGTACCTGCTTCGCCTGGCGAACCAGCGGGTGATCATGGCGCGTGATACCGACTCGGCGCTTGCCTTGCTTGGTAGCGCCGACAGTATTCTGCGGCAACTGGATGATGCCACCTTGCACGATGTGCGTGCCGCCGTTGCTGCGGAGCAGGCTGCGCTTCGAGCGGTGCCCAAAGTGGATGTTGAGGGTATTTATCTCAGGTTGTCTGCCTTGATCGAGCAATCGGACACCCTGGTTATCTTCCAGATGCGGGAACAGGAAGTCCAACCCGAGGCCCGGGCAGAGGAAGATGACTGGCAGGTTCGTCTGGAGCGTGGCTATGAAGAGGCCGCGCGCAAGCTATCTGACTATATAGTGATTCGCCGCCGTGATGTTCCTATGCATGCGCTAATGGACCCCCAGTGGGAGGGGTTGGTAAGGCAGAACCTGCGTATGCTCCTGGAGCAGGCCCAGGTGGCGCTACTTTCGGGTAACCAGACACTTTATGTAGAAAGTCTGCAGCGCTCGCAGCACTGGGTTGCCCAGTTCTTTGATACAGACGAAGCAGCCGCCCGTGCCATGTCCCGGGAAATTACCCAGCTGGAGGGGCAAACTATTCAGGTCATCATGCCTGACCTGACGCGCTCGCTGCAGGCTCTGGATGATGCCGTGACCAAGCGCCTGCAACAGGGAGGCGCTGAGTAAACCATGCGTAAACTCTTCATACTGTTGCTGGTCGCCTTATTGTTGGGCGTGGGAATTGTTGCTGTTATCGAAACCGATCCCGGCTACGTTTTGGTGGCCTACGGTAACTACACGGTGGAAACCAGCCTTTGGGTAGGCATAGTGCTATTGGCTTTGTTCACCCTGGCGGTTTATTTAGTGCTGCGCCTCGTGCGTCGATTATTGGGCGGACAGCAATCCCTGGCCAGTTGGATCGGTGGACGCAGGGTGCGGGCTTCTTCGCGCTTAACCACGCGTGGGTTAATCAGCTTTATCGAGGGCAATTGGAGCCGCGCCAGGCGCCAGTTACTGCGCGGTGCCAAGAACAGTGAAGCGCCCCTGGTTAATTACCTGATGTCTGCTCGCGCCAGCTACCGTTTGAATGAGCAGGACAAAATGCGCGAGTACCTGGGCGCAGCTGAGGATGCAGAGTCTGAGGCCGGAATCGCAGTAGAGCTTACCCAGGCGGAATTGCGTCTGCATTCCGAGCAGTATGAGCAGGCGCTGGCGACGCTGGTTCGTGCCAGGCGCAACGCCGGGCGTCACCCCTATGTTCTGGACCTCCTGCACCGGGCTTACTATGGTTTGAAGGATTGGCAGGAGTTGGCAAGCCTGCTGCCGGAGCTGAAAAAATACAAAGTCCTCTCCGCCGAAGCGCTGGAGAAGCTCGAGCGCGAAGTGTATACGGAAATGCTGTCGTCCAGTGTCAATGGCGACGACTCAGGCGACGTCCTGCGGCTGGCGTGGCAGAAAATGCCGGCCCATTTGAAACAGGATGCCTCGGCATTGGACAAGTACGTGGCGCTGCTGGTTCAGGGCGGGCATCATGCCGCGGCTGAAAAAGTGATTCCCCGGGCACTGAAGCAGAACTGGGACTCGAAGCTGGTGCGTGAGTACGGTTATGTGATTGGCCAGGACAGCGCCAAGCAGTTGGCTCAGGCTGAGAGTTGGCTGCCTGCGCATACAGAAGATGCTCAGTTGTTACTCTGTCTGGGGCGCTTGTCTGCCCGCGAAAAACTCTGGGGTAAGGCGCGTGACTACTTTGAAAGTAGTTATCGTCTGGAACGTTCCCCGGAAATTTGCGCCGAACTTGGGCGTCTCCTGGTTGCCCTCGGTGAGCCCAAAGTGGCGGGTGCCTATTTCAGGGAAGGCCTCCAGCTGAGAGAGACCGGCTTGCCAGATCTGCCGATGCCTGAGAACACGGTGCCGCAAGCCCAGCGATTAGCCCGCAACTGATCCTTCAAGATTCACTGGGTCAACTAGTCCAGCTTGATGCCCAGCTCACTCCAGATTTCATCGACCCTGGCTTTCACCGCTGAGTCCATGGCGATGGGCTCACCCCATTCACGCGTCGTTTCGCCGGGCCACTTGTTGGTGGCATCAAAGCCTACTTTGGAACCCAGGCCCGCGACTGGAGAAGCGAAGTCGAGATAGTCGATGGGGGTATTTTCGATAAAAACGCAGTCTCTCTGTGGATCCATGCGGGTGGTCATCGCCCAGATCACATCTTTCCAGTCCCGCGCGTCGACGTCCTCATCGGTCACAATGACGAACTTGGTATACATGAACTGACGCAGAAAAGACCAAACGCCCAGCATGACCCGCTTCGCGTGACCCGGATATTCCTTACGCATTGTCACCACCGCCATCCGATAGGAGCAGCCCTCGGGCGGCAGGTAAAAGTCGACGATTTCGGGGAACTGCTTCTGCAGCAGGGGCACAAACACTTCGTTCAGGGCGACGCCTAATACAGCGGGTTCATCGGGTGGCCTGCCTGTGTAGGTGCTGTGGTAGATCGGAGATTCCCGATGCGTGATCGCCTCTACGGTAAACACCGGGAAACGCTCTACTTCATTGTAATAACCGGTGTGATCACCGAACGGACCCTCGTCTGCTTCTTCTCCGGGCTCAAGGTAGCCCTCCAGAATGTACTCTGCGGTCGCCGGTACTTTCAGTTCCTGCTCTTGGCACAGTTGAGTGAAGCATTCCGCAACTTCGGTTTTGCTGCCGCGCAGTAGTCCGGCGAACGCGTATTCCGAAATACCATCGGGAACTGGTGTCACAGCGCCCAGGGTGGTTGCCGGATCTGCGCCCAGGGCGACCGCTACCGGGTAGCGTTTGCCAGGGTTTTTCAGTTGCCAGTCGCGATAATCCAGCGCGCCGCCACGGTGTGAGAGCCAGCGCATGATCAACTTGTTCCTGGCGATCAACTGCATGCGGTAAATGCCCAGATTTTGCCGCTCTTTCTCCGGGCCGCGAGTAATGACCAGGGGCCAGGTCACCAGCGGGCCTGCATCTCCGGGCCAGCAGGTCTGTATAGGGAGTTGGTACAGGTCAACCTCATCACCGGTTTTTACGTGGTACTGACAGGGCGGATTGCGCACTGTGCTGGGACCCATGTTGAGTACCTGTTTGAGGACGGGAGCCTTGTCCATCAGGTCACGCATGCCCTTGGGGGGATCGGGCTGGCGCAGGTAGGCCAGTAGTTCGCCAATATCGCGCAGTGCGCTTACTTCCTCTTCACCCATTCCGAGTGCCACTCGCTGCTCGGTGCCGAACAGGTTGGCCAGCACGGGGGTGCTGTAGCCCTTGGGATTTTCAAACAGCAGTGCGGGGCCGCCGGCGCGCAATGTGCGGTCGGCGATTTCGGTCATTTCAAGATTGGGGTCGACTTCGGTTGTTATGCGAACCAGCTCGCCGCGCTGTTCCAGCTCGGCGATAAATTCGCGCAGATCCTTGTACTTCACTGATGACAATTCCCAACGGACGTTGGTGGTCGACAGTACACTTTCAATGCGGCCTTAGCAACGGGACTGCAATTGCTGCCCATCTTGTGACTGGCAGGGCTTATGGGTCGTTCGGGGACGTCTGGGGCCATGGATGGCTAGCTGCGCGATTCCCGGCAGGCGCATAGGGCCTGTCGGGGCGCGAGGTTAGAACCAAAAGAGTCCCGGGTAGTCGGGGAGTAGAGGCGTTTACTTCCGCTTCATAGACAAGAAGAACTCGTCATTCGTCTTGGTGTCTTTAAGCTTGTCGATAAGGAACTCGATCGCCGGTGTATCTTCCATCCCGTGCAGCAGCTTGCGCAGAATCCACATGCGCGCCAGTTCTTCTTCACCGGTGAGGAGTTCCTCACGACGAGTACCGGAGCTGCGAATATTGATGGCTGGATAAACCCGCTTCTCTGCCACCTTGCGATCCAGGTGCAGTTCCATGTTACCGGTGCCTTTGAATTCCTCGTAGATCACCTCGTCCATTTTGGAGCCGGTGTTAATCAGCGCGGTAGCGATGATCGACAGGCTTCCGCCTTCCTCGATGTTTCGCGCCGCACCGAAGAAGCGTTTGGGGCGCTCCAGGGCGTGGGCGTCTACACCACCGGTCAGTACCTTGCCTGAGCTCGGGATAACGGTATTGTAAGCACGTGCCAGACGGGTAATGGAATCCAGCAGGATAACCACGTCTTTCTTGTGCTCCACCAGACGCTTGGCCTTCTCGATGACCATGTCGGCCACCTGAACGTGACGTGATGGAGGTTCGTCGAACGTTGAAGCGACAACCTCGGCACCACGAGCGCCTACCGAACGCTGCATTTCTGTCACTTCTTCCGGGCGCTCATCAATCAGCAATACAATGATGTGGCAATCCGGGTTGTTGCTGATAATCGCCTGGGCGATGTTCTGCATCATGATGGTCTTGCCCGCCTTGGGAGGCGCGACCAGCAAACCACGCTGCCCTTTGCCGATCGGGGCCACCAGGTCGATGATGCGGCCGGTCAGGTCCTCTGAGCTCCCGTTGCCTTTTTCCAGTGTCAGGCGTTCATCTGGAAACAGGGGAGTCAGGTTTTCAAACAGAATTTTGTGCTTGGCGCTTTCCGGTTTGCTGAAGTTGATCTCGCCGACCTTGAGCAGGGCGAAATAGCGTTCGCTGTCCTTGGGTGGACGAATCTTGCCGGAGATAGTGTCGCCAGTGCGCAGGTTGAAGCGGCGAATCTGGCTGGGCGATACATAGATATCATCTGGCCCGGCGAGATAGGAGCTATCTGCGCTGCGCAAGAAGCCGAAGCCGTCTTGCAGGATCTCCAGGACACCGTCGCCGTAAATGTCCTCGCCGCTCTTGGCGTGTCGCTTGAGGATGGCGAAGATGATGTCCTGTTTACGGGACCGGGCCATGTTGTCCAGACCCATATCCTTGGCGATATCGATAAGTTCCTGGGTAGATTTGGTTTTTAGATCAGTAAGATTCATAGATTAATAGTGCGATTCAGGCTTGAGGGGATTCGGGTTAATGGGGAATGCGCGCGGGCCTTGGCCAGCAGAATGGAGCTTTTAAAATGAGTAGCAGAGTTATTATTGCGGCACGGGAATGTGCAACGGAAGAAAATGTAGCACGCAGGGGAGGGGCCGTCTACCGCTAATTTTAAGTTTATCAAAGCAGCCTGAAGGGATCCGGAGCCAGACAAATGCCCCCGGAGTCCCTCACTGCATTGCGATTTCTACCAGGCGCTAAGCGACGGTCCCAGAATGTGGTTGGACTTGCCAATCACATGCGAGCTTTGGCCAACGATCAATGGATCTGTCTTTACCACCTCGTGGTTTTTTCCGGGATAGTCGAGTTGGCTGAGGAATTGTTGCATGCAGGCGAGTCGGGCGCGCTTCTTGTCTGACGACTTGACGATCGTCCAGGGCGCGTCTGCGGTGTCGGTATAGAAGAACATCGCTTCTTTTGCTTCGGTGTATTCCGCCCACTTGTCCAGGGATGCCTGGTCGATGGGTGAAAGCTTCCACTGCTTGAGTGGATCGTTGCGACGCTTGTCGAAGCGCGCGTGTTGCTCTTCCTGGGTGACAGAGAACCAGTATTTGAACAGCTTGATTCCGCTGCGCACCATCATCCTCTCGACCTCGGGCGTCTGACGCATAAATTCCAGGTATTCCTCGGGAGTGCAAAACTCCATGACCCGCTCCACACCAGCCCGGTTGTACCAGCTGCGATCGAACAGTGCAATTTCCCCCTGGGTAGGGAAGTGGCTAACGTAGCGTTGGAAATACCACTGGCCCCGCTCCTGTTCTGTCGGTTTCTCCAATGCGACAACGCGGGCACCGCGAGGATTGAGGTGCTCCATGAAGCGTTTGATCGTGCCACCCTTGCCGGCCGCGTCGCGACCCTCAAACAAAACGACGATTTTCTGTCCGGTTTCCTTTACCCAGCGCTGCACCTTGAGCAACTCAACCTGCAACTGGCGCTTGGTAGCCTCATATTCATCGTTACTGATTTTGGAGTCGTATGGGAATACGCCGCTGATAAACAGTTCGCGGATGGCATCGGGGGAATCTAGCGTTCCGATCAGCTCAGATTTCAGCTGTGGAGGGTTATAGGGGTTTTGTTCGCTGGTTGTCGACAGATGATCGTTGGCACTGTCTGCAGCGCTTGGTATTCGAGATTGTTCGGCCACTTGAGTTTCTCCATTGCAAAAATGCTAATGAAGCCACTCTCTAGTGGCCGTCGCAATGACGCTGATCAATACAGGGGCTGTTAGACCACTTCCTGGATGAATTCTGTCAGCTGGGTCTTGGAAAGGGCGCCGACTTTAGTTGCCTCTGCATTGCCGCCCTTGAATACGATCAGGGTTGGAATACCACGGATGCCAAACTTGGGCGGAATTTCCGGGTTGGCGTCTACGTCAACTTTGGCGATTTTAAGCTTGCCTTCATATTCCGCAGCTATCTCGTCCAGTACCGGCGCAATCATCTTGCAGGGGCCGCACCACTCTGCCCAAAAATCCACCAGTACGGGGATATCGGAATTAAGTACTTCGGCGTCGAAGGTGGCGTCGCTGACGTGTACGATCTGGTCTGACATGTTGCTCTCCGTTTGATCTGCGGTTGTGCAAACCGCGTAGGTTAGAAGTCGGTCATCATAACACCGGCTTGATGCGGTACAAGCCAGAGGGCAGAGTTTTTAGGAATGACCTTAGTGCTCTGTGCTATAACTCGAGTTGGCGCTACTGCGCCACTGTCATCTTTCGACTTAATCCTGTGTATGGGGACGTTGTGAACAAAAAACAACTGCTGGTTCTCTCGATAATTGTACTGGCGCTGGCAGCCTGGTACACGTTGGATCTGGGCCAGTACCTGCAGCTCGCCACCGTGCAGCAGCGAATCGGAGAGTTGCGAGGCTGGTATGCAGAGAACCCGTTACTGGCTGGCTGCATTTATTTTTGTATTTATGTGGTGGTGACCGGCCTTTCCGTACCCGGCGCGGCAGTGATGACGCTGGCGGGTGGGGCGTTGTTCGGCTTCTGGTACGCGCTGCTGCTGGTTTCTTTTGGCAGCAGCGTGGGGGCGACCCTGGCATTTCTGGTGTCCCGAACCCTTTTGCGAGATTGGGTGCAAGGTCGATTTGGCCGTCAGCTGGGCGCTATCAACGAAGGGTTCGCAAAAGACGGAGCCTTCTATTTGTTTACTTTGCGGCTGGTACCGCTGTTCCCGTTTTTTCTGATCAACTTATTAATGGGTTTGTTGCCTATCGCGACCTGGCGATACTACTGGGTGTCGCAACTTGGGATGCTGCCGGCCACTGCGGTATACGTGAATGCCGGAACGCAATTGGGTCAGCTGGATTCATTGGCGGGCATTGTGTCTCCGGGCCTGCTGGGGTCATTTGTATTGCTGGGTATTTTCCCGCTGGCGGCCAAGTGGATTGTGGCTTGGCTGGCAAACCGGCGAGTGCTTGCCGCCTGGAGTAAGCCCAAACACTTTGACAACAACCTCCTGGTGATTGGCGCGGGGTCGGCCGGACTGGTGTCTGCGCTGATCGCCGCCACGGTGAAGGCAAAAGTGACCCTGATCGAACGTGACCGTATGGGGGGTGACTGCCTTAACACCGGTTGCGTCCCCTCCAAGGCGCTGATTCGTTCCGCGCGCATGGCACGTTATGCCCAAAGGGCAGAGGAGTTTGGTTTGGCACCTATGGATGTGCAGGTGCGATTCCCCGACGTCATGCAGCGAATTCGATCGGTGATCAAGACCATAGAACCCCACGACTCAGTGGAGCGTTTTACCTCTTTGGGCGTGAATTGCCTGCAGGGGGAGGCGAAGATTGTTTCGCCCTGGGAAGTCGAGGTGAATGGTAATCGGGTAAGCGCACGTCATATCGTCATTGCCAGCGGAGCGCGGCCCCGGGTGCCGGACATTCCCGGGCTGGATCAGGTCGCTTACCTCACATCAGATACGATCTGGGAGCTTGATACCCTGCCTGCTCGTTTGCTGGTGCTGGGCGCCGGCCCTATCGGTTGTGAATTGGCCCAGGCTTTCTCGTCGCTGGGCAGCCAGGTGACCCTGGTGACCCATGCAGAGCGCATCATGCCTCGCGAGGATCCTGATGTGTCTGAGCATGTGCTTGCCGCATTTATGGCGCAGGGCATCAGGGTGCTAACCAATGCCGAGCCTGCGCAGTTTACGGCCGGTGATATGAAGGGTTGTCAGGTGTCGATACACGGTGAAACTGAGGTGCTGGCCTTCGACCAGGTTTTGCTGGCAGTCGGTCGCACAGCTAACGTGGAGGGCATGGGCCTGGAGTCCCTGGGTATCACCCTGGATAACGCCGGACGGGTCGAGGTCGACGACTATCTTCGCACGTGTGTTCCCAGTGTGCTGGCAGCCGGAGATGTAGCCGGCCCTTACCAATTCACCCATATGGCCAGTCACCAGGCCTGGTATGCCTCTGTTAATGCCCTGTTTGGCCGTTTCCGAAAGTTTCGCGTGGATTATTCGGTGGTGCCCTGGGCGACATTCACCAATCCGGAGGTGGGCCGTGTTGGCCTGAATGAGCAAGAGGCAGTTGAGCAAGGCATTGCCTATGAAATCAGCCGCTACGATATCAGTGATCTGGATCGGGCCATTGCCGATGGCGAGGCAGAGGGTTTTGTGAAAGTGCTTACCCGTCCGGGTAGCGACCGTATTCTTGGTGCCACTATTGTCGGATATCATGCCGGTGAGCTAATCAATGAGTTTGTGCTGGCAATGAAGCACGGTTTGGGGCTCAACAAAATTCTCGGTACCATCCACATTTACCCGACCCTGGGTGAGAGCAACAAGTTTCTCGCAGGGGAGTGGCGCAAGGCGCGCAAGCCGGAAAAGTTATTGTCCCTGGTTGAGCGCTATCATCGATTTAATCGCGGTTAGCATCCCTCGTTGTCGTTCTCGCTTAGGCGAGAGTCCAGCACTGTCATTCCCGCGCAGGCGAGAGTCCAGCACTATCATTCCCGCGCAGGCGAGAGTCCAGCACTGTCATTCCCGCGCAGGCGGGAATCCAGCACTGTCATTCCCGCGCAGGCGGGAATCCAGTAACATCTATACCATTGGATCCCCGCCTGCGCGGGAATGACCATCCTCGGCGATGACTACCCCTGGCGGTGACCGCCGCTGGGGATGACTACCCCCGCGGATGACAAAGCGAAAGGAGAAAATAAATGGCCAGAGTGGCTGTAGTACTGTCCGGCTGTGGTTTCTACGATGGCGCGGAAATCAATGAGGCAGTGTTGACCTTGTTGAGCATTGAGCAGCAGGACGCAAGCTACCAGTGCTTTGCACCTGACCGGGACCAAATGCATGTAGTCAACCACCTCACCGGCGAGCCGGCGGAGGGTGAAAGTCGCAATGTTCTGGTAGAGGCCGCGCGAATCGCCAGGGGCAACATCAAGCCTGTTACCGATGCCGATGTTAGCGACTTCGATGCCCTGGTGGTGCCAGGTGGATTCGGCGCCGCCAAAAACCTCTGTGATTTTGCCGTGGCCGGCGCTGATATGAGTGTCCAGGACGACTTCCTGCAGCTTGCCCAGTCCTTCCATCGGGCAGGGAAACCGATAGGGTTAATTTGCATAGCGCCTGTGATGGCTGCCGCTATTTGTGGCGAGGGTACTCGCTGCACTATTGGTAACGACGCAGATACCGCTGCAGCGGTGACTGCTATGGGTGGCGAGCATCTGGAATGCCCTGTGACCGAGGCACGTGTGGACACCGACAACAAGATGGTAACCACACCGGCCTATATGCTGGCGGGAAGCGTTTCCGAGGCTTACGCAGGCATTAGTGATTGTGTGAAAGAAGTATTGGCGCTGGCCTGATTGAACGGTCCTGACACTGTGTTGCCCAAAGCACAGCCGCAACATTGGTCGGTTTACATCCTGGAGTGCGCTGATCGCAGCCTTTACACGGGTATTGCGCGAGACCTGACTCGGCGGCTGCGGCAACACAATGGTGAGATTGTCGGCGGTCCCAGGTATACCAGTGGTCGACGACCGGTTACTTTGCTCTGGTCTGAGCCGGCGGCTGATCGCAGCGCCGCTCAAGTGCGCGAGGCTGCCATCAAGCGTCTTACTCGCCCGGAAAAGCTGGCGCTGGCTCGCGGCTGATGGTTAGGTTGAATCAGCCAGCCGCCAGACCCTCTGCCTGTTCAATTTCTTCCTGCAGCTCCAGCCAGGTTTCTTCCAATGCATCCGCTCTTGATTTGAGCTCTCCCTCCTGCTGCAGTAGTTCGGAGAGCTCCTGCTTGCGAGTCTCACTGTAAATATCGGAATCACCCAGTTGCGTTTGCAGCGTGCTGAGTGATTTTTCAAGTTTCGTCATTTCAGCTTCGGTCTTATCCAGCTTCTTCTTTAAAGGGCGAATTCTCTCGCGCTGGGCAGCGGCCTGCTGCCGTTTTTCCTTGCGCGAGCCATCGCTAGTTTCGGCAAATTGCTCGCTGGGTTTGTCGGCCCGGAAACTCGATAGCACCCATTTTTCGTAACCCTCCAGGTCCTGCTTGTATTCCTCTACCTTCCCGTCGTGGACCAGTAGCAGCTCTTCCACGGTGTTGCGCAGCATATGACGGTCGTGACTCACCAGAATAAGCGCACCCTGAAAGGCCTGCAGCGCCACTTCCATTGCGTGCCGCATTTCGAGGTCCAGGTGGTTGGTCGGTTCATCCAATACCAGCAGGTTGGGCCTTTGCCAAACCACCATGGCCAGAGCAAGCCGGGCTTTCTCGCCACCGGAAAACGGGGCAATCGGGCTGGAAGCGGCGTCGCCCCGAAAATCGAAGCCACCGAGGAAGTTAAGGATGTCCTGTTCCCGAGCCTCCGGGCTAAGGCGCTGTATATGCAGTATAGGGCTGGCCTCCATGTCCAAAGCCTCTAGCTGCTGCTGGTCAAAATAACCGATGTTGCAGTGCTCGCCGGCGCTGAGCTGGCCGCCAACCAGTGGCAGTTGCCCCACCAGCGATTTCAGCAATGTGGATTTACCTGCGCCATTGCGACCGAGCAGGCCATAGCGGCTGCCCGGGCGAAGCTGCATGTCGACGCCCTTGAGAATGGGGTTGCCTGCATAGCCCAGTTGGGCTTCATCCAGTCGCAGTAGCGGGTCGCTGGATTTATCCGGCGGGAGGAAATTGAAGTCGAAGGGCGAATCGATGTGAGCGGACGCAACCGTTTGCATACGTTCCAGTTCCTTGAGTCGGCTCTGCGCTTGTTTGGCTTTGGTGGCCTTGTAGCGGAAGCGGCGCACGAAATCGTCGATTTCCGAGATGCGGCGCTGCTGCTTCTCAAAGGTCGCCTGCTGGTTGGCGAGTCTCTCCGCGCGCTGGGCTTCAAACTGTGAGTAATTGCCTTTATAACTCTCCAGCTGCTGCCGTTCGATATGCAAAATACGCTCGCAAGTGGCGTCGATGAAGTCGCGGTCGTGAGAAATCATCAGTAGGGTACCCGGGTATTGCTGTAGCCATTGCTGCAGCCAGAGGGTGGCATCCAGGTCCAGGTGGTTGGTTGGCTCATCAAGCAACAGCATATCGGAGGGTGTCATCAAAGCCCTTGCCAGGTTTAGTCGAATTCGCCAACCGCCAGAAAAGTCACTCACTGGCCGGGTGGCTGCTCCTTCGGCGAAACCTAATCCCTTTAGCAGTACCTCCGCTTTGCGGGCGGCACTGTAACCATCAATAGCTTCAAGCTCGGTGTGAATGGGAGCGGTCAGTTCATAATCGCCCTGCGCCTCCAGCTCAGCCAGCCTGTCCATGAGTACAGACAGCTGCTCGTCTCCTCGCCAGACATACTCCCCCGCAGGAAGCGCCGTGGCATGGACTTCCTGTGCCATGTGGGAAAGGCGCAGGTTGTTCATTCCCTCAATTTCGCCAGTATCGGCCCCCAGTTCACCCAATAGCAGGGCGAACATGCTGGACTTGCCGCTGCCATTGGCACCGATAAGCGCCAGGTTTTGGCCCGGTTGGATGGTTAGCTGGGCACCCTGTAGCAAAAGCTTGGCACCACGGCGCAATTCTATGTCACGTAAAATAATCATAAGGCGGCGAATTTTACGCGCGCTTTGTGGTCATAACCAGCGCTTCCGGAGGCGCTGGTTGCCTGACCCCCGGGGGTGGCAACGGTTTGTGGCGGGTAGTACACTATTCGCCCACTGCGAGATCTCCTCTCCCAATGCTACCTGATGATGGTGAAACCCAGGCGACATGAGCCAGGGCCGGCCTTTATCGGGGAGAGCGTCTGAGCAGGCACAAGGGCGTTCCGGATGCCCCCGACCCGATAGTTTTGATAATGGAATAGAGATATGAAGAAGTACGCACTGCCGCTCGCCCTGGTTGGTATTGTCAGCCTGGCAGCCTGTAATGAACAGACCACCGGCACGCAGAGCGCAGCCGCGCCTGCCGCTCCCGTTGCTGATGCTGTCGCTCTGGAGACCGTCGAACAACGCCTGAGCTACGGTATCGCCTTTGGTTTGGGCCAGCGTATGGCCCAGGACGGAATGGACATGGATATTGATTCCTTCGTCGCAGGTTTCCGTGATGGTGCCCAGGGTAATGAAGGCAAGATGACTCAGGAGGAAATCGCTTCTGAAATGCAGGCCTACCAAGAGAAGATGATGGCTGAGCAGCAAGCGACTCAGGCTGCTATGGGAGAGGCCAACCTGGCCGCTGCTAATGCCTATCTGGAAGAGAACAAGGCGAAAGAGGGTGTTATCGTCACCGAATCTGGCCTGCAGTACGAGATTGTTGAAGCTGGAGAGGGCGCCATGCCCGGTGCAGAAGATACGGTAGAAGTTCACTACCGCGGCACCCTGGTTGACGGTACAGAGTTTGATTCCTCATACAGCCGTGGCGAGACTGTCACATTCGGTGTTGGCCAGGTTATCCCCGGCTGGACTGAAGCTCTGCAGCTGATGCCTGCCGGTTCCAAGTGGAAGCTCCACATTCCACCTGAGCTTGGCTACGGTGCGGGTGGCGCAGGCCAGATGATCGGTCCAAATTCCGCGCTGATCTTTGAGGTTGAGTTGGTATCTATCCCCAGCCAGGCAGAAGCCGCAGCTGAGTAAAGCAGTAAGCCGGCGTCAGCTCTGCTGACGTCGGTGACTATTGTGGAGACCTGCGATCAGCTTGTCCTCCAGCAGAAAGCGCGATTCCAGCACTTCCCCCAGAGACGATAGGTCTCTCTTCAATTTCGCCTTGTCACTGTCTTGCGAGGTGTATTTTTCTTCGTACGCCAGAATCATTTCAGTGGTATCACCAATGGCCGGCATCAGCTTCTCTGCCACTGCATTACTGCCGTCCGCAAAGCTCTCGGCTTCCTGGAACAGTTCCAGGTAGACCTCGAAATGCCCGGTGGAAACGTAGTCCACCAGCTGCTGGCACAGAGCGCTCTGGCGCAGGTCCAGGGCTTCGCCATCCAGCAACCCATCCATGCCTACTGCGATCTCGGTGTATTTACCCAATAATTCACGGCGCTCCTTGAGCCAGCGGGTGAGCAAGGCTTCAACCGCATCAAATTGTTGCTGGGGATTTCGGTCTGGCATATCAGCGATCCTGAGGAAGCGTGCGGAAAGTTTGCCACAGGCAGATTGCGGTCGCCACGGCGAACAGGGCCAGGGTTTGCTCGGGAATGGAGAACCCCATGAAGGTCCACATTGTTTCAGCGCAGTTCCCATCTCCCATCAGCACGATAGAAAGTGTTTCCGAGAACGGCAGGGTATCCAGCATGTATTCCAGGCTGGGACCGCAGGCGGGTACTTCCTCTGGAGGCAAATACTGCAGCCACACGTGGCGCCCGGCCACGGCACCGCCCATGATCGCAGACATTCCGCAAAGCGCAGCGTAGACCCGAACTCCCCAGCTTTGGGGATTGTGCACAGCCGCGATCAGGGCAATGACACCCCAGGCAACGACAAAAACTCTCTGGGTCATACACAGCGGGCAGGCCGCGAGGTTGAGGTGGCGTTCAAGGTATAGCATTGCAAAGGCCATAGAGGTGATTGCCAGTATGAACAGGCCGACAAAAACCAGTCTTGGTGATAGAGATTGCAACATGAAGCGCGTTCCTTGAGATTCAGGAGGTGTACGTTAGGGACTTTTGGTTGGCGATGCAATAACAGCGATGGGGTCTTCGATGGTCAGCCGGACGTTTAGTTCAACTGTTGCTTTTTAAGCGCGCAAAAGTCGACCAGCTCAGGGTAAAAATCCAGGAATGCTTGTTCCAGATGCACTCTGACAGGCTCAAGGTGTTGATCTGCCTGCAAGAATGGATTTCCACGCCGGAATCGCTCGCCGATGCGCGCCGCGGTGGCCCCAATGGTGCCCCACTGCCCATAAAGGCCCAGCAAATCATGTTCCAGCATTCGCGATAACATGCGTTGGGCGTTAAGCCCAAGATGATGTTGGTGAGCCTGCAGGCTGCGGTAAACGTTGGCGTTGAACGCTTCCAGTGGCAGGGCGCTGTATGTGGACCAGTGTTTGCTGAGGTAGTGATCAAAACTGAGGTCGATAAGAATGCCTGAGTAGCGCCTGATCTCCCGGGGAAAATGCCCCCTCAGCGCGGCCATCTGGGGATGCTGGTCGGTAAACGCGTCGATCGCTCGGTGCAGACGCACGCCGTGCTCGATGCCAACGGGAAGGTTTCCCTTAAGTGGCCCTTTCAGGTAGTCCCCTTCCAGAGCGCCTACGACCAATTCGTCCTCGGGCCAGGCCAACTGGAAGTGGGCGAGATAATTCAAGGCCTTGGAAGGGTCTCGTACTGGCCGTAAAAGTTGGCCAGGTATTGCTCGAAGCTGAGTTCGTCGGCTGCTTCCACTTCCTGCTGCGCTTTGATGGATAGTTCGGCTTGTGCAGCGAAGTGTGCCGCCTTGTCCGCATCAATGGGCTGCTGGCGAAAGTGCTCTGCCCATCGTTGGCTGTAGGACAGCGCCAGGCGAAAGAAGGGTTTGCCTTGTTCGCGCATTTCCCGGAGTACCCTGGCCGATGGTGTGAGCTCCGGGTCCGCTACTTTTGCAGCTTGCTCCCGCAATGATTCGCTATAGGCATTGCTCCGGTGAGCGCTATCGAGCGCACTGGCAATGTCCTGCATGTCTCCCAATAATGCGTTCGCCCAATCGGACATCAGGCGCGACCCGCCGCAGCTTCGCAGCTCCAGTTCTGGTTCGCGACCGCGGTTGACCACTGTTTCCATATTCGCTGCCATGCAATCTTGCTCTTCCTCATTGCAGGCAGGGCTCTCTTCCAGCAAGCAATAGAGCAGGAAGATATCCAGGAATCGAATTTGTTCGGCGTCCATGCCCACGGGTGAAAACGGGCTGACGTCTACGCAGCGCACCTCGATGTACTCGATACCGTGTTCGGTCAGGGCATGCAGGGGTGTTTCTCCGGACTGGGTAACGCGCTTGGGGCGAATGGGGCTGTAAAATTCGTTTTCTATCTGCAGCAGGCTGTTATTCAATTGCTGGTATTCGCCTGACTCACCGGAGCTAAGGTGAGCATAATCGGGGTGCGGTTGCATGATTGCGGCACGCAGGGTTTCGACATAATTGGCCAGCGAGTTGTAACATATTCTCAAGTCTTTCTGCGCATCACTGTTATAACCCAGGTCACCCATACGCAGGGCGGTGCCGTAGGGCAGATACAGGCTGTGTCCATCGCCGAAGGGTTCCAGCCCATGATCATCCTGGTTGCGCAGGAAACTGCCGCAAATGGCCGGGGAGGCGCCGAACAGATAGATAAGTAACCAGGAGTAGCGGCGGAAGTTGCGAATAAGGTCCAGGTAGCGTTCGCTGATATAGTCCTGGAGTTCACCGGGCTTGCCTGCTTCTTCCCAGGCCTGGTCCCAGTAAGCCTGGGGCATGGAGAAGTTGTAGTGGATGCCGGCAATGGTTTGCATGACCCGACCGTAGCGATGCCCGAGTCCGTAGCGATAAACAGTTTTCATGCGTGCGACATTGGAACTGCCATACTTTGCTACCGGGATATCTTTATCCTCACCGAGTAAACATGGCATGGAAGCACACCACAGCATTTCCTCGGGTAGCTGGTTGTAAACGTATTGGTGTATGTCTTCCAGGGTCTTGAGGCTGCTGTCGATGCCGGTGTCCACTGGCGTAATGAACTCCAGTAGCGCCTCGGAATAATCGGTGGTAATTGAGCCATGGGTTAGCGCTGAACCGAGGGCGCGAGGGTGGGGCGTTTGTGCCAGGGAGCCATCGGGTGTAATGCGAAGACTCTCCTTTTCAATGCCGCGCCCTATGCTACACAGAAGGGATGTTTGGTCTCCGCCTGTCAGGGTATCAAGCTGCTTTTGCAAATGGGAAGGCAAGTAGCGCTCCTTATTGAAGTTGGAAATTAACCATAGTCCTTGCGCCGGGGCGCTTTCACCGCAGGCGGGACAAGTTTAGCTGGCCTGTTGGTGTGAGTACAGGCACTCGGCATGCTTAGTCTTCCAGCGGTTGCCAGTTGCCGGGCGCCCTGGCCGTTATCACCGCCCTGCGAGGGGCAGGGTGGCCCTCTATCGATTTGCTGCTGTCCTGCGGATCAAGGAAGTTGGCCAGTGAGTGGAATGTCATCCATTCGGTTGAGCGTTGCTCTTCGGTAGAGGTCAGGCCTACGTCAATAAGGGTTGGCTCGACGAACCCGACTTTTCTCAGCCAGCTGGACAGGGTGTCACAGCTGGGCAGGAACCACACATTGCCCATGCGTGCATAGCGGCCTTCGGGAACCAGTGTGTCACCGAGTTCTCCATCAATCACCAGGGTCTCAAGTACCAGTTGGCCGCCGGGGCGCAGGCAGTCCCGCAGTTCACGTAAGTGATCCATAGGCGAACGTCGGTGATAAAGCACGCCCATGGAAAATGCGGTATCAAACGCCCTGAGCTTATCCGGCATTTGTTCGATGCCCGCGGGCAGCAACCACACGTTGGTTTGCTGCAGGTATTTTTGCAGTGCCCAGAACTGCACGACAAACAGGGGAGTGGGGTCTATACCAATCACTTCTCTGGCACCAGCACCTGCCATGCGCCAGCAGTGATAGCCGCTACCGCAGCCCACATCCAGCACTCGCCGACTCTGCAAAGAGTCAATGACATTGCCAAGCCGGTCCCACTTCCAGTCAGAGCGCCACTCGGTATCAATGTGCACGCCAAATAATTCGAACGGGCCTTTGCGCCATGGGTGTAGTCCCATTAGTTTTTGCTTGAGCGACTCCAGCTCCGATGTTGGCAGGGGGGTATTGCAGCCCGCGCCTACGCGAGAAGCGCTCAGGGTGATCCGGTCCGGGGTGATGTCAGGTAGGGAGTCCAGGACATCCATCCAGCGTGCAAGGTCGCCATAGCGTTGATGGGACAGGCCTGCCTTTAGTTGTTCGGGTAACAGCTGTGCCCAGCGGTCCAGGTCGCCACCCTGCCATTGCTCGATGAGAGGTTGATAGTCCATTACTTCAGGGCGACCAGGGAGGCAAAGTTAAAACACTGGAACCAGACGTCGCAGGAACTGAAACCGGCGCTGGCTATTCGTTGCTTATGTGTCGCCAGGGTTTCCGGACGCAGTACGTTCTCGATGGCTGCGCGTTTTTTGGCGATCTCCATCTCGCTGTACCCATTCGCTCTCTTGAACTCGTGATGCAACTCAATATTGAGTTCGTCCAGATGAGGGTCCTCAAAAGTCACTTTCTCGGAAAGCACCATAACGCCACCGGGTCGCAAGCCCTGGTAGATGCGCTGGATGACCTCATCGCGCACCTCTAACGGAATGAACTGCAGGGTAAAGTTGAGCACAACCACCGACGCGTCTTCGATATTGATGTCTTCCAGGTTGCTGCAAATGAGATCCACGGGCGTCTCGTGGGTATCGGTATCGATAATACTGCGGCAGCGTTCCAGCATCGCTTGGGAGTTGTCGACGGCTACAATGCGGCATGCTTCGCCGCGCAATTCCTGGCGCATGGCCAGGGTGGATGCGCCCAGCGAACAGCCCAGGTCGTAAAGTTTGCTGCCAGTGGTCGCATAGCGCTGGGCCAGCAGGCCGGTCATCGCCACGATGGTGGTGTAGCCAGGGACCGAGCGCTTGATCATGTCGGGAAAAACCCTGGCCACGTTCTCGTCAAAGGTAAACAGCCCTGCTTCTCGCAGCGGGTCTGCGTAGATAGTGTCTCGGCTTTCGCTCATGCTGATTGGCTCAATGGGGTGAATGGCAAATGACTTACCTGGGCGACGGGCGCGATTCTAGCATGAATTATTAAACCGGTTGGCCCGCAATGGCCTGTTGCTGGCGGACTAAAGTCGGGACAATGGAGTCCTATCTACACAGTCCGCAGGAATATAAGATGCCTACATCCGCGAGCCATTTCGTCCCGGACATACGACCCCCGAAGCTGCGCCACAGCATCAGCGAACTCGCCCGTGTGGCCCTTGAAGCCGGCACCAGCGTGCTCTGTAAAAACCTGTTTAAGACATTGCCCGAGGGAGATGGTCATTCCGTTATGACGCTGCCCGGCTTTATGGGGGCCGACGGCTCCACAGCCATGCTGCGTAAGTTCCTTAATGAGCGCGGCTACAATGCCATTCCCTGGGGTATGGGTCGCAATGCCAGTGATGCTCGCGCCGAAACCATGGAGCAATTCATGCTCCATCGCGCTCAACTTGAGCAGCAAATCGCCGATCGTGTTGAAGACGAGTTTCATCGCTCTGGCCGTAAATTGACCCTGATCGGCTGGAGTTTGGGCGGCTTGTACGCAGTCGCGTTGGCTCACCGGTATCCGCAGTTTGTTCGTCAGGTGATTACGCTCGGCACACCCTTTGGGGATCCGCGAGGCACTGCGCTATACAGCGTTATGGCGCGGATGAACCAGCAGTCTTCCGATGAATCGGAAGAGGCCTTGCGTCATTGGGTGGACTACACCTACAGCGGAGGCGAGTTGCAAGTCCCTGTGCTGACCCTTTACAGCGAGTCAGACGGCATTGTTGGGAAGGGTATCGCGCGCTGTGAGGGCGATCCTCGTTACGTCACCAATATAGCGGTCATGGCCAGCCACGTGGGCTTTCCATTTAATCCCCTGGTCTTTGCGGTGATCGCGAATCATATGGTCGCGCCGGATCAGCGCTGGTCGATTTGTGCGAGTGAGCGTATTGCGCCGTTCGTGAAAGTGGCTAGCTGATACAGGGGCAGCAGGCGCAGGAGGTCTTGCGCGTCACGAGGACACGCAACAAAACAGCGGCTTAGTTAGCGCTGCGAATCAGCTTGGAATCTTCAGTGCCGAACTGGCGATTAACGGGTACCCGTTGATCGAAGCGAGCAAAGCGGTTGCCGCTTTGTACGTCAAAGTGCGCTGAATTTTGCCGGGCAAATTTGATGCTGGAGAGAAACTCCACCAGACTCACTTTGCCTTCATCCATTCTTTTCATAATTTTCTCTGTCAATATTAAACCACTACCAGCGCAGTCTAAGGCGACACGCTCGCAATTGGGCGTAAAAAATGCGCGTAAATTGTGTGAAAAATGACCTGTGGCGCTATAATGGCCCGCCCTCAATTTTCCTGACAAGGTCCCAATGAAACCTGCTAATTATCCCCAGCAGCCCTCCCATTTATGGGAGCACTTTTACCAGTTCACCCAAATTCCCCGGCCCTCAAAGCAGGAAGCTGCAGTGCGGCAATACCTGCTGGATCTCGCCGACAAGGCGGGTCACCGACACCGCATGGATGCCGAGGGCAATCTGGTTATTTATGTGCCGGCCTCCAGCGGCAAAGAGGAAAGCCCCACGGTTATCATCCAGAACCACCTTGATATGGTGACAGTGAAGACGACAGACCGGGAACACAATTTTGAAACTGACCCACTATCACTACAGGTAGTGGACGGTTGGTTGAGCGCCGACCGTACCACCCTGGGAGCGGACAATGGCGTCGGCTGTGCCGCGGCTATTGCCCTGATGACAGACCCGGAGGTAGTGCATCCGCCGTTGGAGTTATTGTTTACAGTGGATGAGGAGACCGGGCTGGGTGGAGCGCTCAACCTGGACGCATCAATGTTGACTGGCACACTGATGCTCAACCTGGATACTGAAGATTGGAATGAGCTGTATATAGGTTGCGCCGGTGGCGCGGGCTGGCAGTTTTCCCGTCGTTTTTCTGAAGAACCGGTCGCCGGTAAAACCGAGTGCTGGCAACTGACCCTGCGCGGACTAGCGGGCGGCCATTCCGGAATTCAAATACATGAGCAGCTTGGCAGTGCGATCAAACTGTTGGGCGAAGGCCTACGCGGCACGCCCGGTTTGCGACTTGCGAGCTTTGATGTTGGCGTAGCGCACAACGTTATACCTCGGGAAGGAACGGCGACATTCGTTTGCGAAGCAGGCGCTGGCGCTGCTTTGAAACAGCGACTGGAGGTACTCAGGCAGCGAGCGATCGGTTACCTGCCGGCCGCCGATGCCGGATTGGAAATGCAGCTTGTTCCGACCGAGTTGGATACAAGCCTGGATGAAGTGGATTCAATGCGTTTACTGGACCTGATTGCCGCTTTTCCTCACGGCGCCCAGGCATACAACCTTGAGCAGCCTGCTGACCTGGTGGACATCAGCATTAACCTGGCGATCCTGAGACTGCAGCAGGGGGAACTCTATCTGGAATCCAGTTACCGCTTTTTCAATGAAGACCAGTCGCTTCCCCTGCAGCATTCAGTGCTGGCGCTGGCCAGGGCTTTTGATCTTGAGGTTACTCCGGATGTGGGCTACCCCGGTTGGCAACCTGACTTCGCCAGTCCTTTGCTGGAACAAGGCTGTGTGCTGCATGAGAAAATGTTTGGTCACCGCCCTGCAGTTAAAGCGATCCATGCGGGGCTGGAATGCGGCATTCTGAAAAGCAAGAAGTCCGATGTAGATATACTGTCGTTTGGTCCTACCATTCGCGGTGCGCATTCACCGACAGAGCGCCTGCAAATTGATACCGTTGAACCGTTTTGGCAGTTCCTGCAAGAACTGCTCGCTGAAATCTGATTTGAGGATTACCCATGCTGGATAAACTGGAACGTCTTCCCGCCGACCCTATTCTTGGTTTGGCGGCCATCGCAAAAGCGGATACCAACCCGGATAAAGTTGATTTAACGGTAGGTATCTATATGGATGAAGACGGCGTCTGCCCGGTATTCAAAGCGGTGCAAATGGCGCAGGCTGCATTGGAGCAAGAAGAAGTCAGTAAAGCCTATCTACCCCCTGCAGGAGTCGATGCGTTTAACAGCGGAATGCAGCAATTGCTTCTGGGGGCGAATCATCCGGCGTTGCAAGATGGCCGGGTCAGTAGTGTGCAGGCACCGGGAGGCTGCGGTGCCTTGCGCATTGGCGCGGAAATTATTTTTGCTGCAGCGCCCACTGCGAAGGTCTGGGTGAGCGATCCGACCTGGCCGGTGCACCTGCCTTTGCTGGGCAGCGTGGGGCTGGAATTTGAAACTTACCGTTATTACGAGCCTGCCAGCCACGGTGTGAATTTCGATGGCATGGTTGAAGACCTCAAGCGGGCGCAGGCGGGTGACGTGGTTCTACTTCACGGCTGTTGCCATAACCCCTGTGGCGCAGACCTGTCACTGGAGCAGTGGGGCGTGGTTGCCGCCATGGCTGAAGCCCAGGGCTTTTTGCCGTTTGTGGATATTGCCTACCAGGGCCTGGGTGACGGATTGGAAGAAGACGCTGCGGGACTGCGTCTGTTAGCCGAGCGTGTGCCAGAGATGATTGTTGCCGCTTCCTGTTCCAAGAATATGGGGCTATATCGCGAGCGCACTGGCGCCGTCATGTTCGTCTGTCGCGACAGCGCAAACGCAGAGGCTTTAGTGAGTCAGGCGCTGGTCGCCGCGCGCAGGGTGTACTCAATGCCACCGGCTCACGGCGCATTGATTGCAGGCCGCATCCTCTCCGATCAAACGCTGGATCAGGTTTGGCGAACCGAGTTGGTGGATATGTGCGGTCGCATGAACGGTTTGCGCACCGGCCTGCGGGAAAAACTGGAAGCTGCCAGTGGTAGGGACTTTGCTTTCATCGAAAAAGAGAAAGGCATGTTTTCGTTCCTGGGCTTGTCCGCCGAGCAGGCCGTGAGGCTGCGTGAGGAATACTCGGTGTACATGCTGGATTCGTCACGTATCAATGTCGCCGGGGTGAATGCCCGCAATATTGATTACCTGGCACAGTCTGTCGCGGCCGTGTTGTAGGGCGTCAGTCTTCGAGCTCCGCCCAGCGCTCCAGTGCCTGCTCAAGCTCTTCCTGTATCCGGGTCACCTCATCCAGGACGGATTGCACATCAGCGTGATCGCGCTGATAAAAGTCAGCGGCTGACATCTCTGTCTCCAGTTCGGCTTGTTTTGCCTCCAGTGAATCAATCAACCCTGGGAGGGCATCCAGTTCACGCTGGTCCTTGTAGGAAAGTTTGCGCTTTTTCTCGGTGGTTTTCTTTGCAGGCTCTGTTGCCACGGTTGCTGCAGGCGCCTGACCCTTGGCGGACGATGCCAGGTCTGCAAGATTGCCACCCCTGGCTTCCCAGTCGCTAAATCCGCCGGCCTGCTCTTCGATAACGCCATCGCCCTTGAGCACCATCAGGCTGGTGACCACGTTGTCCATGAATTCTCTATCGTGAGAAACCAGCAGCACGGTGCCTTCAAAGGAAAGTAGAATTTCCTCCAGAAGTTCCAGGGTTTCGATATCAAGATCGTTGGTCGGTTCGTCCAATACCAGCATGTTGGCGGGCTTGCTAAACAGGCGGGCCAGTATGGCCCGGTTTTGTTCGCCACCGGAGAGCGCCTTTACCGGTGTGCGCACCCGCTCGGGGCTGAACAGAAAATCCCCCAGGTAGGAGATTGCATGGCGGCGTTTGCCATTAATTTCAATAAAATCCTGGCCGCCGCACACGTTATCGATCAGGTTTTTTTCCGGATCCAGGTGGCCGCGCAGTTGGTCGGAGTAAGCGATCTCCAGTTTGCTGCCCAGCTTAACGGTACCGCTATCGGGCGTTAATTCACCCAGCAGGGTTTTCACCAGCGTGGATTTGCCGGCGCCATTGGGGCCGACAATGCCGATGCGGTCGCCACGCTGAATGATGGTGCTGAAGTCCTTGAGAATAATCTTGTCATCAAAGGCGTGACTGACATGTTGCAGTTCCGCCACGATTTTGCCGGAGCGTGAGGCATCTTCCACGCCAAAATCAGCGCGGCCCTGGCGCTCCCGTCGCTCGCTGCGCTCGTCGCGCATCGCTTTGAGCGCTCGCACCCTGCCTTCGTTGCGGGTGCGCCTGGCCTTGATGCCCTGGCGAATCCAGACTTCCTCCTGAGCGAGTTTCTTATCAAACAATTCGTTGGCGCGCTCTTCGGCAGCCAATTCCTGGGCTCGGTGATTGAGGAACCCCTTGTAGTCGCCGCGCCATACGGTGAGGTGACCGCGGTCCAGCTCGGCAATGCTGTTCACCACGTTTTGCAGGAAGCGCCTGTCGTGGGTGATAAGAATCAGGCAGCCGCGGTAGTTGCGCAACTGCTCTTCCAGCCAGGCGATCGCGGGAATATCCAGGTGGTTGGTCGGCTCGTCCAGTAACAATATGTCTGGCTCACTGACCAGCGCCCTGGCCAGGGCGACCCGGCGTCGCCATCCCCCTGACAACTCGCCCATCGCAGCGTCGGCAGGCAATTGCAGTTGGCTGAGCGTGGTCTCGACTTTTTGCTGCAGATTCCAGCCGTCAACCGCCTCCAGTTTATGCTGAACTTTCGCCAGGGCATCCATATCTTCGCCCTGAATCAGGTGATGGTATTGCGCCAGTAACTCGCCAGCTTCCTCCAGGCCACCAGCGACTACATCGTAAACAGACAGTGCGTCAGCCTCGGGCAGGGTCTGCTCCAGCCGCGCCATTTTAATACCAGGTCGGATCCAGCGTTCGCCAGCGTCCAGCGCTTGCTCTCCCGCCAAAATTTTCAACAGGGTGGTTTTGCCGGCACCGTTGCGCCCTAGCAGGCCGAGCTTGTCACCGCGGGTGATGCTCAGTTCCACGTTGTCTAACAGGACCTGGGTCCCGTAGTGAAGGCTGGCTTTGTCGAGCTTGAGTAAAGGCATGGTCTGGGCGCTGGCTTAAAGGGAGGCGAATTCTACGTCACAGCGCTGCTTGCGGCTACAGTCTAGCTAGCGTCCGTTGGAGAAGTGCCGCAACAGATGCGCGACCAATGCTTGTGCCGGTTGGGAGAGCGTGCGCCGCTTGCGAGTAAAGACGCCCACCTGGCGTTCAATCGCGGGTTGTCCGATGGCCTTGCACAGAATGCCGAGACTTTCCATTTGCTGGCGGCAAAGCTGCGGCACCACCGCTGTACCCAGTCCCACGGAGACCATGCGGCCAATGGTTGCCAACTGGTTTGCTTCCAGCAGGCGGCTTGGGGTGACGCCCGCTTCGGACATCGCTCGTTCGGTCGTATTGCGTGACCAGGAGCCGCGATTCATAGCGATAAAGGGTTCTTGCATCAGTGCCGTCCAGGACAGTCTCTTACGGGCAGCGAGTGGCGACTCCGGGTGTATCAGGGCAATCCAGCGATCGGTAAACAGTGGGGTGAATTCCAGGCCGTCCATTTGATCAGGCTCGAAGGTGATACCCAGTTCGACTTGTCCCTCGCGCACCGCATCGATGACCGACTCCATGACCACATCCTCAACGCTGATATTGATCTCAGGGTATTCCCGCTGGAAGGGTGCGAGGGCCTCTGGAAACTGATTCATGGCGAAGGACGGCATGACTGCCACGCTGACTTTGCCCTGTTGCAGGCTGAATGCGCGACCCAGGTCGTCAAAGGCCTGGTCCCAGTCGGCTAACAGGCGTCGTGCCACCGGCAGAAAGTGGCGTCCCTCCGGACTGAGTTCCAGAGACCGAGTCGAGCGCGAGAACAGGCTGCCGCCAGTCTCAAGTTCCATATTTTTGATGGCGACGCTGAGGGCGGGTTGGGACAAGTGCAGCAGTTCACTGGCCTCGGCAAAGGATTGGCACTGGGCCAGGGTGACAAAGGCCCGTAATTGACGCAGGGATATATTCATTTATTAAATTAAAGAAAACATAAAAATAATCAATTTGTTAAATATATTGTCTTCATCCATATTGCGCAAACTGTTTAAGGAAGCCCTTGTCATGACGCAACCCCTTTGGACTCCCCCCGCACAGCGTGTAGAAGATGCACAGATCACTGTTTTTCAGCGGAAATTGCGTGAGCAGGGCAAGGATGTAGGCAGCTGTTATAGCGACCTGCATCGCTGGTCTGTGGAAAACCCAGAAGATTTTTGGCGTGCCGTGTGGGATTACACCGAGGTCATTGGGGAGGGCGATACTGCCCACGTTCTCGCTGACGCAGACAAGTTTCCCGGTGCCCGGTGGTTTCCGGGGGCGCGATTGAATTTTGCTGAGAACCTGCTGCGTTACCGCGATGAGCGAGCTGCCCTTGTGTCGCTGTTGGAAAACGGCGAACGCCGTGAGATTTCCTACGCTCAGCTATATTCTCGGGTAGCGCAACTGTCATCGGCGCTTAAATCGCAGGGTGTGCAAGCAGGTGATCGCGTGGCCGGCTTTATGCCCAACATCGAGGAAACGGTGATCGCCATGCTGGCGGCAACCAGCCTGGGCGCGCTCTGGTCATCTTGCTCGCCAGACTTTGGCATCAACGGAGTGATGGATCGTTTCGGCCAGATCGAGCCCAGGGTGCTGTTCGTGGCCGATGGCTACTACTACAACGGCAAAGCCTGTGACTCCCTTAAGCGCGTGGCCGCCATACGCCAGCAAATCCATAGCATTGAGAGCGTGGTGGTGGTTCCACTCCTGCAAGAAGCCCCCGATATCAGTGCTATCGACGATGCGGTGCTGTTTGCTGATTACCTGGATGGCAGTGCCAGCGAGGTGCAGTTCCAACGTCTGCCGTTCGACCATCCGCTCTACATCATGTATTCCTCGGGCACTACCGGTGTGCCTAAATGTATCGTCCATGGCGCTGGCGGATCGCTATTACAGCACCTCAAGGAACACCGGCTGCATGTGGACCTGACGCGGGAGGATGTCTTTTTTTACTTCACCACTTGCGGCTGGATGATGTGGAACTGGCTGGTTTCGGGCCTGGCCAGCGGCGCGACACTGGTGCTTTATGACGGGTCGCCTTTTGCGCAGGATGGAAAGCTGTTATTGGATGCCATCGATCGTGAAGCAATATCCGTGTTTGGTACCAGCGCCAAGTTTATTGCCGCGTTGGAAAAAGCCGGCCATAAGCCCCGCCAAAGCCATGATCTTGGCAGTGTGAAAGCGATTCTCTCCACCGGCTCTCCGCTGTCTCATGAAAGCTTTGAATACATTTATCGCGACTTCAAAGACGATGTCTGTCTTTCCAGTATTTCCGGCGGTACCGATATCCTGTCCTGCTTTGTCGGTGGCTGTCCTACGCTGCCCGTGTATGTGGGTGAGATACAGGCGCCGGGCCTGGGTCTTGCGGTTGAAATCTGGAATGACGAGGGGCAGCCGGTGATCGAGGAAAAAGGTGAACTGGTGTGCACCCGGCCCTTTCCCTGTGCCCCCATCGGTTTCTGGAGCGACCCGGACGGCAGCAAGTATCACAGCGCCTATTTTGATAGCTATCCAGGTATATGGGCTCACGGGGACTACGGCGAAATCACCGAACACGGCGGTTTCGTCATCCACGGGCGTTCCGATGCGGTGCTGAATCCCGGCGGCGTGCGTATTGGCACGGCGGAAATTTACCGCCAGGTAGAGCGTATCGAAGAGGTAGTAGAAAGTATCGTCATCGGCCAGCAGTGGCAGGACGATGTGAGAGTGGTTTTGTTTGTGGTGCTGCAAGATGACGTGTCGCTGGATGAGGAGTTGCAGACCCGAATTCGACAGTCGATTCGCGAGAACACGACGCCGCGGCATGTACCTGCGGTGATTGTGCAGGTCAGCGATATCCCCCGTACCATCAGCGGCAAAATTGTCGAGCTGGCGGTGCGTAACGTGGTGCACAACCGGCCGGTGAAGAACACCGATGCCCTGGCAAACCCCGGGGCCTTGGAGTTGTACCGTGATTTGCCCCAGTTACAGGCCTGAGCAGGCCTGAATTCCTGCAGGTGTTCTGGTAAAGTGGCGCCCGCTCGCAGTTCAAGTGCAACAACCGACAGTTCGGAGAAGATTAATGAGTGATCGTGAAGTAGTCATTTTGAGCGGTGTTCGCACCGCAATCGCTGATTTTGGCGGCAGTTTAAAGGATGTTCCTCCTACGGAACTGGCTGGCCAGGTGGTTGCAGAGGCGGTAAAACGCTCAGGCCTTGAGGGCGCAGACATTGGCCACTGCGTCATCGGCTCTGTGACCCACAGCGATCGCCGGGATATGTACATGAGCCGCGTGGCGGCGCTAAAGGGCGGTTTGCCCATAGAGACCCCTGCACTCACCGTTAACCGCCTGTGCGGCTCTGGCTTGCAGGCGGTTATTTCCGCTGCCCAGATGATTTTGTTGGGCGATTGTGACGCCGCGGTTGCCGGCGGCGCTGAGTCCATGACTCGCGTTCCCTATTGGCTGCCCAAGGCCCGTTTCGGCGCCCGCATGGGTGACGCCACCATGGAAGACCCGATGATGGGCGCGCTTACTTGCCCGATTGGTGATACCCACATGGGTATTACCGCTGAAAACCTGGCCGATAAGTACAGTGTGTCCCGCGAGGAGCAGGATGAGCTGGCGGCGGAGAGTCACCGTCGCGCCCAGCGCGCAATTGAAGGCGGTTACTTCAAAGAACAGATTCTCCCGGTAGAGCTGAAAACCCGTAAGGGCGTGACCGTGTTTGACCAGGACGAGCACGTGCGTATGGATGCCACCGCCGAGAGTATTTCCGGTATGCGTCCGGCGTTTAAAAAAGACGGCACAGTCACCGCAGCCAATGCTTCCGGCATTAATGATGCCGCCGCTGCCGTGGTGATGATGGAAAAGAGCGCCGCCGAAGCGCGTGGCCTCAAGCCTATGGCCCGCATGGTGGGTTATGCCCTGGTCGGAGTTGATCCCTCGATTATGGGAATTGGTCCAGCGCCTGCGGTCCGTCAATTGCTGGAAAAGACCGGCGTTGCCCAGGACGATATTGATATCTGGGAGTGCAACGAGGCCTTCGCCGCGCAGGCGCTGTCGGTGGTGAAAGAGCTTGGTCTGGACCCCGCGAAGGTAAACCCCAATGGGTCCGGTATTTCCCTGGGTCACCCCATTGGCGCGACAGGCGCATTAATTACCGTAAAAGCGCTGTATGAGCTGGAGCGAACCGGCGGCCGTTACGCCGTTTCCACTATGTGTATCGGTGGTGGCCAGGGCATTGCGGCCTTGTTCGAGCGGGTGTGATCGACGTTCACCCAAATCAACTTAATTGGATTCAACAGACGCTCAGGTAAATGTTAGCTAGCCAACGACAGAAAGACTACGACCGCCAGATTGCCAGCTGGCTGTTGCTATGCGCCGCAGTCATCTTCGGCATGATCATGTTAGGTGGAGCCACCCGATTGACCGGTTCCGGACTCTCGATGGTGGAGTGGAAGCCGCTGATGGGGGTGATACCGCCGCTGACCGATGAAGCCTGGCAAGCAACTTTTGACAAGTACAAGCAGTACCCGGAGTACCTGAAGGTCAATCGTGGCATGGACATGGACGGGTTCAAGTCCATTTTCATGTACGAGTACCTGCACCGAGTGTTGGGAAGGCTGATCGGGGTGCTGTTCTTTGTGCCCATGGTTTTCTTCGCGATGAAGGGGCGAGTCAGGGCGGGGGTTATGCCCAAACTGTGGATCTTGTTCTTTATGGGTGGCTTGCAGGGCTTGCTGGGCTGGTACATGGTGAAAAGCGGCCTGGTGGACAACCCCAGGGTTAGTCAGTACCGGCTAACCGCACACCTGGGTTTAGCCTTCGCGATATATGCTTATATGCTCTGGGTCGCCCTTGATTTGTTGTTCCCCCAGGGCCAAGGCAGGCACCCGCAGGCGGCTTACTCAAGGATGCTGGTTTTTTTGGTTTACCTGATGATTCTGACCGGTGGCCTGGTGGCGGGCACCCGCGCAGGGTTTGCTTACAGCACCTGGCCTTTAATGGGCACCAGCTTTGTGCCATCAGGCCTTTACGGCACGGATCCCGCCTGGTTGGCAATGTTTGAAGACATTACCACCATTCAGTTCAATCACCGTATGTTTGCCTACTTCTTGTTTGCACTCATACACCTGTTTGCCTGGCGTAGCTGGCGCAGTGGCTTGCCATCGCGCGGAGGACTGGCAATAGGACTCTTACTGGCGGCCTTGTGGTTGCAGGTGATTATGGGGATCAGCACATTGCTGCTGCATGTGCCGGTTTGGTTGGCGGTGGCCCACCAGGGAGGAGCGGTAGCGCTATTGAGCGCTACCTTGTTTGCGAGTCACGTGTTGGTAAAGCAGTCGTCTTGACCGGCTAGAACATGTGTCCTGCGATGTCATCGTGGCGACGTCCCCAGTCCTTGCGGCGATCGTCCTTGCCAGGCTCAAAGCGTACTTCTGAACGCTGATCTATTCCGCTGCGCCGATGCTCACGGCGGCGCTCGGCGCCCATGTACTTTTTTTCTCCTTCAGCGTCTGCGCTGCTGGAGCCTAGGCCTACTTCTCTGACTTCAAATTGTGCTGGTTCTGACATTGTCTCAACCTCGGTCCCTGCCTCAGCTTTTACTAAAGTATAGTCTGAACCAGCTTGACCGCCACGGCAGCCGAAAATTCCCGGTAATGTGAACAAGCTCACACTACCGGGGCCTAAATGACTCAGAAGCCCATTTTGGCTAGGGTTTCCTGAACAGTGGGGCCCTCCATTGTCACGTGTTCGCGGGCTTTCACCTGACCGGGCGATATTTCATCCGCATCGGTCATAAACTGGCTGTACCACTTGCGCACCAGGTTAATGGGCCCATCACCGTCGCAGAGCAGCGGATTATCGATGATGCACTTGTTGTTCCACACCGCCACATCCTGGTGAAAAGACTCGATGTTTTTTTCCATGTACTCCTCAACCATCGCCTGGTTCTGGGCCTTGGAGGCTTTTGGCGACTTTTTCATCATGACTCCAAAGTTAATGATGAACTGGTTCATGCTGGTAGGGATATGGCTGACCAGTAAGTGTACTTTCATCGGGAAACCATCCATTAGGCCGGTCATGGTAGTGGTCATGTAGGCCGGACCTTCGTAGGTCGCCACCGAAGTGATCAGCCCTTCATCGCCTTCAGTCAGTATCTCGTGCCCGCCGACCATATACTGGACGAACTTGTGGGCGTCCATGGTGTTGCGGAAGGATTTTACTGAGGAGTAGTGAATGGGGCCGAAGTGCGCCATGTCCGCCATGTTGTCGACCAGTTCGCGACCCAGTGACTCGATGGGAATGGCGGCCATCTCCCAGTCGGTCCAGTCTTCCGAGTACCAGTCTTCCATGCGCTCGGGTTCTTGTTCGGCAATGGGTGGGTTACCCTCAGGGTCCTGCCAGACGAAGACCAGGCCATTTTTTTCCAGTGTGGGCCAGGACCTGATGACGGCCTTGTCGGGAATTTTGTTGGCGTAGGGAATGTCGTCACACACACCGTCTGAACCCCAGCTCCACAGGTGGAAAGGGCACAGCACCGAGTTCCCTTTCACCTCGCCGCCGCACAGGTCGCCGCCCATGTGCGGGCAATAGGCGTCGAGGATGTGAACCTCACCATCGTCCTTACCGCGGTAGGCCACCAGCTTGGTGCCGAATACATTTAACTCGCGCGGTTTGTGGCTGACGCTATTGGTGTGACCGATGACGTACCAACCGCGGGCATAGCGCTCTTCGCGCTCCTCCGCCTTGATCACGTAGGGTTCTCGCTTTGCCTGGGTTGCTTGCTGTGCTGCTGTCATGTTGGCTGCTCTCCGCTTTGCGCGTGGTTTTGTTCAGTCATTATTGATGCTGCACCGGCGGCCCGCTATGGGTGTAAACGGACACACGAGGCAAGACTTGATCTGCATCAACGAGGGCGGTTCAACTGCTGGAACCAGCCCCTGGTTAAAAGATTCAGCCTGTATTAAACGCTTACAGGAAGAAGTCCTGGTTGTCGGCGCCCATCATCACGCCACCTACATTTCGGCCGAACTTGAATGGGTTGTTGGCGACATGCTGGCGGCCGGCATTAATGTCTAGCCAGGCGCGGTTTAGCGGATGGTCGGTGAAAATGCCCTGGGCGCCGCAGGCGTTGAACATCAGGTTGATGGCCTCGGTGCATTTGCGCGAGACCAGTGCCGCATCGAAGCGCATCTTGATGCGATCTTCTATGGCAAGCGGAGCGCCCGACTTGGCTGCCTCGACCATGGTATCGAAATTGCGGAACATCACGGTTTGGCATTCGTCCACCGCGGCAATGCATTCAGCCAGGGCCATTTGCGCATCCGGGTCGGTGGCAATCTTATTGCCATCGTTAAGACCTACGCGGTCCTTGTTGACCTGCACGTAACTGTCGATCACGCCTTGCAGGCAACCGATGCTGGAGGAAGAGACTGCGCGCACAAAAATCTGGCCGAAGGGCAGGCGGAAGATGTAGTGATCATTGACCGCGTTGCCGGGGCTGTTGCACTCGAAACCGTGGATAGAGCGGTGTGTGCGATGGTCCGGAACAAAGGCCTCTTTGACGGTGATGTCATGGCTACCGGTGCCCTCGAGGCCAGATACGTTCCAGTTTTCTACAATCTCGTAGTCGCTGCGTGGCACCAGGAAGGTGCGGTAGTCAGGGGCTTCCCCGGGCTTCTTTGGCGGCACCATGGCGCCCAGGAAGGCCCAGTCGCAGTGCTTGGATCCGGACGAAAATGCCCAGTGTCCCGATAGCTTGTAGCCGCCCTTCACCTGTTCAACTTTGCCCACCGGCATATAGGAGGAGGAGATCAGGGTGGCATCGTTATCGCCCCACACATCTCGCTGTGCCTGATCATCGAACAATCCCAGTTGCCAGTTGTGAATGGCCACCACGCCCAGCACCCATGCGGTCGACATGCAGCCCTCGGCGAGGATCATCTGCACACGAAAGAATACCTCGGGGTCCAGCTCGAAGCCTCCATAGCGGGCGGGCTGCATAATGCGGAAGAAGCCGGCCTGTTGCATGGCGCTCACCGTCTTTTCGGGCAATTGGCCCAAGGCCGCCGTTTCTGCGGTGCGCGCACGGAGGGCGGGAACCAGGTCGCGGGCGGCTTGATAGAGCTGTTCTGTCTGGGTTTTTTGCGGAGCATTCATGGCCTTATCCTCTTCGTGACTGATGTTGATGCCAGTCACTATGGGGGCGCTTAAAAACGGGCTCATACCTCATTTTGGCTAATTCCGTAGCCACTGGCCCCAGGTTTGACCTGAATCAAGAATGGGTAGAAATCACGGTATTTTTTCCTGAACCAGCGGGGAGCTTCGCAATAAGTTCGGAAAAACTCGGGATATCTCCAGATTTGTGACCTGAAGCGCACTACTCGCGTAGCAAATCAGTGCTTTCTGACCTATGCTTTCTGGCCAAAATAATTGTTTGGATTCAGCAGCTTAGTTGATGTCGCCCGAAACCGCGGGACCAGCGGTAGGGATTGCTGACGGCATCATTGGAGTGGAAACACAGAATGACCCGCACCGACGACCCATTGCTGCAGTGCCTGCTGGCGCTGTGCCGCTTTCACGGTAATGCCTCCACGGCAGAAGCTGTGATGGGAGGGCTACCCGTGGAGACCGGTGCCCTGACACCGGCCTTGTTTGAGCGCGCGGCCAGCCGCGTGGGGCTGACCAGTCGTATCGTGTATCGCAGCCCGGAAGAAATTGAACCGGCGCTATTGCCTGCGGTAGTGATGCTGGAAGGCGAGCGCGCTTGCCTGCTGATGGGTTGGGCGAACGGCGGCAAGTTCGCCAGGGTGGTCTACCCGGAGCTTAACGAAGCGGCGGTGGATATTCCCCGGGAAGAGCTGCTTGAAAAATCCAGTGGTGCTGCCATCGTCTGCAGGCCGCGTTTCCGTTTCGACCAGCGCGCGCCGCGCACCGGCACTTCCGATCGCGGTCACTGGTTCTGGGACGCCATGCGCGCCAACATGCCGATTTACCGTGACGTATTGCTAGCCGCGTTCTTTATCAACATTTTCGCCCTGGCACTGCCGTTGTTCACCATGAATGTGTATGACCGGGTGGTACCCAACCAGGCGGTCGAAACCCTGTGGATGCTGGCAGCCGGTGTGATTATCGTGCTGATCGCTGATATCAGTTTGCGCAGTATGCGCGGCTATTTCCTTGACCTGGCCAGCCGGCGGGTGGATATCAAGCTGTCGGCCCTGATTATGGAGCGGGTGCTGGGTATTCGTCTGGAGCACCGGCCCCTGTCGGTAGGTTCCTACGCTGTGAACCTGCGTTCCTTCGAGACGGTGCGAGATTTCATTACCTCGGCCTCGGTGACCACCATTATCGATATTCCCTTTGCGCTGATTTTCATTGGCGTCATCGCCTGGATCGCCTGGCCTATCCTGATACCGCTCTGTATTGGTCTCGCCGTGGTGTTGGGCTTCGCACTGTCGGTGCAGGGAAAGTTGAAAGAACTCGCGGAAACCACCTACCGCGCAGGTGCTATGCGCAACTCCACCCTGATCGAATCGTTGGTGGGCCTGGATACCATTAAGGCGATGGGTGCGGAATCGCGCATGCAGCGTCGCTGGGAAGATACCACCGCCTTTCTTGCGCACGTGGGTGTGCAGTTGCGACTGCTGTCGACCTCCACCATTAACGTGACCCAATGGTCACAGCAAATGGTCACCATGTTTGTCATTGTCACCGGTGTTTACCTGATTACCGCCGGCGAGCTGAGTATGGGTGGCCTGATTGCCTGCACCATGCTCTCGGGCCGTATCATGGCGCCCTTTGGTCAATTGGCCGGCCTGATTACCCAGTACCACAATGCCGAGATTGCCCTGAAGTCATTGGATGAGGTGATGGATAAGCCGGTGGAGCGCCCCGAGGGCGCCCAGTTCCTGTCCCGGGAGATGTTCAACGGCGAAATTGAATTCAAGAACGTGTCTTTCGCCTACCCGGGTGCAGAGATGGAGTCGCTGAGCGATGTCTCCTTCAAGATCAAGCCTGGAGAGCATGTGGCGATATTGGGGCGGGTGGGCTCAGGCAAATCTACCCTCGAGAAGCTTGCCATGGGTCTATATCAGCCCACCGGCGGTGCGATCATGATCGACGGTATAGACCTTCGTCAGCTGGACCCTACCGAGCTGCGCTCGCGGGTTGGTTATGTACCCCAGGATGTGACCCTGTTTTATGGCAGCTTGCGCGACAACCTTACCCTGTCCAATTCACAGGTCTCGGACTCGGCATTGGTGCAAGCGGTGGAGATTGCCAACCTCGCTGACTTCGTCAACCGCCATCCTCAGGGTTTTGACATGATGATTGGCGAGCGTGGCGATTCCCTCTCCGGCGGCCAGCGCAAATCGGTGGCCCTGGCTCGGGGCATTATCAATGAGCCGCCCATTTTGTTGATGGATGAGCCGACCGGGTCGATGGACCATTCAACTGAGAACGCAGTAAAGAAACACTTGCAGGAATTTGTAAAAGGCCGGACCTGGCTGGTGGTCACCCACCGTAACTCTTTGCTCGAGATGGTGGACCGCATCATCGTCATCGACAACGGCAAACTGGTTGCCGACGGCCCCAGGGACAATGTGATCCAGGCCCTGCAGCAAGGCAAGATAGGTAAGGCGCAATGAGCGAGCAGGAGCAAGTAAACGAGATGGCCGAGGAGGCGCCCGCCCGCCGTGGCATTGGTCGCCGCCTGGTTGATCGATTGTTCGCGCCGTGGATGAAAGAGATCAACACTGCGCCCTACGACTGGCAGCAGGACGCTCACCGGGCGTTCGTTGAACAGCAGCCCCTGCGTGCCCGCGCACTGCTGTACGTGGTTGCGCTCATCGTGATTGGCCTGGTCGTGTGGGCATCGCTGGCGAAAATTGACGAGGTTACGCGAGGGCAGGGCAAGGTTATTCCCTCACGTCAGGTACAGGTGATTCAGTCGCAGGATGGCGGCGTGGTGACCGAGATTCTGGTGCGCGAGGGCGATCTGGTCACCAAGGGCCAGTTGTTGGTCAGCCTTGACCAAACCCGCTCCCAGTCATCTTTCAGGGAAAACAGGGCGGAATACCAGGCCCTGGCGGTGAAGATTGGCCGCTTGCGTGCAGTGGTAGACAAAACTGAGTTCCGCCCGGACCCCTCGCTGGTAGAGGCGGTGCCAGGCATCGTGAAGCAAGAGCAGGCCCTGTATGAATCCAGTCAGGCCGAGCTAGGTTTTGAGAAACAGATTGCTCAAGAGCAGCTGATACAACGACAGCAGGAACTGATCGAGGTCAAGGCGCGGGAGCGGCAAGCTGCGCGATCATTAGAATTAACAGAGCAGGAACTATCGCTCACCAAGCCCATGGTGGCGTCAGGCGCGGTGTCGGAGGTAGAGATCCTTCGTTTGGAGCGGGAGGTTAACCAGCTTAGCGGCGAGCGCAAGCAAGCGGCGGCCCAAATTGACCGTATTGAGTCTTCCATACACGAGGCCGAGAGCAAGGTTGCGGAGGTGGAACTGGAATTTGTGAATGAAGTGCGCGAGGAAATGGCAGATACCATTACTCGCATGAATGCCCTGCGTGAATCTGGCCTGGGCCTGTCGGACCGTGTTAAGCAGACCGAGGTGCGTTCGCCGGTTAACGGGACCGTCAAGCAGTTGTACTACTATACGATTGGCGGTGTGGTGCTGGCGGGTAAAGAGATTATCGAAGTGGTGCCGGCGGACGACACACTACTGCTGGAAGTGCGTATCAGGCCCAAGGATATTGCCTTTCTGGTTCCCGGCCAGAAGGCATTGGTGAAGTTCACTGCCTACGATTTTGTGGTCTATGGCGGACTCGATGGAGTGGTAGAGCACATCGGTGCTGATACGGTCATGGACGAGGAGGGCAACCCCTTCTATGAAGTGCTGGTGCGTACCGATGAGGTAGGCATTGCCGAGGACAAGCCGATTATTCCGGGCATGACGGTAGAGGTGGACATCCTCACTGGTAAGAAGACCATTCTCGCCTACCTGATGAAACCGGTATTGCGAGCCAAGCAGTACGCGATGACAGAGCGATAACGAAACCTCAGACGGAGCTTTAATGGAACACCTATTTATCACCCCTGCCGGAAAACTGCGGGATCGCTGGGAACAGGCGTTTCCCCGCGGCCGTGCGGCGGTGCAGGTGGCTGATATTGGTGAGGCCACCTCAGGCCCCCGGGGTATTGTCTGGCTGGATATAGCCGCCCTGGCACCCGCAGAGCGATCCGCTGAGGTACAAGCCGCCGCAGCCTTTGGCTGGCCGGTGGTGGTGATGGCGGCAACACCGGGAGAATCCGAGGCATTTCAACTACTTAACCAGGGTGCCATGGGCTATTGTCACCTAAAAGCGGCACCTGAACAGCTGCGTGAGATTGCCCTGGTGGTGGAGCACGGTGGTTTTTGGATGCCGCCCGAACTGATGCAGCGCTTCCTCGCGCTATCGACGCGTGTTGTCCCCACCGAGGCTCCAATCGACCCAGAGCTCAATGAGCTCACCTCGAGAGAGTTAATGGTGGCCGAACAAGTGGCCCACGGCGCCAGCAATCGTGAGATATCCGAGGCCCTGGAAATCACCGAACGCACCGTGAAAGCTCATCTGTCAGCCATTTTCGAAAAGCTGGGCGTACGCGACCGCGTACAACTCGCCCTGGCAATGAATAATATCCCCACGTACACCACCGTAAACTGAGACCAGCCCTTCTCACCACCCCGCGCGCTAAGTCATCCCCGCGCGCTAAGTCATCCCCGCGCACTAAGTCATCCCCGCGTAGGCGGGGATCCAGGAATCCATCTCCCCTGGCCCAGTACCTCGGTCTGTCGCCCGCGGTCATCCCCTTGTCGCCTCCGGCAATGTAAATCACCCTAACATCAGTGCAATCTGTACACATGGAACCGAGACCCCTTAGCCCAATGCCCAGTGTGATCACCGTCACACCCAATAGCGCACCTAAAACCACCAAACGTGACCTACATCACAATCCTGCTAATCAGGCTCGATACCTGTCCAAAAGTACAATGTGCAGCCAAAAACAGGGGCGTAGTATCACTCACCCAAAGTCCGATAAGTGTCAGTTTTTACGTTGGCCCGCTGGCGGCCACCCAAGGAGATAAATATGGATCCCGTAGCAATCGCAACCGTAGTAGCAGTAACCGGTAACGCCTACGCAAGGAATGCAGATGGAGAATTGCGCGAAATTCGCCCGGGAGATGTCCTCCTGGAAGGCGAAACGATCGTAACGCCTGACGGCGGCACGGTTGAACTCTCCCTGTCAGACGGCAGCCCCATGGTGGTTGACGTACCTGAGCTGACCCTCACCACCGACATGGTGGCAGACCTTGCCCCGGGCGCCGACGAAAGCGCCGTGGGAGACGAGACTATCGATGCGGTATTGGCCGCCTTGGAAAGCGGTGAAGACCTTGGCGATGTGCTTGCGGCTACAGCCGCTGGCCCTGGCTCTGGTGGCCCTGCTGGCGCGGGTCACAGTTTTATTCGCCTTGGCCGTATTGTTGAGGGCACCGATGAGTTCAGCGGCGTTGTAGGCACTTTGGCTGCTGAGTCTGAGCTGACCATTGACCAGAACCTTTCACCCGTAGATGCCATTGACGACTCCGCGCAAACTGACGCGGGCGAGCCAGTGACGATTGTTGTAGAGGATAACGACATCTTCTTTGAGGGTGAGGATGTTATTTCTATCACCCAGCCTGAGAACGGCACTGCTGTACTCAACGATGACGACACAGTCACTTATACGCCAAACGAAGGCTTCTTCGGTGAAGACAAGTTTACCTACACTGCGGTAGGTCCTGACGGTACTCAGCGTGACAGTGCTGAAGTAACGGTAGACGTAGCGCCTCCGCCTCCAGAGGACCCCAAAGAGCCGATGGAGGAGCCGCCAGTCATCAATATTGGCGATGATGTTGTTATTGAAGGCGGCACGGCCTCCGTCACAGTCACTCTGTCGAAAGCTTGGGACGAAGCGGTAACTGTAAAGTTTGAGACAGCTGATGACACAGCCACGGTCTCTGGCGGTGACTATGATCCCGCTACTGGCACCATTACTTTCCAGCCGGGCCAGACCGAATTAGAAGTTAACGTTACTACCAATGAAGATAACTTCGACGAGCCAACCGAGTTTCTTAATGTCAATCTTAGTGATCCTATCAACGCCACCATTGGCGATGGTCAGGGTCAGGTAGAAATTATTGATATCTACGAAGAACCGACAATTACCATCGGCGATCAGACGGTTACCGAAGGTGAAACTGCTGTAGTGACTGTTACGTTGTCGCGCGCCGTGGAAGAACCCGTAACTGTCGATTTCGTCACTGCCGACGGCACTGCGATTGAGTTTGAAGGCGATTACCTTGGCACTGAAGGTACGCTAACATTTGCCCCGGGACAGACCACGCTCACCGTGACGGTGGTAACGCTGGAGGATGACCTGGTTGAGTCCACTGAGGACGAGTTCGTGATGCTCAGCAATGCGGATAATGCGGTGATCGCAGATCCCGAAGGTATTGTCAGGATTATTGATAACGATGAACCTCCGGTAGTTCAGACAAACAACCCACCCGATGCAGTCAACGATGGCTTCTCGACAGAAGTGAACACGCCTGTGTCGGGTAACGTATTGCCCAACGACAGTGATCCAGACAACGACCCACTGACGGTAACGGGTAACACACAGCCAGCGAATGGCACCGTAACTGTAAATCCCGATGGTAGCTTCACCTACACACCCAATGAAAACTTCGACGGCAGTGATAGCTTCCAGTACACCATTACAGACGGTGAGGGCGGTTCCGATACTGCAACGGTAAACATCGTCGTCACCGATGAGCCAGTGGATCTGCTGCCTACGGTACGTGGTATCCAGAGCGAGTTCCCAGAAGCACAGCTGCCAGGTGGTTCCGCTGAGAATCCAGCTGCACTGACTAAAGACGGCGTATTTACTGTGACCGCTGGAGATGGGCTCGATACGCTGGTTATCAACGGTGTTGAAGTGATTGCCGATGGCGCAGTTACAGGCACCAACGTCGTCACCGATACAGGTGTTCAGGTCACTATTACATCCGTGACCCCAGGTGCCGATGGCATCTATGAAGTAGCCTACACAGCAACGCTGCTGGACCGCTTCCAGCATGACGCAGACTCTGATGAAAAGCTGGTTGCATTTACTATTGAAGTGACTGATACCGATGGCGATTCAGCTTCTGCGGTTCGCAGTGCTTCTATCATTGATGATTCCCCAACAGCGCAGTCGGATGCCAATGTAATTCCTGCTGAGGAATACGGTCCTGTCGGCGGCAATGTTGTTACTAACGATACGCTGGGCGCAGATGGCGCCGAGGTTGTGGGTGTGGCATCTGGCGACACCGGAGAGGCGCTTGATGACCCAGGCACCTTAGGCACTATAGCCGGATTGTATGGCGATCTGGAGTTGAGTGCTGACGGTACTTACACCTATACGCGAAGTGAAGATGCCCCTGGCGATGTCGAAGACGTATTTACGTACACGATAAAAGATGCTGACGGTGACCTTTCTTCCACAACGCTGACTATCAGCATTGGTGATGCGCCAGTAACTCTGGATCTCCCCGTTGAGGGAGAGGACGGAACAGCTGTTGATGAATCTGGTCTTCCCGCACGAGATGTGGGCGATGGCCCAGAGCCAGAAGGCTCTGATGCCGCTTCTCCGTCTGAGACAACGGCAGGTACGTTCTTCTACACCGCGCCAGATGGCCCGGCGGTTGTCACTATTGATGGCACAGCCGTTACCTCCGCCGGCCAAACGTTTGCAGGAACTGCCGGAACGCTCACCATTATTAGTGTCAATGCAGGCGCCATTGAATACAGCTATACGCTAGCCGATAACACAGCAGGTGATGCAAGCTCCGACAGCTTTGCAGTCTCGGTGACTGATCAAGATGGCGACAACGCGACCGATACTCTGACAATATCCATTGGAGATGATGCGGTCACCGCTAATGATGATGTTGATGCGGTAGCGTCTGACTCCGAGAGTACGACCGGTAATGTGATTGTTGGTGCAGGTCCCAGTGGAACGGATGTTGTTGGGGCGGATAACGCTGTTGTTGTAAGCGCAGTCTCAGGTTCGACCAATGCGACTTTGGATGACCCAACCACCATCGTGGGTACTATCACCGGGACATACGGCGAGTTGATTCTGGGGTCGGACGGTAGTTATACCTACACTCTTTTTGAGGGAACAACTCCAGGTGAGGTACAGGATGTATTTACTTACACACTCAAAGATGGCGACGGTGATCTGGACTATGCCACGCTGACGATTGAGATTAACGACAGCGGAGTGACGGTAAGTGTACCGGATGCTGGTGGTGAGACGACGACGGTTTACGAAGCGGGTCTGGATGCAGATACGGTTGACCGTGCGGGCGAGCCTGCGGGAACGGACGAAGCGAAGTCGTTAGGCACTACAGATACTGAGTCTGTTGATGGCACGTTTACCTATGTTGTGGGTGATACGCCTGCGGAGATCTATATTGAGGGTGTTTTGGTTAACACCGCTGGCTTGCCTCAGACATTTACGAATGGCGACGGTAAAGGCGAACTGACTATTACTGCTGCTGGTGGTGGTACGGTCAGTTACACCTACACGCTGCTGGATAACACGGGTCCGGCGACGGATTCTGATAGCTTCGATATTCGCGTAGAAGATGCGGATGACGAATTTGCTGAAGACATTCTGACGATATCTATTATTGATAACGCGCCTGAGGCCAATGCAGACGTTGATGTACTGTCTTCGAGCGAGACTGCGACCAGCGGTAATGTGATTGATGGTGTTGGTACGGATGCCCAGGATTATGTGGGAGCGGACAATGCGACGGTTGTGGGCGTTGTTAAGGGTGATACCACTGACGATCAGTCAGCGAACATTGGTGCTTGGATAGACGGTGACTATGGTCGTCTGAAGCTGAATGGTGATGGTTCTTACGATTATGAGTTGTTTGAAGGTACGCCTCCTGGTGATGTGGATGACGTATTCACCTACACGCTGAAAGAAGGAGCGGGTGGTGACAATGACACGGCGACTACCACGCTGACGATTGAGATTAACGACGAGGGTGTGACGGTTACCTTGCCACCTGAAACTGGAGAAGGTTCAGTTATAGTGGACGAGGCTGGCTTGCCGGTTCGCGACTTCGGGGAACCTGAGCCCGCTGGTTCGGGTGAAGGAGCGGATGATATCCCTGATAACGACAATAGCGAGAAAGTTCTGGATGGTAGCTTCACTTACACCGCACCAGATGTCCCTGTCGATATTGTTATAGATGGCGTGACTGTTGTCGAGAATGGCTCGCTGGTGATTGTGGGTGATGCGAATGTCATTGAGACATCCAAGGGTACATTGACGATCACAGGAATAGAGACAGGGACTGAGACCGTAACTTATACATACGTTCTCAAAGACAATGTAGCCCATGATACTGGTGATATTGAAGACACTCGGGATCGATTTGAAGTGACGGTTACTGACACCGATGGTGAGACTGCTGTTGGCGATCTTGTGATCAATATTATTGATGACGAACCGTCTATGGGGGAAGTGTCGAATGGAAGTGACACTGTAGTAGACAATACAGCTGTCGGTGGTTTTGAGGCTGAGGCCGAAGGGCAGTTGCTAGACTTTTTCGGCGGCGCCGATGCGTTTGCGACTCTCGATATCAACCTTGATAGCGGACGTTACTCACAATTGGGTGAAATTCAATGGGATGGCGACACGGCCATCTTTACGGGAACAACCGATGGTGTAACACCTGCATTCACGCTCGCGCTTGATGTTAATGGTGAGTATATCTTTACACTACTTCAGGATATTCCCCCAACGCCTGATGAGGTTTCACTGTTAGGCGCTATCGACCCCGGTGCTCCTGGTGTTTATACCTATACTTCAGAGTCTGGAGGGGATGTCGTGGTCACCGGTAACGCCGAGGGCGATCCTAACCCCAGTAAGCAGGGTCTTGGTTCTGGTGGGGACAACAATGTCGGCGGTCCAGAGGCGCTCAATTTTGCATTCGATACTGACGTGACGGGTGTGATGGAATTCGGTTTGTTCGTCGTAAATGAGGGTACTGTTTCTATTGGTATCGACGCGAACACTGATGGCATGCTCACCGTAGAAGAAATTCTTGGTTCTAAAGATGTTTCAAAGAGCGACGGATTGGTTAGCTTCGATATTGGAGATACAGTTACTGACAATATTATGCTTCAGTGGGACCCGGGCAAAGGTAAAGTTACCTCGATCAGCTTTGAACGAGATATCGCTCCTTTAGATGAGATCTTAGACTTTTCCATAGACGGTGTTGACGGAGATGGAGACTTAGTCAGCACTGACCTTACCATTACAGTAGACGATCCGCGGAATGACGCCCCGCTATCCGGCGCTGCTATTGATAGTGCAATTACTGGTATGGACTATGTCACTAGCTCTGGTTTGTCGGGTCGGACGGATGCCAATGGACTGTTTAGCTACCGGGGAGGCGATATGATTACCTTTACGGTGGGTGCCATTGTTATTGGCACATTCCCTGCTGAGGCTTTAGCCGACGGCAAAGTATTCCTCCAGGAAATCGCTGGAGTGGGTCTCTCCGATCTCAATAATGAGTACGTTGAGAACATGGCTGTGTTCCTGCAGTCGCTGGACAATGATGGCGACGCCTACAACGGGATCGTAATCAACGACGGTATCCATACAGCATTCTCAGATGAGAACTTCGATTTGGCCGCTGTATCTGAAGGCGAGTTGCAGAACATTCTGATCGATAACGGTTACACGCCGGTCACCGAAGGTGATGCAATGCAACATGTTAAAGACATGATCATGGAACATGCAGGAGTCACTGAGTTTGAAGAGCATGTAGATGATGGTGTGGCACTGTTGGCCACCGGTGACGACGATGTATTTGCATTCGCGCTCAATGAAGATGGTGAGTCGGGCAGCGATGTCTCTATCACCGGATTTGGTGAGGCCGGTACCGATGCTCTGGATCTACGTGACCTATTGGTCGGAGAAGAAGCAGACGGGGCTGATTTAACCAGCTTCCTGAATGTCAGCTTTGACGGCGCCAATACGGTGATTGAAGTCAGCTCTAGCGGAGGTTTCGCAGAAGGATCTGACGGTGCGGCCAACGTGGATCAGACCATTACCTTAGAAGGCGTTGACCTCGTGGGTACTGATGAATTGTCCACCGTTATCCAGAACATGCTGGAAAGTGGCCAACTGATTACTGACTAAGTTCGGCTCGGTAATATCAATCCCTTTCATCGCAAGATGGAAGGGATTTTTTTTCTCAACTCACCTTTTCTCTACCGAAAAATTAAAGGCACCATCGCCTTCCGGCTCTATTATTTTCTCGCCTAAACAGCTGCTTACGCTTATATAGTAGTTTCTTATATACACGAGTGGTTTTATAACTGGACAAAGGTACGATGTAATTTCGCTCTGATGAGCGTATAAGATTAGGTCCGCGCGAAGCTTATTTCCTCCAACCTCGTTAACTGCGCTGCAGTGGGAGAGGACTATGGACGCTATAGCAAAAGTCGTGGCCGTTATCGGCGAAGCCTATGTAAGAAATGCAGAGGGCGAACTTCGAACGATAGCAGTGGGAGATGTTTTACTTGAAGGTGAGACACTCGTCACTCCCAGCGGCTCCAGCGTGGAGCTCACTTTGTCTGATGGCAGTCCCCTCGCCATTACTGATATTCCAGAACTTACCCTTACAGCGGATCTTGTGGCTAGCACAGCTGCAGGCCCCGACGAGAGTGCTGTCCAGGACGAAACCATCGATGCCGTGTTGGCTGCTCTAGAAGCAGGTGAAGACCTCGGTAACGTGCTGGACGCCACCGCTGCCGGCCCGGGTTCTGGTGGACCTGCCGGCCAAGGCCACAGCTTTATCCGGCTGGGTCGGATTGTCGAAGAGGTTAGTGAGTTCAGTGGCATTGCGGGTACTCAGGGGACCGAGACTGACGCTATCGTGGATGAAAATGTTCTACCGGTAGACGCCAAGGATGACACGGCGACCACCAATCAAGGTGAACCCGTTACTGTTTCGATTGAGGGCAATGACCTGTTTGTCGAGGGTGAGGACGTTATCTCCATTACCCAGCCGGAGAATGGCGTTGCCGTTCTCAATGACGACGATACTGTCACCTACACACCGAATGACAACTTTAGCGGTACAGATAGTTTCAGCTACACAGCGGTGAATCCAGATGCTAGTCAGAGCGACACCGCGATTGTAACCATTACTGTCGCCGCGACGCCTGAGCCTCCCCAGGTAACGTTACCGATTGTCAATATTGGCGACGACATTGTTATCGAGGGTAATACTGCAGAGGTTACTGTTTCACTGAATAAGAGTTGGACTGAGGACGTTCAGGTTGGCTTTACCTCCTCCGACGGCACTGCAATCGCCAGTGTTGAAGGTGGCGACTATGATGAAAACTCCGGCGCGGTCTCAATTCCCGCGGGCTCGACTTCGGTGATAGTGACTTTCGCTACCAATGAAGACAATGTTCGCGAGCCGACTGAATTCTTCAATGTCACACTTAAAGATTCGGTCAACGCTGTTATAGGCGATGGCGACGGCATTGTGGAGATCATCGACGTATACGAAGAGCCCACTATAACCATTGGTGACGACACAGTGGCCGAGGGCGGAACTGCTGAAGTGGTGGTTTCTTTGTCCCGTGCAGTGGAGGAATCGGTCAGCGTTGATTTTGTCAGCGCCGATGGCACCGCGATCGAAGTCAATGGTGATTATCTGGGTACCTCTGGCACCCTGGTGTTTGCCCCGGGACAGACCGAACTAATCATTAGCGTGATTACGTTAGATGATGCTGAAGATGAGCCGACTGAGAACTTTTTCCTCAATCTGGACAACGCAGAAAATGCGGTGATTGCTGACTCTCAAGGTGTTGTGACGATTCTCGACGATGATGCACCTCCACCTCCACCTCCACCTCCACCTCCTCCAGCTGACCCAGGCGAAGTTGCCGTAGAATCCAGCGCGCGCGTCGTGGACGAGGAAAACCTGGCAGCCGGTTCTAACCCACAGCCTGGGGAGTTGTCGCGCAGTGGTAGTTTTGTCGTGTTGGCCGAGGACGGGATTCAGACGCTTTCCATAGCCGCGGATAGCGGCACGATTGATATCGTATCTGGCGGCGTGTTCCAGGCCGGCTCTGTGATTGAAGAGGGCGTGATTCAACTTACATTCACCAGCATCAGCGGGCCGAGCGCCAACGGTGAGTACACGATTAATGTGACCGCCGAGTTGATGGGTGAACACAGCCACAGCGCTCCGGGTGAAGATCAAGCAGAGCTTGAAATTTTAGTTACTCTGACTGACATCAACGGACAGACTGTGTCGGGTACTGCGTCCGCAACGGTGATCGATGACGTGCCTGAGGCGCGCCTCAATGCGTTGTTCGAGGGCTTGATTGGAGGTGACCAAGGGCAGGGTGAAGCTCCCTTCCTTGTGGTGGATGAATCTGCTGGCCAGCAGGCTAACCCTGAAGACACCGTTGCTGACCGTATTTCCAGCGCCGACTTCAGTGTGTTTTTTGCCAATGATACGGACGGTTCAACGCTGACCACCGAGGATGATGTGATTTTTGGTGCTGACGGCCCCGGCAGTGTCTCTTATGGCTTGAGTCTTGCCAGTGGCGGCGATGACATTGCGCCGAACGGTAGCGTGGGAGTTGCATCCGGGATTTACGCAGTTGATGAAAACAGTGACGGCCAGGGTGAGCAGATCATGCTCTATGACAATGGCGGCGTGCTAGAAGGCCGTATCGGCGGTGGCCCTGCCGATGGTACTTCTGTGCTGTACTTTACGATCAGTGTTGTCGGTGCGTCAGGCGAAGTAACGTTGGCTCAGGCCACAACAGATGAGGGCAACCCGATCTCTATCTGGCATCCGAGTAGTCCTGATAACCACGATGACGTGGTGTCGCTATCTGGCGCAGGAGATAACGGTGAAGAGGGAGTCACTCCTTATCAGATCAATCTTACCCAGACTGTGACAGATGCCGATGACGATACGGACAGTATCGCTATCGACCTTGCACAGGAACAGTTTTTGGGACAAGGGGAGGAATCATTCTTCGCGTTTAACTTTAGCGATGATGGTCCAGAGGCTGTGAACGATGGCGTCTTTGCTGTGGCTGAAGATTCAGCAACAGATATAAGCTTCGCAGACCTTCTGGCAAATGATGATGGTGGGGCTGATGGCCTTGCCAGCATTGCTCTGCAAAGCAATGCGAGTAATGGGAACGTGGTGGTAGCTGGCGATAAATTTGTATACACCCCTAATGAGGGTTATGAAGGTTCAGACAGCTTTAGCTACGTCATTACCGACGCAGATGGCGACACATCAGAGGCAACAGTGAGCCTGGATATTGATCCGGATTCCACACCCAGCGTGTCGGTTGTTTACGCAGGAGAACGGGATTGGGTCGCTGAGTCTGCGCTCGATGTTGTTGGCAGCGATGCGGCCAGTAATAACGAAATCACGTCAGGTGACTTCGACATTACCCACACGGGTTTGGATACGACCAAGACGCTCGAAGTTCAAGATAAGAACGGCGATTACATTGATGTCACGGCGGCGGACAACGTGAGCGGTATCGATGTAGAAGGCGAGTACGGGCTGTTAAACGTAAAATTTGATGGCACTGACTACAGCTGGAGCTATGAGTTGGGTGGAGCGGAAACACACCCTGATATTGATGAGGTCGAAGCTGACGATACGCTGCCTGAGAGCTTTGCGGTGCGGGTCACCGACACGGATGATGATATAGATAATGCACTGCTCCAAATAGATGTTCGCGACGATGGCCCAGCGGCTAGTGCAGACACTGACCTTATTGCCGGCATTGATATGGAAGTAGTGGGCAATGTCATTACCGGTGAAAGTGAAGCCGGTTCAGGCGGGACCGATGTTAAGGGCGCAGATGGAGCCACGGTTACAGCTGTAGCCAGCGACAATCTATCGACCCAAGGTACAGTCGGTAATTCACTCTCGGGTCAGTATGGTGATTTGGAGCTGAATAGCGATGGGGGCTACACGTACACTCGAACGTCGGCTCCCGATGTAGGTGGAGATGACGTTTTCGACTACATAATTACGGATGATGATGGTGATACCTCTACCACGACACTGACCATTACGGTGGGTGTTAATGAACCCCCGGTGGTGCAGCCACCCGTAGAGTTGGAGGATGTACCCGAATTCGAGCTTCGTGATGATGGAATGGCTTCTCGCTCCGATAGCCTTCAGTTCACTGCGGGTAGTACCGACATAGTGGGCTTTGTTTTTAGCAGTGATTATCTAACTACGTTGAATGGGAATACGGACGGCATTGTTGGTGATGAAATCGTCTGGAGTATTAGCGAGGACGGGCAAAAGATTACCGGTAGCTTGGGCGGTGATCCTGCAGTGGAATTGACGCTGACAGAAGGCGCCAATGATCTTGTCACCGTCGAACTTAAGTTACTTAGTCCATTGGCGAACGAACTTGCCGGTGGAAACAATGTTTTAGACCTGGGCTCTGTCGGGGTGATTGCTACTGACGAAGCTGGACTTACCGTGGAAGGCACCTTTGATATTGGTAGTATTGATGATGTGCCCGAAGCAGGCGATTTCGTTGATCCCGAACCTATTGCCAATCTTATTGGGGCCACCACTGGCATATTAAACAATGCCGGTTTTGAAAGTGGTGCTGATAACTGGGAAGACATCAGTATCACAGGCCCAGTGATTGAAGGCGTAAGCTATCTACAATCTACTACTGGATCTGGCGATACTCTGGAGACTACGCTCACTGCGGTGTCAACTCTCGATAACTCGGTGGAGATTTTCGAGGTAGTGGTAAACGCAAATGGAGACTACAGTTTTACCTTAATTGAGCCGAAAGCTTCGATTATTCAAAATATCGACCTCACCAATTTGACCCCCGGAGGACCTACGCCATGGGTGGAAACACCTGGTGGCGCGATCGAGATCGAGGGCAATGGTTCGGGGGTTAATTCCAGTACTCCCGGAGCAGGGGTCGAGAACAATTTATTGGATGGGCAAGTCGAAGGCGTTGACGAGTTTCTATACTTTCAATTTTTCGACCCTGGTACACCGGGCGATGACGCGGCAAGCGCAGAAAATTCTAATTTTGTCGACGGAGTGTCTTTCGAGAACAATCATCCTGCCGGTGGCAGCGTAACCGCCTTTGTTCGGAACAGCGCTACTAATGAATCTACGACACTGAATATTACTGTTGGAGGCAATGAGCCGATCGTTGTAGAGGATGTCGGTTTTACCTTTAACGAAGTAACAATTAACTGGGACGCTGGGAAACTTCGCCTCACTGCGGCTGATGTCGAAACTACGATTTTGCCTGAGGGGCAGGAGTTAACCTTCCTGGTAGAGGGTACCGATGGTGATGGTGATGTAGCTTCCGATAGCTTCACTGTCATCGTAGACCCAGAACTGGGTACCGAGAGCGCTAGTTTGGTGGATGGTGTTGTTGAGGGTATGTACTTTGAGGCCAGCTCAGGTTTGTCGGGCTACACGGATGCAAGGGGCGAATTCGCTTTCCGGTCTGGCGACTTGGTGGTGTTTAGCATTGGTAACATTGTCATCGGCTCGGTAGATGCAGATACCGTTGCGGAAGACGGTAAAGTTTACCTTCAGGAGATCGCGGGAGTAGGCCTGGAAGATCTCAACGACGAATATGTCGAGAATATGGCCGTATTTCTCCAGTCTTTGGATAATGACGGCGATGCGGGCAATGGAATCGTCATTAATGAAGGCATTCACGCAGCTTTCTCAAATGACAGTATCGACCTGGCTTCAATCACCGAAAGTGAATTAGCGGCAGTGCTGGTAGAAAATGGTTATACCCCGGTGACTGAAAGCGATGCCATGCAGCACGTCAGGGAAATGCTTGCGCAGCATGCCGGAGTTACTGAGTTCGAAGAACATATCGACGACGGTTTGGCTCTACTGGCATCCGGTGACGATGACGTGTTTGCCTTTTCTCTCAACGAAGAGAATACGGTTGTGTCGATCAGCGACTTTGGCGAGGAAGGTCGTGACGTGCTTGATCTGCGTGATTTGTTGATTGGCGAGGAGGCTGATGATAATGCGGGCCTCGGCAATTATCTGAGCGTGACGTCCGATGGCACTGATACTGTTATCGAAGTAAGCAGTACCGGCGAGTTTACAAATGGAGACACGTCCAATGTTCATGTCGATCAGACGATTACACTTGAAGGCCTTGATTTAGTGGGCTCCGACGATCTATCCGTAGTAATCCAAAATATGCTTGAAAGTGGTCAATTGATTACCGACTAGATCTTAATCAGAGTATCATCTAACCCTGTTCTCGCTAGAGAGCAGGGTTTTTTTTGGAGGAATAGAATGCCTTACATAAAGCGTGATGAGCAGGGCAACGTCGTTGCAATGAGCGTGGTGATGGCCGATGGCTTTGAGGAAGAGGTGGCAGGTGATTCACCAGAGCTGACTTCTTTTCTTTCTAACCAACAAGCTGCCAACACACTCGATTCCACTGACCAGGACTTCGTGCGCGTACTGGAAGATGTGGTGGAGTTGCTCATTTCCAAAGGCATTATATTGTTCACGGATTTGCCAGACTCTGCGCAGGAGAAGATCATGCGCAGGCAGAAGCTGCGAAGTGAGAAGTCAGGGAAGCTGGATTTGATTGGGGATGATTGAGAGGTAGGGAATACCTGGTAAAGAATCTGGATCCCGGGACGCCGGCTGCTTTCTCAGCATTACGATAGTCGACTGACTTACTCCGGCAGTGAAATCCCTGGCCCTGTAGCACCATCTGCACCTATCTCCAGCATGGTTTCCCATTCCTGATTGGTGCGTACCCCTTCGGCGTAGACTTTTACGCCAATAGAGTGGCCAACGGTGCACAGCGTTCTCAGTAGGGTCTGGTTGGCTGAGTTGTTTTCAATATCCCGTACGAAGCTGGCGTCGATTTTCAAATAATCCAGACCGACATCGCTCAAGTTGCCAAGCTCAGAAAGCTGGTGACCTACATGCTCAATACCCACCTTACAGCCGCTGGCCTTGACTCTGTTACACAGCGCTTTGAAGTTCTTCAGGTGCCGGAAGGCCATGGCTTCAGGAATTTCAATCCACAGGTTCTTGGCTGCGGCGCTTTTGGCGGTGAATCGCTCACCGATCCAGCTGATGAAACCGGGCTCCACTACCGCGGCAACTGACAGGTTGATAGCCGTGGGGTAGCCCGTTGTTTCAATAGAGCGCAGCGCCAGGTCAACCACGTGCTTGTCCAGTTCGGAAGATACCTCCAGGCGATTGACCCAGGGCAGGAACTGGCCGGCAGAAAGCTTGTCTCCTTTCCAGTTGAGTCGCACCAGTGCCTCGTAATGAACGAGTTCTTTTTCCAGGCCAACCACCGGGAAGTAATCGAGGAGGAAGTTTTGGTCGCGGAACGATTGCTCCAAAATACCACGCCATTCTTCCATCTGCTGACGCACTGGCTGCATCTGGATGTCGCCTTCGAAAGCAACACTGATAGAGGACTCGCCTTCGCGCTCGTTGGCGAGTAGGGCGCCATCCAAGCGGGTCATTATCTTGCCAATAGTATCGCCATGCGCATAAATGGTAGTTGCCGCTGGAAGCAGCACGCCTTGATCCATGCTGCGCGCTTCCAGTACCTGGCGTATGCCGTCCTGCATTTGTTGGGCAGCCTCACTAGGGTCCATCGCGCGCGGCGCTAATATAGCGAAGTCGGAGCCGTTGAGCCTGCACGCTGCCCAGCGACTATGCGACGTTACGATTCGATTGAGTTCATTGCCCACTTCATGCAGCACGCCGTCCATGGCCGCGCGGCCAAACAACTGGTTCATGCGTGCCAGCCCAGTGATGCGCAACAGGCTCAGGCTGCCGGTTGCATTCACGTCATCGCTTTCGAGTGCGGCTTCCACCGACTTCATAAACGGTTCGCGGTTGTTCAATCCGGTAACCTTGTCCACATGCGCTTCGCGTTGCCATTTCTGCAAGCGCTTGGCTTCCTGATTGAGTACCTTTTTGATGCGACCAGACAGCTCGTTCATTGCGCTGACCACCTGCTTGAACTCCAGGGTGCTGGGTTCAGGAATGGTAATAAAGCGGCGGTCGCCGATAGCCTGCGCTTGATCAACCACGTCGTCCAGCGGCTTCAGAATACGTTTCAGTACCTGGCCTCCCAGTACTCCGGATATGATCATCGCTATCAGAAAAATCAGCGCCAGCATTTGCGCGCTCTGCCACAAACGTTCGTAGGCGAACTTGGAATGGCTGCGCAGGGTTAGGGTGCCAACCTGCTGCCAGCCGGATTGCACTGTTGCGATGCCATCGTCAACGTTAATTTTGAACGCGGCTACAAACCAACCGGGCGCCTGGTCGATGGGCTGTTCATCCTGGCGCAATATTTTCAACTTGCCTTCAGGGTCGCGCAGCTCTATCAATTCATAGAAGCCGGTATCGAACTGGGCAGACAGCGTTAATTCAAGTAGTACATCGTCCGCACCTTGCTGGGTTAACGACAGCGCCAGTGCCGCCGCGTTATCGGCGTTCTTCATGGAGATCTGCTGTTCCAGATAGGATTTGGCAGACAGAGTAGACACCAGGAAGCTGCCGCTGAATACCAGCAATAGCAGTACGATAATCGCTATCCAGAGTTTTTTATGTAATGACATGTCAGGCTCCGTTACTCATTCGCTTATCCCAGTCCTTCGGCGGCCGCGCGTTGCAGCAAGTCTCTCCAGCGAGAGAGTTTGGCGCCGGGATTAGTGGTCGCTGGCGTTGCAGCACCCCCTACCCAAAGGCCTCGGCTGTTAAAGCCATAGACCGGCGTCAAATCGGTACGCTTGGTGGCTGGATAAATATCTGTGATCAGGTTATCTAGAATTTCCGGTACGGCGGCCGGGGTAGGGTAGTAGGCGAGCACCATGTGGGCTGCGTGAACCTGGCTGTTGGGGCCGCCCATTTGGGCCTTTACGTAAGTGATGCGTAACTTGTCTATATCAACGCCGGCCAGCACCAGCATGGCGTATTTGGCGATGGCAAAGTCTTCACAGTCACCCATGCCCTTGCCCATGGTTTCCAGTGGCGTAGCCCAGTAGTCCTTTTGGCCCCAGGCTTCCGGGTCCTGTACCCAGCGTATGCGACGATTAAAAAATTGGTTGGCGGCGTCCAGCTTTTGCGCTTCGGGCATGCCCTTCATGGTCTCGATAGTTGAGTTCCACTCGTCAACCAGATTGGCAGTGTCTTGGCCGTAACGCTGCAGGGCTAGCGAGCGCATGCGGTCCAGGTCTAACTGCCCCCAGACCAGAGTAGTGAATACGAGACAAACTACCAACGCCAGACAGGCTCGCTGGAGCGCGCGGTTTGCTTGGGCGAATCCCTGTCCCGTAATCATTCTCATTCTAATTTTGGTGGTACAAATCCCCAGCCATCGTTAAGAGGCTGGACGAATTGCAATATTAGACTACTTTGATACTAACAGGCGGACGATTTATACCATTTGGGGCATATAGGCGTCTGGAAGTGTGACCGAGTTCATAGTTTTCTGTAGATGTAGGCAGATATTGTTCAATTTGGCCTATAGTGGATATTGTGGCGAAACAACCACATGGAGAGTGAGGGCCACTGTTCTTTTGAACAGCAGTGGGTTCTGAAGTTGGCTAATAGGGATTAGCATAATGAAACGAAAACAATTAAAGCTGACCGCATTGACGGCAGCTGTAGGGATGGCAACAACACTGGCCTTTGGCCAAACGCAGGCCCCGGTAGGCCTGGGAACAGTGACAGATTTCAAATCTGCGGTAACTCAGGGCGTTCTGAGCAGCCCAAGAGTCAACGCAGATTGGTATAACTTTGAAGCAACTCGAGAGGCCGAGCGCGGCGCCAGGGGCGGATACCTGCCCAGCGTAGACTTGTACTCAGAGTGGGGCCGTGAAGAGCGTGAGACGCCACTGGTCGACCTGGGGGATTACTCCCGCGATGCCACCCGTTTTAGCATCACCCAAATGCTGTTTGACGGCTTTGGCACCCGAGACCAGGTCGCTGCACTGGGTTTCGCCAAGCTTTCCCGCTATTACGATTTCAAGCGCGCTTCAGAGGAAGTTGGCCTGGAGGCCGCTGGCGCGTTCCTGGACACAGTGAAGTACCAGAGCCTGGTGAAGTTTGCCGAAGACAACTACATCGTTCACAAAAACGTTTATGAAAAAATTGAAGAGCGCACCGGCGGCGGTGTCAGCCAGGGCGTAGACCTTGAGCAGGCCTCTGCTCGTGTGGCCCTCGCGGAATCCAACCTGGTGACTGAGATTACCAACCTGCACGATGTGATGACGCGGTTCCACCGTGTGGTCGGTGATATGCCTGCTGATAATCTCGCCATGCCTTCTGTACCCGCTGGCCAGATCCCCGAGTTGCGGGAGACTGCCCTGGAGATGGCGTATCAGCGCAGCCCGGTGATTAACGCAGCCATTGAAAATCTGCGTTCATCGCAGGAGTCATTGAACGCGACCAATGCGCCGATGATGCCTCGCCTGGATTTGCGCTATCGCAATGAAGTAGAGCATGACACCGATGGCCTTGAAGGTCGCTTTGACGAAGAAGCCGTGGAAGTGGTGTTGTCATACAACCTCTGGCGTGGTGGTTCCGACAGCGCGCGTAAGCGCGAGTACTACAACCTGTATAACGCTGCTATCGAAGAGCGCAAGCAGGCCTGTTTGAATGTTCGCCAGGAAGTCACCATTGCGTTTAACGACGTGGAAGCGCTTGAGCGCCAGGTTGAAGTCTTGCAGCGTAACCTGATCTCGCAGGACAAAACTCGCAGGGCTTACCGTGACCAGTTTGATATTGGCCAGCGCACCTTGCTCGACCTGTTGGACTCCCAGAATGAATACTTCGATACCCAGCGCGCCCACATGAGCGCAGTAACGGATTTGGGTGTGGCGCAGGCACGCACGCTGGCCAACATGGGCTTGCTGTTAGCGGCGCTTGAAATGGACGGCCTTAACGCAGAAAAAATTGCAGAGCTGGACCTGGACTTCACTCGAGATGGTGACGACGAAAACGCCCAGGCACTGTGTCCTCAGGGTGTCCCATTACCTGCAGCGGTTGATCGCGATGCGCTCTTCGCGCGCTTGAACGCCAGCGCTGATCCCGCTGCCGCTGCGGCTTCTGCTGCAGCCCTGGCAGGACTTGCCGCCGGTAGTGACCGTTATCGTGCAGTAGACGGTGATATGGTTTCCCTGGAAGTGGATGTTCAGTTCGAGTTCAACTCTTCGGTTATTTCATCGGCTTACGACGCTGAGATTGCCAAGGCTGCCGAAGTCTTACGCGAAAACTCTGGCGTAAGAGCAACTGTAGAAGGGCACACTGATTCCAGCGGCGAAAACAAGTACAACCAATGGTTGTCTGAGCGCCGTGCGAATGCGGTACGCGACATGCTGATCAACGACCACGGCATTCCGGCAGACCAGCTGGTGGCCATTGGTCGCGGTGAAGACTACCCGATTGCGGGTAACGACACTGCTGAGGGTCGTGCACAGAACCGCCGCGTTGAGTTGGTGATGGATGTGATGGAGTAATTTCTCTTAGAGAAGTTCTGAAGGGCGCTTAAGGGCGCCCTTTTTTGTGCCCGTTCATTTAGAGACAGAGCTTAGCGACAGAACTTAGCGACAGAACTCATCAATCGCGATGGCGAAGTTAAGGCTCTGGCCCTCAGCGATGGTGAAAGTGGTAATGCCCACCAGATAACCCGCCCGATCAAACAAACCGCCACCGGAAGATCCAGAGGATATCGCGGCATCCGTCTGGATCAACTTTAGTCCGCCGCGAGAGCGCTTCTGGCCGACGATACCCCTGGAGAGCGAGGTCTCCAGGCCTTTAGGATTGCCGATTGCGGCCACATCCTCGCCAATCTGGACCGCAGCGTGACTGCGACCACGGCGCACGTAGGTGGGTAAGTTGTTGCCCACTTCCAGTATGCAGCGATCGCCCTCGCGGTCAGCGGCCTTAAGTCTTGCCGGGAGTGTCCATCCCACCCGTCTGAGGGTGATCTGTTTGGGGTTTTCTATGAGGTGGCAGTTGGTGACCAGCTCGCTGGGTGACACTGCCACGGCGGAACCCTGGGACTTGCTGTTGCCATTGCGGGAGTCCACAGTCCAAATAGCCTGGGAGTTCACTTCAAACACCTCGCTCCAGCGCAACTCTCTGCCTGAGTACTTCAGGTTATTGCATATTTGCGCGCTGGCCGGGGCCCAGGCGGGCCATCCGGGGAGGTAGCTATTGACTTGCGAGCGTGGCGTCGCGCTGGCTACAGGCGCGCCGGATGGTTTCTGGAAATTCAAGGCCGCAACAAAATCATAACCCTTACTAGGGTCTCGTCTGGCCTCGTCAATCACCTGTCGTTGCGCTGAACTCATCAGGGCAATGCGTGGGTCAACGAATTTTTTTCGCTTGGTCTCGTGCGAGTAGTTAGGGCTGGTGAAGTTGTCTTTAGCGCAGGATCCCCAAGTTGGGTTCTTGGCCAATAACAAGCCTTCTTGCCAGTAATAGTAGCCGATGTTCCAGTTTTCATCGGTGGGGCTGCCACCGAAGTAAAGCTGTCCGAGGCTGAGTTTGGCCTGGCAGCGGTCTTCCTGCTTGCGGCTGTTAACAGCAATTGACTTAAAATGGCGCAACGAATCTTTATGCAGGCCGCGATCTGCCAATGACTCTGCATAAGCGAGCTCAAGTGATTGGTTGCCGTTGTTGACAGCAATACCGAGATACTTGAACGCTTTGCCAGAATTCCGTGAAATTCCCGGGGCTCCGGTTGAGTAAGCGCGGTAGAGGTACGCTCCCGCGTCTGCGAGCTTTTTACGGTCGCTACCTTCAGTGGTGTAGGTCTCCAGCAGTTTAACCAGATTGGCTTTTTGGTTGGTTGCGTCATAGTAAGACACCAGGGTTGCCAGTGCTTCGGTACTTCCCTGTTGCACTAGACTCGTGCAATTTGAAATTTCTCTGGCCCTGAGTTCACGGATTTGCGTGGAGCTTAGAGATCCTTTGTAGCGCTTGCGGCCACTGCTGTCCTTACCATTATCATTCACAATACTGCTTGGGCACTTGCCGTGGTCGAGATTACTGACCGCTTTGGCGCCTGTTGCGTCTTTAGTCGTCGAGGATGAACATGCCTGTAGCACTAGAAACAGTGCAGTGGCGATTACAGGCAAACGATACTTCGAGGGGTTCAAATGCAGTTCTCCCAAAATTCGATCATTGTCCCGGCGAGTCAACAGAGAGTGCGCATATCCTGCTCATGACAGCATAAGTAGCACTCGATTCCTGGTGCCAGTCGTTAAACGCCGCCTGAATCAACTTCATCTCTCGCTGGCTGGTAGGGTTTTCATTGATGTCGACATTCGCCCGGCGCAAGCACCTCACCACATCCCCGGTCACCACAAAGGTGTCCTTGCCCATATTGCGCAGCACGCGCTGTCCGCTCATTCCGCCCAGCCTACTGCCTTGCTTCTTCATATGCAGGAACAGGCCAATCAGGTCATCCTCGGGCCAGCGACTCACAAACTTGCCAAAACTGCCGTGCTCTTTTTGCATGTCGACAATGTACTGGGCGTTGGCCTGAACACTTAACACTTTCTGACGGTTGCGAATAATGCGTGGGTTCTGTGCGAAGCGATCAATTTGGTCGGGGCTTAGCATTAGTATTTTTTCGGGAGGAAAGCCAAAGAACACGTCTTCGAAATCATCCCACTTCCTATCGACGACTCGCCAGACAAACCCCGCCTGAAAGATGCAGTGGGTCATTTCTGATAGCCATCGGTTGTCTTTGGTGGCTGCCAGTGCCCTGGCGCTGCGTACCTTGGGCATCAGTCGGGCCACAGCCTTCTCGCCGCCATGGCGTTCGCAGGCACGTTGGTAAATTGAAGAGAAATTTTCCATTGAGCCAGTGTAGAGGATTGGCCCAGTCCCCGCTATATTAAGAGCGGTGCGTAGCCTTGCGGCGCCAATAATAAAATTCATAGATTCAAGAGCAGTCGATATGCCCGAAGCAAATAGTGTTCCCAATGATAATGGCGCTGCTGAAGCTGCCTTGGCAGTTGCGGCACCACAGAAAGTGGTAGAGCCAATCAGTGGAGCCGAGGCGGTTGAGCAAATTAGTGAGGCCGTAGACGCACTACCGGTGAGTGCAGACACGCTGATGGTGCTCGGCTTGTTCGACAAAATGGACGCCGCGTCGCCGATGATGCGACTAATTATCGGCGCGAGCATTATTGGCGGCGCTCTGCTGATGATTGCGATTACCCGCTTTATTGTCAGTCGACGGGTGAAGCGCCTGGACGCCATACCCGAGGAGCGTTTTAAGCCCTTGCGTTGGCAGGCCCAGGACCTGGTATCGCGGGAGGATATGAAGGCCTTCTGGATGCGTACCTGGAATTGGAGTGGTCTGGGAGTGTCATTGGTCTTCGGCCTGATTGGTTTAACAGGCCTGTTCATGAGTTTCCATTGGACCTTGCGTCTCGCCGCCCGGATCATAGTCGCCTTTGGTCACGCCTTGTCCTATGTGTGGCAGGGCTTCGTCGGCTATCTACCCAATCTGGTGACCATCATCTTCATTTTGATTGTTGCACGATATGTGGTTCGTTTGATTGGCCTTGTTTTTGAGGGCATAAGCAGCCGCCGCATTTACCTGAAGAACTTTTACCCGGAATGGGCAGATACCAGCTTTAGCCTGATCAAGCTGATGATCTATGCGCTCACCGCGGTGATCATCTTCCCCTATCTACCGGGCTCCAGTTCACCCGCGTTCCAGGGTATTTCTATTTTCGTCGGTGTGCTGGTGTCATTGGGTTCAACCACTGCGGTGTCCAATGTGATCGCGGGAGTCGTGCTCACTTACACGCGAGCCTTCCAGGTGGGTGATCAGGTGGAGGTGGCAGATACCCGGGGCAGGGTGGTAGAGCGCTCTACGTTTGTGACCCGCATCCAGTCGCTAAAAAATGTCATTGTTTCGATTCCCAATTCCATGGTGCTTACTAACAACATCATCAACTACAGCAAGAACATGGGGCAGGCTGGCTTGCTGGTTCACACCGGCGTTACTATTGGTTATGACGTGCCCTGGCAGACCGTTAATGAATTGCTGATAAATGCAGCTAAAAAGACCGAGCATATTGCCGAGAACCCGCCGCCCTTCGTGCTACAAACCTCGTTGGACGATAACTATGTCAGTTACGAAATCAACGGCTGGACTAAACATCCAGAGGAACTGCCGCGCATTTACTCCAATCTTCATGCCAATATTCTGGATGAGTTCCACGGTCAGAAGGTGGAGATAACCTCGCCTCATTACCGCGCAGTCCGTGATGGTGGGGATTCCACAATACCCGAGGTAATTCCTCGGGAATCTGCAGCGGAAGAAACGTAAAAACGAACCCTCCGTCTATTCGCTAGTATTTTTTCCGGATAAACCCGGGATGTCAGCTCGTCTATTCTTCTGTTGATCTCCATCAAGTACCCCTATTGAGTTTCTGGTTATTTTTAGATCGTAGCCTTAACAACAATAGATGCGCTTGCTCACCGGGAGATAACAATGAGATTTAGTTTACGCCCCTTCACCTCATTAGGGGTTCTGGTCGTTCTTTTTAGTTCACCTGTGTTCGCCGAAACCTCGGTAGAGGAGGCTCAGCGTCTTTACCGGGAGCATTGTCGTCATTGTCATGACGATGGTTCTGCTCACGGCGAGTACACGCCGATGACCTTGATTCAGGCACAGTGGGAGCGTTTCTTCGACCGCAAGTACGAACGCAAGCATCGAAAAGTGGTTGACGAAAAGTTTGGCGGTGTTTCCGTGACTGAAGCAATCAGTCCTGAGGTTCTGGAAAAAATTCGTGAATTTGCCATAGACCATGCGGCCGATACCGATCAGCCAATGACCTGTGGATAAAAGGAGATATGCCATGAGACGTACTACTTTATCGCTGGCAGTCGCCGCTGCCGTTACTGCATTGAGCATGCCTTTGCAGGCCGCCACTGTAGAGGAACTGGGTCAGCAGTTACAGAACATGCAGACGCAGATGATGGATATGCAAAAAGAGTTGCAGGTGCTGCGTGAAAAAGATGCACAGCGCAATCAATTTGAAGTTGTGGAGACAGAATATGGCGACCTGAAAGAAGAGGTTATGGTTCTGCGAGAAGACGTGGACGATCTGGACGACCGACTCATGGAACCCGAGAAGCATGCAGCACTGGATGCGCTCACCTGGGGTGGTGATTTTCGAGTTCAGGCGCACAGCATAGAAGCCTCTGTGCCGAATCATATCAACGGCCTGCAAATGCAGGGGCAGATGATTGGCATGATGCAGAACTTTGGCATGTTGGGAGACCAGTTTACTTTCCAGGAACTCTCGGCGGCCATGCAGCAAATGCAGAGCCTTCCAGCTGCAATAAGAGACCCTATGATGCAACAGCTGGCACAAGCAAATTATGTGCAGGGTTATGACGTGGATGACTCCTTGCTGCGTTCCAGTCGGATGCGTCTGGAGATGAACGCGGATGTAGGTGATAACGTAAGTTTTTACGGTCGCCTGGCGATGTACAAAATATGGGGCGACTCCACTGGGGTGCAGGTGTTTAACGGCGACCCTACCACTATCAACTGGGATGGCACTCAAGCGACCCACCCCAACTCGGATGACTTGATTCACCTCGACCGGGCTTACTTTACCTGGAGTCGTATCGCCGGCACGGGTGGTTTCCTGTCAGTGGGTCGTCGGCCATCTACCGACGGCGTGCCTCTCAACTTCCGCAACGATGAACCCCGCGGTGGCACGCCCATGGGCTCTTTGTTCAATTATCAGTTCGACGGCATTACCGCTGGTTGGCACCTCAATGACTACTCCACCCTGCGTCTCTGTTACGGCGTAGGCTATGAATCTGGCTGGGGTAATGACAGCAAGTTGAAGCTGCCGGCTGACCGTATTGACGACGCCTATTTCTACGGTCTGGTGTGGGATATCTGGGATACCCCGAGCATGTATATTCATGCCATAGCAGCGCGGGCAGAAGACATTACCGACGGTTTCCCCGCCACCACTATCATGCCTTACGATCCGATTACTGGCGAAGTCCTGCCGCCGGTTCCCATGCGCTATGAACCCTCTGGCACCATCGGCAATATCGACCTTGCAGGTTTCGTGATCACCCGTCGCGATGGGCCACTGGATTACTTCCTCAGCTATGGCTGGATGGAAACAGACCCCACAGACTTCTACTCGCCCTTCGGCGGAATGTTATCTGACCCGTTCAGCCAGCCAGAGTCTGAGAGCGGCAACATGTATTACCTGGGGGCTCGTTGGAACTTCAATAACGACGCAACCAAAGTGGGTCTGGAGTTCAATCACGGTTCCGAGTACTGGTACAACTTTGCGTTGGCCGAAGACGATATTCTGGCGCCAAAAACCAGCGCCAGGGGTGATGTCTGGGAGGCCTACCTGACTCATCGTATTCGCGATCGCTTTATCTTCAAACTGGCATACATTGATTACAGCTACGACTACTCAGGTTCCGGCTGGTTGCTGGGTGCACCGAAAGATTTGGGTAAAACACCTGTACTGGGGTATCCAACCTACGACAAGGCCTCCGCGTGGACTGTTGGCCTGACAGCGCGCTTCTAGTGATCAGGTATCTGTCGCTGGTACTACTCGTCGCGCTGCCTTTAGGCAGCGCGTCTGTGTTTGCCCACGATCCCGAAAAGCCGAACCGGCATCAGGATCGCTACGAGCACTATGAGGGAACCCAGACCTGCCTGGAGTGCCATGAAGAAGAGGCCCTGACGTTTTTTCATAGCCAGCATTACCAATGGAAAGGTGGAACGCCTGAACTGGTCAATACCGAAGCGGGACAGCAGTTGGGTAAGTTGAGTATGGTCAACGACTTCTGCACCAATCCGGGTGGCGCCCAATGGGTGGGCAAGGTGCTTAACGAAGACGGTAAGGTATTGGCCAAGGGCTGCTCTTCCTGTCATGCGGGACTGGGTAAACTACCGGGGCCGGAGCCGACGCGCGATCAGCTGGAAAATATCGATTGCCTGATCTGTCATGCCTCGGGCTATCGTCGAGACCTTTATGCAACGGATGATGGAGAGTGGGAGTGGCGGCCTATCCTGCATAAAAACCAGGAAGGTATGGACAGCGTCTCCAAGCGAATCTCGTTACCGGATCGCAGCATGTGTCTGCGTTGCCACTCTGCCTCGGGCGGCGGCCCCAACTTCAAGCGCGGCGATATCGAGTACGCTCTCAAGGACCCTGACTTCGAGCACGATGTACATATGTCCAGCCGTAAAGAGGGTGGCCAGGACATGTGGTGTATCGACTGTCACAGCGATGACGAGCACACTCATCGGGTCATCGGCCGCGGGGTGGATATGGCGGCTACCGACAGCCCGGGTAAAGATATTGATTGCGCCGGCCAGTGCCACCAGGATTTCAAGCACACAAGCGCACGCATCAACAGACACAATCGCCTGGCATGCCCAACCTGTCATATACCCGAGTTTGCCCGCGATGACCCTACCGACATGATGCGCGACTGGTCCGATGTGCACTACGACGAGGAAAAGGGCAAATACATGTATGCCCAGGAACTGGAGTACGACGTGCAGCCGGTCTATGCGTGGTTCAACGGCAGCAGCTTTGCCCAGGTACCGGGCGTTCCAGTGCGCCGTGATGAACAGGGCCGGGTGGTGATGGTGTTACCCCAGGGAGACATCGATGATCCCGAGGCTCAAATCGCACCCTTCAAGCTGCACCGCGGACGCCTGCCAGTGCTGACCAAACAGCAGTGGCTTGCACCCATCAATACCGAAGAAATCTATCGCGACGGCAACCCCCAAAAAGCGGTAGAGGATGGCATCAAGACTCTCTATGGCCTGGAGGGGATGGACTTCGAGTGGGAGGACACCATCCGCTACATGGGTATTTACCATGCAATTCCTCCCGCAGAAGAAGCCTTGCAATGTGCCGACTGCCATACCGATGGGGATCGCATGGATTGGAAAGCGCTTGGCTACGAGGGTGACCCAGCGCCGCGAGCCGGGCGCAGGAGGTCTGAGCCGTGAAAATTGTGTGGGGATCCCTGTTAGCAGGAGCGGCGTTGGCCGCCCTGGCTTTTGCCGGCTTTGAAGCGACAATGCACTACACCAGCACCGATGAGTTTTGCGGTGCCGCCTGCCATGAAATGTCGGTACCTGCTGCGTCGCTGGCCGGCACTGCCCATGGCTTTAATGCTCACGGAGTTTCGGTGGGTTGCGCCGACTGCCATATTCCCAAAGAGTTTGTGCCAAAAATGGTGCGCAAGGTTGAGGCCAGCAGAGAGGTTTGGGGGCATGTGAGCGGCTTGATCGATACGCCGGAGAAATATGCGGCTCATCGCCCGGCTATGCAGCAGCGTGAGCTGGCACGCATACGCGCTAACGATTCACAGGAGTGTCGCAACTGTCACGATGTGCAGAACATGGATTTCGACGCCCAGGAGCGGGCAGTGCGTCGCTACCACAGGGGTATGAGTCAGCGCGGCAAAACTTGCATTGACTGCCACCAGGGCCTCGCTCACCCGGATGCCTAGGTGCTTACTCTGGCTTGAGACGATAGGCGAGTAACACATTGCCCGGCAGCTGGCCGAACATCGAGTAGCCCGACTGCAGGTACAGCCAGTCGCCGGCGATGATTTGTCCGCTGACATCCACGGCGCCACCATGGCCGCTGATCCCGTTAATGCCCTCAAATGCTTGTGCAGACTCAGTGCGCCACAGTATTTTTCCAGTATCAATATCATAGGCTTTTAACACACCGTCCAGTCCTGCACTGAAGGCCAGCGTATCGGTGGTAGTGGCCGCAGCGGAAAGCCCGTAGAAGAAAGAACATTCGTATTGTTCCTCCAGGCTGATCTTGCGCGTCGACCGGGTATTTTCAAGGCCGCTAAGCATCCTGTTTTCTTCCTTGATCTCGCAGCCGCGGGTGACCGGTTGTTCCCAGATGACTGCGCCAGACCCCAGGTCCAGTGCATAGAGTCCGGGCCGAGCCGTATAGCCTTCCCTATCGCGCTCCGGGTCCGCCACTGGCGCGACCAGCGTATTGCCGCTCAGTGACATGCCCCAGTGAATGCCGCCATTAGTGGTGCCGTCACTGACTCGCTGACGCCACAGTAATTCTCCCTGCGTAGACGATGGTTCAGGATTGAGTGCGTATACCTCCCCTGACTTTTGGCCGGCCAACAGCATCTCCCGGCCACTGGCATCTTTTGCAATGATGACCGATGCGCCGAAGTCAAAATCGCCGCCGGGGTTTTCGGGGCAGTTGGGCCCGTCGCCCCAACAGCCGGCGTTCCAGACGTCACCCTCGGTGGCCTGAAACTTCCACGCCAGTTCGCCGCTGCTCATATCCAGCGCAATGATCGCGTCTGAAGTGTCGGTAGCGGGGTGAGTCATGTTCTCGCCGGTGCCAAAGTAAATACGCCCGCGCTTTGAATCGATCGCAGGGGTTGTCCATACCGAAGCACCGGAGGGGCCAAAAATATCGATACCGGCGCTGGTCTGGCCGCGCAGGCTGGCGTCTTGTGTAGCGTGCCATTCCCAAAGGCGTTCGCCTGAGTTTGCGTCCAGTGCGATCAAGCCACCGTGTGAATGGCAGCAGGCATAGGTAGGACTGCCGGATACAGCGACCTCATAAGAAGATACCGGCACGAACAAACGGTTATCGTGATAACTGATGGACCCGGTGATGACCGAAGTGTCGAACAGGCGGGCACTGTGTTGCCAGCGAACGTCCAGGGTTTCCGGGTCAACGGCAAAAATGGATGCGAGGGAATCGGCGAACACCAGCGACTCGACACCCTCGTTCGAGGTCATCACCGTGATGGCAGAGCGGATACCACTGAGCACCTCGGTGTGGCGCAACACGCAGCCGCGCTTACGATCAATCGCGTAGAGCTTGCCGGTCTTGTCACCGAAATAAAGGGTGTCGCCGATAATTGCCGGCTGCGAGCGCATGTCGGTGACCTTGGGAAAGGCGAGGGCCCAGGCAAGGTCCAACTGATCCACGTTACTGCGATTGATGCGAGTGAGTTCAGGGCTCACATACCGTCGGTTGTTATCGCCTAGTCCCCAATTGGTAACGAAGGGTGTGTCGCTGTCCTGGGGTTGACTGTCACAACTGTGTTGTGCAACCCATGCGCTGTGATCGCCACCAGCGCCGCTGAGATAGATCGCTATCAGGAACTGCTCGCGTTGGCTCAGGTGGGCCGCCATGGGTTGCATCTTGCCGAATCCCATGGCGATCAGAATGCTTTCCCGGGAGAAACCCGATAAGGCTTCTCTTGTCGGGGCGTGGGCTGCCGGATTGTCATGGCAACTGGCGCAGCTATCGTCGAACAGCTTTTCCCCGAAGTAGGCCAGCGGAAGTTTGTCGGCATGGCGAAGGGCAAACGACTCGAGAGTTTTGACCGGCGCATCCAGAGAAGCAAGGTAGATGGCGAGGCCAGCGATCACTGCGACCACTATCATCAGAATTCTTTTCATCGGCTGGTTCAGTTCTCCGGCAGGGCGAAGGCAAACAAATAGTCACTTTGCTCTCGGTTAAACATAAAGTGACCGCCGGCATTGATCACCAGGTACTGCCGGCCCTGGTAGGTGTAGGTCATGGGTGTGGCGGCTGCGTCGACGGGCAGTGTGTAGCGCCATAAGGTCTCGCCGCTGCTGACGTCAAAGGCACGTAGCTGTCGGTCCATGGTGGCGCCGATAAAGAACAGGCCCCCCGCCGTTGCTATGCCCCCGCCGAGGTTAGGTGTGCCCCACTCGATATGAAAGGGCAGCGGGAAAGGACCCATCTCATGCACAGAGCCCAGCGCTGTTTCCCACAGTATTTTTCCTTTCACCAGATCGACCGCCACCAGCTTGCCCCAGGGTGGTGCGCTGCAGGGAATCCCCAGTGGCGAGACCAGTGTGCCGAGCTCAACGGTATAGGGCGTGCCTTTCATGGGAACCCGAAAGCGCTGTCCCGAGGTGGGGTGATCGCCGCCGGCATCCACCACAGGAATGCTTGCGGTTGGAATCAGCTGGCCGGTAAATGGTGCTGTATTGATGTTAAGAATCAGGATGCCGCTGTCTGCCAGAATCGCACCGCCGCCCCAGTTGGCGCCTCCGAGGCTGCCGGGCAATAACAGCGTCAGCTTTTCGCTCAGCGGCGTGAACAGCCCGAGGCTATCCAGCTCCGCCAGTTGTTTAGCGCACTCACCCCTGTCCCACGGTGTTAAGCCCCAGGCCTGGTCGGGCATTAAAAAGGTATCGAGCAAGGGTGGTGGTGCAATGGGCTTGGGTTGTGTTTTCGCTGCTATTTCGCCGGGTATCTGCGAGGGCGGAACCGGCTGCTCGGTAATCTCCCAGAGCGATTCCCCGGTACTTCTGTCCAGCACAAACACAAAACCCTGTTTGGTCGGTTGTGCCAGGGCCGGAACGCTTTTACCGTTTTTATTCCAGTCGAAAAGAATCGGTTGAGCCGGACTGTCGTAGTCCCATAGGTCGTGCCTGACATGCTGAAAGTGCCAGCGCACTTCTCCGGATTGTAAATCAAGCGCAACCACACTATTGGCGTAGCCGTTATCTCCCGGTCGGTTGACCCCGTAGTAATCCGGTGAGGCCGCGCTAGTGGGTAAGTACAGCAAGCCGAGGGTCTCGTCGATGGACATGGGTGCCCACACATTGGCGCCACCGCTGTCTTCCAGCCCAGCCGCCGGGTCGAAACTCCAGCGTAAGTCTCCGGTCAGGCTGTCGAATGCCTGTACGGTGCCCCGTGGCGCTTTTGCGTAGTGAAAATCGATAACCGCCGAACCTGCAATGACCAGCCCAGCCGCCGCCACGGGTGGCGAAGAATTACTGATGTGGTCTCTCGACATGTCCCTGCCAAATTGTCCGACTTCGCCCTGCTTACCAAAATCTTCGCAGCGCTCACCGTCAAGCGCGTCCAGTGCAATCAGGCGCCGGTCATAGGTGACCGTAAAAATTCTGTGGCGACAGGGGTCACCAGAGTTGACTCGCTCCTCTTCGTAATAGGCCACACCCCTGCAACGCAATGGACGCTCGGCTTGTAAGTTGATTTGCGGGTCGTAGGCCCAGCGTTGTTTCCCGTTGCCGGGATCCAGTGCCATGACCTTGTTAAGCGCAGAGCAGTAAACCAGCGACTCACCCGCCTCGGGCGGCAATAGTATGGGTGTGGATTGACCGGAGGTTTTTTCCAGCAAGTCGTCTGGCAGTTGACTGTCGCCGCTAAGATGAACCCATGCCACATCCAGTTGATCGACATTGCCGCGATCAATCTGGGCGGCTTCTGAATAATGAGTACCACCGCTATTGCCACCGTAGAAGGGCCAGTCCTGCGCCCAGCCTTGCAGGCAGCAAAGCGCCAGGGCGATGGCTACTAAGCAGCGCATGATAATCAGTACGCCAGTGGGGTAATACGCAGCAACGTCGGTGTCGCTCCTTCAGATTGCCAGGTGGGGAAGTGGGAGTTGGTGGTATAGACCGCGCCATCCTCTTCGGAAATTTCAATGTCGCGGGTAAAGAATCGCTGGCGCGGCATGGGGTAAACCTTCCAGCTTTCACTGGCAATGTCGAAGCTGAGAATGGTGTCGGACTGGTTGCCATTGACCCAGACCATGCCACGATCCCTATCCACGTTCAGGGCATAAGGCAGTTCATTGACCACAGGCAGTTCGTAATCTGTAAATTGCTTGCTGCGCGGATCGTACTTCACCAGCAGGCTATTCTGGAAGGCGACGATCCAGATATTGCCATCGGCGTCGGCGCGCAAACGCCTGGGCCCGCTGTAGGGAAAGTCGATCATGGTGACTTCACCGGTTTCCGGTTCAATGTGCGCAAGATCGTTGGCGTAAAGTCGAGCGACCCAGATCCCACCGTCCGGCGCTACGTCAATACCGTAGGGCATGGGCAGGCCGGTAGACTCTCGGTCTGGCGAAGGCAGGGGGCGGTTTTTCGGGTCCAGGCTAAACAGTGCTGGCAGCGTTTTTAATATCAGCCACTCCTGCATGCCCCGGGCGGGGAGGTCGTAAAGAGTGAACTCGGCATTCTCCCGGTCAAACATGGCGACCTGTGATGACAGTGCCAGGGTAAACCACACCCTGTCTTGTTCGTCGGTACGAATGGTGTGGGGGTAAAGTCCTTGCGACATTTTGTGAGTAATGAATTTCTTTGTTTTGACATCAAATTCCAGCAACGCCTGCTGCAGGGACGGGGTAATAAAAATATTGCCGTCCTTCTTCGAGTAGGCAAAGGAGTGGACCCCCATGTAGTTCTGCATTTTGGGAAACACGGTGAAGCGATTGCCCAGGATGCCGCCTACTGGATCACCTTCCTCATGCGGGACTTTGTAAACGGTGTATTCCCCGGTCTTCGGATCAATTTCGTAGAGCCTGTCGAACAGGTTATCGCCTACGTAAATGAAGCCATTGGGATGCAGCAGGAAGTCGTGCATCTGCGAAAAACCGTCACCGATAGGCCACTCGGTCATTTCGATGGAGTCCAGGTGGGTCTCCCAGCGGAGCGGCGAGGGCACACGTTCGGGGTTTTCCCTGAGTTCCCGGTACTCTTTTTGTAACAGTTCAGCCACCCGTTGAATGTCATCACCCGGTAGGCGGGCGCCGTAGGTGTTCATGCGCTCTATGACGCTCACCCACTGCTCCACGGTGCGTTCGTTGCGCATGAACGGCGAAGCTTGTTGGTGGCAGAAAGAGCAGTTCAGCTGGAATACTTCTTTCAGGGCGTGATCGCCGCCAAAAGCCAACTGGGACAACCAGACGTTGGATGGATAGCTGGCGATCAGTTCTTCGGAATTCATCGCGCTCAATTTCAGGCTGCCCACTGCGCTGTTCGAATAGTTGTCCTTGAAGCCCTGGGCTCGAACGCGGTAGCTGTAGTTGCCGTCTTTGGCGATATCAACCTGGCCGGCGGCATTGGTGAAACGGGTGACTGTGACTGCCGCGGTGTTGGTGACGCCGTGGGGTGCATAACCGTCGTCGCTGAGGTCAGGCGTGGGCGTGTCCAGCGGGGTGCGCGTCACCATGGCCTGGGGGATTGGGTTGCCCTCGGGGTCGCTGACCTGAAGTTGCTCCGCCTGGGCGGTTATTGCGAGTAAACAAAACAGGGTGGCCAGCTTGCGCATTATTATTTTCTCCGACAGAACGGGGAGAATTATCCCAGCTTTGTCGGAAAAGGTCATGCCTTAGCTCATCCCGAATGCAGCCGGGATGAGCTCTGGTGATCAGCTGCAGTTGGTGCGCAGCAGCAAACGCTTGAACACAATGGCGTTGTGATCGTTGGGGTCGCGCTCAGGTTCTTCCGCCAGCTCAAGATTGGGGAAGCGGCGGTGCAGTTCGGAAACGGTGAGATATAGCTGGCGCTTGGCCAGTGCAGCGCCAATGCAAAAACGCGGGCCGTAGCCAAACATCACATCCGGATTGAACTCACGTTCAACATCAAATATTTCCGGGTTGTCATAGTAGCTCGGGTTGTAGTCTTTCAGGTGGGGCATCATCAGCACCATAACGCCCTTGCGCAGCTGCTGGCCCATGAACTGCATATCTTGTGGTGCATAGCGGGCAAAGCCCATCTTGGAAGAGACGCCCCAACGATTGATTTCCGAAAAAGCGTTGGAAAAGGTATCCGGGGTAGCCAGTGCCTTGTCGATCTGGTCTTTGTGCTTGAGCAGTGAGTATACCGTCCACTGTTGCGCGACCAGGGTGGTGTCTGCCCCCGCGCCGATCAGGGCCAGGATCAGGGTGATGATGTCGCCTTCTTCAAAACCTTCGTTCTCCGCCTCAATGCGCAACAGGGTAGACAGGAAGTCGTCTTGCGAGGGTGCCTGACGACGTTCGGCAATCACTTCTTTGATGATATCAATCGCTTTGTTGCTGTCCTGGCGGGCGGCTTCGCGTTGCTCGTCGGAAATGGTCGGGTTCCAGGTCTCGGTAAAGGTCAGGATGACTTTCTTGATCTCAGGCCAGTACTTCTCAGGAATTCCAACCATGCGGGTAATGGAAATAAAGGGAATGTGACTGGCGATGTCTTCGATGTAGTCAAAGGTCTCGGGTTCACCCAGCTGATCGAACAGTTTTTTCACTTCAGGCTCAATCTTGGCCTGGATATTATCGACAACATTGCGTGAAAACGCCGGTGCCGTCACCCGGCGAACCAGGCGATGATGGGTTTGGTCCGCCAGCAGGCTGTGGCCAATCATGGCCCGTTCGAAGTTACTCCACTCATCTTCCGGTGGGCGTTGGGGGGCAAACTCCCAATCGTAGAAGTCGGAGGACAGGGGTTCTGTCTTCCAGCACTGCATGATGTCTTCCATCTGGGTCATGATCCAGGCCTGCCAGGGCTCGTACCAGACCAGGGGGCCTCTTTCCGCCAGTGCCAGGCACTGGGTCACGGGGTCGCTCATGTATTCCGGCGAATTGGGGTTGTAGATTTCTGCCACCGGGGGCAGTAATTCAGCGGCCTCGGCCATGTCTATCTCCAGCATGCTTTACGTTGGGCAAAAGTATACATATGTCTACTTTTGCTGCAAGTTACAAATCGGTTAAACGCGGGGCACCGTGATAGCATGTCCACATATCGTTCAGGGGCATTCAATGCGAATAGGGGGTATGACGTTTTTGTGACACGGGGTAAGCGCGTTCTCCTGCTGCTCGTCGCTGCAGTACTGGTACCACAGCTAGCCTGGGCAAACGGTGCCAGCGAGGCTTTCAGCCGCACCTCCCTGGCACTGATCCTGATGATCACCCTGGCCGATGCCTGTGGGTTCCTGTTTGAGCGACTGGGCTTGCCGGAGCTGGTGGGTGAGATATCCGCTGGAATACTGTTGGGCAATCTCGCCCTGTTGGGCATCGACTTTAATTTCACTGCGCTGTTGCGAGACAGCGAGTTCATGACCTACTCCTCTGAGCTGGCGCTGGTGCTGCTGTTGTTTCTTGTTGGCCTGGAGTCAGACATGAGGGACTTGCTCAAAGTGGGCCGTAATGCGACGACTGTTGCCTTTGCCGGGGTAGCCCTGCCTGTGCTGCTTGGGCTTGGAACCGCAACGGCGCTGGGGATTAACGGCGGCCTGCAAGGCTGGTTCGTTGGAGCCATGCTCGCCGCCACTTCGGTAGGAATTACCGCAAAGCTGCTGGAGGCCCAGGGCAAACTCAAGTCGCCCTCCGGGGAGGTCATCCTCGGTGCAGCGGTGATCGACGATGTACTTGGCATTTTGTTGCTGGCGATCCTCGCCTCCGTTGCCGCCAGTGGCGAATTTCAGTTGTCTGCGCTTGCCATCATCATTGCCAAGGCGATGTTGTTCTTCGGTGGCGCTATCTTTATTGGCCAACGCCTGATGCCGCAAATGGTGCATATGGTGGCAATCACCAAGCACGCCAGTATCTGGACCGGGTTTGCGTTTTGTCTGGCCCTGGGTTTTGCGGAGCTCGCGTCCTTTGCCGGACTGGCACCGCTGATTGGCGCGTTTGTGGCGGGTCTGCTGCTTGACGATGTCTACTTTCGAGTCGGCGCCACTTTGCAAAAGCACACGCTGGAAGAACTGATTCGCCCCATTAGCGATATTCTGATTAGTATTTTCTTTGTCGGCGTCGGTGCCCAGGTGCAGTTGGAAGTGCTGGCAGACAGCAACATTTTGTTAACCATCGCAGCGCTGACGACGGTGGCCATTGTGGCGAAAGCCGCCGCAGGTTACATGGTCAAAGGTGAGGGATTTGATCGCCTGGGTATTGGTTTCGGGATGGTGCCACGGGGAGAGGTTGGTCTGGTGTTCGCCGCCTTCGCCTTCTCCCATGGCATTTTCATGCCCAGGACCTACACCGCACTGGTGATGGTGGTGTTGCTGACCACGGTGATTGGCCCGGCGCTGTTAAAACCCAGGTTGGCCCGGTTCTAACCGTCCCCCAGCATTGCTTTCAAGTGCGCCTCTACGCAGCGAGCGAGGGCATGCAGGTCGTAACCGCCCTCCAGTGAAGACACAATACGTCCTTCGGCAGTCTGGTCTGCCACTTCGCAGAGACGCCGGGTTATCCAGGCAAAGTCTTCATCAACCAGGTTGAAATCTGCTAACGGGTCCGCCTGATGACCATCGAAGCCAGCGGAAATGAAGATCAGCTGCGGCGCGAATTCAGTGAGTCGCGGTAGCCAGTGTTCATTAACAGCCGCACGATATGCATCGCCAGCGCAGCCAGCGGGCAGGGGCAGGTTGGAAATGTTGGCTGACTCGGTGTCGTGACCGCTGTGCGGGTAGAAGGGATGTTGAAAGCTGGAGCAGAATAGAATGCGTTCATCACCTTTGACGATGTCTTCGGTGCCGTTGCCGTGGTGCACATCAAAATCGACAATAGCGACGCGATCCAGGCCGCGCTCATTCAACGCATGCAAGGCACCCACCGCGATGTTGTTAAATATGCAAAACCCCATGGCCTTATCATGCTCTGCGTGATGCCCGGGGGGGCGCACGCCGCAAAAAACCTGTTTGAGGTCGCCGTCCATGACCATGTCCACGCCCTGAACTACCGCTCCAGCGGCGAGCAGTGCGGCGCGTAAAGAGAAAGGGTTCATGGTGGTGTCGCCATCCAGGGCAACGCTGCCGTGCTCGGGGGACTTTCGGTACACCATATCTACGTATGCAGTGTCGTGTGCCGCGATTAAATGCGTTTTGTCTGCCGGATTGGCATCGAACTGCCGCAACACCATGTCCAGGCCAGTGGCAATCAGTCGGTCGTTTATCGCCGACAGTCGTGCAGGTTGCTCCGGGTGGTAGGAACCCATGTCATGCATTAAACAATGTGGATGGGTGATGTAGCCGATGCTCATGGTTTACTCCGATTTTTGCTGATCATGCCTACTGCCGCCTGGTGGTGCAACCAATGTGACTTAAATTTGCCTATACTTTGCCTTCGATCATTCTTCTGGTTACCGATGTAGCCCCAACCCGCGGAACTCTATGAGTAAGCACTATCTTGAAAGCGTATTTAATCCGGCGTCGGTCGCGGTGGTCTGTGATGATGACTACTGCCGTATAGGCCGACAGGTTCTGGAGAACCTGGAAGCCAGCGGTTATGAAGGCGCGGTTCACGCGGTAATGCCGGGCTGCAGTCAGGCTGAGGTGGTTGGGCATGAGCCGCTGGATTCGGTAGCGGACATTGGTCAACCGGTGGAGTTGGCTGTGATCGCCGCCAGGGCGAAAGAGCAGCCAGCGTTATTGCGTCAGTGTGGTGAGCGTAAAGTAGATGCTGTTGTCATCCTGTCGGGCGGCTTTAGTGAGACCCAGGAACGCGGTATGGCGCTGCAGAATGAATTGGCAGAAATTGCCCGCAATTACGACATCGCGCTGGTGGGCCCCCGTTGCCTGGGCATTATTCGGCCGGTGAATAAACTGAACGTCTCTTCTGCCCGCAGCCCGGTCGCCAACGGCAAGGTCGCACTGGTGACCCAGTCGGGTGCTTTTTGCTCTGCCTTGCTGGACTGGGCCGACGCTAACGGCTTTGGCTTCTCCGCGGTGGCCTCTTTGGGGGCGACCACCGATGTCAAAATGGGTGATGTGCTGGATTACCTGGCACAGGATCCATACACAACCAGCATCCTGTTGTATGTTGAGCGCGTTACCAATGCCCGCTTGTTCCTCAGTGGCCTGCGCGCGGCAGCGCGCCTAAAACCGGTAGTCGTAATCAAATCAGGGCGTAATGAAAGTGGCGAACGGGCCGCTCTCTCGCACATGCATACGCCATTGGGCGGTGATGATGTGTTCGATGCGGCGATCCGTCGTGCCGGTGCAGTGCGCGTGACCGTGGTTAGCCAGCTGTTCGCCGCCGCTACCATTTTATCCTCCGGGGCGCGGGTAAAAGGGCCGCATCTCGCGGTGATGACCAATGGCGGTGGACCGGGCGTAATGGCCGCTGACTGGGCAGGCAATATCGGCGTGCCGCTGGCACCGCTGGCACCCGAGACAGTGGATGCATTGTCCGCGGTTTTACCGGGACACTGGTCTCATACTGACCCGGTGGACATACTCGGCGATGCAGATGCTGCACGCTACAGGGCGACTGCCGAGATCGTGCTCAGGGATAAGAACGTGGATGGGCTTCTGGTGTTGTGCACGCCCCAGGGCTTTACCGATCCAAGCGCTTGTGCAGAGGGGCTGGTTGCGGCTGTGGAAGGCACGCGTAAGCCAGTCCTGGCTTCCTGGATGGGCGCGAGATTGATGGCAGACGCTCGCCAGTCCCTGGCTGATGCGAAAATTCCGCATTTTATATCCCCTGAAGAAGGCGTCGATGCGTTCAGTTATCTTGCCAGTTATAAAGCGAACCAGGCCGCTTTGCTGCAAGTGCCCGAACCTCTGTCTGAGCATAGCAATCCTGATGTTTATGGCGCGCAACTGATTATCGATCACGCCCTGGCGGAACGGCGTGAGACCTTGAGCAATGCTGAAGCCAAGGCGATTCTGCGTGCCTTCAAGGTTCCGGTATTACCCAGTATCAGTGCCCAGAATCCGGCAGAGGCGCTGGTCGCGGCGGAAAATGTGGGTTTGCCTGTGGCGATGAAAATCAATTCCCCGGATATTCTGCACAAGTCCGACGTGGGGGGAGTACGGCTTAATATTCGCGAGTCTCGTTCGGTGCACACAGCCTTTGAAGAGCTTACCCGGGAGGTGGGTCAGCGCGCCCCGAACGCGCGCCTGGAGGGGGTCTGTGTCGAACCCATGGTGAATCGTTCCCACGCGCGGGAGATTATGATTGGCATTTCCCGTGACCCGGTTTTCGGTCCCGTGGTGCGCATGGGCGCAGCCGGCTCAGCGATCGAAATGTTATCTGAACAGGCCCAGGTGGCCCTGCCGCCATTGAATGACTTCCTCAGCCGGGAGTTGATAGGAAGGACATCGGCGTCACGCCTGCTCAAGGACTATCGCAGTTTCCCCGCCGCAGACCTGGGAAAGTTGTCAGAGGTTTTACAGCGGGTATCGGAGATTGCCTGTGAACTTCCCTGCATCAAGACTCTGGATATTAATCCGTTGTTGGTCGACGAGGAGGGTGTGATTGCCGTAGGCGTGCGCATCACCGTTGCGCCAGCGCAAGCCAGTGCGGTGCGTTACGGGCACATGGCCATTCACCCTTATCCGGCAGACCTGGAGAGTGAACTGATACTGGGCGATGGCAGTGAAGTTCTGCTGCGTCCCATTCGACCCGAGGATGGTCGCAACGAGGCCGACTTTGTAGCCAACTTGTCTGCCGAGTCCAAGTACTTTCGATTTATGCACGGCCTGGATAAGTTGACTCCCGCCATGCTCGCCCGCTTCACCCAGATCGACTATGACCGGGAGATGGCAATTGTCGCTATCGCATCCGGTGAAAATGGCGAGGATTCCTTTCTCGGAGTCGCCCGCTATGTCACTAACCCGGATGGCAGTTCTTGCGAGTTCGCCCTTGCCATTGCTGACGAATGGCAGTCGCGCGGTGTCGGCCCCAAACTGATGGATCGCTTGATGCACATCGCCCGGGAGCGAGGCCTTGAGACCATGGTTGGTGAAGTGCTTGCGCAAAATTCGCGCATGCTGCGCATGTGCAAACGATTGGGTTTCCGTTCCCTGAGAAGTTCCCAGGACCCTGAGGTGATTGTCGTTACGCGCTCTTTGTAGTTGGCTCTTCAGCGCTGCAGTCCGGCTCCCGGCAGGTGGGAATGGACGCCAATACCAGCGCCCCAATCGTCATAAGGGCGGCGGTGCCCAGCCTGGCCCAGGGGTTGCTGAGCGCGAAAACGATAGACGCACAACCTGCGACCAACATCGAGCCAATACCCACCAGTTTGGTACGCCAGGAAACGCAGCGTTTTTCCTCCCAGTTGCTTATCAGGGGGCCGAACAATTGGCTATTGAGCAGGCGCTGATGCCACTTTTCGGAAGAGCGTGCAAAGAACCAGGCCGCCAGCAATACAAAAGGCGTGGTGGGAAGCACCGGCAGCACAATACCTGCCGCGCCCAGGGCGAGGAAGGTGAATCCCAGTGGTTTGTAGAGGCTGCGTCGCACCTGGCTCCCGCGGTCACAAAAAGTTGGAAAAATCAGCAGCGGTGTAATGAAATCCGCACCTTGCTATGCAACAGTATTCGAACGGCGTACATAGTAAAACAATCAAGGATGGATATGTGTGTTTCGTATCCATCGATGCGTCGTTTACTCGCTGTTTTGAATAGAAGCGATTTCCATTGGGCCACCAACCTACCGTCTGGCAATCGGCAATAACTTCCGGTAAAACAGGTCCATGACTCAACAACATCTCCCCGCTACTGATCGCACCGCCCTGGTTCTCACTGGCGGTGGTGCACGCGCCGCTTACCAGGTGGGTGTACTTAAAGCCGCCGCAGAAATACTACCCAAGCGGGCGCACAACCCTTTTTCAATTATTACCGGTACCTCTGCGGGGGCGATCAATGCGGTCGCCCTGGGGGCATCAGCCAATAACTTTCGCCTGGCGGTCAAGAAGGTCGAATATATCTGGACTAACCTGCGGGTGGAGCAGGTCTACCGGGCAGGTTACCTGAACCTCGCGGGCAGTGTGCTGCGGCTGATAGGTTCTTTGTTTCATCGTGGTACGGGATTGGGTAAACCATTGTCGCTGCTGGACACGGCACCTTTGGCAAAGCTGCTGGAACAGGCAATCAACTTTGAGGATCTGGAGCGGCGTCTGGAGGGTGGTCTGTTAGATGCGATTGGTGTCACGGCGTCCAGTTATGACAGTGGTGAGTCGGTCACCTTTTACCAGAGTAATCTTGATGGCAGCGTGCTGTTGCCGTGGCGCCGCTCGCGGCGGCACGGTGTGCCTACTCGCCTGGGGGTGCAACACTTACTGGCGTCCTCTGCCATTCCCACCATACTGCCGGCCACCGCTATCAATGGCACCTACTATGGTGATGGCGCCCTGCGTCAGGTTTCTCCTATAAGCCCGGCCCTGCACCTGGGTGCCCAGCGGGTTATGGTCGTCGGGGTTAGCGGCAACCCAACGCATCCGCCGGTGGATCACGTCAAGACGCCTTCGCCTTCATTGGCGAAGATGGTCGGCCATGTCTTTAATAGCGCCTTTATCGACGCTCTTGAAAATGACATGGAGCACCTGGAGCGAGTGAATGAGTTGGTAGGGGTAGTGAAGAATGAAAACCCCCATGCATCAACAGGCGATATGCGGCTAATTGATTTTCTCAGTATTAACCCTTCTATCGAGATTGATGAGCTGGTTGCTGATCATATACACCGACTTCCCCGCGCCATGCGCACAGTCTTGAATATTACTGGCGCAACACCCAAAGGCGGCGGTGCCAGCCTGGCCAGTTATTTATTGTTCGAAGGCAACTTTTGCCGCGACCTGATTGAGTGCGGTTATCGCGATGCCATGGAGCAGCGGGACATGTTGGAAGGTTTCTTCCAGCCCCCGGGCGCGGTGAATCTGTAAGCTCGTCCTGCTAGTATGGCCTCACTGTTAGCTCAAGAGATGGTTGCTTGAAACGTTTTGTCATTACTTTCGCCGTTGTTCTGGTGGCGCTATTCTCCCTGGAAATGCTCAATCCGGTTCAGGAGCACGTGGTTGTGCCTTTTACCACTCTGTTGGCAAAAATCAGCGCTGCGTTAATCGCGCCTTTTGATGACGGCGTCATTGCCTATGGCAAGGTGCTGCAATTCAAGGACACGGGCTTCGCAGTATCGATTGAGGCCGGTTGTAATGGCGTCGAAGCGACTATCGTACTGATTGCTGCCGTGGTTGCTTACCCGGCGAGCTGGAAAGCGCGCATTTTTGCGATTGTGCTGGGCTTTTTTGCGATCCAGGTTCTCAACATCGCCCGCATTATTTCGCTGTTTTACCTGGGCGACTGGGATATCGATATTTTCTCCTGGGTTCACCTGTACCTATGGCCCTCCCTGATTATGCTGGATGTGCTGGTGGTGTTTATCGTGTACCTGCGTTACTTGTCGCGGGAGCCAGAGGGGGGTGCCAATGCCACTGCCGCCTGATAATAACCTGCGGCAGTTTTTACTGTTTGCCTTCGCGCTGATTATCCCCTGCTTCGCCTTGTGGACCGTGGCCATGGGATACATAGCCATGCCCGCGGTAGGTTTGGCCGACATGATTCTTGCAGGCTGGTTTCCCGAGGTAGTCGACGGTGTCAATTTTCAGGGCGGCAAGGCTGTCTTGATGACTCACTTTGGCGAACTCAACGGTGCCCCCGTGCCCCCTGGGCAATCTGAGTATCAGCTGGCCTTTCTCATCAATCCCGGAATTCTGTCTTACTCGTTGCCTTTCTACGCAACGCTGCACTTTGCCACCGCCAAGGATGAATACCTGGTCAGCTTTATGACCGGAATCTTTATTTTGTATCCTCTGGTGCTGGTGGGCTTACTCAGTCTTTGTTTGAAGGAACTGATGATCAATCTTGGATCCTTGTTCATGGAGCAGAGCGGGGTGCCCAATGGCACCTTTATTGCCCTGTTTTACCAATTGAATGTTTTAATCGTGCCTACTGTAGCCCCTATTGCGTTGTGGGCCTGGCAGAGCCGTGACACGGCGTTGTTGCGCGGTATTGTTAATTTGGGTCCCGCTTCTCGAGAAGCTGAGTCGCTGTGAATCAAGCGTTTTCGTTGCTCCTGTCGCCGTGTTCCTGTTGCTGCTGGAGCAGGCAAGCCCTCTGAAGTGGGTTGTTGAGGTAGCTGCCGAGTGAAATATGACACAAGTACAGCTATTTTAATTTAGCGTGGTCAGTGATAAATTTCTCGCCCTTCAATGAACACCGCAAGTAAAGGGGCGCAGACTCCTCAGCGTACTTCACACAACGAGGAATCCACATGTTGAAACCCACACTCCCACTGCAGGCGCTTGGCCTTGCGGTGTCGACCGCTATTTCCGTCTCGGTCTTTGCCCAGGACGCCCGTCCAGTTTTTGAAGAGGTGATTGTTACCGCCGAAAAGCGCACGGAAAGCCTCCAGGATTTATCACAGGCGGTGACTGCTCTGTCTGCTGAAGACCTGGATAACCGCCAGATCACCACCTTTGTTGACCTTAGCGCTATCGCCCCCGGGGTGAATATCGCCAAGAATGAAGGTTTCAAAACAGTCATCACGATTCGTGGTGTGGGTAATGAGGCTAACCAGAACGCCATTGCCAACCCGTCTGTGTCCTACCACCTGGATGGTATTTACGTCGCTTCGCCGTTTGCCCTGCAAACTGACTTCCTTGATCTGGAGCGCATCGAAGTGCTGCGTGGCCCCCAGGGCACCCTGTTCGGCCAGAACTCTACGGGTGGAGCCATCAATGTCATCACCAAGGCCCCGACTACCGATGAAGTCTATGGCACCGCTGACCTGACACTGGGTAATTACGACCTGGTGCGTGCTCGTGGCGCGATCAACATACCCATGGGTGATAGCGTGGCCATGCGTGCCAGCATAGCCACCAACCAGCACGATGGTTTCTCTGACAACGTGGTGCTTGATCAGGAACTGGATGATGCAGACAGCATTTCCGGTCGTGTTCGCTTCCTGATAGAGCCTACCGATACCTTCCGTGCTCACCTGACAGCCCAGTATTTTGACGAAGACCGCAACGGTGCGGCCCAGAAAGGCCTGTTAGACACCACCCGCGACCCTCGCAAGCTGCGCCAGGACTCGGAAGCCGAGTACCAACTGACCTCAGAGCTTTACAGCGCGGTGCTCGAATGGGACCTGGAGCCCTTCACCGTGAAGTCGCTGACCAGCTACCAGCATGATGATGTATTGATTCGTCGTGATAATGACCGTAACGACCTGGATAGCCTGCCTCCCTTCGCTCTGTTGCCCAGCTTTTACGATGCCGAAACCAGCGACCTGAAAACCTTCACTCAGGAGTTCAACCTGATTTCCGGCGATCCCCTGTTCGGCAAGCTGGACTGGGTTGCGGGTGTGTTCTATCTGGATACCGAGATTGAAGGTCAAATTCTGGAGCGTCTGGACTTTGGCTTTGATGGCGAGTTCGATCCCTTCACTGTAGAAGATGTTTACAACTTCAACGGTGACTTTGGCTTTATCTCCGATGCCGAGCCTACCCGTGAGTCTGTTTCTGTATACGGCCAGGGCACCTGGAGCTTCAGTGATGACTGGCGAACCGTATTTGGCCTGCGCTACACCGATGACGAAGTGACGTCTGAGGTGACCAACTTTTACGGACGTGACGGAACCCAGTCACTGAAAGTGCAAAGCGACAAGGTTACCGGTCGCCTCGTGCTGGAGCATGACTTCAATGATTACACCATGGGCTATGTTTCTTTCACTCGCGGTTTCAAGCCCGGTGGTTCTAACCTGACTTTCGGCCTTGAGGACGAGATTGCACCTATTGTAGTGCTGCCTACCTATGAGGAAGAGGTGGTTGATGCTTATGAGGTAGGCCTCAAAACAGATCTGGCCGATGGCAGGGTGCGCATTAATACAGCCGCCTTCTACTACGATTATGAGGGCCTGCAGTACCAGGCCACAGATCCCGAGGTGTTCCAGGGCGGTGTTGGCAACATTCCCGAGTCAGAAATTTACGGTGCTGAGCTGGAGTTCGCGGCCTTCCTGACCGATAACCTGGTGCTGGATGCTCGTATGGCCTGGCTGGAAACTGAAATCACCGCTGATCACCTGGCGTTGGATAATGTGCAGTCAGACGCTGCGACCAACGCATTGATTGGTCAGGGTTTTGATCTGTTCAGCCCGGAAATTCAGCGAGCCCGTGCTGCCCAGGTGCAAAACGTAAAGGGTAATGAGCTGGCGAAAACGCCTGGCTTTACCGGTAACCTCGCGCTGAACTGGGATGCTGAACTCGGCTCCTGGGGTGAGATGCGTACCACGTTCCAGTACACCTACCGTGGTGACTTCAAGCACCGTATCTTCAATAACGACAAGACCGATGTGGTGGATAGCTACGATGTTATCGACCTGGTGGTGGGCTTCTATCCCGGTTCAGCAGATTGGCGTGTCGAGTTGATTGGTAAAAACCTGACTGATGAAGACGGTATTAATGCCCGCTTCACCGACGTGTTTGGTGTCGGCGCTACTGGCGACGAGTTGATTGCTCCCCGTCAGTATATGGTGAGGGTAGGACTGGATTTCTGATCCAAAGGCTGACTGAAAACAAAAAAATCCCCGCAACAGCGGGGATTTTTTTGTCCAAAATTCAGGTTTAGAAAAAAGCGAACTTGGCGAGGAAAATAACCGCCAGGAACCAGGCGCCAAAGGTAACATCGCCGCTACGCCCGGCAATGATCTTAATCGCCACGTAGCTGATAAAGCCCACCGCAATACCGTTGGCGATTGAAAACGACAGCGGAATCATAATGATGGTCAGCAGTGAAGGGATAAGCTCGGTGGCATCTTCATAATCCAAGCCTTGCATGCCAGACATCATTAACAGGGCCACATAAATCAGCGCGCCCGCCGTCGCATAAGCTGGCACCATGCCCGCCAGCGGGGAGAAGAACATGGCCAGCAGGAACAGAATTCCCACGGTAACGGCCGTCAGGCCGGTACGGCCTCCCGCCGCGACACCCGCGGCGCTTTCAACGTAGCTGGTGACTGGCGCGCAACCAAACAGGGCACCCACCACGCTGGAAGAGCTGTCTGCTTGCAGCGCTTTATCCATATTTTGAATTTCACCCTGCTCGTTCACCAGATTCGCCCTGGTTGCCACGCCGAGCAGGGTGCCGGCGGTGTCGAACAGGTTAACGAACAAAATGGCGATGATTACGCTGACCATTCCCACTTCGAAAGCACCGGCGATATCCAGTTGCATCAGGGTCGGTGCAATGCTCGGGGGTGGGGCGATTATGCCCTGGTATTCGACCATGCCGGTCAGCAGACTTAATACGGTGATGATCAACACGCCTAACATAATGGCGCCCGGAACCTGGCGCACGGAGAGCCCGGCGATGAGGGTAAAGCCCAGCGCGGCCAGCAAGGGCTCGGGCTGCGTCAGGTCGCCCAGGGAGAGCAGTGTAGCGGGGTTTTCCGTAATCAAGCCGCCACTTTTCAAGCCAATGAAGCCGATAAACAGGCCGACGCCTGCGCCCATTGCCAGGCGAAGATCCCTGGGAATGCTGTTGAGCATCCAGGCGCGCAGACGGGTCACGCTCATAATGACGAACAGGACTCCGGCAATGAACACGGCTCCAAGCGCCACCTGCCAGCTGTAACCCATTTCTCCCACTACGGTGTAGGTGAAAAAGGCGTTGAGACCCATGCCAGGGGCCAGTCCTACCGGCCAGTTGGCGTAAAGTCCCATGAATACGCAGGCCAGGGCGGCGGCCAGGCAAGTGGCGGCAAAGCTTGCGCCCAGGTCCATACCGGCGGAGGCCATCATCTGTGGGTTCACGAAGATGATGTAGGCCATGGTAATAAAGGTGGTGATGCCAGCCAGGACTTCGGTGGAGGCGCGGGTCTCGTGTTCTTCCAGTTTGAACAGGCGTTCCAGCAGTGCTTGCATTGTCGACGTGGGCCTTCGCAGAATTTGGCGCTTATGGTCGCACAGACGACTAGGCTTCGGAAGCGGGGCGCAGGTACTCAAAGCGAGGAAGCGTTGCGCCTTGCCGTTCCACGGACTCCTGCCACATGCTCAGCGGTCTCACCCACAGTGCTCTATCGCCATAGAGTGGGCGATAAACCGCCATGGCTTCCTCGGTTTCCGAATGGGTGGCGATATCGATGAGCTGGTACTCGTTGCCCTTGTAGTGTCGATATATGCCGGGTTGGGGTAGAGACATGCTGTTGCTCCGAATGGGTTGAACCGGGGGCACTTAACATATGTTAATGCGAGCCGGGTGTTTATTGCCTATTCTTACGCTTGAGTCTGGATAAAGATACGGCGTCGATACCCAGGTAGGACGCTATATGGAACTGGGCGATGCGCTCCGTCAGGTCTGCTTCGTTATCGAGCAGCCACCGGTAGCGCTGCTCGGCGTTGCAGGTGAGCAGCATGGCTTCTCTTTGCTCATTGCGAATAAACGCTTCGGCCAGCATCTGCTGAATGGCGCGGGCGATGGCGAGATCTTGCTCAGCGGCTGTGGACATGGCGCTGTAGGGAAAGATCAGGGCCTCCAGTGGTTCCATCGCCTGAATGGAGAACGGTGCAGCAGAACCTGTCATTGCTGCGCTGACCGCGCCGGTGAGCTGGCCAGCCCGAAAGAACGCTTTATTGCGCTCGCGGCCATCTGGCGTGGTGTAGAACAGGCGCACCAGCCCGGACTGCAGTAAGTACAAGCTGTCGTCGATGTCGCCGGCACGGACCAGGTAATCGTCGGCAGCGTAAGTTTTCAGGGAAACCTCCTGCAGCCATGCACTATTGCTGTCCAGGTCAGGGATCCCCCAGCGCTCTAACCACGGAGCGAAGAGTGCCATGATGTCGGAATTACTCATGGTGAGATTATAAACCGAGAAACAAGCGAATAAGGTGATATCGAATGAATGAAGCAGCCAACAATATTGTAATGAACATGGATTCGATCGACGACGTCCAGGTGACCCCTGAAGGTACTGAGGAAATCCGCAAAGATCGCAAAATCAAGCTGGCCGCAGCCCTGCGTTTGTTTGGCAAGCTGGGTTTTGATGAAGGTGTGGCAGGCCATATCACCGTGCGAGACCCGGAGCTGACCGATCACTTCTGGGTGAATCCCATGGGGCGCTCCTTTAAACAGATGAAGGTGTCGGACCTGCTGCTGGTCAGTCACACCGGCGAAGTGGTAGAAGGCGATGGACTGCTGAACGGCGCTGCCTTCACTATCCACTCCCAGATTCACATGAGTAATCCGGCGATCACCGCCGCAGCCCATTCCCATTCAGTCTACGGCAAGGCTTTCTCTTCCCTGGGCAAAAAGCTGGACCCTTTGACCCAGGATTCCTGTGCCTTCTACGACGACCATGTGTTGTTTGATGATTTCTCTGGCGTTGTTCTGGATAACACTGAGGGCGAGCGCATTGCCGCTGCGCTGGGCGACTGCAAAGGCGCCATCCTGCAGAATCACGGGTTGCTGACGGTGGGCGAGACGATCGATGCCGCTGCCTGGTGGTACATCACCATGGAGCGCACCTGCCAGGCGCAATTATTGGCCGAGGCTGCCGGTTCACCAAAGCCGATTACCCATGAGATTGCATTGCAAACGCGTGAAACGGTCGGCTCACCCATCGCTGGCTGGTTCAGCTTTCAGCCGCTCTATGATGTGATTGTTGCCGAGCAGCCTGAACTGCTGGATTAATCGCCGCGCCCGTTGACCAAAACAGCCCCCGCGACGCCAGTTCGGGGCTGTTTAATGCAGTGCCACTAGTATTGAATTCCAGACTGGGTCGGTTGCCAGATCAATCGCAGCGGACTACAGTGAACGCAGGAAAAATATAAAGGAATTCAATCATATGAATCGGCACCTGCAGATACTTCCACTCGCTGTTTCCCTGGCGATAGGCACCCTGTCCGTGAATGCGGCCACCGACGATGACACCATTCGCATGTTGGAGCAGCAGCTCGAACAGCAGCGCGTCATGCTGGAGCAGCAACAGCAGACTCTGGAGATGATGCAGAAAGAACTGCAGCAGCTCAAGACGGTCCAGACCGAGCAAGTGGTTACAGCGCAGTATCATGCGCAACCGAAAGAGCTCGAGTCTGGAGCTGAAGGGGTGAGTGAGGGTAGTGCTGGCGGTCTGGGCTTTGATGTTTATGGTTTCGTGATGGCCGATGCCATTTACGACTTTAAGCGCGTTGACCCGGATTGGAACGATACCTTGAGGGTGTCGACCATACCCACGCAGGACGGTCAGTACGGGCAGGACGGTGAGTTTGTCTTCAGTGTGCGCCAATCGCGACTGGGCATTAAGGCGGACTACGATACGCCGGTTGGCAAGGTAACCGCTTTACTGGAAGGCGAACTGTTTGGCGTGGGGGGCGATGCCGGCCAGACTACACCGCGACTGCGACACGCCTGGGCGACGCTCAATAACTTTGGCATGGGACAGACCTGGTCCAACTTCATGGACGCGGATGTTTTCCCCAATACCATCGATTACTGGGGCCCAACTGGCATGGTGTTCTACCGCAATCAGCAGATGCGTTACACCTTCCCGATGGATAACAATGAATTCTCTATCGCCCTTGAGAATCCGGATACAGCGCTTACCGTCGGTAAGTTCAGGGATGAGTGCAGCGAGATTACTGAAGACGACAGTTGTGACGCGGTGCTTGATGATGTCATCAAGAAGCACAACGAACTTCCCGACCTGACTGTGCGCTATCGCAGCAACAATGATTGGGGACACTGGCAACTAGCTGGTATTGCCCGGGAGTTGGGCTATGAGCGTCTCGACACTGGCAAAAAAGACTCTGAATTCGGCTGGGGACTTAACGCCAGCACGGTCATTAATACGTTTGGCCAGGACAAGCTCAAGCTGCAAGTGGTCTACGGTGAGGGCATCGGTAACTACATGAACGATGGTGGCGTAGACCTTGCACCAGCGAAGAACCAGCGCGTGGGTAATACCGCTGAAGCGGTGCCGATTCTGGGTGTGGTTGCCTATTACGACCACTATTGGAACGACCAGTGGTCCTCTTCGGTAGGCTGGAGCAGCATTAATCTTGATACCACCAAAGGTCAGGCGGGCAGCGAGTTTGAAGAGGGTCAGATCGCCCAGATCAACCTGCTGCACTACCCAACAGAGGGCGTCATGATCGGTGGCGAGCTGTTGTGGGGTGAGCGTGTCGATGTGAGCGGTGACGATGGCTACGATGTGCGCGCCCAGCTCTCATTGAAAGTGAATTTTCCCCGAAACTAGTTTTCCCCTATCCCTTTCAGGTCTCCCGGAGTGATTGAATTGGTCACTCCCGGGGATCGCATCGGACACTGTTCCGCACCCTCCATTGTGGGACTATAGGCTCCCCATTCTGTCTCAGGAGTAACAACATGCAGGATTTTTCCAATAAAGTAGCAGTGGTCACCGGTGGTGCCGGCGGCATTGGCAAGGCACTGGTCAAGTCCCTGCTGGATGAAGGCGCCAAGGTAGTGATTGCCGACGTGGAAGACGGCGCTCTCAAGGCAGCGGTTGATGAGTGCAGCGGCGAAGGCCGTCAGGTGAGTGCTTTTAAAGTCGATGTGCGCAAACCAGAATCGCTGGATGCGCTGGCGGACTATGTTTACGACCAGCACGGCGCTTGTCACCTGCTGTTCAACAATGCCGGCGTAGCGGCGCCTTCTTCCAATATCTGGGAAACCACACCCAATGACTGGGCCTGGATTTACAGCGTTAACGTGATGGGCATCGCCCATGGAATCCAGTCCTTCGTGCCGAGAATGATTGCCGGTGGCGAGGAGGGTTACGTCATTAACACCACTTCTGGCGATGGCGGTATTTCCAGCCTGCCTTATCAATCGGTGTATGCCTCCAGTAAAGCTGCTGTGTGCGCAATGACTGAATGCCTCGCTTCCCAACTGGAAAGTGAGGGTACCAAGTTGAAAGCCTCGCTGTTCTATCCGTCGGGTGGGGTGTTGGTCACGGGGCTCTGGAATCCTGAACGTAACCGCCCGGACGAGCTCAAGCGAGAAAAGCCAGGGGCGCCGCCTCCGGACATTGAAGCGTTCAAGGAGGCCATGAAGGCCGCTGGCGCCGAGATGCAGTTCCAGGACCTTGATGAGCTGGCACGGTTCACCCTGGATGGAGTTCGCGAGGAACGTTTCGTGATCATGATGAACCTGAATGATGCGGCGGACACACTGCAGGCGCGATCCGAGCGCTATCGTCGAGCTGAATTGCCCATTGTTTTTGAGGAAATTCCACAGATGTAAGGTGCACGGGCGGTGGCATCCGCTGCCGCCCTTCAATAGAATGGGTGAACCTACACAACAAGGCTCTCCCATGATCTCTGACCAAATGCAGAAAGCGCTGTACAAACAGCTCAACGATGAATTCTCTTCTGCCTACCTCTACCTCGCGATGTCTGCCTACTGCGCGCATATCGATTTCAATGGTGCTGCCAATTGGCTGAAGCAGCAGTACGAAGAAGAGCAGATGCATGCCACCAAAATTTACAATTATCTGTTGGAGCAGGGTGCCCATGTGGTGCTCAAGGAAATTTCCCAGCCCCCCAGTGAATTCGGCAAAATCCTCGACGTTTTCAAGGCATCCCTATCCCATGAGCAGGCGATGACCGCCAAGCTCAATAATCTCAGTGACCAGGCGCTCAAGGAGAAAGACCACGCGACCTATAACCTGCTGCAGTGGTTCGTCAACGAGCAGGTTGAAGAGGAAGCCACCGTTGGTGAGATTATTTCCAAACTGAAACTGGTCAAGGAAGACGGCTACGGCCTACTGATGATAGACAATGAACTGGGTTCACGGACCGCTCCCCAGGCGATTGTTTGAGCTATATCGACGTTCTTTTTATCCGGGGTTCCGCCTTAACTCGCAAACAGTCCAGCATGTCTCATTGGGCTTTAAGTAGTGCGGATCTAATGAGATTCTAGCCATGTCGGGCCTTGCGGTCCCGGCACTATGTGTGTGTCCCTGGCGGGACTTTTAATAGGCGGGTTGGTCTTTTCCAGTCCGTCTTTTTTTTGGCTGATTTTAAGCGCCTGATAATGCGTTTAATCTTGTGAGTCCCAGTGCTGCAGATGCCATCGGTTCTTCAGGTTCATCGCGCTCGACGAATAAGTACTCTACTGTTTCCAGTGGGAGTGCCCTCAGCAAATTGGCGAAATCAATCTGACCCTTGCCGATATCGGTCTCACTGCCATTTGCATCCATATCTTTGGCATGCAGCAAGGTGAATCGTCCCGGGTAGGTGGAGAACAGCTCAGCAGGGGTCCTGCCAGCGCGTATCGCCCAGTAAAGGTCCAGCTCATAACTCACACAGCTTGGGTCGGTATGAGTTAACAGGAAATCGTAGGGTATCCAGTCCGCATCGATCGAAAATTCAAAGTCATGGTTGTGGTAGGCGAGGCCAAGGCCTCTCGCCCGGGCCAACTCACCCACCTGGTTGAGAAGTTCGGCAAGTTGGTAATAGCCTTCCCGATTGCGGAGTGCTTCCTCCCACCCGGGTAGAACCACGTATCTGTGCCCGGCGCTTGCCGCGTCATCAAGTGCCATCTCTGGTTGGTCTATCAAGGCCTGGGGTGCAATATGCGCAGAAGGTGCATCCAGGCCTTCAGCATTTAACAGTTGGGTTATTTCTGCCGGGGAGTGATTGAAGTAGCCTGCAAATTCCACCACTGAATAACCCATAGCCGCGATAGCGGCAAGCGTTCCACCCAGGTCTCTTTCCATCAGCTCCCTGACCGTGTAGAGCTGTAAGCCGATCGCAGGGGTCAGACGGGAGTCATTCATCGATGTTTCAAGCTACCTCACCGCGCCTGCGCTCCAACTTGGCGCGAACGTCAGCGGCGACTTTCTCTGTGATCGGGTAGGAGGCAATTAACCAGATGGCTATCGCGGAGAAAATCACTGGCACCAGGATGTCGAACATTCGCATTAAGAAAAGTGTCTGGCTGGACTGATCGCCACCCAGGGCAACATCAAACCCGGTGGCGTTAAGCATAACGCCGCCGATTGCCAGTGCTGCAGCCATACCCAACTTCACCACCCACCAATAGATGGAGCCAAACATGCCTTCGCGCCGCTCGTGGCTTTGCAGTTCGTCCATATCGCAGACATCGGCGATCATTGAGCCCATTAGAGTGAATAAGCCCCCAAGTCCGAAGGCGATTAAAGGAGCAGGAAGCAGCAGCAATAGCGGATAGCGCGGGTCATAGCAAACCCACTTCAATGCGTAGCCCAGCATGGAAACACCGATGGCTACGAAGAATGCGCGACGCTTGCCGATCATTGTTGAAAGCCAGCTGATAAAGAAGATGACAAAGAAAGTACCAAAGGCCGAGACTGTGCCCGACCAGCCCGCGTACTCAGCGCCCAGTTCCTGATCTCCGCCGAAGACATAGTAGATGATGATGTATGACTGAAATGATGCCACCATCATGAAACCGTTGAAGACGAGGAAAGTCGCCGCACATAGCTTGAGGAAGGGAGAGAACTTCAAGGTCATTGCAAAGCCCCTGAAGAAATCGACGGTTCTCTCCCTGAACATTTTTGCCATTTCCGAAAGGCCGGTGCCTACATCGTTAATTTCCTCAGCGGCCAGGTCCTGATACCGCTCGCGTAGGAAGATGGCTGGCAGTACACCGAGGATCATAACGGTGATCGCAATGGCGACAGCCAGTCCGGCTGCGCCGCTGGCAAGATCGTCAAACATGCCCTCGTGCTGCATGATCCAGAGAAACCAGGGAGAAACCAGGTAGGCCAGTTGGCCCATGAAGTTTTGCACCGCCATGACCCGGGTTCGTTCGTGATAGTCGGGCGTAAGCTCATAGCCAAGCGCCACCCAGGGGGTGGCGAACATGGTGTAGAAGAGATAGAAGATCAGTGAGCCAATTAGAAAGAACCAAAAATAGTAATTTTCCGATTTCCCCTCGGGCAGTTGCCACAGTAGGGCGAAGGAAATGCTTACCAGGATTGCGCCGATGAAAATGTAAGGCCTGCGTCTGCCCCAGCGCGATCGAGTCTGGTCTGAGATGTACCCCATCAGTGGGTCGGTGAAGGCATCTATCAAGCGGGGTAATGCACCGAGTAACCCTACTAACGCCGGGTTCATGCCCAGGCCGAGATTAAGTACGATACTCATGCCGCCAATCGCTGCCGCCAGAATGTTGTTAACGAAGGCTCCGATGCCGTAAATAATTTTCTCGGTAAGGGGTACTCTGTCTTGTTCAGGCGTCTGGTAATGCAGATCCCGGGCCATATCTGTCCTTGCGTCGATACTCCGCCGAAGACAGTTTTAATTTCCCCGGTGGGCAGCTTTTATTATCTGGGCGTCTATTGTGTGGAGCGCGAAGGGGCTGTGCAAGCCCAACTCGCCCAAGAGGACTGATACCGCGATCAGAAGGCCCGGATCGGGGGCCTATACCTCGAGTTCCAGAGCGCGTGCACAGCCACGCAGCCCCGGTTGTTCAGCGAGTACTATCGCCAGTGGAATGACTGTATTGAAGTCGCGGAAGCGTCCCTTGGCACGAAAGTGGCTGAGGAATACGTCTTCATCCAAAAAATCCAGCAGCCGGGGCACAATGCCGCCGGAGATATAGGCGCCCCGGCTGGCGCCGGTCATTAATGCGACATCGCCAGCAAAGGCGGCCAGTATTGCCAGGAAATCTTCTATTGCCTTGCGGCAAAGCGGGTCATTGGCTCTAGCGCCTGCGCTTACTTCCGCCGCAGGCAGCTCTCGACAGTGTCCCTGTAAATGGCTGTTGGCCCAGTAAAGATTGGCCAGTCCCTGTCCGGATAATATGCGCTCGGCGGATACCCTCTGGTAGCGCTTGCGCAGTACTTCAAGCAAGTCGGATTGATGCTGGTCAACAGGGGCGAAGCCAATGTGACCGGCTTCAGAGGGCAAGATGTCTCCCGAGGGCATCAAGGCAGATACTCCCAGACCGGTGCCGGGCCCGATAACTGCCGTAACCCCCTCAGCTGACGGGCGAGCCCGGCCTAGCCAGCGTAACTCGTGGCTTTCCAGACTGGCAATGCTCAGCACCTGGGCGCTGAAATCGTTGATAATTTTGACCGGGACGCCCAGGGATTGCGCAAGCTCTTCCCGCCTGAATGTCCAGTGATTATTGGGGAGGTCGATGGGGTCGGTATCAACAGGTCCGGCCACTGCCAGGCACACACCTGATATCGTATGGGTGCCCAGACCGGCGATGTAAGCTTTGATGGCATCGACCAGGAAGGGAAATTCAGCACAGGGAGACACCTGCACGTTGCCCAGCGTGTCAGAAGCAGTGTCTACCCAGGCGAAACGTGCGTTGGTGCCGCCTATATCGGCGACTATGTACCCTTTTGAATTCATACAGCGAGAGTCAACTTAATGCCTCTGGTTGTAATGCAGGCCATGGCCATAGGCGAATAGCGGGTCGTAGTCGTCATCCCCAATGTGTGGTGTTTCTACAGTATTGCGCGGCCAGGAGAATGACAGCTTGCCAGTAAAGTCATGGTCGCCAAATAGCATATCCGAGACACCCTGGCCTTCAGAGCCGGGAAGCCAGGCAGCAACAAACGCTGACGATGCGTCAAGCTCCGGGTTGATCACCAGGGGCCTTCCCGAGAGCATGACCGTGACGACCGGCACACCGCGCGAGGTGATGTTGGTGATGGTTTGCAGGTCTTCGGGGTGCAGGTCCGCCAAAACCATTGTGTCCCCGTAAGGCTCCAGTACCTTGAGCAGGCCTTTGATCTGGGAGCCGGCCTGAACAATCACGTCATCGCCGGTGCGGATGTCACCCATACCCTCGGCATAGGGCTTTTCGCCGATAACCACCACGGCTACGTCGTGTAGCGCAGGATCTGCATCCTCGCCTTTGCCGTCGTTGCTCATGACTGCATTGGGAGCCACATCACGAATGCCTTGCCAGATTGAGGTGCCGCCGAGAACAAACTCGTTGCCGGAGGTGCCCTGCCAGGCGATGGTAAAGCCGCCGCACTGGTGACCTATATTGTCGGCGTTTTTTCCAGCGACCAGAATGCGTTGGCTTTTCGCCAGCGGCAGTTGTTGTTCTTCATTCTTCAGTAAAACCAGCGATTTGCGCACGGCCTCCCGGGCCACTTCCCGGTGCGCATCGCCGCCGAAGCTGTCGTCGTTGGACCAGGGACGTGCCTTGGGCCTGGGCTTTTCGAAGAGGCCGAAAGCGAATTTAACGCGCAGAATTCTGCGCACCGCATCATCAATGCGTGACATGGGCACAGTGCCTTGAACCACATGGTGGGTCAGGTGATCGATAAAGTGCTGCCAGTGTTCGGACACCATAAACATGTCAATGCCCGCGTTGGTGCCTTTTGCGACGGCCTCGAAATAGCTTTCTGACAGATAGTCGATACCATCCCAATCGGAAATGACAAAGCCGTTGAAATTCATTCGCTCTTTCAGCACGTAGCTCAGCAGGTACTGGTGACCGTGGCACTTGTCGCCGTTCCAGCTATTGAAGGATGCCATCACGGTTAGCACGCCGTTTTCGATCGCCGGATAGTAGGGTGTGATATGCACGCGCTCCAGTTCTGACTCGCTGATTCGTGTGTCCCCCTGGTCAATACCTTCGGTGGTGCCGCCATCGCCCACCCAGTGTTTTACGCAGGCAACCACTGAGTCATCTCCCAGGTCACCTTGCAGACCGTCGACAAAAGCTCCGGAGTATGAGCCTACAATTTCGGGGTTTTCAGAATAGCTTTCGTAAGTGCGGCCCCACTGATTGTTGCGGGCTACCGCCAAAGTGGGGGCGAAGGTCCAGTCAACACCGGTGGCGAGAATCTCCTTTGCCGTGACCTGAGCGATGCGCTTCATCAAGTCATCGTCCCTGGTTGCGCCCAGGCCAATGTTGTGGGGAAAAATAGTCGCTCCACTGACGTTGTTGTGGCCGTGAATAGCATCTACCCCATAGATAATGGGAATGGCCAGGTGATCACCATCCGCTTCCATGGATGCCATCCAGTAGGCGTCGTTCATATCAACCCAGTCGTTTACCTGGTTGTCGCCGGGGCAGGATCCACCACCACTGAGTATGGAGCCGATATGGAATGCCTTTACCTGTTCGGGCTCTATCGCCATGCGCTCGGTCTGCACCATTTGACCGATTTTCTGAGCGAGGGTCATTTGGTCCAGTAGCGCCTCAACTTTTTGTTCCAACTCAGTATTCATAGGGATCAGCCCTTGAGATATTTTGATTGCTTGATTCATTTTTCATGTGCCATTAACGGTCAGTATAAACATTGTAGTGAGGGAGCTAGACTCGGTTGTGGGTCCTCATTCTCAATGGCCTACCAAGTCTGTTTCCAACTCCTCCAGTGTCTTACCCCGGGTTTCTGGCAGTAGCCAGAGAACCAGTCCCAGCCCCAATAGGGCAAAAACGCCGTACATCAGGAATGTCGAGGCATTGCCGAGGTTAGCGAGCTGCCATGGAAACAGTAACTGCACCAGAAAGCTGACTGCCGAATTCACCAGTCCAACGATGGAAATAGCGACACCGCGCACTCGATTGGGAAACAACTCTGAAAAAAGCACCCACATAACCGGTCCGATCGAGACTGCAAAACAGGCTACGAAGCCCAGAATGCCCGCCAGGATTATTCCCGGTTGAATATTGATCGCATTGCTGAGCAGGTAGGATTCGCTGCGCAAAAATTTGTCGTGTCCAAGCTGATCAGAGAGTGCCGAACGAAAGTTCAGGTCGCTGTCATAGGTTGTGCCTGCCAGTGGTTCGATCGCGGCTATATTGATGTCGTCGGGCAGGCCGTCAAGCAAACTACTGTCTATGGTGTAACTTGCCTGGTCAAATCCCCAGCTCAATAGAAACATACTGATGGCCATGCCGGCGACACCGAAAACCAGCAGCGGCTTGCGCCCCAGCTTGTCGATCAGTGCCATGGCTACAATGGTAAAGACCAGATTAGTCAGGCCGACCAGGACAGCTTGCATGAACGAGGCGTCGGTGCCGATGCCGGACTGTTCAAAAATCATCGGGGCATAGAAAAAGACCGCGTTGATTCCAGTGATTTGCTGCAAAATTGCAACGATCAATCCGATGATCATGACCTTGCGCAGCGTGGGCTCAAGCAAGTCTGTGAACCCTCCTGTGGACGCTGTTGCATCGGATTCGAGACTGCGGTTGATCAGTTGTAACTCAGCTGCAGCTTGCTCTTCGGTATTGAACAAGCCCAGTACGTTCAGGGCTGGCTGTTCGTTGCCCCGCATTGCCAGCCAGCGTGGGCTTTCAGGAACGAACCTCAGGCAGAAAAAATACAGCAGAGCGGGAACCAGTTCGACGCCAAGCATCCAGCGCCACGTCTGGTTATCGAGCAGCACCGTCTGCGTCCAGGCCATGCCCGACTCGCCCAGATTCAAAATGACATAGTTGCTGAAGAACGCCACTGAAATTCCGATGACGATATTCAGCTGGTTAATAGAGACCATTCGGCCGCGGCTGGCGGCCGGCGCGATCTCGGCAATATACATGGGGGCAATAATCAGTGCAGCACCCACGCCCAGTCCACCGATGATGCGCGCGATGACAAGCGATGGAAAACCGGGCGCGATTGCCGATGCCAGCGCAGAAATAGCGAACAATACTGCTGCCGCGCGCAAAACAGGTTTGCGGCCAAAGCGATCGCTCAGTGGGCCGGCGACGAGCATCGCAAACGTAGCTGCAAGTGCTAATGAGGCAACCGACCAACCCAGTTCGATCTTGCTGAGTGAAAACTCGAGCTCGATGAAACCGACCACGCCGGAGATCACCGATGCGTCGAAGCCCATAAGAAAGCCGCCCAGTGCGGCAATCAGGGCAGTACGAGTGGTGACGTTGAGGCTAGTCATGATCAGTCACGGATTTCAAACTCGTTCCACAGTGGGGCGTTGGAGTCTCCGCCGATCCAGACGTGAAATCCTCCCGGTTCGGTAACCAGCTGCATTTTCCGATTGTGGAAGGCAAGTTCTTCAGTATGCACTTCGAAGCTAATTTTTTTGCGCTCGCCGGGTGCCAGATGTACGCGGCGAAACCCCTTTAATTCTCTTACCGGCCGGGTAACGTTACCGGCCAAATCGCGAATGTATAGCTGGACGATTTCTTCGCCGGCACAGTCGCCGCAGTTCTGCACTGTCGCCGAAAGAGTGATTGTTTCACCCATGGCGATCGATTCAGCCGATCGCTCCAGATCTCGATATTCGAAATGGGTATAGGACAGCCCAAAGCCAAAGGGAAACTGCGGCGTGAACCCCGCATCCAGGTGAAAGGCTGACATTCCCAACGAGGTTTGTTCCGCACGGCCATCGATCTCATCGATATGAGTGATGTTGTCGTGGCTTGGAGGTCTGCCGGTGTTTTTGCGGGCGTAATAAATCGGTATCTGGCCCACCATGCGCGGGAAAGACACCGGCAACTTGCCAGATGGCATGGCTTCACCAAACAGCAGGTCGATAATGGCCGGTCCGCCCATCGTGCCCGGGTGCCAGGCATAAAGTACCGCCTGGACATCATCCAGAATGCAGCCCAGGGTAAGGGGACGGCCTGCCAATACGACCAGCACAATCGGCGTGCCGGTAGCGGCAACTTCCTTGATCAAGGCTTCCTGGCTGCCAGGTAAGTCGATTTCTGCGCGGCAGTGGGCCTCGCCCGATAGAATCGATTCTTCGCCCATGAACATGATCGCAACATCGGACTCAGCGGCAATCTGGACCGCCTCACTGTGGCCATCGAGGCTGTGGCTGCGCGACGAGGCCATGCCGCTCGCCCAGCGCACCTCAAATGCATTTCCCGCCAGGTTGTGCATGGCTTGCAGGCAGGTTTGGCTGTGGCGAGCATCGCCGTCGAAAACCCAAGTGCCCAGTTGTTCATAACCATCGTCCGCCAAAGGCCCGATAACGGCGACAGAGCCCAGCTCGTCACGAGACAAAGGCAGGGTCTGCTCGTGGTTCTTCAGCAGTACGCAGCTGCGTACTACGGCATCTCGCGCGGCTTTCAGGTGCTTCGAGTTGACCAGCTGGGGGAATTGCTCGGGGTCGGTAAAGGGATTTTCAAATAAGCCCAGTTCATACTTCAATTTCAGGATGCCGAAAACCATTGAATCCAGCTCTGCTTCATCTATTTCACCCTCCGCTACCAGTGATGGAAGGTGTTCCTTGTAAAGTGTGCTGGCCATTTCCATGTTGATACCAGCATTCATTGCTTCCTGAACCGCGTCCCGGTCATTGGCTGTAAAACCATGCACGGTCAGCTCGCGAATCGCATCCCAGTCACTGACCACAAAACCGTTGAATTTCCACTCTTCGCGCAGGATCTGGCGCATCAGGAATTCATTGCCTGCAGCAGGTACGCCGTTCAGGTCGCTGAACGATGACATAAAGGTGGACACTCCGGTGTCCAGCGCCTGCTTGAATGGGGGCAGATAAACATTGCGCAGTTCATTCTCGGGAATGTTTGCGGTGTTGTAATCCAGGCCACCCTCAACCGCGCCATAACCAACAAAGTGTTTGGCACAGGCGGCAATGGAGTGGTTATCAGATAGCTTTTCACCTTGAAAGCCACGCACCATCGCGGCGCCAAGCGCACCACAGAGATAAGGGTCTTCTCCCAGGCTTTCGGCGATTCTGCCCCAACGAGGATCTCGGGTAATGTCGATCATGGGAGCAAACGTCCAGTTGACTCCGGTAGAGGCCGCTTCTGTCGCGGCGATCGCCGCGCCAGTTTCAACCACTTGAGGATCCCAGCTCGCAGCTTGGCCCAGAGGTATCGGAAAGATAGTTTTGAAGCCATGGATAACGTCACGGCCAATCAACAGGGGGATTCGCAGGCGACTCTCCTGGACGGCAATGCGCTGCAGCTCATTCACCTTATCAACGTCGACTTCATTGAGCACAGAGCCAATCTGGCCATGACGAATCGCGTCATGGAGGTCCCATCCACCGCCATTGACCTGGCTCATCTGGCCGATTTTTTCTTCCAGGGTCATTTCGGAAAGGAGTTGCTGTGCTCTTTGGTCTGCGCTCATCGCGTCACCTGTGTCTATGGCTAAACTAGAACTCTGGGGCATATTCTGGCTGTTCCTTATTAGTATGTCCCGCCTTGATGGCTGGCGGAGGTTGTTTTCTCGGCGGCACGCGGGCACGGAGAAGTCAGTCTCTGTAGCGGATTTTAGTGATCCCCCAGCGGCATGCCATTTTAATTCGCCCAAGTGGACTGATGATGGGATGAGGGGGACGTTAAGCGACGGCTTGCTGTAAGGTGGAGCTTTTGGCTAATCAATCATGTCGGTGAAGCAGTCATGCTGATACGTAAAAAGTCCCTGCAACAGCTTGTGAAGCAGGTACTGCGCCAGCGCGTCCAGCAGGGCTGCGACCTTGATATTGACGGGTTTACTCAGCGTATCGAGGCAGCGGCCGATAGCTATGACGCTCTCTATGCGCTGGCATTGGAACTTCGCTCGCCGGACACTCGGCCCGACTGGACTTACAGTGAACCTCTGGATTGGTCCGGGATTTGCGAAGCGTCCCCATTGCTCGATCTGCGAAGAAGCTGGCAGCAACCGGATCTGGCGCTTGCAGCGGAGAATGTGGAGAGCGCTTTCCTGGGCTCGCTCTGCGGATGCATGTTAGGCAAGCCCATAGAGGTGGACCCGACTCTGGAGGAGTTGCGCGCGGCGGGCACGGCCTGTGGCGAATGGCCGCTTGAAGATTATGTTTCTGAGGCTTTCCTCGGTGCCTTGGGTCGTCGCCACGAATCTGCGGGCGACACTGTGCGTGAGGCGCTAAATTGTGCCGTAGCGGATGATGATATTCATTACAGCCTGATCGGCATGTTGCTATTGGAGGAGTTCGGCGACGAGTTTGAACAAGAACAGTTGGCGCGGCTCTGGGCAATGAATATGCCCCCGCTATGGACCTGGGGGGCAGAGCGCAGCGCCCTGTTGGGTCTGGGGTTAGAGCAGCATCATGTGTTGAAGCAGACGGATTTTTCGTCCTACCACGATGTGTTGATGTTAAATCCTGGCGACGAGTCCTGCGGCGCAATGATTCGGGTGGACGCTTATGGCTATGCCTGCCCTGGAAACCCCGATCTGGCGGCCTGGCTGGCGTTCAAGGATGCTTCGCTGACCCATACGCGCACGGGTGTTTATGGTGCTATGTTTGTCGCAGCCCTGATCGCGCTTTGCCACACAGCCGGCAGCGACCTTAGAGGTAATGCCCGCTTGGAGTTGGTGGAGCTGGCGTTAAAAAGAATTCCGGCCCGGAGCCGCCTGGCTGCGATTATTACGGATTCACTGGATAGGGTGACCAGCGCAGACAATTGGCAGGAGGCTTACCAGTCTATTCATGGACGTTACCAGCAATACACTCATTGCCAGATGTACCAGGAAATTGGCACCCTAATTAATACGCTCAAATTTGCTGAGAGTGTGGGCCAGGGCATTTGTATCCAGGTAAGCCAGGGCAATGATACTGACAGCTTTGGGGCCACGGCGGGCTCAGTGCTGGGCTGTTTGCTGGGCCCGGGGCATCTGGAGCAGAAATGGCTTGCGCCTCTCAATAACCGGATTGCCCATGGTTTGTGCGACCTCCATGAGTACGAAATGTCCACGTTGGCTGCCAGAATGAAGCAGCTTCCGGCCCTGGTGTATTGGGCTTCAACCCAGGCCTGAAGACCGGTAGCCGACGGCTTGTCCCGCCGAAGTGTCCCTGTTGTCCCGTCGACAGTCCGGCTTATCGGATATTCCTAGCTCGCCCCGCAGCACTCTGGGATGGTACGCATCAGATAAAAAAGTTGCTTGGAAAAGCGACGAATAAATACTTCTCACACTTAACGATAAGAAAGTCTGGAGATAGATTGATGAGTAGAATTCCCTTCCAAAGAAGTTTGCTCGCGACGGCGATCACTTCCTGTTCACTGATGGGCGGCGCTGGCATGGTATCGGCGCAAGAGGGCACCGCCTCAGCTGATAGCCCCATGGTGCTCGAAGAAGTGGTGGTTATTGGTATTCGCGGCAGTTATGAACGGTCCATGGATATCAAACGTGACTCCCAGGGTGTGGTAGACGCAATTTCCGCCGAAGACATCGGCAAGATGCCCGACACCAACCTGGCGGAATCACTGCAGCGTATTACCGGTGTCTCTATCGACCGGGTCAATGGCGAGGGCAGCAAGGTCACCGTGCGTGGCTTCGGCCCGGATTACAACGTGATTACGCTCAACGGTCGCCAGATGCCGGCTGCAAATATTGAAGACACGACGGTATCGGCTTCTCGTTCCTATGATTTTGCTAACCTTGCGGCGGAGAGTGTTTCCGGCGTTGAGGTGTTTAAAACGGGTCGTGCAGACCTGACTACCGGTGGTATCGGTTCTGTTATCAATATCAAGACCATTCGTCCGCTGGATGTGCGCGAAACAACGCTTAACCTGAGCGCCAAGGCAAATCACGACACGACGAATGAAGACGGCGATGATTGGACGCCGGAAATATCCGGCATTTACGCACAGACATTCGCCGACGACACGTTTGGTGTGGCAATAACAGGTAGCTACTCCGAGCGCGACAGCGGCTTCGCTAAAGGACAGACTTCTTCCGGTTGGTACACAATACCCGGCGGTCAGGGCGATTGGGGTTCTATTCCGCCCGATTCGGATAGCTTTGTTAATCCCCCGCAGCCGGGCGACGTGTATTCCGTCCCGCGCAACATCAACTACCAGTTTACCCAGATCCAGCGTGAGCGCATCAATGCCCAGCTGGCATTGCAGTGGGCCCCCACTAATAATTTTACCGGTACCCTCGATTACACCTACTCTGAACTCGATATAGAGCAGCAAAACCACGATATGGGTGCCTGGTTCAATGGTAACCCTGTGTCCGGTGAGTTCACCCAGGGTTCAGGCAACGGCTCTGTAGTGGCGCCCGTGATTTACTCGGATAACACCGAAGCAGACGTTACCTTTGGTGCGGGTGATTTTGGTCGCACCAACGAAAACAAGTCCATCGGCCTTAATCTGGAATGGTGGGCAACCGAGCAACTGATGCTGACTTTCGACTACCACGACTCTGAAGCGGAAAACGGAGCCAAGGATGACCGAGGCAGTAACAACATCATTTCCGGCGTTCAGTTCAATCGAAACCTGACCACGACTGACTACAGCAGGGATCTCCCTTTGACCAAGTTCGGCTACATCGACGGCAAGGGAATGGACCCCAGTAAGATGCTGACCTCGGGTACCAGCTTCCGCAACAGCTATATGAAGCATGAGATCGAGCAGGCCCGCTTCGACGGCGTGTTTACGTTCGACGACTCAGTGGTCAGTAGCATCGATTTCGGTGTCTCTATGGTTGAATCCAGTAACCGTTCAGCTTACTCCGTTGCCCAGCGCGACACTTGGGGTGGCTATGGTGACGCGTCGCAGTATGACGATGCACTTTTTCAGCGACGTCGACTGGGTGCGCAGTTCGATGAGTTCTCCGGTGCGTCCAGCGATGCAATGGAACCCTACTACTATGAAGCAAGCTTTGACGGCATGCGCAGTGCCATTGCTGATATAGCAACGGCTAACGGCGAGTCGCTTGGTCCCTGTGGTCCCGTACTCTGTGCTGATCCCAACTACACAACCGACAGGACTGTAGATGAGGAACAGTCGGCCGTTTATGGCCAGGTCAACTTTGGCTGGGAAGATATGGCCATGCCGATGCACCTGACGCTGGGTTTGCGCTGGGAAGATACAGATGTCGAGTCGGAGGCTCTCGTGCCTCAGTACACCCAGTTGGCGTGGGTTGCTGATAATGAGTTCTCCGCGACTTTCGAGGAGACCGGCTTCTCCAAGCAGAAAGGCGGTTACGACCACTGGTTGCCTAATATCGACTTTGATATAGAGGTAAGGGAAGACGTGGTCTTGAGGGCTTCCTCCAGTGTCACTATTACCCGGCCTGTTTATGGCGACCTGCAAGGCGGTACTACGATCAACAACCCGGTACGCTTTAACGGCGGTACAGGCAACAGCGGTAATACCGATCTGGATCCATTTGAGTCAACTAACCTGGATTTTTCTGCTGAATGGTATTACTCGGAGGGTAGCTACTTCTCCGTTGGGTACTATCGTAAAGACGTAGAGAACTTCATCGGTAACACGACAGTAGATGCCACATCCTTCGACCTGGCCCACCCGGCTCAGGGACCGAGATACGATGACGCGGTTGCAGCATTGGGTACCAGCGATGCCGCACAGGTGCGGGCCTATATGGAGGCGCAGTATGGCGCACCCGTAGTTGGTAGTGCTGCCCTTGGTGATCCGTCTACTGTGTTCTCGTTGATCACGCCAACCAACGTGGAAGAAGCGACAATCGACGGCTGGGAAATTGCGCTGCAGCACATGTTCGGTGAATCCGGATTCGGAATGCTGCTGAACTACACCAGTGTCGATGGTGATATTGAGTATGATGACTTCAATTCCAACAAAGGCGAGGGCGTTGAAAACCAGTTTGCCTTGCTTGGCTTGAGTGATTCCTACAACGTTATCGGCTTCTACGATAACTACGGATTCCAGGCTCGTATTGCCTACAACTGGCGTGACGATTTCCTCACCAATACCCTGGATGGCAACAATGAAAGAAACCCCATCTATACTGAAGACTACGGTCAGTGGGATATTAATCTGAGCTACCAGATTAACGATTCCTTCTCAGTATTGGCTGAAGGCATCAACATTACCGACGAGACTCAGCGACTCTACGGACGTCATGAAAATATGGTGATTGGTGCTATTCAAAACGGTGCTCGTTATAGCATTGGAGTTCGTTACCAGTTCTGACCGTGTTTTTAATCACGACAGACGACCAACAAGCAGCCGCGTATATCGCGGCTGCTTTGTCTTCTGCTACCATGATTGTGGGTCAGGTTTGAGTAAATAGCGCTTTCCGGGGTCTGTTATTTCGCTGGTGACCAGAGGTCGAGTAAAAGTCATGTGGCATCAAGGTTATGTTCAGTGAATAACGCAATTTCCCAGTTGGTGATTCTTGGTGGCGGCTCTGCCGGCTGGCTAACCGCTGGGGTCCTGGCTGCGGAGTATGGCCAGAGTCTTACTGTCACCGTGGTTGAATCTCCCGATGTGCCGACCATTGGCGTGGGTGAAGGTACCTGGCCGACTATGCGTGAAACGCTGCGCAAAATCGGCATTACCGAAACCCGGTTCTTGCGTGAATGCGATGCTTCTTTCAAACAAGGTTCGAAATTCATTGCCTGGCGTTCAGGCCTTGATGAGGAGAGCTACTACCATCCATTCTCACTGCCCTTGCATTTCTTCGACGCCGACTCAGCGGCGCTCTGGCATGCCAGTGGTGATGAGCAGGGCTTTGGCCCGTTCGCTAGTGCCCAGACCGCCATATGTGATGCGAGCCTGGCGCCCAAGCAAAGCGGCACCCCTGACTACGCGGCGGTATTGAACTACGGCTATCATCTGGACGCGGGCAAATTCGGTGAACTACTGCGCCAGCATTGTGTAGAAAAACTGGGTGTGCGGCATGTGCTCGATCATGTCAACGCGGTTGTCCCGGCAGAAGATGGATCCATAGCAGCGCTGGATTGCCGGCGTAGCGGGCCGATCAGTGGAGACCTGTTTGTCGATTGCTCCGGATCGGCCTCGGTATTGCTTGGCAAACACTTCGGCATTGAATTTGAGAGTCGCTCGTCGGTGCTGTTTAATGACCGCGCCCTGGCTGTGCAGGTCCCATACCGTGAACAGAATCAGCCCATTGCATCGGTGACATTGTCGACAGCCAGGCGAGCCGGTTGGATATGGGATATCGGCCTGCCGACGCGGCGAGGCATTGGTTATGTTTATTCAAGTAGTCACAGTAGTGATGATCAGGCCGAAGCCGAGCTGCGCAGTTACCTGGGCCCCCTCATGGGTTCGCAGGCCGCGGCGACTGCCGAGCTTCGCCAACTGCGCTTTAACCCGGGACATCGCTCCGCTTTCTGGCACAAAAATTGTGTTGCCGTGGGTATGTCGTCGGGGTTTATTGAGCCTTTAGAGGCATCTGCGTTGGCAATGGTGGAGCAGTCTGCTGCGATGATACGCGATAACCTTCCTGGTGATCGCTCGTTGATGGAGTCGGCGGCAAACCGATTCAATGACGGATTTCGTTATCGCTGGGACCGCATAATCGATTTCCTGAAACTACATTATGTGTTGTCAGACAGGTCGGACAGCGATTACTGGCATGATCACAGGGACGCTAGCACCATTCCAGAAAGGCTGCAGGAGTTGCTTGCCTGGTGGCGCTACAGAACGCCTACACGAAACGACTTTCCACAAAACGAAGAGATATTCACTGCGGCCAGCTACCAATACGTGCTTTACGGAATGGGATTCAGGACGCACTATCCTTACGCGGCGGCCAATAACAATGTTATCGAACGTTTGCAGAAGTATCGCAGCGAAAATAGCCAGCAGGTAAACCGCTTCATGGGCGGTTTGCCGAGTAATCGGGCACTGCTTGATGCATTGAGATAAACCGGGCAGCACGCCGATGCCAAAAAATTGAGACTACCGAAATGAGTAAGCACGAGATCCTGAACAACGTCGATCATAAGAATCTGCGTGTATTGACGCAGCCGTCTGCGTATCCCGGCAATAACATCATGTGCGTACTTGCTATGCCTTCAGAGTTTCGGGACCTGCAGGCCGAGTATCCCATATTCCTGCATAAAGACGAGGCGAGTGGACGCTTCCTGCCCATGGCTATGCTGGGCCTGGAAAAGAACGAAAATTTGTATCTTGGAGACAAGGGTTGGAATGCAGCCTATCTGCCCTTGATGATTGCGCGCGGTCCTTTTCTCATCGGTTTTCAGGAGAGCGGCAGCGGCACGGAGCGGCAAAAGAAGATGGTGATTTCTATCGATGTCGATGATTCCAGGGTAAGCGAGTCTGCCGGCGAGCCCCTGTTCCAGCCTTTTGGCGGCAACTCCAATTACACCGATCACATTGCCGAGGTGCTGCAGCGCATTGATCAGGGGCAGGCGGAAATTCAGCAATTTTGCGAGGCCCTGCAGAGACACGACCTCATCGAGCCATTCAGCCTCGATATCAAACTGGACAACGATGTGCAGCATAAGATGGAAGGTTTCTATACGCTAAACGAAGAAAAGTTGGCGGCACTCGATGGAGACACGCTCAGCGAATTCAGTCGTGCAGGCATCTTGCAGGCGGCATACATGATCCTTGCGTCATTCTCCAGTATTCGCAATCTTGTTAATTTCAAAAATGCGCGGGTTTAGTCGGGTTAAACGAACTGTAAAGGTAGGATGTCAGCAATAGTAAACAAGGTGGAAGAGGTGATAGTGGAACGTCCCGGGCTTATTCCCGATGACGTTTTACAGGGTCGTCGACCGCTGCTATTAAGGGGCCTTGTTGCTCACTGGCCGCTGGTAGCAGCCGGTCAAGAAGCTGATTCAGCAAGTATCGATTACCTTTCCCGGTTTTCTCGTGAGCAAACTATCGTGGCTTTTCGAGGTGCTCCGGAGATCAATGGGCGCTTTTTTTATAACGAGAATCTAACGGGCCTGAATTTCGAGCGAGTTAACGTTTCGCTCCAGGCGGCCTTGACTGAGTTCAGGTCTTTGGGCGGCGAGTCTGACCGGTCTTCAGTTTATGTCGGCTCCACTGCGGTAAAAACCATATTCCCCGGGATGCTGGACGAGAACGAGCTTGAGCTCGATGTTCCCAACCCACTGGTTTCAATCTGGATGGGCTCTCGGGCGCGTATTGCGGCTCATTTTGACTATCCGGATAACATCGCCGCCGTAGTAGCGGGGAGGCGACGATTCACGCTGTTTCCCCCTGAGCAAATCAGTAACCTGTATGTCGGACCGGTAGACTTTACCCCCGCTGGGCAGGTGATTAGTCTGGTGGATTCGCAAAATCCGGACTATGAGCGTTTTCCGCGCTATCGGGAGGCGCAGGCTAGTGCTCTGGTGGCTGAGCTTGAACCGGGCGATGCGCTGTTTATTCCCTCGCTTTGGTGGCACCAGGTCGAGGGCCTGGATGATTTTAATGTGCTGGTGAACTACTGGTGGAAGGGCGCAGCGCAGGCGCAGGGAAGCCCTATGGATGCCATCATTCATGGCTTGCTTGCCCTTAACGGCATGCCGGACGCACAAAAGCAGTCCTGGCGTGCCATATTCGAATATTTTTTGTTCGACCACGAAGCTGGCGAGAGCTCTCACGAGCATATACCCGAGGGCAGTCGAGGCATACTCGGTCCAATGGATGCGTCTACACTAAAACAACTTCGGACGATGTTGCGAAGCAGGCTGGAAAGCTAATCTGGCCCTAATTGAAAAACGACTGGTGATACTGTGCAAGATAACGCGATAAAAAGAATAGTCATTGCTGGCGGCGGCACCGCCGGCTGGATGGCCGCTGCTGCGATTTCCAAATTGATGGGCAAGAATCTGGACATCACGCTGGTGGAATCAGAGATGATTGGCACCATTGGTGTTGGCGAAGCCACCATTCCGACAATGCTATTTTTCAATCGTCTGCTGGGTATCCCTGAAGATGAATTCATGGCCGCTGTGCAGGGCACTTATAAGCTGGGTATTCAGTTCGAAAACTGGGGCGACCTTAACGAGGACTATATTCACGCGTTTGGTGTCACCGGCAAGGATTGCTGGGCCTGCGGCTTTCAGCATTTTTGGTTGAGGGGGCGGGAGCTTGGCCTCAGTGGCGATTTTGGCGATTACTGCCTGGAGCGCCGCGCGGCTGAAACAGGAAAGTTCGCCCACCTGCCCAATAACGGACTGAACTATGCGTTTCACATTGACGCTTCCTTGTATGCCAAATACCTGCGAAAAATGAGCGAAGAGCACGGTGTGAAGCGAGAAGAAGGAAAGATCTCTGGCGTCAATACGCATGCAGAGAGCGGCTACATTACCTCCTTGAATCTCGATAATGGCAAAATCATCGAAGGTGACTTTTTTATCGATTGCACTGGCATGCGCGCAATGCTGATCGAGAAGGCCCTGCACACTGGCTACGAATCCTGGTCCCAGTGGCTGCCTTGTGACAGTGCTGTAGCAGTACAGACCAAATCAATATCAGAGCCTATACCTTATACCCGCGCAATCGCCCGCGATGCCGGTTGGCAGTGGCGTATCCCACTGCAACACCGGGTGGGAAATGGCATTGTGTACAGCAGTAATTTTATTGGCGACGAGGAAGCACGTGAAACTTTACTGGCCAATATTGAAGGCGAAACCCTTACTAATCCCTTACAGATCAAGTTCAGTCCCGGCAGGCGCTTGAAGCAATGGAACAAGAACTGCCTGGCTGTGGGTCTTTCCAGTGGCTTTCTTGAGCCGCTGGAATCCACCAGTATTCACCTGATTCAACAGAATATTGTGCGTTTTCTGCGAATGTTTCCGGCCAGTGGTATCAAACAAACCGAGGTCGATGAATTCAACAAGCAGGCAGATTTTGATATGGAGAGAATTCGCGACTTCATTATCCTGCACTACAAAGTCACCAACCGAACCGACACCAGTTTCTGGCGACACTGTCGCAATATGGATGTCCCCGACTCGTTGGAGCACCGGATTAGGATATTTCGTGAAACAGGCCATGTTTTCCGTGAAGCGGCAGAGCTGTTTGACGATTCCTGGCAGCAGGTGATGATTGGTCAGGGGATTATCCCTGATCGCTACCACGCCTTAGTCGACACCATGAGTGAACGCGAATTAGCTGACTTTCTCAGTCATGTTAAGTCGAACGTTGATAAAACAATACAGGGGCTGCCCAGCCATACGGAGTACCTCGCTTCCTATCTGGGTGAGAAAGTGGAGGGTGTTGCGGTTTAATATCTCTGTGTTGGAGCAGGTATAATTATTGAACCAGTTCCAACGTGCCGAACAGGCCTGCATCAATCCAGCCACGATCTTTGTGATCGCCCGCTGCGAATTCTGAACCAATAAAATGCTCACGCAATTCGCTGTGGTCGTTATCACAGTAGGCGAGCATAAAGCCCATGACTTTTCCCGCTGATAACGCTACAGGTTGATTGTCATTCGAGTCGTCGCGGTATTCGTCTGTATAGATGTCGATAGCGACTTCCCAAACCACTTTATCGTTGCGATGCTGGCGCCATTGGCTATGGGTGTGATGGCTATAGCTGCGCGCATTTTTGTCGGTGCCTATATCGATGGCCTGGTTATCGAGTGACAGGTGGTACGCGAAAGCGTTGTGATTGTACTGATGGTTGCCGCCGGAGTGATCCTCGTCGATGAAAATCTCGAGACAGTCGTCATCCCAGTACTGAGTTAATGGATCTCGATGAAAGTCGACCAGCACATCGTCAGTGAATTCGACCAGGATATACAGTTTTTGTTGGTCCCAGGTGAGTTTATAGCGGCCATTAAAATCCGCCGCTTCCAGCGGTCCGCCCAGCCAGATATTATCAATGGGGCGCCACGCTGCGCTTTCCCAGGCAATGTCATTACCGTTGCCATCAATAGTCGGAGCGACGTTTGCTAATGGCGCTTGATATAGGCTGCGACCTGCATCGTGACTGTCGCTTGAGGGATTGCCCTGGGCGAAGGTGGTGTTCACTGCCAATAGCAGCAGCAGTTGAATGGCGCGAATCATAGGCAAAACTATCTAGGCTTTTACAGTGGTGGCGCCAGGCGCCGATCAGTAAAAAGTATGTTCCTGACGCCGGGCGGTGGCAAGCTATTGCGCTCAGCGGGACTCCCAGTGCGATAAAAAGGATGCTACTGCTAACATCAAAGCTGAAACGCTGTAAAATGCTGAGATTGACTGCAATGATCACCCACGGCACCCGTTATGATCACTCATATGTCCGGTTTACTACAATCGACCTCGAGCACCGGCGCCAGTGATTAGGCCTCTGGTTAAAACCCTGCATGCAAACCGGAATGCGCGCTTCTGGTTTTGTCAGTTGATTGGTTGGTTGGGCTGGTCAGGAGGAACCTTTCTGACCATCACTGTCGTTGATGGCAATGTGGATTGGATTAATGTGGGCCATATCGCCATGTCTGCAGCGCTTGGCATCCTGGCCACTTGGCCGCTGCGACCCATCTACCAACGAACTTTTGAATCATCGCTTGCGCTACGTATTCTGGTGGCCGCCATTTCGGTCATTGTATTCAGTGCCGTGTGGACGGCAATGCGTATTCAGGTGTTTGCGTGGTTTATGAGTGAGCCGCCGTTGTGGAATGAAGCGAACTATTGGTATTTTGGCTCGTTGTTTGTATTCCTCAGTTGGACCGTACTTTATTACGGCATCAAGTATTACGACATGCTGACTACCGAGCATCAGCGCTTGCTGGAAGAGGTGGCAGAAAGACGAGCGGAGCAAATGCTTCGTTTTCGGGCCGAGGCGGAAGCACATGAAGCGCAAATGCGCATGCTGCACTATCAGCTGGCACCACACTTTATTTTCAATACGCTTAATGCCATTAACGCTCTGGTCAGGCTGGGGGAGGTTGATCGCGCCCAGGAAATGATCCAGCTACTGGGGGATTTTCTTCGCCATGCGCTCAAGCAGGATGCCGTAGAGAGTTTGACTCTAGATTCTGAGATGGAATCCCTGATGCTTTACCTGAATATCGAGAAGGCCCGATTTGAGGACCGACTTTCCCTGCAGCTTGATATAGACCCTGCATCACTTAATGCAAGAGTCCCATCCCTGTTGTTGCAACCGATCATTGAGAACGCCATGAAGTATGCGATCTCGGAGTGTGAAGACGGTGGTGAGTTATCCATCGTTTCGCGAGTAGACGGGCAGACCTTGTATTTGGAGGTGACTGACACCGGCCCAGGCATGGAGCACGAACTCACTGAGGATGGCAGGGGCATAGGCCTGCGCAATGTTGAAGAAAGATTGGAGACACTTTACGGGGAACAGCAAAGCTTTACTCTGAGTGACAACCAGCCCACCGGCTTGAAAGTCAGTATTTACATTCCGTTAACGCTGGCTGCTGAAGAGGCAGTAAAGGGTGAAGCTGGGGAGGCTGGGATTGCGCAAGCTTAGAACAGTCGTAGTGGACGACGAGCCACTGGCCAGGCGATTAATGCGCTCTATGCTAGGCGAATTGGATAATGTTGAGCTCATTGCAGAATGCCGCAACGGGCGCGAGGCGATAGCTGCTGTGCAGGGCCTTTCGCCCGACCTGCTTCTGCTGGATATAAAAATGCCGGGGATGACAGGTTTTGATGTGGTGAGAGAGCTGCAAGCGGACATCATGCCCATGGTGATTTTCTGTACCGCCTACCAGCGCTACGCTGTTGATGCTTTTGACCTGCATGCGGTGGATTATTTGCTGAAGCCGGTCGATGAGGGTCGTTTGCAGCGCGCCGTCGCCCGTGCCTGGCAGCGCACAGAGCCAGATGAGGAGAACCAGAATAAGCCGCCACTGATTGGTGCCATCGACGAAATTGCTCATAAAGTGGCGAGTCGCGGTTCCAGTAGTGGTGGCGTCCCATTGACTCAAGACGGCTTGAACGACTCCCGCAAGCTGGCCATTAAGGACCATGACAGTACGGTACTGATTGGCATAGACGATATAGAGTGGATTGATGCCGCTGGCGACTATATGTGTATTCACGTGGGCAGTGAAACTCACATTATGCGCAGCACCCTGAAAAGTCTTATGTCGCGCCTTGATCCGGAGAAGTTCAAGCGCATTCACCGCTCCACCATTGTTAATCTGGAAAGGATCGTTAAAGCCACACCGTTGCAAAAAGGTGAGTACACGCTTGATCTTGACTGTGGAGAAAAACTGAAAGTCAGTCGAAATTACCGCCAGGAAATTAAACTTTTTTTGGATGGTAATTGAGTAGATGTTTGCGATTTACACGAAGTTCTTCAAGCCAAGGCGCTGGTCTTTCCTGTTTTTTTTCGCAGGGGCCAGTTTAGTTTCGTTCACTCATGCTGGGCAGGTTATGGAATTACAGGACAGCAATGCCATGGTCTGGGGCGTCAATCTGGGCGGGCCGGCGCATCATTCTGCAGATGGCACTTTGTTTGAAGCAGATGATCAAGCCGATGCATCCGGCGGTCGGGTTCCCGCGGTGTTGGGCGCTCAGGACAGTACCATTTATCTCACCTACAAGTTGGGCGAGCTCTCGTTGGAGCGATCTCTCCCCGATGGAATCTATGACATTAGTTTCTATTTTGCTGAACCCCATGCAGCCGAACCAGGTCAGCGCGTGTTTGATGTTCTTGCCCAGGGGCGCACCGTCATTAGCGAACTGGACGTGAGTCAGTCGCGATCGAGCACTGATGCCTCTGCCTTGAAGCGGGTGGTGACGGGTGTCGAAGTAGTTGACGGCAGCCTGCGTATAGACTTGCGCGCGGTTCGTTCCCAGCCTTTTCTAAGCGCACTTGCCGTGCGCGCCCGCAAACCAGACAAGCGGCATTGGCAGCTCGCGTGGTCGGATGAATTTGACTACCAGGGTAAGCCTGATGGCGACAAATGGCAGATCGATCAGTGGTCTGCACGCAAGGTGAATGATGAAGACCAGGCCTACACTGACCGAGCGCAAAATGTTCGGGTGGAGGGTGGCAAGTTGCTGCTGCAGGCGCACAAGGAAGACTACCAGGGCGCCGCGTACACGTCCGGGCGGGTGCACAGCCTGGGCCGGGGTGACTTTCTTTACGGCCGAATTGATATCAACGCCAGATTGCCCAGGGGGCAGGGACTGTGGTCTGCCCTGTGGATGTTGCCCAGCGACCCCTACCGCTATGCCACCACCTGTGATGATGGCACCGAATGGCAGGGTAATCCCGATTGCGACGCATGGCCCAACTCTGGCGAGATCGACATCATGGAACATGTGGGCTATGACATGAAACGTGTGCACAGCACAGTGCACAATCATCGTTTTTTCAGCAGTGGCCCTGAGCTTCGCAATGCCAGTATCGAAGTGGACGATGTCGCCGGGGAATTTCATGTTTACTCGCTGGAGTGGTCGCCCGAAACGATTCGCGTGTTTGTCGATGGAGTAGAGTTTTATCGTTACGACAGACTGGGCGCTGACTGGCACGACTGGCCCTATGACCAACCCTTCCACCTGATAATGAACCTGGCGGTAGGCGGGTTTTGGGGTAGGGCGGGAGGGCCTATAGACGACATTGTGTTTCCGGCGGTCATGGAAATTGACTATGTCAGGGTGTTTGAGCCCGCCGTCGAGTGAGTGCTTTGAGTGCTTTGAGTGGTATGAGTAATGCCCTACGTCAGGGGAATGAACTCAGCCAGGCCAATGATCAGTAGCCAGCTGCCAAAAAACAGTTTGAGGCGGTGTGCGCCATCGACATGCCCAGGAACAGGGAGAACGTTGCAAACAGGGGGGCGACCGCAGCAGGGGCAGCAAGGTCGATTGTGAAGACGCTCCAAAGGCCCGCAACGGAGCTTACTGAGCACAATGCCACGATGGGCAGGAAGGCTTGCCATCGCCCATGGGGCTGCTGCTCCCGTCGATAAAACTGACTCCAGGTGATTGCACCCGCAGTCATGCCGAAGCACTGGATGCCGAAGCTGGTGGCGACCGCCTGGGCTTCAGTGAAGCCGAGCTGGGCAAAGGCGGGAATGAACACCACACCCCCCCCGGCGCCGGTGGAGTTGGCAAAAATCGCGCCGACGACACCCAGCCCAACGAATGCACTATGACCGGCTAATTCGCCCAACGCTGGCAGCGGCAGCCCAGGTAGGGAGACCAGCACCAGCAATCCCACCGCCGAGGCGGACCAGCTTTGCGTTCAGTCGGAACCCATTCGGCCGCAGTGAGGATCTTTGTCTGTATTCAGATGCGTGCGAATCCTCTCACTCAACTTGCTCAAAAGATTCATGCCTGACCCAATCGACTTCCATGGTCCAGCGTTCGCGCATGGGTGAGCCATTGATTTTGGCGAAATTGAGAACGGCGAACATGGGCTCGGGGATTTTATCGCTCCAATTCTCCAGACGATAAACTTCAGCGTCATCGAGGCGAAATACAATGTCCTCGCCCACCCATTCTACCGAGTACTCGTGAAACTCAGCCAGGGTGGCCTCCTGCACCAGCATATGGCCTTGCCAGTCACCGCCTCCACAGTGGCCGAGGCTCTTGATCGCACGGGCTGCGTAGTGATCAGGTCCACCGTCGCTGTGGTGTTCAAAAATATCAATCTCACCGGACCCCGGCATGGGCCAGCAAACATTCTCGTCTGCCTCCTGCACCGGGGGTTCGTTATTGCGCGCTCCCAGTAACCACCAGGCGGGGAACATGCCGGATTGGCCGCTGTTTTCTACTTTGAGTCGCGCTGTCCATTTACCCTTGCTGAATTCCTGTCGATTCTTGGAGGCAATACGCCCGGCAACGTAGCGGGTGTCCGGGTGCTGCTCCCCGGTTTTGGACAGGTTGTCGCAGGCTTGTGGTGTGCCAAGGTCGACGACGCGCAGCTTCAAACTGCCGCCGCTGACCTCACGGGTATTGTGCAGGCCATTGCGCAGGTAGCATTGGTCTTCTTCGTTAACCCACAGGAGTTGGTCCTGCCAGTTCTGCGGATTGAACTCATCGAAGTCATCGAAAAAATCAACTTTCCACTGCGGTGCTTCCGAGATGTTGGCGACAGGGCCGGGATTCGAGTCGGCCTGTGCATTTAAGCAGAGCAGTACAGCGGCGAGTAGCGTGCAAGATTTGAGTGTCATTCAATCACCATCATGATGGTTGAAAGATTAGCCTTTGCGGGGCTAAAGACAATATGCAATCGATGAACCGGACTGGTCTGGAGTCAGTGGGGAAGTGCGAGCGCAGGATCATCACGGTGGGGCGACGAATCTCTCAACCGATCCAGCAAAAACTGCAGTGCCTGCCCGCGATTGCCGGCCTTCCACCCCAGCATCAGGGCGCCGTCTTCTGAGGGCTCTGTTAGCTTGAGCGATACCAGTCGCCCTTGAGCGATGTCGTCACTGACCTGTGATTTGGGTACGTAGCCGACGCCAAGGCCGGCCTTGTGTGCGGCAATCTTGGCTTCCATGGTGGGCACGTAGATGGCGCTGCGTTGATTCAGTATGCCGCGGGAAAGTGTGGCTGAGTTTCTGGAAGTGTCCCTGATGATGACCGCCGGGTATTGGCGTGCGGTCTCAAGACTGATGGGCTGGGGTTCATCGCACAGCGGATGTCCTGGCGGCACCACGAAGACATGCTCTAGCGATAGCCAGGCCTCGCAGCGAATTCCCTTGTGCCCCGGCACATCGCCCACCCCACCGATGATCAAGTCGGCCCGATTCTCGACCAGTGCCTCCCAGGTGCCTGCCAGCACTTCGGTGGATAACGACACTTCGATGTTCGGCTGTTCGACCTGCAGCTGTGCAATGTGTGGCAGCACCGTTTCCATAGGCACAATCGTGTCCACGGCAATGCGCAGATGTGGCTCCCAACCGGTCGCAATCTGGCGAGTGTCCGCGGCCAATTGATCGGCGACTATTAACAGTTGCCGACCCTGCTCTACTAAATGACGGCCTGCGGGCGTAAGCACCGCCCGTCGACCCTCCTTCTGGAACAGGGTGACATCCAGGTCCTGCTCCAGTTTCTGAACCGTGTAGGAAATTGCGGACGGCACCTTGTGCAGCACCGTTGCTGCCGCCGCAAAACTGCCCTTGCGGTCGATAGCGTCAATGACCTCCAGGGCCTCCAGGGTGAGGGGTAGCTTCATAGATCAAAAAATTTGAACGAATTGGTTAAAAGGTATCGCTATTCATGCTTGATAACAAGCTTATACTGGCTCCATTAAATTGAATTATTCGAACTAAAAACGGGAAAGGAGAGTGACATGGGCTTGCTAATCGACGGAAAATGGGCTGATCAGTGGTACGAGACCGACAGCAACCAGGGTGAATTCAAACGCCAGGAAAGCCTGTTTCGCAACTGGGTGACAGCCGATGGCTCACCAGGTCCCACCGGCACGGGTGGCTTTGCCGCCGAAGCCGGCCGCTACCACCTCTATGTTTCGCTGGCTTGCCCCTGGGCTCATCGGACCCTGATCTTCCGCCAACTGAAGGGCCTGGAAGACCTGATCAGTGTGTCGATTGTCGAGCCACTGATGTTGGAGCACGGTTGGGCGTTCTCTGATGAGTATCCGGATCATCTGTACGGCATGGACTTCATGCACCAGATCTACACCAAGGTGGATCCCGCGATTACCAGCCGGGTGACGGTACCGGTGCTGTGGGACAAACAACAGCAAACCATTGTCAGCAACGAGTCTGCCGAGATCATTCGCATGTTCAACACCGCGTTTAATGAGATTACCGGCAATCATGAAGATTACTACCCGGGCGAATTGCGCGCGGAGATTGATCAGCTGAACGACTGGATTTACCCAACGATCAACAACGGAGTTTATCGCGCCGGCTTTGCTACCTCGCAGGAGGCCTACGAAAAGGCTTACCGAGATTTGTTTGCAGCGCTGGATGATTTAGAGGTTCGATTGTCCTCTCGTCGTTTCCTGACGGGCGATCAGATTACCGAAGCGGACTGGCGCCTGTTCACCACCTTGTTGCGCTTTGACGCGGTGTATTTTGGTCACTTTAAAACCAATCAGCAGCGCATAGAGGATTACCAGCACCTGCCTGCCTATGTGCGTGACTTGTACCAGCAGCCAGGTGTCGCCGCGACGGTAGATATGCCCTATATCAAGGCGCACTACTACGGCAGTCACAAAACGATTAACCCCACAGGGGTGATACCAGTGGGCCAGGAAATCGATTTTTCTCGTCCGCACCATCGCGATCAGTTGCACAGCAGCGTCGCCAACATAGCCTGAGGAGGGCGATACAATGACTCAGTACAGAAACTTACAACGTGTGATTAACGCAATGCCGACTTCCGACGGAGACGGCGTAAAGATTCGCAGAATTGGTGGCAGGCGCGTGATGCGCGAGATCGATCCTTTCCTGATGCTGGATGAAATACAGTCAGAGGACGGGGCCGACTACATCGGTGGTTTTCCTCCGCATCCCCATCGCGGCTTCGAAACCATTACCTACATGCTGGACGGTGCCATGCGCCACAAAGACCATCTGGGTAATGAAGGCGTGATCGCTAGTGGTGATGTGCAATGGATGACCGCCGGCAGCGGCGTGATTCATTCGGAGATGCCCGAGCAAACCGATGGCCTGTTGCACGGTTTTCAGCTGTGGCTGAATTTGCCCGCCAGCGAAAAGATGCAGCCCGCGGCTTATCAGGAGTTTGCCAGCGCGGAGATTCCAGTGGTTGATCTGGGCAATGGCAGCAGTATCAAGGTGATTGCCGGAAGGTTGCCGCACAATGGCACTGAAGTGAAAGGTCCGATTGCGCAGAGCGCCACCCAGGCCACTTACTTTGATATTGAGCTGAGCCCGGGCGCTAGCGTCGAGTTGCCGGTAGAGCGCGACAATATGCTGGCATTGCTGGTCTTCTCTGGAGCGACGGACGAATTGTCCACCGGGCAAATGGGGCTTTATCAGCAGGGCGATGCACTGGCGATCACTGCATCGGAACAGGGTGCCAGGGCATTGCTATTAACCGGCGCGCCTATTCGTGAGCCCATCAGTCAACACGGTCCCTTTGTGATGAATACGCCTGAAGAAATCGACCAGGCGATTCGGGACTACACTGAAGGCAAATTGGTTGCCTGAAACACGGAGCGTGCCCCTGGGCGCGCTCATCACTTTCGCCAGGTAACCGCGGAATTTACGAAGATAATCATCAGTAGAAACGCAGCGTCGGCTGCTCGCTGGTCATTGTGTATTTCTCTCAATTGCCCATACCCGGGAGGGAGGCCGTGGAGTAAGATACGAGGAATAATAAAGACTGGAATTATTCCTTCATGAAAAAGATGTTGCTAGGCGTTCTTTTTACTCTCGCCTGTATTGCTACAGTCGCCGCTCAGGCAAATACCCCTCAATTGGAAGTTCCGCCAGTGCTGCTGACAGACCTGGCAGTGCCGATCACCATCAGCGAGCCTGGCTCGCAGCAGCTGAGCCTGTTTATCGATAACGAACTGGTGTTTGAAGGTTTCCCCACTGAGGGACAGACACTGGTTGAGGTAAAGAAGCAAAAATACGGTAGCTCGACCATTGAGCTGCGCGACGGCACAACCGTGCTGCAGCAGGTTGAAGTTCCGGTGATACCCGCCTGGGCTTCCCTGTTACCACCCGTCATTGCCATTACTCTCGCCTTTTTACTGCGTGCGGTTATTCCAGCGTTATTCGCCGGCATCATCGCGGGTGCCTGGGCGGTAAATGGATTGACCCTGCAAGGGGGAGTCAGGGCGCTGTTCGACTCCATGGCCGTCTACATGCTGGATGCGCTGTCAGACCCGGGCCATGCGGCCATTATAATTTTCACCATGACCATTGGCGGTATGGTGGGGGTGGTGTCGCGCAATGGCGGGATGCTGGGCATTGTGAATCGTGCCCTGACCATTGCCAAGACACCGCGTAAAGGCCAGGCTGTGATCGCCTTTTTGGGTCTGACTATTTTCTTTGACGACTATTCCAATACCCTGATTGTGGGCAACGCCACCCGGCCCATGAGCGACCATCTGAAAATATCTCGTGAGAAGCTGGCCTATCTGGTGGACTCCACCGCCGCGCCGGTGGCCTCTATTGCCATCATTACCACCTGGGTAGGCTTTCAGGTGAGTTTAATTAAAGAATCCATCGCTGATGTTGAGGGTATTACCCAGCCGGCGTACACCCTGTTTCTGCACTCCATTCCCTACAGCTTCTATCCATTTCTTGCCTTGCTGCTGGTGTTTACCGTAGTTGCCAGCAAGCGCGACTTTGGTGCCATGCTCAAGGCCGAGCGTCGCGCCCGTGACACAGGGCAGGTATCACGCCCACACGGTAAAAGCACAGCCAGTCGCGAAATAGATGAGATGAGCGAGAAGGAAGGCATTCCCTGCCGGGCAATAAACGGGGTGCTGCCCATTGTCACCCTGGTCGCCACGGTAATTATCGGTCTTTATATCGATGGCGAAGGCGATTCCTTGCAAGACATCGTCGGTAGCGCAGATTCCTACCGGGTGCTGATCTGGGCGTCATTTCTTTCTTCGCTAGTAGCGGTGATCCTTACCTTTTCCCAGGGCTTGCTCAGCCTGGAAGAAACGGTAGACGCCTGGGTGGTTGGCGCCAAGTTTATGATTACCGGCCTGATCGTATTGTTAATGGCCTGGGCGATTGCTGATGTGAGTAGCAACCTGCAAACCGCCAATTACCTGATCTCCATACTAGGCGATGGCCTGTCACCGTATTTCCTTCCCACGGCGGTATTTTTGCTAGCCGCAGTCACCGGCTTTGCCACGGGCTCCAGCTGGGCAGTGATGGGCATATTGATGCCATTGGTTATTCCCCTGTGCTGGGCGGTCATGGAAGCTAATGGAATCGCCGATGCCGATCACATGCATATTCTCTACTCTTGCCTGGCCTGTGTACTCACCGGCGCGGTGTGGTCAGATCATTGCTCCCCCATTTCCGATACCACCGTGTTGTCGTCGCTGGCAACCGGCTGCAACCACATGGATCACGTCACCACCCAGCTTCCCTACGCTTCGCTAACCGGGGTCATCGCGTTATTGGTGTGCACACTGCCGGTAGGCTTCGGCATGGCCTGGTGGTTGATGATGGGTATTGGTGGCGCGCTGCTGATGGGGCTTTACTGGTATCTCAGTCAGCCCGTAGAGGCGGTGCACTAGGCCGGGTTGTCGTTAAAGAATAATTTTACGTCTGCTGGTTCCAATGAGGGCGCCATGAAGTATTTATCACTTTTAGTTTGTCTGCTTGTCACAACGCTGAGCGTTGCTGTGAATGCAGAGGATGCAGAGGATGCACCGGATGTAGGAAGTGTGGCTGCAAATGTGCTGGAACACGCCAGGGATTACTGTCGTTCCCTGGACGACGGTGAGTTTTATGCACAGGAAGGCGCTGTCACCCAGCTGGACGTGACGGGCGACGGTATTGCCAATCAGCTTGTGGACGCCAGTCAATTTGCCTGTTCGACGGCGGTAACACCCTATTGCGGCACGGGAGGGTGTCCGCTAACGGTGATCGTCAACGACGAGCCATTCGAGTTCCAGGCAATGCGCTGGAAAGTCATCAACTGGGATCAGCAGCCGGTATTACTTTTGCACGTGCCCAGTTCAGCCTGCGATTCGCAAAACTGGCAGCCTTGTATCAAGGCGTTAACCTGGAGCGAAGGCAGCTTTCGCGGCGTGGTCCCCCGGCCTTAGTCCTATCTGTTGCGGCATTCAATGACGGAGCATGACCGCGATTGAGCAAGGCCTTGTGTTATCGCCACGCACCAGCCACCTTGGCATACCTCACGATTTGATAGATGGCGATGTTTTCATTTGTGAGAAGCCGGACGATGTCAGGTACGCATTGTATAGGCAGCGTTAGTTCAAAACCGTGTGTGAGTCGCTGCAATTGCTCTGCCTGCGTGGACCCCACAAAGTCGCGCAGCAGTCGCTCCACCTGTCCGTCGGTATCGCGAACTTCCAAATAGAATCGGTAAAGGTCCTCGGTATAGTCCAGTGGGGTGCCGATTTCAGTTGTTTCGAAGGGGGGTTTGGCGTCATCTGATTTCATGGTCAGGCCTTAATTACACTTGGAGTACCGGTAGTCACCAAACTCGATCCAGTCTTCATTGCCTTCACGGAAGACGAGCATCTCCCAGCGGTCCTCGCCCAGCAGTGCAAACACAAAATTGCGCGGCGTTTTAGCATTGCCAAAATAGCTGTAGGAGGTCATTGCACGGGAGGTTTTACCATTGATCGTAACGCGGGCGTCCCACTCATCCTCGGGCTTTTCTACTACCAGGAACTCTATCTGCCGCTTTATTGCGCCTCCGCCACAATAAACAATACCTTCAGGTGCCTCCATGGTGCCCGCGCTGACGGGCTTTTGTTGGCTGCAATGTGCGCGCAGAGAGGTAATAGCATGCTGGGAACCCTGCAACGGCAGGACCCCATAACTGTCGTCGCGATCGGCCATGGCAATGTTCAATGTGGCGTTGCTCGCCATCTGCTCGAGGACAAAATCGTAGTCTGCATCTTCATGAAAGAAAACTTCAATATTGCGGGTGTCGGGGATGCCAACGGCGGCGCTATCCCTGCCAATCTGGAAAGCGCCAGACTCCGTCGAATCCTCGTTGAGGAAGCGCAGCGAGAGTCCTCGCCGGGCGTCGATATCCTGGACATCGTCCTGGCTTGCCGGAGTAAAACGAATTCGATCGCACTGAAGCTCAAGTGTCATGCCTGCGGCTTGAATTGAGGCGGCCGGTATTGGCGCATCCTTGAAAAGCCAGTCGGCCAGTGCCGAGGAACACACCGTAAGCAAAGCGATAGACAGTGTTGCGCGCGTTATCTGGTTTTTAGTCATAGAAATATCCATAGGAATGTTGGGGCGGCGCTAACAGCCTGCCTCATCGGGCGTCTTACCAGAGTACACAATTGTGTCCCTTGCTTCTCCAGTTTTCCGGGCTAAGCGGACGAGCGTGGCAATCTGCCAAAACCTGTCTTGTGGCGACGGCTGCTAACTAGCTGCCTGCCTATGGCAGGGGTACGTTTGTCAGCTTCTCTGAGAGTGCTATAGTTTGGTCGTCAATGGATGGAAAATCGTATGGCATCGTTCTTCAGGGAGCTCAAGCGCCGGCACGTGTTCAAGGTTGCGGCCGCCTATGTCGTGACCGGATGGGTTGTGGCCCAGGCAGCGGAGTTTTTGCTCGAGAGTTTTTCGACACCTGAATGGATCCTGCAGACGCTGATTGTCTTGCTTATGCTGGGCTTTCCCATTGCCATTGTGCTGGCATGGGCGTTTGAACTTACCCCCGATGGCGTCCACCTGGACAGCTCTGTCGCAGACAAGCCCCTGTTGGAAACCGCCGATGCCGAGCCTGAATTGCTCGAAAGCTCTCCTGAGCAGTCGATTGCCGTACTTCCTTTCGCTGATATGTCTCCGGACCATGACCAGGAGTATTTTTCAGATGGCCTCACTGAAGAACTGCTGAACCTTTTAGCGAAGGTTTCAGACCTGCATGTTGCGTCGCGTACTTCCGCTTTTTCCTTCAAGGACAAGCAAGAGGATATTCGTGATATAGCGGAGAAGCTGCGTGTCAGGCATGTGCTGGAGGGCAGTGTCCGTAAGGCGGGTGATCAGTTACGCATTACTGCTCAGCTGATCAAGGCGCAGGATGGTTATCACCTTTGGTCCGAAACTTACGACCGCTCCATAGAAAACGTGTTTGCTGTGCAGGATGAGATTGCGCGAGCCGTGGTGGATTCCCTCAAGTTGCAGTTGTTGGGCGAGGCGCCGGTAGTGCGTGAAACCAGTTCAGAAGCCTATAACCTCTATCTTCAGGGCATGCATTTTAAAATGCAGCGAACCCATGAATCTATCAACCTGGCCATGGAATACCTGGAGCGGGCGGTTGAGATAGATCCCGAATACGCGCCGGCCTGGGCGTTATTGTCTGAGGTCTATGCTTTGCGCGGTGGTTCTACCCAGTCCGGTTGGGAGGAGGGTGTGGCGGCCAGTCGCAAGGCACTCAAGCGCGCCCTGGAACTTGATACCGAGATTGCTGGCGCGTGGTTAAGCCAAGGGCAGCTCAAGAGTTATTACGAGTGGGATTGGGAGGGGGCGCATAAGGACCTGGAACGCGCGCGTACACTCGCTCCCAATAACAGTGGTGTCTATGTTGCGCAGGCGCGGCTGGCGCGTCACGAAGGCCGTTTGGAAGATTCTGTTGCGCTATGTGACCAGGCCATTGCGCTGGACCCCATCAATCAGGATGCACGCAGCGACAGGGCACGTGCACTCTACTACCTGGGGCGATTAGATGACGCGGAGGCGGGGTTTCACGAGCTCACGGCGCTGAACCCCAAACATCATAATGCCTTTGGATTTTTGCGTCGGATCGATGCAGCCCGTGGCAATCTTGATCGCGCCCTTGAGCGGAACGCAGCCTTTGTTCCGTTCTGGTCCGAATTCAACTGGCTGTTGTTGGGCTATCGCTACCAGCGCTCAGAGGAATGCGAGGCCGAACTCGCCGCTTTCGTCGATGAAAACAAGGATGAGGGCGCGTTTCAAATCGCTGAGATATACGCCTTTGCCGGCGAAGCAGATGCCGCTTTTGAGTGGCTGGAAATCTCCGTCAAGCATCGAGACCCCGGTCTTACCGACGAGCTGTTGTCGACTGAAACCCTGCGAGGCCTGCACGATGACGCCCGCTGGGAGCCGCTGGTTGCGCGACTTGGTCTGCTCGATGCTTACCGGGCAATGCCGGCCAAAGGGCCCTCGCCAGCTACTTTTAAGTAGAGCCATTAATCCGTAGACTTGGTCACACTCGATTTTCAGGAGCCACGGTCATGCTCAACCTCAAGTCCGCCCTTTCATACACTTTTATAGGCTGCATGGCGCTGTTGCTGGGTGCTTGCGATTCCGGACAGGTCTCCAATGCACCGTCAGCTGTAGAAGCAGATGCAAAGGCTGCGGAGAATCCGGCGTCTCATGTTTTTGTTGGCGCCGAGATTTTTACATCGAATGAAGAAGCACCTCGCGCGTCTGTCATGGTCATCAGAGACGACCGCATTGTGTATGTGGGCGAGCCCGGAGGTGTGGTGCCGTTTGTTTCAGATTCAACCGTAACGGTGGATCTCAAAGGAAAGTTGATTCTGCCGGGATTGATCGATGCTCACACACACCCGGGATATCTCGCTGTATACAACCGAATGATAGGTTTGCCAGAGGCCGAAAACCGGGAAAACCAGATTGAGGACATAAAGACCTTGCTGGCGGAGAACGCCGACGAGGAAGTGATTTATGCTATTGGCTGGGATAATCGATTTTTTGGCACCGACGGCCCCAGTCGAGCCGAGCTGGACGAGTTGGAGTCAGAGCGCCCGGTGCTTATTTACGATATCACTATGCATAGCTTGTGGGTCAATTCCAGGGCGCTGGAGGTGTCAGGGATAGGCGATGATCCGGTCGATCCGCTGCCTGGCGTGGCTTACTACAAGCGCGATGGAAGCGGCGAGCTGACCGGTTACATTACGGAAATGGCTGCCACCCTGTTCGCCAGTCTCTTTTTCGAGATGGGAGAGTCGGAGGAGGCCACCTTATCTGATTACATCAATTACCTGAGTAGCCGCGGTGTTACCAGTTTGCTGGATGCAGGTAATTTCGGGCTGGACGAAGAAGTTTATAGCGCCGTCAAAAGGCTGGACGAAAAAGGCGCTTTGCCCATGCGCTACCACGGCGCCTACACCTTGTTTTTGCCCGACCAGGCCGATACAGCACTGGAAGAACTGCAGCGATTGGCTGCTACCTATAATTCAGAGAACCTGAAAATAGACACCTTGAAGGTCTTTTTTGATGGCGTAGTGGAGACGCGTACTGCGCATATGTTGCAGGACTATGACGACACACCCGGGAACAGGGGAGGCAGCCTCTTCGGCGTCGATACACTCACCAAGCTGGTAGTTGAGCTGGACCGGACTGGTTTTAACCTGCACGTACACGCCCTGGGTGATCAATCGTCCAGAACCGTGCTGGATGCGGTCGAAGCTGCTCGCAAGCAACTGGGAAGACCTCTCGATATCACCGTGGCAATCACCCATTTACAGGTCATCGACCCCGCCGATTATGCCCGCTATGCCGAGTTGGATGTTATCGGCCAGTTTACCCCCGCATGGCATTACTTTGATGAACCGTTTTATTCAGAGGCACTCGGGGAGCGAGCCAAACACCCTTATCCAGTGGCGGAGTTGATTAAAGAGGGCGCCACCGTGAACTTCTCCAACGATGTGTACTTTCCCAGTGAATGGCTCGATCATTCCGCCAGCCCCTTTACCGGTATACAGATTGGGCATACCCGACAAGACAGAGAATCAGGGCCTGAAGATCCCGTCAGCGGTCCTGACTATGAGCAGTTGAGCCTTGAGACCATGATCAAGGGCTACACCATGGGAGGCGCGATTCAACTCGGGACTGATGCTGAGTTGGGGTCGCTCAAAGTGGGGAACAAGGCAGACTTCATTATTCTGGATGAAGATTTGTTTTCCATGGATGCAACCAAAATCAACGAGATCGTACCCAAAGCGGTAGTGCTGAATGGCGAGTTGATTCAGGGTAATTGGTAGGGCAAGAACTAGCCTGACTCTGTATTTTCTAACTCTCTTATAACCTGTTACTCGATGACGGCCCCCCAGGTTGGGGCTGCTCGTCAGTCTATTCTTTAGAGTAAGTGGCTCTGGTAACCAGTCAGCGGGTCGGCGCCCGCCGGGAAGTGTTATAACTCAAATTATTAACGACTAATCGCTAGCTTATGCGGGGTTGTTAGCCTGCTGTTTATTACCTTAATATAGGAATACCGCGCATTTTCGTACCTGAGCTGCGTAAGTAAAGCTGATTGCAAGCAGCTAAATAATTATAATTAGATCCTTGAAGGAATTCCGCATGAACTTAAAAACCATGAAGAGCCCGTTGGTTATTGCCGTTGCATTAGCAACCGCTTCCACGCTGGGGCACGCCCAACAACTTGAAGAAGTTATCGTAACCGCACAGAAGCGCGCTGAGAGTCTTCAAGACGTACCAATTTCAGTGACTGCCATGCAGGGGGAAAAGCTGCAGGATGCCGGTATTCCCAATATGGCAGCACTGGCTGACTATGTACCGAATTTGCATATTGCGAGCGCTTCGGTCAATACCAATATCTACATGCGCGGCATTGGCTCAGGAAATAACCAGGCCTTTGAGCAATCAGTGGGTATGTATATCGATGGTATCTATATGGGCCGCGGCAGACAGTATCGCGCCGGTTTCCTTGATGTGGAGCGCGTGGAGGTGTTGCGCGGACCTCAGGGCACCTTGTTTGGCAAAAACACAGTTGCTGGAGCGGTAAACATTACCAGTCGTTCGGCGGTGCCTGGAGACGAGTTTAACGGCGAAATATCAGCGGCTCTTGAATCCCATGATGGCCAGATTTACGAAGGTTTTCTGAGCGGTTCGCTAACCGATACGCTGGCCGCACGTGTTGCCTTTAAGTATCGCGAGACCGATGGCTACGTCGACAATACTTTTCTCGATGAAGATGAAGGGCAGATAGAAGAAGCGTCTTACCGGGTAAGCCTGACGTGGGTGCCCACAGACGATCTCGACTTTGACTTTAAATACACCAATACCGATTTTGAGCGCACCGGCGCACCCTCCGCTACCCAGCTTTATCTTGATCCTGAAAGCCGTGCAGAGCTGTTCCCAAACTTAGGCCAATTCGGTCAATTGGGTTACCTGATCAACGATAGTTTCTATCCGGAAATAGTTGAGGAGGCGAAAAAAGACTACACCACCTATAAAGATAACGGCTATGGACAAAGCCAGGCCGACGGTATCGGTATTGGTATTAACCCGGACTCCAATGACGAAGAGTTTAATACCTTCTCTTTGAACATTAATTACAGCATAGGAGATCTAACGCTAACCTCTGTCACCGGTTACACCGATTACCAATACATTGATGGCGTTGATGTCGACTGGCTGCCGATCCAGTTTATTTCAAGAGACGACGATCAGGAATTTGATCAGATCAGCCAGGAATTCCGCATTACCTCCCCAGGCGGTGAATTTTTCGATTACGTTGCGGGCGCGTATCTCGAACAAAGCGAGTTGAAATTTGACCGCCGTGTCGCGATCGATGCCAATATGGATGGACTGGTCCCCGCGCTGTTAGGAATTCCCAGCGCCCTCTTAATTGCCACCCAAGGCGCTTATGGCGCTGAGCAAATTGGCCGAAACCACTATTTCAACAACGAATCAGATTCATGGGCGGTGTTTGGTCAGGGTACCTTTAACTTCTCTGACACCCTTCGCTTAACCTTGGGTTTGCGTTACACAGAGGAAGAGAAAGAGGTGGTGAGCCAGCAGAATTTGAGCGATTCCATCACCGGTTTGGATGTTGGCAGCGACAGCTACTTTTTGGCCGCAATACAAGCTGCTGAGTTCAACACCTATGCCTATGACTATAAAGACGACCGCAAAACCGATAGCTGGATTCCATCGGCGATCGTACAATGGGATGTCGGTGACGACACTATGTTGTATGCCAGCTTTTCCCAGGGTTTCAAGAGTGGCGGCTTCACCTCAGCTGACGACGGTGAGCCAGGCGGAATCGACCAGGGCACGCTTCCATGTGGGCCCAACCCGGACGGCACGATCACCATTGAAGACTGTTATGACCCCACCGTTCCCAATGATGACTTCGAGTTTGATGATGAAACCGTGGATGCATTGGAGATCGGTGGTAAGCATACGCTGCTCGATGGTGGCATGACCTTGAACTGGGCAGCGTTTTATACCAAGTACGACGACCTGCAGACATCGATTTTCAAGGGGATTGGCTTTCAGGTAAAAAATGCCGCCAGCTCCGAGGTTTACGGTATCGAAATAGACGCGCTCTGGCAGGCGACGGATAATCTTCGGCTTGGAGGCAACTTCGCTTGGTTGGACGCAACCTATGACGACTTCAAAGACGGACCCTGTACCGCGATACAGCTGGATGTGGATGAGTTTTGTGGGTCGGACCTTGGCTCGACCAACAACGATTTATCAGGTGAACCCACTACCTACGCATCAGACTACAGTGCTGCGTTGTTTGCCGATTATATCTATACAATGAATCAGGGTATGGAGCTGTTCTTCGGCGCTGATGTGAATTACCGCGATGACTTCAACTCAGCCGGTGACAATGATCCGATTGATGTGATTGACGCCTACACGAAGGTCAATATGCGGGCCGGCGTGCGGGGCGAAAAATGGGAGCTTATGTTCTACGGACGTAACATCTTTGATGAGGCGAACCTGGCACAGGGCTTTGACACACCCACGCTCTCTGGCTCACACACCTACTTCATGGAAGAAGGCGAAATTTGGGGCGGACGCGTGAAGTTCATGTTCTAAGCAGGCCAATAAGATTAAAAACCCGCCACTCAGGCGGGTTTTTTTTGAACTGGAAAGCGCGATGCGTTTATTGTTTCAACCGGAGACCGCAACACATTTAATTTCGATCTTCATTGACGGGTCAACAAGGGCAGCTACCTGAACCAGTGTTTGGCATACCTCAGGTTTCTTCCCGTACTGCTCCTGGCGGGCGCTAAACAAGTCGGGCACCTGTTTCATACAATCATTCATGTCGGTGACGAACCAGGTCTCATCGATAATGTTATCCATTGAAGCGCCATATTCCTTCAGCACCGCTTCGATGTTTTTATAGGCAAGCTTCATCTGTGAGAGTAAATCAGCGGGAACAGCGCCGGATTCATCCACCCCAACCTGACCCGATAGGTAAATGGAGTCGCCCACCTGTACCGCCTGGCTGAAAAAGTCTGCATAGGGGCCTGTGCGAAGGAGCTTTTTAGGAATTGTCATGTTGAGCCTTTGCGTTTGTTATCTATGATCGCGCCAGTGTGGCCCATGACGAGTTTTTTGCATAGTTTTGTGGGAATATCGCCCTCACATTGAGCATCACAGCGGGCAACTTTTTGTGGAGCCCCGATGAATCTGTAAAAGTGTGAACCGTTACACACTTATTGCTGCTTTCAGAGGGCAGGAGACTTCCGCAGGTCTACCACAGTGGCGTGACATATCTTATATTGAGAGTACGCTTACAACGTGGGGCGTTGACGCTTGTCAGGGTCCTGCATGGCAAAGAATGGTCATCACGATGAATAACGACTCCAAAAGCCTGCAAGCATTAGTCGATAGATTGCAAAGTGACCTGGATGCGGCCCATAACCGCATCGCAGCTCTTGAAGCTTATTCACTACCGCAACAAGCAGCAGGCGAATCTGAACCGGGCCAGGGCGATAAGGCAATACCTCATCGGGAAGCGTTCCTTCAGGAGACAGAAAAAATCGCTCAGGTGGGGCATGAAATCTGGGACCACGTTTCAGATACAACCATACATGTCTCTGAAGAGCTCGCGAGAATCTACGGCTTAAGCGTTGATGAGTACATGCAAGCGGTTACCAGCATGGACGACTATTTTCTATTCATCGTTCCTGAAGATCTCGAAGCTTACAAAGCCTACGAAGATCAGTTTGAAAAAGAGGAAAGCTATAACCCGTTATCGATTGAATATCGCATAAATCGGGCTGACGGCGAAATTCGACACGTCCATCAGAGCAGCAAACTGATACCTGTTGAATCGGGTATTCCTACTCAATCGATTTCAGTGATCCAGGATATTACTCGCTACAAGCAAATCGAAGCAGAGCTGAAGCAGAGTCGAGATGCGCTTCGCGAAACCGCAGAGATAGTTTCTTTAAGTGCAGATATTGCAAACCTGGGACACGCAGTCTGGGACTATGAAGAAGAGAAGTTTGTGCTTGTATCGGATAACTGGGCATCGAGCTTTGGTTTTACAAAGGAAGAGTTTTTAAATGCCGCCCCCGATCTCGAAAGATTTGTCAGGCTAGTCCACCCCGATGATCGCCAGACCTATAGGGCTTACTATGACAGTGAACTCAATGTGCCTGAGGTAGAATACAGAATTATCCATAAGAGTGGCGAAACGCGGCATGTGGTGCAGCATTACATGTTGCTAGAGCAGTCTGAGTTCGACAGAGCTATTGTTACGATTCAGGATGTTACCGAGCGCAAGAACGCAGAAGCCCAGCTTGTTCAGTCATCGAAGCTTATTACCCTGGGTGAAATGTCGGCTGGCGTCGCACACGAGTTGAATCAGCCCCTTAACGTTATCGTGCTTGCGGCTGAAAACACCGTTCACAAGCTGTCGCAAGGTCCCTTGGATGAGTCTTATCTTAAAGACAAGCTTGAGCGGATTGTTTCTCAGGCTCATCGAGCTTCAACTATCATCGATCACTTGCGGAAATTTGGCAGGGAAGCCAAAGAAGAGTTTTATGAGGTCGATCTGCGAGAGGCGGCACTTGGCTCCTTGAGCCTCATGGGTGAGCAACTCAGGCTTGCGCAGATTGAAATTCAAACAAGCTTTAGCGAAGATTTTCCATCGGTGATGGGGCATCAAATTCAACTTGAGCAGATGTTCATTAACCTTTTCTCTAATGCCTTTTATGCGATTAAAAATAGCGATCCCACAGAAAAAATTATCTCTATAGAAGCATTCAAGTCCAGCCAGGGTGAGGCGACGATAAGAGTTTCAGACACCGGCGGCGGTATTCCCGAGGCCGTACTTCCCAGTATTTTCGATCCTTTTTACACCACGAAAAGTATCGGCGAGGGCACCGGCCTGGGTTTGTCAGTGAGCTATGGCTTTGTTCACGATATGGGTGGAACGATCACTGCGGCCAATACGGAAATGGGTGCGTGTTTTGAGATCAGGATACCGCCGATTGGATGACGGGGACAGTTTACTTAACTTCTGAGGAGTATTGGCTCGTTCCATCAGACAGGTATCAATTGGATGACTTCGGGGCATTGCAAGCCGGGGCCAAAGCGCTGTATTGAGTAAACTGTCCCCTTGCATACCTACCTCTGAACCATTTGATCCAGGCTCTCTTGCATCGCCTGAAGGGTAGAAGCCCGAATAGCTAATTTGTTCGTAGCAAATTGTGACTGCGGTAGTTGAGCCAATTGCTTGGCGATTTCCATGCTCCTGCCGTCCAGTTGCTGAGCATCTACAGTTTCGTCAATGAAGCCGGCATCCACGGCACGCTCCGGATCGTATGCCTCTGAAAGCAGTGCCACTCTTGTCATGTGTTGGTCAGAGATGCGTGACGCGGTTAGCGCTAACAAAATGGGAGGTAACTCCATGCCGATGGCTGTTTCCGGTAATCGCATCTTGAATGAACCCTGTATACCCACCCGCATGTCACAGGCCATAACGACAAATGCGCCCATTGCAATGCTGTGACCCGTGCAAGCGGCAACCAGTGGTAATGGAAAACTATAAAGTCGAATCAGTAGTTCAAAACCACGCTTAACCATGGCTAAACCCGCTTCCGGGCCCTTTTTAAATTCCTCCAGATCAAAGCCTCCTGAGAATATGCCTTCACGACCGCGCAAAATAACAGCGCCGGCATTTTCTTGCTCAGCCTTGTCTAGTCCTGAATTGATGTGATCGAGAAATCCGTGGCCAACAACGTTGGCTTTGCCATCGTCAAAGGTAATAACTGCTATGTTGTTTGTATTCTCATAGTTCATAAAAATTGAGTCCATGTAGGTCTTTTTGGGTTAGCTGTGTCGTAAGGCCTGATGAATCGGTCTCAGCATGCCGCACTTTTAATATAGAGCGCGGTCATTAAATCGAGATGCGCACCGCCGCCGTTTTTGAAGACTGTGATGTCACTATCAGATGTCCGTCCAATGCCACCGTTGCATAGGTCGTAAAGATCGCCCTTTACATCAGTCTCGGCAATGACGCCATTTTTAATAGGGATTACCAATTCGCCAATATCACGAACGGTCGTCTCACGAGCATCTACAAACAGCTGGCTCTTAGCGATCAAGCAGTCATCAGCTTCCCGCATATCGGGACGGTAGGCTCCGATCAAGTCCACGTGTGTTCCGATGTTAACCCAATCGCCTTTGATGACGGGATCAATAGACATGGTTGCACTCGAAATAATATCCGCCAGGCCACAGGCCTCTTCCAGATTGTCGATTGCTTCAACACTTTTTTTCTCCGCTAATTGACGCGCTTTATCAAAAGTTCGGTTCCAAACAATGATGCGTTTCAAGTCAGGGAATGTGGCTCGGTAGGCGTCTATCAACGAATCTGCAACAGCACCAGCTCCTACAATCGTCAATACCTCACTGTCTGCGCGCGCTAGCAAGCGGCTGCCTAAAACTGAATCGCCTGCGGTTTTCCATTTGGTAACCAAGATGCCATCAATCAAAGCGACTGGCTCGCCGGTTTGATCGTTAAACAGAGTGAAAACAGCGTGAACGCTGGGTAAGGCAGGATCGCTCTTCAGATTCTCGGGGAAGATAGTCGCCGTTTTGATGCCGATTCCAGCGCCTCTGATCCAGGCAGCACGATTTAACAGGGCATTATTTCCATGCTTAAACAGTATATCGTCGATGTCTGCACGTTCGCGCTTATGGCCGTTGCGCAGCGCATCGCTCAAGGTCTGCCATGACAATAAGTGCTCAACATGACTCGCTTGAATATAAGGAATCTCGCTCATGCTTATTTCCCTTTCAACACGGGCCAAGTGTCTCCGATTCGATACCCTTGAGGCCACGGGTCGGTCGGGTCGAGCAAATGCTGATAAGTGCCTGTCAGCCAAGCACGTCCTGACAGTTCGGGAATAATGGCATCCTTGTTACCAACTTTGCAGGTTTTTACAATCCTCCCATCAAAACGTGAATTGATGATCGAGCGAGCGATGTATTGTTCACCCACATCCATTAATCCACGGGCATGCAGTACCGCCATGCGAGCTGATACGCCGGTACCGGTGGGGGAGCGATCGATTTTTCCTGGTTGAATAACCACCGCATTCTTTACCGATTTTAAGCCCTCTTCTTCCGTCATCGGGGCGTGGATCTGACAGAAGGAGCAATGGGTCCAATCCGGGTTGGTGGGATGATGGAAGCCAAGCTGTTCGTTGGCGGCCTCCGTAATCTTTATGCCCATTTCCGCTAAATCACGCGCCTCATCGGGTGTAATTGCGAAACCGAGTTCTTCTGTCTTTGCCATGACAAAGCTGTCACCGCCAAAGGCCGTGTCGACAGTGAGTGTTCCCACGCCTTTAACTTCCAAGCTGGCGTCCAGCTTATCGGCAAAAGACGCGACGTTCTGTACGGTGACCTTTTCTACTTTGCCATTTTTACATTGCGCCGTAACGTGTACTAATCCACCTGGTGCCTCCAAAGTGATTTTTGTTTCCGGCTCGGTCATGGGTAGAATCCCCGTTTCCAGCAAAACGGTGGAAACACAGATGGCATTCGACCCTGACATGGGTGGTGTGTCTTCCGGCTCCATGATTATCCACCCCATTTGCGCTTTGGGGTTTGTGGGTGGTACCAGTAGATTCACATGACGAAACACGCCGCCGCGCGGTTCGTTTAAGACGAAGTTACGCAATGTTTCGTCGTTAGCAATAAAACGTGATTGCTCCCATAGCGTGTTCCCCGGGGGCGGGGCAACGCCATCCACGATCACATCCCCAACTTCGCCTTCTGCATGACAGCCGACGATATGAATAGCGTTTGAACGGTCCATTTATTTCACCAAACATCGATGCGCAGAGGTGCACATTTATGATTAGTATAATTGATAATGTGTTTTCAGGGGATGACGGGGACAGTTTACTGAATTCCTAGCGTGTGTTGGTTCTTTCCATCAGATATGTGCCAATAGGGTGACTTTGGGGTATGGCAGTTGTAGCCTCCCTGGATCTAATTGGTTATCAGTGATTGCGTCGGGTGCGCGGTGGGTTCATATGGCAAGGATGCCCAGACTGGTGGTGCCGGGGTTGCCCCACCATGTAACTCAGCGCGGTGCTCGGCGCATGAAGACTTTCTTCGAACAGAGTGATTACCTGAGGTATCTCGACCTGTTAGTTGAATTTAAAGCATTGGCCGGCGTGGATATCTTGGCCTATTGCTTAATGCCAAATCATGTTCACTTGGTAGTAGTGCCCCAGGAGAAAGATAGCCTGGCGATTCTTTTTCGCCATGTCCATCGGCGCTATACGCGGGAAGTAAACGTCCGTGAAGCTTGTACCGGACATCTCTGGCAGGAACGCTTTCATTCGTTTGTGATGGACGAGACTCACTTGTTGGCCACTGTCCGATACGTAGAGCTGAACCCTGTACGAGCGAGGTTGTGTGACCGTGCAGAGGATTGGCCCTGGTCAAGCGTTCATGCGCATCTGGCCGAAGAGGATGATGCCGTCGTTTCGGTTGCGCCCATGCTGCAGCGCATATCAAATTGGACGGGTTATCTTTCGCAGCCTCAAAATAATAATGAACTGGAACGTATTCGTGCGCATGGGCGATCCGGGCGTCCTGCGGGGGATGACAGTTTCGTCGAACATTTGCAGCTACTCACCGGCAAAGACCTGAGCAAGCGAAAGCCGGGGCCAAAGCGCTGTATTGAGTAAACTGTCCCCTTACTCCACTGCGTTACCATCAGCATCCAACTCAACAATCTCATACCCAAGTTCCTGCAGCCCGGGAAGAATCGCCTGCTTATCCCCAACCACCACGATAATCATGTCATCCACATCAAGGTGCTTCTTAGCCAGGTTATTAATCTCATCCTGGCTAATACCTGCGAGGATTTCGTTCTGCCTGTCTACAAAGTCATCGTCCAGGTTGTACTCGACGATTCTTGAAAGAAAGGCCAGTTTTTGTGTGGGTGTTTCATAGCGTCTTGCATCGCGCTGGCCGATCGCGTTTTTGGTGAAGCTTAGCTCGGCCTCTGTTATGCCGCTTTCAACGTAGTTGCGAATTTCTTTTTCGAATTGAACGATCGAATCCTGTGTGGCATCGGTGCGCACTGCGGCGCTGGCCACGTAAGTGCCATAGTCGTGCTCTCCGCTAAATCCTGATCGGGCGCTATAGGAATAGCCTTTGTCTTCTCGAAGGTTGAGGTTGATACGACTGTTAAAGGCGCCGCCCAACACAAAGTTCATCAGGTTTGCACGGTAGAACTCACCGGTGGCGTCGTAGGTCAGCGAACGTTTGACGATGCGTATTTCTGACTGTGCAGCTCCTGGCTTGTCGATCAGGTAAAGCCGGGTGCCATCAATGGTGGGAAATGGCTTTAGCGCAGCGCGAGCGACTGCTTCTCCATTCCAGGGTTCAAACACGGCCAGCTTTTTGACTAACTCGTCGCGATCATAGTTACTGACGGCAACCATGGAGGCGATGGTTGGCGAGTAGTTGGCCGCGTGGAATGCTTTAACATCCTCCAGCGTAATTTCGCTCACGGTCTCAACGGTACCCATATTCAGGTAAGCGAAGGGATTGTCCCTGCCGAACAGCAATTGCTGGTACACGCTAGACACGGTAGCGCCCGCATCGGTTTTACTACTCTCGATGGCTTGCAGGGTTTGCGCCTTTACCCGCTTGAAGTCATCGGCGTCGAATTTTGGCTGCAATAGCTTTTCGGCGGCAATGGCCAGGGTGGCATCAATGTTCTCGCTGAGGCTGCGAATGGCCATGGTCGTGGTGTTGTTATTGGCACCGAAAGTAATGGTCGAACCCAGCTTCTGCAGCCGATTACTGAGATCTTCGTTAGTCGATTTTAGTGTGGCTTCGTTCATCATCGAGGCGGTGATGGACGCCAGGCCCAGTTTATCCAACGACTCGTCGCGCTGGCCCACGTCCATACTGAGGCGAATGGTGGTCGTTGGCGTTTCGTCATTGACTGCGCCCAGCACGTTCACACCGTTGCCCAGCTCAGATCGCCAGATGGTTGGCAAAGTAATGCTGGGGTTGTCGCCAGCCGGTGGCTGAATGCTGCGATCAAAATTATCCTCGGCGCGCCGGTAAGCCAGGTCTGCCTCATTGGTTGCGGCGTAGTCGGGCAGGGTACGCTGGTAGCGCGACCAGGTGTCTGGCCCTGCAATCTGGTCCAGCTGACCGTGTGGCACTGTGCTCATGACCACGGCGGGCTTGCCTACGATGTACTTTTTGTACACCCGCATCACGTCTTCTTCAGTCACGTTTTCATAGCGGGCGACGTCCTGGGCAATGTAATCTGGGTCGCCTTCAAAGGTTTCGTAGGAAGCCAACTGCGAGACCTTGCCAGCGACGCTTTCCAGGCCATAAATTCTGCCGGACACAATGTTCATTTTGGCGCGAATCAAGTCATCGTCATTAACGCCGCGTCCTTCGAATTCAATGAGGGAATCACGGGTGATTTTTTCAAGGTCTGCCAGGGTTTTGCCACTGGCCGGGTTTGGCAGGGCCACGATAGTGAAGGTGCACAGCAATTCCCTACAGCCATGGTTTGAACTCGCTTGCACCGCGAGGCCGTTTTTAACCATGTTCTTGTACAGTAACGAGGTCTCACCCTGACCCAGAATGAACATCAGCACGTCCAGCGGTGCCTCGTCCGGGTGGTGCAGGCTAACCGTAGGAAATGACATGTACAGCATAGGCAGCGACACACGGTCTTCCATCGAGATATAGCGGTCACCGTCCAGCTCAACCGTCGGCTTCTCAGGGTTGGCTACCTCAGGCCCGCGTGGAATAGAGCCGAAGTATTTCGCGACCCACTGCAAGGTCTGTGCTTCATCGAAGTCGCCACCAATGGTAAGGGCGGCATTGTTGGGTCCGTACCAGCGCAGGAAAAACTTCTTCAGGTCGTTAACATCAACCCGGTCCAGGTCTTCCAGGTAGCCGATAGTCGACCACGAATATGGATGGCCCTCCGGGTGCAGTGCTTCGCCAATGCGCTCTCGCACCAGTCCATAGGGGCGGTTGTCGTAATTCTGCCCGCGCTCGTTTTTAACCGTCTCACGCTGAATTTCAAATTTCTCCTGGGTCACGGCGTCCAGCAAGAAGCCCATACGATCTGCTTCCAGCCACAGCATCTTTTCCAGCTGGTTGGAGGGAACCGTTTGAAAGTAGTTGGTGCGATCAGCGTTGGTGGTGCCATTTACCGAGCCGCCGGATTCAGACACGATCTTGAAATGATCTTCATCGGCCACATTCTCAGAGCCCTGGAACATCATATGCTCAAAAAAGTGGGCAAAGCCTGATTTACCGACCTCTTCGCGGGCCGAGCCAACGTGATAGGTCACATCAACATGGACTAAGGGGTCAGAATTGTCCTCATGCAGAATCACGGTGAGTCCGTTATCCAGCCGATATTTTTTGTAAGGAATGACGAGTTGATCGGCATCCTTGCGCTCCACAGACTCCAGTAATGTGATGCCATCTGGCAGCGCCGCCAGGCTGGCGACGGGCTCCGGCCTCCGCTCGGGTTCGGGCTCGGTTTTTTGCTGGCAGCCAGCAACCGCCGATAGAAGACCTGAAAATATGAGAGGTAGTACTATAGATTTCATAGTGTTCCAGCCGTAAGCGGCGAATGCTGTTGGGATGAGGAGTAGTTGACCATTAAATTCAGTCCGGGTTCCAACCAAGCCCAGCTTTTGCTGAGGTAAAAAAGGGCCACCGATGAGTGGCCCTTTTCAAACGTGGTGGAGGTGGCCAAACATTGTTCCCACTAGGGACAGTGTCGCTGGTGTGTTTAAGCTTCATGCGCGCGTGCTTCTATCTCTTATCCACCTGCACGTTCTCGCAAGAGATGGATTTATTCAGGCTGGAGTGCAGGGGTGAATATGTTTTTTCATCACTATGGGTGAGCTGACCTGAAGCGATTAACACGGGCACTTCTGTGACATTGGCATTGTTTTCAGGCAAGCAAGATAGCCACTTGATAATGTAGGAAACAGAAGGAGCCGTATGCTGGCAGAAAACGCAAGCTTTCATCGCCTATGCTTGCGCCTGCTCATTTTACTTCTGAATACTGCCTCGATGAGGCGGTTGGAAGTATAGGCGAAGAGGTAAGCCGAATATCTTGGGGATCAACAGTCCCGGTTGTGTTGAGATCGAGCCTTAGAAAAACAGTAGAGACGAAATTTTGCGTTTCTCTAAGTTGGCGCGGTGCGCCCTATTACTTTTTGGATGGTTGCCTGGATGATGATTAAGGAATGGGTTCGTAGTAAAAGCCAGCTTCTGCAGAGGACACGTATCCTTGATTTTTGTGAAGCTACCGATGTGTCGCCATACACCGGGAAAGAGCATCAGTTTGTTTTTGTCGACAGTCGGGATTGGGTCAATGTTGTACCGATTACCGAAGAAAACGAAATCGTGATGATCAGGCAGTATCGTCATGGCGGTCAACAGGTCACGCTTGAGATACCGGGAGGTATGGTCGATGCCGGGGAAGAGCCGGTGGCTTCTGCCGCGCGGGAGTGTCATGAAGAGACCGGATACCTGGTGACCCAGCTTTCCAGCCTCGGAGAGCTCAACCCCAATCCTGCTCTGTTCAACAATACACTGCACACATTTCTCGGCCGTGCTTCGAAAGGCGCCCCCGCTGAACACGCCAGTGAAACGGAAAAGACTGAGGTCGAACTGATTCCGATAGAACGTATCAGACCGCTATTACTGGACGGTACGATTGATCATTCGCTGGTTTGTGCAACCCTTTGGCGGTTGTTGGGTAGCCTGGAGCAATAGCAGCGAGGACGAGTACATTTTCTCGAGCTGGCCGCGACGGTTTGCTCTGATTCTAAAGCCCAGTGCGGTGCTTTGTCTGTCCACACGCCTTGTATTTCGTTTGTCCGGCGACCGTCTCGGTCTCATCCAAAGTTTTCTGATGGCTAGAAATACTTGCATAAACCATCTGTACGCTGTACAAATGACCGATGGTCATTAAGAGTTAATTGGAGTGAACGAATGAACGCACCGGAAAAAGCGCCCCTGGCTACTAACGCGGAGCACGTGATGCTAGCTGCCCTGCAAAACCAACGGGCTAGCTATGAAGCAGAGGGGCAGGTGTCGGCGGCGACTAGAACTGACCGAATTGATCGCGCCATCAATATGCTGGTTAAGCATTCCGAGGCTCTGAGCGAGGCGATGAATGCAGATTTTGGCTGTCGGCCAAGAGAGGTCAACCTGATGACCGATGTAACGGGCTCCATTGAGTGTTTAAAGCACAGTAGGAAACACCTCAAGGCGTGGATGAAGCATGAGAAGCGGCCCACTATGTTCCCTTTGAACTTGCTGGGTGGGCGGTCAACACTTGAATATCAGCCTAAAGGGGTTATTGGTGTGCTTGCTCCTTGGAACTTTCCGCTGGGTATGATCTTTGAGCCACTCGCTGGCGTGCTTGCTGCGGGTAATCGAGCGATGATCAAACCGTCTGAGTTCACGCCAGCCACCTCTGCACTGGTAGCCGATATAGTGTCTAGGGATTTTGACGCAACTGAATTGGTGGTGTTTTCCGGCGGCCCGGAAGTTGGGCAGGCGTTCTCTTCATTGCCTTTTGATCACATGATTTTCACAGGCGCAACTACGGTGGCTCGCCATATTATGGCGGCGGCGGCGAGTAATCTCGTGCCTGTAACCCTTGAGCTGGGGCGGCAAATCGCCTGTGGTAGTGTCGCGAAGCGCCAACCTGGTCGAGGCCATTGAGCGAATTATGGTGGGCAAAACCTTAAATGCCGGTCAGGTCTGTATTGCGCCAGACTACCTGCTGGTGCCTGAAGAAAAGTTAGATGAGGTGGTTGAGCAAGCGGGTCGCATTGTGAGTCAGATGTATCCGACACTGCTTAACAACGAGCAGTACACAGCAATGGTCAATGACCGTCACTATCAACGCATAATGGATAATCTCACCGATGCCGAAAATCGTGGTATTAAAACCGTCGCTATTAATCCGGCCAATGAAGACTTTGCGGAGAACCCTATTCAAAAAATACCTCCTACGTTAATTATCAACCCTGATGATGATGCCATGTGCATGCAGGACGAGATTTTCGGGCCTCTGTTGCCCATCAAGACCTACAAAAAATTTGAAGAAACGATTAGCTATATCAATGCCAGACCCCGTCCCCTGGCGGCCTATTATTTTGGTCATGACAAAGTTGAAGAGCACCGCTTTTTGACGGGCACCACCTCTGGTGGCGTGTCAATCAATGACGTGATGTTTCATATGTTGCAGAAAGATCTTCCCTTCGGCGGTATTGGCCCCAGTGGCATGGGTGCTTATCACGGCATTGAGGGTTTCAAAACGTTTAGTCACGCCAAGGGCGTTTATCGTCAACCGAAGCGCATTCCAGTCGCCAAATTGGCCGGTTTTATGCCCCCCTATGGACCCGCATCTCAAAAAAGCATTAAGCAGAAAGTTAAAGTATGAGTAGTGATTTAAAACGAGCCAATACAGACGACCAGAAAAGTTTTCGCCGCCAGCAGATATTGGATGCAGCCGAGGCGCATTTTCACGATGTTGGTTACGAAGCGTTTTCCATGGGGAAGCTTGCCCGTTTGGCCGGGGTCGTCAAGGGCACTCTTTATCTGTATTTCAAAACCCGTGAGGAAGTACTTTTAACACTGTATAACCAGAGCATCTTGCGCTGGAGTCAGGTTTTTATGGGCAGCTTAACGCCTGATATGACAGACCATGACTACGTGACAACGCTCTACAGTACGGCGATGGCTGATGGAAGTTTTGTACCGCTGCTGATTCGACTTGAACATGTCATTGAGCACAATGTTGCTATAGACAGTTTAATTGACTCGAAGCGGATGTTTATCGAGTGCGTAGAGCGCCTTGCTGAGGCAACAGCGCCGGTGCTAAAGCTGGATAAAGCACAGTCTTCTGAATTGGTTAAAACCATGGGCGTGCTGTTGGTGGGGGCCACAAGAACCGACCAGGGCCCATCCCTGGAAGGTGAGGATATTCCCGAAGACGTTCAAGCGCTTATCGACAGCTTTTCGTCAGAATCGCTATTTAGCAAAAACGCCTGCCGCATTATCGCTGGTATTCGCGCTGGCGACAGCGATGCGACATAGCTCCCACTAACAAATACTCTGCTTAGCCCGAGGAAGAACTCAATGACAATCAATCGACAGTGGCTGCTTGCCGCCCGTCCCGATGGCATGATCGGTCCCCAAAACTTCGAGTATGCGGAAACGCCGATTCCCGAAGTAGGTAGTGGTGAGGTACTGGTCAAAAACCTATACCTTTCCTTCGACCCCACTCAGCGTAACTGGATGGTTGATCGGCCGGGGTATTTACCGCCGGTCAACATAGGCGACCCCATGCGCGCAGGGTCTGTTGCCCAGGTCATAGAATCTCAACACGCGGATTTCTCCGTTGGTGAACTGGTGCAAACAACGGGTTGTTGGCAGGACTACGCGCTGGTGGCGCCGGGCGTAGGCCCCATGGGGGTTAACAAGTTGCCACCGGGAGTTTCTCCGGAAATGATGCTATCGATCCTGGGTATTACCGGTATGACAGCCTATTTTGGTTTGCTAGAGCATGGTCAGCCCAAAGCGGGCGAGACTGTGCTGGTATCGGGAGCGGCCGGAGCCACCGGCTCGGTGGTGGGCCAGATAGCCAAACTGTCGGGGTGTCGTGTGGTGGGCATCGCCGGTGGCCCTGAGAAATGTGCCTGGCTGAAAGATGTTGCCGGATTCGATGCGGTAATCGATTACAAAAACGAGAACGTCAGCGACCAAATCGCCATTCACTGCCCAGACAAATGGGATATCTTTTTCGACAATGTCGGTGGGTCAATTCTGGAGGCCGCGTTGAATCATCTCAATTTATATTCTCGAGTGGTATTGTGCGGGGGGATTGCCAATTACAACGCCACAGAGCCTGTACCCGGGCCTGCTAATCTGATGAATCTGGTCACCAATCGAGGCCGCATGCAGGGCTTCATTATCTTGGACTATTTACCTCGCGCAATGGAAGCGATTGAAGCACTAATGGGATGGGTAGCATCCGGAGAAATTGTCTATCAGGTTGATGTGCAAGAAGGCTTCGACAATATACCCAGCACATTGCAGCGACTATACACGGGCCAAAATTTAGGCAAGCAGCTATTGAAGATAGCTGAGCCTGTCTAAATTCGTAGCGCACCTGTCAGCAAACACGAAAGCTAAGCTGATACTCAAACCGCGCTAGGGCGCTCGCACTCGATGTCGATTCAGGTACACCAAAGCGATCAGCGCCATCAGTGCGAAAGCGGGCAGTACCAACGGAAACGCAAACTGGTCGGCGAGCACTCCCATCGACATAGCGCCTAATGCAGGCGCGCCCATCGCCAGCATGGTCCACAGGCTGAGCACACGACCCCGATATTCGTCATCTACCTGCAGTTGTGCGAGGGCCTGACTACTGGTGCCGATAATGGTAGTTGCCGTACTCAGCAGGCCAATGAGGCAGGCGAAGCTGATGAGCTGGGTTGACCAGCCCAAAGCCGCCACCAGAAACGCAGCTGCTGCGAGGCAGGCAATCATTAACGACACTAGCCGCGATTCTTCGCTTCCCTGGCGACTAACCACCGCGCCCCCGAGTATTGAGCCCGCCCCGGCGGCAGCGGTGAGCGTTGCCAATGTGGCTGAATCGCCGTGCAATAACACGCCCGAGAGTGCGGGCAGTAGCTCCATGACCGTTCTGCCCAGCAGAGCGTTAATCAGGGTGAAGCTGAAGATCAGACGAATACTGGGATGCGCGCGCGTATAGCGAAACCCGTCGCGAAGCTGGTCGAAAAAGCCAGATTTTGCGGCCTTCGCATCGTTACGCTTGCGCCCTGTTACGCCCAGAAGAAACAACAGGCTGAATGCCATTAATCCTGCCGCACAGAAGTAGGCCGCTGCGGGAGAACTCCATTGAATCAGCGCGGCACCTAGCGCCGGGCCAAGGATTCGCGACGTGTTAAAGGTAATAGCGGAATAACCGATGGCGCTGGGCAGCGATATGCGCGGTACCAGCGATGGAATCAGAGCCAGCCGCACGGGAGTTTGGGCCGAGCTGGCAATGCCAAGGGCAACGGATAGTGCCAGTAGCACAGGGAGGGCAAGCAATCCGCTCACTACTGCCAGCCCCGCAATGCCCGCCAGCGCAGCGTGCAGGCCAAGGGTAATCAGCAGGCCATTGCGGGGGTTGATGCGGTCCGAGACAATGCCGAAAACCGGTGACAGCACCAGTGCGGGTGCGAGCAAGAGCCCCGCCACAATTCCCACCCAGGTGGCTGATTCGGTTAGGTCCCAGGCGCTCCAGCCTAGTAAAAAGCGCAGAATCCAGCTGCCCAGAGTAGAAAATATGGCGGCGGGAAAGTAGCGACGAAATTCAGGCGAAGCAAACGCTGACCGATGTGAGCCCGTGCCGGTATTACCCTGGGAGGATGTAAGCATGGGGCCACCGTATAGAGCTTCCGTTAAAGGTCAAGGTGTAATTCCCGGCGGGCTAGTTGTGGGGGCGGGTGGCTCCGGCGTGGCCACTGCTGTGTAAAGCGAATCTTGCGGGAAATACGGGCCAAGATAGACTATAGTTTGGTGCTGGTTACAGCCTCCTGAGGGGGCGACAACCGATGTAATAAACCCAGATAGGTGAGAACTATGTTCACGAAAATGCAAGAAGGCACCGCTGAAGACTGGTCGGTGATTGGCGCTGCCCATATGGAGCATTTCACCAAGACTCCAGAAACACTCATGGGCATGCTGCGAAGTCTTGAAGACATCACTCTTGGCTTTGCTTGCAACCAGCTGCAGCACAGTTTAATGACAGGCACTCTGGCGCGCCGCTCTGGCGCTAGCGACGAAGAAGTGGCTATTGCCTTACTCCACGATATTGGCAAGGCGATTAACGTGCCCAACCACGGCCCCATTGCAGCCGAACTGATGCGCCCTTATATCAGCGACGATTCTTATCACGCTATTTATCACCACCAGGCGTTTCAGGGTAAGTTTTACTTTGAGTATTTAGGGGCTGATCCCAATGGCCGTGACAGTTTTACCAACGAAAGCTGGTACGACCTGGCCGTAAAACTGGTCGACACCTGGGACGCACCTGCATTTGATCCCGACTTTGAAGTAGACAGCCTGGAGTCGTTTGAACCGCTACTAAAGCAGTTGTTTACTTCGCCTATCCGAATGCTTTAAACGCGTTTCTGTTTGCGCGGCTAATTCGCTAGCCGCGCTCCTTCCTTCTTTCCACTGATGCTCACTCAGCATCAATTCGAGCCAGACAGAACTTGGGGTAACTACCCAGTTGAAGGCTAACCCGATACTCCGCGCCGGCCCGCAAAGGCTTCATTTCAGTACAGCGCAGCGGTAGCGTGATTTCCGATTCGTAATCCAGTAACTGGTGCTGCTCGAAAGCCTGAATGCGGGTGAAAAGCAGGGCATCCAAACTATCCAGCTGGCCGACTGAGGGGATAGTGACGTGCACCGGGTTCAATTCAATGGCGCTATTGCTGCTCTCCCTACGTGCTTGCTGTAAAAGCGTTGCGGCATTTTCTGGTGTGAGGCAGAGCACAGTGGCCAGCGGATGCCGTTTGCCGTTAGTTACCAGAGCATCAGGGTTTATCGCATCGCCGTTTTTAAACGCGGCTGTTTCACTGTCGAGGTTAGCAAGGCACAACTCAACCTCGATGTTCTGGGGAATAAATATGCCCCGGGCGTGTAACTGGGGCGCAAGGTTAGCGGTGACCGCAAATTGAGGTTCCTGCTCCAGGGACTTCTGCATCGTTTCAGCGATGATCACATGGGGGCGGCCGGGGTGTTGATAACTACAGGCATCGCCCCGCACGCAGTTGATGCGGTGCGCTTGCAGGCCAAAATGCTGGATGAGCAGACTGACACTGTCGAGTGATTGCTGATGGATATCCAGCAAATGCACCTGAAGCTCGCCGGGGTTGAACTTGCCAAGTAATGGCAGCAGCAATGTGGCGAACGGACCGCAGCCGGCGTAAAGGACCTCAATCGGGCCATCTGCAAAGCGTGCTCTGGCGGCATTAATGGCGGCATGGGCAGCGCGAATAAATACCACGCTGCGCTGATAGTCTTTTACGCAGTGGGCAGCGGCCTGCGGGTTAATGGCCACCCCGTCGTCCAGCAGGGAATCTCCAGCCCAGGCGTCAAAGCTGCGGTCGGGCTTAACGCCGCCAACGTCACTGCAAAGCTGAGCAAACGCATCTAGTGCTTCGCGCAGCTGGGCAGGCGAACTGGCCTCGTCAAGAAGAGTGTCGCTGATGTGTGTAAGCTTCATGTTTGTGAAGTTTACGGTAATTACTTGCACAAAAAAGCCCCGGTTAAGGGGCTCTTTTGGCTTGAGTTGGTGGAGGCGGCGTCAACCAAATAGTCATGTTAAGTATCTGATAAATAATAAGAAAAAATATATTCTATATATAAATGCCCCCATTAATACCCCGCCTCATGTTGGCCTGCCATTGCAATCGATGGTGGTTGGCTGCTATCTGAGCCCTTTCTCCGAGTTCGGTAATCGGGGTATGGCTTTGTCTGGTTTTGTGCAATAGACTGTGCAATACGATTTGCAATACACTGAGCAATAGAGCCACTTCTTGGAGAGACGATGCGCAATCACATAGCCACCAAATTCTTTGGACTGGTATATGCCCAAATCCCAAGTAATGTTTTTCAAGAGAAGATCACAGCATTAACGGAGGAGCTGCGGCCCATACTTCCTCGATATGACAGTCCCAGTGTCACCGGCATTCGTGTGAATGTAAACGATGGTGCTATAGCTACTCAGCAAGAGCATCAAGGGCTGGAGCTGCATATGGTCGATGCTAAGGGGCTCTGGGGGGTGAAGATAGGGAACGTTGGTATCGGCTTTTCAACTGCATCATATGTTGATTATGACGAGTGTGTTGACTTTATTGCTCCTGTGATGGAAAAGGTATCGGCCAGCTTATCAATTTCTCACTTTTCTCAAGTGAGCTTGCGAAATATCAACCTGTTTGACCATAAGCCGGATGATGATAATCAGTTCATTGATATTAAAGATAATACTTATTGGGGAAGGCAGAGTTTCCAGACGCTCACAGGAGATTTCTCCTGTAGTGGTGCATCCACGCGCCACGAGTATTTATCAACTGATTGCTACAGCGCGATCAATGTCGCTAGTAGTGTAGTTCTAAAAAATAGGACCCATATACCCCAGGACGAATGGGATATTTGGAAGTTGAGGGGGGGGGTGCCTGTGCAGGATAAAAAGAATGCTCAGCTGATGATCGATATAAGTGGTATTGAGTTTCAGGCTCCAAGGAATAGACCAGACTTGCAGAATAATGTAACTGAATATAGTTGGAATGCGGTTGAGGGGGCCTTTTCAAAACTGCGTGGCTTTGTAAATAGCGTATATTCAGACATCACGGTGGAGTAATAGCTATGGAATGGAATACCAGCGTAAAGGCGGCTGTGGCGGCCGGGGTGATAGCTACACTCCCTATTGACCTTGTTGTGGGTCAGCCTCAAGCCACACTTCAGATCAGCAGTCTTTCTATGCCACAAGATGTGCCTGATGACTATCGCTTGGCCAGTAGTGTCCCCGAAGCTGGCGAGCAAGACTCTGGAGATGCCCTGAACGTATATAAATATTTGAAGCAAGAATTTTCAATTTCTCATACCGAAATGTCGTCTTGGCTTGGTGTTAAGCGCCGCACTTTATACAACTGGTTTAACAACCCGGAGCGCGCATCAAAACTGGGTCCTCAGATCGAACAGCGCCTGGCTTCTCTCCAGGAATTGTCTGCTCAGATGGAGCCAGAGCATAGAGTTTTGCTACACAAAATCGCATTCAGTCCGATTTACGGTAAGCCTCAGTTTGGTGAGATGCTATTGGCAGGAGCTACTTCTCCGGAATTAGTTCGCTGGTACGAAGAACTTTTCTCGCAGTTTGAGTCTTACCGCAAGATTTCATCCAAGAAAGAACACTTTGGTTGATCGCCTTTTGGATGGTCATGAATTGTTTGAACGGGGCTGGCGTAGGCACAGTGTCATCGCATCCGCTGGAAACTCTCTAGATAGCTTATCCGCCCATCTCTCGAAGAGTCATGGTGAGATATGCCAGCTCGATGGCGCGATCGCGTTAGTCACAACTTATGACTGTGCCGTCATTCATCATTCATTTGATTTGGAGCCTTGGGTCCAATTGCTGCTCGCATTCCGCGTGGAGCCGAGTAAGCAGTTTTTTAGTGGCCGCGACGCCCGTAGGCTTCATTTTAGTGTCATTCGCAATGGCAACACCGAGTATTTCGAGACGAACGCAAGCTGCTTATGTCAAGTGGGTAGGTCCTTGTTATTGGAGCTGGAGCCTGATTCAACATACCTCATACCCGACACAGAAAAGCATGACTTGCGCAATTGGCTCGCAGAGCGGTTTAGGCAAGACACATGGCCTAATGCTTTTAATCAAGCGGTAAAGCCAGCAGAGAAGCGACTAAAGCGATTGTGGGTTAGATACAATAAGTTTTTATCAGGACTATATATTAGTCTTGATACTTATGATGAGCTCGAGGGCCGTAAGTATAAGGTCTCTATCCTTTTTCTCGTGGAAGGCGGACGGAAGCGTGAACTTATATCTACATTGAGAGGGAATCATAAAGACCTTGTAGAAGGGACTATCGACGAGGTTCTACAGCGTGTCGAAAGTGATGTTCTGAATGCTTTTGGAGATACGGTAGAGATCATTGAAGACGTGACTAAGCCTATTGGCCTGGCTATTGAAGTCATCGAAGAGGACGAGATGACAGTGCGGCAATTAAGGGATTTTTCCAGATTCTCTCCCTATTCTCTGTCCGAGTTAGACGAGGATCCCCTGCCTGCCGAGATGTTGGGAGGTAGGGCAAGTGGACAGTAGATCATTGGAAAATATTTCAGCAATCACCAGACCAAACTACTCACGTGACTAAGAAAATAATTAACGTATCCGCTGCCCTGATTTTAAAGGATAGTAGGGTTTTGGCGGCCCGCCGAGGTCCCGGTAAACACCTCGAGGGCTACTGGGAGTTTCCAGGCGGCAAGCTCGAGGAAAACGAAACAGCTGAGGATTGCCTTGAGCGTGAACTAGCCGAGGAATTCGGTATTAGCTCTACAGTGGGCGCCTATATTGGCGAAAGCGTCTACGACTACGGAGAGAAAATTGTTCGCTTGCTGGGTTTTGAGGTTCGGCATACAGCCGGTGATTTTGAGTTGGTGGACCATGATGAGATTCGTTGGCTAGATATTGAACAACTTACTGATGTGAAATGGGCGCCGGCCGACATCCCGTTAGTAGAGCAATATGAAGCCAGGGCAAGAGTAGCCAGTTATTATTCTGCCAATGCCATTGAGTACTGTGAAGAGACCAGTAAGTTTGACGTAGGCAATCTATATCAGTCGTTTCAGGAGCACCTCTCTCCAGGGGCGCATATTCTTGATTTGGGGTGTGGGTCGGGTAGAGATAGTCGAGCTTTTCGAAAGATGGGCTATGACGTAACTTCGGTGGATGGAAGTGCAGAAATTGCTGCTTGGGCGAGTGCATTTACAGGGCACGCTGTGGAGGTGAAATCGTTTCTTCAAATTGACTATACAGATGAATTTGATGGTGTTTGGGCTTCTGCGAGCCTATTACACTGCCCTCAAGGTCAGCTTAGGGTTGTTATTCAAAAGATACTAGACAGCCTAAAGACCAACGCAGTCGCCTATATGTCGTTTAAATGGGGGGAATCACCTTCAGTAGATGATCGGGGGCGGCATTTTACAAACCACACGAGCGAGTCGCTTAGAAAATTTCTGGGCCCCGTAGAGGGAACTGATATTGTGAAAATCTGGCAGTCTAAAGTGCTGCTACGCGGCGAACTCCAAAAATGGACGAACGCAATTGTTCGCAAGCGCGGAGACCGGGTGTGAGCCAATTCCCAGACACTGCTCTCACGGTCGGTGGGGGCAATCCCTTTCTACCGAGTCTCTTAGAGGCGATTAACCATGCGGATGATATAGCGATCGCAACCGCCTTCATTCGTATGACAGGTGTTCGTCTTATTAAAACTGCGCTGGAAGATGCCCTCGATCGAGGTGCTCGAGTCAGAATATTGACCGGAGACTACTTGGGTGTCACGGACCCACAGGCGTTGAGATATTTAATGCTGCTTCAAGAGCAAGGCGCTGACTTAAAGGTTTTTGAAAGCCGGGGCAAGACTAGCTTTCATATGAAGGCATACCTATTTACTCGTAGCCAAACCGTTGAAGGCATAGAAGGCTGTGCTTTTATTGGATCCAGTAATCTCAGTCACGCTGCTTTAGTCAGTGGACTCGAGTGGAATCTAAAGGTCGATGAAGCGGAGGATCAGGAACGCTTTGCTAATATTCTGACGGAATATGAAACGCTCTACGCCAACCCATCTTGTAAAGTGTTGACGCATCAATGGATTGACGAGTATATCAAACGGATTCCTGATGCGGCATCAGCGCCTCAGGCGAGTGAACCTGGTCAAGATGAGCAAGAGCCCCCGCCAGAGCCCAATGCCATACAGAAAGAAGCACTAGAAGCACTGGCAGCATCACGAGAGGAGGGCTACAGGCGTGGCTTGGTTGTCTTGGCGACTGGCCTTGGAAAGACCTGGCTCTCAGCCTTTGATAGCGAGCAGATGAATGCCAAGCGAGTTCTCTTTGTTGCGCACAGAGAAGAGATTCTGAAGCAAGCTGAAGAAACGTTCGTTAGGATTCGACCTGATGTAAAGGTGGGTCGGTATAATGGGAAAGAAAAAGAGCTTAACGTAGATATGCTGTTCGCTTCAGTGCAAACACTGGGAAGAACTAGCCACCTAAATTTATTCGGTCGAGGGCACTTCGACTACATTGTCGTCGATGAATTTCATCATGCCGCAGCGCGAACCTATCAGCGGCTACTGATTCATTTCGAGCCGAGGTTTCTTTTAGGACTGACGGCAACGCCAGAACGTACTGATCAGTCGGATATTCTAGCCCTCTGCGACGATAATCTCGTATATGAGAAAGACCTTTTCCATGGAATAGAAACAAATCTCTTATGCCCATTTTCCTACTATGGTATCGCTGATGAGGTGAATTACCAGGAGATTGCGTGGCGAAACGGCAAGTTTGACCCTCAGCAACTGGAAAACCAGTTGGCAACCATTGCTCGAGCACGGCACAGCTTCAAGCACTGGGAAGAATACCGCCAGAGTCGTACATTGGCTTTCTGCATATCTAAAAAGCATGCTGATTTTATGGCGGACTACTTCAATCGACAGGGCGTGCGTTCTGCGTCTGTCCATAGTGACTCGGATGTGCGCCGAAATGAGGCTCTATCCTCACTGGATGAGGGTGAGCTACAAGTCATTTTCTCCGTTGATCTATTTAATGAAGGTGTCGATCTCCCCGCAATAGATACAGTCTTGATGCTTCGTCCAACTGAATCGAAGATCGTTTTTCTACAGCAGTTGGGGCGGGGGTTGAGAAACAGTCCAACTACTCATAAGAATAAGCTGGTTGTACTGGATTTTATCGGGAATCACGTAAGCTTTTTCAAGAAACCAGAAGCCCTTTTTGGCGTTGGTGTGACGAATAGGGCACGGAAGGAATTTCTGGAAAAAGTTACAGGTGAAACTCTTACACTGCCCCCTGGATGTTTTGTTAACTATGATTTGAACTCGATCGAATTTATGAAGAAATTGATTGAGTCCAAAGTGGATCAACAAGAAGCTATTTATCGGTCTTTGCGTGAATCTTATGGTCGCAGGCCAGTTCTCGTCGAGTTCTATAGAGCTGGCGGTGCTGTAGATACTATTCGAAGAGAGTATGGGCAGTGGCTCACTTATGTGGAAGGTGAGTCTGATCTGGAGGCCAACGAAGCAGAATGTCTGAAGGTTTTTGGCGATTTCTTTCGTGAAGTCGAGACTACTAGTCTTACAAAGTCCTTCAAGATCGTTTTGCTGGAAGCCTTAATCGAACTCGATGGATTTTCTGATTCGCCAACTACAGAACTACTAGCTGCTAAGAGTTTCGAGGTGCTTCAACGTCGCCGTTCACTACTCGTAGATTTACCGAGGGAGTTTATCAATAAGAGTGAGCTGTTAGACCGCAGTCAAAATGACTGGCTCAGATATTGGCTGAAAAACCCTGTCAAAGCCTGGGTAGGCGGGAATACCTCAAATGTAGGCAATTTCTTTTCTGTCGCTGATGAGAAGTTTGAATTTAGGAAAGCGATTCCGAAGGGCCTTCAAGATACCTTCGCCATATTGGTTCAAGAGTTGGTTAACTACAGGTTTATGCAATATGAAGCGCGCTTAGCAAGCAAAGGTGAGGCTGAAAATCCAAGTACCCATACGGAAGATTTGCAGGAGGTGCCATTTTTCACAGACCTGAAAATAGCGTGTGGACATTTTAGGAGTGCTGCGCACGACACAGAAAATATTGAGCACCAGTCTTTGCCAGCTGCCTATGGAGTTCTAGACCCTGGCAAGCACTTTATCGCCAGGGCTTCTGGTGACTCAATGAATGGCGGTAGTCATCCGATTAAAGAGGGGGACTACTTGTTACTCGAGCATGTTGGGCCGGGTGAGGGTGAAATGACTGATGGTGCTACCGTAGCCGTAGAGCGCCGTGACGTTACAGGTGAGGATCAGTATCTTCTAAGAAATGTGAAAAAGATTGGCGATTTTCAGTACCAACTAAATGCCCAAAACGTGGACTATGAGCCAATGATGGTGCGCGAGAATATGAGGGCTTTTGCGCAGTTGAAACGTGTTGTTGAGACAACGGATTTGCTGCTCCACAAGGAGTTCTATAAACATGAAGTTGCTCAGTTATTTGGTATGGAGTACAAGGAAGGGCTATGGAAAATGCCAGGGCATGTATGTCCGAAGGAAAGTAAAGACCAGTTTCTGTTCGTAACACTTAATAAGCAAAATGCCGATAAAGACTACAGGTATCACGACTACTTCGTCGATGAAAGCCACTTTCATTGGCAGAGTCAGAACAGAACAACTCCTAGTAAAGAAAAGGGTATCGGAATTATTCAGTCAAATAGTCTGCCTGGCTCTATATACCTATTTGTTAGGAGGTTTCCAAAGATTAAGGGTAGAGGGGCGCCATTTACATTTTGCGGCAGCGTAAAGTACCTCAGTCATTCGGGTTCTGGGCCCATCGACGTCGATTTTGAGATGGAAAGTCCATTGACCCCTGGGCTCTATGATTTTTTTCGATGACGTGTGTGACTCTTTTTTTAGTACATGATAGCGGGAAGCTAAATGGGCTATCGCGTAATCAGCAGTACGGGCATTTAGCCAGTGAATGAAAGTCGAGCCTTTGATGTTTTCGATCTTGCTGAATATTCGCGTATGACTAGTAGTAGATTCCCATTTCCCATTATGATTTTTGACGACCCTACAGAGGAGTCAGCTTTTCTAACATGGTATGAAGGACGTAGTTTAACTCCAGAATTTTCAGAGATTCGAAATAGTGTTATGCGCATCATGGACGATGCCCCTTGTATGGATATACCTGATATTGACCTTGCTCACTCCCATGCAATCACTCGTCCCCGGTTTGTACGAGACGTGTTTAATAGCTGTTGGAACGCACACAACTTTCAAAAATATGGGGATCCATTGAGGAGCGAGCAAAGGAGTTACTCTGACGCTGATGACACTAGAGCAGCAGTTGCCGATCTTGCTAGTAAATTGTCGAGCCGTTTACTAGCTATCGAGAATGACCCCGATCACCCTTTGAGGCTCCATCTTTGGGCTGCCTCCAAATCAGTGGAGTCCATTAACAGCATAGATATTGAAGGTGTTACTGACTGGGCTGGTGAAATCGCCGCGCTCGCGAGCGCAATGGAAAATATTCCCGTAAGACATTATCGGGCATCACGGGGACAGTTTACTTAACTCCTGGGGAGTATTGATTCGTTCCATCAGACAGGTATCAATTGGATAGCTTTGGGGCATTGCAGTTGTAGCCTCCCGGGAGGGTGAGAGATTGCAGTTGTGACGTTTCGTGCACATGGGTGATCCGGACGTCCCGCGGGCGATGACGGTTTCCACGAGCATTTGTAGTTCCTCACCGGCAAACAACTGATCAAGCGCAAGCCGGGGCCAAAGCGCTGTATTGAGTAAACTGTCCCCGTACACTCACATAAAAAAAGGCCATCGAATTGATGACCTTTTTTTAATATGTGGTGGAGGCGGCCGGAATTGAACCGGCGTCCGCCAGACCTCTGCCTTCGGCTCTACATGCTTAGATTCCGTTAATTAATTTAGCTGCACACAGCCCAACGGGCAGGACGTGATTAGCGAGTTCTGTAAAAGTTTAGCAGCGCCGCCCAGAACATACATTGCTGCGAGCCAGTTCTGTATGACAGTCAATAATGCGGGGCTGGCACCTTGTCATTGACCGCTAGAGCCGAAGCTACTAGATGGTGTCTAATGACTGCTTACGCAGCCAGTTGAGCACCGTAGTTGTCGTCATTGGCAACTAATAGTTTGCAGCTTTGGATTTACGTGATTGGCTACCATCACGGCATGCACCTAAGGGTTTGTATCCGTCGTCGAATCCAAATCGCCCCCAGTGAACTTCTATTGTACCTCATTACATGGGGTTGGGTTTGGCAATTTTCAAGGCCTTGCGGGTTCCGGGGCTGATAACGTCGCTGGCTCCAAGGGGGCGCCACGGTGTATTCTGCGGGTATCTTTTAGTGGGAGTCAGACGATGGAAGGGATGATACCCCTGGTGCTAACCATGCTGGCCACAGGCGTTGTGGCGGGCTTAATTGCAGGCTTGCTGGGCGTGGGCGGTGGCATCGTGATTGTGCCGGTGTTGGATACTGCTCTGGCTATTCGCGGGGTTGATCCAGCCATTCGCATGCATGTGGCTGTGGGCACCTCCCTGGCAACGATTATCTTTACCTCTATATCCTCGGCCAGGGCGCATCATTCCCAGGGCGCAGTGGATATGGACCTGGTGAAGCTGTGGGGCCCGTTCATCTTTGTCGGTTCGTTAATGGGATCAGTGGCGGCAGCTCAGGTACAGAGCGTGGTTCTGGCGGGTATTTTCGGGGTGGTAGCGCTGCTAATCGCAATTCAAATGTTACTGCCTCTGGACGACTACCGTCCCTGGAAGCAGGTGCCAAAAGGGGCGGGCAGTATTATTGCTCCCACGTTTATCGGCGGCCTTTCGGCCATGATGGGCATTGGCGGCGGCACGTTTAGCGTTGCCACGCTGACCATGATGAGCCAGCCCATCCACCGGGCGGTGGGAACTGCTTCGCTTTTCGGTTTGCTGATCGCCGTTCCAGGCACCATCGGCTTTATCATAAACGGCCTGGGCGATCCCCGCTTGCCGTCGGCCAACTTGGGCTACGTGAACTTGATTGGTGTGGCCCTGATCGCACCCATGACCATGTTGATGGCGCCCATTGGTGCACGCGCAGCCCACAAGCTGTCCAAGCGTGCCCTGAGTTTGGCCTTCGGTGTTTTCCTGTTGCTGGTGTCTATGCGGATGCTGGCGCGGGTGATGGGTATTGACGTTTAAACGCTACAGAAAAGCCGCAACCGAATGCTAAGGCAATCGACTGCGGCCTGGTAGGGTTTGCCATCGGTGGGGGAGTTGCGTCGCGCAAGGGTCCCTCACCAGGCGCTCTCCTCCAAGGGAGAGTGTGGCGGCATAAAACCGCATACCCGGTAAATCAACATCCAGCTCACGGTTTGGGGACGGGCCAGGCTGATTTACACTTTAACTATGGTAGCCCGAGGGTGTTTGCGCAAGGCGGGTATTAGACCGAGTTAGTCTAAGCTGGCGAGGCTAAATAACGCGGCGGTTACTGCTTAACGTTATCGCGCACAATCCGCTGTTTCTGGCGGTTCCAATCTTTGTCTTTCTGGCTGTCGCGCTTGTCGTGTGCCTTCTTGCCTTCGGCCAAGGCAATACGTGCTTTTACCAGATGACCCTTCCAGTAAAGCGAGGTGCAAACGCAGGTTTGGCCCTTCTGGGTGACAGCCACTTTTAACTTGGCCAGCTCCTTTTTATTCAGCAGCAACTTGCGGGTACGGGTTGAGTCGGTCACGTAGTGGGTAGACACCGTGTCCAAAGGAACAATGTGCGACCCCAGCAAGAAGGCTTCGCCGTCTTTCATCAGTACGTAGGAGTCAGCCAGGTCTGCTTTGCCCATACGCAGGCTCTTTACTTCCCAGCCGGACAGGGCGATACCTGCCTCAAAGTTTTCGAGCAGGTGGTAGTCAAAGCTCGCGCGTTTGTTCTGGGCAATAACGTTGTCGGGCTTTTTTGATTTCTTCTTGGCCATGGCGCGCATTATACGTAGGTGGCCCGGCACTTAAACGGTAATCTTTCCCTTTTATGCGGGGGAGGGCTGGGGCAATCTAAGCCTATGATAATTTTAGGGATTTTATGGTGATCCTGGGCCCCGAGCGAGAGCTGAAGCAGTGGCGCAGCCGAACCACTTTTGTTTTAGCCCTGTGTGCAGCGGCGGTGGGGCTTGGCAGTTTGTGGCGCTTCGCATGGTTGCTGGGTCAGCATGGTGGAGGTGCTTTCATGCTTACCTATGTCGCCTGCCTATTCCTGTTGGCGGTACCGGTGATGTGTGCCGAGGTGGTGCTGGGTGCTTATGGTCGTGGCAGCCCCATGGCCTCCATCCGAAACGCCTGCGATCGCTCGCTGCTTTATCGCTACTGGCCGTGGCTGGGTTTACTGGCCTGTATAACTGGCGTGCTGATTCTGGGCTATCAATCGGTGGTTGCCGGGTGGAGCCTTTATTATTTAAACGTGATGCGCGGTGATGAGCTCTCTGCGGCCAGTGCCCCGGTGGTGGCGGCTCATTTCCAGAGTTTGTTGGAAGACCCCGCTTTACAGCTTAAGTGGCAAAGTCTTTTTCTGGCGACGCTGGTGGCAGTACTGGCCCTTGGCATGCGCCGCGGCCTTGGTGCGCTGGTGTGGCTGACAGTGCCGGTGATGATTACCTTGCTGGGGATATTGGTAAAGTTTGCCCTGGATAACGGTGACCTGGCGGCAGCGCGGGAGTTTCTCTTCTCAGTGAAGCTGGTCGATTTCACTCGGGAGTCGGTGCTTGCAGCCATGGGGCACGCCTTGCTCACCCTCGGTGCTGGTGTTGGGGCAGGGATGATCTACGGCGCCTATGCACCGGAGCGCATTCCTATTGGGCGATCCGTTATGGCGGTGGCTGTGCTCGACACTATTATTGCTTTGCTCGCCGGCATGGCAATCTTTCCGGTTCTTTTCGGGAATAACCTGGCGCCTTCCGGCGGCCCTGGCTTGCTGTTTATCAGCATTCCCTATGCATTTGGTAACGCGCCCCAGGGAGAGTTGTTCGGCAGCCTGTTCTTTGCCATGACGGTGGTCGCAACACTGGGCTTTTCCGTCGCACTGATGGAGCCTGCGGTGAGCGTGCTGCAACAGCAGCTGCGCTTGCGTCGGGTGACCGCCGTATTGATGGTGGGCGCCGTCGCCTGGTTGCTGGCCTGGGTAGTTTCAGCGTCACTGGGCCCCAGCGGTTGGTTTGGTGTTCAAGACCTGATGCACACACTGGATTTCGCCACGGCCAATATCCTGCTGCCATTGGTAGGTTTGCTTACCACTGTGTTGGTGGGCTGGCGGCTGAACAAGTCGGTGTTACGTCCACAATTGTCCCGCGAGTCTGATCTGTCGTTCTTCCTTTGGCGGGGTCTGCTGCGCTATATTGCGCCCCTCGCTATCGTGCTGGTCGTATCGGCGGGTCTGTTTTTGTAAGCAAGTGAGTCAATGACAAACATTAATCGAAGTGCGCTGCTGCCTTATCGCGCGCAGCAGTTGTTTGACCTGGTCAACGATATTGAGGCCTACCCTCGGTTTATGGAAGGCTGCGTAGGCGCGCAAATTCTGCGTCAGGAAGAGAGTTTGGTAGAGGCCCGGCTGGATTTATCCAAGGGCGGGGTTTCCCACAGCTTCTCTACCCGCAACCGGATGGTAGATGCCGAGCATATCTCGCTGGAGCTGGTAGAAGGGCCTTTCGATCAGTTTGAAGGGCGCTGGGAATTTACGCCGCTGGGCGATGCCGCCTGCAAGGTCAGTTTGAGCCTGAGCTTCAGCGCCAACAACGCGGTTCTGGGGGCGGCGGCAGCAAGACTGTTCGATTCAGTCACCAACAATTTGGTGGCAGCGGTGGAAAAACGCGCGAAAGAACTTTACGGTTAAGATTATGACTGAGCAAACAATGATCAATATAGAAGTCGCTTACGCGCTGGACAGCAAGCAGGCGCTGTTAGAGTTGCAGGTAGCCGAAGGCACAACTGCCCTGCAGGCGGCCCAGAAGTCCGGTATCACCGACAAGTTTGAAGGCATAGACCTGGAAAATGCCAAACTGGGTATTTTTTCGAAAGTAGTCGCGCCCACTCAGGTTTTGAGGGAAGGGGACAGGGTTGAAATTTATCGCCCCCTGATTGCCGACCCCAAGGAAGTGCGCAAGGCGCGGGCAGCCAGGGCCAAGGAACGTCGCTCCAAAGAAGATTAGCTCGCTTCAGCGGCCTCTTCAGGGCTGGTTTCCTCATAGGGATCAGTGCCCAACTCGGCAGGCGGGGTCCCGCCGAAGACTACAGGTGTGTAGTCTCCCTCTACTGCTGTGAGCCCATCGCCCTCAAAGAATACAGTCAGCCTCTCTTCAGCTAACACATCCAGCCCATTACGACGGGTGTAGACATAATCCCAGCGATCGCGGTTGAAACTGTCTTCGACCAGAGGCGTGCCGAGAATAAAACGTACCTGACGACGGCTCATGCCGGGCTGTAACTGGTCAGCCATCTCCTGGGTAACAATGTTGCCCTGCTCGACGTCAATGCGATACACGCCGGGAAAGCCGACGGCGGAGCAGGCGCTGATACAGGTAATCGCCAGGGCGATCAGGAGGATACGCATGGGGTAGAACTTCCACTTAGGTTATTGGGGTGGCATCATACCGCTACTGAATCCCACAGAGAACCCCTTCCTCATGGCAGAAGAGAATCAGGAGTTACGCCGCGCCGGTCTCAAAGTGACCCTGCCGCGGGTAAAAATCCTGCAAATACTGGAGTCTGCAGCCCAGGACCAGCGACACCTGAGTGCCGAGGAAGTCTATGACTCCCTGCGCGACTCCGGTGAAAATGTGGGTCTGGCGACGGTATATCGGGTGCTCACCCAGTTTGATGCTGCCGGTCTGGTGACTCGCCACAACTTCGAAGCGGGCCGCGACGGTTCCAGTACTTCTCACTCGGTGTTCGAGTTGGCCCGGGGCGAGCACCACGATCACATGGTGTGCATGGAGTCCGGCGAGGTTATTGAGTTTCACGACGAGTTGATCGAGCAGCGCCAGCGCGAAATCGCCCGCGAGCACGGGTTTGAGTTAGAAGATCATTCCCTGGTGCTCTACGTTCGCAAGAAGTCCTAACTTTCCAGCATCTCCCTGGCATGGGCCAGGGTTTGCTTGGTGATTTTTACCCCGCCCAGCATCCGGGCAATTTCATCCACCCTGCCATCGTCATCCAGCGCTTTAAGATCGGTTTGCACCGATTTTTTGTCCGCCGTCTTGCTGACCTGAAGATGTTGATGTCCCTGGGCCGCTACCTGGGCAAGGTGGGTCACACACAGAACCTGTGCCTGGCCCGCCAGGTCACGCAGTAACTTGCCGACAACTTCTGCCACCGCCCCGCCAATACCCACATCCACCTCGTCGAAGACCATGCTGGGCACGGTGCCTTCGCTGGCGGTCACCACCTGTATCGCCAGGCTGATGCGTGACAGTTCGCCACCAGAGGCAATTTTGCCCAGTGGTTGGGGTGCTGCCCCCGGGTTGGTGCTGATCAGGAATTCGATGTCTTCACTGCCGTGGGGGTGGGGAGAGCTATCTTCGCGGGGGTTGAGCGATACTTCCAATGTACATTGCGCCATGGCCAGGGTGCCCAGAATCTCTTGTGCGGCGGAAACCAGTTGCTTGCCGGCTTTCTCGCGCTGTTTACCCAGTTTCTTCGCCGCTTTGCCATAGTCTGTGGCCAGCTTGGTCATTTCACAGCGCAACTCTTCAACGCGCTCGCTGCTGCCTTCCAGTCCTTTCAGCTCTTCCTGCAGGCGCTGGTGGGTGGTAATGACTTTTTCGGGCATTACCCGGTGCTTTCTTGCCACGTCGTAAACGGCCTCCAGGCGACGTTGCACTTCGCCCAGCCGCTCCGGGCTGACCTCCACGCCGTCGATGTGGCGCTGTATTTCACTGTGGGCTTCGTTTAATTGGATCGCGGCGCTATCCAGCAGTTCGCGGGCACCGTCAATCGCCGGGCCAGTGTGGGTATCGCCGTCCAGGAAGTTAAGTGCCTGGCGGGTTCCGCTCTCCTGTTGCTCGCACAGCTCCAATGCCGAGTGGGCAGAGCTGAGAATCTCCTCGGCGTTGGCCAGCAGTTTTTGCTCCTGCTCCATGTTTGCCAGTTCGCCTTCCTGTAGGGCCAGTTCGTTCAGCTCTTCTACCTGATAGGCCAGTAGCTGGGCGCGGGCAGTGTGTTCGTCCTGGCTGCCAGTCAGTAATTCCAGCTCGCGCTGGGCGCGCAGCCAATCGGAGGCGAACTGTTCTACCGATGAGGCCAGCTTTTGCTGCCCGGCGTAAACATCCAGCATTTCCCGTTGCACGGCTTTGCGCAGCAGTGACTGATGCGCGTGCTGGCTGTGAATGTCGATCAGCATGGCGCCCAGTTCGGCACAGTCCTGCAGGGTAGAAGTGCTGCCATTGATATAGGCGCGACTGCGGCCTTCGGTGGTTACCACCCGGCGCAATATACATTCATCGCCACCGGCGAGGTCGCGGCCCTGTAACCAGGCGCTGGCTGCGGGTATATCGGAGATATCAAAGGTCGCGGTAATATCGGCGCGATCGCAGCCCTGACGAACGGTTTTGGGATCTGCCCGGTCGCCCAGGCACAAGCCAAGCGCATCCAGCATTATCGATTTACCGGCGCCGGTTTCCCCGGTGATTACAGTCATGCCGCGGGCGAATTCCATCTCCAGGGAGGAGACGATGGTGTAATTGGTGATGCTGATGTGGCTAAGCATGTGCGCCCCTGATGGTTTTGCCATTTATACCCTAGTTGAAACAACGCATAAACATCTGCGGTGTTTAGTCGCAGGTTTTGTGTTTGCCGGGCACTGTGATACAACCGTGTTTATCAACGGGCGCAGGTATTCATGACAAGCGATGTAATTTCTGAACGGGCCAGTGTTTTACTCAAGACACTGGTAGAGAGCCACATTCGAGATGGCCAGCCGGTGGGCTCCAGAACACTGGTAGAGCAGGCAGGTTTGCCGGTGAGCGCCGCCACTATCCGCAATGTCATGTCGGATCTCGAAGACCGTGGTTACCTGATTTCTCCGCATACCTCAGCGGGACGTATCCCCACCGCCATGGGTTATCGCCTGTTTGTCGATAGCTTGTTGCAAGTGCAACCGCTGGAACAGCAAGCAGTGACTGCACTGCGCAGCGAATTGAACCCCGACAAATCAGCCACCGAATTGGTGCAGAGCGCTTCTTCACTGCTCTCCAGTATTACCGCCCAGGCCGGTCTGGTGACCGTTCCCCGCCAGGAAGCCGGGCAATTGCGCCAGGTGGAGTTTTTACCGCTTTCCGGAGACCGGGTGTTGGTGATTCTGGTGATTAATGAGCGGGAAGTGCAAAACCGCATCATTCATACCCAGAGAGCCTTCACCGAGGGACAGTTGCGCGAGGCCGCCGCTATGGTCAATCAGCGCTTTGCCGGTCGCCCTTTGCATCAGGTACAGGAAGAAATCGTGCGTGAAATGCATGACGCACGTAGCCAGATCGATGGTTATATGCAGGCCGCGCTGGACCTGGCTAACCAGGCCCTGGACCAGGAAACCTCCGAGGATGAATACCTGGTGGCCGGCGAGTCGCGACTGCTCGGCAATGCCACCGCAGACGAAATGCTCAAGTTGCGAGAACTGTTTGACGCCTTCGAGCAGAAAAAGGACCTGCTGCACCTGCTGGAGCGCTGCTCCCAGGCCGATGGCGTGCAGGTGTTTATCGGCGAAGAGGCCGGCTATGACGTCTTCGGCGACTACTCGGTGATCACCGCCCCCTATAGCGATGGCGCCCAGACGCTGGGCGTGCTGGGGGTGATAGGCCCCACTCGAATGGCCTATGAACGAGTCATCCCAATCGTAGACCTCACCGCCCGTATGCTGAGCTCCGCGCTGGGTAAATAGCCCGCTGTTGCTTGAAGTAAGTCGTTATCCCCCGTTATTCCCTGTCATCCCCCCCGTATTCCCTGTCATCCCCCCGTATTCCCTGTCATTCCCGCGCAGGCGGGGATCCAGCTATTGATTGGAATAGGGCTGGATTCCCGCCTGCGCGGGAATGACGGCGACACCGGGGTGACGGCCAGCCAGGCCAATATTTACCCCCAAAAACCCATCAATATCCCTTGAATCGCCCCGATTCGGCCCCATATCGCCCCTGTAACCGCAAATGATTAGCCATACGGAGTGCAAGCGTGGCCGAGCAAGACCCCAAACAAGCAGAAAACGAAGTTCAGGAAGAGCAAATAGCCAATCCTGAGGCTCAATTGGAGACCGCTGAGGAAGTCGCAGCTGCAGAATCTGCCGAAGCGAGTTCTGAGGACGATACTGAAGTCTCGTTGGATGACGAACTAAGCCAGTTGCAGGAAGACCTGCTGGCTGCCAGAGACGCCGCCTTGCGCGCCCAGGCCGACGCCCAGAATGTGAAGCGCCGCGCTGAGCAGGACGTCGAGAAGGCCCGTAAGTTTGCCCTGGAACGGTTTGCCAGCGAATTGCTGCCAGTCGTCGATAACCTGGAACGCGCTCTTGAAGCGGCCTCCGGTGACGACGAGGCAATCAAGCCCATCGCTGAAGGCGTAGAGCTGACCCTGAAAAGCTTCATCGACGTGCTTGGCAAGAACAAGGTCGATGTGGTGGATCCCCAGGGCGAGCCCTTCGACCCCAACCTGCATCAGGCCATCACCATGGTTGAGAACAAAGAGGTCGAGCCCAATACCGTGACAGCCGTTATGCAGAAGGGTTATTCGCTCAATGGCCGGTTGATCAGGCCCGCCATGGTGATGGTCAGCAAAGGCGGTTGAAAGTAAAAAAGGGGGTTGAATCAGGCCAAATTGACCCCACATATAGAACAACGCAATTGATTTCGGCGCTGAGCGCCAAGTAAGACTGGAGACATACAATGGGTAAGATAATCGGAATTGACCTGGGTACCACAAATTCATGTGTATCCGTGCTGGATGGTGACTCGCCTCGCGTCATTGAAAACGCAGAGGGCGATCGCACTACACCTTCTATCGTCGGTTACACCGACGAAGGTGAGATCCTGGTTGGACAGGCGGCGAAGCGCCAGTCTGTGACCAATCCCACTAACACACTGTACGCAGTGAAGCGCCTTATCGGCCGCAAGTTCAAGGACGATGTTGTACAGAAAGACATCAGCATGGTTCCTTATACAATTCTTGCCGCTGACAATGGCGATGCCTGGGTTCAGGCGCGCGACGAAAAGATGGCACCACCCCAGGTGTCTGCTGAAGTCCTGCGTAAGATGAAAAAGACTGCCGAGGAATTCCTGGGCGAGCCTGTCACTGAGGCGGTAATTACCGTACCTGCTTACTTCAACGACTCCCAGCGTCAGGCAACAAAAGATGCCGGTAAAATCGCTGGTCTGGACGTAAAGCGCATCATCAATGAGCCAACGGCAGCTGCACTGGCTTATGGCATGGACAAGGCCAAGGGCGACCATACCGTAGCTGTTTATGACCTGGGTGGCGGTACCTTCGACATCTCTATCATTGAGATTGCTGAAGTGGATGGCGAGCACCAGTTTGAAGTGCTGTCTACCAACGGTGACACCTTCCTCGGTGGTGAAGACTTTGACATGCGCCTGATCGAGTATTTGGCAGCTGAGTTCAAGAAGGAATCAGGCATCGACCTGCACAACGATCCCCTGGCTCTGCAGCGTCTGAAAGAAGCGGCGGAAAAAGCCAAGATCGAACTGTCTACCTCACAGCAAACCGAGGTGAACCTGCCATACATTACTGCTGATGCGAGCGGCCCCAAGCACCTGGTGGTGAAGCTGAGCCGTGCCAAGCTGGAATCACTAGTTGAAGACCTGGTGTCTCGCTCTATGGATCCAGTGAAGACCGCGCTTAAAGATGCTGGCCTGTCTCCTTCCGAGATCGATGATGTGATCTTGGTAGGCGGTCAGACTCGCATGCCGATGGTGCAGAAGCAGGTTGCTGATTACTTCGGTAAAGAGCCTCGCAAGGACGTTAACCCCGACGAAGCGGTTGCCATGGGCGCCTCTATCCAGGGTGCGGTATTGTCTGGCGATGTGAAAGACGTATTGTTGCTCGACGTGACTCCCCTGACTCTCGGTATCGAGACCATGGGCGGCGTGGCAACTCCGCTGATCGAGAAGAACACTACGATTCCTACCAAGAAATCGCAGATCTTCTCTACGGCAGAAGACAACCAGACCGCGGTTACCATTCACGTGGTACAGGGTGAGCGTAAGCAAGCGACAGGGAACAAGTCTCTGGGCCGTTTTGATCTGGCAGACATTCCGCCGACACAGCGTGGTATGCCCCAGATTGAAGTGACCTTTGACCTGGATGCCAACGGTATCCTGCACGTCTCTGCCCAGGACAAGGCAACGGGTAAAGAGCAGTCCATCCGCATTACTGCTTCTGGCGGTCTGTCGGATGACGATATCGAACAAATGGTTGCAGACGCGGAAGCTAACGCTGAAGCGGATGCCAAGTTCGAGGAGCTGATCACCGCTCGCAATACCTGCGACGGGCTGATCCACGCTGCCAAGAAGACTGTTGAGGAAGCCGGCGAACACGCGACCGACGAAGAGAAAGCGGCCATTGAAGCGGCTGTCTCTGAGGCCGAGGAAGTGGTGAAAGGCGACGACAAGGAAGCGATCGACGCGGCTGCTACCAAGCTGACTGAAGCGACTGGCCCTGTAGCGCAGAAGATGTATGCGGCCCAGGCTGAGCAAGCCCAGGCGGCGGGTGCCGGTGCTGAAGCTGGTGCTGGCGCACAGGGAGAACCTGCTGAAGATGTTATGGATGCAGAGTTTGAGGAAGTAAAGGAAGACGACAAGAAGTAACGTCATAGGCGTCAGAAGCGACGCTATAGACGTCATCCCCACCCAGGTGGGGATTCAGAGGCTCTGGACCCCGGGCACACATGGGCGAGAGAGTCAGGGTTACGCGGGACACATGTGCCCGCGTAGTCATTTATGAAAATACAGTAAATACACTGAAGATTTATGTCAAAACGCGACTATTACGAAGTACTCGGTGTCGGCAAAAGCGCTGACAGCAAAGAGGTCAAGAAGGCCTATCGCCGAGTAGCCATGAAGTATCACCCGGATCGTAATCCGGATGATCCCGATGCTGATGAGAAGTTCAAGGAAGCCACCGAGGCTTACGACGTGCTCATGGATAGCGAGAAGCGCGCGGCTTACGACCAATACGGTCACGCCGGAGTTGATCCCAACATGGGCGGCGGCTTTGGCGGCGGCGGTAACTTTAGCGATATCTTTGGTGATGTCTTCGGCGATATTTTTGGTGGCGGCGGTGGTCGCGGCGGTCGTGCGGGTCCACAGCGTGGTTCCGATTTGCGCTACACCCTGGATATTTCCCTGGAAGATGCAGTTAAAGGTACAACGGTTGAAATTCGCGTACCCAGCTTGTCCAGCTGTGAAACCTGCGACGGTTCTGGCGCCAAGAAAGGCTCCAGCCCGGTAAGCTGTTCTACCTGTGGTGGTGCCGGTCAGGTGCGAATGCAGCAGGGCCTGTTCCAGGTTCAGCAAACCTGTCCCGCCTGTCGTGGTCAGGGTCAGACGATTTCCGATCCCTGTAACACCTGCCATGGTCAGGGCCGGGTTGAGAAAACTCGCACCCTGTCGGTGAAGGTACCTCCGGGCGTCGATACTGGCGATCGCATTCGCCTCTCCGGCGAGGGCGAAGCAGGGCCGCAGGGCGGTCCCTCAGGCGATCTGTTTGTGCAGATGTCGGTGAAGCAGCACAGTATTTTTGAGCGAGACGGCAAGAACCTCTACTGTGAGGTTCCGATTACCTTTGTCGATGCGGCACTGGGTGGAGAACTGGAAGTGCCCACGCTTGATGGCCGGGTTAACCTGAAGATTCCAGCAGAAACGCAGACCGGCAAGTTGTTCCGCCTGCGCGGCAAAGGTGTAAAGCCGGTGCGTGGCGGCAGCGTCGGTGACCTGCTGTGTCGTGCGGTAGTGGAGACACCGGTCAACCTGACAAAACGCCAAAAAGAACTGTTGGAAGAGCTGCAGGAAACCCTGGGTGAAGACGGCAAGCGCCAGTCTCCGCGTCAGCACAGTTGGTTTGAGGGCGTGAAGAGCTTTTTTGACGACATGACATCATGACAACAAAGATAGGTATTACCGGCGCTGCAGGCCGCATGGGCCGTACGCTGGTAGAAGCCATCGCCGCATCCGGTGATGAGCTGCAGCTGGCTGCGGCTATCGAGCGCCCGGAAAGCAGTTTGCTCGGTACTGATGCTGGCGAGCTGGCTGGGCTCGGTAAAAACGGCATTGCCGTTGTGGGCTCACTGGATGAAGTGATCGCTGACATCGACGTGCTCATTGATTTCACCGTCCCTGCAGCGACCATTGCTAACGTTCAGGCCTGCGTGAAGCAGGGGGTTGGCATTGTTATCGGTACTACCGGTTTTAGCGCAGAGCAGGAAGTAATCATTAATAATGCAGCTGAAAAAACGGCTGTTTGCAAAGCCTCGAATTTCAGTACCGGCGTGAACGTGTGTTTCAAGTTGCTGGATATGGCAGCCCGGGTGCTGGGCGATGATGTGGATATCGAAGTTTACGAAGCGCATCACCGGCATAAAATTGATGCACCATCGGGCACCGCATTAAGTATGGGTCAGGTGGTTGCGGATGCGCTGGACCGTGATTTGGATAAGGTGGCTGTTTACGGACGCGAAGGACAAACAGGTGCTCGCGAGCGCGAAACCATTGGCTTTGCTACCGTGCGTGCAGGAGACATTGTTGGTGATCACACCGTTACTTTTGCCGCGGAAGGCGAGCGAGTTGAAATCACCCACAAAGCATCCAGTCGTATGTCGTTTGGGCGCGGAGCTGTTCGCGCCGCAGGTTGGCTGAAAGCGAAAAATGCCGGACTTTACGACATGCAGGATGTGCTGGGCCTAAAATAAGTTTACAGCCGTTACTCCCAGAGAAAGGGGGTGAACGAAGCAATCAGGAGACAGGATCTTGAGCGATTTTATCGTCAACATCGATGAGACCAATGCAGCTGCGCTGCTGATTGAGGAGTCCCACAACCGTCCGGTAGTGGTCGACTTCTGGGCGGACTGGTGCGAGCCCTGCAAGGTGCTGATGCCTTTGCTGGAAAAAATAGCCACCGATTACAACGGCGCTTTTTTGTTAGCCAAAGTCAACGCGGACGAGCAGGGCATGATTGCCCAGCAGTTTGGCGTGCGTTCCCTGCCCACCGTCATGGTAATACAAAACGGCCAGCCTGTTGACGGCTTTGCCGGTGCGCAGTCTGAGCAGGAAATCATGGCAATGCTGGGCAAGTATCTGCCCAAGCCCTGGGATGGACTGCTGCAGCTTGCCGAAGAAGCCATCGCCGAGGGTGACTTCGCCAAAGCTTTAACACCACTACGCCAAGCCTGGGATGAATCCGGTCAACTCTATGAGATCACCGTATCCTATGCGCATGCCCTGATCGAATGTATGCGCCTGGACGAGGCCGGGACCCTGCTTGACGGGGTGAGAATGGCTGATCAGGATGCCGCCTACGAGCAGCTGCGTGCGCAGCTTGAAATCAAGCGCGAAGCCGCCAAATCGCCCGAAATTGAAGCGCTGGAAAAGCGCTTGGCAGAGGACCCTGATAATCTCGAACTCATGCACCAGCTTGCCGTGCAGTTCACCAATGCTGGTCAATTTAAGGACGCCATGGAATACCTGATCACCATTTTGGGCCAAGACAAAGAACACGGCGACGGGGCAACCAAAAAAGCGTTATTGGACACGATTGCCTCGCTGGGTAAGGGCGACCCACTGGCGGCTGAGTATCAGCGCAAGCTCTATAGCCTGCTCTACTGAGTTCTGGTCGAGGCTGACCGGGTGCCGTCTGTAGAGCCTTTCCTCTCCCTTTGCATGATCGTGAAGAACGAGTCGTTCTTCCTGCGTGACTGTCTGCGTCAGGCGGCCGATCATGTTGAGGAAATTATCGTCGTCGACACTGGGTCAACCGACTCTACACGGGACATCGCTCGCGAATTTACCGATAACGTTTTTGAGTTTGAATGGCAGGATCACTTTGCGGATGCGCGTAACTATTCACTCGAACAGGCGAAAGGTCAGTGGATTATTGTGCTGGATGCCGACGAAGTGATCGCGCCCGAGCATTGGGCCGAGATTCGGCAGTTAATTGCCCATACCGATAAAGATGCTTTTTTCCTGACTCAGCGTAACTACAGCATTGAGCCTATGGAAAAAGAATGGGTGCCTATCTCGCAAAAGACGCTCCACACCCATCATTACAAGGGCTACCGCCCTAACCCCATCGCGCGATTGTTTCGCAATCTGAAGCACATCCGCTATCGGGGTAGGGTCCATGAAGTCGTCGATAGGAACCTCCAAGAGGGGTGCTGGGAAGTTACATCGATTCCTATCCATCATCATATGGATGAAGATCCCTCTAAAATGGCTGTCGATCGCCAACTCAATTACTTACGCATCATTGAGCAGGACCTGGACAATGAGCAGGATGGGCGGCTTTGGACGGCAGCTGGCTCGATCTGTATGTATTATGTGGAAGACCTGCCAAAAGCGATGACTTACCTGCAACGAGCAGTAGAGCTTGACTATAAGGTCAATGAGAACTCGGAAATGATCGCGGAAGGACACTATCGACTGGGTGATCTGGATAGTGCCTATAAAGCGTATCTGTCCCTGTACCAATCCGGCTATCGCAGTGTGAACTTAGGCAGCAATCTGGCTAATCTGGCGGTGAAACGTGGGGAGTTGAGCTTTGCTGCTGACTTGCTAGAAGAGGCCCTTGAGTTAGGGGTATTTGACGCTGGGGTTAGGTTGCGGCTAGAACACAACATCAAGTATTTGCGGGAACAAACGCACTGATCTGAGTTCCGACCTCTGGGGTCTATTTTTGTGAGAGCTGTCAACATTGTGTACTTACGGGCTGCGATATACGGTACGGCTCGGTGTGGCATGTCTGATCATTTGGACATCTAATTAAAACGACATAGGAGGAAAAGCAGTGGATACCGCTTTCGCCCCGGATGACATCGCTTTTCGCGATGAAGTAGCAACGTTCTTTGATTCAGCTTTTGATGAGGATATCGAGGCTCGCATCAGCGACCCGGATCCGACGGTCTTCAAGCCGGCCATCGTTGAGTGGCAAAAGCGACTGTTTGATCGCGGGTGGATTGCACCTGGTTGGCCGAAGGAATATGGCGGCACCGGCTGGGACGCATCCAAAGCATTTATTTATGAAACCGAGCGGGCCAGTCGTGGCATTCGTGATGTGATTCCTTTCGGCCTGAAGATGGTGGGCCCGGTGATCTACGAGTTCGGAACCGATGATCAAAAGGAACGTTTCCTGCCCAAAATTCTCGCTAGCGATGAATGGTGGTGCCAGGGCTATTCCGAGCCCGGCGCGGGATCAGACCTCGCCTCGCTAAAGACGCGCGCAGTGCGCGACGGTGACGACTACGTTGTCAATGGCGCCAAGATTTGGACCAGCTATGCCCAGTTTGCCGACTGGATATTTTGTCTCGTGCGCACCAGCACCGAAGGCAAGAAACAGGAAGGAATCAGCTTTCTGCTCATCGACATGAACTCTCCCGGGGTCAAGGTGAACCCGATTGTTTCGATTGACGCCCACCACAGCCTTAACGAAGTTGAATTCAGCGATGTGCGCGTGCCGGTCGAGAACCGCATCGGTGAGGAAAACAAGGGCTGGACCTACGCCAAAGCGTTACTGGCCCACGAGCGCACAGCGATTGCCGGCGTCGCCGATTCCAAACGCGGCGTAGACCTGATCAAAAAGTTTGCCAGCGAGGAAGTGAATGGCGGAACCCGCCTGATGGATGACCCGCTATTCCAGAAGCGATTGTCTGACCTTGAACTGGAATTGATGGCGCTAGAGTTCACTGAACTGAGAGTGCTGGCTTCGGTAGCATCCGGTGGTGCTCCCGGCGCGGAGTCATCGATGTTGAAAATAAAGGGCACCGAAATCCAGCAGGCGGTTCAGGAGTTGACCATGGAAGTGGCGGCCTATTTCCAGGGAGTTCTCCCCAAAGAGGCCCCGGATTCAGCTGTGCTGGGCCATGATTTTGGTCCTGGAGCGTTCACCAGTTACATGTATGGGCGCGCGGCGACCATTTACGGCGGATCCAACGAGGTCCAGAAGAACATCATAGCCAAGGCCGTCCTCGGTCTGTAACGCGCAGGGAGAACTGACAGATGAATTTTGAGTTCACAGAAGAACAGGTCATGTTGCGCGACAGCGTCGCCCGCTATGTGCAGGATGATTACGATTGGGAAACACGGGTAGCCATCGCCAATTCTGATGCGGGCATTGACCGCAGCAAGTGGCAGACGTTTGCTGAGCTGGGTTGGCTGTCTATTCCATTTGCCGAGGAGCACGGCGGTTTCGGCGGCGGTGCCCTTGATGTCATGTTGGTAATGGAAGAACTGGGCAAGGGCCTGGTATTGGAGCCTTACCTGGCAACTGTGCTGCTTTACGGTGGCCTGTTACAGAAGGGCGGTAGCGCGCAACAACAGGAAGCGCGAATCCCGTCTATTATCGATGGTAGCAGCCTGGGCGCCTTTGCTTATCTTGAGCGCCAGAGTCGTTTTGAGACCAGCGATGTCGTGACTACCGCCACCGCCAACGATGGTGGCTATGTGTTAAATGGCGAAAAGGTCGTCGTGTTCAACGGCGTGAACGCCGATCAGCTGATCGTATCGGCTCGCACCAGCGGCGAGCAAAGTGACGAGCAAGGCATTAGTCTGTTTCTCGTTGCGGCGGATGCTGAAGGTGTTGAAAGTGTCAGCTTCCGCATGATGGACGGCCAGCGGGTAGCCAATATTGTGTTCAAGGACGTGCAGGTATCCGCCGACGATCTGGTGGGAGCACTCGATGACGGCCATGCGCTCATCAATGCCGTTGTTCGCGATGCTAACCTGGCGCTGTCTGCTGAGGCGCTGGGGATCATGGCTCAACTCAATGCCAAAACCGTTGAATATGCCCGTACCCGGGAACAGTTCGGCGTGGCCATTGGCAAGTTCCAGGCCCTGCAGCATCGCATGGTGGATACTTTTATCAGTTACGAGCAAACCAAGTCGCTGTTATATCGCGCGGTTTGCGCGCTAACGGATGACCAGGAAGACGAAGACCAGGCCATTCATGCCTTACGGATGATGGTAGACAAGGCTGGCAAGCATATTTTCGGAGAGGCCATCCAGTTGCACGGCGGCATGGGTATTACCGACGAACTGGATATTGGTCACTACGCCAAGCGCTTGATGATGATCAATACCACGTTTGGCAACGGCGATTATCATCAGGCAAAGTTCAACGCTCTGCGCTATAACTAATCAAGCATTATTCGGTTCCCGCGCCAATGGCTGGCGAGGGAACCTACTTCAGGAGAAATGAGATGAAACTGGGCTTCCTGCTGGGTTACTCCGGCAAACAAATTAATATTCCGATGGATCTGATCAAGCATGCGGAGTCCCTGGGCTTCGATTCGGTGTGGACTGCCGAGGCTTATGGCAACGACGCGATTACTGCGGCCACCTGGGTGTTGGCGCAGACGGAAAAAATTCGTGTGGGTACCGCTATCATGCAAATGCCTGCGCGGACGCCGGCTATGGCCGCCATGACAACCATGTCATTGGACCAACTATCGGATGGTCGTTTTATCGCTGGCCTGGGTGCTTCTGGCCCACAAGTGGTTGAAGGTTGGCACGGTGTGCCCTACGGCAAGCCAGTGACCCGCACGCGCGAATACATCAAAATCATGCGTGCGATTATGGCGCGTGAAGGACCGGTGGAGTTCGAAGGTAACATGTACCAGATGCCGAACAAGGGTGAGGGTACTACCGGTCTGGGCAAGCCGCTGAAGTCTATCCTGGATGGTAATTCTGAAATCCCGATTTACACAGCTTCCATCACCCCGGCGGGATTGCGTTGCGCGGGCGAAGTGGCTGACGGTGTATTCCCCGTCTGGATGGACCCCAACAAGTACGAAATTATCGGCGAACACCTGGAAGCGGGTTTTGCTAAAGCGGGCAATGGGAAGAGCCTTGATGACTTTGACATAGCGCCTTTTGTGTCGGTAGCAATGAACGATGACCTGGATGCGGCCTTTGATTCGCTGCGTCCCTGGTTGGCGCTATACATTGGCGGCATGGGTGCCAAGGGCAAAAACTTCTATCACGATTTCACCACACGCTTGGGCTATGGTGATGCCGCTGACAAGATTCAGGAATTGTATTTAGCGGGCAAGAAGGCGGAAGCCTGTGCCGAAGTGCCCCGTGAATTGCTGGACGAAGTGGCGTTGGTGGGTCCCAAGGATCGTATTCGCGAGCGTCTGGGCGTTTGGAAAGAAGCGGGTAAGAAAGGCCATGTAGGTACTATGCTGCTTGGCGTTCACGATCCTGAAGTATTGGAGCTGTTCGCAGAGGAAATGCTCTGATGGATGTCGCCGGTAAAGTGGTTATTGTCACCGGCGGCGCCAATGGCATTGGCCGCGCACTGTGTGAGCGTTTTCACGCTGAAGGTGCTCGCAAAGTGATCGTGGCGGACCTGGAAGAGAGCAATGCAGAGCGTGTTGCGCAATTGGTGGACGGCGACGCATATGGCGTCGATGTGCGCGATGAAAACGCAATTAAAGCGATGGTCGACAAGGTTGAGGCCGACTACGGCGGTATCGACCTGTTTTGCAGTAACGCCGGTATTATTGCGTTGGATGGAGAGCCCTGGTGGGCTACTTCCGCTCCCAACGAGACCTGGCAAGCTATGTGGGATATTCATGTGATGTCACACGTGTTTGCGGCACGAGCTTGTCTGCCTGCCATGTTGAAGCGGGGCGAGGGCTACTTTCTTAATACAGTTTCAGCCGCAGGCCTGCTAAACCAGATTGGTGATGCAGCCTATTCAACCACCAAGCACGGTGCAATCGGCTTTGCCGAATCCCTGGCGATCACCCATGGTGATGACGGCATTGGTGTATCGGTGTTGTGTCCTCAGGCGGTTGCGACACGCATGATCGGCGACAGCGGTGATGGTGGTTCTGCTGGCGTAGACGGAGTACTGACTCCAGAGGCAGTGGCCGATGAAGCAGTAAAGGGGCTAGCCGAAGAGTGTTTTTTGATCCTGCCGCATAAAGAAGTCGAGCCGTATCGCCAGAACAAGGCCCAGGATTACGACAGGTGGCTGGGCGGTATGCGTAAACTGCGTCGTAAGATGGGCGTCCCCACTTCCTGATAAAGACGAGGTTCTCGAAGTTGGAGCGCAAGGATCGGTTCGCCAGAACAATTCTTAACGGCTTTGAGGCTTTCTTCGCCGAATTCCAGAATATCACCCTGGCGGCTAAAACCCGCTTTGAAAACGCTGACTGGCATGGCCTGCAGGATTCTGCGCGGCGACGTATCGACCTGCGCAAGGAAAAAACCTCTGAAATTATTCAGTACGTAGAGTTGATTGCAGGTGAGCACCTGAAGGACTTCGAGTTCTGGAAGGAGGTGCGTGAAATCTACGCCGAAATGATCGCGGGCCACAAGAACTTTGAAATCGCTGAGACATTTTTCAACTCGGTGTTCTGTGCCGTGTTCAAGCATCGAAAAATTCGCAATGACTATGCGTTTGTATTCTCGTCGCATGGCGATATTCCACCGGCAGACGTGAGCAAGGTTTATCGGGTTTATCCACTAGACCAGCCTGTGCATTCAGTGCTTGAGCAAATGCTCAGCGACTACGCTTTCGATATTCCCTACGAGGACCTGCAACGGGACATAGCCAGTATTTTGGACGTTGTTGATTCTTACTTGAGTACCCGCTTTAACCTTCAAGGCGGACGTGTTCGCCTTGAAGTCATCGAGCACCATTTTTTCCGCAATAAGGGCGCCTATATTGTCGGTCGAATTGTTAACGACGAAGAGTCAATGCCCTTTGTGTTGCCAGTACTGCACAACGAGCAGGGGGCGGTATATGTAGACACCGCCCTGTTCGGAGCGGACAAGGTCAGCGTGCTGTTCAGTTTTACCCGGTCCTATTTTTTGGTGGACGCCAGTATCCCCTCGGCCTACGTATTGTTCCTACAGCAGCTAATGCCAGCTAAGCCTATCTCAGAGATATACAGTGCCATGGGTTACAATAAACACGGCAAAACCTATTACCACCGATGCGCCTATCGGCACATGACCAGCACCAGCGATCAATTCATTATCGCGCCCGGGATCAAAGGCATGGTGATGAGCGTGTTTACACTTCCGTCTTATGACTTTGTCTTCAAGATTATCAAGGATCGGTTTACCCCGCCCAAGGATATGACTCGGGAGCAGGTCAAGGCCAAGTATGCCCTGGTGAAACGCTGGGACCGTGCCGGACGTATGGCGGATACCCAGGAGTTTACCAACCTTGCCTTCGCCAGGGAGCGATTCTCCGACGAGTTGATGGATGAGTTGTACAAAGTTGCCCCTTCCCTGATTGATGAGCATGGCAAGGCATTGATCATCAAGCACGTCTATGTCGAACGAAGAATGACTCCACTCAATCTCTACCTGCAGGATGCAACAGATGAGCAAGTGCTGGATGTGATGGACGAGTATGGCAATGCTATCAAGCAGCTGGCGGCAGCCAATATTTTCCCCGGTGACATGCTGCTCAAAAACTTCGGCGTTACGCGTCACGGTCGGGTGGTTTTTTACGATTACGATGAGATTCAACCCTTAACGGAGTGCAACTTCCGTGATATCCCCCAGCCCCGTACCGAGGCAGAGGAAATGGCCAGCCAGCCTTGGTATACGGTAGGTCCAAACGATATTTTCCCCGAGGAGTTTCGCTTGTTTTTTTCCGGGAACCAGCGAGCGCGGAAAGCGTTTGATGCCATTCACAGCGATTTATACAAGGCCTCGTTCTGGCGGGCATTACAGGAGCAGGTTCGCAGCGGCTATGTGGAAAGCTTCTTTCCGTATCGCCGTAAATATAAATTTGAGAGAGGAGCAGCCGCCTGATGGCGACGATTTATCTTATACGACACGGGCAAGCATCTTTTGGCGCTGCCAACTACGATCAGCTGTCTGAGTTGGGGCAGCTTCAGGCAACGCGCACCGGGCAATACCTGGCGCGAACAGGCATCACCCTGGATGCAGCTTACAGCGGTGACCTCTGGCGCCAGAGAGAAACCTGCGAGAGGGTGTGTAAGGAGCTGGATAGCGACATAGTTCACAACGTTGACGACCGATTTAACGAAATTCGCAATGATGAGCAGATAGAACAACTCACACCGATCGTGGCCGAGCAAAACCTGGCGCTTCAGCAGTTGCTGGAAAGCGGGCTTACCAACAGTAAGCATTACCAGAAGCTGATCGATGCGGTGTTCAATTACTGGGTTAGTAATGACTGCAGCGCTCACGGAGTACAGTCCTGGCAGGAATACTCAGGGTTAGCTCATGCGGCGTTGGCCGATGTTATGAAAACAGAAGGTAGCGGTAAAACCGTTGGGATTTTCACCTCCGGCGGCACCATCGCTACCCTGGTAGCCCATGTCCTCGGGTTGGGGGGCGCCCAGACCTATCAGTTTTATGAGCCCATATTCAACTGTTCGGTAACCCAGCTTTTATATTCTGGCGAGAATGTTTCGTTGTCGTATTTTAATGACCGCTCTTTCCTCCAGCTAATGGGTGAGCAGCACGGCGAACAGCTGGTGAGTTATCGCTAGGGCAGGGTGCCCGCAAACTTGAGGTTGAGCCACTTTCCGGATCTATAGCGGCGCAGCAGCATGCTCGATTTAATGATGTAGTCCAATAGCATCACCGCAAATATCCAGTGCACGGATAGCCCTAGTGAGAAAAAGGTCAGAGCTGGTAGCAGACGACCAAAGATGATTCCGCAAACGGTTGCCAGCAATGGAAAGCGGGTGTCTCCGGCGCCACGCAGCGCACCGGACAGAGTAATATCTACCGCCATAATGGGTTGTGCGATGGCGATGATGTAGATAAACAAAACCGTCAGCTCAATGGTTTCTTCGTCGTCGATCATAAAGCCGGCCAGCTCTCTGGCAAAAATAGCCAGCAGTACTGAGAAGATCGACATGGCCACCAAAGCCATGCGCAGGCCTCTCCATCCAGCTTTTATCGCTTGCTCGGGGTTACCTGCTCCCAACTGCTGGCCCACGAGTGTGGCAGCAGCGATGCCGAAGCCGAAGCCGACGACAATGGAGAAAGACACAATGCTTATGCCGATGCCGTAAGCGGCGTAGGAGGAAGTGCCGTACTGGCCTACGATGGCAAAAAAAGCCAGGAACGCCACTTGAATGAAACCTTGTTCCAGCACAGAGGGCGCGCCTATGGTGATCAGCTGACGCGCAGTCGGCTGGTCGATGCGCCACTGTTTCAGGGCTTTGATCGTAAACTTGCCGCGCCACCAGACCGTTGCGAATACGCAGGTGACCATGGCCGCTGCAAAACTGCCTCCAAAGGCCACACCTGAGACGCCCATGGCGGGCAGGCCACCAATGCCATGAGCCAGCAGGTAGCCGAAGAGGATGTTGAACATCGAGCTGAACAACAGGAACCAGAGAGGAGTGATGACATCGCCGGTTGCTCGCAGAGATGTGGCCAGTAGCATGTTCAGCGCGGAGAATAGGTTGAATACCCCTAGCCAGAATATGAAGCTTGCTGTTTTGCTGGTTGTTTCCTCGTCGAGGCCAAACACGCTGGCGACTGCCTCTGGCGCGACCAGTGCTGGAATAGACAGAATCAAGCCCAACAGCAGTCCCAGGGCGATGGACGTCCAGGCGACCATTTCCGCCTCGGCGATACGCTTTGCGCCCCAGCTTCTGGCGACCATGGCGGTGGTTGCAATCGATAGCCCCATCAAGACTGCTTGTATGAGGAAAAAAATTCGATGCCCGCTGGTGACCGCGGCTACGGCGCTGGTTCCAAGTCCGGACACAATCTTGATATGGGCAAATCCTACCGTAGTAAATAGCAGGTTGGAGATTATGGTGGGCCAGGCAAGCTGCCAGACCCTGCGGCTAGTGGAGGAAACCTGACCGTCGGATGGGTCGCTCATATCAACAGGCTAGCGCTTGGATGACAGGGCTTTGCATTCCCTGTAGCGGAAGCAACCGGTTGTATGGTCGTTAACCATCCCCGTGGCCTGCATGTGGGCGTACATGATGGTTGAACCGACAAACGTAAACCCGCGCTTCTTCATATCTTTGCTCAGTGCATCAGAGATAGCTGTCGTTGCTGGCACCTGCGACATCGATTTCCACTTGTTTTGGATAGGTGTCCCGTCGACAAAGTCCCAGATGTAGTTAGCGAAGCTGCCTTTTTCTGCCTGCACCTCAAGAAAGGCGATGGCGTTTTTGCGGGCGCCAAACACTTTTAGTCGATTCCGAATGATAGCGGGATTTTGCAGGTGCTTTTCCAACCGGTTGTCGGTATAACGCGCCACTTTATGGGCGTCGAAGTTGCTGAACAGTTTTCGATAGGCTTCGCGCTTTTTCAGTACCGTGATCCAGGACAGGCCAGCCTGGGCACCTTCCAGAATCAGAAATTCGAACAGGGTTTGGTCATCCCAAACAGGGACGCCCCACTCTTCATCGTGATACTGCATGTAAAGCGGGTCGGTACCACACCATGTGCAACGGGTCTTGGCCATGAAGCGCTCCTTCTCATGGAAGAGCGAGTATGGGGTGGGGGCTGGTTATTGTCTAGGGTCCTTGCCACGCTGGAAGCGGAGGTTTGCTTGTGCCAGACTTCGTGGACCAGTAAATCAGGATTATTTATGACCAATACAGTGTTGTACCAGCAAACGGGCCACATAGGCCGTCTGACGCTAAATAACCCTGACCGGCACAACTCGCTTGGGCAGGGGGAGTTGGAGGCAATACAGGCCCACCTGACCGCTGTGGAGAATAGTGGTGATGTTCGCGTTCTGATCGTAACAGGTGCCGGCGAAAAAACCTTTTGCGCGGGCGCATCGCTCGCCGAACTCGGTGCGGGCAAGATTAGCGGTGACTGCTTTCAGGCTACCACTGACCAGCTGGCAGCATTATCAATACCCACCATCGCATCGTTGAACGGGAATGTTTTTGGCGGAGGTGTTGAGCTGGCGCTGAGCTGTGATTTCAGGGTTGGGGTTGAAGGCAGTCGTATGCGGGTCCCGGCCGCCGCCATCGGGCTGTGCTATCCGCTCAGCGGTATCAATCGTTTTGTTGAGCGCCTGGGCGTCAACCTGGCGAAGCGCATACTGGTTGCTTCAGAGGAATTTAGCGCCGACGCTATGCTGGACATTGGCTTTCTCGATCATCTGGTGCTGCCGGCGCAACGGGAGCAGATGGCGGACGAATTGGCGCAGCATATTGCGGGTTTGGCGCCACTGGCGGTTAAATCCATGAAGCAGATTTTGCAGCAGGCTGCTGCCGGCGGTATTGATATGGATGCGGCGAGAGCCTTGTCGGATATCTGTTCGGGCTCTGAGGATTTGCAGGAAGGTTTCGCTGCGCAACGGGAAAAGCGAAAGCCGCGTTTTCAGGGCGCGTGACGCCTCTATGCTGGTGCTAGCGGTCCATGACAGCGAAGTTCTCGGTCAATGGCCATCCATGGAAGCCCCAGGTTCTCCAGCCACCTGATCGCCGCCTTCTCGGTTTTGAGTCGGGCGACACTGGATGCGCCACAGGCCTCCAGGCAGCTGTCTGCAACAACGCTTACACTAAGCATGCCCGGAATAGGATAGCCGTCAACCGGGCTCAGTCCTCGGCCAAAACACTCGCCATTAAACACAGTGCGACGTTCAAAGTCTCCGCGCATTGCAAAGCCCCTGCTATTGAGCTTGATGCGATTAATGGCAGTTCTGTTGCCAAGAGGGTGGCGAAGACCGAGTAGCCAATTTGAGCCATCTGACTGCTTGCCAATAGTGACTGCATCCTGAGCCATCTCAATCATGGCACTCTCTACACCTTCCTTGATTAGGCGTTTGCGCACAGTGTCTATGGCATAGGGGCGAATGCAGCTGTTCATATCCAGCAGCATGCCTTTCTGGGGGAGCAACGCACCCTTCTCAGTGAGTTCCAGCTGAGACCAACCCACCAGGTTTAGCATGGCCTTGACCTGCGCTTCGGTTGCCTTCAGTTGGCCGCTATCGTCGTAACAGTTAAGTAACAGGCGAGTCGTGGGGTCGAATAAATGGCTGCTTTCTTCCCAAAGAGCCGAAACGAAGTCGAAAAGGCTACGCGCCTCAGGGTCGAGCGCGGTATGACAACCCGTTCCGGCCGACTGGTTAATGCGGCTTATTAGGCTTTCTGCATGGTAGGCACTGAACTTTTGCTCCAGCCGCGACAGCTCGGTAGTGGCAATAGCGACCAAATGATCAGCTTCACTAGGAATAGCGTGTAGCGCTAACTGACAGGAGCTACCAAAGCAATGAAGACGTTTCCTGTGCATCATAGGGCGTTCGATTTTTCCCGATATTGGTCAACTTTGGTTTGAGTGCTGCCTATATTATTGACTGATTCAGGATATGGCAACGCCACAGGTCTAATCTATGCCAAGTCTCTGGATTTCCTAATCGGTAAACGGTAATGAGACTGTAATTTGAGAGCCGTCTGTATCGAAAATTGTGACATTTCCATTCATTGATTCCGCGAGTGAGTGCACAACTTGCAGGCCTACATAGCTTTCAGACTCTCCCCGTGTTTCTGAGGGGAATCCCACGCCATCGTCAGACACAGTTAATAGCAGGGTTTGCTTATTGTGTTGCGACTGAATGATTTCGCCGCGTACCTCGATGAATTTCGCCGCTGAATCGGCAGAAAACGCGTGTAAAAATGCATTCTCAAGTAACTCGTATAGTATGACGGCAGCAGGCGACGCCACGTCTGCAGGCAGCAGTTCTGACGTTGTTATATTAATTGTGGTGATTGTTGAAGGGTCAATCTTCGCAGTTTGTAATAAATGGTCGATCAGACTATCTACATAACTGTGAACGTCTGCCATCAACATGCTTTCTTGAAAATAATAGCATTTCTCTAGAAGCTCCATTGCCTTTATGTGACCGAGGATCTTCGACTTAGTCAGTTCAGCAGTCCCCGTTGGCTCAAGGTAGCTGCTTATCAAGTCTAGAGTGGCCAGATTATGCTGGTGAACCGCACGAACCAAATCGTCCTGAAATTCATGACTTTCCTGCAATTCATCATGAGCTCTATCTGCAGCGTCCTGCATTTCAACCGCGCTCTTGATAGCCTCTTCTTTGAGAAGATGTGTGCGATATATCCTCATAGCCCCCCAAGTAACAATCAAAATTGACACAACGTAGAGGCAATACGCCCACCAGGTTCGCCACCAGGGTGGTAACACCTGAATTCGAAGAGTGACGCCTTCTTCGTTCCAAATGCCAGCGGAATTCGCTCCCTTAGCCCGAAATACATACTCACCCGGTTCAAGATTGGTGTAGGTAATGGTGTTGTTAGTTCCGTCATCAATCCATGAGGGGTCCTGACCTTCAAGTATATGGGTGTATCGGTTTTGGTCTGGGTTTGTGAAGTCTAGTAAGCCAAGAGAAATAGTGATGGCTTGATTACGGTAGTTAATTCGAAATTGAGCGAAATTTTTTACATCGCTGTAGATCAAGGGTTTATTACCACTGATTTTTACTGAGGGAACTGAGATATGTGGAACTGAACGGTTAATATCTATCTCAGATGGATAAAATTTATTGTAACCGTTCGGCCCGCCAAAAAAAATTGCCTTATCAGAAGCCTTAAGATAAGCACCAAAACTAAAGTCGCTTCCTTGAAGTCCGTCGGATCTATCAAACCTCGAAAGTAATCGCCCATCCTCTCTCAGGTGAACGATTCCGGTACTTGTTGATAGCCAAAGATTAAATTTTTCGTCGAATAGAATCGAATAAACAGAGCTTGCCGAAAGACTAGAGCCTGCCCCGAACTCTTTGGCTGAGAATGTGAAATCTGTAGATTCGGGCTCGAGTAATTCAAAAACGCCGTGATCTTTTGTGCCTAGGTAAAATGTGTTGTTCTTGTTGATGCTCAATGTCAGTAGCACGACGTCTTTGAAATCTTCAGGGTACTTAATGGGTTGTTCAAGGAACGTATCGGAGTCGCTGTCATAAACCAGAAGCGTCTTTTCCGATACTGCATATAATCTTCCCGCTTGCGATAGTGTTAACGCTATAACTGGTCGGTCTGTCAATTCAAGGTACCTATGTAAGGTATCTTCATGAATCCTAAAAACTCCTTGGTTATAAGTTGCGATCCAGATGGTGTTGTTCTTCTGACTAAGAATTTTTGTGACGGATATCTGTGAAAGCTCCGGATGTTGTAGAGGCAAAATCTCACCATTATCGATGTTTAAAACAGCAACACCATTCTTCCAAAATCCTATCCATACTAAGTGGCCAGCAGCTTCAATTGACATTGCTCTCTGGTCGGGAAGTTCGATATTCGACTGGGATATTAGTCGTAAGTGGCTCTTAGATGATTTTTTGTATCTAAAAACTCCATCGAATGTACCGATCCATATGGTGCCCTCTCTATCTTCTTCAATGGCCATAACATCATTGTATACATTACTATTCTCTGCGTTTCTTAGCTCAAATGGCGCTGGTTTCGTCTGGTCAAGTCCATTGTATGTGCCTACATAAAGATAATCCTTAATCGGATATAGGGTTGTAATATGGTCACTTGCTAGCTGAGAGTTACTACGATCAAAATGGTAGACAGTATTTAGTTGTAGGTCAGTAATGTGTAGGCCATTATCGCTTCCTACCCAGAGTTGATCTTTGTATCTCACAACATCAGTGACCGTTGTACTTTTTCCAGATCGAAGAGCTGAGGCCTTTGTGATGGTCCAGTTCGTCGTATCAACCAGCAGTAATTCTCCCGATTCGGTGCCGAATACTGCGTTGACGGTATCTATCATCGTTAGCGCTGACACTTGGTACGCAGAGATATCAAGGGGTATTTCCTTTGAGCTCTCCATGTCCGAATCGATAAGAAAATATCTATTAGACGATAAAATCAGCACTTCCCCGGTAGACAACGATAATGAGAGAGTGGCCAAGCGTGTGCCCGTTATACTGGGAAACTTTGCTGACAGCGGGTAGAAATCGGTAATAGTTTTTTCGGCTATGAAAGTTTCGGAAGAGGTATGAAAGAAAAAGTTTCCATTAGTGTCTTTCGTAAGATCTATTAGGTATTCAGACCCCTCTAGGCCTGCGCCACTTATTCGGCGGAACGCATTGACGGTTGTATCCCATATGCTTACTCCACCTCCATACGTGGCTAGAACCAGATTTCCATTAATGTCTTCAGAAATACCGCGAATGTCGGAAACAGGCAACTTATACCTTGCGTCTTCTGATGCAGAGTAAGAATGCACATTCGCTCCATCAAAGTGATAGAGCCCACTTTGGGTTCCAATCCAAAGGTTTTCTGATTTGTCCGTATAAATGGCAGTTACTGTTTTACCCTGGATTGCTGAAGATAATGGCGAAGATTGAAGCTGAAAATTAACCTGCGCTAGGGAGTTTTGAGAGCCCATAGCCCAAAAATAAATAATGACAATAAATAGCTGCGACTGCTGGAGAAAATATTTCATCGTCTTAATAAGCAATGTTTAGAAGACATGCACGTACGCAGAGATGATCTAACAGAGGAACATGAAGCTGAATTTCTTTGGAGTAAGTCATTAATACCGACAGGGGATATGGACCGAGTCAATTATCGAGAATTCCAGATTCTTTCATCTCTGTCGCAAACTCATCTTTCGCTTTAATTAAGTCAGTCAGTAATTCTCCGACTACATGTTGGTCGCCTCCGCGATCTGCCTTTTCAATTTCTGCAGCAATAGACTTTACACGTTCGGCTCCAATGTTGGCGCTCATTGATTTTATTGCATGCGCGGTCTTGTAAGCAGTACTCGATTCAGTGTCGGCTACTTCGGAAGCAAGCTGTGCTAGCTTTGGTTCGATTTGTTGAATATATCCGTCGAATATTCGAGGGAGCAAAGAATTTCCGGTTTGGTTCTCTACCTCTCTGATGTTACGTATGGCGGAATCGTCAATAATTTTTTTGCCGTAAATTTGAGAATCGCTTGTTTCTGTTGTTTCAAATGCTTTGGATTCTTTTTGGCCTAGTTCAGGATTTTCGATATGTGGGCGATACTCCGATATCGCTGTTTCTAGGTCGGCGAGACCGAATGGTTTGGTGACGTAACGGTTCATTCCGACGCTTATGCAACGTTGTTCGTCATCTTTGGTGATGCCAGCGGTTAGTGCGATTATCGGCACCGCGTCGAGTGCATTATCTTTTTCATGCCTTCTTATCATTCGCGTTGAGTCGAAGCCGTCAGTTTCAGGCATTTGACAGTCCATGAAAATCACATCGAAACGTTCAGCTTTATATAGTTCGAATGCTTCTTTTCCATCAGCCGCGATAGTCACTCTGCAGCCAATAAGTTCTAGCATTTCTTTTGCAATCTTCTGATTTATTTCGACGTCCTCGGCTACAAGGACGTTTGTTAGTTCGGTTTTCGATGTTTCTTTATAGTTGGGTTGCCATTGAGTGTCCAAACTCAAGTCAACGAGCTTGGTGATCTGCTCCATTAGTGATGAATTTGAAAGAGGCGATGCGACCTCGGTCCAATTTGGTATTGACTGGCGTAGCTTCTGTCTTGTGATTGGGGTGACAATAATTCCTTTAGTCTGAGAAAGCTTGCGAATACTTGCTGAATCTGAGATTTCTTCAAGGTCGTCAACACAACAGATGCATAAATTGGATCTTTCAGATAAGGAGATGAATTCGGAAATTGTTTCTGCAAGGTAGTGTTCTACCTTTAGCGAGGATAAGTGAGAGCTGATCATTTCTCGACGAGCAGTGCTTGTAGAAAAAGCGGTTACGCTAATGTTCTGTGCGGCTAGAACTTCTATTTTCCTCCGAGAGGCCCTAAGCGGGATAGTTGCTTCGACAGTACTGCCGGTTCCAGGTTCTGATCTAACACCGATTTCTCCGTCCATGAGTTCGATGAACTTTTTAGATATAGATAATCCTAGGCCGGTCCCGCCGTATTCCCTCGTAGTGCTAGTGTCGGCTTGAGTGAAAGGTTCAAATACCTTGCTCTGTGTCTCAATGTTCATTCCGATTCCAGTATCGGTAACGGAAACAGTAACATTAAATATATCGGGAATACTTTCATGTTTTCTAGCAACCGTCATCACGGTTATATGGCCTTTGTGAGTAAATTTGATAGCATTGCTAACGAGGTTCATCAATATTTGGCGTATCTTGGTTGGATCTCCAGTCAGTTGATCTTCAAGACCGGGGTCACAGATGTTTATAAGTTCCAGCCCCTTCCTCTCGGCGGGCTCGCTTTGTAAATAGCATACTTCGTCGATCAGGTCTGTTAGGTTGAACTTGATGTCCTCAAGCTCGATTTTTGAAGCTTCAATTTTTGAAAAATCTAGAATTTCGTTAATAAGATCGAGAAGCGATACTCCACTGTTGTGTGCGGCTTCCGCAAACCTTCTCTGCTCTTCGCCTAGATTCGTGTGTAGCAGCAACTCCGTCATTCCAATCATTCCGTGCATCGGAGTTCTAATTTCATGGCTCATCGTGGCTAGAAAATTGGACTTTGCTTTATTAGCTGTCTCTGAGGTTTTACGCGCTTCTTCAAGATCTGCTGTCCGTTCCTCAACCTTCAGTTCCAGTTCGCGTTGTCTCTGGAATGCGAGTTCTGTTTGTAGCTTTTGTCTCCGCACTAGTAAATACAAAGCTAAAAGCGCTAATGCAGCGTAAGAAGCATATGCATAGGGACTTAGCCACGGAGGAGGTGATACTGAAATCGGTAAAGTCAATGCATCCCAGTTCCACGTTCCATCTGGCGAAGCTGCTGCCATCCTAAGAGTGTATTGCCCAGGTGGAAGTGTAGTGAAAGAAACTAACCTAGAGTCTGGCGATATCGTCCATCCAGAGTTAATCCCCTCAAGCATGTAAGCGTAGTTAACTGCGCTCGGGTCAGAATAGTCCGCTGCATAAACCTCAATTGATAACATGAGGTCCTCGTGACCGAGGTCAATTTGCTTTAACTCATAGTAAGGTGTGTCGAATATACGCTCCTCATTCATTACTTTGATAGAGGAAATGCTTAACGTTGGAGGCACACTTTTTCGATTGGTTGCGTCGGGTAATATGACATTGAAACCTCGACCTCCGCCAAAATATATAGATCCCGAATCTGATTTAAAAGAAGCCCCCATGTTGAATTCATTGCTTTGTAGACCATCTCGGACTCCGTAATTAGTCACTGTTTCTCTATCGGGCGAAATCTTGGAAATACCACGATTGTGAGACACCCAGAGGTTGTCGAGGTTGTCGTTTTGAATGCCATATATATTGGAGCTTGGCAGGCTTAGCCGTTGAGTATGGTCTTTGAACTGGGCAATGAGACTTTTGCGCATATCCTTTGCCCAGCTAGTAAGGCCTCCGCCTGCGCTACCCATCCACAAGGTTCCCGTACTGTCTTCGAGAAAAGACCAGACAATGCTGTCAACGAAAGATGAGGTGGCATTTTCGGGTTTAGGCAGTTTTTGAAGAAAATTGAGATCTTGATTTAAGTGATATAGGCCTGCCTCAGTTCCAACCCATATATGACCAACTGAGTCTTGATATAACGCAATGACGTTATCGACGTCTGCTCGACTAGGTTCACTAGGATTTAGACCTATAACCGAGAATGAATTTGTTAGTTCGTCGTAACGGTTCAAGCCGCCTCCGTAAGTGGCAACTAGTAACTCACCAGTATTGGTTTTCAGAAATGATGTAATACCATTCGCACCTATTGAGTTAACGTCTAGAGCACTGTGCCGAAATTGCTCAACCTCGCCAGTAGTGATATTCAGTTTGTTAATTCCGGCATCAAATGTGCCAATCCAGAGATCTTCGTTGTCGCTTAAGAGACTCATTACGATGGGGCTGGAAATGCCTGGGCTGGTGAATTGATTGATCCAACTAAACTTTTCCTCACCGGGCTTTAGGCGATTTAATCCCTGGTCTGTGCCCACCCAAATGCTTCCATCTATAGTCTCACTGAAGGTATTGACCGAATTGCTAGATAAGCCGCCAATAGCTTCATCAAACTTGGTGAACTGCCCCGGAGCTCCTTTGGCTAGACCATATAGCGTTCCAACCCAGTATTGCCCTTCTCGCGATTGGTAAATGCTTAGAATAACGTCTTCAGGTAATCCTGAGTTGTCGCTCGTGTAGCGAACAAATCTATCTGAAGCTCGATCCAATAGATTGAGACCCTTGTGTGTGCCAACCCATATATTGTTTTCATGATCTTCATAGATCGAGTCGACTTGTTCGGACGATATGGTGGAGGAATCTAGCTCCGAGTTTACGTACCGTTTGATCGATTTGCTCTCTAAGTCGTATTGTATGAGCCCTTCCGTTGTGGCAACCCAAATTGTATTTCCTGTAGCAAGAATGGTTGTTATTTTTTCAATCGGTGTTTGTCCCTCTTTCAAGTCAACCTTGGCATAATTAAATGACATTGTTTTTTGATCAATCGCGATTAGTCCCCCGAGTGTTGTGGCTGCCCACAATTGTCCATTTTCAGATTGCGTGAATTCAATTATGTTGCCTAAGCTGTCATTTGGCTGTGAATTGTTGATGTAGTGGGTAAACGAGGCTTCTTGGGGATTGAATACGCTGTAAGAGTCAGAATAGCCTAACCATATTCGACCATCGCGAGCGATGGTCATCGCGAATATTTCGTTCGAAAGTGGCGTATTTCTATCGTTAGGGTCGAAGCGTAGCGCGGAGAAAGAATTGGTTTTAGAGTCGTATCTGTTAAGGCCGCCACCTGTTGTTGATAGCCATAGTGTGCCGTCTTTATCTTCCAAGACCTTGGAGACTATATCGCTGCTAAGCGAGTAAGCATCGTTTGGCGAGTATCTGTAATTTTCTAAATGGACACCTGTATACTTATTAATGCCCTCTTGGGTTATGAACCAAAGAGCACCTCGAGAGTCCTGGAAAATTTGTCTAACGCTTTGCTGAGTTAAATTTTCTGAAACATTAGAGAGAGCGAAATTAACATCCACTCGCCCCTTATCTCCGGCGATAGACGTCGGTGACAGCGTTATAAAAAATACGCAAATAAATAGATAAAAACGCTTCATGGCTGCCGAACTGTAGTCATCTCGGTTCTCTGAGACTGTAAACTGTTAGGTTAGCCGATGATACCCTGATAAATGAAGCTGAAATGTTTAAAAAAGAGGGATGAAAAAAAGCGCTATTTGCCGGCTACAGCTCATAGCGCCTTGGGTACGATTCCTGCAGTTGCTGTTAGCGTAAGCCCCAGCGATAGACGGATTGGTCAGCGAAGGAGCGGAGGCCCCAGCGATAGACGGATTGGTCAGCGAAGGAGCGCAGGCCCCAG
>JBDWAD010000021.1:0-5392 GCA_039979015.1 Halioglobus sp.
GTTAAGTAGGATTTAGGGGTGTCCCCGACCATATCTACAAACTTCTGCGTAAAAGCGGTGCGTCCCATTGCAGACGCTCTGGACAGCGCTTCAACAGTCCACTTTTGATCTGTCTCCGTGTGGATCAGGTTCAGCGCCACGGAATTACAGGGACAGTACACCTATTTCCTCTAATCAAGTGTACTGTCCCCGGAGCCTCCCGGATGCTGGAGTCGGGGCTAACGGTAACTGAGTTTTCGAAGGTAGTCAGTGGAAGAGAGCTTGCCGCCGAAGAACTGATCGAGTTCTGCCAGACGCCAGACACGTATTGCTTCTACTGATACCTTGACCGTTTGATCATTGCCAATGGCAAGAACGGGCCCCACCTGTGGATCGGCGAGAGCTTCGTCAGTGAAGTAACGCTGGTGTAGCCTAAGATTGATTGCCTGCGCTTTATCGCCCTCGATAATCTTTCCGCGACCAGATACCGTTAGCTCCTCCTCCGCACCATGGGCACCAATATATAGCGTAAACGCCAGCTTGCTGCGGGCGCTTACATTGTCTGCTATACGGCTGTCGGACTGGACTGCAAAATAGAAGGTATCGTTTTCGTAGAGATACCAGGCGGTCGACGTATACAGTGAGCCATCCTCATTCAATGTTGCCAAACAAACGACTCTCTGCTCTGCGAAGCGAGTCGCCCAATAATCGTCAATCGAAGCCAGGTCACTCATGAACGGTAGTCTCACTTTTTATCTGAATCCAGCCACGCGATTTTCGAGATCTAGAATCGATCGTACTCATCGACTTGAACAGGATTTCCAGGGATATCCACGATGGCGCGTACTTGTACCGCGCTACATCGAGAATTAGCACACGATCACTGGGCGCGTGATAAGCCGCCACTGGCGAAAAGTGGCCGCCGCCCTTTTGGCCCACATTAGTCCTGTCATAGTTAATGATAATCGCGGAGTGACCCGTGGTCAGATCAGCCTCAAGTGCACCCCTGAATTCTTCAAGGGTCGAATCGCCAGCGTGAACCGAGAGAGCCAGCACGCCGAGGGCACGCATAACATCGGTCAGATTTTCCAGCGTCATGCCCTCCTCAGAAACGGAAGTTAGAGACACAACTTCGCTGACTGGCACATTGAAAAAATTACTCTGGTTGAAATAGTTGTAGGGGTAATACTCGGGCTCTTCCGGGCGTTTGAAACCGAGCGCATTAAGCACGGTCACCGAGCTGGCAATAGAACAGAGCGTCTGGGTCCGCTGGGTAACCAGACTGCTGGAAAGCTGCCAGTAATCGGCCTTATGTCTGGATTCATTAATCAGGCGCCGCCCTTCATCGGAAGTGAGATAGATCGGTACGGCGTGCATCGATGGTGAAAAAAGTAACAGCGCGGATAAAAGCAATGCCGATTTCATAGTCTTACCGATAAGCACTGCTGATTGTGAGCGAACAACTGCGTCATTGTGTGAGATGAAGCGAAGCACTACAGGGCCAAATACAATCGGCTATCTTGAAACGTCAGTCTGCTAGTCATCAAACCATATTCATAATTACCCTACGTGGAGAAGTATAGGACAAATAAACGACTCAAGTATAAGCAATTTCAAGCGCTTTTTTTGGATGTATCCGGAGTTTGGCCTGAAAGTGACGCTCAATCAGGTGCTGCCAAATCAACTGCCTTAGCGAGACAATCTCAGGGTAAAAACTTTTAAACGATATAGATTTCCGCTAGATATCATCTCCTATGCAGTTTGGCTGTACTATAGATTCATTCCAAGTCACCGTGATAGCGAGGAAGGCCAAGGAATACATCCACTGACTCCCGTTGATGAATCATTACCCAAAGTCGGATGCTCTAAGTAGTTATAAGTCTGTTAAATTTAGGAAAAATGGTGGGCCCAGAAGGATTTGAACGGCAGCGGCCGACCGCCTTCGACCTGCCGATTATGAGGAGCAGGAACAGGCTCCAATGGCCTTAGTAAGTTGAAGAATCTAAAGGCGTTTTTCTATGGTAGTAGGGGAGAGCTGCCGAAACCGACCCTATACCGAACGTGATTGGGTTCAGTTGTTGAGTGCGCTGTTCGTGAGTCGAAGAATTCTAACTAAATTCTAGAAACCGAACTCCGAACCAGGGCCGAAATTCGATCATTCGGCCTGAAGTCGCGCTGTTACAGCCTCAATCTCCCGCTGCATTTGTAGGTTTTCAAATGGAACCAGGTCAGGAACTTGCAACGCCATTACCTCGTGATAGAGACCTTCGGAATTACAGGGACAGTACACCTATTTCCTCTAATCAAGTGTACTGTCCCCGGAGCCTAGGAGTAGGTCGGTTACTTGAGAACCAAGGTCGGATTAACGCTGTTTCCAAAAGTTAACTTGCCGATACCGTAAGGAGGAATACCGCCCAACGCCTAAAGCTTGCAAATTAACTATGCTTGAACCATATTCATTCTGTACTCATTCGTTAGTGTGGATGAAACCAAACAATAAGAGGAATTATCAATGAACTACCTAAAGATGGCGCCAAGATTATTGGTGCTAATGGTGGTACTCACACCATTAATTGTATTTTCGGGCCTTTCCAAGGCCGCAAAGCCAGTAAAAGCTGCAAGTTTCAGTGAGTATGCGATTGTAGAGCTGGCATCACCTGGTGCGGCCCGCTATAAAGGCGACAAGAAGGGTCTGCCCGCGACAGCTAACGCTAATGGCCGTTTTGACCTTCACTCGGGAGCCTACCATAGCTACAAAGCACATCTTGAAAACGAACACGCGAACTTCCGTTCCGCCATGAACCGCTCCGCTGTTCAAGCACGGGCGGTTCGTTCCTTTTACATCACCTCAAATGCAGTGGTCGTCGAGTTGAATGGTGCGACGGCTAACCAGCTGCGCCGAATCAACGGGGTGAAAAAGGTATACGAATCTACCCTGTACAAGCCCACGATGGATACAAGTGTTGCATTGATTGGTGCTGACACAGCATGGCCAGGACTGCCCGGCGGCAGAGAAGATGCGGGCGAGGGAGTCCGGGTTGCAGTTATTGATTCGGGTAACCCTTCGTCACTCATACCCGGCTTTCACGACTTCTTTTCCGGAGACTGCCCGCCTGTGGAATTGGGTGGTTTTTACTACAGCGGGGAGACCGGAGTTCCTGCGATTGATATTAAGAGCGAAAATGGCAATGAGCCCGCACCGGGTTTTGCATGGGTATCGGATCACGGCTCCCATGTTGCAGGAACTATTGGTGGCTGCTTAATGACTATTTCTGGTGGTCCGTGGGATGGCACTGAGTTAAGTGGCGTGGCGCCAGGAGCAACCTTGGTAGATTACAATGTCTTTCCCGGATTGGGTGCAGGTTACGTGGCCTTCGGTGGATCGGCCCTCAGCCACGATATCGCGAGCGCGATTGAGGATGCCGTGGCCAATGGCGATCACGTGATCAACATGAGTCTTGGTGGAGGCGCCCAGGGTCCCCACGATTTTCTCGCTGAAGTTTCGAACGCCGCTGTTGACGCAGGCGTTGTCGTCGTCACGTCGGCTGGCAATTCCGGACCGGGAGCCTATACAGTAGGATCTCCAGGTGTTGCCGCAAACGTGATCACTGTGGGTGCCAGCACCAATACCCGTGGTATGGGTGTCACTCTTGATGCTCCAGGCCTGGCCACCATAAAAGCCTATGCTGGAGATTTCCCAGATTTTGATAGCTCTGCTCAAACCATGATTACGTGGCCGGGCTCTGATGCAGAAGCCTGCACCAGCGATGTAGCCGACGACTCACTGGCCTCGGAGGTCGTGCTGATCGCCAGAGGGACCTGTTCCTTCAGTCAAAAAATGGCCAATGCCAAGGCGGCTGGAGCAGGGGGGGCGGTCGTTTATTCTGATGACCGCGATCCGGGTGGCATGGCCGGAACCGACGGATTTGATGACCAGATCCCCGCCGTAATGATCAGCAATGCTGATGGCCAGGTTCTTTTGACCGCCCTGGATGACGCCGGTGGAACACTTGAAGCTGTCATTATCAGTGGGCCGACAATTGTCCAGGAAACACCCAACCTTCTCGCGGATTTCTCCAGCCGTGGTCCGGCGGCCTTCACGGGAATCGTCAAGCCTGATGTACTTGCCCCGGGCGTGAACATTCTTTCCTCGGTATTCAGCGGATTTGAACTTTTCGACGGAACCTCGATGGCTTCACCGCACGTTGCCGGTTCCGTAGCAATTTTGCTGGAAATGAATCCGGATTGGACGCCTGCACAGGTCAAATCTGCGCTAGCCACAACCGCGACCAAGGATCACTCTCTTGAACCCTGGGAACAAGGTAGCGGAATAATCAATATCCCCGCTGCACTTGCAACCAATGCCTTCTTTACGCCGACCAATGCCAGTTTTGGTGTTTTCCAGGGTAAAGCGCCTGCAACGGGATCGATAGATATCGATATCGACTCTGCTAGCGATTGTGCTATCGACGACGTTAGTGGTGAATTCGTGACTGCCGATGTTGACAACAACCTTCTCACTGTCAACTTCGATGCAGGTCGAAGAGAACCAGCTGGCAATTACGGTGGTTACGCCATTGTTGATTGCGGTGGTGATCTCCATACGATTCCCTGGGGAGCCGTTGTGAACCGCTAGATTATTTAAGTCCCTAACTGAAACCGCGGCATCTACCGCGGTTTTTTTTGTCAAAATGATCAGCGAAAACTGGACTGGACTGCCTGAACATCGGTTCCGGTACTGGCAAGTTAACTGCTAGAAACTGATAGAACCTCTGCGTGAATATTTATAAGCGGCACCGATTCCCTCCCGATATCATCATCTACGCTGTCTGGCTCTACTATTGCTTCAATCTAAGCCATGGAGATATTGAAGGTCTACTGGCGAGCGAGGCATCACAGTCAGCATCAAAGCAGCCCAACTGGCTGCCAGGTAGGCAGCAGGCATGATGTTTGATAGAGAACGTAGTGCCAGAAGGCCATAGCGCCGTTGAATTAAAGCGACCCATAAACAAGGGCTGCATCTCTGCAACACTTTGAAGCTTCTCTGATTGGCTCCGCCTGCTGGGCTCAACCGGGCCGCTCAAGCCAGCGACCAATTGATTAACAGGCATTGCGTCTTTGATATGGCTGCAGCAAAAATTTCCGGCTCTTCAGCATTACTGGCGGACACCGTCATTGATTAAACTGACTTTGCGAAGATCGTTTAATGGAGAGAACATCGATGTCCCCCGCAGGAATGCCACCCATCGACTCCAGTCTACGAGTCAGCACCCATAGTCGGATGCTCTAAGCGTTTATAACTCTATGAAATATATAGAAAATGGTGGGCCCAGAAGGATTTGAACGGCAGCGGCCGACCGTCCGAACGCGGCCCGCTTCGACCTGCCGATTATGAGGAGTACGCACAGTGCAG
>JBDWAD010000022.1:0-121345 GCA_039979015.1 Halioglobus sp.
GTTAAGTAGGATTTAGGGGTGTCCCCGACCATATCTACAAACTTCTGCGTAAAAGCGGTGCGTCCCATTGCAGACGCTCTGGACAGCGCTTCAACAGTCCACTTTTGATCTGTCTCCGTGTGGATCAGGTTCAGCGCCACGCCTATGTGAGGGTCGGAAAGTGCAGCCATGAAGCCGTTGGAATGTTTCATCTTGCGCATGTGCACTCTGAGCAGTTGAACAAAAAAGACCTCGGCGAGGTGATCAACCATGAGTCGCTTTCCGGGGTACGACCCTGATGACTCCTCTATCAAGAGGTTCGTTAGGGCCTCATACCTGTGCAGATCAACATTTGATTCTGAGCTGGCGTGAATAAAGCAGGGGAGACTTTCGAGGAGGGGGTGATTGATTGATGAGTCATAGGACAATGTACCGCTCAGCAATATCGTAGCTTGGTCGTCCCCCGGTGAGTCTCCATCAACTGGTGCGGCCATTCGGGAGGCGTTTCCCCATGAGCTGCTCTCCGGAGGAGCAACTGCTATTGCTCCGGTTTTCATCAATAAGAGGCCGTCATCGCCAGTGACTTTGACAACATTTTGCGCACCTAGATCCTGGCTGCCGGGGCTATCACTTATCCAGTGAACGCCTCCTGTGGGGAAGGCTACGCCATCACCCGCCTGCAATAGTACCAAGTCTTCGCTATTGCCCTCTCGCAGATAGCACTGACCTTGTACCACAGTATGAAAGATACCCTGAGGGCGATAGAGAACCTGCATATTCCAGGGCCCACCAATTGCTCTGCAAACGTATATTTTTGCGGATAGCTGAATCGTTTTCAATAGGTCTGATAAGGCGTCCATTACCCATATTCTATAGTGATTCCAATCTCGCGAGCCATGGCCGTGACATCATTCCGATAAAAATGACCAGAACTACGGTAAAACCGACATTTTCTTAGGACGTAATCAGGGCGAGACTAAATTCACGGAAAAAATCGCAGTCGTCCGATTGGCGGTTTAGTCCAGGTGAGCTGGTGTGTCTCACTCAAAAATTTAAAGGTGTTAAGTGACTGATATTAAACTGTATGGTTATTCAACCAGCCCCTATGTCCGCAAAGTAGGCTGCTGCCTTTACTACAAAAAGCTGCCCTTTGAATTTGTTCCCGTAAATCCGATGGATCCCAGGACGATCGCCTTCACCGGCCAGACCCAGGTTCCCGTTTTGCAGATCAATGATGAGTGGCGAACCGACTCCACTCCGCTCGCGATATGGTTAGACGAATTATTTCCTGAAAAGCCCTTGTTGGGTAACACTGAGCAGGAACGGGAAAGCGTTTTGGCGCTGGATTCATGGGTTTCAGATAGTCTTATTTTGGCTGGCTTCCGATCCGCTTATGAAGGCGAGATGAGCGCGAAGTTTCGACATATAGCATGGCGGCTCGCCTCGATTGTCAGCAGCCAGACGCCTTTGCCCGATGAAATTCGCAACGCCTGGCCTGACCTGTTGAAAACGGCGCCATTCATCAAACATATGATGTGCGATGTAGACGCCTCAGAATCCCTATCTGAAATGCAAGCGCGTATTCCTTTGCAGTTGATTGAAAATCTGCAGGGAGGGCCTTTCTTCGGCGGCCGTAAAGAACCCTCACTGGTCGATTTTGCCATATTTCCGCAGGTGGTATTTAACTACATGGTGGGTATGGATCAGCATTTAGGGCTAACGCTCGAACCGTCGTTGAACAACTGGCTCAATAACATGAAACCGCTGTTGCCCAGGAATCCATTACTTGTGCCTGACTTCATGATCATAAATCCGCTAGTGCAGGACTCTGAAGCACAGGCTGGCCGCAGTGCGCAGTCGGCCTTGGCTTGGGGCGGTAGCTAGGAAAGAACATACCGTTTGATCATTTAGAAAACAAAGAGTTAAAAGGAGTACCACATGATAAAAATAAAACCACTCGTATCCGCTGTCGCGCTCGCTGCCTATGGCGCGGGTGCCATGGGCCAGGCCGTTTTAGAAGAAGTAATCGTAACGGCCCAGAAGCGTGCCCAGAGCATCCAGGACGTGCCTCTATCTATCACGGCATTCAGCGGCGACTTTCTGGAGGAAAACGGAATCCAGGATGTTGCGGACGTTGCCAAGGTTACGCCCAATTTCAACATCGCTGGTTCAGCACAAAACGCGGGTGTTCGCATACAAATACGTGGCATTGGGGCGGCCGGAAGTAACGCTATTGAGTCCAGTGTTGGTGTGTTCATCGACGGTGTGTATTATCCCCGGGCCGGCTCTGTGCTTGGCCTGTTGATGGATATCAACTCCTTCGAGGTGCTGCGCGGCCCCCAGGGAACGCTGTTTGGCAGGAATACCGTCGCCGGTGCGATGAATATCACAACCCGAAATCCCTCGCAGGAAACCGAGGGAGCGATTGAGCTGGGTGTTGGTGACTATGATCTGTACGAAGTCGGCGGTGTCTTTAACGGTGCGCTCAGTGACAACGTCGCCGGCAGAATCGCCTTTAAGTACGCCGACCGCGAAGGCTATGGCGACAATGCCTACAATGGGGAAGAGTTTGGTGCCAGGGATAATCTGGTGGTGCGCGGCAAATTGCTGTTTGATTTTAACGAGCAGTTCTCGATGCTGGTAACGGCGGACTATGCCGAGATCAATGCGGAAGCCAATGGCATTGAAGTGTTGAATTCCACCAATACCCCGGCCTTCGAGGCAACAACGACGGATCTGTATGGCTCCTCGCCAGCAACGGAAGATTCCTACGACTGGGAAATTAACCATTCCGCAGACGACAAGTATGAAGACGAGCAGTGGGGACTGTCGTTTGATATCAACTACGAACTTGCTAATGGCTTGTCGCTGCGTTCGATAACCGCGGTTCGCGAGTGGGAGGCCACTAACGCGAACACTGATGCACAGCTTCCCGCAGACCTGATACCCGGTCTTATCGATTACAAGAACGAGACTCTATCGCAGGAATTTCACCTGATGTCACCGGGCGGCGAAACCGTGGACTGGATGGCCGGCTTGTACTACTACGAGGAAGACTACGACATCGACCTGTCACGGGACATGGGTGAAGACTTTTGCGATCCGACTATCGCTTCTATCGCCGGTGCGGGGTTTGCCGCCTTTTGCCTGTCCGGTCCGCAGGAAGACGCCACAGCCACCACATTCACGCAGGAGTTGGAGAGTATCGCCGTTTTTGGACAGGCCACCTGGAACATCAGCGACGCCTGGAACACCACCCTGGGCCTGCGCTGGACCGATGACCAGAAGGAGGGGGATTATATGAATGTGCTCTATAACCCTGCTGCGATCCTGTTTTCCACGAACGAGGAAGTCCTGGGCATGGAGCGAGACGACTCGAAGACGACCTGGTTTGGCAACGTCAACTGGTATGTCACCGAAGACATCATGCTGTTTGCCACCGCGTCTACGGGTTACAAGTCAGGCGGTTTCAACTCGCAGACTGCAGGTTCGGAAGTCCTTGGAGAGGAGCGGCGAATTTTCGATCCCGAGGATACAACGAACTACGAGTTGGGTGTGAAGAGCACCCTGCTTAATGGTGCCATGACGGCCAATGCCACGCTGTTTCGCATGGACGTCGACGATTTCCAGGACAGGGCCTTTGATGGTCTGAGTTTTATCGTGCTCAATGCCGGTGAATTGCGCCAGCAGGGTGTTGAGGTAGACATCAACTGGGCACCGATCGAACCGCTGCGTATTACGGCGGGCGTCGGTTATCTGGATTCCGAGTACCTGGAGTTCGAGGGGGCCCCGCCGCTGCCGGGAGGCGAGCCGCAAGACCTCAAGGGGGAGCGGCGAACGTATTCACCGGAGTGGCAGACCTCCCTTACCGCGGATTGGACCCAGGCCTTTGCCAATGGCATGCAGTGGTTTGTGGGCGGTAGCTGGAGCTGGGTCGATGAGCAGAATGTCGGCGCCTCGTCCAATAACAACCCCCAGGGGCTGCAGGATTCGTACTCGATCGTTAATGCGCGCCTGGGGCTGCGTTCGGCATCGGGAAATTGGGATGTCACCCTGTTTGGCTATAACCTCACCGAGGAGGACTATTGCCAGACCATCTTTGATCAGGGTTTTGGGGGTCCGGTCGGGGCGGTTGATGCTGAGAACAATACCTCGGTTCAGCGTTGTGCACTGGGTGCTCCGACCACCTGGGCTGTGAGAGGGGCCTACCGGTTCTGACTACGTGTCGGTTCGGTTTAGGCCGGCCACAAGGTCGGCCTTTTTTTGGCATATTTATAGGAGTTAGAGTTATCAAGAGGCGAAAAACAATGGGTACTTTGATACGAACGACCGGGTTGATCTGCCTGGTGCTATGGCTGAGCGGCTGCTCCGACCCTGACGTGGTGCCGGAAACGCATATATCAACACCCCCGGTGAAAGCGGTAACAGGCGGTGTGAAAGCCGTAACAGCCGAGGTAGAGCGGTTTCCACTTCGAACCGCGCTATTCGGAGACCTGCACGTGCATACGAGTTGGTCCGCAGACGCCTATGCCGGGGGCAATCGACTCGGACCGAATTCGGCCTACCGATTCGCCAAGGGTGAGAAGGTCGAACTGCAGACTGGCGCCGAAGCGCAATTGCCGGTACCTCTCGATTTCGTGGCGCTTACAGACCACGCAGAGAGCTTCGAAATGCAGCCTTGCACCACGTTTCCTGACTCACCTGAGTTTGACCTGCAGCTGTGCCGCGACATTCGCTCGGGAGACCTTGATCAAGCGACGATGCTGAAGCAGGCCTTTGAAATGGCCGGTGTAAGACCCCAACCGCATCAAACCGACATCTGCGGTGATGACAAACGGTGCCAGGCCAACGCCCTTGCGACCTGGCAGCGAGTGCAGGCGGTTGCTAACGCACACGACGAACCCGGTCGGTTCACCGCTTTGATCGGCTACGAGTTTTCGTCACTACTCACCGAAGTAGGCATGTTGCACCGTAACGTCATTTTTCGTGGTACCGACGTTATCCCCCACGCCATCTCATCAATGGATGTGCGTAATCAGGCTGATTTCTTCGATCAGCTCGATGCGGCCTGCAAAGAGCCCTGCGACGTACTCACTATTCCACACAACACCAACTTCTCCTGGGGCCTCACCTTTTCTCGCACCGACGAAGACGGCGCCGCCTATACCAGTGACGATCTCGAACGACGCTCTCGCATCGAGCGCCTGTTTGAGGTGACGCAACAGAAGGGTAACTCCGAGTGCCAGATCAGCGTCGGTGCGGCTGATGAGGACTGCAACGTTGGCAATATATTTCCGCCCTGTGAAGGGGAGGACGATCGACGCTGCGCGCGTGAAAACTCTTTCTTGCGCAATGTGCTGCTCGATGGCCTCGCGCTTGGCGCGGAGAGGGGGATCAATCCTTATAAGCTCGGCGTTATAGGCTCTACAGACACGCACACGTCCGATCCCGGCAATACCCGGGCGGGTATCCCGACTCTGCTCAAACCGGCCGAGGGCATCGGCTTTGCGGTAGATCGGGTGATGGGAGCAAAGAGCCCCGTGATGGGGCCCGTGATAAAATTATCACCTGGTGGCCTTGCGGGTGTGTGGGCCGAGGCCAATACGCGCGCCGATATTTTCGATGCGATGAAGCGTCGCGAAACTTTCGCCACCAGTGGATCTCGCCTGCGCATCCGTTTTTTCGGCGGTGACCTGCCGGAGGACGTTGGCGCCCAGGACAACCCGGTCGCACTCGCTTATGAACGAGGTGTACCCATGGGGTCTGACCTCCTTGTGAACGACGCTCCGCGCTTCTGGGTGTGGGCCGTGCAGGATCCAGCCGGGCCGCCCCTTGACCGAATTCAGATCGTCAAAGGGTGGGTTGAGAACGGTGAACAGCGCCAGAGTGTACGGGATGTGGTCTGTTCGAACGGGCGGCTACCGGGTGCTTCAGGTAAATGTCCCAAGACGACTGCCGATGTGAATCTTGAGAGTTGCGAGCGCACCGGCAAGGAAGGTGCGACCGAGCTGCAAATCACGTTCGAGGATCCCGACTTCTCAGTCGACCAGTCAGCGTTTTATTACGCACGTGTGCTGGAAAACCCCACCTGCCACTGGACGACTCTGCTTGCCAACAGCGCTGATAAGGACCTGCCCGATGACCTGCCCGCGACGCTGCAGGAACGGGGGTGGTCCTCACCAATCTGGTCGAGTTCCAGGAAATAGGGGACAGACCACAATTAATAACTGCAGAGCCAGAAATAGGGAGCAGATTACAATTACTAATTGTGGTTTGTCCCCTATTTCCTTTGAAACACATCGACTCCGGAGATTCCTATGAGTTCCGAATTTAGAAACCTGAAGAAGTACAAAACCATTAACGGCAAGAAAATGGCCTATATCGAAGAGGGGGTAGGAGACCCCATTGTCTTCCTGCATGGCAACCCGACGTCGTCCTATCTGTGGCGTAAGGTTATGCCGCCATTAAGAGGCAAAGGCCGATTGATTGCACCAGACCTGATTGGCATGGGCGACTCCCAGAAGCTGGATAACAGCGGTCCGGATAGCTATAGCTTTGTAGAACACAAAGCGTACCTGTTCGCTTTACTCGATGAGTTGGGCGTGGAAGAAAATGTCACATTGGTTATTCACGATTGGGGATCTGCGCTCGGCTTTCATTGGGCCCAGCAGAATCCTGAGAAAGTGAAAGGTATTGCCTTTATGGAAGCTCTTGTTGCTGCCGCGCCAAATTATGACGCTCTTCCCAAAGAGTTCGGACAATTTGTACAGGGCGTTAAGTCAGAGGCGGGCGAGCAAATGATTCTTGAACAGAACATGTTCATTGAAGGCATTCTCCCCATGTCCATTATGCGTAAGCTGGACGACGAAGAAATGGCGGAGTACCGACGGCCATTTTTGAACGCTGGAGAAGATCGACGACCCACCTTGACCTGGCCCAGGCAAATCCCTGTAGGCGGAGAGCCTGAAGATGTTACCAAAGTCATTGCTGATTATGGTCAATACCTGGCCACCTCCCCAACACCCAAGCTCTTCGTCAATGCCGATCCAGGCGCCATGTTACGAGGCGCAGCTCGCGACCTGGTTAGAAGTTGGCCCAACGTATCTGAAGTGACTGTGAAAGGCACTCACTTCATCCAGGAGGACTCGGGCGAGGAGATTGGCCAGGCCATCGCAAACTGGCTGGCCGGTTAAGCCGCCTACCCACAATCAAATCTAAGGAAAAATATGAAAACCCGAATTACTGAACTGTTTGGCATCGAACATCCAATCATCCAGGGGGGGATGCACTATGTTGGCTATGCTGAATTGGCGGCAGCGGTATCGAACGCTGGCGGATTGGGCATTATCACCGGGCTGACACAGGGTACCCCCGAAAAACTCGCGGACGAAATTGCGCGCTGCAAGGACATGACCGACAAACCTTTTGGGGTCAATCTGACGTTCTTGCCCATCCTGAATGCACCGGACTATCCGGGAATGGTTCGCGTCATTATCGAAAGCGGGGTCAAGGTTGTGGAAACGGCAGGCAATAACCCCGTTGAGTACCTGCCCGCTTTGAAAGAAGCCGGGGTGAAGGTCATCCACAAATGCACCGCCGTGCGTCATGCGCTCAAGGCCCAGACCATTGGTTGCGATGCGGCCTCGGTAGATGGTTTTGAGTGCGGCGGCCACCCCGGTGAGGACGATATCCCCAATATGATTCTTCTACCCCGCGCGGCAGACGAGTTGGAAATTCCCTTTGTCGCCTCTGGCGGAATGGCAGACGCTCGTTCTCTGGTGGCCTCGCTTGCCATGGGGGCCGAGGGTATGAATATGGGTACTCGCTTCCTTGCTACGAAAGAGGCACCGGTACACGACAATGTGAAGCAGGCGATTCTTGAGGCCACCGAGCTGGATACGCGACTGGTAATGCGTCCGCTGCGCAATACAGAGCGGGTACTGAACAATCCCGCCGTCGAGCGCCTGCTGCAGAAAGAGCGCGAACTGGGTGCTGAGATCGGGTTTGCAGATATTGCGGACGAAGTGGCCGGCAAGTATCCGGGTGTGATGCAACAGGGTGAGGTTGATTCAGGGGCCTGGTCCTGTGGCATGGTTGCCGGACTCATCAATGACATTCCCAGTTGCCAGGAACTCATTGATCGCATTATGCGTGATGCCGATCAGCTCATCGCGCAGCGTCTAGAAGGAATGCGGGCAAGCACTGCAAAAGTAGGTTAAAGGGGGACACTATGGAAAGCTCCCTCGTGTTCACCCGCCGGGACGCGGTGGCCATCATTTCGATCAACGATGCGCCCTATAACCGCATGACCCTGGATTTTATCGACCGACTTGAGCAACTGGTCACCGAGATTGCCGCGGACGATACGCTGCGCGCCGTCGTCCTCACCGGCGAGGGGCTGGACAACTTTTCTGTCGGCATGAATCTCAAGCAGCTGCCGCAGGGTATCGAACGGGCAGGGGGCGCCGACGCACTGTTCGACCAGCGCCTGCGGGTGATTGCCGCCATCGAGAATATGGGCAAGCCGTGGGTGGTGACCCTGTTCGGATTCTGCCTGGGCGGTGGTCTGGAACTCCCCCTGGGCTGTCACTTCCGCCTGGCTGCCGCCGAGGGTGCTCAGATCGGCCTGCCGGAAATGGATCTGGGCACTGTGCCTGCCTGGGGCGGCAGTGCCCGGCTCAGCAAGTGCGTTGGTCGCGACCACGCCCTGGACATGATCCTTCGGGGCAAGAAAATTTCCGGCCCCGAGGCACTGGATATCGGCCTGGTGCACGAGGTGTGGCCGCTGGAGGAGCTCAAGGACCAGGCTATTAAACTGGCCCAGGAGTTGGCCGCACAACCGGCTCTCGCCGTGCGAGGTGTGATGGAGGTGGTGATGGGTAATGAAGACCGCCCGCTGGAATACTTGTTACAGGCCGAGCGGGCGGCTGTTCACAAAACTTTCGGCACACCGGACCCGTTTGACGGGGGGAGTCAATTCATGCGGGCACGAAATACAGCCAAACCAAACTCATCTAAAGATGAATACCCCAGATTCCCGTTCGCAATTCTGGCGATCCTGTTTCTTGGCGTTCTGGCCGCGTGCTCAGGTAGCTCAGATAGTATGTCTGGCGACGCAGCCACCCCTTGTAGTGGTGAAAGCGCCCAGTGCGGCAACCCGGTCCCCGACGGCAATATTGTATTGACGGTCTCCGAGGGGGGTAGCATTACCTCAAACTCCGGCAACCTCGACTGCGCCGCGGGACAGACCTGCGATTACCCTGTGTCAGGACAGGCCTTTAACGATACCTTCACCGTCACCCCGGCGCCGGGATACTTCTTCCTGGGTTGGAAGGGGGACAGTGCCGCCTCCCTGTGCCAGAACGGCGGCAGCCCCTGTGTGGTCAGCCTGCCCGCGGCTTGGCCGGACGTTGAGCCTGTGCATACCCTGGAGCCTATCTTCGAGGTGGATTACAGCTGGGCCCCGGTGAGCCGGTCAACGGATAATATCCAGCTCACCGATTCCGAGATTTTGCCGGTGAACCAGAATATTTTCATTGAACTCGAGTATTTCGACAACCCGGACTACAGCTGCGGGCTCTCGGGCATCCACACCTTCGAGGTGCTGGGCCCCTATAACAATGCCAACCTGAATGCGCCCCTGTGGGTCTACCTGCACGGTGGCGGCGCCGGTTACTACGACGCCGGCCAGATCTACCGAACGCAGATTGGTTTGGACGCAAACTCCTACAACCACGAAGAGAGCTTTGCAGCACTGCAGGAGCTAGACCCGGACCACCCTGCGACTGGCAGCGCCCAGCAGGATAGAACGATTACCCGCCGTATCTCCGATCGTTACCGCGTGCTGGTGGTGGGCTACTGCGATCACGATAATTATTCAGGGTTGGGCACGCCTTACCCGAATAACCCGACGGGGAGCAACGTTGACGGCCTGCAGGCGGCGATGGCGGCCATCGAGTACGTCGCGACCAATTACTCCACCACCGACGTCTTTGTCCACGGTACCGACGCGGGTTCCTTCGGCGCGTGGTCCGTGGGTCAGGCCTTCCATCAGTCCGGGGTCAACCTCACCGGCCTGATTATGGATTCAGGCATCGTCACGCCACGATACGACCAGATACTCTCCGAGTTTATCGGTGACGCGGGCTTCCCTTACGGCGCAGGATTCGATCAGCAGGGCTTGATTGACAAGATTGGGATTTTTGCGAACCCAGCTATGCCTTACCATCCTGAAGCCACTGTGTACGCAGGCTTCGACGCAGTGCCCATGCTGGTGGTGGCCGGCAAGCTCGACCCGGAGGCGGGCGGCAACCAGCCGGCCATACCGGCGGCATCTGGCGCAGGGCAGGGCAACGTGGAGTGGCTCTACGACGGCCTGAAGCAGGCGGTTGATGCGCAGGCGAATTCCCCGCACCAGGTGGTGTTGGTGGACGGCGTGGCGGATGCGCCCACCATGAGGGATGTGGATGACACCGCCCACGACGCGGTGGATGCCTTTGTCAGCGGCGTGCTGGCGGGTAACCCACCCCATCCTTCGTTTATTGTGACGCCGCCCAGTGGGATCGTCGGTCAGAGGATGATGCTGATGGGCCACAGTTTCTTCAGGCCGTTTATCGACAGATTGCCTTTCCACGTCGAGCAAGCCGGTATCGTCGGCCACAGCCAGGAAAAGGAAACCTCCGGTGGTGCTACTGGTACTCCCCTGGCCCTGTGGAACGATGCGGAACATCGCGCCAATATCCAGGCGGTACTGGACGCAGGTGATGTCGATTTGTTTGGTATGACCTGTTGCAACCTGGAGCAAACTCCCGAAGGGGAACTTGTTCTGACTCCCGAAGGGAACCCGATCCTGATCCTCGAGGCCTACCAAGTCTGGTTCGACTACGCGTTGGCGCAAAACCCGGATACCGCTTTCTTCATCGGTATGCCATGGATCGACTTCCCCACCGACTACGCTGATGCCACAGAATACGGAGACCTCTGGAACCTCTTCTACAACACCATCATACTCCCCGCGGTGGACGATCTACGTGCGCAGTACCCGGGTGTCACCATTTACGCCATCCCTTATGGTCAAGCGTCCCATGAATTATTCGCGCTGTTTGAAGCGGGCAATCTGCCGGATGTGAGCAATCTTGAAGGGTCCTCTGCAACGTCCTTGTACACTGACTACAAGGGACATGCCGGTGACGTTCTCAAGGCGCTCATAGAACTTATCTGGATCGATGCCATCTATGGTGTGGATCTCGATACCTACACCTACGACCCCGGCTACCAGACCGATCTGAAAGCCCTGGCCAAGTCCATTATGGATGCGCATGACCCGGCTTATAACGGGCCTAATCGTTAATTTTTTAAGGCGCAATTATTTATGAAAGTGCTTTTAAAATTCGTCGTTACATTGATCGCATTATGCGTGATGCCGATCAGATCATAGCGCAGCGTTTGGAAGGTTTGCGCGCAGGTACCGCGGCTATATAAAGGCCACGATGTTGAGGTTTGGAGAAGAAATGAAATCAATCAAGCTCTACGGCTACGCCACCAGTCCCTATGTACGGAAAACGGGGTGTTTTCTTTACTACAAAGGGATTGACTTCACCCACGTTCCGGTTAACCCACTCAAGACCAAAGCCACCATTGGACACACCAATGGCACACAAGTACCCGTACTGGAAGTGGACGGCGAGTGGCGACATGAGTCCTCTGAGCACGCGCGCTGGCTGGATGAGCTCTTTCCAGAGAAGCCGCTTTATCCCTTGGTGCACAGAGAAAAAATCGATGACATTGATCGCTGGATTAGCGACACCTACCTGACAAGTCTGTTCAGGATGGCCATCGATGGCCCCTTTAATAGAGAATTTGTAGGCAGAGCATGGCGGCTGGCAGCGATTGTGAGCGCAGATACGCCGCTACCCTGGCCAGTTCGCCTTATCTGGCCGCTGGGGCTGAGAAGGGCGTCTTTCATTCAGCACATGGCCCAACATATGGATCTCACCGAGAGCTATGAGGACATGGAAGTTCGCATTTTGTCAGAACTCGTCGGACACATTGGTGACGGTCCCTATATGGGCGGATTGGATCAGCCGACCATGCTTGATTTTGCTGTCTTTCCTCAACTCGTATTTAGCTACATGTTTGGCTTGCGGGAGACTTTAAGCGCGGCGACGGACCCGGTTATCAAGGGCTGGTTGAAGCGTGTTTCTGAACATTTGCCTGACAACCCGACTCTTGCCGCCGACAAAATGCAGGTCCATTCTCTGGCAGAGGCTCTGGGCTGACATCAGCCGATAACAGATACTAAAAATGAAATTACACAGAAATGTGAACACAGGAGAATACGCATGTTGAAACTGCATTTCGCACCGAATTCACGGGCCAGCCGCACGCTGTGGCTGCTGGAAGAGCTGGGCCTGGAATACGAACTGAACCGAATGGATTTTCATCCCAAGGACCTCAAATCTGACGAGCATCGGAATCGTCATCCGCTGGGCCGCGTACCTGTGCTGGAGGATGGCGACGTCAGTATTTTCGAATCCGGTGCGATCGCTGAGTATATTCTGGAGCGCCACAAGAACGGTGGGCTTAAACCGGCTGCCGACGACCCGCGCTTCCCCGAGTACCTGCAGTGGTTTCACTATTGCGAAGGCATGGTTATGCCGCCGGTTAATACCATTGTTGTTCACACACTGCTATTGCCGCCGGAGCGTCAGGACGCTGCGGTGCGTGAACAGGCCCAGCGCCTGCTAGCCAAGGCCTGGGGCCCGGTGGAAGAAATAATGGTGGGGCGGGACTACTTGATTGGAGACTTCTCAGCTGCGGACACCATGCTGGGTCACGCTTGCATTATGTCCAAGCGACTTGGTGTGATCACCGATGAAGCATATCCAAACCTTAGCGCTTATGCCGATCGCTTGTTGGCACGCCCAGCCTGTGCCAAGGCCTTTGCAGCGTAAATAGGGTCGCACCCGGGCTGTCCAAGCAGCCACTGACTCTAGTCCATGAGTCAGCACCCATAGTCGGATGCTCTAAGCAGTTATAAGTCTTTGAAATCTATAGAAAATGGTGGGCCCAGAAGGATTTGAACCTTCGACCTGCCGATTATGAGTCGGATGCTCTAACCAACTGAGCTATGGGCCCACTTGCGGGGAGGCGGCATTATAATGAAGATATTGCCCGGCGGACAGCCCCCTGGCACAACTCAATGGAGTAATGGATGAGCCCCACCAAAACAGACGATATTCAAATCGATGGCACGGTAGCGCCAGGCTTTGAATCGGTTAAGCAATTGTTTGAGAACCAGATGCAGGTTCTTGCTGAGCGCAATGCCCAGCTATGCGTATACCATCGTGGGGACATGGTGGTGGACTTGTGGGGGTCTGCGGAGAGTGACTCCAGGTTCTCACCCAGTTCCCTGGTCAACGTGTTTAGTAGTGGTAAGAGCCTGGAAGCGATCGCCATGGCCTGGTTAGTGAGCAAGGGCCTGCTTAGCTACGACGCCGAAATCACGCAGTACTGGCCGGAGTTTGGTGCGCAAGGCAAGGACAAGCTAACGGTGGCGGATCTCATGCGTCACGAGGCGGGGCTGGCTAACTTTGATACTTCCATCGATATGGAAGACTTGTTTGCCGAGCAGATCAAACAGAATGCCGTGGGGAAACTCATTGAAGGGCACTCACTGGCTTACACTTCAAGCGATGGCGGAAAGCGTGAGTACCATGCACTCACCCGTGGCTGGATTGCCAACGAGGTGTTTCGCAGAGTTGACCCGGCCGGTCGTACCATCGGTGAGTTTCTGCGCGAGGAAATCAGCGGTCCTCTCAATGCCGATGTCAGCATTGGAGTTAAAGAACCGGACATGGAGCGAATGTCCAAAGTGCATGACCTGGGTTTTGGTCGTCAACTCTTATTGAGCCTGAGGCCAAAATTCTTAGGTAGACGAATTGTGCATAACATTTTCCAGATACTGGCTCGGTTGATTCGCATAGTCCCGTCCATGGCTAAAAGCAGGAGAGCCGGCGCTCCACCGCCTTTAACGGGTATGACTAACCTGAATATTTTTAATGAACCGAACTTCGCCAAGGGTGAGACTCCGTCAGCCAATGCCACTTGCTCTGCCCGCGGTTTGGGAAAAGTTGCCGCGATGATGTCCGCTGGAGGCAAGCTGGAAGGCAGGGAATTCTTAAGTGAGTCCGCGTGGAAGGCGATGCACGAACACCCACTGAAGGCCACCATGGGCGGTATGCTTGTCACTCGCTTTACCCAGGGCGGCGTGGACTGTTTTACACCCATCAATAACGAAAGTACCCAGGCTGAACGTGACTTTAATGATGGCCGAGAAGGCTTCTATGGCTGGATGGGCTTAGGCGGATCGATATTTCAGTGGCACCCGGAGCTGGACATCGGTTTTGCGTTTGTACCGACATCACTGCATACGCTGGATTTGTTTAATGAGCGAGGTAAGCGCTACCAGGCGGAGGTTTTAAACTGCGTAGCAAGAATTCCTAAGGAGCGACCTTCCTAGATAGGTGATCGGAAGACTCCCCACTGCTGTCTATTAACGTAGGCAGCCATCCACCATTGCCGTAGACTTGGCGGCTCTTCGCTAATCGGCTAACAGCGCACCCATCGTGTCTCGCAATACTACCCAATTGCTGCCCACCGCATCAGGAGTGGCCCTGTCCCAGCAAAACTTTTTGCTGGCTGCAGCTTTTATCATGCCGCTGACATTTTCGGTGTGGCAGGCGCTGCTGAATAACTTTGTGGTAGAGCGGGCGGCCTTCACCGGTGCTGAAATTGGCATGCTGCAAAGTTTGCGTGAAGTGCCTGGCTTCCTGGCCTTTACTGCGGTGTTTGTTCTGCTGGTCGTACGCGAGCAACGCTTTGCCCTTGCATCGCTCCTGGTGATGTCAGTGGGCGTTGCCCTAACTCCGTTCTTTCCCACGACCTATGGTTTGTATGCCACGACGGTGTTGATGTCTATGGGCTTCCATTATTTTGAGACGATCAATAAGTCATTGACGTTGCAGTGGATTGAGAAAACCCAGACACCGCATTTTATGGGGCGGGCGATGGCGGTAAAAGCGGCGGGAGCATTGCTGGCCTACAGCAGTATCTGGCTGTTGATGGAGTGGATCGGATTTGGATTTACGGCGATGTATCTGCTGGCTGGTGGCATTGGGGTGATCATCACACTGGCGTTGTGGATTGCTTTTCCACATTTTCCGGAAGGGGCGATTCAACACAAAAAGCTGATCTTTCGCCGGCGCTATTGGCTTTACTACGCATTGACCTTTCTCAGTGGGGCCCGGCGGCAAATCTTCATGGTCTTTGCCGGCTTTATGATGGTCGAGAAGTTCGGTTATTCCGCTGCAGATATTAGCCTGCTGTATCTCGCCAACTATGTGTTTAACCTGTTCTTTGCGCCGCGTATTGGCAGTTGGGTGGGCAAGGTCGGTGAACGTAAGGCGCTACGTGTTGAGTACGTGGGTCTCATTATTGTGTTCAGCAGCTACGCGTTTGTGGAGAATTCTAATGTGGCTGCAGGCCTTTATATTTTAGACCATTTGTTCTTCGCGCTATCGATTGCGATCAATACCTATTTCCAGAAAATTTCTGATCCCAAGGACATTGCCGCCACTGCCAGCGTGAGCTTCACCATCAACCATATCGCAGCAGTGTTTATTCCTGCGCTGCTGGGTCTTGTCTGGCTCACTTCTCCCAGCGCAGTTTTCCTGGTGGGTTCGGGAATCGCACTGTCTTCGCTGGTGCTGTGCAGCTTTATTCCCGATGCCCCGGAGCAGGGGAGGGAGACGCGCTTTTCGGGCTGAGTGTACTTTGTGTGTCGGCGTTATCTATGGCAGAACAGGCGGTGCAGCAAGATCCAGACGATGCAGTTCATGCTCGCCGCTGCCGATTGCAGGTGGCAGTAAAGTATTGAGTGCTTCATGCGTGAAATCTGGCCCGGTGTAGCGGCTGATTCGACTCAGTCCTGTTTTGTTGTAGTCTAAAATGGTGAAGCTGAATCCAGTGCTTGTTCGAGTTCCTACCAGACGGCGCAGATTACCTCCCAGATTGCCCATGCTCACCATGTTGATTCCAGCGCGTGTTCCCGGGTAATAGGCATGATGGTGTCCACTGAGGTAGATGGCCTGTCCATGGCTTCGAAGCAGTTCCTCCAGCCTGGCATCCTGAATAATATCGTTTTCCCGACCAATGCTGACCGGTTGTAACGGCAGGTGCCCAAATACAATGGTAGGCCCTGGCTGGAACTGGTTTTTCAGCCATGCCAGCTGTGTGTCAGGCAGTTTTCCGGTTTGGGTGGCATCCAGTGAGATCAGGTATAGACCGTCAATTTCGGTGGAAAAATGATAGGGGAAGTTTCCCTCCGCTCCCGGACTGAACATTGGCGGATGCGCCTGGAAATACTCAGCGTAAATTTTTCGTTCTAAATCAAAGCCCGGGTAGGCCGAAGCATCGTGATTGCCGGGCGTCATCACCAATGGTATTCCAGCGCGTTGCAGTGGCTCCCTGACCTGTTGATGGAAATTCGTCCACATGGTTTCCAGTTGGCGTCGAGAGAGTCTTGGGCGTGGCTTTTGTCCGGCAACCATGTCACCGGTGCTGATCACCAGGTCCGGTTGCAGCGCAATGATACGCTCGACAGCGGTGGCTACGCGAAGATGGTAGTGGGTACTGCCGTAGCGACCATTGATGTCCGATATGACGGCAACCCGCGTTGTTTGCTCTGCGCTAAAGGCGGCTGAACTCGCAAGGGATAGCAGAATGCACAGCAGCGCCGCCAGATTCCGGCCCGTGCGTACAACCTGGATGTCAGTGGACAGTGCTTTTGGGCTGGGGGCGATACTGGCGATCTCAATAGGCATTGTGCAGCAGATTATGGCAGCATATGGTCGGTCTGAAAAACACAGCTTTTCTCGAGGTGAACGCAGCGATATGTCTTTCAAGTATTTTTCCAGGGTGTGGCTAATACCGTTTGTCCTGCTGCCGCTTGCTACGGCTGTCATGAGTGACGATATGCTGACAATGCAGTGTGAGCAACTACCGCCGCTGGAGGGCGTCTTCTCGCCGGAGGATCTCGCGGAACAGGCAGCTTTTTGTGCCATCGACTTGTCTGCGGATGATGTTGCGATCTGCCCGAAGACCTGGAGCACCAGCCCAGGCGCGGTTATCTACGCGGTCACCGATACCCAGTGGCAGGGCCGCACGGCAGAATTTGAGCGTACCGCCTGTGCTCCTGGCGGTCATGCACGCGAGCTAGCCACGGCCCAGCTGGCCGTCTTTAAAAACAGCCTCAATGGGCGCGAGACCAGCGGCACCTTCTCGCCATCGCCGCTGCTTTACTACCATTTCAGCCGTTTGTTACAGACCAAGCTGCATGTGCCGGTCGCTGTGAGGGTGGAATTCCCACTGGCTGCCTATCGTCCCAATGTCATCAAGTCCGGACTCGCTTTCACTGAATCTTCTCGCAGGAAAATGCTGCATGCGGGCTGGCAGGAAATGCATGGCGCGGCCGTAGCACCGGCCGATTACTCTCATCGCCGGGAGTTATTCACGGCTGACAATCAGCGATTATGGGGTGTATTACTTCTGCAGAGCGGTAAGCGTTACGGCCCTGAGGTTAATGGAACTCGCGCGTCCGGCTGGGGTGACGGCCAGAATCTGGACTTTCAGCGAACCGCCGCTTTTCTGGCCCTGCGATCCGAACTGCCGCTGAATGAAGCAATTCGTTATGGGGTAGCAGAGGCGCGCAAAGATGAGGCAATGGCTGCCAAACTGTCTGCGCAAGTTTCTCCTGTGCAGGTCGCTCGCTGGATGGAGGAGGTTACGGAACTGGTGATACTCGACTACCTGCTAAAACAGCAGGACAGGATAGGCAACATCGATTACTTGTGGCGTTGGCACTGGGTAGAGCAGGGCCAGTTAGTAACAAGCGCCACCGAGCCTGAGGGTAAAAGCGCAGTTAAGCTGCGGATGACGGCACTTAATGATAATGATGCCGGCGTGCGCTCCGGCTACGCCAATTATGCCGCTCGCACCAACATGCTGCAGGACTGGCATCATATGAATTACGACTTGTACCAAAGCGTGCAGCGACTCGCGGAGGACTTTGCTGCGTCAGGCCCTGTCGCGACCGCTGTGCGTAATCGTTATCGGCTGTCCAGTCGCGAGGCCGAAGGCATTATCAAGCGCGGTGTTGAAATTGCCAGTCAGCTGCGTGTGAAATGCAAAGCAGGGGGTCTGAGGTTTGATCTGTCCCTGGCAGACAGCCTGCAAGTGGCGTCCCGCGCCCAATCTGACACGGATGACACTTCAGTGGCTAATGCTGAGCCAATAGAGGCCTGTGAATCGAGCGATGCAATCGCTCAGGCGGTCAGTCCCAATATCAGCACGGAATAGCCAACGAAGAAAAGCGTTAGCGCGGGGAAAATTCTTGGCACGGCGATCATGAGTCCGGTAAGTGCCATACCCACGGCAGGTAATACCAGCGATGGCATCAGTGGGTTGCCGAACATGGTTACGTTCACATAAGGGCCAACCAGGAAGTAGAGCAGCATGGACAAGCAAGACAGTCGGCCCAGACCCTGGCTATGAATCAAGAAGTCCAGATTGCCAGAACCTTCGGGTACAGGCAGTGCCATTTCTGCAGCGCCATAAACGCAAATAGCGCCAATGATCAAGACGACGAAATCGCCGAAGTGCCAGGCTTGAAGGTCGCGAAGTCCCCAGCCAACCCACCAGAACTGTAATACATAAGCCAGTACACAAATCCCCCAGGCCGCTGTGGACCAGTGAAAGGAAACCTCGCGGTGTACCCGGATTAACATGGCAACCGAATGCAGCAGTCGAGTGATGGCCAGGCCGAGAATGATTGATATCGCTACAAAGACGTATTCGTGCTGAGTCATAGTAAGTTTAAACGTGAAGAGCGGGCTGGTACCCGACTGTTATCATTTTTGTTCACTAATAGTCGCAACTAGTTTGAATCATAGCAACCACTGCGTTTTTGCCCCGTGCCATAATGTGAGTTGACGCGGTTTCCGCAAAGAGGCGTTGTGGCCTGTAAACCATGAATTCCCAGAGCTCTTTATTTGATCCCACAAGGGGCGAACCTTTGCCGTTGGAGGGGGCCGACCTTGTATTGTTTCCTGAGGTAAAGCTGGGATGCGATTCTGCTGAGGTGCTCGTCCGGCTAATGGATGAGACGCCCTGGTCCCAGGAAACTATTCATCTATACGGTAAGACGCATCTGCAACCCCGGCTGATCGCCTGGTATGGCGATTCCGAGGCGGTATATGCCTACTCCGGCAAACAGTATCAGCCCCTTGCCTGGACGCCGCTACTGAATGATTTAAAACACGCGATGGAATCCCTCTGCAACACTTCATTTAACAGCGTGCTGTTAAACTTCTATCGCGACGGGGCTGACTCAATGGGACTGCATGCCGATGACGAGCCAGAACTGGGGCCCGAACCGTGTATCGCCTCCTTGAGCCTGGGCGAGGAACGCACGCTGTACTTCAAGCACAAAAAACGCAAGGAACTGAAGCCGCTTAATGTGGTGTTGCCTAATGCCAGCGTGCTGAGGATGCGAGGGGAAACCCAACAGCATTGGAAACACGGTATTCGCAAGGTATCTCGGCCTTGCGGCCCCAGAGTTAATCTCACCTTTCGGCGGATTTATCCGCGCGAAGAATTATCCCGCTAACATCCACCAGCACAGTAGTCCTGTGATCGCGCTACCTGCACTGGCACGGCCCAGTACCCCGGGAGAAATTTTTGATAACTCCTGCATTGGGTTTTTACTGCGACGCGTGCGCGCTAGAACGGGCCATTCGATAATTGAACCGAAAGCGAAGCTGGCTGCCGCGCCCGCCACCAGGGCCGTGCGGCCTGCAGTATTGGTGTCCACCGAGTTAAATACAGCCCACAAAGCCACCACGCCACCGACGGTGCCGGCCACGCTCATAGTGAAGAACTGGCCCAGCGCATTCTTCTCGAAATCCCAATCAAAGACGAACAGGCTGGGTTTATCCCTGATCGTATAGGTGCCAGAAGTCAACTTCGCCCCCAAATAATGGAACCACTCGTGAACCAGGTTTACGGTAATGAAGCCGGCGAAAAGGCCGGTGATAATGTTGAGCAGCGACGCCAGTGACCAACCGGTTAACTGGGTCCAGCTGTCAGTGGCGGCGAACAGCGAAAGCGCAATAACCCAGAGGGCCAAATGCAGCGCTGCCTGTTTGGCGAGTAGCGCCGCCGGCGTTTTCGCCATTTTCTCAAAGGCTTCCTGTGGCTGTTCCATTTAACTTGCTCCCTGAAGTTGGCCGGCTCCGGTAATAGGCGGTAAATCCAACAGGGTGACAACCCCGGCTCGGGCCTTACACAGACCAGGAATCGCATTGACCAGCCAGGCTGCGGCCGAGGAGTTACCGCCCCCCGCAACGCCGGGTTCTACCGGGTCGTGACCGTGTACGCTCACTTCCAGATTGGGACTGCCACTAATGATGACCTGATGGCAGCCCTGCCCCTGCGGCGGGTAAGGCCAGTCGGGTGCGCAGTTGTCGTCTATGCGGGTAATGTGCTCCAGTGCGTAAAGCGGCTGTTCATGGTGATAGCCAATAACCTCAAAGCGAAATGCGCCTTGTGTGCCTTGTTCGAAAACGCCCATGTTGGCGACCTCAACCGTAGATTCCAGCGGTCGCCTCTCCACACTGATTTCGACGCGGTCCACTGGCTTGCCCAGCGCTTTGCCGACCAGCTTAATCATTGGCGACCAGACCATGTCGATAGCGAAGTCGTGCAACATCATCGGTACTTCTTCCATCGATTGGCCAAAGCCAATGACTTCCCGAACAACCTGGGGTTGATCATAGAGCGCGTAGTTGAATATTTCCCGGGTGCGAATCTCGGTGATTCCCGCCACGGCGCCACTCAAGGTGATCGGTAACATGTCCATTACCCAGCCCGGGTCGATGCCTGAAGCAAATAGCGATGCCCCGGATTCACGGCAGGTCGCCTCGATGGGTTCCAGCGCTTCTGCGGGGGTGGACTGCGGATCCAGGTAGAAATAGAGACCGGGTGCGACTACGTTGATGCCTGCGCTGAGGCAGGCGATGACCTCGGCAATGGCTTCCTCGGGCCTGGTGTCCGCGGTTGCACTGTAGACCACCGCGTCGGCGCCTGCTGCTATTACCGCCTGCCAATCGCGCGTGGCGATGACGCCGCAGCTGTCGACGCCCGCTATTTCCCCGGCGTCGCGGCCTGCTTTATCTTCACTTGAGACGATGACAGCGTGCAGATTGAGCTCGCTGTGAGATAGCACTGCTCTGATCGCGGGCCGGCCTACATTACCGGTGCCCCAGACGATGACGTTCTTATTCATGACTGCAACCCTGTTTTTATTACAGAAGTATACGCTGCCAGACGCTGGAGGGATCAAACTGTGCCGTGGGGGTGATAGATACTGAGGTGTGCGGGTGGTCCCGGTCAAAATTGGCGCACAAAAAAGCCGCCCGGGGGCGGCTCTTGGTTGTACTGAGTGGTGCTTACAGGGCGGGCAGCAACACGCTGTCGATAACCCATACTGTGCCGTTGTCAGTCTTTACTGCCTGGCAGTTTACAGCTGCGCCGTTGACACGAGCTTCGCCGCCTGAGCGGCCAAGATATACCGAGTCGCCTTGCAGAGTCTTACGGCTGGTAGCAATTGAGCCGGAGTACTTGCGGGGGTCTGCATTGCCAGCAACCACGTGGTAGGTGAGGACGGCAGTCAACAAGTCTACGTCACCGACAACGACGTCTACCAGTTCGCTAGGCAGTGCTGCAAACGCGTCGTTGGTGGGCGCAAATACAGTCAGGCCTTCAGTGGTCGCCAGAGCATCTGCCAGGTCGGCAGCTACAACCAGATCGACCAGAGTGCTGAGAGCGGGCGTTGCAATCGCTGCGTCGACGATGGATCCGTCAAACACGGCTCGGCTGGTGGTTACACACTCTCCGAAGGAGGCAGCGTTGGCGCCAGAGATCATGGACAGTGAAAGGGCGGCAGTTGCCAGCAGTGAGGTTACTTTAGTTTTCATAGTGTTCTCCAAGAATTTAAACAGCTTCAATGTGATTGATCAGGTCTTACATCGTAAGCTGCTGTCGTTGTGTGCCAGGCAGTCCCTTTCGCAGTCCCGGCAGCAGTTACATGCCTAAAATTACGGGCTGGTTTTGCAGGCGGATTTCACGGATCGTGAGCTGTACAGTTTTTGTCTAGAAAGGCGATTTTCGCGTTGAAGCGATTCAGTCGACTGATTCTGACCGTAACTGGCTGAATTATTTACCGAATCGTGAAGCCAATTGGCGCTGGTCGGTCTATAGTTCTGGTTAAGCCAAAAGGGGAAATATCCAATGAATTTTCGCGCTTCCAGGGTTTTGTTGGCCTTTTCACTGGGCCTGTCGATAGCAGCTTGCAGTGAAAAGCCAACTCCAGCCCAGACCGCTGAGGTTGAAGTGGCCGTTCCCGAAGTTGTTGAACGACCTCCCGTTGCGATGACTGACGCCGAATGGCCGTTACATGGAAATGACGTGGGTGAGCAGCGTTACTCATCGCTCGACCAGGTCAACACAGATAATATTGATCAGCTCGATCTGGCCTGGTCTTTTGATATGTACACCCGTCGGGGGGTGGAGTCGACGCCGATTATGGTCGACGGGACCTTATACGCGACGGGCAGTTGGTCGATGGTGTATGCGCTGGATGCCCGTACCGGAGAGCTGAAATGGTTTTACGACCCCCAGGTTGAACGGGGCTTTCTCGCCAAAGGCTGTTGTGATGCGGTTAACCGGGGAGTCGCCTACGTAGATGGCCGTGTTTTTGTAGGCACCTACGACGGACGCCTGGTGGCACTGAATGCAGAAGACGGCAAGGTCCTGTGGGATGTTCAAACTACAGATCGTGAACAGTCCTACACCATTACCGGGGCCCCCCGGGTGGTGAAAGATACCGTGGTGATCGGCAATGGTGGTGCTGAGTTGGGCGTGCGCGGTTATGTCAGCGCCTATGACCAGGCCAGTGGCGAAATGAAGTGGCGCTTCTATACCATTCCAGGCAATCCCGCGGATGGTTTTGAAAATGAAACGATGGAGAAGGCTGCGGCGACCTGGTCCGGTGAGTGGTGGAAATGGGGTGGTGGCGGTACCGCCTGGGACTCGATGGTTTTTGATCCCGAATTGAATTTGCTCTACATCGGTGTGGGTAATGGCTCACCCTGGAACCAGAGTCTGCGCAGCCCCGAGGGGGGTGACAACTTGTTCCTCACCGCTATTGTGGCGCTCAACCCAGACACCGGTGAATACGTTTGGCACTACCAGACTACGCCCGGCGAGACCTGGGACTACACGGCCACCCAGCATATTATGCTGGCCGAGTTAGATCTGCAGGGCGTTAAGCGCAAGGTGCTGATGCAGGCTCCCAAGAATGGCTTCTTTTACGTAATTGACCGGGTCACCGGTGAACTGATTTCCGCTGAGCCTTATCTGGAGGCTATTACCTGGGCAAGCCACGTAGATATGGAAACCGGTCGTCCGGTGGAAACCGAAAATGCGCGTGTTTTTGATGGCGAGAACGTCACTATCCCGGGCAATGCTGGCGGCCACAATTGGCCTCCTATGTCCTTTAATCCGGACAATGGCCTGGTTTATATCCCAACCATGATTTTTCCCATGCGCTTTTTACAACCTACCACCAAAGAGTACGCAGAACCCGGGCAGGGTTACTGGAATACCGGGTTCGATCGCAGTGCGAATATTCTGCCCGAAGCCAGTACCGAGACGCTGAATGAGCTGCTGGCAAAAGAGTATACCGGCGCTTTAATCGCCTGGGACCCGATTAAGCAGGAAGCCCGTTGGCGTCAGCCTCTGGGTATGCCCAATACGGGGGGTACGCTGGCAACCGCTGGAGGTTTGGTTTTCCACGGCGGCAAAAAGACGCACATGGTGGCGACAGATGCAGAAACCGGTGAAGACCTGTGGTCTCGTGACACCCAAACAGGGGCCTGGGCTGCACCCATAACGTATGCCCTGGATGGCGAGCAGTATATTGCGATTGCTGCGGGCTTTGGTGGCGGCCTGGCCTCGGAGGCTTCGGCGCTGGTGCATGGCTGGGAAATTCCTAACCTGTCGCGAGTGCTCGTCTACAAGCTCGGCGGTAAGCATCAGCTGCCACCACCACCTGTTGCCAACCGTCAACTGGCCGAGCCGCTGGCCGTCACCGCCGCTGCCGACACGGTGGAGCATGGCAAACAGATCTTCCATCGGCACTGCGCCATGTGTCACGGCGACAGCATGCGCGGTGGTGGCTTGACCCCGGACCTCAGGTACTCCGGGGAAAATGTTCACAACATCTGGCAGGACATTGTGATTGGCGGCGCTTTAAAAGCGCGCGGCATGGTGAGCTTTGCCGAGTTTGTCAGCGCAGAAGATGCCGAGGCGGTTCGTCAGTATGCATTGTATGAAGCCAACCGCCTGTACCGGGAACAGAACCCGACACTTGCAGCTGGCGACTGAACCGGCTGGTTTTCAGGGAGAGTTGTCGCGGTATTGGTTGATGGTCTCTGGCTTACCGAAGAAGAGGGCCGCGCTAAGTAGCAGACGCTCTGCCGGGGACAGCTCCTCCCGCTGCGCCAGGATTTCTCTGGCCAGCGCGGGCTCATCGGTGATCACACCGTCTACGCCCATGGACATCCAGTGCGACAAGGACAGGGCATCGTTAACTGTCCATACGAAAACGCGCTTACCCGCTTTGTGAGCCCTGCGGATAAAGGCAGGGTTCGCCATGTTTTGGTTGACCGCCAGGAAGTCCGCATCCAGTTTGGTGATATCACCCACCGAGGTCGCTGCGAGCAGGCCACCGGTCCATTGTGGACGTTTGCCCTTTAACTTTTGCACGCCTTTCAATTTCAGCGACATAATGGCAACGCGGTCTGCCATTTCGGCTGCTTCCACAATATCGATGACGCGCTGTTCCAGCTGTTGATCATGGCCATAGTACTTGAGCTCAATCACCAGTCGTGAGTCACCGTTTTTGATTATTTGTAGAACCTCGGCCAGGGTGGGGACGCGCTGATCCGCAAAGCGCGGATCGAACCAGGAGCCCACATCAATCTCCTGGATGCGCGCCAGTTCGCCGTCCCAGACTTTGATGGGATCCCCGGCGAGTTTCATGAAGTCACTGTCATGGATCACAATCACTTCGCCGTCCAGGGTTTCCTGAACATCGATTTCTACCCAGTCGCTACCGTCTTCAATGGCCTGGCTAATGGAGGCTATGGTGTTTTCTGGTGCCGCACCGGCAGAGCCGCGATGGGCGATGATGAGTACCTCGTCATCCAGTTTGACGCTGCGCAGCATGGAGAGCAGTACCGCTGCACCGATAATGGCGACCACGCCGGCAAGAATGGCAAGCCGGGCGCTGTTCCAGCGCTGATTACTGCTGGTGTCAGTGGCGGCCGTTGGCAGGGCTTGTTCGCTGGCCAACTCTGGCGCGAGTTCTTCGAAGAGTTGGGCGATGACGGTACTGAAACCGGCGAGGTTCATTGCGGCCACCAGAAAGTTAAGGGCGACCCACAGCGCGCCCAGTAAGCCAAGCATTGCAGCCAGCGTGGTCAACTCGCTCTCGCGGCTGCCGAGCACCAGGTCCATGCCCAGTTGCAGCACTATGACAGGAATGACCGACAACAACAGTGCCACCACCAGCCACACCCCAAGGCTTCGGAAACAATAAGCGCGATGTCCCGCCACCATTGATTCGCTATTGGCGAAGGCTTCGGCGGGCGTTTTCGTGGTGAACAGCGCAATGGGTAATACCAGGCACCAGCTGATCAGTCTTCGACCGAGAAGCCAGATCAACGGAACAGCCAGTGCCCCGGCGACCGCCACCACTGCGATGAAGGCCGTCGGCCTTTCCGCAAGATAGTAGTTAATGTCGTAGTCGGTAAGCTGGGTCCAGGCAATGGCGGCGATAATCGCCAGATAGGGCAGCACGTAGGCCAGGACATAAAGTGTGAGGCGCAGGGTAACCAGCAGCAGTGGTAGGGCACGGCTCAGGGCGAAACGTGCGGCTGTTGCTGCCCTTACTCTCCGCCCCGCTTTGTTGGCCTGCGCCAATACCTGCATTGCGCCCAATTCCAGGCCGGAAATCGCCAGGAATACTGACACCAACACAATGGCACCCAGCATGCCCAGCGGCGAAAGCACCAGCCTGGCGATGTCCTGGTCTACCACAGCGGCCGAGCCACTCAATGCCAGGGTTCCTCGCAGCAGCAGGCCGAATAACGGGGTTAAGATCGCCGCACCCAGCAGGGTGAACAATAAATGCAGAATGAAGAAGTCGCGCCAGGAAGACTGCAGCTGGTGGATGAGCGTAGTTATTTTCATGTGTGCCCCTGTTTGAACTAGCCTAAACATAGCACGTGCGGCACTTTTTGCCGTATTGCTCGGGCACAAAAAAGCCACCCGAAGGTGGCTTTGGATGCGTTATTTATCGGGACAAGTTTATTCGTCCAGAAAGCTTCGCAGGTAGTCAGAACGCGTAGGATGACGCAGCTTGCGCAATGCCTTGGCTTCAATTTGGCGAATACGCTCACGAGTCACATCGAACTGCTTGCCCACTTCCTCGAGGGTGTGGTCGGTATTCATATCAATACCGAAACGCATACGCAGCACCTTGGCTTCGCGGGCAGTGAGGCCGGCCAGCACATCTTTGGTGGCTTCCTGCAGGCCCTGGCCGGTGGCGGAATCGACGGGTGAGGAAATGGTGTTGTCCTCAATGAAGTCTCCCAGATGGGAATCTTCATCGTCGCCAATCGGCGTTTCCATGGAGATAGGCTCTTTGGCGATTTTCAGCACCTTGCGCACCTTGTCTTCCGGCATGTCCATACGTTCGCCGAGTTCTTCCGGCGTGGGCTCGCGACCCATCTCCTGCAGCATCTGGCGAGAGATACGGTTGAGCTTGTTGATGGTCTCAATCATGTGCACCGGAATACGGATGGTGCGGGCCTGGTCGGCAATAGAGCGCGTAATGGCCTGACGAATCCACCAGGTTGCATAGGTCGAGAACTTGTAACCGCGACGATATTCAAACTTGTCCACAGCCTTCATCAGGCCGATGTTGCCTTCCTGAATGAGATCAAGGAACTGCAGACCGCGGTTGGTGTACTTTTTGGCGATGGAGATCACCAAACGCAGGTTGGCCTCGACCATTTCTTTCTTGGCGCGACGGGCACGGGCTTCGCCCATGGACATGCGTCGGTTGATCTCTTTGATCTCGGAAATTTGCAGACCGCATTGTTCTTCAATGCCCTGAATACGGCGCTGCAGGCGCTGAATAATCTCTTTCTCGGCATTCAGCTTGGGGCCGTATTCTTTTTTACGTGCCTGGCGCGAGACCCACTTGAGGTCTGATTCCGAGCCCTGGAAGGTACTGATAAAATCCTTACGGGGCATTCCGCAGACCTTGATCGCAATGCGCATGATCTCGCGTTCCTGATCGCGTACGGCAACCAGGATGTTGCGGGGTGTATCGGAAATGGGATCGAAAACCCGTGGAGTCAGCTTGAAGAACTTGAACAGGTCGCCCAGCTTTTCCATTTCTTTGATGGCCGCGGCGTCGGTACGACCTTTCGCTGCAATGACCTTTTCAGTTTTGTTGTACTGACGCTTGAGTGCACTGAAGCGCTTCTTGGCTTCCACTGGATCGGGGCCGTTGTCGGCCTCTTCCTCTTCGCCAGCTTCGGCTTTGTCAGCTTTGGCTTGCGCAGCCTCTGCCAATTCGGCAGCGGTAGGGACGTGCTGGGCTGGATCCAGGTAGCCGACCATGATGTCAGCGAGCTTGCGCTCTTCCTTGGTAACGAGCTCATATTCGTCGAGAATATTTTTTACCGCACCGGGGTAAAGGGCGAGGGCAGAGAGTAGTTCACGAATGCCTTCTTCGATGCGCTTGGCGATCACAATTTCGCCTTCGCGGGTCAGCAGTTCCACGGTGCCCATTTCACGCATGTACATGCGTACTGGGTCGGTGGTGCGGCCAGCTTCCGTTTCAACAGCGGCCAGGGCGGCAGCGGCTTCAGCGGCAGCAATATCATCGGCGGAGCGGTCGCCCTCGGTCATCAGTAATTCGTCGGCGTCTGGGGCCTGCTCGAATACCTGAATGCCCATGTCGTTGATCATCTGGATGATGTCTTCAACCTGGTCGGGATCGGAAATATCCTGGGGGAGGTGATCGTTCACCTCGGCGTAGGTCAGATAGCCCTGCTCTTTACCCTTGGCGATCAGGGTTTTCAGGCGGGACTGTTGGTTTACGACGTCGGTCATTAAGGTGACACCTTTGGAAGAAGCAAAAAAATTTTAGCCGGCAATTATAACCGGATAACAATGGCTTAACTACAAAAAAGCCTGTTCATTTGGCGAATCTTGGCGCATTCAGGCCCTCGATCGCCCCAAATCTGCGGTTTTTGTTATATGGGGGCGAATCGGTAAAATGCAACGGGGTATGTGCCCGAGACAAGGGAGTGTTTTGACCATCGTGGGGCTAGTGGTCGCGTCGGTTTCGCTCTGCGTCGCGCTGCCGTTTTTCCTGCAGCAATTCCCTTAAACGTTGCTTTTCCAATTCGCTGACTTCAGCGTAGTTGGTGAGTTTCAGTTTGTCGACCTGCTGGGCCAGTTTTGATTGCTGTGGCAGGTGATGGGCCAGGTTGTAGATGATGTCGTTGAACTGTTGCTCAATGCCGTCCGTGGGAATCAGCCGTTCCTGGCCTGCCAATTGGTTCAGCAATTCGCCTTCGGGCGTGCCATACCAGTGGCCCAGCAACATGCCGGTGTTCGATTCGGGTCGCCGCTGTACCAGGGCGATCAGTTCAGTCAGCAGGCTGATAAATTCGCCGCTCAATTCGGCCAGGCCATCGGCTTTAACCTCTCGGGCGATTTCCGGTTGGTGCAGAATCAGGGCGATGGCGCTCTGGGCGAGGTTGGAGTAGTCAGCCTTTTGCTGTTGGTGGGGGGCGCGCTGGCGCGGCCGGGTCTCCTCGTCATCCGGGCCAAAGTCGGGATAGTCACCGTAACTTGAGGGTGGGGCATCATCCCGATGTTGATTTTGTGCCGCTCCGCCAGATTGGTCCTGCCCGGGGTGATAGCCAGGATCACGTGATCCGCCGGGGTGTGGCGGGGGAGTGCTGGGCTGGGGTGGCGGCACTTCCAGGCGCATCAGGCTCTCCAGTTCCAGGCCGGTTCTCTCTGCCAGTGCCTGGAACATCAGCTGCTTGAACACACCTTCAGGCATCTGCCGAATATGAGGCAGTGCCCGTTTGCTCATACGTGCGCGGCCATCAAGGTTGCTGACATCCAGCCCTTCCGCCATCGAATCGAACAGGAAGCTATCTAGCGGGGTAGCGCCTGCCAGTAATTCTTCGAATTTTTCCGAACCACCGCTGCGTACTACCGTGTCTGGGTCTTCCCCCTCGGGCAAGAACAAAAAGCGAGCCTGGCGACCATCTTCCATGCAGGGCAGGGCGGCTTCTAATGCGCGAAACGCGGCTTTACGGCCGGCTTCGTCGCCGTCAAAACAAAAAATGACTTCCGGACAGCGCCGATAAATACGTTCCAGGTGAGTGTTGCTGGTGGCTGTGCCCAGGGTGGCGGTGGCAATAGTAATGCCGTGCTGTGCCAGGGCGATAACATCCATGTAGCCCTCTACTACCAACAGCCGTTCCAGCTTGCGGTTGGCTTGCAGGGCCTCGTAAAACCCATAGAGCTCACGGCCTTTATGGAAAATATCGGTTTCAGGGGAGTTGAGATACTTGGGCTTGTCGTCGCCCAGTACCCGGCCGCCAAAGGCAATGACGCGGCCGCGCTGGTCCCGAATCGGGAACACCACCCGGTCACGAAAGCGATCGTAAATGCGACCCTTGTCGTTCTCAACCAGCATGCCCGCCTTCATCAGCAGGGCTTTCTTGTCCTCGGTTTCACCCAGGGCCTTAAGCAGGTTGTCCCAACCCGGGGGCGCAAATCCCATGCCGAATTGCTTGGCAATCTGCCCGGTGAGCCCGCGTTCCTTTAGGTAGTTAACCGCATTGCCCCGCTCGGGGTGCTGGCGCAGTTGCTGCTTGTAGAAGTTGGCAACCTGCTCCATCAACGAGTACAGCGACTTGTTGGATTCCTCACGCTTGGCCTGCGCTGCGCCACCGCTGGATGCCTCCCGCTGCACTTCCATGCCCACACTGTTGGCCAGCGTCTCGATGGCCTGCGGAAACTCAATGTTCTCGTAGTCCATGACAAAGCCGAGGGCATTGCCGCCGGCGCCACAGCCGAAGCAATAGTAGAACTGCTTGTCAGGGCTGACTGAGAAGGAGGGCGTTTTTTCTTCGTGGAACGGGCAGCGAGCGCTGTAATTCTTGCCGGTTTTACGTAACTTCACCCGCCGATCAACCACATCGACAATGTCGACACGGTCCAGCAAGTCATCGATAAACGTTTGGGGAATGCGTCCGGCCATAAGAGCGATAGTGTAACGTCAATTAGATGAAGGAAGCACCGAATTCATGCTGGTTTAGTCATTCCCGCGCAGGCGGGAATCCAGTGCATCTCTAGGGATATGGCCGAGGCCTGAAGGATTCTCTGGGCCCCCGCCTACGCGGGGGTGACTGGAACTAAAAGTTGGTACGTGGATCGAGAACTAAGCTGTAAGTCTGGCCTTCACCAGTCCACTCACCTTACCCATGTCCGCCTTACCAGCAAGCTTGGGCTTCAGCTGCCCCATCACCGGTCCCATGGCCTGCATGCCAGTGGCGCCTGATGCGGCAATCGCCTCATTAATCATGGTGATAATTTCGTCGTCGGTCAGCTGAGCAGGGAGGAATTCCTGCAGAACCGCGATTTCGGCGTTTTCAACGTCAGCCAGCTCAGTGCGGCCGGCGTCAGTGTATTGCTGAGCAGAATCGCGACGTTGCTTGACCATTTTGTCGAGCACGGCCAACGCACGAGCATCATCTACTTCGATGCGCTCGTCGACTTCGATTCGTTTGAATTCGGCTTGAATCAGCCGGATAGTACCCAGTCGCTCTTTGTCTCTGGCTTTCATGGCCGCTTTCATGGCGGCCTTGATAGTTGCAGTCAGCGACTGGTCACTCATAAGGAGGGATGCCAGCGCTTAGTAAAGACGTACGCGCTTGCGGTTTTCCCGGGAGAGCTTCTTCAGGTGACGCTTAACAGCTGCAGCGCCAGCGCGCTTGCGAACTGTGGTGGGCTTCTCGTAGTGCTCACGCTTACGTACTTCAGCCAGAACACCGGCCTTCTCGCAAGAACGCTTGAAGCGACGCAGTGCTACGTCAAAGGGCTCGTTTTCCTTGATCTTGATGTGGGGCATTAACTCTATACCTGTCTCAAATTTTTGTAACAAACACCGGCAAACGGCCAGTGAAAGCCTGAAAGGGCGCGCATTCTATACCGATCAGGGGGTGTTTGCAAAGGGTCTGAAAGGCCCTGATTCGGTAATTTGCGGCCATTTTGTCTGGTTTGGCGGAGTACCAGCCAGTATCATGCGGCGGATAGTGAATTTGGAGCCAATGAATGCTCATTCTGGGCCTGGAAACCTCCTGCGACGAGACCGGTGTGGCGCTCTACGACACAGAGCGCGGCTTGCTGGCGCACGCATTGTTCAGCCAGATCGATATTCATGTGGAATACGGCGGCGTAGTGCCGGAATTGGCCTCCCGTGACCATGTGCGCAAGACGCTTCCCTTAATAGAAGAAGTCATGGCCGAAGCCGAGGTCACCGCGGCCGACATTGATGGCGTGGCCTACACCGCAGGCCCCGGCCTGGTGGGCGCATTAATGGTTGGCGCTACCCTGGCAAGATCACTGGCCTGGGGCTGGGGTGTTCCAGCACTGGGCGTTCATCATATGGAAGGCCACCTCCTCGCGCCCATGCTCGAGGAAGAACACCCTGAATTCCCCTTTGTAGCACTGTTGGTCTCCGGCGGTCACACCCAGTTGGTGCGGGTGGACGGCATAGGCCAATACCGTTTGCTGGGCGAATCCCTCGACGATGCAGCCGGTGAAGCCTTCGATAAGGCCGCCAAAATGCTGGGATTGCCCTATCCGGGTGGCCCGCATATCGGTCGTTTGGCAGAAAGCGGTAATTCCGAGCGTTTTGACTTTCCCCGACCCATGGTTAACCGGCCCGGGCTGGATTTCAGCTTTAGTGGACTCAAGACCTATACCCTCAATACAGTCGCAGACTGTCGGGAGAAGGGTGAACTGACAGAGCAGGATAAGGCCGATATTGCCCGTGCGTTTGAGGATGCGGTGGTTGCAACCCTGGTTATTAAATGCCGCCGGGCGCTGAAACAGGAAGGTTTAAAGACCCTGGTGATGGCAGGCGGAGTAAGCGCTAACTCATCTTTAAGAGCAGAGCTAAAAAGAGCTTTAGCCAAAGAAAGGGCAGAGGTGTTCTATCCGGCGCCGCTTTTCTGTACCGATAACGGCGCCATGATCGCCTACGCCGGCGCCCAGCGTTTAAAGGCCGGACAAGTGGATACTGAAGAGACCAGGGTGCGCCCCCGCTGGCCTATGGAAGAGCTGCCACCCATAGAAGGTGCTGCCTGATGGATATGGTGTACATAAAAGGCCTTAAGACCGATGCGGTGATAGGGGTTTACGACTGGGAACGCGAAATTCGCCAAACCCTGGTGTTAGACCTCGAATTGGCATCGGATAACCGTGTCGCGGCCGCCACCGATGGCATCGCGGAGGCGGTGGACTACGACGCCATTTCCAAGCGCATACTGGCCTATGTCCAGGCCAGTGAGTTTGAGTTGATTGAGACCCTGGCCGAGCGCGTGGCTGAAATCATCCTGACCGAATTCAACATCCCCTGGCTGTGCCTGAAATTGGGCAAGCCCGGCGCAGTGGCTGAAGCCGATGATGTGGGCGTGATCATCGAGCGCGGGAGCAGAACCTGATGGCCCGCGTCTATCTCGGCCTTGGCAGCAATATAGAGCGTGAGCGCTACATCACCGCAGGCCTGGATGCGCTAGAGAGCCTTTTCGGCGCCATGGATATCTCCCCCGTCTACGAATCTGCCGCGATAGGCTTCGACGGCCAGCCCTTCCTGAATATGGTAGTGGGCGTAAATACCGACTTGACCCTCGCCGAGATGGCAAAACGCCTGCGGCACATCGAATTCGAGCACGGCCGTCCGCAAAACGCTTCACGATTCAGTTCACGGCAGCTGGATATCGATATCCTGACCTATGATGACTTGGTGGGGGTGATCGATGGGGTTGAGCTGCCCCGGGGAGAGATTCTGGAGAATGCGTTTGTGTTGCAGCCGCTGGCGGATGTGGCGCCGGATGAGGTGCACCCGTCTGATGGCAGGAACTACGCGGTGCTTTGGGAAAGGTTTGACTGCGGCAATCAGATGATTTCTCGGATCGAGTTTTCCTGGCGGGGTCGGTCGATCCCGTGATTACTTGTGCTGGCAGTCAATCACGTAGGCTGAAGATTGGTCACTTTTGATCTCGTAGTAGCTCGGCTGTTGCTGGAAAATGTAACCAGCAACATTCATCTGAGCAACTACCGTGGCCGCTATAGCATTTGATACACTTAAATTCGCCCGTCGCCTGATTGAAGTCGGCGTGTCCGACCGTCAAGCAGAAGTGCAGGCTGAACTTATGGCAGAAGCGTTTGTTTTCAATATGGATAGTGTGGTGACCAAGGACTACCTGGACGCCCGATTGGCGGAGCAAGACGCCAAGTTCGATGCGAGGTTTGCCATATTGGAAAGCAAGATCAATCTGCATAGCTGGATGCTGGCTATAATCGCCGCCAGCACAGTGATTCCAGCCATCACTCGTATTCTAGGCGACTAATTATCCCGTCATCCCCAGCGCAATCGCCCTGGCATTAAATTCGATCAGAATTACTGAATATGATGTCGGCAGGTCGGCAGCTCACGCCTTAGCTAGAATCAGAGTCATTGCAGTGAAAACTGCAGTACCAGCAGCGCAGGGTCAGCCTACAGCGAACCACTCCTGCAGTTGCGGTACCACCAGCACAATGATTATCAGGCCCATCATCCAGGTGTGCAGGGTAAGTTGGATTTTCATGGGGGCAAGCTCGCCGGTGAGTGTATTCAGGCGCTTATCAATACCTTCAAACCGTGTATCGATATCTTCGAATCGTTTATCAACGCCCTTAAAGCGCTCGTCAATCCGCTCCATCGTATGGTCGAAGTGCTCGCGAGTAACCAGGGTATCGAAATGTTGCGCCTGCATTTGCACCGTGCCTCTGGCGATGGCTTCCGCCTGGGTGCGGTTGAAGCCAGCGCTTTCCAATGTATTGGTGTAGGTTAGCACATCAAGGTTGAGTTCTGGCATATCGCAGATACTGCAGGGTTGGTGTGTGAATACCGACATTAGGCCATTTGCGGACCCGCTGGAACATCAAATACAGCCATTCAAAAAAGGCTGTAACACGGCAGCAAAAAGAAGGGCTAAAACCCCGTCATCGCGGCGTTGGCGCGCTGCGCATTTGATGCGAGATGCCATTCAAGGTGTTTTCAGCTACCCAGCCGTCATCCAGGTGAAGGTCGCGGCCCGACGTTTCGGAACCCACTACTCCTGCCCAGCACTACCCCGAAACTCGTCCAACCTGCGAACCCGTTCTTCCGCAATAGCCTGCCCCAGCGCTTTACCTTCAACCCCATGAAACAACCCCGCCGTGACCTCAAGCGCCACCTCCCGGGCTTCACGAAGATAACGCCCCTGAGGATAAGGCTTATCCTCCAAGCCCAACCGGCCGCGCGCATCAGCTTCACAAGCAAACAGAAAGGCCTCAAACCGATCCGGCCGACGCAAGGCATCGGTAGCAATCAGTAGCTTTAGCAAGGTTTTGCCGCGCAGTTCCATGGCCCGGTGACTGTGCAGGTGATACTCACAGGCTTTTAGCGACAGGTCGCGGTATTGATTGGGCGCTTTTAGGCGCTTGCATACCGCCTTCACCAGTTTGATGCCGCGAAATTCATGGGCGATATGTCTAGGCAGTTCATCTGCGGGGGTGATTCCCTTGCCGAGGTCATGCAACAAAACGGCAAAACGCACATCACCAGCATCGCTCAATATCACTGCTTGCTGCAGCGACATCAGGGTATGCAAGCCAGAGTCAATTTCGGGGTGGTGGGCCTCGGGTTGGGGCACTCCGAACAGCGCATCCAATTCCGGCATCAATTTGGCCAGCGCACCGCATTCCCGCAGCACTTCAATAAATACCTCGGGATTACGCTCGCCCAAAGCCCGGTCCAGCTCTACCCAAACGCGCTCTGCAGCTAGATGTGCCAGTTCACCCTGACTAACGATCTCGGTCATTAGTGCCAGGGTCTCAGGTGCGACCGAAAATCCAAGATGGGCGTACCGTGCAGCGAATCGGGCGGTGCGCAATACCCGCAGTGGGTCTTCCACAAACGCGTCGGACACATGGCGAAGCACCCTGTCGGCCAGATCCTGCTGGCCACCGTAAGGGTCAGTGATATTCCCTTCAGTGTCCTGTGCCATGGCGTTAATGGTTAGATCCCTGCGCAGCAGGTCTTCTTCCAGCGTCACGCTGGGGTCGCAGTGCACGGCAAAGCCGGTATAGCCGTGGCCGGATTTGCGCTCGATGCGCGCCAGGGCGCATTCGTCCTTGGTTTCAGGGTGGAGGAACACGGGGAAGTCTTTGCCTACTTGCTGGTAGCCCAGGTCGAGCATCTGCTTAGGCGTTGCGCCAACAACCACCCAGTCTCTTTCATGCACGGGGTAGCCAAGGAGGGTGTCGCGCACCGCGCCGCCGACTAGAAAGGTGTTCACGCTCCCGATAACCATGTCTGCATCTGTATCGTGCCTCTGGCGATAGCCTCTGCCTGAATGCGGGTAAGGCCGGTGCCTTCCAAGTCCTTCGCGTAGGCTAGCACATCAAGCGTTGAAGCCAACATAGCAAGATCGCTACAGGTAAAAATGAGTGTTTATACAATATTGAAAGTATCGAGAGACGAGAACTGGACTTCCCAGGATTTACTAGACGCCTTCTAGCCTCGCAAAATAGGCTTCTTCACGGGTTGCGTAGATTTTTCTCTGAATAACCCGCTTCTTAAATGTAGCAAAGAAGCTTTCAGCAACGGCGTTATCGTGGCAGTTTCCTCGACGACTCATCGATGGCTTGAGATTGTTATCCCGCATAAATGCCAGATAGTCAGCGCTCCCGTATTGGCTGCCCTGATCGCTGTGCACCAGTACTGCGTTCTTCGGTTGGCGCCCCCGCACTGCCATAAGCAGTGCCCGAATAACTAAGTGCCGATCCATAGTTTTATCCATCGACCAGCCCACGATCCGACGAGAAATTAGGTCCAGCACCGTTGCAACATACAAAAATCCTTCGTAGGTGCGAACGTAGGTAATATCGCTTACCCATGCCTGATTGGGTTCATCGGGATTAAAGTTTCGATCCAGTACATTGGCGGCAACATTCCCTAGTTTGCCACCCTTGATATAGCGCCGCTTATAACCGATCTGAGCCTTTAACTTGTTCTCGCGCATGATCCTAGCAACGCGATGCACACTGCAGGCTTCGCCGGCCTCGCGCATATCCCGATGGATCCAGGGGCTACCATAGGTTGCCCCGCTAGCAATATAGAACTGTTTAATCAGCGTCAGTAAATGTAGATCCTCTATTGCCCGGTTCGACAGGGGCTTCTCTAGCCACGCGTAAAACCCACTGAAGTGCACTTTAAATATCCGACACATGGCCCTGACAGAAAATCCCCAACGGTGATCACGAATAAAAGCGTACTTCACACGTGGTCGTTGGCAAAGTACGCGGCGCCTTTTTTAGGATGTCACGTTCCTCGGTGACTCGGCGAAGCTCTGCTTTGAGTTTGGCAATCTCTACCTGGTCGTCGACCTTGTTGGCCTGACTGGGATTAGGTTCGCCGTAACGCTTCATCCAGGCGTACAGGCTGTGGGTGGTTGTGCCTAGCCGTTCAGTGACCTCAGCTACGGAATAGCCTCGTTCGGTGACTTGCTTAACCGCTTCGATTTTGAATTCTTCTGTGTACCGCTTGCTGGCCATAAACATCTCCAATAGAGTTACATTTTACCGCTATTAGGTGTCTAGCAAACCCTGGGAAGTCCAAACTTCCTTCCTTGCGGTCTTCGACTCTCGCCTCGGGCCCGGCTAGCGCATAGTTGGTAGCGTCGTACATGACCCGAAGTTCAGTCGGAAGCGCCTCCCGTGTCTTGTCTGTTACGGAAACCTCTCCAGTAGTCTGGAAATGCCGTGACATATTGGTATACACGCCTTGATCCTGACCGCCGGCAGTCCAGGAATAAGGCGTGAGGCGAAATGCTGAAGCTAGAAGGAGCAATAACAGCACAGGTATTAGTAGGCCATTGGCGGCAGTTTGCATCCGATAGCCGCGTGCACGGCGCAGGTAGATTGTAACGCCTGCGGTAAGGACAAAAGCGATGCCTAGGCTGCCCAATGGCGTAAATTTCCCGAGCGCAAGAGCACAGGTAGCTACCAGGCTGACCAGTACGGTAGCTATGGCAGTGATATCCACGACGGACAATATTCTTTGCTCGTTCATTCGCCCAAAAGTGCCTGACTTGCTAGTGGGCCCAGTGTACGGGGGTAATGGAAATATTTCGCCGCCTGGCTGCCCTTGAGGGCAAAGAGGCGGTATAATTTTCGGACTGTTTCTTGTTTTTCAACTAGTCGCCGAATTTGGATCTTTCATGGGTATTTCTGTTATAGGTACCGGCTATGTAGGCCTGGTGACCGGCACTTGTCTGGCTGAAATGGGCCACTCTGTGGTCTGTGTAGATATTGATGCAGAAAAAATTTTAGGTCTTCAGGCCGGTCGCCTGCCTATTTATGAGCCAGGGCTACAAGAATTAGTTGAGTCTAACCTGGCGGAAGGGAGGCTTCGCTTCACAACTTCGCTGAAAGAGGCCGTTGAAGGCGCAGAGGTGCACTTCATTGCGGTTGGTACGCCCCCGCTCGAGGATGGCTCCAGTGACCTCCAGTATGTAATGGCAGTAGCAAAGCAATTGGGGGAGACAATCACCGGTGACTATAACGTCATTGTAGATAAGTCCACGGTGCCGGTAGGAACTGGTCTTAAGGTGGGTAGTGCAGTTGCAGCCGAGCTAGAAACGAGAGCGATTAATACTCGCTTTGATGTGGTCAGCAACCCAGAGTTTTTGAGAGAGGGCGTGGCCATTGAAGATTTTATGCGTCCCGATAGGGTTGTAATTGGCACAGATCAAGAAAAAGCCTTTAACAAAGTAAGGCAGCTATATGCACCTTTCATGCGCAACCATGAGGTAATAATGCGTATGGGACTGCGCGAGGCTGAAATGACCAAGTATGCTGCCAATGCGCTGTTGGCCACCAAAATATCCTTTATGAACGAAATTGCCGCTATATGCGAGAAAAGCGACGTTGATGTTGAGAGCGTGCGTCTTGGGATAGGAGCAGATCATCGTATTGGGTACCACTTTATCTATGCGGGATGTGGCTATGGCGGTTCTTGTTTCCCAAAGGATGTTAAAGCGATTATAAGTATGGCCGAAACAGGTGGCGTGGAGCCGGCCTTGCTGTCTGCTGTTGAAGCTCGCAATGAGATGCAGAAACAAAGCCTTCCGAGCAAAATATTCTCTCGGTTAGGAAGTAATTTAGAGGGCAAGGTGGTGGCGCTTTGGGGACTAGCTTTTAAGCCTGGTACCGACGATATACGCGAAGCACCAGCTCTTACATTAATCAGCGAGCTTGTTAAGGCTGGAGCTTGTGTTAATGCGTATGATCCTGTCGCTACCCAAGCTGCCAGGAAGGCGCTCGACAATAGTTGGGAGCAAGAGGGTAAAATTCAATTTTTTGAGCATCAGTATGAAGCGCTTGATGGTGCTGATGTGCTCGTTCTGGTGACAGAGTGGAAGCCTTTCCGAAATCCAGATTTCGATAAGATTAAGAAATTGCTGAAACTACCGCTGATATTCGATGGCAGAAACCAATACGATCCCAGCCTTATGCTTGAACTAGGTATAGAGTACCGCGGCATCGGCAGAGGCCTACAGGGTTAACGAAATGCATATTAGAAAAAGAATTCTTGTTACTGGAGGAGCCGGATTCCTTGGCTCGCATCTTTGCGAGCGATTGCTTGAACGGGGTAATGAGGTAATTTGCTTAGATAATTTCTATACTGGATCAAAAGACAATATCATGCATCTAACAGGTAGCAATTACTTTGAGGTGATTCGACACGATGTAAGTCAGTCCATACACCTTGAAGTAGATGAAATTTACAATCTGGCGTGCCCCGCGTCACCGATCCACTACCAATATGACCCCGTTCATACTACGAAAACAAGTGTAATGGGGGCCATCAATATGTTGGGGCTTGCAAAACGTAACAATGCAAAGGTGCTACAAGCATCTACCTCCGAGGTTTATGGCGATCCGGAAGTACATCCACAGCCAGAAAGCTACTGGGGGCATGTCAATCCCATTGGGATTCGCTCTTGTTATGACGAAGGAAAACGCTGCGCTGAAACACTTTTTTTTGACTATCGCCGTCAAAATGACCTGCGTATCAAAGTGGCAAGAATATTTAATACCTACGGTCCGCGTATGCACCCCAACGACGGACGAGTAGTTTCCAATTTTATAATGCAAGCGCTCAGAAATGAAAATATCACTATTTACGGAGATGGTAAGCAAACGCGATCTTTTTGCTATGTGGACGACCTTATAGATGGGTTTCTTAGCCTAATGGATAGTGAAGATGACTTCACTGGCCCGGTAAACCTAGGAAACCCAAGTGAGTCTTCGATGCTGGAATTGGCGGAGCTAATTATTGAACTAACGGATTCAAGTGCTCAACTTATCTATGAAGCGCTACCGGAGGATGATCCTCGCCAGCGCCAACCCGATATATCGCTAGCAAAAAATGAACTTGGCTGGGAGCCTTCGATCGATCTCAAAAATGGTTTACTAGCTACTATTGAACATTTTCGGACAATACTGTGATTCAAGTTTTCTCTCATAAGAAAGTCGACTTTTTTCTACAGGCTAGTGTGTCCTCTATAACCACGCCTGCACTCAAGAAAAACTTATTTAACTAACAAGGTGCCTATGCCTTCTTTAAATCTAATCAGTTTCGTAATTCCAGCTATGAACGAGGAAGATTCAATCGAAGAGTTGTATTCTAGAATTGCTATGAATATGAGTAATGTAGAAAACTTTGATTTTGAAGTTCTGTTTATTGACGATGGATCTGACGATGCGACTTGGGAGAAAATGAAAGCCCTTTACCACGCAAATCCTTCGCGGGTTAGGGCGTTTCGATTGAGGAAAAACTTTGGAAAATCGCAAGCTCTGAACCTAGGGTTTTCCAAGTGTGCGGGAGACCTTGTATTCACAATGGACGCCGATCTGCAGGATGACCCTGATGAAATCCCTCGATTTATTGCGAAACTGGAACAAGGTTATGACTTGGTTTCAGGCTGGAAGGAAAATCGCAAGGACCCCAAATCAAAGACTCTGCCGTCTAAACTTTTTAACAAAGTAACCTCTTTGGTAACTGGAATAGAGTTAAATGACTTCAATTGTGGCTTCAAGCTGTATCGCAAGACAGTCATTGAGTCCATTGAAGTCTACGGTGAGCTGCATCGTTATATTCCGGTGCTTGCACACGACTACGGGTTCAAGATTGCCGAAATAGGAATAACGCATCATGAAAGAAAACACGGCGTGTCAAAGTTTGGCTGGGAGAGATATACGCGAGGATTACTTGATCTACTGACAGTTTTGGTTACCACTAGATATCTAAAAAAGCCGAGCCATCTTTTTGGCGGCCTAGGCTTACTATTTGGGCTTCTGGGCTTCTTGTCGCTTAGTTACCTTATATTGTTGTGGTTGTTTGGATCAAGCGGAATTGGGGGAAGGCCGCTTCTTCTATTTGGAGCCTTATCGACTATGGTATCTGTCCAGCTGATATCGTTGGGGCTGCTGAGTGAGCTAATAAATAAAAATCAGGATTTCAAAAGTTTAAGTGCAGCTGCGATTAGTGAGGAGTTAAGCTAAGTTTGGTTGCGTTTCAAGAAACATCTGAATCGATTCGATCTCATTTGGGTCTAGAGTTGCATCGAGCTTGGGTAATTAAAAAGGCCGTCTTCATGTGTAGTTCGATTGTCTTATTGGGAAGTTGAATAAAATGATAGTTATCCATCCCACCTACGGTCCAATTTTTAAAGGAATTGGCTGGGTCCCTACTCCAAGATACCTACTTAGAAGAGATATAGTTTTACAGCGGATCAAAGAGATCTCAATGGACGGCGATCAGGTGCTGGAAATAGGGCCTGGAGCTGGCGCATTACTGTATGAGTTGTCCCTACAGGGTTTTCAGTGCAATGCTCTTGAGCAATCGTTGGAGGCTGTCAGCCAAGCGGGGGAGTTGTTTGCAGGTTGCGAAGGAAATCTAAGGTTTACCAGCGAGCCTGGCGATGATTGGGAAAACAGATTTGATCTCGCTATTAGTTTGGAAGTACTTGAGCATATAGAAGATGATGAGGTGCACTTGAGGACCTGGTGTAGCTGGCTTAAGCCAGAAGGGACTTTGATTCTTTCTGTGCCTTCTCGGATGAGTAAATGGTGTGCCACAGACGAATGGGCGGGTCATTTCAGACGATACGAAAAATTGGAATTAGAAGAATTGTTTCTTAAGTGTGGCCTAGAGATTGAGTTTGTTTGCAGCTACGGTTATCCACTGGCTAACCTAATAGCTCCAATAAGTTCGTTCAACCACCAAAAAATAATGCGTCGAGAAGACATAGATGGCGATGCACTAGAGAAAAAATCGGCAACCGAACGCAGCGGGACTGATAGGCCTCTAGAGTCGAAGTTGTTTTTGCTTATGGATAATATTGTGGCTGTTCCCATTATGAAGTTTTTTCTATGGATACAGAAAAAATTCCTAAAAAGTGACCTTGGAGACGGTTATGTTGTGCAGGCTAAGCGCGTAGACTGATGCGAAGGCTGTCTCTATTAGGTAACGTAGCATCTGTTTTGGCGATCGCCTACTTTCTCTATCTCGCAACATCAGGTTCCATAGCATTAGAGTCGATTGACCCAAAGATACCATGGGGCTTTATGCTTGCCGTTTGCTCAATCCTTTACACTCTTTCGATAGTAGCTGGCGCCGTGGCCTGGCATGTATTATTGGCTTCTTGCGGCGAGCGTGTAGGAGTCGCAACTAGCATTTCTATATGCTGCATATCACAGGCAGCTAAATATATTCCCGGCAACGTGGCGCATCATATCGGTCGAGTCTATCTCGCCAAGAGAAGCGGTATCGGCACTAGAAAAACGTTATACACCATGCTGATAGAAACGCTGTTTCTTGTAGGAGTGGGGGCGTCATTTTCAGTTTTTGCCATCAGCAGTATTGGGGCCTACGCAGGCATCGATGTCGGATTATTTTCCAGTAACTTGAGCTTTGTTTTACTAAGCTTGAGTGCCTTGGGTTTGCCATTTGTTTTGCCAAGTTTAGCCAAAAAAATCTTAATCCTTTGGCCGGACTTTTTTGGGATTGGCCCTAAAGCAATTCAACCCACTTCTGCCCTTACGGGCATAAAACTAGTAGTGATATACGCTTTGGGCTTTTTACTGCTCGGTATGGTCTTGTATTTTGCAGGCGCTTCCATAGTTGACGATATAGATGTAAGTTTTCTTGTCCTAACAGGAATATTTTCGTTCTCCTGGACGGTTGGATTTTTAACGCCAGGTGCGCCTGCAGGTATTGGAATTCGCGAACTATTGCTTACCGCAGGACTATCTCAGTATGTCGGCCAGGAATTAGCTGTTAATTTGGCGATATACCTAAGAGTGATAAGTGTATTTGGTGATACTGCAGCGCTGTTACTCGGTCTGTCACTGGCGGGGATAACTAAATTAACGAAAAAATAGAAGTTGGGGAGAAATTGATGCTGCACTATTATAGGTCCCCTATCTAGAAGGAAATTAATCTTGATATTTTCTAGGAGTTTACAGTTATGAAATCTAATGAAATTGCTCTAGTAACCGGCGGAGCGGGCTTTATCGGTAGCCATGTTGCTAGCGAACTAATTGAAATGGGCCTTACAGCGATCGTTCTTGATGATCTAAGTGGTGGGTTCGCAGAGAATGTACCTGAAAAAGCAATATTCATTGAGGGCAGCATCAACGATGCAAAGTTAGTTAATCAGATTTTCGAGGACTATAAAATAGACTATGTCTACCATCTTGCTGCGTACGCTGCAGAGGGTCTCAGTCATTTCATACGCCGATTCAACTATGAAAATAACTTAATCGGAAGCATTAACCTTATAAACCAATCTGTAAATCATAATGTGAAATGCTTCGTCTTTACCTCTTCTATAGCTGTTTATGGGGCCAACCAATTGCCTATGCAGGAAGACACGTTACCTAATCCGGAGGATCCGTACGGCATTGCAAAAAGCGCCGTAGAGTTAGATTTAAAATCAGCAAAAATGATGTTTGATATGGACTTCATCATATTTCGTCCACACAATGTTTATGGAGAGCACCAAAACATTGGAGACAAGTATCGAAATGTCATCGGGATTTTTATCAACCAGATAATGCAAGGCAAGCCGCTGACCATATTCGGTGATGGTGAGCAAACAAGGGCCTTCAGTTATATAACAGATGTCGCGCCAATTATCGCAAAATCAGTAAGAGTTGATGACGCGTACAATGAGATTTTCAATATTGGAGCAGATCAGCCGTATACCGTAAATGAACTTGCCAAAATTGTGAAATCGGCCATGAAGTCCGATGCACCTATTGAGTATCTTCCTGCGCGCAAAGAGGTTGTGGATGCCTACTCATCTCATGAGAAAGTAGCAAGAGTGTTCAAGCATGATTCCTATGTGTCTCTCGAGCATGGGGTAAACATTATGGTTGAATGGGCGAATACTGTTGGGTCTCAGAAGAGCTCCGAGTTTGAAAATATTGAAATTGAGAAGAACATGCCGCCATCATGGCGTAAAAATTCCTAAGATAAAATATAGGGTTGTATAGTATTTTGAGCATCCAAAAAGTCTGCTACTTCGGAACGTATGAAAGAGACTACCCGCGTAATTTGACCCTCATTAAGGGGCTTTCCTTAAATAAGGTCGATGTCACCGAGCTCAACGAACCTCTTTGGGATGGTAAAACTCATAAGTCAGGTTTCACACTGTTTGGATATATTAAGTTAGCCCTTCGATATCTATATTGCTACTTAACTCTTTTTTTCAAGGGCATGGTAGTAGAAACTGATTGTTTTATAGTCGGATACCCTGGCCATTTCGATGTTTTTCTAGCTCGTATCGTGTCTACGCTAAGACGAAAGCCACTGGTATTCGACGCATTCTTGTCGCTCTATGACAGTATGGTTTGTGATAGGGGGGTGATGAGTAGGAAGTCTATTTCGGCACGGTTGCTGCATTTTGTGGATGCGACAGCCTGCAAAATGTCCGATAGGGTTCTCCTGGATACAGACGCACACATCGACTATTTTTGCCGTGAGTTCAATGTAAGCAAAAATAAGTTTGTGAGAATTTGGATTGGTTGCGATAGTGAGGTGTTTGCTCCCAAGGAGGTGGTGAAATGTGAGAAGTTTACCGTATGTTTTCATGGGAAGTTTATTCCCCTTCAAGGTGTTCAGTATATTCTCCAGGCCGCCAAAATTCTTGAAAACGAGAATGTCTTCTTCAGGATAATCGGAGAAGGACAAACGTTCCCTGAGTTGAAACAGTATGTTGATGACGAGCAGATCGAAAACGTAAAGTTCTATGGCATGCTTCCGATGTCAGATATTCCGCAACTACAACTTGAAAGTCATGTCGGACTTGGTATCTTTGGCGACACAGATAAAGCTAAGCGCGTTATCCCGAACAAACTCTATGAAATCATGGCACTTAAAATGCCTGTCATAACTGGAGAGTCAGTCGCTGTCGCAGAATTATTTACAGACGGCGAAGAGCTATTCACTTGTAACATGGCCGACGCAGAATCCCTCGCTGACCGAATCCGCACCCTTAGGGATAACAGAGGTCAATTGAGTGATGTTGCCTTGAAAGGGTACCAGAAGTACCAGGATACGTGCACTCCCACAGAGCTGGGAAAAACTTTAGCGAGTGCTTTGGATGATCTCATAAGGCAGCGCTAGGGAATCTATTGATTCTATATTAACGATTTGCCAGGTGTTTCATCTTCGCGTGGTTGACGTCGAGATCTCATATTGATGTCTCGCACATTGATATGATCTTCGGGAATTGCCTTCGATCGACCCAATCTCATTGATAGATGCTTACACTAAAAGAGTATTCTCGAGAGTCCGGGCTCATGAAACTTTTGTCACTGGGCCTTGCTGATTCATCTGCTTCGAAATTCAGCCGTACCCATTCTTGAGGGTAGTTATCCAATTTAAGACTAAACGATCTATGCTCGCCCTTGATAAGCTCTACAAGAGTCGATTTACCAAGTGCCGTGATCATAACTCGGTTTGTGTTTGGGTAGGTTCGTAAAACCAAATTGATAGGCTTACCATCATTCTTGACCAATAATGAGGATCGATTCTTTGACCACACATATGTTCCTCCTGAATAGTGAAAGCCCCGATCCGCTAAGACCTGAATATCGTTAACTATGATTTCCCGGAATAACTGAGTGTCAGAGTCAGCAAAATATTCAGAGTAAGGTTGAACACTATTGCTGTTCGCATCGTAGATTACACTGTCTTTGAATGACCTGTATGCGTTCGCTCGCTGAGGAACCAAACTTAGATTGACCCTTTGGCCCCAAGGAAAATAGTAGCTTAGTGGCTGTTGAGTCCGATCGAAAGGTAGATAACTCTGCATCTCACTCGTATCAGTAATTCGACTATAAGCGAAATGCGGCTGTTTATGGTGTGGTAAATTAAACAGCATGGATGCGAAAAAAGCAAAAGCTATCAAAGCAAGAGACGTAAAATTACTTAATCTCAAAAAGTAAAGAAGTAGTATCACAATTGGCGATACTTGGAGAAAATATCTATTACCTACCGACTGGAAACCTCCATAATAATTGTCGGTGAACAAAACCACGTAAAAACCTATAAAGGCCAATAATCCGAAAAGTGACCAAAATAGTCTAATGTCAAAACCGCTAACTGTCCGCCAGATGGACGCAATAATCACGATTAAGCAAAGCGGAGCGAAAGCCAGCATTCCAGTGTAGGCACCGAAAAAATAATAATATAGCGACAAAAATTTTGTCTTAAGTTGCTCAAAGTTAAAAATGTTTTCATAGATATAATTGAAGCTGAATATACCCTTTCCCGTTGCAGAGGTGCTACTCGAGACGTCATGTACTTCAAAAAAGATAGGAAAGCCTGTAGCGCTACTTAGCATTAGCCTTTCTCCGGAATAAGGGTTCCAGCTCTGACCGTCCGAATAATAAAAATATGGGAAAGAAAAAAAAGCGATACTTATTAGAAAAACTCCGACAGCCAGAATTTTTCTCTTTATTGGGACCTTCCAAAAAAGATACATTGTGATAGGCGCAAGTAGAACGATAAAAGATATTTTCTCCATTACTAGAAAAGCCAATAGAACTGATATGACCCAAGAATCCTCGCCACGCTCTTTTTCTAATGTGTGGGTTGTCGCGTATACAAAAGAAATCGTAAGGACAGCCAAAAACAAGTCACTGTGAATGGTAAAGGTGTAGAAGTAAGCGTACGAGAAAAAAGTAAATGCAACTGTAAGTCCAAGAGCCAAAGGTTTGGAGTATTGCTTTGAGAGTACTCTGTAAACAAGTATAAACAGCAAGCCAAGTAGAACGCAGTTTCCAAAAATGAATCCTACCTCACCAAGTAGGTATACGAATGGCGATAGATAAAGTGAGTACCCATATGGCTTTGCGAATGCGTAGCCGTCAGAGTACTCTTGGTAAAATAATCCTACTGGGCTATCGGACCAGCCAAGACCGTTCCAGTGTCGCTCATCGTTAGCGTCGAATTTAAGGTCGAAGTCATATGCAAGGCTCAAGGCTTGCATGGTATGAGACGATTGATCACCCAAGAGAGGAGTGCTTGTAAAGTCCAGTGTTTTTGCTACTAGAAAACAAAACACAAGAAATCCAACGCAAACTGATAGAACTACAGAACTTCTAATTGAAACCACTTTAGCATCCTCGTGTTGTGTTTTCGCTAATCGTCTCTTATTAACTTTCTTACATTAGATCCAGTGATTCTTACATGGGTTTTAAATCTCACGCTTACTAACGAGTGGTTAGTGTGAATCTATCATAGGAAATCTTTTTGCAGCTAAATGCCGTTGCGGAAGAGTCCTTAATTTAAGTCACATAGGCTTTCTTCTCAGCATAGTCAGTCTTGGCTGGAATCAGAATCTGGTTCTATCTCGGTGCCTTGCGGAATGCTGCTATCCCTCATGATTTTACTCAAACCTTGATCATTCTCTGGGTGCACATAGATGCAGTTTGTACACGCATACTCTAATGGTCTTAGTTCATTACAATCGGAAAAATATTGGTAGCACAAGTAACCGAGTCCCTCCAGAAAGGGGGTTACGTTGTCAAAGTCGCTGTTTTCGATAAGAAAGACTGGGCGGGATCGCTCTATGATTCGAGTCATGGAAGACAACACATCAAATTCAGCGCCTTCAACATCAATCTTGACGATATCTACTGCCTGCTCATGCAAGGCTTGGTCTGCCACTCTAATCTCGACGGGGAAAACATCAAACTCGAGTTTTTCACCATAACTTTTCAATCTTTCAATAACCCAGGGCTTCTCAAAATTATCATCGCGCGTCGACCCTTCTTCCAGATAGGCTTTTCCGTCGACAATGGGCACCTGAAATTCCAGAACCCCGGTGTCGGAACCAAGTCCATAATTGTGTATCTGGACGTTCGAGTACCACGCCTTCACGCCTTCAAGAATCGGGAAAAACAATGGGTTTGCTTCGAAACTATCAATATTCGATTCTGGGAAAAGTAGCTTGAATGAGGCTATAGACTGGCCTCTATTCGCACCCACATCAAGAATTGTCGGGTCAGGCTTTGTAATACACCGAAAACATTCGAAGTCGGCATCATGGACTACACCTCCCTTCTTGATGGAGCGTGTTTGGAGAAGCTGCTGATTTTGGTTAATGGTCATCATAATTTGACTTTCCGGTACGTTGTATTTTGGAATGATGCTTCCATTTTCTGATTGTTCGGAAGTGCAGCGCTATCGTCATATAGGCCTAGGATTGACTGCGGATCTCTGCGCGCTTTACTTAATAAGCGTAAGGCATTCATTCACGAAACTCTGCCCTATTTCTCCCCAGTCGTAACTAGGAACTAATTCATATCCGCTCTCTCCCAAGCTTGCGCGAAGCTCGGGTCGCTCACAGAGCGCCACTAAAGCATCTAGAAGCGCCGGATCATCCTCGACCAAAATGGCATTCTCGTTGTGTACAGCGATGTCCAAAAATGCAGCGCAGTGAGCATTTACCACGACTGGTTTCTTCGCCATCCATGCCTCCAGTAAAACCATGCCAAAGCTTTCACTGGCACTCATATTGATAAGGGCAACGCAGGACATCAACGCTCCGCGCACGACTTCGCGAGGCTGAAGGCCCAAATACGTAACATGGGGGCTTGCTATGGAAATACCATCATCGTCTGGTCCGATAATCAAAAGATGTATCTTGCGAGATGTCGCCAATTCCTCTATCGCAGAAATTACGCGACGGTAGCCTTTAGCATGAGTCTTTCTACCCAGCACGAGAAAAAATTCGGTCTCCGTGTCGAATACCGATCGCAATGCTTTGCTATCATTTTCCAGAAAACCCTCGCTAGTATCTATGCCTGGCGAATGGTAATTCGCGTTTGCGCCTCGAGATTGGTAATAATCGCAAGCCAGTTTAGGACAGACCAGAGCAAGATCTGAATTTCGAATGCTGTCTTCAACATCAGGGAAATGATAAAAGTCGTCATCCAGGTGAGCGTGTGGAATAGATATCACCGGCACGCCATGCTTGTTCGCGGTGTTCACCGCTATGGTCGCAGTGTGAAAAATATTGTTGTGCGTTACTACGAGATCATACTTACCAATATTCCCTTCGAGATAACTCTCCAATCCGTTTGATAGCGGGCCACGACACTCCGTTAAATTAACTGCTAATGGTCTTCTGGTAGCATCTGCTGCTTCCGCCAGCGCCTCAATTGTGTCTTTGGATGACCCAGGCGGAGACTCAATCACAGTTGGATTACTTAGTGGAAAATCAGCACCGTTTATCTTTAGACAGGAAACAAAAAAGCTAATGGGTCGCATCTCGGTTTTGTGTTCTATGGCGCTCGAAAAGAAATCAATTACGCCGCGTTCAGATGCAAAGGCAAACCCAAATTTTCCGTCTAGCTCCTCTTCGAATAGTTTATTCCCTGAACCGTCCGTCGCAGATAGGGATACTGGTTCCAAACAGAAGCCTGAAATCTCAATGTTTGCTGCACCTGAAACATAGATGCCGCAGGACGAATAGGCCCAGCGGCCGATTTTTTCATTGCCCTCGGGGCTGCTCCAACCCCAAGCAAGAGCGTTCTGCTTGCATTTCTCGAGCAGTGCATAGAAGTGCTGACGCTCGAATGCTGGCTGAGCGCGCCATATGCTCTTTAGGTTCAATCTCCCGGGTGCATACTCATCAACAGGAAAGCGAGCATATCGAACGTTCTGGAGCCCATTGGGGGCGGCGGTCTCACTCTCAAAGACAAAGCCTGATGCAAACCGGTTTTTCTCCACAATTGAAGATACCTCCGTCGCTACAACATCTATCTGAAATTGGTTTGTCTTATCCAGAGCCTCAATCAATTTGAGGATATATGCTTCTGCACCGCCAAGCGCTGGATATGTATATCGGTAGCTTACAACGAGGATTCGCTTTTTCTTCTCATTCAGCCGCTTGAGAACGGGAACGAGGCGCTTGGCATTTACCGACATCGACAGGTTTTCAGCAAAGAACGCCTTTATTTGATCTTGGGGGATACCGTTTGCTTTCCTTAATGCCTCAGGTATAACACGGGAAAAATCTGTTCGATCACGAACAAAGCAGAACTGTGAAGTAGTGTCCGGGTACCCTCGTAGCCCAAAATCAGTAGTGAGTGTGAACAGGCCGTTGGCCAGATAGTCCGCTGTTTTTATGTTGGAGCCACCGCCTGATATGACCGGGTTTATGGCAAGCCTTGCAGATTGCATGATGGCGGCTTTTTCGTCTTCCGAGACAACGCCCCACGTGACGACGTTTTTGGGGGCATTAACTACTGTGGAACAAACGCTACCGAGGACATGAAATTGAATCTTGGGAAGCGAAGGCGCTAATTCCTCTGTAACAAATTTCAATGCCTCGATGTTGGGAGGGTGGGCTGAACCGATGAATAGGACTGATGAATCTTTATCTACTCGCTGCCCTAGCTCGCGGAACAAGTTTTCGTTTAGCTTCGATAATGGGGATGCGCCATTTGGAATCGTTATTATGGGTCCCGCTGTGTTGCTGATTCGCGTAAAAATCGCAGCATCCTCATCCGAAACCGCAATTATAGCGGCAGCGCGTTGGCAGGTAGATTTCTCGAGAGAGCGAATTTCTCGGATAAGCTCGGAATAGTAAGGGTGCCCCTGCAGAACGTCTTGCTTGAGGTTTGTTTCACTATTCTGCGATGAATAGACAAACCTGTCCCCGTGGTGGATTGGAATAGGCGACATATAGCAGTGCTCAACGATTATCGCATTGGTTGATCTTCGTACGCAGGCGTAGATACGTGTAAGTAAACTATGCTGTAAGCAATACCTCCCCGCAATAATGTCATCGATCGATATGAAGTGTTGGGACGCGGCTTCCAGCTCGGCTCTCTTGTGCTCGGCACTTTTCGGAATGCAAATTACTCTAATATTTCGGCCGTGGTCGTAGACCCGCATCCGATCGTCTGGTGAAAAGCAAAGGAATATGACTCGACACCACTCGGACACTGCTGAATACAGCTCGCGCGTTCGTACGCCGCCGCCGCCGCCATTGTCAAACGAATCATAGTCGTTAAGCCCAACTACATACTGGCTACTGGATTCTTGACTAGTGGAAAACTGCGCAAGTCTTTCGCAGAGGGGTTCGGCCGTTCGTTCCCAGCTGAAGTTTTCAGTTACATATTCCCGACCCCTCAATCCTACTTCCTGCAACTCATGATTTCGATCAGACCATTGGCGTATAGTACTTTCGAAATCTTCCATTTCCGCTAGTACGCAATAGTTTTGATCCAGCCCTTCTATCCCTCGAATGCCAAATTCCGTTGAGAGTAGAGGGACTCCAGTACCTAGTAATTCGAATGCCTTAACATTGGCACCACTGCCCATGCGCATTGGGTTGAGAGCCAAATCCGCTTGAACAATTAGTTCAACCTTGGCCGATTCATCTATAAACCCATGACGGATGACGTTATTACTGTAAGTGCCTTTATTAAGACAACCGCCGATGATATGAAACGTGATCAGCGGAAACGTAGGTGCCAGCTTCTTGGCTATAAACTGCGCAGCGTCTTGATTGGGTGGGTGACCGCTTCCCATAAAGACTATGGAGCGAATCGCGTCAGACCTATCACTCGTTCTGGTATTGACTGCAGTCGGTGTAACGCCATGTGGTGTGTAAATCGCTTCATAAGATGCGTTTGGGGCGAGCACTTCAAATTCTTCTATATCTTGACGATTACAGTAGAGCGTTATGTCTGCATACTGTAGTGCCTTGATCTCGCAATCTCGCACGATGTCCCAGATTGGCTTTGATTTTTCGTCCGGGTGCAGTTCTTTGTAGAGCTTGGCTTCACAGTTATAGGAGTTATAAATTCTCGGTTTGTCATCAATGCCAACAAACAAGTCATAGCCGATGGTGAAAGGTGACTCGTGAATCACAACATCGGCATTTTCGTACTCTTCAAGATAAGCGTTGTGTAAGAGAGTAGGAAGATCACCGCTGGCGGCAATAGCGATGGCCGATATATCGCCGCCGCTAGAATAGGGAAGGAGCCGCTGATATTCCTGTGCGAAAAATTCATCCTTCGGTATTCTTCGCTCGATGAAATTTGCGCCATGAAGTACGCTTTCTTCTGCATTGCCGGGGCGGCCCGAGGATAGCAGCGTTACATGGTGCTTTTTGCTAAGGGCCTGGTAGAAATTGAACAACCGTGATTCACCCCCGTTTGAAACAGGAGTAAACGCAGGGAAGAAAGAAAAAGCCAAAATCCTTTTCATGAAGTCGACTTCCTCGTCATCTAAAGTAGCTTTCCAGAGGTGACCTATTGGCATGGCCAACACCAACGGCCCTGGCCCCCTCGGGGAATGTATCCGTGGATTCGGCTATTACTGGTTGATTTGCAGGCAGGTCGATACTCTCTGATTCGTACTGCAATTGCTCGGATGACCGGCTCGAATACATTATCCGGTAAGCCATTGCTCTCAAGCGTGGAAAACTCTCGAGGATACCCGCTATTCTGGCCGCTAGTTTTGGTCTGTTGATTACGAACGACACAATTTTGCCGATGCAGAGTAAAAAAATTCTCTTTGGCATCCCGACTGCTCTACGAAGTATATGTAATAATTTGGCAATAAGCACTTGGAGAAAGGAGGGCATCAAGCGCAGTGGTGCCGTCACACGCCAGGAGACACTCTTCCTTAGTGCCTCGATGTCTAGCCTCTGAGATTCACTTAGCAGGTAATACTGGTGGTTGGATTGATGGACTATATTAAGTTCATAGTCCTTTTTACCGAGCAGATCTTCAAGAACCTCCAGATTTGCGGAAGCTTCTGCGGCAAGAACATCCGCGCCTTCAGCTCGCTTCTCGGCGGTAATGGTTTTCTGCTCGGCGTCTTCAGCTCGCTTCACGGCGGTAATGGTTTTCTGCTCGGCGTCTTCAGCTCGTCTTTCGGCTTCCCCAGCTTGATTGACAGCATTCTTCGTTTCTTCTTGCGCGGCGGCGGAATCCGCTCGGGCTTGCACTACCCGTGCTAGTTCAAAGCCATCGAACGTGTTTGGCGGCCTAGAAAATTGTGGCGCTAGCTCTTGGCATTTTTCGTCGGCAATATAGAATCGATTTAGACCGTCGAAGTACACGAACTTGTAGTTTGCTTCTACTAGAATAGGCTCCCAGGAATCAAAGTCCTCTATAGGTAGATTCGGCTGTGTAGCCTCTACTACAAGAATCCAGGGCCTGATGTGGCTAAGGTCCATTCCCCGGATGACTTCGGCCTCGGCTCCCTCGACGTCAATTTTCAGGAAATGTATGTCGCCTTTGGAGTATTTTTCGCATATTGATGTGAGAGTTACGAGGGGCACGGTTACGGCGTTCTTCGAATAGCCGCGGTCCTTTTCATGGCGCTCGGCAGTGGCCTTGTCACTAGTGCTCAGGCCGGTGTCCGGCAAGTCATAGATAGTGAGCTCTCCAGCACGATCGCCTGCAGCAACTTTCAAGTTGATGTCTTTGGGCCGCTCTAACTCTAGCTTTTCATGCCATTGTTCTATTGGTTCGATATTGATGCCGGTCCAGCCCTTGTCATAGAACAGCTTGGTAACCGAGTCATCAACGGGGTCGTTAGCGCCGACATCAATATAGAAGCCGCCTTCGATGTTTCCAAGAGCGCGCCACAGCACCACATCCTCTAAGTTCTGAGCATATGAAATTAGGCTCATGCGCTCACCTTTTCTATGCTTATAAGCGGTTCATTCCAGAGTGTTCCAACGAACGGCAATTTGTCTTGATTTACTACGTGGAAAATAAGCGCTAAGTCCTTCCACTCATAGTTGGCGGTCAAATGTGTGTCTTTGTCGACAAGTGCAGTCTGAACTGAGTAACTTCCGACACCGAAATTTGCGGGGAACTCAATCGCAAATTCATATTTACTGTTCACCTTTGGGTTGTTGATGACTTGCTTCGTGTGCCATGTGTTGGTGCCGTATAATGTTTGGCCTAGCCGATCTTTAATTCCATAGCCTAGGACTAGCGAATCAATTTCGCTTTGGACCGCCACATTTATTCTGAGCGTCACCGTTTCGCCAACACAAACGGATTCAGTCTTCTCACCTGTGCTATTAATTAGTACGATCTCAGTGACCAAAGCCTCTCCAGAGCCGGATGATACTTTTGTTCCCCCGTCATCCAATTTCTGCGTTTCTACTGGGCAGCTTTCTTTGCTAGCGATTAATGCATTATAGAAGTCAAAGATTTCCTCTGGACTGCCATCCCTAATTACTCGACCAGAGTCTAGCAACATCGCACGACCACAAAGAGCTTGAATGGCGTTTCGGTCGTGGGACACAATAATTAGAGTAGTTCCCAAATCTTGAAAGTCGCGAATGCGTTGAAAGCTTTTGTGTTGAAAATACGTATCTCCCACTGAAAGCGCTTCATCGACAATAAGTATTTCGGGACGATAAGCAGTTGCAATTGCGAATGCGACTCTAACCTGCATTCCAGTTGAGTAAATGCGGACTGGTTTGTCGAAGTAATCGCCGATCTCCGCAAAAGCTTCTATCTCTGACATCACATCTTCGATTTGCCTGGCAGTGAAGCCCATTAATCCTGCCGCGTGATATACGTTCTGCCGTCCAGTTAGCTCCGGACTAAAGCCCATACCGAGCTCAAGGATGGCGGCAATCCGCCCATTTATGTTGATGAGCCCTTCAGTTGGTTGCAGTGTTCCTGTGATTAGTTTTAGCAGAGTGCTTTTACCGGCACCGTTTTGACCAACAATACCAATGGCCTCGCCACTGTTGATATCGAAATTAATATCCCTTAACACCCATTGCTCACTTGCAGGCTTTACGCTCATCCCAAACCAGCGTGCAAAACGATGCCATTCCGATCGGTAGCTTCGATATGACTTTCCCAAGTTCCTGACGCTGAGCAGGCTCACAGTACGTCCGCCATCTCTTCATTGGCGCGGAAAAATAGAAATAGTCCAGCTAAAAGTAGCCCCAGGCTGGCTAGCAGGATACTGAAGATACTAACTATGTCGGGAGCAACTTCAAAAACCAGAATGTCTTGGTACGCTTTTACAAGCGGAAAAATAGGATTAAGATACAAATAGGTTTGATACTTCTCAGGAATAATCGAAATTGGATAAATGATAGGCGTAAACCAGAATAGTATCTGCAAAATAATCGGGACAAGCTGTGCGATATCCCGAACAAAGACATTCAATATCCCCAATATCAGTCCTATTCCGACTGCTAGTGCTACAGTGGCAAAAACCAGAAGAGGCAGCCATACAATTTCAATTCCCGGAGCATGGCCAAGAACAGCAAAAACAAGCAGAATTGCGACGAACAATAGCAGGTTATCTATTAGGCAGGTTCCAACAATGGTCGCCGGTAATACTATTTTTGGGAACGTGGCTTTCTTGATCAAATTGCCGTTGGCAATAAAAACATTAAGGCAGCGACTGACGATTTCGTTGAACAAGTTCCAGCACAGAAATCCCGCTGTCAGATATATGGCAAAGGAATATGTGCTGTCTATGCCTGCCATTTTCGCCTGTAAAATGTTCGAGAAAATCAGGGCATAGATGGTCACCTGGGTCAGCGGGTTGAAAATCGCCCATAGACCACCAAACTTGCTTCTTGCGAAGCGCGTAGTGAATTCGTTTCTTATCGAACTGATTACAAAGTGCCGATACTGCCACAATGCGCGAAACATTATTGGCATGGCAGTTTTCTCTCTTTTCGGTGCTTTATCATGCTGCTAGCTTTCCATAAACAGACAGGGTCTGTTTGGCGCATTGATGCCAACTGAACTCGCTACTTTTTTGTCGCCCAGCACTTGTCAGGCGCGCTATAAGTGTGTCGTCCGAAGCAAGTAGCAACATTTTGCTTTCAATATCCTCTGTTGAAGCCGGCTCTGCAAATAGGGCAGCGTCTTGTGCGACCTCAGACATAGCAGAGTTGGGAGATGTCAGCACTGCGGTCCCTGCCTGCATTGCTTCAAGAACCGGTAGCCCGAAGCCCTCGTAGATTGACGGAAAGATGAGTGCCCTGGCGCCTGCGAAGATAATTGGCAAACTTGAAGAATCGACGTAACCCAAATACCTGACGCCGTTAGCAATGCCAAGCTCGAGTATGCGACTGTACAACTCCTCGCTGTACCACCCTTGATGGCCAACTAAAACCAATGGAAGCGCGCTATCACCTTCACGCTTTCTGTATGAACAGTACGCATCCAGGAGCCTTGATATGTTTTTTCGGGGTTCCAGTGTGCAGGCACAGAGGAAGTATTTTTTGTACTCAAGGTCTGGTGCAAAAGCGTGCTTGGCAAACTCTTCAGCGGTTAGTGGCTTAAACGTGCTGTTGGCGGCCAGGTAAGTTGTGGTGATGCGTTCCTCTTCAACACCCAGGTGTTCAACAATTTCACTCTTTACGGTTTCGCTGATGGTGATTATGTGGTCTGCTTTTTGGATCGACTGTCTAATATGGTGGTTCACAAACTTCACCATTCCTTTATGGTGAAATTCGGGATGTTTGATAGTCGATAAGTCCAGTATGGTGACGACCCGTTTACCGGGAAAGTTCGCCAGCATATAGTTAGGTGAGTGAAATACATCGCTGTCGGTATAGTCACGGAGCGTATGTCTTTCCAAGAGCGGCATAGCTTTGTTGTAGCACCACACTGCGGCAGGGTTTCTTGATGCCACTCCCCGTAAATTTGCGAGGAGCTTAGAATTGGATTGACCTGCCATGCTTGTCTTCTGTTCGCCAGGATCGGCCGTTAACAGTGGTGCAGTGTCTTGGAGTTTGCCATAGCTAAGGAACTTGAAGTCGTTAATGGAACCTGTCTTTAGAATTTCCCTTGCAAGATTCTCAGTGTACTGCCCAATGCCCGTCTTCTGGCCCAGCAGCGATTCTCCTCCCATAACCAAGCGCATTCAGGCAGCCTCTTTCTCTGCCAGCATCCAGGCTAGGGTGTCGGGCAGGGAGAATTGCCGGTAGTTACCAATGGTCAATTCAAGTAACGCAGGTGAGCCATAAAGCGTCTTGATTTCATCGCTTCTTACAAAGTCGGGGTTGACCGAAACCTGCATTTCATAGCCGGCTAAATCGTTCAGCATTTGTATCACGGTCAATAGCGAGGTGGGTGTGCCGCTGCAAATATTGTAGGCTGGCGCGGTGCTCTGGGTTTCCAGCAAACCTAGGTAGGCCGCCACTACATCTCGCACATCAGAGAAATCGCGGGATACATTCAGGTTACCCAGTTCAATGTTCTTTTTGCCGGCTTTGAAAGCATTGACTATTTTGGGGATCAAAAAATTTGGGCTCTGGCCGCATCCAGTGTAATTGAAAGGCCTGCTCATCACGATAGGCAGGTCTGCGTACAATTTTGTCGCTAGCTCCATGGTCACCTTTGACATGCCGTAGTGATTCACTGGCGCAGGAGGCGTGGCTTCGGTGATGGGCAACTCGGTAGCGTTACCATAAATATTGGCGCTGCTGGCTATCAGTATTTTCTTGATTTCGGGGGCGCATTTTTGCACAGCATCCAGCAGGTTAATTGTTCCCAGCTGGTTCACCTGGTAAATTTCTGAGGTATTGCCGTGTGCCACAAAGGAGATGGCGGCCAGGTGCACAATATAGTCAGGCGCTGCTTGCTTAATCGTTCGCTCAAGAGCCGCAGGGTCGAGCAAATCTGCCACCAGGCTGCTGTGTGCACCTGGTACTTCACTGCTTTCATGTTGCGCTACGGCTATGCAGCGGTAGCCTCTTGCGTTGGCGGCCGCAATAAGATGCCGTCCGGTAAAACCAGCGGCACCTGTTATCAATAGCGTGGCAGCAGTCATCAGAAGGTAGCGCCGGCCTTATTGCGGCGAATATCGGCTTCTACCATCATGGTGCACAGCTCTTCCAGCGTGGTAGAGGGCTCCCAGTTCAGGTCGTCCTTCGCTTTTTGAGGGTCACCGATCAGCAGCTCCACTTCTGCAGGGCGGTAAAACTTGGGATTGATTCGCACCATCAGCTCGCCTGTGGCGGCGTCTGTGGCAGCTTCGTTTTCGTTCTCGCCTTGCCAGTTCAATGCTATATCGGCGGCTTGGAATGCCATGGTGACGAATTCGCGCACGGTCTGTGTGCGGTTGGTGGCCAATACGTAGGTGTCGGGCTTATCAGCCTGCAATATGCGCCACATGCCTTCAACGTAGTCTTTGGCAAAGCCCCAGTCTCGTTTTGCGTCGATATTGCCCAGCTCCAGAACATCCAGCTGCCCAAGTTTGATTTTGGCCACTGAATCAGTGATTTTGCGGGTAACGAATTCTTTACCGCGCAGCGGTGATTCGTGGTTGAACAAAATACCACTGCTGCCAAATATGCCGTAAGACTCGCGGTAGTTCACTGTCATCCAGTGGGCATACAGCTTGGCTACGCCGTAAGGGCTGCGCGGGTAAAAGGCTGTGCTTTCGTCCTGGGGTATAGCCTGTACTTTGCCAAACATCTCCGAGGTGGACGCCTGGTAAAAACGGATGTCAGGATTAACGATACGAATGGCCTCCAGCAGGTGCACTGCGCCTATACCGGTAATCTCACCGGTGGTAATGGGCTGTTCGAACGACACCCCCACAAAGCTCTGGGCGGCCAGGTTGTATACCTCAGTGGCCTTGCTGTTTTGCAGCAGGCGGATGGTAGAGGAAAGGTCGGTCAGGTCGTATTCCACTAGCTCGAGGTTGGGGTGGCTGGCTACCCCAAGTTCTTCCAGCCGCCAGAAATTAACTGAACTTGTGCGGCGGTAGGTGCCGTATATGCGGTAGCCTTTCTCAAGCAGTAGTTCTGTAAGGTAAGCGCCATCCTGGCCAGTGACGCCGGTGATGACGGCGGTTTTGGTTCCTTCGATCATTACTGTCTTTCGCTCTTTTGGTTTGGTTGAAAATGTTGGGACTTGCTTAGCTTTTTGAGGTCAGCCTCCAGCATAGCAACCCGTTGTACTAACCGTTGGTTGCGGACTTCAATGCGGGAGCGCTCAATGTCCATGAGTAAGACTTTTATTACCAGGACTGCGATGCCCAGGGTCAGGGCCAGCACAGGCGGGTAGGCAATCCCAAAATATTGGGCTACACGATCGATAATCTCGGGTGAGAACCCCAGCAGCGCAAAGCCCAGGGCGACGATGATCCAGCCCAGGCCATGTTGGGCGTGCAGGCGGTCTCGGCGCATTAATATGATGATGATAACGGCGACCAGCAGGCCAATGATTCCAGTTACTATTGAGAACATGTAATTAGTTTACCGCTTGTGGAGTTCGATAGCGTCGGGCCAGCCTGCGCTTGGAAAGCCCAAGTATCAGCGTATGGCACATGTAATAAACCACCATGAGCCAGGAGTGAAACACACGAGATTTGCCATTTGTCCTGGGCAGCATAGCCACTTTCACATCTACAATCCGTAGCCCCTTGGACTGCAACAGCAATAGAACACCGATGTCCTGGTAGTCCAGCAAAGTGGCGCGCCAACTGGCTAAATGGCGTATTGCTTTGCGGTTGTATACACGGAAGCCGGAGGTGATATCTTCCAGCGCAAGGCCGGAGGTCCGCTTCATGAGTATCCAGGCAAATTTACGCAAGGCCGAGCCACGGCGGGTGCAGGCTCCAATGGAAACATCGGCAACGCCTTCTGTTACTGGGCGGACGAGAGTTCCAATGGATTCTGCCTCGTGCTGGCCATCGGCATCCATGGTGATAACGTAATCATAATCCCGGCGCAGGGCATAGCGCAGGCCGGTTTGAGTTGCGCCCCATGCCCCGAGTTGTGCGGGTAGGGGAATGACAACAGCCCCTGCATCCTGAGCCTTGGTAATGGTATCGTCAGTGCTAGCGTCATCAATGACCAGAATCGGAAAATCACAGGCGGCACGAATGCCCCGGATGACCTCGGCAATGATGTCCCCCTCGTTAAAGGCGGGGATGAGTATGACTGTGGCAGGCCGGGATAATCCCTTATAACCGTCGGATGCCATTGGTATTGCCCTGCTAGTTAGAAGAGCAGGCTGCCAGAACGTTATGGTAAACGACTTTCACGCCTGCTGCTGATACGTCAATGTGGAACAGCCGATTGAACTTCTCTCGGCCACTACCGCCTAATTGCGCGATTTTATCACGATTATCACGCAATTGGCGTAGGGATTTTGCCAGTGAAACGGCGTTTTCGGGTATTGAATGTAACCCGGTGATGCCGTCATCCACCACCCAGCCCATTCCAGAGCCCGGTACGTTGGCAATCACCGTGGGTTTGCCGTACTGCATGGTTTCCAATAGGACCATACCGAAGGACTCGGTACGCTCGATGGAAGGGAGGCAGAGGCAGTCGCATTGCTGAAATTGCAGCTCAAGTTGTTCATCGTCAAGGTGTCCGTGAAAGCTGATACGGCCTTCCACGCCAAGCTCTAGTGCCAATTTTCTTAAGTGGGTTTCCTGGTCGCCCTTGCCGACAATGTGAATTGCGGTGTTGTCGCAGTCTGCGGCGGCTCGGATCAAAAATTCAAAGCCCTTGTAGTAGGTTAGCCTGCCGATGGCGAGTACCTGCAATGGGGCGTCAACTGGCTTTAGTTCAGCCCCGGTTCTGCCATTTTGGCTGGCTGTGGGGTTCAGGCCTAGCGGAACGACGTGGCATTTATCCCTGGAGTCGGCCAAAGGCTCACTGGATTCGAGGTAAGGTGGCGAAGACGCAATGATGGCTTTGCTGCGGCGCAATATCATGCGCTCAAAGGGTCGATAAATAGAGTAAAACAGGCGTAAACCCAAGCTGTGCTTGGAGGCCAGCACATCGGATTGCCATTGCACCACCCAAGGTAAGTTCCTCGCGCTAGGCAGGAACAGCGCCCAAAAAACCGAGACGTTAGGCATGTGCAGGTGGAGTAAATCGGGCTTGTTTTCTTTGATCAGTCGATTGAGTAGGAAAGGGAAAGTCGGGCTTAGCGGGGTGAAGAGTAATCTCAGCCAGACGGCAGCGCGAGTCACTGGAAGTTCGTGCTCGCCGATGGGGTACTTTTCATCGCTGCTGCGCAGGGATAATTCGGATTTATGCACCAGCGCAGCGCTGTCTAGTCCCTGCTTGGCTTGTGCGGCCATTAAGTCCCGAAGATAGGTTTCCATGCCACCCGCGTAGGGCGGGAAGTACTTGCCGATGTGCAGTACTTTTAGTGGTTGATCGGGATGAGTCATCTGGTGTTTCCGGCAAGTCTGCAGGCTGGCAGTGGACGGGTGGTATCTAGAAAGCGATTAGGGGTCATTCTTTGCATTTTCCGTTCTCGCACTCACATCGGGTCCACTGCTCATTCTCAAGGCAATACAACGACATCGCTCCACCCCAAACACAACCGGTATCCAGCCCGATGACATCCGGGCTGTCTGTCATACCCTCAAGCGAAGCCCAGTGGCCAAACAGAATTTTATCATCCCGGGTCTTGCGATTGGGGTGGCTGAACCAGGCGGAAACCTTCTTGATGCCTTCATTGGGGCTGGCGCCCTTGCTCTCAAGGTCCAGCCATCCTTCTTCGGTACAGTAGCGCATGCGAGTCAGATAATTGGTGATCACCCGCAAGCGCTCCATGCCCTTGAGGTCTTTGGACCAAATGGCGGGTTCGTTGCCGTACATGTTCCGGAAAAAATCCAGGCAATCGGGGCTTTGCAGCACAGCTTCTACTTCGCGCGCGCGTTTGATGGCTTTCTTGATGCTCCACTTCGGCGGAATGCCTGCGTGCACCAGGGTGTAGCCGTTTTCATGGTGAATGAGTGGGCGGTGCAGCAGCCAGTTGAGTAGTTCTTCCCGATCGGGGGCTGCGAGTATCTCATCCAGGGTGTCGGATCTTGAGGGTCGTCGTGCGCCGGCGGCTACTGCCAGCAAATGCAGATCATGATTACCCAGCACCATCACCAGGCTGTCTCGCATTTTGTAGAGAAAACGCAGTGTTTTCAGGCACTTGGGGCCGCGGTTGACGGCGTCACCCACAGACCAGAGCACATCGGCTTTCGGGTCGAAGTCGACCTTCTTCAGCAGGCATTTAAGCGGTTGTAGGCAGCCCTGAATATCACCGACAACGTAGGTACTCACAGCACTAGTTCAACGCAGTTGGGGTGTGCAGGGTAAATGGGGCAATGGGTACCTCAAAGGTGGGCAGTTCTTCCGGCGGTACTTCCATAGGCTCTCGTACCACCATGAAATAGCTGCCTTTCATAAATCCCACCGGCGTCGCCAGGTTGGTGCCACTGGTGTAGCGAAAAGAGGCCCCCGGCTGAATGATGGGTTGTTCGCCGACCACGCCTTCGCCGCGCACTTCCTGTACTTCATCGTCCGCATCAGTAATCACCCAGTGCCTTGACAGCAGTTGTACCGGCAGGTCTCCCGCATTGCTGATAGTAATGGTGTAGGCAAAGGTGTAATGCCCGTCATCAGGATTAGAGTGACTGGGCAGGTAGGTGGTCACCACGTTGACGCCCACAAGGGAGGGATTGAATTCGATGTTAGTCATGGATGGCATTCGTGATGATAATAAATTGCGTGAGTTCGAGTGTTTCTGCCCTTGCTGCCGGGTCTATGCCCAGTGCTTCTATCGAATCACTGTCAATCAGGCTCTTCAGGTTATTACGCAGGGTTTTTCGGCGTTGGGCAAAGGCGGCTTGCACGACCTTTCTGAGTTGGTTCTCGTTGCAAGCTGGCCAGGGTGACTGCTGATAGGGCTTCAGCCTGACAATGGCTGACTGTACCTTAGGCGGCGGATTAAATGCCTCGGGCGGCACGTCAAACAGGTGCTCTACTTCACATTGGTATTGGGTCATTATCCCAAGCCTTCCCCAGGTCTTACTGCCCGGCTGCGCGGCGAGGCGTTCAACTACCTCCAACTGCAGCATAAAATGCATATCTTCAATGATAGCGGCGTTCTCCAGCAGTTTGAAAATTAGCGGTGTTGAAATGTTGTAGGGTAGGTTGCCTACAATGCGCAGCTTTCCCAGGCCCTCGATCAAAGAGGCAAAATCAAATTTGAGGGCATCGGCACTGTGCAGTTTGAAGCCCTTGTGGATGCTGAAAGCCGCCAGCAGTCCGGCGATCAAGTCCCTGTCCAGCTCGATCACATCAAGCTGGCAGCCCGAGGGGACCAGTGCCTCCGTCAAGGCGCCTTGGCCGGGGCCGATCTCTACAATGTGGTCGCCGTCTCGCGGAGCAATGGCGCTCGCGATACCTCCAATAACGCCATCGTCAGTCAGGAAGTTCTGGCCGAAGCGCTTGCGCGGGGCGTGTTGTTTGAGTGCTTTTGGCATGCCAACATTGTACCTGCTGTTGCGTTCATTGCTACCATCGCACGGTATTGCGGCTTCGAATTCTGTTACACTTAGCTTTGCTTTAGACAAGACATCACTCACTTCGTAGAAGCCCACTCATTTCATGACTGTCTCCCAATACTTTCGCCTTATTAATATCCATGCGCGGATGTTGCTAAAAGCGGATGCCAGTAAGTTCAAGCTAGGGTTTTTGTGGTGGATTCTGGAGCCGCTGATGTGGGTGGGCGTGTTCTATGTTGTGTTCAACCTGATACTGGATTCCCGAAGGGGTGGCGATTTTTTGGTGTTTCTCACCTGCGGGAAATTCGCGTTTATCTGGTTTTCCAAAACAGTGATTCAGGCCTCTAACAGCATCGTCGCCAGCCAGGGTCTGGTCGGCAAAATCAACATGCCCAAATCGATCTGGCCGATGTCGGCGATTCAGGAGAGTCTTTACCGGCAATCTACTGTTTACCTGCTGCTGTTTGTGATTCTTGCGTTTTTTGGTAACTATCCCAGTCTCACCTGGTTATGGCTGGCGCCGGTATGGTTGGTGATGTACCTGATGATTGTGGCGGCCGGTTTGGCAGGGTCGTTCCTTGTGTGCCTGCTGCGAGACTTTCAGAAATTTATTGTGTTGGGCATGACTTTCTTGCTGTTCACTTCTGGGGTGTTCTGGGATGTACGGGATTTGGGTAGCGAGGCGAAAACCCAGTTGCTGTTGTCGGTAAATCCACTCGCATTTATGTTAGATGCTCATCGCCAGATATTGATGCACGATACCGCGCCGGCCGCCGGGCACCTGTTAATGATTGGGCTAGGTGCTTCCGTGCTGATAGGGCTAATGCTTTATTTAATGCGGCGCTATAATCACTTCCTCGCCCTGAAGGTAATCACATGATGGGTCAGGCTGACAGAGAGGTGATGTTAGAGCTTAAGAATGTCTCGCTGGACTTTCGTTCCGGCAAGGGCACTTTTGATCATGGCGTACACCATGTATTGAAGGATGTTTCCTTCAAGCTCTATGAGAACGAGACTCTGGGTATTATTGGCCGCAACGGTGTTGGAAAGACCACCAGCCTGCGGATAATGGCTGACATACTGGCGCCAACGAATGGCGAGGTGATTACCCGTAAAGGCGCAACTGCGTCTCTTTTAACCCTGGGCCTGGGCTTTCGTCCCGATCTTAATGGCCGCGACAACGCCATGCTTTCTGCTGTTTTGCAGGGGTCTAGCGAAAGCGAAGCCATCGGTTTTCTTGAGGAGATAAAAGATTTCTCCGAGCTAGGGGATTCATTCGAGGAACCCGTAAAGACCTATTCATCCGGGATGAAGGCGCGATTGGGCTTTACCACGGCGCTTATGACTCACGTGGATATCCTGCTAATCGATGAAGTGCTAAGCGTTGGCGACGCGCAGTTTAAGGCCAAAGCCGAACAAGCCATGAAAGAGAGAATTTGTGGCGAGCAGTCCGTTGTCTTTGTATCCCATTCCGATGCCCAGGTGAAAAGCCTGTGTGACAGGGTGATATGGCTCGATAAGGGCAGTATTGCGGCAGAGGGCGACCCGGAAACGGTGATTGCCCAGTATAGGGAATCGATACGAGCCCAGAACCAGGCAAACAAAAAAAGGCGTTTGGCGGCTAGCTCCAGTCCCGAGGTTTAACGCCTGTAGCTTGAACTTCCAGTCGCGCTAAGCAGTACGCCATCTTCAGTATCCAGCAGCACTTGATAGGTCCTTCCCAGCCGCGAGCTGACTTGTCTAGCGACTGCCTCCGCCAAAAAAGGTGTTTCCCCCGGTGCCAGGTAGGGTGAGCGTACGATAATCACTTTGTCTGCAGGCATTCTGGGCATGGTGCTGATTGCTGCACCCTTGCGCACGTGAGCTGGTATCGGTAGCAGGTGGTATTTGACCCGCAATGCCTCGAAATCAAAGTCATCTTTCTCCCCGACGACTAGCACCGGCTCATCTTTGTCGCCAAGCAATGGAGAAGCCTGTTCGGTAAATTCAAACAGTTCTTTATCCTGCGCAATATCGAGATGAAGGTTACTGTGCGTACTGTAGTAGTGAAGAGTGTCGCCAGACTGGTCGATGAGATTGGTGGTCCACCGCAGGTCCAGGATGATCCATGCGGCAATGGCACAGATGACGATGCTCACGGTGGGTGCTGGGCTCACTCGCCGGAGCACAACTGCCAGAAGGGTGGTGATCAGCAGCCAGCCCGCCATTAAAATCGGCAACTTGATCGGGGCCGACTCTGCGCCAGCGGGCACATAGTGTACCGATTTTTGTGACCAGTGTGACATCGTAGTCCAGTCCTGCCAGGTCACAATGACCATGTCTTTCAAGGTTCGCGTGCGAACCTCCAGTGAGCGTACCTCCACTTTTCTGTCTTCGTCTTCATAAAACAGGAAGCCGACTTCGGTCACTGTTCCCGTCCAGTTAGGTGATACAGCCAGGTTGACCAACTTTTTGCCGGGCGCTCCGATGTCGATTGAGTGGAGATCTTCTTCACCGGAGCCGTTGCGCCAGAAAAAGCGCCGGTCAGCGCTGTTCTCTCCACCAGTATCAAGGCTTAGCATGTTGGCCTGGGCTGCATTGATGCGCACCCCGCCGCTGGATAGAACAGCGATACCGTTATCGAACCGAGTAACTACACCTGTGTTACCGATGATCTGGCCTCCACCTACAACGATGCCCAGTTGCTTGGCATCAAAGCTTCTTGAGTGGCCTGTTGTTGGGGGGTACTGGTCGACAAGGTAGAAGCCGGCAATCAACAATGCGAGCAGTAAGCCTGCGGCAGGTGCGATGCAGGCTCGTTTGTTGACCTTGGTGGTATCGCGGTAATCAGACAGTTCACGCGCGCTGAGCAAGAGGCTAAAAATTAACACCGGCACCATGTGCATGGGCAGGCGATTGATCGCTGTCCAGTCTTCGGCCCAAAGGCCCTGTTCCGTGAACAAGAAAATGGCTAGCTGAGTGGCGATTAACAGCATTAGTAGGGTAGCAACCACCTGGCGAAGAGGTCCTCGTGGCAATGCGACAAGTCCGAGAGCGCAGGCAACGAGCATGGACCATAAAAGGTGCCAGGTGCTGCTCTCGTAGAAATTGGCCCAGTAATCGTCCCAGAGATCGAACTCCATCAGCCTGAAGCTGCCGATTACTGGCACATAAATGCGTCCGTTGTTGATGCCAAGTCCGCCGATGATCGGGAGGTCCACGTAGTGGATGCCGCTAATCCAGGCCACCGAGACGATGGCAGTAACGACCAGGGCAAGCGTTGCTGAGAGACGGGGCCGCGTGGTGATCGCTATTAACGCAAGGGCAACTGCAAACCACACCAGTCCCTCGTTTTTGACGGTGATTCCCAGCAGGATGAGCGCAAGCCCAAGCCCTTTGTGCCAATTATCACCTCGTACAATACCCCAAAGCAGAGAGATAAAACCGAGGCCAGTGAAACCGGTTTGCCAGATATCGGCTTGCCCGGCGAGAGCTAAGTGGGAGCCAATAAGGGGGATGGAGACCAAAAAATAGGACCCAAGGGCAGAACTCCATTTAGGAAACTCTGCTTCCCGGCAATGTCCGTAAAAAGCCAGGGCCAGTGCGATACCACAAAGCAGCGTGGGTAAATTAACGAACTGTTCGTGCCATTGTCCCAGCGCCAGCGCAGGCCAAAGCGCGATTACAGAAACGAACTTTGGGTAGTCGGCGCCGTAAGTGTTGTAAGTCGCGGTTGCCTGGCCTTGCTCCCAGGCTAGCGCTGTATCCAGCGGTACCACGTTGCCCAGATAAAACCAGGCTTTACTGCGGTATATCCAGGTTTGCCAGGCATCCCATGGGAATACGGGACGGTTAAGAATTTCTATTGCGACCAGCATCAGGTGAAGTGCAGCCCAGCTGGCGAAGAACCAGAAGAGGATCGTATAAAACGTCGATGGCCTACCGTTGTTTGGCTGAAATGCCAAGTGACGGCTTTTTACGAAAGCCACACCACCGGCGAGTGAGACCACAGCGATGATGCCCATAGGCAGACCGAAACTGACGTGTCCCAGCAGCCAGGACTGGGCGAGCAGCAGGCCACTGACGCCTGCCATGCCCAGAAAAAACGCATAGCCTAGTTGGCGCAGCTTATGGGCGGGCTGGGGGTTAAGTCTCGATTCAATGGCCGCCAACCAGAAGTACGCCCCTATCCATGGGAGCAGCAGGCCAAGCATAAGTCGCAGGATATCCATTTCCTGGTGTGTCCCTTTAGCCGGTTTTGGTTATTTGCTCGGTGGCCTTGATCGCAGCAGTTCTTATCTCGCTCCATGCATTTAATGCACCTGCGTACCCCGTGGCATAGTCGCGAAATTGTTTTAGCAGAGAACTGGTATCAGAGCCCTCAGGCAGGTTGGGCATGTCTGTGACGTTAGCCGTTTGTTGCATCGATTGATTGACGTTGCTCGCACTCTGCTGCAGCCACCCTTGCCATTCCGGTGACCGTATCGTGCCATCCTTGAGTAGGCCGTCGAGCTGAACCTGGTCAAGCCCCTGTAGCTCAGCCACTTCTTTTCGGTACAGGGATTGAAGCCCGCGGTCGTCTGTTTCTGAAAGCCGTTTGGCCATTGCTGCCAGGTTGGTCAGGCGTGCCTCGGGACTGATACCCGCTTGATAGTCAGTGTGATCGGTTATGTATTTGCCGATGCTGAGGCGGCCTTTGCCATCGCTGGGTTCCGGCTCTGCGTTAGCATTGCGTTCATCAACAGGTATGTGGGGTACGCAGAAGTCATAGTGCAAAGTCGCTGAGTTGGGGTGCAGGTACTCGGTCATTGAGCCGAACAGGTAGTCTTCCCCGCGAAATATCGGGAAGTAGGGTGGCAGCAGTTGTGAGTTATCGAGGCCGGTGACCTGTGACATGACCGCCATTTTGGTAAAGCAGGGGCGCGGGTAGCCCATCCAGTAGTTGCGGCCGGTAAGGGCGCCCTGTAGGCCGCCGGAAAAGGACATCAGCCGTTGTAATGAATCTCCACTTGAGAAATAGAGCCAGGCCGTGTTGGGCGAACCGGGGTCGCCCAATGTGCCGCTTTGGGTGACCAGAACCGGTGACTCTGCATCCCATAGAATAAATGAGCCGGAATTGGCGTCGGCCAAGTCGGCTGGGGTTATGGGCTTATCACCCAGTTTACGTGCGGCTTGGCCGATAGTGAGGCCAAGGCACTTTGCGTGTCCGGACAATGGGTCCAACTCAGCGGGTTGTGCGTTGTTCAGCATGTCCTGTTGATTGGTATAAAAGTCGACTTCCCGATCTACCGGGCGAAATTCGAGGCCATCCTTTTTATAGGGCGACTGGTATGCGCTGCAAATGACGTCATCGTCCATAACGATGGCGCGACAGCCTACTGAAAGCAATAAGCTCAGGTTGCGCGCGACGCCGTAGGTTTTGTGGTCGGTCCATTTTTCGCGATCAATCAGGAAACGAATTGCATCCTCCTGATCGGGCTGTTCTGCAATCAAGGTATCCATAAAGTGCCGGGTTTCATCGGCACCGAAGTAATGCATGTCTCTTGGTGACGTAAGGTTGAATCGTTCTACTGCATCGCGGTTTTGGTCTGCGTTTGCCTGTTCGCGAGAATCATCGATGAGAAACAGGGACTCGTGTCGGCTGAGGTTGCCGGTGCGCTGCATGGACTCCAGCAGTCGTTCCACGGCAGTGGGGCGATCGCAGGTAATGATGAAAACCCGGGTAGGGGGTAGGTCGACCGGGGCGGCAACATCGGCGTTGAGTCTTTCGCATACCGAATCTGCCGTGACCAGTAAGCCCGCATCCTTGAGCATGTTAAGCACGTTCATTACGTCAGCCTGCTGACCGGCGAGCTCCGGCACTGAGGAGGCTAATACGTCAGCGTGGTGCTCCAGGGTACGAAACTTGCGGCACAGCTGCATGGATTGGGCTACGGGGGCGCCTACCAGGAGTTGCGCATCGCTGAATCTGTCGAGCAACATGACAGCACCGTTGAGCATGTGCACCACCTCGCATTCGGTGAAGGCATAGAGGCCGGAGGGGGCGGTGGTTGGGGCGTCGGTCATGTAGGGCTCTTGGTCGGGCAAAAGAGGGATTCTAGAGGGGGTGGGGGTGGGTGTAAACCGGGGGGGTTGAGGTTCTCTGGATTAAAAAAGCTGGATCCCGCAATGGCGGACCACCGCCTACGCGGGGATGACGGGTTGTGGATTATTGATATTGGTGGGGATGACGGTGGTGCGGCGTTAGGTACCTTTGGTGGAATTAGCCATGTCTATGGCCATTTCCAGGGCGGACTTCAGGCTGCTCGTATCAGCTTTGCCGGTGCCAGCGAGGTCCAGGGCTGTGCCGTGGTCAACTGAGGTGCGGATGATGGGAAGGCCCAGGGTTATGTTTACGGCCTCACCGAAACTGGCGTATTTCAGGGTCGGTAGGCCCTGGTCGTGGTACATGGCGAGCACTGCGTCGCAGTTAGACAGCACTTTTGGGTTAAAGGCGGTATCTGCGGGTAGTGGGCCTTCCAGCTGCATACCTGAAGCGCGTAGTTTTTCGAGGGCCGGTAGGATGATATCCAGTTCTTCCCGGCCCATGTGGCCACCTTCACCGGCGTGGGGATTGAGTCCTAGTACGGCAATGGTTGGGTTTGGTAGGCCGAATTTGCTTTGTAGGTCGCGGTGGAGGATGTTCAGGGTGTCTTCCAGCATCTCGTTATTAATGGCGTCGGCCACGTCGCGCAAGGGCAGGTGGGTGGTGGCCAGGGCGACGCGTATGTCTTTGCTGGCTAGCATCATCACGACTCTATCGGTGTCGGTGTCTTCAGCCAGCAATTCGGTATGGCCTGAGAACGGAATGCCGGCATCGTTGATTACTGATTTTTGTACGGGGGCGGTGACCATGGCATCACAGCGGCCGGCAATGCAGGCGTCTACTGCCGCGTGCAGGGTGTAGAGCACGTAGCTGGCGTTTGAGGGGTTTAGTTGGCCGGGCTCGCAGGGTGCGGTCAGGTTGACCGGGTAGACTTTGAGGGTCCCGGGTTGGTGGGGGCTTGGTGCGCCTAGAGGGCCGTCTATAACCTGGATCTCAATGACTAGACCGAGAAGTTTGGCCCTTTCTTGCAGCAGGGTGGGGTCGCAGATGGCGATTAGCTCTGCGTCCCAAGTTTGTTGGGCGATGGCGAGGGTGATGTCCGGGCCGATGCCGGCGGGTTCACCTGGGGTTAGGGCGATTCTGGGGATCACTTGTTTGTGTCATTCCCGCGCAGGCGGGAATCCAGTTGTGGTTTGGTTCTTGGGGTAGATATCTCTGGATTCCCGCCTGCGCGGGAATGACGGCGCGCGCGGGGATGACAGCTATAGCGAGGATGACAGGCGAACCCCGTCACTTAATATCCACAAAGGCTTCATCGCGGATCTGTCTTAGCCAGGCGTCCAGCTCTTCCTGGTATTTGCGGTTGTGCAGGTAGTTCATGGCCATGTTCTTGGTGGCGGTGTCGGTCATGTCCTCGTCTCTGCGGTCGAGCACTTCCAATACGTGCCAGCCAAATTGGCTTTTAACCGGGTCGGATATTTCACCTACCGCAGTAATCTGCATGGTTTGTTCAAACTCGGGCACCATCTGTCCGGGCGTGGTCCAGCCCAGGTCACCACCTTCTTGCGCAGAACCGATATCCTCTGAGTATTCCCTGGCAAGGTCCGCAAAGTCTTCGCCGGCTTCGGCGCGGGACTTCAGGCTGGTGACCAGCTCTTTGGCCTGGCTGTCAGACATGATCTCTGAGGGTTTAACCAGAATATGGCGAACTTTGGTCTGACTGACCATCATGTCTTCACCGCCGCGCCGGTCGGCCATGTAAACCAGGTGAAAACCGCTGTCAGATTGCACCAGCTGGGTTTCTCCCTTGCCCAGACCGGGAGCCACGTCGGAGAACAGGGAGGGCAGGTCATCCAGCTTGCGCCAGCCCAGGTTGCCGCCGCTAAAGGCGTAAGGGCCGGGTGCACTGACGACTTTATCGAAGGGAGCTCCGGCACGGATCTCTCCCAGCATCCGGTTGACATAGGACTCTGCCCGGTCAACTTCCGCAGCTGGAGCGCCCGGCGATACCGCTAACAGCGCATGCATAATCTGGTATTCAGGCTGGGTGAGTTTTTGGCCTTCTTCAGTGTCGAGAAAGTTTTCCACTTCCTGTTCGGTAATTTCAATTCGCTGGTTGACGTTGCCTTGCTGGACTCGCTGGATGATCAGTTCCTTACGAATCTGTTCACGCATTGCCTGGTAAGACTGGCCTTGTTGCTCCAGGGCCATGCGGAACTGGTCCAGGGTTAAGCCATTTTGTGAGGCAACCCGCTGCATAGCGCCGTTTAGCTGGGCGTCGGAAATACGCACGCCCACGCGCGCGCCTTTTTGCATCTGGATGCTCTCCAGAATCAGCCGGTCCAGGGTCTCTCGAATCAACACATCTTCGGGGGGCATTTCTACTCCCCGGGCGGTGATATTCTCGGTGATAGAGGCGATACGCTCGCGCAGCTCACTGGCCATGATGATGTCGTCCTCAACGACAGCAACGACCTGGTCGAGCATTTGGGTTTCCGCCCGGGCGAACCCTGTGGCGAGTGCTGAAGCCGTCAGGCAAGTGCCCAGCAGCATGGCTTTAATATTCACTATCGGTAAAACCTCGAATCATGTCTTTCATTATGCCGCTGGCACGGCTGCCGAAGCCGCCCATGCCTTTGAGCACGATTTGAACCTGGGTGGAGTCTTCCCGCTCAAGCAGCGGGTCGTCGAAGTCGGGGTTTTCCCCGGAGGCGTTATCAAAGTAACGCAGGTGCAGCAGTCGCACCTTCCAGCAGCAGGTATCATATTCCACTCCGAACATATCTTCCACGCTCTCGCCGGCCTCAATCGAGTAGTTCACCGCCGCAAAAACGCTCCAATTACGGCCGGTGGGCATATAGAACGAAAAGTGGGCCTCTTCGGTGGCGGGTTGGTTGGTGATTACCGTGGTCAAAGGGCGTCGGTAGGTATAGCCGACATTGTACAGGCTGCCATTATCACGCTGGTAGCTGGTGAAGAAGTTACCTGAATTCATCTTGTCGCTATAGGGGTCCCAAATCAGGCTGGTGCGCGCACTGAGGCGTTCATTGGGATAAAACGTCAGTTCCCCTGCCACCTCGGAACCGCCTGTTTCCAGGGGCGGATCTTTGCGGTTCAGTCGCACCTCGCGATCCCTAAAGTAAAAAATCTGGCCCAGGCTGACGTTAAATTCCTCGCGGCCGTCCTCCTGGTCGATGAAGCGGGTAGTGATGCCTACCGATAGTTGGTCTGAGTCGTCGATGCGGTCCCGGCCGGAAAAGCGCGTATCACGGAACAACTGATTGTAAGTGAAGGTCAGCTCGGCACTGTCAAAATCAGGTTGATCTGTCTGGTCCTGGTACTCGCTGTAAAGGTAATAAAGCCTTGGCTCAAGGGTTTGCAACATCGAATTGCCGAACAGCTCAGTATCGCGATCGAAAAACAGGCCCGCGTCCAGATTGACCATAGGCGCGCCCGTATCAGGCGTTTGCTCTTCGAAATTGCGATTCTCGTCCAGGTCATAGCCGAGGTAGCGGTATTTGGCAGTAGGCTTGAAGAAGCCATAAGTCCAGAGCATGGGGTAGGATGCGCCTGCCTCTGTGTAGATGCGCTCGCCAGTGACCTTGTTGGTATCCGTGTCGAAGTTGGAGTACTGCGCCAGGAATATTGGGTCGATTTCGAAGGGAGTGCCGTCTGGGCGATATCGGCCGGTCAGCTGGGGCAGTTTCTTGTAGTCGTTGTTAATGTCGTCCGCCAGACTCTGGAACTGCTGGACCTCGAGGTTGGCCATCCACTTGTCCCCAAGGTAGTCCAGGGTACCAAGCTGCAATAGCGCGGTGCGGCGCTTGGCATCCAGGCTGGAGGTTTGCAGGTCTTTCATATAATTGACGTCACTGGCCTTGCTGTAATCTATTTTCGAGCGCCAGCGCTGCTCAAAAAGGCCGTTTTGCTTGACCACGCCCAGCCATCGATCGTGGTTTCGCTCGCTGGGGTAGTCATCCTCATAGCGCTTGTCGTTATTCATAAAGGCGCCGCCAAAGGTCCAGCTTCCCAATACAGGGTTCAGGTATCGCGCCTTGGCCTCATGATTGATACCGCGTTCTTCAATGTAGCGAGGCGTGTAAAGGAGGTCGTAGTTGGGAGCGGCGTTCCAGTACACGGGCACGGCCACGTCTATACCGCCACGGGAATCGGAGCCTATGTCTGGCCAGAGCACTCCGGTTCGTCGCCTGTCGTCTATTGGAAATTGCATCCAAGGCAGGTAGATGATGGGCACGTCAGCAATGCGGACTTTGGCTCCGCGCGCCACTGCCAGCCCTTCCTCAAGGTCCAACTCCAGTTCTTCCGCTTCAATGAGCCATTCGTTGTCATCGGGAGCGCAGTAACTCAGTTCGCCCTCGTGGATGTGAAGAATGCCGTCCTCATCGCGCTCCAGGAGATTCGCACTGCCTCGCATGTGCAGGTCATGCAGTACCCACTGGCTGGATTCAATAGAGGCAACGCCCGTTTGCGAGAAAACTTGCGCCCGTTCACCGCGAAGCAGAATGCCTGGCTCGCGCAGACTGATATTGCCCTCTAGTGTGCCCACTCTATCTGCCCGATTCAGACTGACACGGTCGGCGCGCATTTGCCGGTAGCCCTGGTTCAGCTTTACGCCACCGCTGAAGGTGGCCGTGGTTTCCTGCAGCTCAACCTGGTTGGCATCGGCATCAATGGGGGCGCTCTCGGGCGCTACGGAGGTGTCGACGTCTCGCAGGGGGTCCATGTATCGACCCTCGCAATCAATACACTGGTCGTCGCGAAGTTCTTTAGGCACATTCGAGATGTCGACCCAGTCCAGGGGGTGTGCCTCGGCCGGCTCACTGCTATCCTGTGCCAGCGTAGGCAGGGTCAGGAATGCGAATGCCACAGCGAGGCCCAGGCGACTCTTGGTGCTAATTCGCGGTTCCGGTTGGGCAGTGCTGGGTGTCATTCGTCTCAGGGGTTCTTCTTGGTAGAGGGCGAATTCTAATGCATAGGTCTGCCCTTGTCCGAGAAAATTTGATCCGTTACTGCGCACGATAAATTCATTCAACTGCTCCGAGGAGAGTTCATTGGCCGTTCGCCCACCACCCGCAGGACTTTTACCTTGGGCGCAGGCCATCCTTGGAGGAATATCGGGAGGTGAACTGGCTTCGGTTGCCGGCGATGCCAGCGCCAGGCGCTATTTTAGACTCGAACTCGAAGGTCAGTCCTTTATCGCAGTAGAGGCTCCCCCAGCCAGCGAGAAAAACACCGAATTTTTGGCGGTTCGGGAGCTGTTGGAACAGGCTGGAATTACAGTGCCTTCGCTTTTTGGCTCTGACCTCGGCGAAGGCTTTCTTTTGCTGGGTGATTTAGGTGACCGCCTGCTTCTGGATGAGTTGACACCGGACACGGTCGATGCCAGCTATCACCAGGCTTTTGACGTGCTGTTAACCATGGGCACTATAGACCCGGGTGAGCCGCACTGGCCCGCCTATGATGACGCTCTGTTTAGTGAAGAGCTCAGCCGCTTTCCACAGTGGTTTGTGCAGGCACTGCTGGACACCGAACTTCCCCCCGACGTGGTTTGGCAGCCTTTTGCTGATTTGCTAAAGCGCAATGCCCTGGAGCAGCCTCGCGTGCTGGTGCATCGCGATTTCCACAGTCGCAATTTGATGCCGCAGGCGGATGGCTCCCTAGCGGTGATCGATTTTCAGGACTCGGTGATGGGGCCGGTCACTTATGACCTGGCGTCTCTTTTGCGAGATTGTTATGTGCGCTGGGCGCCTGAGAAGGTGGAGCAATGGGCGTTGGAATATTTGAGCTTACTGCAGGCCAAGGGGCAGTTGGAGAGCGTTTCTCCCCAACAGTTTATGCGTTGGTTCGATCTATTGGGACTTGAACGCCACATTAAAGTGTTGGGTACTTTTGCCCGGCTCTATCTCCGTGATCATAAATCGGCCTACCTGCAAGACCTGCCGCTGGTGCTTTTATATGTGCGAGAGATGCTCGACAAGTATCGATTGGAGTTTCAAGAAGTTGCGGCCTTTGCTGATTGGTTTGACGCATCCTTAATGCCGGTTGTCGACACGCAGCCCTGGAGCAAATCCTCTTGAAAGCGATGATTCTCGCCGCTGGCTTTGGTGAGCGCATGCGTCCGCTGACCGATCACACCCCCAAGCCTTTGCTGTGTGTGGCCGATGTGCCGTTGATTGAACATCACATTCGCGCCCTGGCAGAGGCCGGCTTCAGGGACTTGGTAATTAATGTGTCTCACCTGGCGCAGAACATTGTCGACTACTGTGGCGATGGTTCGAATTGGGGCCTCAGTATTGCCTATTCAAAGGAAGAGGAGCCGCTGGAAACTGCGGGAGGTATTCACCGGGCCTTGCCATTGTTGGGTGACGAGCCGTTTCTGGTAGTCAATGGAGATGTTTGGATTGATTTTCCCTTTGGCGACTTGCTGGGTTACCGCTTCAAGCCTTGGGAGTCGGCTCATCTGGTGATGGTGGATAATCCGCCGCAGCATCCCCTGGGGGATTTTTGCCTGGGTGACGAAGGCGCGGTGCAGTATCGCCCTGCTGATGCCAAGGGCTTCACCTACGCGGGGGTGGGTGTGTTTTCAGCGGCGTTTTTTGCAGCTATGTCTGCCGGTAAATTAGCGCTTCGGCCCCTGCTGGATGAAGCGATTGGTGCGGGAAGTCTTGGCGCTCAATACCACTCGGGAGAGTGGGAGGATGTAGGCACACCTGAGCGGCTGGCGGCACTGGATGCTCGGATTCGCTCAATCACTCAATAGCATTCTGCCGGCTCATCTCGTCCCTGACGGCGATAGCAGGTAGAATAGGCCGATCAACTCCACGGAGCCCTAGCCAATGGCCGAATACCTGATTGCCCCCTCCATTCTCTCTGCCGATTTTGCCCGTCTGGGTGAAGAGGTCGACAATGTTTTAGCAGCGGGTGCCGATGTGGTGCATTTCGACGTGATGGACAATCACTACGTGCCCAACCTCACTATTGGTCCCATGGTCTGCAAGGCCCTGCGTAACCATGGCGTGACTGCTCCGATTGATGTGCACCTGATGGTAAGTCCTGTCGACAGCCTGATTGGGGACTTCGCCGAGGCGGGCGCGTCTTACATTACCTTCCACCCTGATGCCTCTACCCACGTGGACCGTTCCCTGCAAATGATTCGCAGCGCTGACTGTAAATCCGGACTGGTATTCAACCCTGCTATGGGTCTGGATGCGCTGAAATACGTGATGGACAAGGTCGATATGATCTTATTGATGTCGGTTAACCCGGGCTTTGGTGGTCAATCCTTTATTCCGGGCACTTTGGACAAGTTGCGCGAGGCGCGGGCCCTGATTGATGCCTCGGGCTATGACATCCGCCTGGAAATCGATGGCGGTGTATCGGCGAAGAATATCGCTGAAATTGCGGCTGCCGGAGCAGATACTTTTGTCGCGGGTTCCGCGATTTTCAATCAGCCGGATTATGCCGAAGTCATTGCTGAGATGCGTGCGCAACTAGCGACGGTATAAGACTGTCAGCGGCCAGAGGATTGTGAGTGGGTGAACCCCGCGAAACAATCAGGCCGTCGCTTTTGCGGAGCTGCGTTTTCGGGAGCAGTCGGCGAGGACTGTCTGAGGCTGCTTAGGGGTTGCGTGCAGCAACCCCTGCCGAGTTCCGCAGCCGCCCGAAAAAGCGGCGGAGCTTACGGCCGTTTCGCGGGGTTCACCCACTCGCAAGCCGCTTTCCCAGCCATTTGCCAATACTATTTGTCGATGTACAATAGGCGTCCCTTGAATCCGGAGAACGCTGTGCAAACAGCCCTGCGTAACAGCATTGAGCAACTCTCAATGCGCGAGATCACTTGCTGGCGATGGTAGCCAGGAACTCGCCACGACCTGATTACGCATATTCAATCTCCGAGGAACACCCATGAAACCGCAGGACTTTGCCGCGCTGGCGGCACAAGACTACAACCGTATACCGGTTAGCATTGAAGTGCTGGCCGACCTGGAAACTCCCATCAGTGCCTACCGCAAATTGGCGGAAGGGCCTTACTCGTTCTTTTTTGAGTCCGTTCAGGGCGGCGAGAAGTGGGGTCGCTATTCGATTATTGGTCTGCCTTGCCGCACGGTGCTCAAGGTGCATGGCTATCAGGCTGATATTTATGTCGACGGCGAGTTGAAAGAAAGCCAGGAGGTAGAAGACCCTTTGGCGTTCGCCGAGGCCTTCCAAAACCGTTATCGCACCGCCCCCAGGGATGATCTCCCCGTATTTCACGGCGGTCTGGTGGGTTACTTCGGTTACGATACCGTTCGCTATGTGGAGCCTCGCCTGGCCCCCGGAGTGCCTGAAGACGAACTGGGTAATCCTGATATCCTGTTAATGGTATCTGAGGAAGTACTGGTTTTTGATAACCTGGCAGGCACCATCCGCCTGGTTATCAATGCAGATCCATCTCAGGAAAATGCGCTGGAGAGGGCGAACCAGCGACTGGAAGAGCTGGTTGCCAAACTGCCTGAGCCGATGCCGGCACTGCCAGAAGTGGTGTTGGGTGCTGCTGATAGCTCAGAGCTGGAGCAGCAGGCGGATTCGCATTTTACTGAGGAGCAATACTACGAAGCGGTAGAGAAGGTGAAGGACTATGTGCTGGCAGGTGATGTCATGCAGGTGGTGCCTTCCCAGCGTATGAGCGTGCCTTTTTCAGCACCGCCGCTGAACCTTTATCGCGCGCTGCGTAACTTGAACCCATCGCCCTACATGTATTATCTCGATCTGGAAGATTTTCATATCGTGGGTTCATCGCCAGAGATTCTGGCGCGCCTGGAAAAGGGGCTTGTGACTGTTCGTCCGATTGCAGGTACGCGTCGGCGTGGCTATACCGAGGATGAGGACCAGGCGCTGGAACAAGAGTTGCTGGCCGATCCCAAGGAAATAGCCGAGCACCTGATGCTAATAGACCTGGGGCGTAACGATGTGGGCCGTATCGCCCAGACAGGCACAGTGGAGCTGACCGACAAGATGGTTGTGGAGCGCTACTCCCACGTGATGCATATTGTTTCCAATGTGACTGGCGAACTAAAAGACGACAAAACTGCGATTGATGTGCTCAGGGCCACACTCCCAGCGGGAACCCTGAGCGGTGCGCCGAAAATTAGAGCGATGGAAATCATCGATGAGTTGGAGCCGGTCAAGCGCGGTGTTTATGGCGGTGCCGTGGGCTATATTTCATGGGCCGGTGACATGGATACAGCTATCGCGATTCGCACCGCTGTTATCAAGGACGGCAAACTCTACGTTCAGGCCGGTGGTGGCGTGGTTGCTGACTCTGTGCCGCGGCTGGAATGGAAAGAAACTCACAATAAGGCGCGCGCTATGTTTCGGGCGGCCTCTATGGTTCTGGCAGGGGAGGAGTAAGCCATGCTACTGATGATCGATAACTACGACTCCTTCACCTACAACGTGGTGCAGTATCTGGGTGAGTTGGGCGCCGACGTGCACGTGGTGCGCAATGATGAAATCACAGTGGCGGACATCGCCGCGCTGGCCCCGGAAAAGATCGTGATCTCCCCCGGCCCTTGTACGCCCAACGAAGCTGGCGTTTCCATGGCGGTGATTGCGGAGTATGCGGGCAGGCTACCCATTCTCGGGATTTGCCTGGGGCACCAGAGCATTGGTCAGGTATTTGGCGGTGAGGTGGTTCGAGCTCGTAAGGTTATGCACGGCAAAACATCCCCGGTACATCACCGCGGCGAGGGTGTTTTTCGTGGTCTCAGCCAGCCCTTTGAGGCAACCCGCTATCACAGTCTGGTGGTTGCCAAAGAAAGTTTGCCCGAGTGTCTGGAGGTTACCGCCTGGACCCAGACAGAAGCTGGCGAGGTCGATGAGATCATGGGTCTTCGTCACCGAGAGCTCGCCATAGAAGGCGTACAGTTCCATCCGGAATCCATTCTTACCGCGCACGGCCACGACTTGCTGCGCAATTTTCTGGAGCAATAACATGGATATTCAAAAGGCCGTTGTCGCGCTGGTTGAGCCCAGGGACCTCACTCGCGAGGAGATGGCGGGTGTCATGCGCCAGGTCATGTCCGGTGATGCCACCGATGCCCAGATTGGTGCCTTACTGGTCGCTTTGCGAATCAAAGGCGAAACTACGGATGAAATTGCCGGTGCGGCCCAGGTAATGCGTGAACTGGCTACGCCAGTATCAGTGGATTGCCCTCATCTGGTAGACCTGGTGGGTACCGGCGGTGATGGTGCGAATTTGTTTAATGTGTCGACTGCATCGACTTTTGTGGTGGCTGCAGCGGGCGCTCATGTCGCCAAGCACGGTAATCGCGGCGTATCGTCCAGTAGTGGCAGCTCGGACGTGCTCGAAACACTGGGTATGCCCCTGGACCTGGATCCTACTCAGGTCGCCAGGGCCATCGAGGAAGTTGGCGTGGGCTTCATGTTCGCGCCCGCCCACCACAGCGCCATGCGCTATGCAGTCGGCCCCCGACGTGAACTGGGTATGCGCACGATATTTAATGTATTGGGTCCGCTTACCAACCCTGCGGGCGTTAAGCGCCAGGTGATTGGCGTATTTTCCGCAGACCTTTGCGAGCCCCTGGCTCAGGTCTGCAAAACGCTGGGTGCAGAGCATGTGATGGTTGTGCACTCTGATGATGGCCTGGATGAAATATCCATTGCCGCAGGAACGCAAGTCGCAGAGCTTCGCGCCGGTAATATCGAGACCTATCATATTAATCCTGAAGACTTTGGTGTCCAGCGAGATAACCTGGAAGGCTTGTCGGTAACGGATTCACACGCGTCCGCGGCACTGATTCGCAATGCCCTGGCGGGGAAAGACGACGAGGCTTCGCGTAAAGCGGCGGCGATTATCGCGCTGAATGCGGGCGCCACTATTTATGTGGCTGGTGTTGCAAGCACCCTGGCCGATGGCGTGGATATGGCAGAGGACTTATTGGCCAGTGGCCAGGCGGCGGAAAAACTCAAGTCCTTCATCGATTTCACCCAATTGATGCGTGGCGAAGGCTGATAGAACAATGGCTGTAAATCCCCCTACTATTTTACGCAAAATCCTGGCCCGCAAAGCGGAGGAGGTTGCCTCCCGCCGCAGCAAGGAATCTCTGAGTAGCCTTGAATCGCGTATCAAAGAGCGGTCATCGCCTCGTGGCTTTGCTGCAGCCATGGCTGAAAAAGTTGCTCGTTCGGAGCCTGCGGTGATTGCCGAAGTTAAGAAGGCATCGCCCAGTAAGGGTGTTATTAGAGAAGACTTCCAACCTGCCGCGATAGCTGAAAGTTATGCGACGGGTGGAGCAACCTGTTTGTCGGTGCTCACGGATATCGACTTTTTCCAGGGCTCCGATGAGTACCTGCAGCAGGCTCGAAATGCCTGCGAACTGCCCGTTATTCGCAAGGACTTCACGGTCGACCCCTATCAGGTGGTGGAAGCGCGTGCCATTGGCGCCGATGCAATTTTATTGATTGTTGCCGCTCTTGCTGACGACCAAATGCGGGAGCTGGCTGAAACCGCATCTGATTTCGGGCTGGATGTGCTGGTAGAAGTGCACGATCGCGCTGAACTGGATCGTGCCCTGGAGCTAGAAACCCAACTGTTGGGTATCAACAACCGCGATTTGCATAGCTTCGATATGCGCCTGGAAACCACGTTAGATCTTCTACCGCACATTCCTGACGATCGCGTTGTGATAACCGAGAGTGGAATACATACACCTGAAGACGTGGCGGTGATGCGCGAGCGCGATGTGCATGCCTTTCTGGTAGGGGAGGCCTTTATGCGGGCAGAAGATCCGGGCGAAAAGCTTAGAGAGCTCTTTTTCTGATAACGTCAGCCGCCACTATACCTGGCGAGATAGAAACCACCCTGAAGCCACTCATCTCTTTCTTTTCTCAACGGTAGTGTTTCCCGTCTGAGTAGCTCGAAATTGGCCCTATCCAGTGTCTCTTTAACGTAAGAATCGCCGTGCGCGTAGCGGCCACTGTGCAGGAGCGTGTAGCCCGGCCTGTCGCTTATCTCAGTGGAAAAAATAAATAGAGTCCCGTTAGCTGATCGTTGGGCTACGGCGTCGAAAAGTGGTTGTAGGTCACCTATATAAATCAAGGTGTCAGCGCTAACAAACAAGTCAAAGTTCTTGTCCAGATCTCTGAGTGTTTCTACTATATCTCCAAGTAACAGCTCGTCGTAAATCTCTTTTTCTTTGGCGATTTCCAACATTTTGGCTGATAGGTCCAGGCCTATGAGTGAGCTGCATGTATCTCTGAAAGCATCGCCCACCAGGCCTGTACCGCAACCAAGGTCGGCAGCGCTTAAAGGTTTCACTGAAGACTGGTCAGCATCTGTGAGTAGCTCTCTCAGTTGAGCAGGTGCGCGATAGCCCAGAGTTTCGGTTAAGTGTTCTTCAAAGCCTTTGGCATTAGCATTGAAAGCCGTTTCAATATATTGACGAGGGGCGACTTTGGTTGTGTTGTTTTGTGCGGCATCCAGCAGGTGTTTAACTTCCGAATTGTCGGGGTTTGACTTGAGATATTCCTTCATTAACGGAATGGCCTTTTGGATTTCACCATTGGCGGTCAGTGCTCTCGCCATGCCGTATTTGGATGCTAAATTTCCAGCATCTAGTTCTACAGCCTTCCCGTACCAGGAAAGTGCTTCTTGCGGACGATTCTGACCTAGTAGAAGTTCGCCAATACCACAGTGTGCTTCAATAGATTGATTATCCAGTTCGATTGCTTTTTGGAAGCACTTAAGTGCGCCGGGAAAGTCAGCGGTTTTGATTAGGCACCGTCCCAGGCCTATTTGAGCCGGTGAGTACAATGGCCGAATCTGGATTGAACGCTGGTAACAGGCGGCAGCCGATTCGAAGTTTTCGGTGTCTCGAAACACATTTGCAAGATTGAAGAAGGCGTCGGGGTCTTCTCCCTGAATTGATAGTAGTCGCTGGTAGCAGGCTCGTGCCTCATCGTGTCTCTTGAGCTTGTGAAGCGCGGAGCCGAGATTGTTGAGAGCATCGCCGTAAGACGGTTCAAGGCCCAGTGCCTTGCTGCAGTTTTTTACGGCAGACTCGTAATTGCCGCGTTGAATCTGTATCACGCCGATGATGTTAAATGGCAGCGGCTGATTGGGGTATACCTTGCAGAGATGCTTCGCTTGGGCCAACGCCCTGTCTGTCTTCCCTGTGCTGTAAAGGTCTACCAGAGACTGGAGATCCTGCGCCATGTAGCCTTGCTTATCAGTGGCTGGAGCTAGTTTTTGCAGCGCGTTCAACTCTTTTCGGGCTTTTTTGTTCTGAGGGTAGCGGTCAAGCACCTGTTGGTACAAGGCTATTGCTTCTGGGGCTGCGCCAGATTTTGCCAGCTTTCTTGCCTTGGTCAGGGCTTGATCAGGGGTCATTATTAATTACTCGAGCAATAGGTGTTGTGTGCTTAGCGGGCCCCTAACACGACCATGGTTTTACCAGCAACGGACACCAATCCGTCCTGCTCCAGTGCCTTAAGCACTCGTCCTGCCATTTCCCGGGAGCAGCCCACAATTTTACCGAGCTCCTGGCGGGTGATTTTGATCTGCATGCCATCCGGGTGAGTCATAGCGTCAGGTTCGCGGCAGAGATCCATCAGGGTGTGAGCAATGCGGCCGGACACGTCAACGAAGGCGAGGTCGGTGAGTTTGCGGGTGGTTTGGCGCAGGCGTTTGCCGAGCTGCCTGGCGATGGCGTACAAGACCTCCGGGTATTGGGCGCTGATCTGGTGAAATTTGTCGTAGCTGATTTCAGCGACTTCGCATTCGGTTTTGGCGACCACCATTGCGCTGCGCGGGGTCACATCTTCCTCAAATAAGCCCATCTCGCCGACAAAATCGCCAGGGTTGAGGTAGCTAACAACCAGCATGTGGCCTGGTTCTGATTCGTCCTCTACCATTACCGAGACCGAACCCTCCAGAATCAGGTAGAGCGTGTCGCCAGCTTCCCCCTGATTCATGACGGTCGCCTTGGCCTTGTACTGCTGCCGCTGGCAATGACGCAAGAAGTTTTCCACACTGGGAATGTTGTTTGTCACTTGCGGTTTTAGCACCCGCTTTACCCCTTCCTTGATTTGGTAGGGTTTGATTCTAGCCCAGACGACTCCCAAGTAAAACGATATATGTTGTGCTAAGCTGCTGCGCCTGTTTTTTGTAGTTGAGGAACCGATGAAAGCGACGGTTAAGTGGACTGATGGCGCCATGTTCGTGGGCGAATCTGGCAGCGGTCACGCGATGATCATGGATGGCTCGGAAGAGTTAGGTGGCCGAAATATGGGGCCGCGTCCCATGGAAATGCTGCTTATCGGCACCGGGGGCTGTTCCACGTATGACGTGATGAGCATGCTGAAAAAGTCGCGGCAGAAGGTCGTTGACTGTCGCGTGGAAATTGAGGCAGAGCGCGCCGATGCGGTGCCAGCAGTGTTTACCAAGATCAATTTGCACTTTGTGGTGAGCGGTGTCGCTTTAAAGGAAAGCCAGGTGAAGCGTGCGGTAGAGCTTTCTGCGGAAAAGTATTGCAGCGCGTCTATCATGCTCGGCGCTGCAGGTGTTGATATCACGCATAGCTATGAGATCGAAGAGTCTGAAGCGGGTAGTTAGATTTTGTCGTGCTGGGCGCAGCTCTCGACAGACAGCAATCTCAAATGCGGTAACTGCTGCCCGTCATTAAGCCAGATACCGCAGTCATGGCATCCTTCACAGACTTGGGAAAGTCTTTTCCGCCCGCTTCCAGGGCGTTGGTGCCGTGGCGTTCTTCATCTTCCAGCATTTTCTGCAAAATGAGCTGCGACTTGCGGTCGTCCTCCGGGAGTTCCTTGAGATGATCTTTCAGGTGATTACAGACGCGCTCTTCAGTCGCAGCAACGAAGCCAAGACTGACGTCGTCACCAATTGCGCCAGCGATAGCCCCCATAGCGAATGACATGCCGTACCAGGCCGGATTCAGGTAGCTGGTGTGGCTATCGAGTTCCCGCAGGCGTTCTTCACACCAGACCAGGTGATCGATTTCTTCGTCGGCGGCTTGCTGCATTTCTTCACGCACTTTGGGCAGGCGGGCCGTCAATGCCTGGCCCTGGTAAAGCGCCTGGGCACACACTTCACCGGTATGGTTGACGCGCATCAGGCCCGCCACATGTTTGCGGTCTTGCTCGGTTAGTTCGGCATCACTGTGACCTTCAGCGGGCGAGGGTCGGCCCGCCGAATGGCCTTGATTGGTGATGGTGCGCATCACCGAGTCTGCCTCGCTGATGAAACGGTCGATGAGTGAAAGTCTGCGCTTGCGCATAGGTCGCTGCTCTGTGAACTCAGCGTTGACTATAGCGTGCGATTGCCCGCCAGCCAATGTCCCGGCGCAGGGTGACCCCTTCCCAGCTGATCTTGTCCGCGCCCAGATAGCAGTCCTTTTGGGCGGCAGCGATGTCATCACCCAGGGCCGTAACGCACAGCACGCGACCGCCACTGGTCACGATGTTGTCGCCATCTTGCCGGGTTCCGGCGTGAAATACCTTGATGTTGTCGGCTTGTGGTGCGTCTAGCCCTGCAATGACGGCGCCTTTGCCGTAGCTTGCGGGATAACCGCCGGCAGCCAACACCACGCCAATGGCGCAGCGCTGGTCCCAGTTGGCACTGGTCGTGTCCAGCTTTTTATCCAGAGCTGACTCGCACAGAGCCACCAGGTCTGACTGCAGGCGCACCATGATGGGCTGTGTTTCCGGGTCGCCAAAGCGGCAGTTGTATTCAATCACTTTCGGCTCACCTGCGGGTGAGATCATCAAGCCCGCGTACAAAAAGCCGGTGTAGTCATTACCTTCAGCCGCCATTCCGCGCACGGTAGGCATGATGACTTCATCCATGATGCGCTGGTGAACCACATCATCGACCACGGGTGCGGGGGAGTAGGCGCCCATGCCGCCTGTGTTGGGCCCCGTGTCGCCTTCACCAATGCGCTTGTGGTCCTGACTGGTGGCCATGGGAAGGACGTTAGTGCCGTCAACCATGACGATGAAGCTGGCTTCTTCGCCTTCCAAAAATTCTTCTATCACCACACGGCAACCGGCGTCGCCAAAGGCATTGCCGGAAAGCATATCGGTGACGGCTTCTTCGGCCTGCTCCAGGGTTTCTGCAACGATGACACCCTTGCCCGCTGCCAGGCCATCGGCTTTAACGACAATGGGCGCACCCTGCTCACGCAGGTAAGCCAGTGCCGGCTCGACTTCAGTGAAGTTGGCGTAGGCGCCGGTGGGAATTTGATGGCGGGCAAGAAAGTCCTTGGTGAAGGCTTTGGAGCCCTCTAACTGGGCAGCGCCCGCGCTGGGGCCAAAGCAGCGCAAGTTGCGCTCGGCGAAGTAATCGACAATGCCATCTACCAGTGGAGCTTCGGGGCCGACAATGGTCAGGCCAACCTGGTTGTTATCGGCGAAGTCCGCGAGAGCCGAAAAGCCCATGACATCAATGGCAACATTTTCGATGCCCTGCTCGTTTGCGGTGCCGGCATTGCCGGGCGCGACGTAAACAGTTTCCACCTTCTCAGACTGGGCGGCTTTCCAGGCGAGGGCGTGTTCGCGTCCGCCACTGCCAATAATCAAAACATTCACGGGTATCTCTCCAAGTCGTATAGGGCTAACTGCGCGATGGGCCGTCTCAGGTGAGTGCGAGACCAGGCAAAATCTGCCGGGCAAGCGCAGTGTACACAAACGTACATGAGCATTGTCCGGCGGATTTTAACGCGGGATCGTGCCGCATGAGGCGGTCCAGCGTGCAGTTAGTGACGGAAGTGGCGCATGCCGGTAAACACCATGGCCATGCCGTGTTCGTCCGCTGCCGCAATAATTTCTTCATCGCGAATCGAGCCGCCCGGCTGAATCACTGCAGCGATGCCTCGTTCACCAGCGGCATCAATGCCGTCACGGAAAGGGAAGAAGGCGTCAGACGCCATTACAGATCCCTTCACTGCCAGATCGGCATGCTCTGCCTTGATAGCGGCAATACGCGCGGAATTCACCCGGCTCATCTGGCCAGCACCCACACCCACTGTCTGGCCATTGTTGGCATAGATAATGGCGTTGGATTTAACAAACTTGGCCACTTTCCAGGCGAAAAGCAGGTCATTCAGTTGCTGCTCCGTCGGCTGGACTTTGCTGACCACTTGCAGATCAGCTGCGCTTACCATGCCAAGATCGCGGTCTTGCACCAGTAGTCCGCCGTTGACTCGCTTGTAGTCTAGCGCCGGGCCCTGTGCTGACCATTCCCCGCACTCTAGCAGGCGAACGTTCTTTTTCTCTGCTACGGCAGCAGCAGCTTCGGCGCTGACACTGGGGGCAATAATCACTTCTACAAACTGGCGTTCACAGATCGCGGATGCGGTAGCTGCATCCAGCTCCCGGTTAAAGGCGATGATTCCGCCAAACGCAGATTCGGTGTCTGTTGCGAAAGCCAGGTCGTAAGCTGCGCCAATGTCGCTGGCAACCGCAACGCCACAGGGATTGGCATGCTTAACAATGACACAGGCAGGTTCGGCGAAGTTTTTAACGCACTCCAGTGCCGCATCGGTATCTGCCACGTTGTTGTAGGACAGCTCTTTACCCTGAATCTGCTTAGCTGTGGCGATACCGGCTTCAGCGGGTTCTTTTTCCACATAGAAAGCGGCTTTCTGGTGCGGGTTTTCGCCGTAGCGCATTTCCTGCACTTTGTGGAACTGGGTATTAAATGTGCGCGCAAAAGTCTCTGAGCCGCCAGGCACCAATTTGCCGAAGTGGTTGGCAATAGCCCCGTCGTAGGCGGCGGTGTGCTCGTAAGCCTTAATCGCCAGGTCGAAGCGGGTCTCCATGCTGGTGGCCCCATCATTGGCCTGCATTTCCGCCAGGATGGTTGCGTAGTCGCCGGCGTTGACCACGATATTGACGAAGCGGTGATTTTTGGCCGCCGCCCGCACCATGGTAGGACCGCCGATGTCGATGTTCTCAACCGCATCCTCAAGCGTGCAGTCCGGCTTGGCGACAGTGGCCTCAAAGGGGTACAGGTTGACGATGACCATGTCGATGGCATCGATGCCATGATCAGCCATGACTGCATCATCCTGGCCGCGCCTGGCGAGAATGCCGCCGTGCACTTTTGGGTGCAGGGTTTTTACGCGACCATCCATCATTTCCGGGAAGCCGGTGTACTCGGACACTTCGGTGACATCCAGACCGTTTTCCTGCAGCATTTTGTAAGTGCCGCCGGTGGAAAGCAGTTCTACACCCATTGCTCGAAGGCCAGTGGCAAATTCTACAATTCCCGATTTATCGGAAACGCTGATCAGGGCGCGTGAAACTTTGACCATCTCACTCATCGCCTCAGTCCTTGCTGTCGATTAGTTTGTATTGCTTCAACTTTTTGCGCAGCGTACCGCGGTTCAACCCCAGCATGATGGAAGCCTTGGTCTGGTTGTTGCGCGTGTAGGCCATGATTTCCTCCAGCAGAGGTGCCTCCATTTCTGCCAGCACCATTTGGTATACGTCGGTGGACAACTGGCCATCGAGCTCCTCCAGGTATTTGCGCACACTGGCGGTCACGGCGTTGCGGAGATTGGATGCTTCGTTAGCTTGAAGCTGCTCATCGTTGGCGGCGGTGTCGCCATCTACTGGCGAGTGAAGGGGTTCAGCCCTGGTCATGCTGCTAATTCCTTATTACAGTCGATATGAAAAAGTTGAGTGATTTGCTGCAGTTGCTCTGCCGGCGTTTGCAAGCCGTTAAAAACTGCCCGGCGAGAGCGGTAGTCGGGCTGGTCCTGCAGATACCAGCCAACGTGTTTGCGAGCGATGCGTACGCCCATGAAATCGCCATAGAAGCTGTGTAACCCAAGAAGGTGGCGTTGCAAAATGGCGAGTTGCTCTTCCGGCGTGACTTCGGTGATGGCTTCTCCGGCGAGATGCGCCGCAATCTGGCCGCAAAGCCAGGGTTTGCCCTGTGCGGCGCGACCGATCATGACGCCTGCTGCACCGGTACGCTGTATCACGGCGGCCGCTTTTTCGGGGGAGTCGATGTCGCCATTGGCGAACACGGGAAAATCGGTGGCTGCGACGATAGCGGCGATCGTGTCGTATTCGGCCTCGCCTTCAAACTTGCAAGCCCGGGTGCGGCCGTGAACTGCCAGCGCGGCAATGCCCGCGTCTTGGGCGATGCGGGCGATGTTGATGCCATTGCGCTCGCCAGGCTTAGCGCCGGTGCGAATTTTGAGGGTTACCGGCACATTCACGGCATTAACGACGGTGTGCAGGATTTCTTTTACCAGCGCCTCATCTGCTAACAGCGCAGACCCTGCGGCTTTTTTGCAGACTTTTTTCGCCGGGCAGCCCATATTGATATCAATGATTTGGGCGCCCTGGCTCACGTTGTACTGAGCTGCGGCAGCCAATTCCAGCGGCTCACTGCCGGCAATCTGTACCGAGCGAGGCTCAACCTCGGCGTCGTGCACGCTGCGCCAGGCGGTCTTGCGAGAATCTCTCAGGCGTGGGTTGCTGCTGATCATTTCGGACACCACCAGCCCGGCACCCATCTCGGCGCACAGGCGGCGAAAAGGCAAATCGGTGACTCCTGCCATTGGGGCGAGGGCAACCTGATTGGCCAGTTTGTAAGGTCCGATCTGCGGCATCAAAAACGCTATCAAAGAATGGTGCGAAAAAGAGGCGGTATCATACTCCCAAGGCGGTACGTGGGGAAGATTATCTGCACAAAAATTCGCCAGTTTCTGCTGCCGAGTGGGGCCTTAAGGTGCGGTCTCACCTCTCAGGCAAACCCAGCCTTCGTGTTCGCCGGCGATTCGCAGGGAAATCCAGGGCGCGTAGTGCTCGATCATGCCGGGTGCCTGGGTGTTAAGCAGGCCGGAGAGCATTAACGTGCCGCCGGGCTTCAGGCAGTGCAGTAGCGTGTTCGAGAGCTCCATTAAGGGGCCTGCGAGGATGTTGGCGATGACTGTGTCGGCGCGATGCTGCCAGTGACTCGCGTCATATTGTCCGGGAAGTGCTACCGGAAGCGCTGCTGAATCGACTCCATTGCGCTGCGCGTTGTCTTTGCTGGCAACCAGCGCCTGTGGGTCGTTGTCGACGCCAAGCGCTTCGGCAGCTCCCAATTTCAGGGCGGCCACCGCGAGAATGCCTGAGCCGCAGCCATAATCAACAACGATTTGTTGTTCCAGATTCATGCCGTCCAGCTCGGTCAGGCACAGTGCGGTGGTGGGGTGGGTGCCGGTGCCGAATGCCAGGCCCGGATCCAGTAGCAGGTTAACGGCGTCTGGTTCGGGCGGCTCCAGCCAACTGGGGCAAACCCACAGGCGCTTGCCGAACTGCATGGGTTGGTAATGCTTTATCCACTCCCGCTCCCAGTCTTTGTCTTCCAGTATCTCGATGCGCTGGTTGCACTGGGCCAGGAGCTCCGCCGGGAAGTGCGCCAGTGTTGCCTCCATATCCGTGTCAGCAGGATAAAGGCCGGTCAGGCGAGTCTGGCCCCACAATGGCGTTTCACCGACGGCCGGCTCCAGCACCGGCTGGTCGGCGTTATCTTCCATGGTGACCGCCACTGAGCCACTGGCGAGCATCAGCTCCTCCAGTTGTTCAATTTGCTCCGGGTGGGTGTCCAGTCGAAGCTGAATCCAGCTCATTGGGATTTGTCCTGAGGAACATTCCTGGTGCGGCTAGCGGTATTGGAGTCCATCAACTGAACTCCAATACGGGAGAGAAAAAGCATCAGTCTTCCAGCTTACTCTCGAGGTAGTGAATGCTCACACCCCCGGCCCGGAAGGCGCGGTCTCTGGTGAGGTCTCGATGCAGCGGTGTATTGGTGCGAATACCTTCTATCACCAGCTCATCAAGCGCCTGGCGCATGCGAGCCAGGGCAACATCGCGGCTCTCCCCGAAGGTAATCACCTTGGCGATGAGTGAATCGTAGAACGGGGGCACGGTATAGCCATCGTAAAGGTGGGAATCACAGCGTACTCCCAGTCCACCGGGGGCGTGGAATGTGGTGACCTTGCCCGGGGATGGCAGGAAATTTTGTGGGTCTTCCGCGTTAATCCGGCACTCGAAAGAATGGCCGTGAAAGCTGATGTCGTCCTGGGTGACCGACAGGGGCATGCCAGCTGCGATGCGCAGTTGCTCCTTGACGATATCGAAATTGGTGATCATTTCTGTCACCGGATGCTCCACTTGTACCCGGGTATTCATTTCGATGAAGTAGAAACCGCCGTCTTCATAGAGAAATTCGAAGGTGCCGGCGCCGCGATAGCCGATCTCGATGCAGGCGTTTACACAGGCCTCGGCAACCTGGGAACGCAGGTCCTCTGGGATGTCAGGCGCAGGTGCTTCTTCCAGTACCTTCTGGTGCCTGCGTTGGAGTGAACAGTCCCGGTCGCCCAGGTGAATAGCGTTACCCTGGCCATCGGCGATGATCTGGACTTCCACGTGGCGAGGTTTTTGCAGGAACTTCTCCAGGTAGACCACATCAGAGCCGAAGGCGGCGGCAGCCTCACTCTTGGTTACTTCAATGGAGCTGATAAGGACTTCTTCGTTGTGTACTACGCGCATGCCTCGACCACCGCCGCCGGCGGCAGCTTTGACGATGATCGGGTAGCCCACTCGCAGGGCAATTTCTTTGGTGCGCTCGTGATCATCAGTGAGCGGGCCATCTGAGCCGGGCACGGTGGGCACGCCGGCGCGTTTCATGGACTCAATGGCAGAGACCTTGTCTCCCATCAGTCTTATGGTATCGGCGGTGGGGCCGATGAAGGTAAACCCGCTCTTTTCAACCTGTTCGGCAAAGTCCGCATTTTCTGCGAGGAAGCCGTATCCGGGGTGGATGGCGGTGGTATCTGTCACTTCTGCGGCCGAAATAATCGCGGGTACGTTGAGATAGCTCTCGGTGGAGGAGGGCGGGCCAATGCACACAGACTCGTCTGCCAGGCGTACGTGCATTAATTCCGCGTCAGCGGAAGAGTGCACCGCCACGGTTTTTATATCCAGTTCCTTGCAGGCGCGCAGTATGCGCAGGGCGATCTCGCCGCGATTGGCGATCAGTACCTTGTCCAGTATGGGCATTTGTTGATCCTCGAGGGCCGTGGCCTTATACGATGGAGAACAGGGGCTGGTCGAATTCCACCGGCTCGCCGTTTTCCACCAGGATGGCTTCGATGGTGCCGGCCTTGTCTGCTTCGATCTGGTTCATCATTTTCATGGCTTCAACAATGCAGATCACATCGCCGACTTTTACGGTCTGCCCTATTTCGGCGAAGGAGGGGGAGGTGGGTGCCGGTGATCGGTAGAAGGTGCCTACCATGGGTGACTTGACGACATGCCCGCTGGTGGCCGGGGCACTGTCAGGGCTGGCAGCAGCGGGCGCTGCGGCGGCGGGTGCTGGCGCCGGTGCCACTGGAGGTGCGGCGTACATAGGTGCCTGGGCAGCCATCATATTCTGGGCGCCGTTGCGGCTGATACGGACGGATTCCTCACCCTCTTTAATCTCAATTTCGCCGATGTTCGACTCTTCCAGGAGTTCGATCAGTTTTTTGACCTTGCGAATATCCATAGTGATTTCTCTTCGTTGGTTGTCAGGATTGTTCCAGGTGGCGCAGCGCTGCCTGGAGCCCAAGTTCGTAGCCCTGTGGACCCAGTCCGCAGATCACGCCCTGGGCGAGGTCGGAAAAATAAGAATGATGGCGAAACTCTTCCCTTGCATGGACGTTGGAAAGGTGAATCTCGATAAATGGAATTTCAACAGCCGCCAGCGCATCCCTCAGGGCCACGCTGGTGTGGGTGAAGGCGGCCGGGTTAATCAGGATGAAGTTGACACCCTCGTGGCGGGCATCTTGAACGCGTTCAACCAGTTCATACTCGGCGTTGCTTTGCACGTACAGCAGGTGATGGCCCTTGTCTCTGGCCAGTTGCTGTAATTGCTGGTTGATATCATTGAGCGTGGTGTGACCGTAGATCTCAGGCTCGCGCTCGCCCAGCAGGTTCAGGTTGGGGCCGTGCAATACGAGTATGGTCGCCATTTGGCTAGGCTCCTGAGGCCGAACGTTATTGAATGAAGTTTGGCGCAATATCAGAGGGCTGTCTAGCGGTGAAGCGATTTTTTTGCATTTTGGCAGCATTTAGCTGCCTTATTGCAGACGTTAGCCCTTTTTAGGAAGTTGCAGCTATTTACGGCTGCTTTTTATGCGGATAACGCCCTTTTACGGAAGTTGATCGAATTAGCGTCTATCTTCGGGAAAGTTGCCAACAAGTTGCGGGTTTTTTACTGATACAGCCTCGAGCGCGCTTAAAACGGTGTCATCGGTAAGAATTTGCGGCAGCAACAGTGGCTCAGCCGTGGGTTCGGCAGGGTACATGAGGTACAAAGGGATGCCGGTGCGCCCGTGATCGCTGATGAACCTGGCGATATCTTCATCATAATTGGTCCAGTCTGCCACCATGTAGACCACGCCGTGCTCTTCAAAGGCTGCAGTCATGCTATCGGTGAACAGTACTGCGCTCTCGTTAGCCAGGCAGGTGATGCACCAGTCGGCGGTCACATCGACGAATACAGGCTTGCCTTCGCGGCGCAGGGTATCCAGGGCCTGTTCTGACCATGCCACCTTGCCATTGGCGAGGGATGCGGCGCCAGCAGCGCTCTGGTCCAGTCCCCGCCAGCTGGCCATGCTCACTGCCAGAATTGCACAAATAACCGCCAGCCCGCGCTTCCAGCTACCCAGGCCCCATAGCCACATTGCCAGGCTGAGCACGAGTGCGCCTGCAAGTACCGCTGCCATTGTGTTGACCCCGGTTTGCCTGCCGGCTACCCAGAGCAGCCAGATAGCGGCACCATAAAGAGGGAACGCCAGAAATTGTTTCAGGGTTTCCATCCAGGGTCCCGGCTTGGGCATTATTGCCCGGGCGCCGCCACTGTAGCTGAACAGCAATAAGGGGGCCGCCATGCCAAAGCCCAGGGCGGCGAACACCGACAGGCCAATCGCCGCGGGCTGGGTAACGGCAAAGCCAAGCGCGGTGCCCATAAAGGGCGCGGTACATGGGCTGGCGACAACGACAGCTAGGACGCCGGTGAAGAAGCTACCGGGTAGACCATTGCGCTGGGCCAGGCCGCTGCCTGTATTCATCAGGCTGCCACCCAGTTGTACCAATCCGGACAGCGACAAGCCCATCACCAGGAACAGGTAGGCCAGTGCAATCACGAATCCTGGCGATTGCAGCTGAAAGCCCCAGCCAACGGCCTTGCCCGCCTGCTGTAAGGCGATTAACACCGCAGCGATAGCGACGAAACTCAACACGACGCCTGCGGTATAAACCCAGCTGTGAAGGTGACGGTCATGGTCTGTGCTGCGAGCGAAACTGAGCACTTTGAGTGACAGGATAGGGAATACACAGGGCATCAGGTTGAGGATGGCGCCGCCCAGAAAGGCCAGTAGCAACATATACGGTAAGGAGCCCAGGTCCGGGGATTGATCACTGGCTGCTTGAGTCACCGAACGTTTTGGTGGTGGCGCGATTTCTGTGACGCCACCGCCGGGGGTTAGCTCATAGTGCAACGTTCTAGGGGGGTAGCAAAGACCCGCATCGGCGCAACCCTGGAATGTGACGGCCAGTTTTGTGGGCTTATCGATGGGTTGCTCACTGACTAACTGCACGTCGGCATTGTTATAGTAGACACTCACGTCGCCGAAGTATTCGTCGGTGCGATCCAGTGCTGGCGGAAAGTCGGGGTTGGCATTGGCCGGGGAGCCATCGATTTCCAGTTTAAATTTGAACGCGTGTTGGTAAAGGTAATAACTGTCGGCTATCTGCCAATACAGGCGCACATTCCTCTCATCTTCAACTGCGACCTCCAGTTGATAGGCCTGCTCCACGGGCAGGAATTGTGGGGACGCAGAGTCGCCGAATAAGCCAGCTGGAGAAGAATCCAGCGTCTGGCCCAGGGCCAGGCCAGAGGTGAGAATGAGTAGTGCAGCGAACAGTGCGCGCATGTTTGTCCTTGTGTGCCTGAGTTGACTGATCCCGAGGTGCGCAGTCTATCAGTGTTGACGGTATCCCCCAATCCGCTGCCCTGGTCCTGTCAGCGATGGTATAGTGTAGGACGCTGTTTTCCTGCGATAGTTTCCTTCGGAGTTATTCGTGTTACCAATTCGTACCCTGGTTGTTTGTGTTCTGAGCCTTTGTTCCGCGCTGGTCGTAGCCAAAGAGCCGACTGTGGCGCTTTCTGACGTCTGGATTAGAGCGTTGCCGCCCACCCAGTCGGTGACAGCGGCCTATGCTGCCATCACTAACGAAAGTGCAGTTCCCATCAAATTGATAGGGGCTGAGATAGCGGGCGTGGGCCGGGTCGAGATGCATACTACCCGGGAAGTGGAGGGACTCGTCAGGATGGAGCAATTGACTACACTGACCATTGAGCCGGGGAAGACCCGGGCGCTGGCGCCGGGTGGCGCACATTTCATGCTGTTTGACCTGGCTGCGATGCCCAAAGCGGGTGATAGTCAACGGATGTGCCTGCAATTTAAGGCCGGCGGTGAGGTCTGTACTGACGCGGCAGTGCGCAAAAGTGCTGAAGAGAACCCACATCAACATCACCAACATCACTAAGAAGGCGATACACGGATGAATGCAGTAAAAGAAACCCTGGCTGACTGGCGCGATAGCCTCATTGATTTCTTTCCCGATACCAAACCCGTGCGTTGGGTTCTTGTGGCGCTGGTTGCCTATCTGTTAATCGCCACTGTGTTTGGAATGATCTGGAGTCTGACGCCTGACCATTTTGATCCCAGCGAGAAGGCTGCCGAATATGCCGCTGCCGATGGGGGTGAAGTCGTGACCGGATCGGTCACTACTGCGGCTCTGATGGGCGTGATGGAAACCCTGCTTGAGAAGCCGGGTGGTTACACCCACAACGACCGTTTTCCTCCGGGCCTCTGGCTGGACAATATGCCTAACTGGGAATACGGCGCTCTGGTTCAGGTGCGCGACTTATCCAGAGCGATGCGCGAAGTATTCAGTCGCTCCCAGTCCCAGTCGACAGAGGACAAGGATCTTGCGATGGCAGAGCCTCGCTACCACTTCGACTCTGATAGCTGGATCCTGCCTTCCTCGGAATCCGAATACCGTCAGGCGCTGGGCTACACCCGCAGTTATTACCGCCGCCTGTCTGATTCGACCCAGGCCGAAGCGCAGTTTTATGCCCGCGCTGACAATCTCCGCTACTGGTTGTCGACGGTAAACACGCGTCTGGGCTCATTGTCTCAGCGCCTGTCAGCCAGCGTCGGTCAGCGTCGCATCAACACCGACCTGGCGGGAGATGCGGGTGCCAGTCAGTCAACCGCAGCGCCCCGGGAGATGGAGGTGAAAACACCCTGGTTGGAAATTGACGATGTGTTTTATGAAGCGCGGGGTACTACCTGGGCATTGATTCACTTTCTCAAAGCCCTGGAAGTGGATTTTGCGGACGTGTTAGAGAAAAAGAATGCTCGAGTCAGCCTGCAGCAAATTATTCGTGAGTTGGAAGCATCTCAGGAGACCCTGTGGAGTCCGATCATTCTTAATGGCACTGGCTTTGGGATAGTGGCAAATCACTCGCTGGTAATGGCTTCCTACATCAGTCGGGCCAATGCCGCGATTATCGACTTGCGTGACCTGCTACTTCAGGGCTGAGAATCAGTCCTGGAAGTAACGTAAGCGGGTGCCAGTGTCCAGTGACAGGCGTATCTCAGTTGCAGAAAGCTCTTTGGGGAAGTAGGTGCCAGAGAGTTTGGCATCCAGCAGGCTCGCCCCTTCCAGATTGGTATTGCGGAAGTCGATACCGCTGAGGTCTGCGTTGCGAAAATAAGAGTTACTGAAATCCAGTCCGTCGGCATTCATGTTACGCAGGTCTCGCCCGCGATAGTCGCCGCTCTTCAGGTCGCTGTTGTCCAGGGAGTCCCGCTGCTCGTTGAAACTCTTGATATCCTCGTTGCGTAATAATTGGTAGAGAGGATCGGGTTTGATAACGGGCTTGTTCATGCGAGTACCTTTTGAATAAAACCCCGGTCGGGGGAGCATAGCTTAAGTTTAACGGTGAGTGATGACAAGGGAGCAGCGTTGACGGCACAGACTTTTACCGGGTTCCTGCTCACACGCAACTGGCGCGATGGTCCCGGTGGTATCGAGCTCGAATACTGGTTTGCAACAGACCATGGCCCGCTGTGCGCGCTGATACGCGAAGAGGAAAGTGTATTTTTTCTCTCGTCGGAAGAGGCGGTACAGGCGCAAGCGCTTCTTGGTGCTGAGGCTGGCGCCGAATTTCGCCCACTCCAACTCCGCAACTTTTCACTGCAACCGGTCGTGGGTGTTTACTGCCGAAGTTATCGTCAATCCAGGCGCCTGGCGGATCGTTTGCAAGAAGCCGGTCTGGACCCTCAGGAGGCAGATATAAACCCGGCAGACCGTTTTCTGGTCGAACGCTTCGTCACCGGGGGTGCGCAGTTACTGGGAACTCCCGTTAAGCGCGGGGCCTACCTGCGCCTGGAAAACCCGGCTATTCGCAGCGCTGAGTATCGGCCTCAATTAAAAGTCGTCTCTTTTGATATCGAAACAGCCATGTCAGGCGTGCAGCTCTTCTCGATCGCCGTGCACGGTGTTTGTGGTGATGAGCAAACGCGCAAGGTGTTTATGTTGGGTGAGGGGGCCGAGCAGGATTATGTGCAGAGCTGCGCAAGCCAGGAAGCAGTTTTACATGACTTCCTTGACTGGCTGGAGGACTACGATCCCGATGTGTTGATTGGGTGGAATGTTATCAATTTTGATTGCTGGTACCTGCAAAGGGTAGCGGACCAGTTGGGGCGAAGGCTGCTATTGGGTCGGGACCGTCGACCGGCCCACTGGCGTAATCTGGACGATGACGGTGAGCGTAAGGCGGTGCAGTGCCCGGGCAGGGTGGTTCTTGATGGTATCGATATGCTGCGAGCCGCGTTTTACAGCTTCGAGAGCTTTGCTTTGAACAACGTGGCTCACGAGTTATTGGGCGAAGGTAAGCTGATCCACGGCTCGGATCGGGGTGAGGAAATTGGCCGTCAGTTCCGGGAGGACAAAACCGCTCTGGCAGCTTACAACCTGAAGGACTGTGAGCTGGTTTCACGCATCTTCCAGGCCACTTCGATGATCGATTTCGCGCTTGCAAGGACGGCGATGACCGGCCTGAATATGGATCGCATGGGAGGCTCCGTCGCTTCCTTTGATAATCTTTATCTGCCGCGGCTGCACCGGGCAGGCTATGTGGCACCCAATGCCAGCCGCGACCATACTGCCAGCCCTGGCGGGTGGGTGCTGGATTCCACACCGGGCATTTATGATCACGTATTGGTATTGGACTTTAAAAGTCTGTATCCCAGCATTATTCGTACTTTTGGTATCGACCCACTGGGTTTGGCGCTGGGTGTTTCCGGGGAGTTGGATGAGGAGGCCACGGTACCTGGCTTTCTGGAAGCGCGCTTTGCCCGCGAGGGGCATATTCTGCCGCAGCTGATCCAGCAGCTTTGGCAGCAGCGCGATGAGGCCAAGCGAGTGGGGGATGGTCCGCTGTCCCAGGCAATCAAGATTATTATGAACAGCTTTTACGGTGTACTGGGGACGCCGGGTTGTCGCTTTTTCGATGCCCGGTTGGCGAGCTCCATTACTCGTCGAGGCCACCAGATACTGCAGCGCACCCGCGATTACATCGAAGAGGCGGGGCACAGGGTGATCTATGGCGATACGGACTCGGTCTTTGTCTGGATACAGGAGGCAGGATCGGATACAGAGGCGGTCAATGCGGGACGAGCGCTTGAGCAGGATCTTAATCGCTGGTGGAGTGAGCGAATAAGCAATGAATTCGGGCTGGATAGCGCCCTGGAACTGGAGTTTGAAACTCACTATAAGCGCTTTCTGATGCCGACGGTGAGAGGCTCGGAAAAAGGCAGCAAGAAACGCTATGCGGGAGTGGTCTCCGCTAAGGCGGGCGACCAGTTAGTGTTCAAAGGCCTGGAGAATGTGCGCACAGACTGGACGCGCCTGGCTCGGGATTTTCAGGAGGAGCTGTATCGCCGGGTATTTTATGAAGAGCCTTTCAATGACTATGTGAAGCAGGTGACAGCTCAGCTCAGAGCGGGCGAGCGTGATCATGAGTTGATTTATCGCAAGCGCCTGCGTCGTAAGCTGGATGAATATGAGCGTAATGTGCCACCCCATGTGCAGGCGGCGCGGCTCTATGAAGAGCGTGGACTGCAGCCCCCCACCCGCGGAAGCTGGGTGGAGTACGTGATAACCACGGCGGGTGCCGAACCCGCTGAAAGCGCGAAAGCCCCGCTGGATTACGAGCAGTATGTTGAACGTCAACTAGAGCCCGTGGCCGACGGAATCCTGGGGTTTTTAGGGATGTCCTATCGGGGCCTGGTGGATAAACAGATTGATTTGTTTTAGTCCCCAAAAAACTCCGCGCGCAGAGCCGGGTAATCTGCCGCTGGCAGACGAGGGCCGTAACTGGCCACAATCTTGCCTGCAGCAAGGCTGGCAAAGCGCCCTGCGGTGGGGAAGTCTTCGCCGCGGGTAATCGCGTATAAGAAAGCGCCAGCGAACATATCGCCAGCACCGTTGCTGTCCACAGCGTGAACCTTGTGGGGTGGTATTTCCACCAGGGCCTCGCCGTCGAAGGTGACCGCACCTTCGCTCCCCAGGGTGATGACAAAAGTGTCGGCGACCTGCTTCAGCTTTTCGATGGCGACGTCAAGGTTGTCTGTCTGTCCCCAGCCCAGTGCTTCCGCCTCATTACAAAAGGCCAGGTTGACTCGATCGCCAACCATCTCTTCCATGCCTTCGCGGAAAAATTCCACCATGCCCGGGTCTGAAAAACTGATAGAGGTTTTCACCCCCGCCTCTTCAGCGATTGCCTTGGCCTTGACGGCCGCTGCCCTGCCTGTTGGAGAGGTCACCAGGTAACCCTCAATGTAAAGGTACTCTGACTGGGTGATGGCTCCCGGAACCAGCTGCTCGACTGACAGAGTCTCGCTGATCGACAAGTTGGTGTTCATGCTCCGCTCGGCGTCTGGAGAAATAAGCACCAGGCACTTGCCGGTGGTGCCCTCTTCGCGCTCGCCGGTCAGGCAGTGGTCAACGCCCGCTGCTTCCATGTCGGCGATGTAGATATCACCGTCGGAGTCGTTAGCGACTTTGCAGGACATAAAGGTGGGGCCGCCGAACTGTGCAGCAGCAATCATGGAGTTGCCGGCACTGCCGCCACTGGCGTGACTGGCTTTTACCAGGTGCCCTTCAAGGTGGCCGAGCAGTTCAGTTTGTCGGTCAGCATCAACCAGAGTCATCATGCCCTTCTCGACGTTCATCTGCACCAGTTCACTGTCTTCAACCTTGATTTCAGTGTCCACCAGCGCTGCGCCGATGCCGTAAGCCACGTACTTTTTCATGTTGCGAGTCCTGTAGAAGATCAGCGGGCTATTATCCTGATAAACGCCACGGTTTAAAGTCTTTAATGCTTTGCATCATGGATGGGTAAATAGTGTCGTGAAGTGCGTTACACTCGCCCGCTATGAGAAAAACCCGTCACCTCCTGTTCAAGTTCTTCGTTGTCCTGCTGGTCATTGGCGCCGGTTACCTGATTTATCTTGACGCCCGCATCACCACAACCTTTGCCGATAAAATGTGGGAGCTGCCCGCCAAGGTGTTTGCCAGACCGCTGGAGTTGTATGCCGGCGCTGAGTTGAGCCCGGACGATTTAGCCTACGAGCTGGAAGTGCTGGGTTATCGAAAGGTCAGCCATACCCGCAATCCCGGGCAAGTGGCACGCAACCGCGGGCGCTTTGAAATTTATACACGTGGTTTCGATTTTCCAGGGGAACGGGAGCCGGCCAGGCGAGTTATTGTGGAGCTGGGTGCTACCCGGGTTCAGTCCATTAGTGAACAGGGCGGTGGCATAGACCTGATGCGTCTTGACCCGGCGCAAATTGGCGGTATTTACCCGACTCATGGTGAGGATCGCATGCTGGTGCGCTTGGAAGATGTGCCGGAAACCCTGTGGCAGGCCTTGCTGGCAGTGGAAGACCAGCGCTTCTACCAGCACTGGGGCTTTTCCATTACCGGTATCGCCAGAGCAGCCTACAGCAACCTGGTGTCAGGCCGGGTAGTTGCAGGCGGCAGTACGATTACCCAGCAGCTGGTGAAGAACTATTACCTGACACCGGAACGCACCATCGTGCGCAAGCTCAACGAAGTGCTGATGGCTATTTTGCTGGAGCTGCATTACGAGAAAGACCAGATTCTTGAGAGTTATCTCAACGAAGTTTACCTGGGCCAGGAAGGGCCGCGGGCCATTCATGGCTTCGCCCTTGCCGCGCGGCACTACTTTGACACACCGCTGGATCAGTTGGGATTGCACCAGCAGGCCCTGCTGGTGGGCATGATCAAGGGCCCATCGCTGTACAACCCGCAGCGTAATCCCGATCGGGCTAGAGCACGGCGCAACGTGGTGCTAGGCCTCATGGTAGAACAGGGGGTGATTTCTGAGGAGCATGCACTGGTCGCCCGGGCGATGCCCCTGGGCCTCAACACTGCGCCGAGAATTCGCGATACGTTCCCGGCCTATCTGGATCTGGTGCGCAGGCAGCTGCGCCAGGATTACCGGGAACAAGACCTGACGTCCGAGGGCCTGGGTATTTTGACGGCGTTCGATCCATTGCTACAGCACAAACTGGAGCAAAGTACCCGCACAGTAATGAATCAGCTGGACGCGGGAGGGGAGTTGCAGAGCGCTTCGATCGTTACCCGTTTTGACAGTGGGGAAGTGGCTGCCTTGGTGGGTGGCCGCAAGGTGAGTTACGCCGGTTTTAACCGTGCCCTGGATGCACGCAGGCCTGCGGGCTCCCTGCTCAAACCTGCGGTTTATCTCGCAGCACTGGAGCAGCCGGATCGATATTCCCTGGCCTCCATCATTGCAGATACTGAGCTGTCGGTACCGCAACCGGGGGGAGAGCCCTGGCAGCCCAGAAACTTTGACCGGGTCGCCCATGGTGATGTGCTGCTGTTCAAGGCGCTATCAAAATCCTACAACCTGGCGACGGCCAGATTGGGGCTGGACCTGGGACTGGATAACGTTGCGGATATGTTGCGCAGGTTAGGTATTGAGCACTATGTCCCCGAAGTGCCGGCTTTAACGCTGGGTGCTGGCGAATACTCTCCCTTTGATATGGCGACCATGTACCAGACCATCGCCTCGGGTGGCTACCGAACCCCGCTGAAAACGATAAGAACAGTCCTGGATGCCCGCGGGAAAATCGACACGCGTTATGAGCTGACTTATGACCGGGAGGTTAGCCTGCAGGCGGTTTATCTGTTGCAGTATGCCCTGATCGATGTGATGCGTAACGGCACAGGAAAGGGGGCCTACCGTTCGATACCCGATAACCTGACGCTGGCGGGTAAGACGGGCACGACCAACGATGGCCGCGACTCCTGGTTTGCGGGTTTTTCAGGAGACCTGCTAACGGTGAGCTGGGTTGGCCGGGACGATAATGGGGGCACAGGATTGACCGGGAGCAGCGGTGCCCTGAAAGTCTGGTCACACTTTATGGGAGCAGCCAGCAAACGCTCCTTGGCCTACAACATGCCAGAGGGCGTGGAGGTGCAGACTATTGACACCAGCAGCGGTTATCTCACTGGCAAGGGTTGTCCCAATGCCCAGAGCATGCCGTTTATTGAGGGTTCACAGCCCGGGCGCAGTACCAATTGTTCGCCCAAAAAGAGCGGTATTCGCGACTGGTTCCAGTCCCTCTTTGGTGACTAGTCAAAAAACGTAGTCCCCCACCATTTCTATGACGGAGTCTGCCCAATTCTGGGGGAAGGGCTCGGTCAGTTCGGGTGAGTGTTCAAAGTCTGGCAGGAATAATTCATCCAGTAGTTCCTGCACAGCCACGGGTTCCGAAGTGGCGACATTAATCTCCCGATTGATCTTAAGGCTGAGTCGATCAAAGTTAGCACTGCCCACGCAGGCCCAGCCGTCGAATATTGCTGCTTTTGCATGGGTGAAGCCCGGGTAGATGTAAACCCGGATGCCGTGCTCCAGCATCTGGTTGGCCGCGGTGGCAATATTGCGAGTGATGAGACCACGATCTGTTTCCAGCGGGATGATGACTCTTACGTCTACGCCACGGCGCCGCGCATCTATCAATTCACTTAAAAGCTGGTCATCTGTGAAGTAGGCATTCTCGATGTAGATGTATTGATTGGCCTTACGTATGGCTTCCCGTTGCAAATTGAAGATTTCCTGTTGTCCAGGGCGAGTATGGATCAAACGCAGTGGGTAGCCGCCAGACCAGCTGTTGATCGGTTTTGGGTCCCGGGCGAGCATCACGCCGAAGTCACCGAACCAGCCAGCTTGTGCCCAGGCGTTATTAAATTCGCGGTTGATCTCGTCCACGACGGGCCCGGTCACCTCCATCATCAGGTCGTGCCAGTCGTAGCGGTACTCGCGACCAATATTCATGCCCCCGAGAAAGGCAGTGCGCTGGTCTATGATCATGGTTTTGACATGGTCGCCCATTAACCAGGTATTTTTGACAGCCCTGACATCGATGTCCGAGTTTTGCTCGAGGTAGCTGTGAATAGAGATGGGTGTGCGATGGCTCTCTGGCAGTGATGCTGATTTTTCGCCGCCGGCCATGATGGTACCCAGGCCGTCAAACAGTACACGTGTGTCTATACCCTCCAGGGATCGGCGTTTCAGCAGCTCAGCAATAGTCAGGGCCACATCGTCATTGTCAAAAATGTAAGCCCTGATATCCACTGACGTCTGCGCAGATGCCACGGTGTCGATAAAGCGTGGGAAAAAACTGTCGCCGTCCACCAGAAAGTCTATCTTGCCCTGACTGGATTCCCGCCCCAGATAATCATCCAGTTCTTTTTCCCAGGCCACAAGGTCCATGCCGGGCGAATCCGACAATGGGGGAATGGCGCCCCCCCGGGGAAGCGGGCTTAACATGCCGCGCCCGGGTTGCACGGCAGTGTCAGCCAGCAGCGCGATAAGAGACTGGGCGGAGGTGAACGGACGCATGGGTACACTGTAGGTATGACTGCCGATGAAGTGCCATAGCGATTGCAGCCAGTGGGCCGCGGGTATCTGGCCTTCCATGCTTTCGGGTAACTCGTCATAACGAATCAGCACAATGACCTGTCTGCGGGTATTGATGTAAATAAAGGGGATGGCGCCTGCTTCAAGATCCCCTGTGTTGAACAAGACTTCTTCACTCTTCACACCTTCTTCAGCGAGAAACTGCAAAAGCAGGGGCTGCCATTGATGGTAATACTGTTCCAGGTTGATGCTACCCACCACCTCGTACCAGGGGGGCTTGTCGATGAGTCGGCGAGCACGGAAGCGGCCGGCGCGGTCATAAAAGAAAAAGTAGTCGCCGCGCTCGAAACTGACAGCGACACCACTATTGCCCCGCGTGGGCATGAAACCTTTAAAAATGCGCTCTCGAAATCTTGCCCAGGCGTCCAGCCCAAGGATAGGTACCGGGGTCAGTCGTTCGCGCAGCCCATTCCAGTCTTCCAGAGGCTCGGGAATCAGGGTATTCACTTCAGCGGCCTGGTAGCCGCCGGTATTGGTTTTTTCCAGTAGTTGGCGCCCCTTCAGGTCACCGGCGGCGTAGTAATATTCTTCCCCGTGCTGGTACCGGAGAAAATAACGATCTTCACCACGAAACGCCTCGACCGCAATCAAGGCATTGTCTGGAGGTACTTCTTCGCCTATGGGTGGAACTGCCGTTGGTGAGTTGCAGGCCGCCAGAAAACCAATCACTAGTGGCCAAACCCGTAACGCCCTTAAAACCGGCATAAACACATCCTGTTGCTCCCGATACCCCATTCTGGCATTACTGCGCTAAAAGTGAGTAAAAAGCTGATCGTTTTTTGATCTGGGTCCGGTTGAATTACGGTTTTAATACTGTCGGTTGTGCCAGGCGTCTGGGTTACACTGCTCGGCCGATGTTTTTCTGGAGCTCGATGTGCGGCTTTTCACTATCAGATCCCCCTTACTTTGGTTTGTAATGTCTCTGGTGCTGAGTGCGTGTGGCTCTAATCCCTATTCTTTGCCAACGATAGAGACGGGTGAGCCGGAGGCTACAGAGCCCGTGGTCACCCAGCCGCCCGTTGCAGAACCCGTTACACCACCGAGAACCAATGAAACCCATGCTCATAGCGGATTATTGGCCAAAGCCAGCACCGCGAGGGAACAAGGGGACTATGACCAGTCGCTGGCTTATCTGGAGCGAGCCCAGCGCATTGACCCGGATAATGCAGAGATTTACCTGGGCCTGGCGCAAACGCATGCCGCTGCCGGCAATGGGGCCCAGGCCCAGGCGACGGCTGAACGGGGCTTGCTGTATTGTTCTGGCAGTCGACAATGCGATGCCTTGCGGGCTTATACGCGCTAGCGGTTTTCGCAGGTGACGGTAAAACCACCAGCACTGGGTTGGAAGCGCAGACGCTGGTTAATACAACGGGGCACATCGCCCTCAGAGTGACTCACAAAAATTACCTGACAGTCGGTATTGCCTGCGATGTGGTCGATGGCGCGCAACATCAAGCGACGGTGATGACCATCGAGTCCCAGGGTCGGCTCGTCCAGCAGCAGAATGGTCGGCGACTTCACCATCGCGCGCGCCAGCAGAACCATGCGCTGTAACCCGAAGGACAGGGCGTCGAAACCTTCTCTTTCGATAGCCGCCAGGCCCAGCGCTTCGAGCCACTGTTGTGATACCGTTCTCTGTTCGTCACCCCAGTCATCGTAGAGGCCGATGCTGTCGAAGAAGCCGGACAGCACGACTTCCAGCACTTTCATCCCTTTGGCGAAGTTGAGGTGGAGTTGATTGTCCAGTTGGCCGTATTTCTGTTTGATCTCCCAAATGCTTTCACCCGAACCCCTGGGTATCCCGAACAGTGTGATGTTCTGGCCGTAGGCCTTGTGGTTGTCTCCGGTGACCAGGCTCAGCAAAGTACTCTTGCCACAGCCATTGGGCCCAGAAACATAGCAATGCTGCCCGTGATCGAATTGCCAATCCACATTGGCTAGCACCTGCAACTCACCGTAGCTGACGTTGACTCCCTTCAGGTCGAGCAGAGGGCAGTTTTGCGGTATGACATACCCTCGCGGTGCAGGACTAGGTAAAGGTCCAAGCGAGGGAAGTGGCGGGTACAGCAGCGTTCTGACGGCAGTTTGTGCCAGCACGCTCTTGCGTTCGCCTGATGCCAGCACAGCACCATTGTCCAATACCAGCAGATGTGAAATACCCTCGGGCAGGTCATCCGGCTGTCGGCATAGCATCAGCACTGCCTGGTTCGAGCGAAGTAGTTCGTCAATGATGCCAACCAGTTCCAGCTGCGATTGGGCGTCCAGCCCGTCCAGCGGTGAATCAAGTATCAGCAGTGCGGGGTCGCTGAGTATGGCCTTGATCAATAAAGTCTTGCGCATCTCTCCGGTGGAGATATAGCGCAGTCCCCGGTTGAGAATGTGGCCGATGCCGAGCCTTTCTACCCAAAAAGTGAAGCGTGCATCAGCTTCTCGCCTGTCGAGGATGACCTGGCGAACCAGGGTGCCGGGGTCGGTGGCGTCTGCCCGTGTTTCGGAGTCGTCGAGTTTTTTGTCGCGCTCGCACAGCGCCCGCGCCTGTTCAAAGCAAACATAGGCTACCCCTCGGGATTGGAGCACGGTTGAGCGCAGGAGCTGGCCAGAATAGTGTTTGGCTTGCCCGGTAATGATATTGGCGAGGCTGGTTTTGCCAGAGCCATTGGGGCCAAGGCAGGCCCATTGCTCACCCTTTTGAATCTGCCAATCGATGTGTTTTAGCGCGGGAAGAGCGCGGTATACCAGTTGCACATCTTGCAGCGTAAGCAGTGGAGATTGGTTCATAAATTGCTGCCGCCCCGTTGTCACTTGTAACTGATACAAGGGGCTGGCTTAATCCTCTAAATAGTTATGGATGCGCTCTGTTGTCGGTTTCCCTGTTACAGCTTATTGAAACACGCTTGTTGGCATACAACCCCAAGAAGCCTTTTTTACGGCCACTGATGAAGCGTTCGGCCGTCGCCATGGTGCTGCAAGTGAGACAGGGAGAGCTGCACATCTTAATGATTAAGCGTTCAGAAAGGGAAGGTGACCCATGGTCTGGCCATATGGCTTTTCCTGGTGGGCGCATGGATAAAACCGACGCTAACGGATACTCGGTGGCCGTGCGGGAAACGGAAGAAGAGGTCGGTTTGACTCTGGGGCCCATGGATCGCTGTTTAGGTCGCCTTACCGATCTCAATGCCCGGCCTCGCAAGAGCGCTCTTGGAATGGCAGTCAGCCCTTTTGTGTTTCACCTCGAAAGAGAGGTTGAGTTTACGCCTAATTATGAGGTGGCTGAAGTGGTATGGGTGCCTCTGGAGTTTCTGTTGGATGCGGGTAATCGAGAAAAAATGACGTGGGATTTCAAGGGCGTGAAGATTCCCCTGCCTTGTTACCGATATCAGGGGCGCTGCATCTGGGGTCTTTCACTGATGATGCTGGATGAGCTGATGGACTTGGTTGAGGGAGGTGACAACCCCTTGCGTCCACGTTGGCGCCGGGCCTAGTGCAGTATTGGGTTTGATTCGATAGAGCTATCGCGTTTTTTTGCCCGGTACATGGCTTTGTCGGCTTTTTCTTCGAGTTCGGCGCGACTGTAGCCGTCCTGCGGGTACAGGGCAACGCCGCAACTGACCTTCAGTGCCATTATCTGATTGCGTATTTTGACCGGTTGCTCTATGGACGCGACCAGCTTGGCAGCGATCTGGGGTAGGTCTTCTGATGAACGCAGGTGTTCCATGAGCACGACAAATTCGTCTCCGCCCAGTCGTGCGATGAGATCGATGTCCCTGACCTGTGTGCGCAGCCGTTCTCCAAGTTTGATAAGCAGGGCGTCTCCCATGCCGTGACCATGGGTATCGTTAATGATTTTGAAGTCGTCCAAATCGAACATTAACAGACCAATGGTTTTTCCGGTGGCTTCCGCGCTTTCCAGCGACCGTGCCATACGTTGCTCATAAAAGCGTCGGTTGTAGAGTCCGGTAAGGTCATCATGGGTAGAGAGATAGTCCAACTCACTGTTGGCTCCCTGCAGCGCCTCTCGAAGGTGCTTGTTCATTTCCGCATATACCATGATGACGCTGACTACCGCGAGTCCCATGGCAGCATAGGCGATGGTAATCGCCAGGTTGTAATTTTGCGGAAGTATGATCTGGGTGAATTGCATTCCCAGGCGTTCCAGACCGAGGATGACCGTCCAGATAAGCAGTACCAAAGAAGTCCAGAACAACCCGGCACCTGTGCCGCCCACAATCGAGGCCATAACCGGGGCGAGTATTAACAGTGCGTAAGTGGGAGAGCGTGTGCCGCCAAAGTAGGCACAGGCTACTGCAAATGCTCCGGTATAAACCAGCAGCAGCATATGCAAGGCCGCAATACGATTGTTCAGGTAGCGCAGTATCAGGATGCTGACCAGAACACTGAATCCGGTAATGACCAGTAGCGTGGTCGCTGCGAGACTGCCCTCGGGAGATAGGTCAATAATGAGCGGCGTAACAACGGTGACGCCAACAACGGTGAGGAGCCAGAAGAAACTGGTAATCGCCAGGATGCGCTGCCGATAGTGTTCTTCATCCAGGGGGCGAAGTGGATCACGACCGGTGCAAAGTGCGATCCACCAATCCCTGACGCGGGTGATTTGTTGCAGCACGCTTTTCATGTAATCGTTTTAATTATCCGTGCATTTCACCCCTTATACCGCAATGCGGAGGTGAAAACCTGCTTTATCCAGACATTTTCCCAGTTTGTGAAGGGCGTCTCATTCCTCGTCGCCGCGCATAAAAGCGCGAGTATCGAGCATGAGATCGCGCAAGGCGGGGTCTTCGCGGCTAGCCTCCAGCAGTGCTGAGGCGTCTATAGTCCCGGCGACAAAGGCAGCGACCAGGTCCAGCAGCACGGGTGTCATCTTGGGCTCATGGGCCCACCGCGGTGCGTCTACCAGTGCCCCGGTGACATGCTGGTTGCTAAGTTTTAGCCAATAACCGCCGCAACTGGATAGCTGATAGTCGCCGACCCGTCCAAAGCTGATATTTGGGGTGCCGGGGTTGAAGCCCCCGGGTATCATTTGATCAATGCGATCCAGGGCCATTACCCAGCTTGAGCCAGGGGGAAACAAATCCGGTTCCGGGCGGCAGTTATCCTCTCGTTTAAGCCAGATACGAACTTGCTGGACAGGGCTTGTTCCGCGCAGGGTTTGGGCAATGCTGAGATCGACTGAGTTGCCCTTGCCAGAGGCGATAGTGCCGGTCACTACCAGGTCGGTGTCGGCTTGAACGTCGGTAAAAGAGCCCTGCCACAAACACTCGCAGGCGGCGACACTGCCGCTGTTAGCAAGCAGCAGGAAAAGGCAGAGCAGGTGGCGACGGAGCATGGTCTTACTGCAGGGCTTTTGCTGCTTCGATGGCGAAATAAGTCAGGATGCCATCACAGCCTGCGCGCTTGAAAGCCAGCAGTGATTCCAGCATGACCGATTCGGGTTCAAGCCAGCCGTTCGCAAAAGCAGCCTGATGCATGGCGTATTCGCCACTCACCTGATAGGCAAAAGTCGGTGCCCTGAGTTCGTCCTTAACGCGGCGAACGATGTCCAGATAGGGCATGCCGGGCTTAACCATGATCATATCGGCACCCTCGGCGAGGTCCAGTGCGCACTCGTGCAGGGCCTCATCGGAATTGGCAGGATCCATTTGGTAGCTGAACTTGTTACCGCCTTTGATGTTGCCAGCGCTGCCCACAGCATCGCGGAATGGGCCGTAATAGCTGGAGGCGTACTTTGCCGCGTAAGACATGATCAACGTGTTGGGAAAGGACGCTTCTTCCAGCGCCTGGCGCACGGCGCCAATTCGTCCGTCCATCATGTCTGACGGTGCGATAACGTCAGCCCCTGCGACGGCGTGGGACAAGGCCTGCTTTACCAGTACTTCGGTGGTGACGTCGTTGAGCACATAGTGGCTGTCATCGATGATGCCATCCTGGCCATGGGTGGTGAATGGGTCCAGGGCAACATCGGTGACGACGCCCAGTTCCGGAACTGCGTCTTTGATCGACCTTACTGTTCGCTGCACCAATCCGTCAGGATTATGGGCTTCTTCTGCCATCAGGCTCTTTTTGTTGTCACCGACGACCGGAAACAAGGCGATGGCAGGGATACCCAGTGACGCAATTTCCCGGGCCTGGGTAACCAGCAGGTCAATACTCAGGCGTTCGATGCCGGGCATGGAAGGAATCGCCTCGCGATTGCCTTCCCCGTCCAGTACGAACACCGGAAAAATCAAATCCGCCGGCGTGAGCGAACTTTCGCTAACCATTCGTCGAGAGAATTCATTGGCCCGCAACCGACGCATTCGGGTCGTGGGGAAGGGGCCTCGGTTTGAGCTGAAGGTCATGACGTGTCCTCAATTAAAGCGCGGCAAAGGCATTACGGGCTGCGGTCACGGTAGCTTCTATGTCCGCATCGGTATGGGCACTTGAAGTAAAGCCGGCCTCATAGGAAGCCGGGGCCAGATAAACGCCAGCTTCCAGCATCAGGTGGAAGAAGCGGTTGAAGCGCTCGTTATCGCAGGCCATTACCTGGGCATAGTTTTCAATGCTCTCAGCCTCGGTGAAAAAGCCGCCAAACATGGTGCCCGCGCAGTTGGTTGTAAATGGCACGCCGGTTTCTTCTGCTGCCTGGCGCAGGCCTGAGCACAGCTGCTCGGTTCGCTGGAATACTGGATCATAGAATCCGTCGGCAGAAATAACTTCCAGGGTAGCAAGGCCGGCTGCCATGGCGATGGGATTGCCCGACAAAGTGCCGGCCTGGTACACCGGACCCAGCGGCGCAATTTGCTCCATGATTTCCCGTTTGCCGCCAAATGCGCCTACTGGCATGCCGCCACCGATGACTTTGCCCAGCGTGGTGAGGTCCGCCTCCACACCGTAGTAACCCTGGGCACCCTGCAGGCCAAAACGAAATCCTGTCATGACCTCGTCCAGAATCAACACTGCGCCACTGTCATTGCAAACCTCTCGCAAGGACTCCAAAAATCCCGGGGCCGGAGGGATGCAATTCATGTTACCCGCCACCGGTTCTACAATGACACAGGCAATGCTATCGCCATGTTCAGCAAAGGCTTTGCGCACGCCTTCCGGGTCATTGTAGGTCAGTGTCATCGTGTGATCTGCGAGGGCCGCGGGCACACCCGGCGAGCTGGGCACGCCGAGGGTCAGTGCACCTGATCCTGCTTTAACTAACAGTGAGTCCGAATGGCCGTGATAGCAGCCTTCAAATTTTACAATAGTGTCCCGGCCGGTGTAGCCCCTCGCCAGGCGGATGGCACTCATCGTGGCCTCGGTGCCAGAATTGACCATACGCACCATGTCCATTCCGGGCATGATGTCGCAGATACGATCTGCCAGTTGAATCTCCAACTCAGTGGGAGCCCCGAAGCTGAGGCCTTTTTCGCTCTGTTTAATCACGGCTTCGCGGACGGTGGGGTGGTTATGTCCCATGAGCATGGGTCCCCATGACAGCACATAATCGATGTAGCGTTTGTTTTCGCTATCGAAAACGTAGGCACCCTCGCTGCGCTCGATGAAGACCGGGGTTCCTCCCACCGCCTTGAATGCCCGCACGGGTGAGTTAACACCCCCCGGAATGTGTTTGCGTGCGCGTTCGAATAGTTGCTGCGAGGTGCTCATAGAATCTCATGCCCTGACTGGTGAAAGCTTACCCCTGGAAGGGGTGGAAGCGAATTATCGGGCTTGGGGAAGAGAATATCCAGCGCTCTCAGAATGGCTTCAACACCGCAAGTATTACCATCGCAAACAAAAACAGCACGGGCACCTCATTGAAAAAGCGGTAAAACACATGGCTGTGGTCATCCCGGTTTTCAAGCATGGCCTTGACGTAGTTGCCACACTGGAAGTGGTAGACCACTAAAAAGAGCATTCCGCCCAGCTTTAGCCAAAGCCACTTTGCCTGCAACAAAGCAGGGTTGAGCAGGATCAGGCCTATCCCCAGTGCCGCCAGGATGAACATAAAGGGGGTGATAAAGCGGTAGAGACGGTGGGCCATTTGGGCGAGGGTTACTTTTGTGTCCGGGTTTTCTGCGGCCGCATAGTTAACGAATATGCGTGGCAGGTAAAACAGGCCAGCGAACCAGCAGACCATGAAGATAATGTGCAACGCTTTCAGCCAGAGCCAGAGCATAGTGAACTTTTCCTTTGTTAGAGCTGGGCCAGAGTGAATTTCTCGATGCCTTCTCGAGTGATGACACCGTGCAAAATCGGTTGGCTCGCGGAGTGACTGCGCTCGTAAACGCAGACGGCTTCCGCAGTGTCTTTGCCAATACTGTCCATGGCTTGTCGAAGACTGGCCTGCATCGGCACACTGGTCAGGGTCCAGCGCCGAATGTCCGACTCGGTAATATCGATGTCTTCGATATCATCGTATTGCGCCAGCCATGCCAGTAGTTCTTCACCCTTCACCAGGTAAAGGTCTTTACCGTCCCTACCCACCAGACACCAGGTGGGGCTGAATTCAAGTAAGGGCTCCCTGTCTTCCAGAGTCAGCGAAGCTGGAACTCTCACTGCCCGAGTATCCATAATCGAACCAGCATGAGTCCGGTGCAGTAGCTGGTTCAGGGGATCGTCTGGTACCGCACGCTGCATTTGTCGAAGAATTGTCTGGTGTAATGAGCGTTGGCGGAAGAGTCCGGTACTGGTAAGGGTCGCGGCAACAATGGCCAGCATTGCAGGCATGCCAATACTCATCGAGTGGGTTAACTCAAGAACTGCAAGCATGGCGGCCAGCGGCGCATTCATGACAGCGCCCATGGCTGAGCCCATGCCGATGAGGATATACAAGGTCGGATCGGAGGCGAGGTTGGGCATGAATTGATTACCGATGATACCCATGGCACCCCCCAGGCAGGCGCCGATCAGCAGGTTTGGTCCAATAATGCCGATTGGCATGCCCGCCCCTGCGGTGATTGAGGTGGCGATGATTTTTGCCCCAGCGATAATCACAAGTGCTATCAGGGCGACTTCGCCGTGAAGGGCCAGACGCAGGGTATCGTAGCCAATGCCCATAATTTGCGGCACAAACAAGGCCAGGGTGCCAGTAATGACGCCGGCTGCAGTGAACCGGACAATGACATTGCGGTGGGACAGCCGTGCGGTGTGTTTGCTGATTTGCACGAAAGCCACCACTGCGAGACCACAACAGAAACCCAGTAAAACGATGTAGGGTATCTCCCACAGGGAAGCAAGTTGCAAGCTGGGGATACTGAATACCGCGCCTCCGGCGGCGAAGGTCCGGCTGACCGCTGAGGCGGAGACCGCGGCCAACATGACGGGAATAAATCCCACCACGGTATATTCGACAATAATCACCTCCATCGCAAAAATGACACCTGCCAGGGGGGTATTAAATGCTGCCGCAATGCCCCCTGCGGTACCGCAGGCAATTAACACCCGAAGGCTGTTGTTGGGCAGGCCCAGACGCTGGCCCAGCAGGCTGTTGATTGCGCCTCCCAGATGCACGCCAGGGCCTTCGCGTCCCCCGGATTGGCCTGAGGCCAGGGCGAAAGCGCCTCCCAAAAACTGAAGAACTGCGTTGCGAGCGGGCAGTGCGCCGTAGTGGGAATGCATTCGGCTCAGGACGTGAACAATGCCTACTTCCCGGTCTTCGCTGCGCAGGAACTGGTAGCAGACTCCCAGTATAAGTGCCCCGGTAGCTGGCAGGAGAAAGCGAAACAGGGGAGGCAGGGATTCAAAATCTTCGCCGCCATTGCCGACGCCCCAAAGTGCAGCCATATAGACGATAGTCTGCTCAAAGCCGAGAATGACAAGGCCGGATGCGACGCCGCCGATAATGCCCAGCACAGAGTACGCCAATACGGAGTCGTAGTTGGTCAGGAGTCTTCTGTAATTGCTGATCAGTTTCTGCACGAACCGGTGGCTTCCCCTCAAAAAGCCAATATTACCAGTTATTTGGGCGGGCATTACTTTTATACTAGCTGGCTCAGTGTCCGCGACCAAAGCGGGCGATCAGGAAGATGGGTATAGCTATGATCAAGGTTGGTATTGTCGGCGGCACCGGCTATACGGGTGTAGAGCTGTTGCGTCTGTTGGCGCTGCACGAGGAGGCCGAGGTGGTAACAATCACTTCGCGTGCTGAGAGCGGCCGTCGCGTGGATGAGTTATATCCGAATTTGCGTGGGCACTACGATATTGCCTTCAGCGAGCCCGATGTGGCGCAGCTGGCAGCCTGCGATATCGTGTTTTTTGCTACTCCACACAATGTGGCCATGAATCTGGTGCCAGAACTGCTGCAAGCCGGTGCGCGTGTTGTTGACCTCTCTGCGGATTACCGGATTCGGGACGCAGAACTATGGTCCCGCTGGTACGGCGAAGCCCATGCCAGCCCCGATATACTCAAGCAGGCTGTTTATGGCTTGCCAGAGGTCAACCGCGAGCAAATTGCCGGTGCCACCTTGGTTGCTTGCCCCGGTTGTTATCCCACATCCGTGCAACTGGGTTTGATTCCGTTGCTGGCTCGCGGGCTGGTAGATAGCCAGCACCTGATTGCCAGCAGCGCGTCTGGCGTCAGTGGTGCCGGCCGTCAGGCGAAGGTGGACAACCTGCTCTCCGAGGTATCAGACAGTTTCAAGGCTTACGCGGTTTCTGGGCACAGACATTTGCCGGAAATTGAGCAGGGGCTCGGTGATGTTGCGGGTACGCCGGTGCAGCTGACTTTTGTGCCGCATCTGCTTCCTATGATCCGTGGTATTCATTCCACCCTGTTTGCTCGCTTGTTGGATACGGGTGTCGATCTACAGTCACTTTATGAAGAATGGTATGCAGACGAACCGTTTGTGGATGTTCTCCCAGCGGGAATGTTTCCCCAAACCCGCACAGTGAAGGGGGCTAACCGCTGCCAGCTATCCCTGCAGATTCCCCAGGACCGCGACACAGTAGTGGTTATGGCTGCTATTGATAATTTGGTGAAGGGGGCTTCAGGTCAGGCGATCCAGAATATGAATATCATGCTGGGCCTACCTGAAGATATGGGCCTGAAGCAGGTTGGCTTGCTGCCCTGACGCCGACGCATGCCGATTACTCGCAAGAAACATCTCAGTAGTCATGAAATGCGCCGCCTGTGGAGGCAGCGCCTGCTTCTGGCTGTGGTTATTTTATTGGGCTTTATGGTGGCGGCTTTCTATTTGGGAGAACGTGCCGCTTATAGCGGCATGGGACTGAACCCTGAGCTATACCGCGCCATGAAAGCGCAAATACCCCGGTTGCAGGGGCAGCTGACTGAGGTCGAAGCTCAACTGGAAGTGCAAAGCACCCAGAACCAGATGGGTCAGCAGGCCCTTGAAATGGTGCGTCGGGAGCTCGCCGATCAAAAAGAACAAATTGCCACCCTCGAAGAGGGTTTGCAGTTCTATCGTAGCCTGATGGCGCCTGGCGAGATTGCCCAGGGGCTTAGCCTGCGACCACTGGAGTTGGTTGCCCTTGATATCCCCGGGCAATTTTCCTTTCGAATGGTAGCGCAACAGGAGGCTCGCAAGCACGCCCAGCTAAAAGGTGACTTATCTGCACAGGTCAATGGTGTGCTCGCTGAGCAACAGGTAAGCTACTCATTCGCAGAACTCAGTCCCGATGTAGATACGCCTTTGATTGAACTCAGGTTTCGCTATTTTCAGTCCATAGAAGGGAGCCTGATTCTGCCAGAGGGTTTTGAGCCCAGGAGCGTGAGCCTGGTGGCAACCGCCACAGCGCCGCGTAAGATGGAAGTCAGGGAACAGCACCCCTGGCAGGTAAAGGAGAAATTCACCCATGTTGGGAAGTAAAAAATCTGGCTTTGGCCCTGGCGGCAACACCACGCTGGTAGCCAGGGAGACAACGATCGTAGGTGATGTTCACTTCAGCGGCAGCCTGGATGTTGAAGGGATAGTGCAGGGCAATATTTTTGCAGAGGACGGCAAAGACGCATTGGTTCGTATTATCGACAAGGGCCGTGTACAGGGCGAAATTCGAGCGCCTTCGGTGGTGATCAATGGCATGGTCGAGGGTGATGTCTATTCCAGCAAGCACCTTGAATTGGCGGCCAAGGGCCGGGTACAAGGCAATGTTCATTACACCTTGTTGGAAATGGCCGCGGGCTCGGAAGTGAACGGCAGCCTCACCCATATCGTTGGCGCCGCCGGCGGTCGGGAGAAAACGCCGGACCCGTCGGTGGAGGTGACTGAAGCCAGCTCAGGGGAAAAGTCCGGGCAGGCCAAGGTTGCCTCGGCCAAAAGTTGACCAATTTAGTCGGATTTACGATAATAAGCGGTCCTGAAACATCTGACGGCCAGTAATTTGGCCACGAGCAAAACCATGTCTGTAGCCGAATCTTTTAATCCATCGAGCATCAACCTTTCCGCCAGCGCTGTCCGCAAAGTGCAGGAACTGGTGTCGGAAGAGGAAAACAAAGCGCTGAAACTGCGCGTTTATATTACCGGTGGCGGCTGCTCGGGATTCCAGTACGGGTTCAGTTTTGACGAGGATGTCGCCGAGGATGACACCGCGATTGAAGAAGGCGGAGTCACCCTGTTGGTAGATCCGATGAGCTTCCAGTACCTGGTAGGGTCCGAGGTTGACTACACAGAGGGCCTGGAGGGCTCGCGCTTCATTGTTAACAACCCGAATGCGACAACCACCTGTGGTTGTGGCGCTTCTTTCTCAATCTAGCTTAGCGACTGGCTTATGATGATGCTCCGGCGGTGTGTGTTCCTGCTGGGGTTACTATCTATCGGTGTGAGTTTCGCAGAGGAACCCGGCGGTGCTGTCGACAGTGAACTGCGCTATGTCGCAGATATAGAGCTGGAAACGGAAGATGACCTCAGTGAATTACTGACGCGCGCAGGTCAGATGTTCCTGGAGGGCACGGTAAAGCAGGAGCAGGGTGCTGTGGTGCTAGTCTTGCACGGACCCGTATTGAAAGCCTTGTTGCGTCCAAATTACGCTGAAAGTCAGGAAGTGGTTAATCAGGCCGCAAGCCTTGCGGCGTTGGGCGTTCTCGAAATTAAAGCCTGTCGTTCCTGGCTGAGCAAGAATGGCATGGATGCAAGGCAGTTACAGCCGTTTGTCGAAGTGGTGTCTTACGGGTCGACTGAGGTAAGCCGGTTGGTCGAAGACGAGGGCTACATTTTCTTCTAAAGCTTTCCCGGGTATATCGCACCTAGTATTCGCTCCCCCTGTGCTCCGGTGACAGCCGGTGCATTCCCGGCCAGCCCCTCCAGGGTGCGCCAGGCCAGCCAGGCAAATGTTGCAGCTTCTACCCAATCGGGTTCAATGCCCAGTTCATCCGTTTTGCCCACCGTAATACCGGGAAGTGTCGCTGACAGGCGTTCCAGCAGGTAGCCGTTATGAGCGCCACCGCCACAGATATAGGCTTCGCTGACGGCTAAATCTGACTGCACTATGGAATTGGCGATGGTTATGGCGGTGAACTCCGCCAGTGTGGCCTGCACGTTCTGCGGAGGAATTTCCGGTTCTACCGGAAGCAAATCGTAAAGCCAGGGTAGATTGAACGCTTCCTTGCCTGTGCTGCGAGGGCCGCTCAGGGCCAGATAGGGGTGAGCCAGCAATTTCTCAAGCAGTGTGCTTTCGACCGCGCCACTGGCAGCCCACTGACCATCGGCGTCGTAAGCGCAGTGCAGTTGCCGCTCAACCCAGTGATCCATCAAGGTGTTTCCCGGGCCGGTGTCGAAGCCGGCGACCAGTTTGTTCCCCTGTAACAGGCTTACATTTGCGATACCACCAATGTTGACGATTGCGCGATTAACATTCTCCGTCGCGAAAGCACCCTCGTGAAATGCAGGGGCCAATGGCGCGCCTTCGCCGCCTGCCGCCATGTCTCTGCGGCGGAAATCGGCTACCGTCATTATGCCGGTGAGTTCGGCGATGGTGTTCGGGTCTCCGATCTGCAAGGTAAAACTTTGCTCATGGCTGTGGCCGCCGGAAGGCGGTCGATGCCTGATCGTCTGCCCATGGCTGCCAATAGCGGTAATTTCGTTGGATTTTTTTCCTGCGCTTTCAAGCAAAGCCAGGCTTGCCCGGGCAAAGAGCGTGCCGAGTTTTCTGTCCAGTACACCCAGTTGTTCTATTTCTCCGGGGCCGCTATGACTTAGTGTCGCCACCTGTTCGCGCATGGCAGCGGGGATATCGATTTGCAGGGTCTGTAGGAGTTTTACGCGCGTCGCGTTAATGTCCACAAGGGCGCAATCCACTCCATCCACACTGGTGCCTGACATCAGACCGATGAACAGTCCCTCGGACACTGTTAGCCTTTGTCCTCGCCAGATTCGGCCAGCGCCAACCGCGTGTCTGTGTCCTGCTGAAGGGCGGCAAGTTGCGCGGAAATGTCACTGATGGCCTGACGGAACCGCGGCATTTCAGACGAAGCCAGCGATTTTGCCTTGGGTAGCTTTTTGTGAATGGTGCGGGGGTTGCGGTGTACCCCGTTCATCAGGAATTCATAATGCAAGTGTGGCCCGGTGGCAGCGCCTGTCGATCCCACTGTGCCTATAACCTGGCTTTGGGAAACGCGCGCCCCCTGCTTGACCTTGCGTTTATGCAGGTGCAGGTACTTGGTGACAAACTGCTCACCGTGCTGGATGAATACGTAGTTGCCGTTCGCTTTGCTATAGCCTGCTTTAATGACTCGACCATCACCGGCGGCATAGACAGGTGTGCCTGTAGATGCCGCGTAATCGGTTCCGCGGTGCGGGCGTGCGGTCTTGTAAATGGGGTGTATGCGGCGGGGGTTGAAGTTGGAACTTATACGAGTGAAATCCACAGGCGCTAGCAGGAACGCTTTGCGCATGCTCACGCCGTCGGCATTGAAGTAGCCGGTCTCTCCATTGCTGTCAGTGTAGCGGTAGGCGGTGAATGTCTTGCCTTGATTGGTATAGGAAGCGGCGATAATTTCCCCGTCGTCGAACTTGTTGCCATCGAGATAGAGCTCCTCGAACAGCAGGTGCATGGTGTCTCCCTTGCGTGGATCCCCAACGAAGTCAATGACGCCGCCAAAAATGTTGGCCATGTCCATAATGGTGGTATGGGACAAACCGGCCTTTTGTCCCGCAAGGAACAGGGAAGATGTGATGACACCGGTAGCGTCGGATTGACGTGTCTCTGGCACGCGGGTCAGTACCTCGCTGGTAAAACCGTTTTCACCGAGGCTGTAACTGATGGTTTCGAGCTCACTCTTGACGTGGCGCACGGCCACCAGTTGACCGGTTTGATCGCCACGGAAAGCGATGGTTTGCCCTGGATAGATGCGAGCCAAGCCCTTGCCGTCGGGAGATCCGGTGACTACGCGGTGAACGTCCCGGGTATCGAAACCAGCGCGTTTGAAAATCAGCGATAAGTTGTCGCCGCTGCGCACGACCTGTTCGTTCCACAGCTGCTCTTTCGGGGCTTCGGGCTCCACTGTAAATGTGTCTACAGGATCAATTTCTGCACTGTTATCAACCACGGGCGCAAACAGTTCTTCCTCCAGCATTTGCTGGGGCTCTGGTTTGGCGCCTTCGTTGGTGGTGAGTCCAAAAGCGATCGCAATACAGCCCACAATCGCCACACCCGCCATCAGGTGCCTCCGCTTTAGTTTAAGCTGCGGCAGGCGGATGGTGGCTAGCGGTGATTGTTCTGCGCGAATCGCGGTGGCCCCCCGCGGTCTGTTCGCTGCTCGCATGTCCCGTTCGTACTTCCTGTTATTGAAAGCCCCGAGTATATAAAATAATCAACAACATCTATAGGCAGAAGTACCAGAAGCTTGCATTTGGAAGGTGGTGTTGTATCTTTGGCGCCCTTTTTTGACTAATCCAGCGAATTGCACGAGACCAGCACATGAGCAGCGCACTACTTGAAGATCTCCGCGCCCGCGGGCTGATATTCCAGATCGCCGGTGAAGACGACCTTCCTGCCTGGTTAAATGGTGGATCACGCACTCTCTATTGCGGCTTTGACCCCACCGCTGACAGCCTTCATATCGGATCGCTCGTGCCCCTATTAATGTTGCGCCGGTTTCAGTTAGCGGGCCATAAACCCCTGGCGCTGGTCGGCGGAGCCACTGGCCTGATTGGTGATCCCAGTTTCAAGGCCCAGGAGCGTCAGCTCAACACGCCAGACATTGTCGCGAGTTGGGTCGACAAGCTTAAGGCGCAGGTCTCTCAATTCATTGACTTTGATGCCGGACCGGCCGCTGCTGAAGTGGTCAATAATCTGGATTGGACGGCCAATATGGACGTGCTCAGCTTCCTGCGGGACGTGGGCAAGCACTTTTCCATCAATGCAATGATTCAAAAGGAATCAGTGAAGCAGCGTATCGAGCGTGAGGGCAGCGGTATCAGTTTCACCGAATTTACCTATATGATCCTGCAGTCCTATGATTTTGCCGAGCTTAACCAGCGCTACAACTGCACTTTGCAGTTGGGCGGGTCGGACCAGTGGGGCAATATCACTGGGGGCATCGATCTCACGCGGCGTATGCACGGTAACCAGGTGTTTGGTTTGACCATGCCTTTGATTACCAAGTCGGATGGGACCAAGTTTGGCAAGACCGAGTCAGGAACTATCTGGCTTGATGCGACAAAAACCTCTCCGTATGCCTTTTATCAATTCTGGCTGTCTTGTTCCGATGCTGATGTTTATCGGTTCCTAAAATACTTCACCTTTCTGGAAGTATCTGAGATCGATGAAATTGAACAGGCTGATGCAGTGCGACAGGGTCGTCCCGAGGCGCAGGGCGTGTTGGCTCGAGAGGTTACTCGTTTGGTGCATGGTGAAGAGGGGCTCGCGGCGGCTGAGCGCATTACAGAATCCTTGTTCAGTGGTTCTATTGAGGCGCTGGCCGAAAGCGATCTGGCTCAACTGCGTCAGGATGGTTTGCCCGCCAGTAGCGTTTCCAGGAGCGAATTTCCGGAGACATTGACACAGCTATTGACTGAGGCCGGTATGGCAGGCTCGGGTAAGCAGGTGAAGGATGCACTCGGGCGCAATGCGGTAACGATTAATAGTCGCGCGGTTGGCTGGGATGCCAATGCTGATGTGGCTGGATGCTTTGATCCGGCTGAGGCGCTTTTTGCTCGATACTTCCTGGTTAAACTCGGTAAAAAGAAGTACCACCTTTTCGAGATCGCTTAAGCCGGTCTGTACCGGGCGGGCTCGACTCCTCAGGCTTGATGTTTCTAGGGTCTTTTCAAGTCCGCTTTCCGGCTAAAAAACGATCATCATAAGTGGCAAAAGTTGGCATTTGGCGTTTATTTTTAATAAGGGCTTGCGCCACTCATGGTCGCTGCGTATAGTTCGCCTCCCTTCGACGAGGGCGGCGCTAGAAACGCTGCTGGGATTCACCGAAAAACCCATAAACTTTCAATAGCTTAGGGTCGGGAAGTGAAAAATCTTCGAAGCCGAAACAAGACAAAATATTTTAAATATTTGGTTGCTAACAAGAGGCTCGGCTGTATAATACGCCTCCGCGCTTGAGGGACCACCTCGGCGTTAAACCCAAAACCCTGGCGGTTTGGGTGTTGCTTAACAAGATAGACGAAGACAGATGTGTGGGCACTTGTTGGGATAGTTGATCACGACTATTCAGACACAACAAGTGACTCACAAATTCTTGTAATTTTTGATTTTCGAATTGTGT
>JBDWAD010000023.1:0-61036 GCA_039979015.1 Halioglobus sp.
CCATTGGGAGCATCAGGCCAGTGTCCCGCGGCAGCGCCAATTCCGAATATTTAAGGTTCGGAATTAGCCCTTCCGCTCATGGCTGGGGATTTTTCAAACGGCGGTTTTGGGGAGATTACGTCCGGCGATTACACGCACCGCACCACGGATGCCGATCTGTTTCATCAGTCGCTCCACCGTGCAGCGCGCCAGCTCAAAGCCCTCGCGCTTCAGTTGATGCCATGCCTTACGGACGCCGTAGACCTGGTAATTCTCATCCCAGACCCGTTGGATCTCCGGGCAAAGCGCTCGGTCACGCTGATGACGCGCCGAAGCTTTGGACGGATCAGCAAGGCATGCCACGCGGTGGTAATATGTCGACGGCGCGATCGGCAGGACCCTGCAGATCGACTCGACGCCGTAGACAACGCGCTGATCCTCAATGAAGGCGATCATCGCTTCAGTGGGCGGTCGAGTTCCGCCTGCGCAAAATAAGCTGACGCCTTGCGCAATATCTCATTCGCCTGGCGCAGTTCACGGTTCTCTCGTTCCAGAGTCTTGATGCGATCACGTTCCTCGGTCGTGACACCGTCGCGCATGCCACTGTCTTTCTCGGCCTGCTTGACCCATCCACTCAAGGTCTGGGAAATACAGCCAATCTTGGGTGCAATGGCCGCGATCGCGCCCGCCTGCGTCTCATAGGAGCCTTGATGCTCAAACACCATACGGACCGCGCGGGCGCGGACCTCAGGCGAGTAGCGATTTGCCATTTTGCTTTTTGTCATAACCATCATCCTTACTTAAGTTGATGGTCTCCGACAGACCCGGCGCGATTCACATCGCTGTATTACGTGCCTGTTGGTGTGAAACCAGAGACGCTGGAACTGATGAATGAGATTGATCGGGTGTTCACCAAATATCCGTTCTTCGGCAGCCGTCAGATTGCGGCCTACTTGCCGAGAAATGGGTTCCACGCAGGTCGTCATCGTGTGCGTCGTCTGATGGGTATCATGGGGCTGCAGGCCATCTACAAAGGGCCCAACACCAGCAAGAAACACCCACAGCATCGTATTTACCCATATTTACTACGGAAGCTGCCGATCACGCGTCCAAACCATGTTTGGTGCAGTGATATTACCTATATCCCTGTGCGGCGTGGGTTCTTGTATCTGGTAGCAATCATGGATTGGGCGACGCGCAAGGTGCTGGCGTGGCGGCTCTCGAACACGCTGGATGCCAGCTTTTGCGTTGAGGCATTGAACGAGGCTATCGCAAAATACGGCAAACCGGAGATCATGAACACGGACCAAGGATCGCAGTTCACGGGTGCAGCCTGGATCACAACCTTGACCGAGGCTAATGTCAAAATCTCGATGGATGGGCGGGGTCGCTACCTCGACAATATCTTTATCGAACGGTTGTGGCGGTCACTGAAGCAGGAGGCTGTCTATCTGCATGAATTGCAGGACGGCTTCCAAGCCAAACGCGTGATCAAAGAATGGATTACGTTCTACAATACCGAGCGGCCCCACACAGCCCTCGACAAACGATCCCCAGACGACGCATTCTTCGACACAGAAAGAACCCAGAAGGCGGCATGACACCAACCCGATTACATCTTAGCTGAGCCGAAAACCTGTTCGAATTAGTGGGACCACTTCAGGGTGCCATCGCACATGTGCTTGTCAGCAAATTCTCAGACCACCTGCCGTCGTATCGTCAAAGCCAAATCCTTGCCCGCTCCGGCGTCGATATCCACCGCAGCACTTTGGCCGATTGGGTCGGCACAGCGGCTTTCCATCTGAGCCCTGTCGTGGACCGCTTGGCTGAGCATCTAAAGAAGTCCGGCAAGCTATTTATGGACGAGACAACCGCCCCCGTCCTGGACCCAGGTCGAGGCCGCACGAAGACTGGATACCTTTGGGCACTGGCGCGCGACGACCGAGGATGGGGTGGTGATGATCCACCAGGCGTTGTCTTCACCTATGCACCAAGTCGTGCGGGGCAGAATGCAGAACAGATCTTGCGGGGCTTTAACGGCACTCTGCAACTGGACGGCTATGCTGGCTACAACCGACTGACGCGCCCGTCGCGGAAAGGCAGCGCGCCGATCACCGTCGCGTATTGTTGGGCACACGCGCGTCGCAAGCTGAAAGAGGTCTTTGACCGAGACGGCTCAGAGATCGCCGCAGAAGGGCTGCGCCGGATCGCAGAGTTCTACCGCATTGAAAGCGAGATCCGTGGGATGGGTTCCGGACAGCGCCTCTCGGCACGTCAGGCCCGCACGGCGCCATTGATGGCAGAGTTCGGTGAATGGCTTCAGAGCCAACGGCGCCGGATCTCCTCGAAGTCCCGCCTCGGCGAGAAGTTGACCTATATCCATCGGCAATGGAGCGGGTTGCAAACCTTTCTGCACGACGGTCGGGTCGAAATCGACTCCAATGCCGTCGAAAACATGATCCGCCCAATTGCTTTGACGCGAAAGAATGCGCTTTTTGCCGGCCACGACGAAGGTGGTAATGCCTGGGGCCGCATCGCATCTCTCATCGCCACCGCGAAGGTCAATTATGTCGAACCGTTCGCATACCTCAAGGCCACCCTTGAAGCGATTGCGTCAGGTCATCCTGCCAATCGCATCGACGATCTTCTTCCGTGGAATTTCCAACCGTCAAGCTGATCTCAAGTGCCGCGTAGCCGCCGCTTACCTTCAAGCTCTGGGGGAAGGGCACTCTTCTTGCGTTTCATCATGGCAGGAGCCTCCGGGCCAAGGATCTGTGTTTTCCAAGCATAGAGCGTCGGCCGACTAACTCTGAACTTTTCGGCCAGGGCCTGAGCACTTTATGGACGGCTATATAGCCCGACCACAGCAGCCTGCTTCACGGCGTCAGAGTGGTTGCCAGGGCCATATGCCGTGTTGGAGGCCGGCTTCATACCAGGAAAGGCCTCGCGTACCCAAGCCGTCAGCGTGGCTCGGCCTGGATAGCCTAAAGCACTCAGCGTCCATGAGATGCAGCGGCCATGGGTTGCATAATATTCTAACGCCACCTGCTTTTGCGCCAATGAGAATTTAGGCGGGCGCGGCGCCGATCGTATCGGCAAGTCTTGCAGACATTGGTATTCTCTATGCCATCCTTTCAGGGCGTTCTTCGTTGGATACCCCAACTCACGGATGGTGGCCTGCGCGCGCTTGCCGAGCTTGATATAAAGCTCAACCGCGCGCATTCGCTCTTCGTAGCTGTACATGAACTATCTCCAAGATAGTCCAACTTTTCGTCCGCACCCCCACCGGGTCAGTTCTCAGTGACAATCAACACTCTCCACTATGGTACATTGCGATGCCGTCTGGAGGGGCATCCACGCCTTCAAAAAAGCCCCACATACTGACCAACAATTATGAAATAGATCGCTTATTTCTTTGAACTCGCTGACCGAACGCGATCAGCCCAATTAAACGTTTTGCCAAGAAATGCAGAGCCCTCTGATGACAGGTGCCCTTTGTCTCGATAGATAAGATTGCCGTCCTGAATGACATCGCAAATGCTTCGAGGGCAAATCATGTCATTCAACCAAATTATTGGTGTTCTCGCCGATAATTTTTTCAATAGTGTAAATGAGGCGTGCTTGTCGCCGCCGTTGGTGAATAGGAAGTCACATGTTCCTTCATCCCAGTTACCCAAGACTGAGCGTATCGCGCAGTGTCCGATGTTGTAACCACTGGATGGTGTCGGCGAAAATATCACTACCTTCTTGCCAAGTCTTTCTACAAAATCAATCGTCTCACTAATTAATAAATGAGCATTTCCAGATCTGCTAACGGGCACAGCATACGTCGATGACATCACGACATACTTAACTGATGGCGTATCTTTAAGCCATGTCGTTACCTGTGAATTAAAATTCGCACAGTTTTTCGTTATAACTCCAGTCTCAATCAAATCACGGTCTTTGGGAAGCAATATTGGTGAGCAATTGCTCTGAGTAAATTGTTGGATTTTTATTTTTGGTTCGCTAGAAACTATCCCGAGGGTAATATGCATTGCATAACTGTCCCCCCAAACCAAGAATTCAGGCGTATGAGATGTGCTGCAACTCTCCGTCTTGATGAAACCGTTGCAAGTACTTGATAACCCCCGATTTGCCGAAGTCCGCTGTTCCAGTTCCGCAAACTGGGCCTTTGGCCCAATGGACAGCCAGTCCTTTGACACGATGGCTATAGCGCCGAGCGCAGCCAAACTAGCCGCCACAACGCTACTTGCAACGCAAAGACGGGTTCTGGTTGTAAAGAACGGTGCTTTATCTACCCTGAGTGGGGTCTCTACGAAACGCCAACTAAGGTAGGCAAGTCCAAGAGAGGCGGCACTTAACCCCAGCATTAGAAGATCAGAGGGGTCAAAGAGACTCCTCAACCGTGCGAATGCGAACAGCGGCTGATGCCATAGATATGCGCTATAACTGACCAGCCCCACGCCTACGAAAATGGGTAGGCTGAGAAGGCGTGCGCAAAGTGTTTCATGACTGGCAAAAAGAATGACTAGTACTGTCCCGCCGACAGGCAACAGAGCATAATAGCTTGGAAAAGGTGTATCTTCGTCGAAAAGGAAGACGCTAGTTAAAATCAGGAGTAGGCCTGCGACGCTGAGAACATCATTTCGCCATGCTTGCCGGGCTGTTAGAGCAAACGCACAAATCGACCCCGCCAGAAGCTCCCACGCCCGTGTCGGTGCGAGATAGAAAACAGCTGAATTCGATATGTCACCGTTTAGACGGGCCCACTCGCAAAGCACGAAGCTAGCGACTGACATCAATGCGATTACCCATAGAGCTTTTCTGCCTGCACATTTCCAAAGCGCCAGAAGCAGCAAAGGGAAAAGCAGATAGAACTGTTCTTCAACAGCGAGACTCCAAGTATGTAAAAGTGGCTTTAGTTCGACGCTTGCCCCAAAATATCCGTCCTCACGCCAGAAAAGGATATTGGACCCGAAGAAGACAACAGCAATCACACTTTCGCCAAAATCCTTAATTTGTGCAGGCGACATCCATGCAAGCGCAAACGGAATGCAGCACACGACGACAAGAAAGAGTGCTGGCAAAATGCGACGAGCCCGCCGCTCATAAAAGCGCATGAGGGAAAAACGCCCATTTTTTAAATCGCCGATCAGAATACTCGTTATCAGGTAGCCGCTAATTACGAAAAAAACGTCCACACCGACAAAACCACCACCAAAGGCTTCGAAACCGGCGTGGAAAAAAATGACGGGAAGTACCGCTACTGCTCTGAGACCATCAATCTCCCTGCGGTAATCCATCAAACTAACCTGACCAATAGCAATTTCTGCCCACCTTGATAACTCTGTTGATGGCGTGGTCAAGTCAAGCCGAACTGGTACGGAATCCAGCGGTGTGAGTGGTTGGCGAAATTCAACCAGACGAACATCACCAATGCATAGTAAAGCAGTATTAAAGCGACTACCGATTGATTGCGCCGTCCAAAAGCCCCCATCGCGTCGGGTAAATGAGCAAACACAAACAATTGTAACGGGATGATATAGAGGGCCATACGATCAAGTGCCGTGCTCAGGCTGGTGGGGAAAAAGGCTAGGAACAGACCTATGGCGATCAGTGACATTAGGGTCCAGAGTTTTTTTTCATTTGGTGTGAGTGCGAAGCGCTGCCGGTACCATAAAAAAAGTGCTGCCGGAACGGCGTTCATGGCCAGGCGGATTAAAGCCCCCGCTGACTCGATATTCTCATCGACATAAGTACTAATCAGGTTCTCTGCACTCTCTTCTAAAAGAGTAGTGTAGGCGAGAATGGTGGCGACAGTTACAAGCCCCAAGCTGAGCCAGCGGTTCGTGGTAGTGGCGAGTCCGGCAATCGGGATCAGCAGTACTGCAGATTTGTGAAACAGTGCTCCTAGAAGAACCCAGACGGCAAAGGCAAACAACCGCTTGCGCGATAGGGCCATGAGGCCAATCATAGCCAGTCCGACGGCTATAGCTTGTCTTGTATATCCCATACCCACAACGATCACCAGATAAGGTATCGCGCAGGCGAGAGCCAACCATGGGCGTGGCAGGCTTCGGCAGAAAACGACGAGCCCGACCGAGAAGATCAGGCCACCGAAAGTGTTGACGCCAGTCATGCCCCAACCAAGGCGCACCGATAGAATGTTTAGCGCCCAGTAGCCCGGGTCTTCCAGGTTACCTAGGTCTTCGAATGTTAGGGAATAAGCTCCAAACAGATACCGGAAATAGTTATTCCAATCACCGCCGACCTCATACCGAAAGCCGATTACTGCTGTCAGCAGCAAGATCGTCAGCACCCAGGCCGGGTCGAGTCGAATGGATCTTGTGCCGTCGCCCCGCACCCGCGTCATCGGTGCGGTAGCGAGCGCGGCCATGGCGGGGAAGATGAAGAATAGCCAGTAGGGCAGCATCAAGTAAGCTCTTTTTCGGCCAGATGAGGAATAATTAAGTGATGTCGATAATGCTTCAACCAATCCAGAAGCATCAGGACTGTCCAGAGCCGCGCCCCGTTATTCGCCCTGCTCGACTGATGGCGCGCCCACATGTCATCGAGCGCCACGGGATCGAGGCCGACCAAGTCTACCAGCGTTCCCTCTTGCAGCAGGCTTTCAGCCCAGTTGCGCAACGCGCCACGCAACCATCGGTCTATGGGTATGGCGAAGCCCTGTTTCGGGCGATCGATCAATTCTCGTGGTACGTGCCGATCAAGCAGAGTTCGCAGCGCTTGCTTGCCCTTGCCGTGGGCGATCTTCATCTCCGGTGGGAGGCCCCAGGCGGCAGCGACCACGCGCGCATCCAAAAAGGGTGTACGGGTTTCGAGAGAGGCCGCCATCGCTGCACGATCTACCTTTACCAAGATATCCCCGGGGAGGTAGGTTACGCTGTCCATCGCCATCAGCCATTCGCTTCCCCCGACTGGAAATTCTGGCTGTGGGTCAATCACAGGTACGGCATTGCGCATCAGCCACGCGGGATCTTTGTTGGCGCGGGTGAAATAGCGATAGAGGCTCTGCAAGTCGTCGATCTCGCCGAGATGCGGTGCCAGCATCGCAGCCTTGTCGAGGGCGGTGACCGGCAGCTTCAGCCGCGCGGCAAGGCGGCGCAGATGTCCATCTTCGACCGCGCGTTCCTGGAGGCAGGCCGTGATTCCTCGTCCGGTCGCACGGCGCAGGCTACTGGGCAGGCGGTGCAGGGCGGAGGCAAGCCTAGGCCCGGAAATATGGCGGTTATACCCACCAAATATCTCGTCACCGCCATCTCCGGTTAATGCTACCGTGACAGTCTTGCGCGCCTCACGACACAGCAAGACAGTGGGGATCTGTGAGGAATCGGCAAAAGGTTCATCATAGATTTCTGGTAGATCAGCAATTACCTTAAGCGCATCTTCTTCCGATAAAATAAGTTCGGCGTGGTCTGTTTTCAGATGTTGCGCGACCGCCGCCGCATGTGGGGCCTCGTTGAACCGAGCCTCGCTGAACCCTATAGAGAAGGTACGCACCTTTTGGGTACTGCTACGCTGCATCAGGGCCGCGATCAGCGAGGAGTCGATTCCACCGGAGAGAAAGCAGCCAAGCGGCACATCGCTTAGCATTTGTTCCCCGACGACATCCTCGAGTGTCGTTTCAAGCTGATCGAGCGATTTTGATCCGCCTAGAAGTCTGTCGACAAGGCCGCGATCAAGAAGATCATTAAAGGTTTCATAAGCCTTGGTCTCGGCATCCGCTTTGATAGATGACAGGCTCATCACTAGGCCCGGAGGCACCTTTTGCACATGCTCAAAGATGCAAAGGGTTTCAGGCACATACGCGTATGCAAGATAGGCAGCCACTGCGTCATTAGAAATTCGCGCCTCGAAACCAGGAACGTCTAGCAGCGCCTTGAGTTCGGAGGCAAATGCCCAACCGCCCCCAATGCGGGCAATGTAGAGCGGCTTCTCACCCATCCGGTCACGCGCAAGATTGAGCCGCTGCGCTCTCCGATCCCAGAGTGCCAAGGCGAACATGCCATGAGCGCGCTGCAGTGTATTCTGAAGGCCCCAATGGGCAACGGCCGCAAGCAAGGTTTCGGTATCCGAACTACCACGCCATGCTGGCGCTGCGTTAGCCGCCTCCAAGTTCGCACGCAAGGTCAAATGGTTGTAGATTTCGCCGTTGAAGACAAGAATATAGCGTCCGCAGACCGATTCCATCGGCTGAGCACCGGCTTGGGAGACATCAAGAATTGCCAGCCGCCGATGGCCAAGGGCCACACCCGCGTCCTGATCTACCCAGACACCAGCATCGTCTGGCCCACGATGATGAAGGGTATCGGCCATCATGTGCACCGAGCTAACGAGCGCGTCATCCGCTACTGGAGTTAATATGCCGCAAATGCCACACATGTTAGCTTTCCTGTTCAAAGATTATATCACAACGGTCAGGCGGCATTCGTCTGACCTCCCATTAATTCTTTTGCCGCTATAAGAAAATCATCGCGGTAGAGTGGTTTTGATTGCCAGTATTTTGCTGCAGCGCTAGATATTCGCTTGTAGCGGTCAGAATCCTCTAGCAAGGCCAGAACGGTATTGACCGTAGTCTCATCGTTGCGGACGATTACCGCGTTTTCACCGTCACGACAATAGCGGGCGATCTCGCCAACAGGGGTTACCACTGGTACCAGACCAGCCTGCATGGCTTCGACTACCGCCATCGCCATTCCTTCGTCGTGGCTGGTTTGAAGATAGAAGGAGGCCTGTGCCGCCGCTTGAGAAATATCATCATGTAACATGGGGCCGGAGAAGACCACTTTACTCTCGAGATTCAGCTTTTTCGCCTTCGCGCGTAATGCCTTTCCCATTCCTCCATCCGGACCGATGATCGTGAAACATACTTCTGGCAACCGCCGCGCTATGGCGGCGAAGAGTTCGAGGGATCGGTCAAGTCCCTTCTGTGCATTCAGCCGTCCCCAAAAAACGAAATTTGCTCTTGGGGCGCGGGGGGTAGGGAGAGGGCGCGATGTCAGTAGAAACGAGATTGTTCTGCCTTTGCCTCTCAAGACCTGAGGTACGCGCTGTGTGAGCGTCATTGTAGAGTCGGCCCAGATTGCGTCGCAAAGGCGCATTGCGATGCTGTTTGCCAGCTTATCTACAAGATGAACGTCATGTGCTAGATGCAGGAAGATAACCGTTTTCTTGCTTGGTCGCAAAATTTTGAAGCAAATCAGAACCAGCGCGGATCGCCATAGCGACGCTACCAAAAGATCCGGCGGGTTGCGAACCAAGCACCACAGCGCGTGCCAGTATGCCCTGGGATCGTTCAAAGGCGTTGATGGGCCATGATATTCGCCGGTTTCCGGGGTCACAGAGGCTTCGCGCACAAGGTACTGCCGCTCAAAAAGCAGGTTTTCATGCCAGCCGGTCGGCAATGAATGAGCTGCAATCTCTACCCCGCCGATTCCATCGTATGGGATCAGATGTACTACGCGCAATTTTTTGGGTGTTTGGGTCATAATTGCATAAGGAAGAGGTAGTTTTCGAGAACCCTGTCCACATGAAACGTCATCGCCCGCGCATGTAATTGCTCTGACGGTAGCGGGTCTTTCAAAGTCTGGTCTATCGCTGTTGCCAATGCGGCTGCATCCCCGACAGGAACAAGCGGCCCATACTTCCCGTTTTCAAGGATATCGGCAGGTCCGGACGGAGAATCCGTAGACACTACCGGGCAGCCGCAACCTAAGGCCTCAACATGCACATTTCCGAATCCTTCCCACTCCGACGAAGAAACGAAAAGAGCTGCTCGTGACATGTAAGCATATGGATTTGTAGTAAACCCTGGAAGGTCAACTTGCCCACCTTGACCGAGTTCGAGCCCCAATGTAGTTGCGGCGGCTGCGATCCGAGTGCGGTCGGGGCCTTCTCCGAGAATGATCACGCGCAGATCCGGCCGCGTTTTGCGCAGTTTGTGAACGCTTCTTAACAGGGTTGGGAAGTCTTTCTGGCGATCAAGCCGACCAACACTGATAATCGTGCGCGCTGCATCCTCAGGAGTTGCCAGCCAAGGATGCTCAACGGGGTATTGCGCCTGCGCCAGAACCTTATCTGTCAAGGCAGGGTTATGAATTACTGTCACTCGTTTTTGGGGAAGGCCCAAATACTTTACAAGGTCGTCGGCAATTCCATCGGATACTGCGATAATCCCGTTGGCACGTGGATATGCACGCCGCAACAGGGCTGGCATCACGACCTTTTCTCGCAGCAACACGCTTTCCGCTGTCGCCAGAGACAGAACCTTGTGCGTTCCAATATATATGCGCGTATCGACGCGCGCGATACCATGGGCCCAAAGCGAAACGAGGTTGGCATAATCCAACGCTGACAAAAAAGTTCTGGGCTTATGATGCTGGAAATACCTCACGAGCTTTGGCAACGCACCCAGCATGCGACCGCCACCTAGATCAATTACGCGCACCCCCTCGGGCACCTCGTCGCGAAGGGGCCCGCTTGCATCGAGCGCAACCATTTCAACTGAATACCCAGCCTTCAGAAAACCTTGGGCCAAGTTCAAACGCATGCGCTCGACCCCGCCAATAGTAAAGGCTGGCAGGAATAGCGCGACATCAGCAGGTTTTAGATCTTGCGACATTTCAAAAGCCCAACCTTTTACGGTATTCATCAATGATATGGTTGACCTCGAACAGCGCGGCACGGTCTTTCAGAGTGCTCGGGTCTGGGGGATGATCCAGCACCTCGGCCATTGCCTTTGACAGTGCCGCGACATTGCCTACCGGAACTAGTGGACCGAAACGGCCATCATCAAGAATTTCCCGTGGCCCATGCGGACAGTCCGTAGACACGACTGGACACCCGCAGGCCATCGCTTGAATCAGAACACCGGGAAGGCCTTCGTTTCGCGACGAGAGAACGAATAATGAAGCACGACTCAGAAATGCGAACGGATTGTCGACATAGCCAGTAAAATAAACAACGTCATCCAGACCTATCTGGTGAACCAGCTCTCGCAATTCACGTTCTCTATGCCCGTCTCCCAGTATTATAAGACGAGCCTTATGAGACTCGTGCACCTTAGCAAAGGCACGGATCAAGGTTGGAAAATCTTTAATGTCTGTCAGCCGCCCTACCCCAAGAACCACGGGGTGCTCTTGATCCTCTAGCCAGGGATGCGGGCACGCCTCTTGAGCTCGCTTATTAATGTCCTCGGTGACAATCGCGTTGAACACCGTGTCAATATTGTTCCGTTGTAGTCCTGTGACTTCTGCCATGGTATCTGCCATACCAGACGAAACAGCAATTCGCGAAGTTGCCCATGGATAAATCAGTCGCAGCGCAAAGCGCGTCCAGTAGCGCTTTGTCCAGAACGGTTTACCAGCATCAATGTGATGCAGTACGTGGCTGCTCACGGATATGGGGGGGGCGCGCCTTGATAATTTACGGGCGATCAGAGTCGCCACATTCAGATGGTCTTCGGCAGATATAATCGCAATGGGCTGTTCACGTCTAATATACTTGGCGATCTTCGGTATCGCCTTCAGGGCCCGCGAAGCTTGCAGATCAATCACGCGCACCCCTTTAGGGACATCGTCACGCATCTCACCTTCGCCACTGACTACTAAAAGGTCGACTTTATAGCCGCGCGTGATCAGTGCGGCACAAAGATTGAGCCGTACACGGCAGACGCCACGCCCAAAAAAGGACCCCAGCATGAGCGCGATCGGACGTTGCTGGTCTGATGTCGATACGGTTGTGGTGGGCATCCCAGGTGCGTGGGTGCTATCAATGGTAGACATGCTGGATCTCCTCGGACTGAATCGGTTTCAGTTAGTAAAGGGGTTCGTCTCTATCCGGGAAAAGCCCAAGTTGGCATCATACAATGCCACCATTGCCCCAGCCATACAAACTTAGCGGAAAGCTTCAGATTTAAACGATCTAGTTTTCAGAGGCAGAGCACTATTTTATAGTATAATTCGGACGGCATTGGGACGGCAATCAACTAAAGTATCTCCTAGTCGTAAAAATAGTATTCACGTGAGGCGTTTAAGCCATCGGTGTATTTATAAAATATAATATGTGGGAATAACCATATTTTTCTGCTCGTATTATCCACCTCAAGTTGTCCTGTTAAAGCCAAACGCAATAATGCTTTGTGTATGGTGATATGCAAAGGATTACCACATCGGGAAAACTAAATTTCAAAATCTAGAAAAATATCGCGGGGTTGCGGTGGTATGTCCGCACTGGAATGCGTAAAAAGAGCACATTATTATGAGGTCGTTTATTTTGCCTATCGAGGGAAGGGCTCTCAGTCATTTACTGGAGACACATCAAGGATCATCTTCGCCCGTGCTGCCCAGGTATATGTTTCCTCCAGTTGTTGCCGCGCGGTTTTGCCCAGTCTGCACCTAAGAATGGCATCAGATTGCAATCGCTGGATTGCACGGACCCAAGCGTTGGGATCACTGCCGGGAACTATCAGGGCATTTTGCTCATTCTTCAGAACTTCACCCAGTACCGGCAGATCAGACGCGACTATCGCACGGCCTTGCGCCATGTACTCGAACATCTTCATGGGCGAGGTCCATCGCGAAATATCACTTCCGCCACCATCTGGCGAAACCTGGCGTTGAAGCGGCAGCAACATGACATCCATTTGGTCAAAGAATGGTTGAAGTGCGCCATGCGGTTTTTGTCCGTGCAGCACGATGTTGTCGGTACTGATATGATCTCCCCAGTGGACGACGTCCATCGGGCGGCCTCCAACAATGTCAAAGTTCAGTTCAGGCATTCTTTCTGCGATCTTGACGATCAGTTCCATTCCTTTCCCTGGGTATAGATTGCCGACGTACCCGACGCGGAGCTTTTTTACCTCGAGACCTGGTGGGACGGACCGAACAGGCAAGACCGCACCATCATGCGCAACATGAATACGGTCACCAGAGATTTGCGGAAAATCCCGAAGATACTGCTCCTTTAACGCCTGTGTAATTGCTACCAGCATAAAGCGCCCTTCATAGCGCAACATACGTGATAACAACAACTTATGGAAACCATTGCTGTAGGGCATATGAACTTCGTAGATCACGGGAAGCCCCGCCAATAAGGCCGCATAGGCCGCGTAAATGTGACGGCTATAGAGCAGATCAGGACGTTGACCGACCAAGCTGCGGCGCACGATCTCACGGCCATAGAGCGGCCCAGCTACCCCACGAAGGGACAAGAGGCGTACATTTTCAAGGCGGAAATCCGCACACATGCCATAATAAGAAAACGGATCGCTAGCGTCTACACTGGGGGGCATCGCGTAAAGGGTGACCTCATGACCTTGCTCCGCGAAAGCCTTGCACATATGCATTACATGTACCGCATAGGCACGGTGAGAGGGGATTGGGACTTGTGCAGCGTAGGCGATCTTCATCTCAATCGTCTTTCTGCAAAATTGCTATACGAGCTCGCCAGTCATCAAGGTTTCGGCCTAACACAGCCTCGGCTGCAGGAATGTCGGCTTCAAACGTGTCGGCCAAACGACGCATCATGGTGGGATCCGGATTCGAGCGAGCTTCGACGGTAACGTTACGCTTGAACACTGCGCGCCCAGGCCTGAGGCCCAAGGTGTTGGCAACCCGTTTCAGACCTGGATAGATAAGATTGATCGGAAAGGGTTTGTAGGTCATTAGCTCATATAGCCGCTTCGAGCGTAAACGGCGATTGGGATTGACTTTCTCGAATGTGGTGCGTCCATCATCCTTAGCGCCCAGAAACGCTAGGGCGTCAACATAGGCTCGGCGCGGGTCGCGGACAAACTCCTCAAAAACAATCACATGAACACGCTCCCGCGGTACCAAGTTGAACAAACGCTCAAGCATCGGCGTGAAGCGGCATACTTCTCGATAGTCCAGCATCTTGGGATCTGGGCAATACGGAGGCAGGTTTTCACCGTTGGCACGCATGGCATTTAATGCCCATGCTTGTGAGAAGTCTTCGATGTCGTCATAGAGCTTACGCACATGATGGTTGTGTAGCGACAGCGCCATGTCAACTGGGTTACGCAGCATGACAATAAATCGGGCGTCGGGCTGGTCACGAAGTATCTGCGGAATTGCCACTGTCGAGAACAAATACCAGGTCGACCCCTCGCCGCTCATCTGACCAGCGGTTGCCCTAGCGAACATGCGCTCGTACTCTGATTTTTCAGAGACGCGTCGCTTCAAACCTGTTTCACGTGTATACATATCACTAGCGTAGAAATGCGGTTCTTTGTTAGAGGGCATGAAGATCGACGGATTGTCGCCTAGGTACTGGAATAAGGATGAGGTACCGCACTTTGGGGCTCCGAGAATGAAAAAATCGGGCATAGTTTTAACTCCCATCATAACGCGCCGTGCGCGCTAAATAAATCAAGGTATTGCTTGGTAATACGCGCCGCCGCGAAATCCTCCGCGCGCGATCTCAGGCGTTCTGTCCCTACCGGCCGGTCCAGTGCAGTGCAAATTGCCTTTGCAAGAGCGATATCATCCCCTACTGGAACCAACCCACCCAATGTACCTTTTCTCAAGATTTCGCTAGGACCATGCGGACAATCCGTCGAAACTATCTGACGTCCCAGAGCCATCGCTTGAATCAGCACGCCGGGCAAACCTTCCCACAAGGAGGACAGAGCAAACACGTCCGCGGCAGCTATATCAGGGAAAGGGTTGGGCACGAAGCCCGCCATAGATACATGATCCTGAAGGCCGAGCGCTCGCACCTGCTCTTCCAGGATGCCACGCTCTACTCCTTCACCAAGGATTACCAACCGCGCTGGACGATGTGCGACTACCCTTGCCATCGCGCGTAACAAGGTCCCATAGTCCTTCTGGACCGCCAACCGACCAGCAGCAACAAGACAAGGACGATCTCGGTCAGGTGCAAGCCATGGGTGTGAGGGTGCCGCCTCGATCGCCTGTGCACGGATAGCGTCCAAATTGAAAGGATTATGAATTGCCACCACCTTGTCTTGCGGCAATCCAGTGGCGGAAATCAGGCCATCGGCCACCCCGCCCGACACTCCTATAGCGGCATCTGCAGAGCGGTAAAGCAACCCGACTGCGCGCGGCAACCAGAGCTCTTCGAAGCGTGAGCGGTTCTTAGCAAGGCGCATCGCGAAGTCACCATGCAGGGTAGGAAAGACACCGATCTTATCTCGGGAAACCCACCTCGCCAGGATTGCCGCAAAGGCATGCAACTCCTTCGATGTTAGAATAACTGCCGGTTGACGTTGTCGATAATATGCGGCCAAAATACCGACTGATTGCCGCAAGCGCATTGGACCAACAATGTGAACGCTGGCACCTTCCGGAATTAAGTCCTGAAGCACACCACCGCCCTTTTCCAACACGAACTCGACTCTGACCTGCTCCGTTTCCAGAAGTCCTTTCGCCAGCGCCGTCCGTGTCCGGGAAATGCCGCCACCGGACATTTTGGGCAAAAGTATCGATACTAAGGGGCGCGAGATACTCACCTTTCTACGCCCAACAGTTTTTCAATATGAGTGGCAATATCGGCAGATGCTTGTCCGGTCACCTCTGGAGGGACTTCACTATAGCCACCAAAGATAGTCTTGGCAGGCATTTCGAAAGAATGATCGAAAATCGCTTGAATGTAGCGCACAAGCGCTTCGTCCGATGCCGGTTGCTGACACCGTGCGCAGGTCAAAGCGGTCGATAACTCAGCAAGGTTTTGCTCTACGCACAACCCCTCACCAATTAGAGTGTACGGCGCATCACCAATCACCAATACCGGTATACCTAGACACAACCCTTCCCATCCGGCGGTACCAGTTATGACCACGACGCTATTAGAACGCTTCAACACCTCAACGCCATTGCACAAAGGCCCTAACAACACAACGTTGTGCATCGCAGAAATGCGGGCATAGAATCCTGCCGGCCGACGCCCAACCATAGGCAGATGCTCCTTGACAACAAGTAATTCACCGGGAGGCAACGCTTTCGACAACCCTTCAATGACAGACAGTTGATCCGTGTGATACGGAGCCAAAACCATAGTTGAGGCTTCCGGGTCGACGTGTAACGGATAGTAGACGAATGGTGCCCCCGGGAGGGTACCGCCCAAGTATTTCCTCATGTCATGCTTGTATCTGTGCTCGATACGAATCCGCATAAGTGCGCGGGCGATCTTTTTCCGCCGGCCTTCATAACGATCCAAGGCATACCGGAAGCCATGATTGACGATCTGAAAAGCCGCTTCGGCGTAAACTTTCCAAGACTTACGTGAAAGCATCCTCCGCGTGTTTTCGACGTGATATTCTGGTTGAAGTTTCTTCTCGCGGAAGTCGTTTAACCATTCGCACGCTTGATCAAATATTTCATTCTTCAAATCAGTAGTACGCAGGTTTTCAATGTGAGAATGAACCAGACTGAAGCTGTCTTTGACACTAGTATCAATAATATAGCGCTGACCAATTCGGGCGGGCTTGATCTGAGCAAAGCGGACACCATGAGCCTCTGCAGACTTTGCCATTGAAAATGCAATGGAGTTAGCAACTACATAGCTAAAAACAAGATCGGGTTGGACTTCGTCCATAATTTCGTCAACAAATCGATAAAGCCCGATGACATAATTTGTAGCGCCAAATTTTTCATTCTTTAGAGCGCCGTCAATCTCGGGATGAGGTTTCACAGTCCCGCCTGATACATATCCCTTTGCAATAAAGCGGTCGGCAATCAGTGTCCGAGTAAATACTTCTTGTCCATACCGGGCTAAAAAAGCGGTATGGTCATTGTCAGTAGCTGGTGTTTTAATCCACTCTTGCTGCTTGGACATTGCCTCGCTCCATCCATCCAATGGGCGTCCCAGACGGCTTTCCAATACCTGCACTTCGCGTTTCCCATAGGCGCTAATCGCATAGAATTCTGCCGATGTGTCTTTCCGCGCAAGTTCTCGCATTATGTCGCCTGCAAAGGATGCGAAGGGTGGAGCGATGTAAAATAAGTATTTCATTAAGAAAGCCTGTAATTGGACGTGATACAGCGTAGTATGTTCCTGCCAAATCAAAAACGCCGGTTTTACTTAATCCGACATGGATCTGTAGCTCCATGTGCCTCGTTAAGTTTTGACATCGTGATCGCTATAAGTTCTGGTTTAATTGCGTCTAGTTTGCCTTTTTAGTTGAGATTGGCTTGGGAAAATCACCTGATGCCAAGCGGATACGACAATTTCAGGTGCATGTATGTGGGCAATGAACCGTGCTGCGTTTCCAACGCGATTTCGTAAGTTTTTATCATGTGCCATAGATATCAGAGCGCCGGTCAACTGATTAAGGTTACCTGCCTCAACGAGAAGACCGTTTACTCCGTCTTCGATTAAGTCAGCAGGGCCCGTCGGGCAGTCGTAGGCAATGCAAGCGCAGCCGCTGGCCATGGCCTCCATCAGTGCATTTGGCATCCCTTCGGTGCGCGAACTGAGGACAAATATCGCCGCGCGGTCGTACCAGTCTTGGATATTGGCAACGGGCGGGATTATATGGACCCGCCCTGCAGCATCAGGCCCCGACGACATTTGTCGTGCCCAATCATGACCATCCGGCAGCCCCAGAAACACCAGCTGCCAGCCATGCTCGTGGCGGGCAAGCGCTTGGAATGCCAATAGCGCATCGTCAAACCCTTTAGTATATGGCTTCGAACCGATCAAGAGAATAACCTTGGCATCTGCGGAAACCACGGTCTCGGGTCTGATCCTCGCGCCATACCCTTCCACTGGCACTACAACCGAATTGGGGACTACCACCAATGACCGCGCTCCCGTCTCACGCGCCACGCGGCGGGCAATCTCTTTAGTCTGCACCACTTGGGTATCGGAATAGCGGTACAACCAGCGAAACAGCCATGCCCACAACCATGGTCGTGGGCGCATCCAGAATGCACTGCGCTCGGAGACTACAACACGAACGGGCAAGCCAGCACAGGCTATTATAGCCATGATGGATTCCTGTGTCATCATAGCTAATACTGTGTCTGGCCGGTCGCGCCGGATAGCATTGCGCAATGCTCTAATACGCGCCACCAGTGCCCAAAGCTTGGCAGGGCCGCGATTGCGCCCCGCCATTCCAAACGCCAATCGCAAGACATCGGGCGATATCTGATAAGCATCTCGGTCCTTGTCACTCAATGTTGCCAAGGTCACGTGATGACCTTTCTGTACGAAGGCATTGGCCAGATTGACCGCCACCCGTTCGGCACCGCCAGTCCCTAGGTTGCCGATGAACAGGAACAAACGCATTGCCGCTCAATGTGCCGTCGGCAGGGGGTAAACAGGCAAAAAGACCGCCAATGCAGAGCTTGGCCGCGCCACATATAGCTGCACGCCCGCGGGCTTCAACAATTCGTCATGCATGGCGGCCACAATCCTATCGATTGGAAGCCCTAGGTTTGGGTCCATCGTCCGATGCTGCGCAGTCGTCGAGTTATTTGGAGGCAACTTCACGCGCGACCCTGTCCAACGAGGGTCTTCCCAAAAATAGGTTTTGGTGTTGAGATCGATACCGCACAGTACAATATCACGATAACCTTGAGTAAGGCCAAAATAGATTAGCTGACTGACAGACGCACGGCAATCTAAATGAATATCGACGTTCCGGTGTAGTCTAAGCTTGCGCCATAAACGGCAAAAACTACGCATTTCCGTTTCTGTTTCAGCAGGTACGTTCACCACATCAGGAAGGCAGATTGGCCCACTCACCAAACTCTGGAACAGCGCGAGAGCTTCAGGCCAGATCGCTGCACGGCGTGCCGTAAAGCCTCGCCGCAACAGAAACGGCAACTGCCCGTATTGTTCGCGCTTCTCGCTGAAAATCTCAGCAAATTGCTGATTTGCTGAGATTTCCAGTGGAAATTCCCGCATGTAGAAGTCAGGTACAAAATCATGTACCAACCAATTGTTAAACCCGATGCTGTCGTACTTCGAAACATGCTCCCAAAAGGCAGGATCTAGTTCGTTAATGGATGCACCACTACCAAGAATGAAAAGCGTGCCAGACCGTCGGTCAAAGGCCGGTGTGAGCGATATGAGTTGCAGCCCATCTTGCGCGCGCGCTGCGATCGCATTGCGACGCATCTGCAAAATGCGCCGCGTTTGACTTAGCAAATATACCCAGTATGCCCGCTGCCTTACCGCGCGTGCGGCCGACCGTAGCACTGTGTTCACGCCAAGTGTCCCTCGGTCACTGCCGTGTTCGCTGCTACACCCGTCGCAACGCTTCGGCCAATTACTTGGTTAAGGTGTTTTGGTGCCAATCCATAGCCCGGTCGAACGCTGCGGACACAATCCTTTGTAATCACATCACCCGCTTTCATGTCCTTCACGAAGTAGAGAGACCGACGAAATTTCACGTTTGCAACCTCGCTAGACTTGCGCCCATAATCGACCCTACCCACAGCCTCCCACGAAACCCGCGCTCCACTGCACAGTTCCGAAAACTCCGAAGGTTCCAGTGAGAAGCTGTCGTCAGGCCCTCCCCCTTTACGGTCTAGCGTCATGTGTTTTTCAATAATACATGCGCCCAGCGCCACGCTGGCGATAGCAGTAGTATTGTCCAACGTGTGATCTGACAGTCCCACAGGAACTCCGAAACGCGCTGCCATGTCGGCCAGCGTTTTGAGGTTGTAATCAGCCGCCGGTGCTGGGTAGCCTGAGACGCAGTGGAGTAGGGCCAGTTCTGTGCATCCCCCATCCCGCGCGGATTCTACCGCTTCATTGATTTCTTCCAAGTCGGCCATGCCGGTAGAGATTATCATCGGCTTACCTTTTGAAGCCACATAGCGTATTAAAGACAGATCAACTGCTTCAAAACTGGCGATCTTATAAGCTGGAGCGCCAAGCCCCTCCAATAGCTCTACCGCCGTGGGATCGAAAGGCGAAGAAAAAAGCGTGACGCCCCGCTTGGCGGCATGTGCGAATAGCGCCTCGTGCCACTCCCAAGGTGTATGAGCCCACTCGTATAGGTCATAGAGCGTACGCCCGGTCCACAGTCCTTCAGTGATTTGGAATTCCGGCGCATCTGATTTCAGCGTGATCGTATCGGGGCGATAGGTCTGGATCTTCACGGCATCTGCGCCCGCCTCTTGCGCTGCATCTATGATCCTCAGCGCCTGATCGAGATCGCCGTTATGGTTGGCGGATACTTCGGCGATCACGTAGGGCGGATGACCGGGACCGATGGGGCGGCCGCCGATGTTGATACTATTCATCTCTCTGTACCTTTCTCAAACTGATGGAAAACACAGAACCGTGCATCTCGAAAAAGGCGGGGTATCTGCCTGTATCACTGACCCTGATCTTGTCGAATTGTTCGGCAATGGTCCGGTTTGGATCGAGTTTACTGTCGAGTGGCGTCCTGCGGGCGTAATAGGTTGCTTCTGCATCTGGCTGAGGGTGTGGCGTATCACCATTTTCCACCATACCAATCACCTGATCTAGAAGTGCAATCTCGGTTTTAAAAAGAGATGCGTTGATCTCGCCGTATAGCTCGTGGGGCGCAACGTCGAAGCTTTTCTTGGCCCAGATATCGCCGCTGTCGACACGATCCTCGGCATTGATGGCTGATACCGTGATAGTCGTCGCCCCTTCCAATATAGCCCAAACATGCGGGCTCCAGCCTCGCCCCTTTGGCAAATCACTAGCGTGGAGGACAACGCAATGCTGATAGAGCGCGCGCAACTCCGCCGGGATCATTTCGATGCAGGATATCAGGAACAGTACGTCACCGGATTTCAACTGATCCTTGCGGCGTAGTATCCTCACTTCATGATCTCGCACACGTTTCTCGGCCCATACGACAAGCCGCGGGTTGATCGGGTGATCTTCGCTTGAACACAGCAGATCAATCTTCATGCAAGCACCCGATTTCCAGCGCCGCCACTACCCGCGCCACCCCATCACCATCACAAATTGCGGCGGCATTCTCCGACAGTGCATCGAGCAGCGCCACATCACTAGCCTCGCTAAGCGCCGTTTGAAGGGCTAGTACGAAGTCTGCGGCCGTTAGCGGACCTGGGTCAAACGCAGCACCCGCCTCCGCCATCGCTTGCGCGATTCCCGCCTGGTTCTCCGCAGTCTCCACGATAATGCCGGGCAGGCCAAGGCAACAACGCTCCCACGTGGTTCCGCCGGCTGCGCTGATTGCCAGATCGGCATGAGCCATATGGGCTGCCATATCGGCGACGCCCACGGCTACCATGGTGGAACGGGGCATTTCTTCCGCCAGAACCCTCACCCTATCCAAGGCCGGAGCGTTTGCGCCCATGATAACGGTGATGTGCAGCCCCTCGGGCAGAATTGCATTGCGCAGAACAGATAGTACGGTGGAGGTGGCATCCGCTTGGTCGACTCCTCCCATCGTGATGAGTAGATTGCGTAGCCCGCGTCCTTCTCGGTCCGCTAAGGCCTTTGAGCGTGCCGCCGCAAATTCGGGTCGCAACAGAGCATAGCGCGGCCCAATTAGACGAACACAACGATCTGGCACAAGTCCGTCGTAATAGTGCGCCTCATGCCCCAGATTCTGATCCAGCAGCAACTCACAATCATGTAGGCGATCGGCTAGGTCATCAACCACCGTGAGCCGCGTGTTTTTAGGTCGCGCTGCTGTCTGCCAGCGGGCATCAAACGCATAGTGATCCATCACCAGCCAGTCTGGCTGGATGGCGTCGAGAACTGTTCGCGTCTCTTCGGCGTCTTGCTCCCAGCATACTCTAGCCCAATGCGCATGAGCGGGCGGGCTTTCGGAAACCTGCCCTATTGACGCAGGAAACAGAGTCACGTCAAAGCGCTCCGCTGCAATCTGTTCCGCCATATGACCAGGCAGCTCCCGGGTGATGAAGTGACACTCCGCGCCGCGCTCTCTCAACGCCCGCGCCAACGTCAGGCAGCGCATGACGTGTCCAGTGCCAATTTCAAACGAGGCGTCCGTACGGAAAGTGATATTCATAACGGGGTATCCACTGACAGCACCCGCATCATCTGTTCTGCTCTCAGCCAATCCTCTTCAGTGTCAATATCCTGCACACGGTGCCGGGGTATGACCAAGCCTTGTGCGCCGCCCTCAAATATCCCCATATTATTATTCCAGCTTTCGGCGCGTCCCCAATAGAACTGTCCAGCATCGTGCCAGGACTCTTCCAAATCCTGAGAGCGGGTTTCCATCAGCGATGGATCAAACATTTCAACCCTACCGGACATGTCGCGTCGTAGCGCCCGTTGTATTGGAAAAGCGTAGGTTGTCACGCTGAGAACGAAGGGCGCTCCAGTCTCTTCTAGCCAAGACAGACCTGCGCTCAGATCAGCAGGGCTAACAAAAGGCGCGGTAGCATATAGGCAGCAAATAGAGGTTCGCTCTTTCACGCCCAGTCGGGTGATGGCATCCGATATTACGGGTACCGTCGGCGTGTGATCGTCGGCAAGCACGGCTGTACGGCGAAAGGGAACCTCTGCGCCGGCCTTCTTAGCAACCTCCGCGATTTCGTCATCATCGGTTGAAACAACAACTCGATCGAAACAACCGCTGTCTATTGCTGCCTGGATAGGCCAAGCAATCATTGGCTTGCCGCAGAACGCCCGAATGTTCTTGCGTGGGATCCGTTTGGAACCACCCCGAGCAGGAATGATACAGATGTTCACGCCAGTGCCTTAGAAAGGGCTACCACCACCTGTGCCTGCTCTTCGTCTGTAAGACCTGCATGGAGCGGGATCGAGATAGTGCGGGCATAGTAATCCTCGGAGGTTGGGAAATCGCCAGGAGAAAACCCCATATCACGGTAGTAAGGCTGCAGGTGAACAGGGATGTAATGCAGGTTAACCCCGATCCCCATCGCGCGCAGCATTTCGAATGTCGCGAGGTGGCAGTCAGAATCGTCCAAACGAATAACGTATAGATGCCACGACGAGTCCGCGCCCGCCATCCGGCCGGGGCAGCGCAGCGGCAAATTCGCGAGCAGGTGGTCATAGGCATCAGCCAAGGCACGGCGCCGAGCGATAAAGGCGTCCAGCTGATCCATCTGGCTCAGGCCCAAGGCTGCCTGCATTTCCGTCATGCGGTAGTTCCAGCCTAGATCCAACTGCTGGTAATACCACGGCCCATCAGGTACATGGGTCATCAGGTCCGTATCTCGTGTAATACCGTGGCTGCGCAATCGCTCCATCTTTGCGGCAAGTCCGGCATCATTGGTTAGTGCCATCCCGCCTTCGGCAGTTGTGATGATCTTGACCGGGTGGAAGCTAAACACCGTAATATCGGAATAGGCGCAATTTCCCACGGGCGCGCCAAGATAGTTGGCACCTATTGCATGGCTCGCATCCTCAATTAGCCGTACGCCATGTGCACGAGCCAAGTGTGCAATACGCACCATATCGGGCGATTGGCCGCACATATGGACTGCAACGATAATTTTTGGAAGGCGGCCAGCCGCCTCGGCGGCTGATAGTTTTGCTGCCAGCGCATCCGGGCAGATATTGAAGGTCGCGGGGTCGATATCGACGAAATCGACATTCGCACCACAGTAGCGCCCGCAATTAGCAGAAGCGACAAAGGTGATGGGTGAGGTCCAGAGTAGATCTCCGGGACCAAGGTTTAGCGCAATGCAGGCAATGTGCAGTGCAGATGTAGCAGAATTGACGGCAATAGCATGCGCTGATCCAACACGATTGGCTACGGCCTGTTCGAATGCTGGCACGGCCGGGCCTTGGGTGAGATAATCAGATCTTAGCACTGTCTCAACTGCTTTAATATCATCATCATTGATGATTTGACGGCCATAGGGAATCACCGCATTTCTCCTGCTATTTAGTTGGCTGACCAAGGAATTTTTTTATGCGTCGCGAAAGCCACCGTCTGATTTTTCTATTTAAATTGACTTTTTTAGAGATACCCATATCGGAGAAAGTAGACGGGGTGCCCCTGACGCACAAAGCAAAGCATTGTCTTCGAGATGCAAACAGCATTTCATCACGTTGAAGAGAAGATGGATAACCATTAATAAACTCATCAAACGCTGCAAGTTGCTGTATCCTTGAAGCAATATCCGAATAATGAGCACCTGAAGCATCTTTGATACCGCTAGGCATCGCCACCCCTTCGCTTGCAAAAGCGCCCGCATAAAACCAGCAATTCATATTATTCAATAGCATATCAATGGCAAACAACACCTGTGGATAAGTATGCGCAATCACATTATTTTCACTCAAACGAGTTGAGACTAGAGATACAATATTCAGCACTGAATCAACCTTGTAAACAACTCCTGGCGCATGGCCGTTAAGTTCGCGAAACTCACTCGGGGTGGCTTTACGAGAAACTCTTTGACCACGGTATATTTTATTCTCACGCAAATATTGCGTGGAGCAAATGTCTGGGTTAACTTCGTGAAGAAATTCTAATAATCGGTCAATATCGCTGAGATCAAGTAAATCATCATCAGCAAGCATCATAACATATTTTGTCTCACAGATTGAAAATATTTCAATAAAGGATTTTGGATACCCTTTGTTTTCTTCGTGGTCGATAAAGGTTATATTTAATATTGAACTTAATGAATCTATTACATCTCTGTAAGGCTTGTTGCATTGATCTAGCCCGCTATCATTTATAATAATAAATTTTAAACTCGGCGACAAGCTGGAGCTCCTAGCAATAGACCGCAAAAGAACCTCAATGCTTTTAGGTCGACGATAGCTGGATATAGCTATTGTTAACATTTATTGCTATAGCCTCTTGGTTTTATATCTAAAAAGTAAACTACCTGTCGCGGAAGTTGAAGTACTCATAGTCTTCTCTATATATCAACTTGATCTTATCTATTTGAAGCTCTGTCAAATCATGCCGCTTGGGAGAATATGGAAAGATCAAACCCCTCATGAAACCCTTTAATGAGCCATCGGATGAGGCACTATTTTTATAAGATTTTTTGTTTTTCATCGATGGAGTTTCGATATGTAAATTTATTTTATCTCTAATTTTCGATATTATTCCCTCCATCCCATCCTCCAAGTAAAAAACTTGTGTATTATTAGACACGAAGCGACAAGCAGGCACAAAGTGGTTGTCAAAACGATTTCCAAAAAAGTCATCTTTTCCTAGCTTTCGTTTTTCCAAAGCGCTCAGGAACCTATCAACGCTTACATGTCTGCCAATTTTTGTCCTATTATGGTTAAAACCCGAAAGAAATCTGTCAACAGGATCTCTTACAATAGTAAAATCGTAATCAAAAAAATCCTTTGGAAATAGAATAGAAAGGTCGTCTCTTAAAATATGTTGAGGCGAGCTTTTATGCCATCTGTTTTGCGGCGTATGCCAGAACTGACCATCAAAAAAGTTTACTGCGCAACCAGAGTTTAGAAAGGCGTGCCAGACAGTAGTCCCTCCACTCTTTGGAATATGACAGAAGTAGACAATATTTCCGTTAATTTTAAATATCGGCATTGTCTCCTGATCCCTTATTATTCGTGATACATGTTCTTATATCGACCCGATCTTTTCACGGTGCGCCGCAATCCAGTCCTTAAGTGCGCACTCGCTCATCCAGTCTGGATTGGTGTTGCTGACATAGCTGAAGCCTTCAGCCACTTTCTGGCCGTTCTTGATCCGCTCCGGATCATCAGACCATCCATTGATCGCAGGCAAAATCTTGAAATGGGCGTCATATTCAAAGGTATAAGGCGCGTCCTCAATGCCAATCATCTGCTCATGCACCTTCTCTCCAGGGCGGATTCCGACAATTTCGTGTCGCGCCTCGGGTGCCACAACTCGTGCGATCTCGGTAACCTTCATGGAGGGAATTTTCTTTACGTAAACCTCGCCGCCAACCATGTCTTCAAATGCATGCCAGACAAGTTCGACCCCCTGTTCGAGCGAGATCATGAAACGCGTCATGCCGACATCGGTGATCGGCAATACGCCTTTATTGGCAATCGACATGAAGAACGGGATGACCGAGCCGCGCGAACCCATGACATTACCATAGCGCACGACAGAGAAGCGCGTTCCATGTTCTCCTGCATAGGAGTTACCTGATACAAATAGCTTATCAGATGCTAGCTTCGAGGCACCATAAAGATTAATCGGTGACGATGCCTTGTCGGTGGAGAGCGCCACCACGCCTTTCACACCTTTGTCGATCGCTGCATCGATGACATTCATTGCACCGGTGACGTTGGTCTTGATGCATTCGAATGGATTATATTCTGCGGTAGGGACAATTTTGGTGGCAGCCGCATGGACCACATAATCGACCCCATCAAAAGCCCGGTACAGCCGTTCGCGATCGCGCACATCGCCTATGAAGAAGCGCACGCGCGGGTCATCGCCGTAAAGCTTGGCCATTTCCCATTGCTTCATCTCGTCACGCGACAGGATGATGACTTTCTTCGGCTTATACCGCTCCAAGGTCATTGGCAGAAAGGCATGCCCGAAAGATCCGGTACCTCCCGTGATCAAGATGGTAGAGTTTGAAAGCATAAGATATGGTGTCCTTGGTAGAGTAAAGTGTCAGGCAATATCGCTGACATGAGCAATTTTCTGAAAAATCGGGTTTGTTGCCATCAGCGCATCCCATGTATCGCAGCCGACTAGGCGTCCCTTTTCGAGCACGAGGATCCTGTCGCAGCGTTTGACCGTGCTCAGGCGATGAGCGATCATAAGAACAGTCTTGTCCCCCGGTAGTGTGTCGATGGCCGACATCACCTCGTGCTCAGTTAGGTTGTCAAGCGCGCTGGTAGCCTCATCGAAGACGATCAGGTCGGCATCTTGATAGAGCGCACGAGCAATTCCAATCCTTTGGCGCTGCCCGCCTGACAGCCGCACGCCGCGCTCGCCGACATGGGTGTCGTAGCCGTTGGTCAGCTCTTGCAAAATAAAGGTGTCGATCCGGGCAATCTCGGCGGAGCGGCGCACGCGCACGTGGTCAATTTCCCTAGGCGGCACACCGAGGGCAATGTTCTCGGAAATACTGGCGTCAGTCAGGAATATATCCTGTGGCACGTAGCCTACGCTTTGCTGCCAAGCTCGCCGGTTCTCTTGGGCGATCTCTATTCCGTCCACCGCGATATATCCTTCACTTGGGCGCAGTAGACCCAGAACCAAATCCGCTAAGGTCGTCTTACCTGCTCCGGTGCTCCCGACGATTCCCACCTTTTCACCTGCATGAATATCCAGTGAGAGACTATAAAGACCAGCTTTCCCTGCGTTGGGATAGCGGTAAGAGATGTTTATCAAGCGCAAGGTATCTCGAAGCCCCATTTTAGACGGCATCCGTCGCGGCAACAGCTCTACAGAAGATTTTTCGAATAGATCACTATACACTGAATCTACCGCGGCTCGGCCGAATTGAATTTTCGCCAGCCCTTGATAAAGCTTCCCCAACTCTGGCAGCAACTTTTGCCCGGCAAAAGCGAACACGCCCAAGGTTGGAATAATACCACCTAGAGCGGCACCACTAGAAAGTTGCTCCGGGCTGAGTAAAGCAAGGCACAACACAATAATGCCACCGAAGGCTATACTCTGGACAATATATTGAGGAATCTGGCTGATCAATGTAGATCTAACGCTTACTTTAGCCATAATTAAAGAGGGTTTTTCATATCTCCCCACATAGGAAGCTTCGCGACCAAGAAGTTTTATTTCTTTTACAGCCATAAGCGCTTCGTTGACGAAACGAAAGCGCTGCTTGTTGGCAGCCAGCCGGGCTTGGCCCAAACGTCGCAGTACAATGCGGCTAAACCCGTAGGTTGCACCGTACACCCCTCCGATTACTGTGAAGGCCCATAACGCAACCACAGGGTTGACAGCTATGACGACGGAAACAATCGCCGCCGAGGTAAGTGCGCCTGTAACAAGATTAGCTGCAGGAGTGAAAAACTGGTTTACGACTTGACCACTCTCGACCAGAATTTTGGTGCTCATGGAACCCGAGTGTTCCTGAAGAAAAAATTCATAGGGCTGCCGAAGATAAACCGACAAGAGCCGATAACTAAAAGAATGCACGCGCATGGTCGTAAACCGACTTACAACATAGGTCCGCAATACTTGCATCACATTACCGATAACGATGAAGGTTAAAGAAGCCAGACCGAGAGCGATAAGGAAACCATAATCGGAATTGAAACCAAAACGAGTATATGCCCAATAAAATAGTTCGCTTGTTTCGATTTTTGTTGGATCTGCAAGGACTGACAAAAACGGAAATATCGACCCAACCATGCCAGCTGAGAAAATAGCTGAAACGACAATCATCGCTAATGTGACCCACGCATTGCGGCGCTCGCGCGTGTCCAGAAGTGCCCAGGCTTTCGTCCATGCTGTAAAATCGATCACAAGGTTAGCTTTCTTGTCCAAAAGGGGCCGTGTTCTGAAGCGCTTCCGATCAAATAGCCTAATCAGACCATTCGATCCAGACTGCAGCGTCAAGAATTTCGTTCCATAGCTTAAGTAGGGCAACACTTCCAAAGGCTATAAGTTGGAAAGCGCGCAATTTCGGTGTCAAATCTCAACACCACCCTTGCAACGGCTACCGCACCGAAGGTCGCGCAAGCGCTTCGGCTGGAATAGTGCAATGCTTCGACACGGTTCCTTGCGGAACACTTACCGGCCCACACCCAGAGTACAAGCCTAAACTCAGCTCATACGGCATCGGCAATAGGTTTGGATATTTTGGTGCAAATTATTTAGTGATCGCTGGTTAGGAGCCAAACATAATCCGCGTCACGCATCCCGGGCAGCTCCATTCAAGGCAGAGCTTGTTCTGATAGTCGCGTTCATTCTTTGCGTTCGCGCCGGAAACATTTGCCGCTCTTCCATGGCTGGCGCTCCGCCTAAACCGTAACTTGCACCACCTCAAGCTAGAGCGATAAAAGGCTTAGAATACTTAAGGGGATGCGATGACCTGCTACGACCATGGCAACAGCTGGTTTCTGGTGCAAACTAAACCAAATTGTGCTCAGATTGCGAATCGCAACCCAAAGCAGCAAGGGGTCCGAACCTTTTTGCCAATGGAAGGAGGTACACAGAAACGCGAGGGTCGGTTTGCCTCGACCCTGAAGCCGATGTTTCTAGGATATATGTTCGTATCCTTTAATATCGCACGCGGGCTCTGGCGCAAGGTCCATTCCACCTATGGCATCACCTGCCTAGTCAGCTTCGGCAAGAAACCAGCGGCGGTGCCGTTAGATATCGTCAGCAAGCTTATGCTGCGCTGCGATAATAATGGAAAGCTGCTACCACTAAACATCTTGAGCTCTGGCGATCGGTTACGCTTCAATAGCGGCCCTTTTGCAGATATTGTTGTGATGATTGAGCATATCGCCCCGGACCGGCGGGTCTGGGTGCTGATGGACATCATGGGTAGTCAAGCTCGGGTAGCGGTCGGGGCGGACCAACTACAGCCAGTTTGACGGGCCGCAGATCATTAAGCTCGGAACCATAGTCTGTTCAAGGTCAAGGGCAAACTTATCGACCTGTAAACCTATACGCTAATTGCCCAACCTTCTCACGAATTCCCGTATTGAGAACCTGCAGGTTCCGTGTGAGATTCCAACCGATGTTATCCGTGAACCCCGATGTCCGATAATCGACGGGCCAAGCTACAAGGCCAGACCATCCAGCAGCCTCGAAACTAAGCATGGCGCGCGGTAGATGGAAAGCGCTCGTGACCAGCACCCACATCTCATCGGCACTTGGATTGGCGAGAGCTAGGCTAAGCCGCGCGTTATCGGCAGTGTTGCGGGACCGGCCCTCAAGAAGTAGGCGATCGGGATCGATACCTTGGTCAATAAAAAGCTGTTCGGCGATGGAGGCTTCGGAAGCAATGCCCCCCGTAAGGTCTCGCAATACGCCGCTGCCACCCGCGAACAACACCTGCGCTTTAGGAAACCGCCGCGCGAGAGCAAGTGCGGCAGTGTAGCGCTCTGCGCCTTCGTTGAGCTGCACTTGGCTCCAAAAGGCACTGGCACGGGCATTTTCACCACCACCGAGCACAATGATGCCATCGACAGCATCAAGGTCAGGATTGGCCGGATAGCGGCGCTCGATGGGCTGCAAAAGCAGATCGCCAAGCGGCAAAGTACTCAGGGCAATCAGCAGCGCCAATGAGATACTGCTGATCCAGAGCGCCATACGCCTGCGTTGCAAGGTCAATGCAAGTACGATGCTTGCCAAGGCGATGACGATCCAGGTGTCCGGTCGCAAGAGTGCGCCAACCAGTTTCGATACGATGAAAAAGACGGTGTCCATCGCAGTTATCCTTGCCCGCCGCCGGTGAGTGCAGCGAGGGCCTTGCGGTAGGCTGCGACAACCAACGCCTGATCGAATTCGCGTTCCATCTTGAGACGCCCCGCCTGTCCCATCTCGATCCGGGCTTTTGGCGAGAGCGCCAGGAACCGTTCCATCGCCATAGCGAGCCTATCAGCGTTTCGCACTTCGCAAAGTAAACCTGACGTTTCGTGATCGACCACAGCACGACAACCAGGCACGTCGGTTGCAATAAGCGGTCGAGCCATGGCAGCCGCCTCGATCAGCGTGCGCGGTGCGCCTTCGCGGTACGAGGGCAACACGACACAGGAGGCGTCAGCGATCGCCGGGCGCACATCGCTGGTCGTGCCAAGATACTCCACCACCCCTTCGGCCACCCAACCTTCGACGGTCGCGGTGTCGATGGCAGTACGGTTTTCCGAACCGGCTGCGCCCAGTAGCTGGAACCGCGCATTCGGATGTCGCGCCTTGATCTGCCGTGCCGCCTCTACGAATTCGATTACACCCTTGTCCCGCAAAAGACGCGCAATCATCAAAAACACAGGCGGCACGTCCGCTGAAGGCATTTCCGCGGCGGTAAAGCGGGTCAGATCAATGCCTGATCCGGGCAGTAATCGAGCCTGATCCGTGCGCACAAGCTTGCGGTCAAGGAAGAGATCCCGGTCGTCCTCGTTCTGGAAAAAGACGATCGGCAATTTACCAAAGGCGCGTCGATAGAGCTGCTCGGCGACGGTCTGCAGCAGCCCGCCCGACAGAAAGGCGGTACCCAGCCCCGTCACATTCGGAACGAAGGGCACACCGGCCGCACGCGCAGCCCGGGCCCCGAAGATGTTATTCTTGATCGTGAAGCTCAGAATGGCATCCGGCTGTTCTTCAAGAAAAATCCGCTTTAGCGTACGCTGCAGCTTCAAGTCTTCGACCGGGTTCAGTCCTTTAACACTCATTTCTAATGGGCGAAAGCGACAGCCGATCCGTTCAAGCTGGCCTACGGATTCATCGGGCGGGGCTAGAACAGTAATCTGATGTCCATCAGCCAACAAAGATTCAACCAGTGGCCGTCGAAAATTCCAGATATTCCACGCGGAATTCACCGTCATCAAAATGTGCATTTAGATGCCTTTCTGGAATGCCAAATACCGTTAAAATGAACTACCTAGCGCTCTGTTTCTAACGCTTCCTATATATTTCCGTGGGTATTATCGAGCTTTTACAGCGCCCGGTTCAGGCACGATGCCACATAAGTCAGATTTCCCTCGCGGGCGATCCCGTGAGTAGCACACTTGGTGATAGTCACATGGCCTCAGGCAACCACCTTGAAGAAAAAGTTATCTCGTCGATTTGGGCGTAAATGTCAGGTTTTTTAAGGTGTTTCTAACAGAAACCATCGAAGCTAACGCTAATTATTTTCGCCCCCCCGCTGCAAAGGTAGCCCAATAAGCTTATTTTATAGGATCATCCACAAGGCAGACATTGGTGAAGGGAAATAATACACCCATAGATATAAATTTTCTAGAAACCCGGTAATTTGCGAATATCTCGTGCCGAATTGGGCGAATTGCCAAGCCAAACTCGCCATCCCCACTTGATGAGATCATCCCGCCAACCCCGCGTCCTCCAGCCCTTCACGATCCGGCAGGTCTCTCAAACTCTCCAGCCCGAACGCCACAAGAAACCGTTTGGTCGTTACGTACGTATAAGGCGCGCCGCGCTGCGGGGATCGCGGGCCGGTGCCGATCAATCCGCGGCCACTCAGGCGGCCAATCAGATCGCGGCTGATATCCTTTCCAAAGATATCTTTCAGCCCGTCACGGGTAATTGGCTGATGATAGGCAATGGCAGCCAGCACAGCGGTTTCAAAATCACCAAGGCCAAGCTCCTGATCGCCCAAATCTGCTGCCGCGCGGATCGCGGGCGCGTAGACCGCGCGGGTGCGTAAAATCCACCCATCCGCGACCCGCGCCACCTCGAAAGCGCGACCCTCTAGACTGGCGGCAAGGTCCTCGACCAGCAGATCGACCGAGGCCCCCTGACCCACCACGCGGGCGAGGTCTTCGCGCAGCACAGGCGAGGCGGAAGCAAACAGCACAGCCTCGATCCGGCGCATCCATTCGCGCCACCGTAGTTCCGGTAGCAGGTCGGACAACTCGCGGTCCAGCTCGGGTGCGGATCTGCCCTTGGCCATGCTTACACCCCGTAGAGCCGAAAAGTGTCGCGTCCCGTGAGTTCACGCACGGCACCGAGGTCGACCAGCCGGTCGCAGAGCCGCCGCGCGGCGCGATCCGGCAAAGGCAAGGCCGAGGGCGCGATCGCATCGCGGGTCAGGAACATCTCGACCGCGTCGCCCGCGCCCTTGGCCCGCAGCTTTGGCGAGACCGCTTTCAGGTGCCCTGCCCGACGCGCGAGCTCGGCGGCCTGCCGCACAGCTTTGATCGTCGATAAGATGAGCCCCCGATGACATGCCGAGCGAAGGTCATCGCCTTGCTTGCGCAGGTCGGCACGTTTCAGGCCGGCGGCCAGAAGAGGCACGAGATGATCCCAGCCAAGCGCCTGTGCCAGCGCTGCATCCGCAAGGATAAGCGCTGCGTCGTCTGCACGTGGCACCTCGCGCAAAACAGCTTCCAGCACCATCCCGGCGCGATTGACCGGCCCGCCCTTCCCCGCATCGAACCACGCGGCAATCTGGCCCGGCTCGAAGGTCGGCAATGCTCGGCTCAAGGCCTTGATCGACACCGGCCGCTCCACTGCGCGCCGCCAAGCAAGGTAGGTTTCTCCCGCCGGCCCAGGCAGATCGCCGGGCCGCAATAGGTGTACCGCGTCGCGCAGCTCCCCTGCCCGCTCCGGGCGGCCAGAAAACACGACGCAGGCCTCTGCCGAACGCAGCGCGAGCCGGGCCCGCAACAAGGCATGGGGGAGGTCAATTCGGCTCAATACAAAATGCAGGTGGTTCAGCGTCGCACCCGACAAAAACACAACATCTTCAGTGGTTTCAGCGCGTGCGGCGGTGACCCAGGCGGGCATCCGGGGTATCGTGTCGAGGTCGCTGATGCGATCCGGGCGGGCAAAAGTCATGCCTGCAGCCTAGATCACCACGGCGCTTTTCACCAGAAAATAGCGCACAAACCGCCCCAACTTGTACGATCTGTTAATGTCCAATAAGCTTTCATTATCGGACATTATGAATTCAATCGACGAAGGCTGTAGGGGTCATGAGAAACAACCTAACGGGCGGCGCGCTCCGTCGCAATCGATCGTAAAAACTATCTGGTCCTTGGATCACAAACCGGCGCTCGCGCTGCTACCATCGCTTACACCTTATCGAGACGGCCAAACTGAACGGTATCCTCCCGCGAGCATCGCTCACTGAAACACTCGCCCGCATACCGGACTACGAGATCAACCGCGTCGATAACATCCTCTCATGGAAAACCGCCCGATAGGGGTGGTCAGACCGGGCGCCTACGGTCGAACGGATGAACGGCACGGTTAAAGAGAAGGCCGTAAAGCGCTTAAGCTCCGACACCCATGACCAGTCGCGGACCCACCGCGCGGACTTCGTGGCAACCTACAACTTTGCCTGAAGGTTGAAGACCTTCAGCGGCCTTATGCCCTACCATTACAACTAAAAAATATGGGCATCAGAACCAGAAATGTTGTTTCTCGATCCGATCCACCAAATGCCCTAACTAAGCACCGCTTCACAAACCTAGGCCGAATAGAGTTACAACTATTTTTTTTGAAGATGTGGTTATGTTGCTTTGGTGCCGCATTCCTTGGCGGCTTTTCAAACACTAGCTCGAGCCGCCCTGTTTTCGTATACTAATGAACATGAACACGTTAGATTACATTAGATTTAAACGACCAGCGCATGTTGCGATCTGATGTAGACCATTATTTAGGAGATTACAGGCCATGAAATACACAATTTTGACTATGGCATCGCTGGTTCTCGCAGCCGGAACCGCGGTGGCAGACCCGATGAACCAACCGACAGACTGGTCCGGGAACTACATTGGTATTGGCCTGTCTTACAGCGACGGCAGCTACGACGCCGAAAACAATTTTACACCGCCTGACGCCACTGGTGTATTGGGGTCCGCGATCGTTGGCCGAAACTATCAGCAGGACCGTCTGGTTTATGGTGGTGAACTAGTTTTGAACTTCGGCAACATCGAAGAAAGAAGCACTGGTGGTTGTGGTGTTGGCGCTGCGGGTTGTCGTTCTACGATTGAGCAGTATGCCGCGATCCGCGGCCGTGTGGGTTACACGTTCAATCAAACACTGGTCTTTATGACACTCGGCATCGCTACCGACCGTCAGGACCAGCGAGCTTTTGGGATAAACGCCGCCGGCGATAGTCAACGGCACTACGGCTACACAGTCGGAATTGGTGTAGAGCAAGATATAGCGGACGACTGGAGCATCAGGGGTGATCTAGAGTACTATGATTTCAACTCAAGAACCTACAGTTTCCTAGGTGGGACATCGATCGACCCTGACACCACAGCGGTTCGGTTCTCCTTGGTCAAGCGCTTCTAGGTATTGAATAAGCCGAAAGCTGGTTTGGATAATCTACTTGCTTTCGGCTTATCATCCTAGGAAACACTTTACGACACGCCCTTGGATAAAAAACATTAAGCGCAGCCTAAAGTGTGCTTCCTCAACTGTGAGAAATACTCGCGCCATTCTCAAATAAATGTATGCGAAACAAGCCCACAAGCCAATCACCAGCAGACCATGACAAAGCCATAAGTCTTAATATTCCCCCGCATTTGGCGGGCTTCGGCGCGCTCGACCGTCTAGTCGATACCGCACGGGAGTATGCTGCAGCCGCAGCCTCCGAAAACACATTGAAAGCGTACACCAAGGACTGGGCGCATTTTACGCGATGGTGCCGGATGCAAGGGGCAGATCCCTTGTGTCCTGTCCCCCAGATAATAGGCTTATACATCGCCGAGCTAGCATCTGGCGCGCGCACTTCTCCTGCCCTATCCGTCTCGACCATTGATCGCCGACTTTCAGGTCTCGCTTGGAACTATACGCAGCTCGGCCTCACCCTAGATCGCAAGGACCGCCACATCGCGACAGTCTTGGCGGGGATCAAACGCAAGCACGCCCGCCCACCGATGCAGAAAGAGGCAATCCTCGTCGATGACATCCGTGCAATGGTCGCCACACTGCCCTTTAATTTACGCGGATTAAGGGACCGTGCGATCCTACTTTTGGGATATGCTGGAGGCCTACGCCGGTCCGAGATTGTCAGCCTTGACGCGGGCAAGGATGACACCCCGGATTCCGGCGGCTGGATCGATATCCTGAAGGGCGGCGCGCTGTTGACACTCAACGCGAAAGCCGGCTGGCGCGAGGTCGAAATTGGCCGCGGAACCAGCGACCAGACCTGCCCTGTTCACGCATTTGAACAATGGCTGTACTTTGCCAAGATTAACTTTGGTCCCGTCTTTGTGGGCACCTCTCGCGATGGCAAGCGAGCCTTGGAGACACGGCTAAACGACAAACACGTCGCCCGCCTGATTAAACGCACTGTTCTCGACGCAGGTATCCGATCTGACCTGCTGGAAAAAGATCGCCTTGCCCTATTTTCTGGCCACTCCCTTCGCGCGGGTTTGGCAAGCTCCGCCGAAATTGACGAGCGCTACGTTCAGAAGCATCTTGGCCACGCCTCCGCCGAAATGACCCGGCGCTACCAGCGTCGACGCGATAGGTTTCGCGTTAACCTGACAAAAGCTGTGGGCCTATAACCGATTACATCAATATGGGCCCTTAGTATTCTGAGATTGCACAAGATACACATTTTTTTACCCCAGCAATTCTTCAAGATATTGCCCATATTCATTCTTCGCAAACACCTTTGCCCGTTCTTCGAGCGCTGCTTTGCTGATCCAGCCTTGGTTGAAAGCGATTTCATCGGGACTGCCGGTTTGCAGGCCTTGGCGGGTTTCCAACGTCCGCACAAAATTCCCAGCATCCAGCAAGCTCCCATGCGTGCCGGTATCCAACCACGCATACCCGCGTCCCATCTGCTGAACATTCAGCAGACGATCTTGCAAATACGTTTCTAGCAGCGTCGTTATCTCCAGCTCTCCACGTGCAGATGGCTTAACTGACTTAGCTCGCTCGGACGCAGTATTGTCAAGGAAATACAGCCCTGTTACCGCGTAGTTCGACGGAGGTACTTCCGGCTTCTCGATGATCTGACGGGCTTGCCCGTTCTCATCGAAATCAACCACACCATAGCGCTCAGGATCTGAGACGCGGTAGCCAAAGACGGTGCCTCCGGTGGTTTGGACGTCGGCTTGGGCAAGTATCTCGGGCAGGCCGTGGCCGAAGAAGATGTTGTCCCCAAGGACCATCGCGGACGGCGCTCCGTCGAGGAAGTCTTCCGCCAAGATGTAAGCCTGAGCCAATCCGTCGGGGCTTGGTTGCGTGACATAGCTCAGTGAAATGCCCCACTGGCTGCCGTCACCAAGTGCGCGTTTGAACTGGTCTGCGTCCTGAGGCGTAGTGATGATCAGGATGTCGCGGATACCGCCCAGCATTAGGACGCTTAACGGATAGTAAATCATTGGCTTGTCATAGATCGGCAGCAGCTGTTTCGACACGGCAATCGTGATCGGATAAAGCCGCGTGCCGGAGCCGCCGGCGAGGATAATGCCTTTGCGTTTGGGCGTCTGGGTCATGGGAAATCAGTCCTTGGGAAAATCAAGTTGGGTCAAAATATGGGTAAGGCTCACGCGCCAATCGGGGCGGGAAATGCCAAAGGCGGCCTCGGTCGCGCTGCAGTCCATCCGCGAGTTCAGCGGGCGTTTTGCGGGGGTAGGGTAGCCGGACGACGGGATATCAGTAACGTCGCAGGCGATCTCGGCTGCGACGAAAATCGCGCGGGCTAAATCCGCCCAGCTCGTGTCGGGCGCGCCCGAGAAATGGTAAACGCCGGATTTTCCGGGCTCTGAAACGAGGGTTTTGGCGATTGCTATACAGGCCGGTGCGATCTCTGCGGCACCCGTGGGGCCACCGATCTGGTCGGCGACGATGGTTAACGTCTCGTGTTCCGCCCCGAGGCGCAACATGGTTTTGACGAAGTTATTGCCATGGGCCGACACGACCCAAGAGGTGCGCAATACGGCATAGCGCCCGCCCGCCTTTACAATTGCGACCTCTCCGTCACGCTTGGTGCGGCCATAGACGCTCTGCGGATCGGTCGGGTCGGCAGGTGCCCAAGGCGTGTCGCCTGCGCCGGAAAACACGTAATCGGTCGAGATCGAGACGAAGGGAATATCGCGCGCGGCACAGGTCCGGGCCATGATGGCGGGGGCATCTGCGTTGATGACCTGCGCCGTTTCGGCATCGCTTTCGGCCTTATCCACGGTGGTATAGGCGGCGGCGTTGATCACGGCGTCAGGGGCATGGGCGTTGATCGCAGCAGCGCAGGCGGCGGGGTCGGTTAAGTCCGCATCGGCGCGGGCGAGGGCGGTGATCTGGACGTCATCGCTGTCCAGCGCGCGCAGTTCCGCGGCGACCTGGCCGCTGTGACCGAAGACGAGGATCTTCATGCCTTGCCCAATCGCTCGCCAACGCCCTGACGGTTTTGCAGCGCGCGCCACCAGTCTTTATTCTCAAGGTACCAATCCACAGTGCGCGCCAGCCCTTCTTCCACCGTGACTGAGGGCCGCCAACCAAGCTCTGTCCTAATCCGCGTCGGGTCGATGGCATAGCGCTGATCATGGCCAGGGCGGTCGGCGACAAATGTGATCAAATCGGCATGCGGCGCGCCTTCGGGGTGGCGGTCGTCCAGCAGGGCGCAGATCATTTTGACCAGCTCAAGATTACTGACCTCGTTCTCGCCCCCGATGTTATAACTGCGGCCCAATACGCCTTTGGTCAGCACGGTCAGCAGCGCATCGGCGTGGTCTTCGACAAACAGCCAGTCGCGCACATTCGCGCCATCGCCGTAGACCGGAATGGGCTCGCCACCGAGCGCTTTGAGGATGACCACGGGCACCAGTTTTTCAGGGAAGTGGTAGGGCCCGTAATTATTGCTGCAATTTGTAAGCACTATTGGCAGGCCATAGGTCTCGCCCCAAGCGCGCACCAGATGATCGCTGGCGGCTTTCGAGGCGGAGTAGGGGCTGCGCGGGTCATAAGGCGTATCTTCGGTGAACTGCCCCGTGGGACCGAGGGAGCCATAAACCTCATCGGTAGAGATATGGTGAAAGCGGAAACCGACGGGCTTGCCTGACCCTTGCCAATAGGCGCGCGCGGCCTCAAGCAACGTATAGGTGCCTGTGACATTGGTTTGCACAAACGCCCCCGGCCCGTCGATGGAACGGTCCACATGGCTCTCGGCCGCGAGATGCATCACCGCGTCGGGCTGATGTGTATCAAAAATCCTGTCCAACGCCTCCCGATCACAAATATCTGCCTGCTCGAACGCATATAGAGGGCTGTTCGCCACGCTCTCCACATTCTCAAGGCACGCCGCATAGGTCAGCGCATCAAGGTTCACCACACTGTGGCCCCGCTCAATCGCCTGCCGCACCACTGCCGATCCGATAAAGCCCGCGCCGCCCGTCACCAATAGTTTCATCTATACATCCTCAAACGTGAATGGACTGTTAAGATCGGCCAAGGCGGGCGCATTTGCGTCCTTCTCCGACAAAACCGGCGTCATATCCCCCAGACCCCAGTCAATTCCGACCTCAGGATCATCCCAAGCGACGGCACCTTCGGTCTCATGCGCATAATAATCCGAACATTTGTAGATAATTTCGGTCTCAGGGGCCCGTGTCACAAACCCATGCGCGAAGCCCGCCGGTACCAGCAACTGTTTGCCATTCTCGAAGCTTAACTCGACCCCAAACCACTGCCCATAGGTTGGCGACCCCTTGCGGATATCAACCGCTACGTCAAAGAGCGCACCACGCCCGCAACGCACAAGCTTGTCCTGTGCATGGGGCGGTGCCTGGAAATGAAGTCCGCGAATGGTGCCTTGGGTCGTAGACAAGGAGTGATTGTCCTGCACGAATTGCGTGGTGATCCCGAGTTCGGCAAGGGCTTTTGAGCTGTAGCTTTCGGAGAAGAATCCACGATGATCTCCAAAGCGGGCGGGGGTGATGATGAAAACACCCGAAAGCGGTGTTTGTTCAATCTTCATCTGTAAAAAACCTTCGGTGATGAAATTATTACTTACCTACCGAAACAGTAGTCACCTGTCGACTAATCCCTCACCCGCAAAAACCCATACATTACATGCAGTATTTCCCTCGAATGTTTCGCGCGCGAAACATTCGAGGGAAAGGGTGGAAAAATGACGACCTGAGGCTTTCAGCTGCCCACATCTCTCGGCGCTTCAAACCCCAAACCCTTCACGACCGATCGAGACATAGGCCGTGAATCCTGCCTGCTTCACATCCTTTGGCGTATAGACGTTACGCAGATCGGCCATGACGGGCGTGGTCATACGTTTAGCCATACGCTTTAGATCCAAAGCACGGAATTCGTTCCATTCGGTCAGGATGACTACCGCGTCAGCGTTCTGGGTTGCTTTATATACATCCTTATTCCAAGCGACCCCTGGCAACAGCCCCTTGCCTTCACGCTTACCTTGAGGGTCTACGACGCGGACCTTGGCACCGTTCCCGACCAGCCATGGCACTATTGTCAGGCTGGGGGAGTCACGCATGTCATCTGTGTTCGGCTTGAAAGTTACGCCCAGTACAGTGATCACTTTGCCATTTACCGAGCCCCCGCACAGGTCAACGATCTTATCGATCATGCGGCGCTTCACCTGATCATTCACCTTGATCACGGTTTCAGTCAGCTGCATTGGGGTCGCATGATCTTGCCCCATGCGAGCCAAAGCTTGGGTATCCTTGGGAAAACAGCTGCCTCCATACCCAGGACCTGCATGAAGAAATTTATCGCCAATACGGCCATCAAGCCCCATACCCTTTGACACCATTTTAACGTCGGCACCGGTCTTTTCGCACAAGGCAGCGATCTCATTGATGAAGGTAATCTTGGTCGCCAAGAAAGCATTGGCCGCATATTTGATCATCTCAGCGCTTTCCAGATCGGTTGCCATGATCGGGAACTCACGAAGGTAGAGAGGACGATAAATTTCATTCATCACCTCTGCCGCCCGTTCATTCTGCACACCCACGACAACACGATCAGGACGCATGAAATCGTCAATCGCAGCGCCTTCCCGCAAAAACTCGGGGTTGGATGCGACGTCGAAGTCTGCCTTCGGGTTCGCTTTAGAAACAACCTGTTTGACCTGACGGTTGGTGCCCACTGGCACCGTCGATTTAGTGACGACCACAGCGTAGCCTGTCATCGCGGTCGCAATCTCTTCTGCTGCAGCCATGACGTAGGTCAAATCCGCGTGACCGTCCCCGCGGCGCGTCGGAGTCCCTACCGCAATAAAGACAGCGTCAGCCCCATCGACCGCCTCGGTCAAATTGCCCGTAAAAGAAAGACGGTCCGCGTTGACGTTCTTGGCCATGAGGTCCTCAAGACCAGGCTCATAAATCGGGGCGATACCGCTCCTGAGTTGCTCGATCTTCTTCGGATCTTTGTCGACACAGACAACATCATGCCCGAAGTCAGAGAAGCAAACACCAGACACCAACCCAACGTATCCGGTACCGATCATAGCAATTTTCATAAACAAACTTCCTAAATCAATGTGTGTATCACCTGAGATAAATAGCCTGCTGTGTCAATTATTTCGGATTTATGATCTCAAATGTTTCGCGCGCGAAACATTTAGAGTTTTAGCGCTGCGCGGATACGCTCTTCGATTTCGGGAGTAAGTTCCGCTCCGCCAATCGTGATGGTTTTAGCAGAGCGCTCTAGCCAGAGTCCGGGCGAAAGCTCCTCTCTTTTTCCTCCTGCTTGCTTTGCAATCTTAGGTGCCTTTGGCGTCTCGAGAGCGGCTGCCAAAATATCTTGTTCTGCTTCAAGCGTAGGGGTACTTCCTAGCTTATTCAAAGCCTCAACAACATCCGACTTGAACGCTTCATCTGCCTGCAGCTTCTGGGACAAAGCTAGCCCCAAGCGCTCCCCGATCCCGGCGGGGTAGGAAAGATAGGGCCCGAGTTGCTCGACTACGGGAAGAAAGCTTTTGATCTTGGAGCGTTTGGCTCGGCTACCATTGCCGAACAGACCGTTTAGAGCCGATTTTGTATCTGTATAAACCCCCTCTTCCACCGCGCGCGAAACGATGCGGGCGCGTTCGAAATACGAGAGGCCAACGCGAATTTCGTTTTCTTCCACCATCGCAACATAGGCATCAGCAGCGTCGACGGGGCGGCGAACGAGAGCAAGGACAGTGCTAAAACGCGCATCGCCAGTTTCTTTATAGAGCTGGGTGAGAGCTGTCAGACGACGCCAACCGGAAATGAGGCCATAGCCGCCTTGTTCCGTTGCGACCACTTCGATTGCCGTTTGCTGCCCGCGCGCTGACAGTGAGGCTCTTAGCGCTGCCATGTCTTCGTCGTCAGCAACGAGCCGGTCTCGAACAAGGTAACTGCTTTCGATCTGATCCAGTTGCAACGACTGCACCATACGGCCTTCAGCACGGGCGGAGTGGAATTCGGCTGTAACCTCTGCCAGGGCCGCACTGGTGGCTGCATCGCCAGCGACATGGGCGATCGGTGGGCTGGGGGAGCGCATCTTCGGGGCCACACCTTGAGGGTAGGTAGGAAACAGCGCTTTTGTCTCTAATGGTGGCATAGAGCCTGTATCTGCCACAAGTTCACCAGTGAGGTAATCGCCCCGAGGCGGGGTTAGTCTTTTACGTTTTGCCATGTCTTATCCTCTCTCTTGAGCGGTACAATGCTGAGGGCAGTAGAGTTAACCAGATGCTGCTTCTGCGTCCGCAGCTTTCGCATCGCGATGCCAGGCACCGATCAGCAGGCGTTTGAAAGCAGCATAGGTTGAATCGAATGTCTGGCGCCCGCGGGCGTAGGTCTCGCGGTTGAAATCACGGTAATCCGCCTCGTAGATGCCGTTCACGCTTTCGCCGGCCTGCCCGATCAGAGCAGTAAAATCCTGCCGGTGTGGCGACAGAGTTTGCCCCAGATACGCCTGTATCAGCGCCGCAAGTTCTGCCTGTTGCGCGCCGTCATAACGGGTGATGACAGCACGTACTGCGTCCCACTCGAATTGCAGCCCCTCACGCCCCAAAGCGCGGGCGGCCATGTTCTCGCCCTCTTCGATGGAGCTGAAGGTGGAGTGCAGCATATCAAAGAACCGCCCGGTACTATCGAATTCAAGAAACGAGGCGCCAAGGGGGACCAACAGGATGTCAGCAGCGGCCAGACCGTTGATGGTGAGATAGCCAAGGGCAGGGGGGGTATCGACGAAAATCACGTCGTAGTCGTCGAGAACGCCGTCGGCTTCGAGCCGGTCGGTCAATGCATCCCAGAGCTTCCAGCCCCGGGTCGCCATACGCCAGACAGGGATCTGGAATTCCGCCCAGTACAAATTGAGTTGGGCGCCAATTAGATCAATATTGGGCCAATGGGTCGGACGGATCAAATCACCCGTACTCATTTTGAGCGCTTCCGACAGGGTATCATCCAGCGGTGTCGGTGCCTCACCCCGGTCGGCTTTGGCACGGTTTTCGGTTTGGGCGGCCTCGGCATAGTGGCGGGCGATCACCGGGAAAACGGTGCCCCATTCATCTTCGATCCGGCCTCCAAAAATCGACGTCATGGAACCCTGGCTGTCGAGGTCGATGACGAGCACTTTGTAGCCATCCAGCGCCGCCGACATCGCCAAGTGGGCCGCGGTAGAGGTCTTGCCCACGCCACCCTTGAAGTTCGCGACCGATACGATTTTGGCGGGCAGGCCCTGGGGACGATAGGGGCGGTATTCTTTCGACTTGGATCCTTCAGATCCGAAATGGGCGCGCAGGCGCAGGACTTCGTCGAGAGTGAACCATTTGGCACCGCCAGCGGTTTCGGATGTGCCTTGGGGCAGGTCCGGGTTGTTGCGCAGCACGCGGCGGAAATGAGCTTGGGCCACGGGGATCAGATATTTGGTGATCTCCCATGTTGAGAACAGGCGCAGGCGCTTTTGACCAGCTTCATCCATCCCCCGGCCAGCAAGATCTTGGCGCCCTCGAGAGCAGGCTTCGGCGATGGCATGAAAGTCTTGCGCCGACGTCGGTGGACCCAGATCGGCCATGGCTTGATCGGGGTCAATATTGAAGTACGGGGGCAGGGGCTCACTCATCGGAAATTCGCTTATGTATTGCGTTTCCACCTACGTATCAGAAAACGCGTCACATGGAAGAAAAACCGTACTTTATGAAGTTTTTCTTAGTAAATACTGGGGGTTCAACTGAGTGTTTGGTTTGAAAATCTCGATGTGATGCAAATCCAACCCAGTGTTATGATGTGTTATTATCAAGTTAAGGGTTCTGTATGAAATCCATTTGTCCCATTTTATCAAAGGCTTTTGGATACTGTTTGCATAGGGAGTGACTCTGAACCCCCGAAAGACCGACTCTGAACCCCCGATAAAGCGACTCTGATCCCCCGATCAAAATGCCCGAGGGCAGGGGTGAGTGATGGACAAGCAATGTGGATAACTTTTAGGGTGGTGTCACTAAAACCACGATTCCCAAAAAGGGAACATCGAGCAGTGATCACGGCAGAAATTCGCACGTAAGAGGCGGAGGCTGTCGACAGGCAGAGGACAGAAAATGTCAAACCCCGCGCCCGCAGAGGGCCTGTTGCCCGACCGGCATCAGGCGGATTTTTTTGTCTGCGATATCTTTGATGCGATCCCGAAAGACGACCTTGCAACGATGGAGCATCCGATCTTTTCGCTCTCGACCAAGCCGGATCGACGTATTTTGAACTACACCCATAACGGAACCGATATCACCGTCGTACCAAGCATGCGCGGGCTTGCGACCATCCATGATAAAGACATCCTGATCTTTTGTATCAGCCAGCTGATGGCTGCGCTGAATGCTGGTCGCGCCGTGGGGCGCACATTGACGTTGCGCGCCTACGATATGCTGGTCGCGACGAACCGCGAAACCTCTGGCGATGCCTACCGCCGGCTACGTGAGGCTTTTGAGCGGTTGGCGGGGACGCGCATCACCACCAATCTGGAGACAGGTGGGATGGAGGTAACCAGTGGCTTTGGTCTGATCGAGAATTGGGAGATCGTGCGCCGCGCCCGTGGCGGCCGGATGGTGAGTGTCAAGGTCACCCTGTCGGAATGGCTTTACCGCGCGGTGCTGTCAAAATCGGTGCTCACGCTGAGCCGCGATTATTTTCGTCTGCGCAAACCGCTGGAGAGACGGGTCTATGAGATTGCGCGCAAGCACTGTGGGCGCCAACCGGCCTGGCGGATCTCGGTTGAGCTGCTTTTGAAAAAATCCGGCTCTGCGTCCCCGCGCCGTGTCTTTCGCAAGATGCTGCGCGATATGATCGAGGCGAACCACTTACCGGATTACGAGATGGAGGAAGAGGCGGGCGACATGATCCGCTTCACCCGCCGTACCCTGATCGAAGAGGGCCCCCAAGCGCCACCGTTGTCTGAACAGGCGATCGAGGCTGCGCGGGCAATTTTACCAGGTGCTGATGTCTATGCTTTGGAGGCAGACTGGCGGGCCTTCTGGGCGGCTTCAGGGCGGCCCAAGCTACGTGCAGCCGATGCCGCGTTTGTGGGATTCGTGAAGATGCGAGCGGAGAAAGGGGACTAAGGCGCGCATCAAAAAACACTGGCCTTGAGATAAAAGACACATCGGTGTAATATTATGGTGCTTATTTTAAAGCTCTAATATTTTTTCACCTGTTTAAATTTCTCTAGACCAAGTAGTTCACATGCCATGGAACACCTCGGGATAAATATGTTTTTCTGGCACAATTATGTGCTGATATTTCTGTCTTTTTTTATCTGTACGATCCTCATCGCTCTTGCGCCTCGCGCTCCTAGACTTGCGGGCCAAGATGACCACACATGCGCGGTACAATCCATGCACGTCCGTCGAACGGCGCGGGTCGGGGGGCTTGCGATATTTCTGTCGATTGTTGTCAGCATCTTTTTTGCGCCAGATGGGATTGCTGGACCCTATGCCTACCTCATCCTCGCCACTTTAATTTTGTTTCTCGCAGGCATTTTTGAAGACTTAGGCTTCGGAGTCTCCCCTCGGGATCGTCTTATAGCTACGGCTGTGGCGAGCCTTGCTGTGATGTTCTTTTTCGAACTGTGGTTACCACGGGTTGGAATTCCAGGCCTTGATAGCGTGATGTGGCATTGGGCCATTGGTATTCCGGTTACACTACTAATTACGGCTGGCGTGGCCAATGCGTTCAACATGGTTGATGGCGTAAACGGGCTGTCATCGCTTTCCGCAATGACAGCTGCACTCACACTGGCTTACATCGCACAGAAGTCTGGGTATGCAGATATTGTCCCCCTTGCGATCATGCTGGCCTCAACCGTGCTTGGGTTCTTTTTGCTTAACTACCCTTTTGGCCTGATTTTCTTGGGCGATGGCGGGGCCTATGTTCTTGGCTTTATCCTGAGCTGGCTAGGTATCTTCATTATCGCCAATGCACCGGACGTTTCCCCTTGGGCAATTGTTCTCACGATGTTTTGGCCAATTGCTGATATGGTGCTTTCAATCTATCGCAGATCAAAACGGAAGAAAGCGACGACCGCCCCCGACCGCCTTCATGCACATCAAATGGTGATGCGCACACTTGAAATTCACTTCTTGGGCCGAGGACGGCGTGGGCTTGCAAACCCGCTCACCACGCTCATTCTGACCCCATTTGTTATCGTTCCGGCTTTAACCGGTGTGCTGTTCTGGGATCAGCCACGCGCGGCATTTTCAGCGGTGGTATTTTTCAGCGTGGTGTTTGTTCTTTCGTACACCTATGCGCGACCTATTGTGCGGAAGCTGAAGCGTCGGGTACGGCTGATTACCATCCATAGCTAAAGTCTAAGGCTGCTCTTTTGTGTTTGCTCTTGCCCAGCGCTGCCTTTGGTGCCTCCATGACAGAGCCAAGAGGACAGGCAGGGCAAGGGTGTATACCGTGTCAGAAAACGCTTCGCTCCAGTTCACGTGCCCGGTCCATGCGATCCAGTCAAGGCAGTCGAGTATCTCGTTTATGACTTGGACCAAAAGCACACTTCCCAAGGCCAAAGCGGGGGCATGTTTGGTCCGGCGCGCAAGGATCGCCGCGCCTAGAAATAGAAGTATGCCCAAAACAATATGGGCGGCATTCGTGCTTAGGCTCATATGTGTAAGGATGTTTTTTTTACCCTCATACCACCAGCTGTTCATACCAGATTTGCCCTTCTTGCTTTGCCTGCGCATGCATCACGACAAATCGCATCTAGCGGCTTGGAAAAATCTCTTCAAGCCGCTAGGAGTTAGCAAGTTTTGCATGAGGGTCTGACTATTTTTCCTTGCGCCAATATGGATGGGTACACGTGCGAAAGATATAGCCATGTGGTATTTTGCAGAGCTTGCTGGCCGAGTTATGCCAAAAGGCAGTCTTCTCAGGACTGCAAACAGGATATGTGTTGATGGTTTCTTCGATTTTATGTGTGTGTACCGGCAATATCTGCCGTTCGCCGGTGGCTGAGGCGGCGTTGCGGGAAGCTTTGCCGGATGTGGCTGTAACCTCGGCGGGGCTGCATGCGCTCGTGGGACGGGATATCAACACGGACAGCGCCGAGGCGGCGCGCGAGCAAGGAATTCTCTTACTTCCACATGCTGCGCGGCAGTTTACATCGCAACTGGGCGAGCAGGCCGAACTGATTTTGGTAATGGACCAGGATCACCGCGACGAGATCATCCGCCGCTGGCCGCAATTTAGCGGTAAGACGATGTTGCTGGGCTATTTCGAGAACAGTAAATCCATTCCGGATCCATATCGGATGGGTATGGGCATGCACCAGCGTGCGATCGAAATGATCCGAGAAAGTGTCCCGCATTGGGTACAACAACTGGCCGCGATGCGCGGATGAAGGATACATCCATGACTGAACGTTCGCAAAAACAAATATCGGAAACCGATGGGAATGACGGTGATCTTGATCTGAGCGATCTTCTTGGGCAGTTCTTAGCTCGAAAATGGCTCATTATCGCTTTGGCTTTGCTGGGAGGAACCATTGGACTGCTCATCGGGCAGTTAGGACCGAACAACTACCGTGCTATATCTGTGGTGCAGATAGAAAAACGTTCCAGCGGTGTAGTGTTGCCGGAGGAACTAATTGGTAACCTGCTTTCTGGGGATCAAGCTCGTGGTTCGTCTTTTGAGACAGAGATACATGTAATCCGCTCACGGCTTATTCTCGGTCCTGTGGTCGAGGAGCTGGGCGTAAATGCCCGCGTGGAACCGATACGCGCGCCTATCATTGGGGATTTGCTAGCCCGCAGGTCCATCCCTCTACTCGGGCCTTTGTTGTCTGATGCTTATCAGCGGCCAGGTGAAAGCATTTCGCTGAACCAGCTTCGGGTTAGTGAAGACTTGATAGGTGCGCCTATCTCATTGCGCGTGACTGGGGTTGATAGTTTTGAGATCACCGCTCCAAACTCGACCACCGTTACAGGCCGGGTTGGTACACTGGTCACATTGGGGGACGATATTCAGTTACAGGTGACTGCACTAAATGCGGCGGAAGGGCGTGAATATAAAGTTTTTGCAGTGCCCTTTCGCCACAGCGTCGCGCGTCTACGCAATGGCCTATCTGTCAGCGAACGCCGATCAACAGGGATTGTTGATTTCAGCTTTACCAGCGCCAATCCAGATTTCAGCGTCGTGGCTGCCAATACGGTTGTGGAATCGTATCGTCAGCAAAACCTACAGCGTCGCTCGGCTGAAATTGACCAGAGCATCGACTTTATCGAGACTAAAATACCAGAAGTTCGGTTGGAGGCTGCCGTTGCCTCAACAGAATTGGCAACCTACCGAAAAACCCAAGCCAATTTGGAACTCAGCCTTGGAACACAGGAGCTGCTGGATCAGTTGGTGCAAGTTCAGACGCGCTTGGAGGAGTTGGCGTTTCAGGAGCAGCAGCTGGGACAGCGTCTGACCCCGAACCACCCCGATTACCAAGCATTGCTGGCAGAGCGTACGCGATTGCAAAGCCGTGGTGACAATCTGCGTGCTGACCTACAGGATGTGCCTGCAGCAGAGCAGGAGTTTGCTCGACTGCAAGAGCGTGTGGTTAGTGCGCGCGAATTAGAGCGCCAACTGGTCGCCCGTGCTGAGCAGCTACGCGTATTGCGTGCCAGTGCAGTGGGGAATATCCGTGTGCTAGAGCCAGCGGAGGTGGCGCGCCTTATTGGGCCCAACCGCCGAACGCCAGCGTTTACGGGGCTGTTTGGGGGGCTTGCTTTTGGTATCCTACTTGTCTTCGGGCTCAATTTCTTGCGCCGGGGCATCGAAGATGCACGTGAAGTCGAAGAACTGGGGCTCTCCGTGCTGGGGTCAGTTAATAAAGTGCCTAAACTGACTGGAGCCAGAAATGGTATCCCAGCATATGCTTTGGTCAGACATGAACCAAGCAATGTCGCCGTCGAAGCTTTTCGCGGGCTGCGCACCGGTATGAGGTTCACCCTAGCGGCTCGTAATGCCAAAACGCTTATGATTACGTCATGTGCTCCAGCGGACGGTAAATCCTTTGTTTCTTTGAACCTTGCTATGATTAACGCGACGCTTGGCACACGGGTTTTGTTGATTGATGCCGATATGCGCCGCGGCAAGCTAGGGCGCAATTTCGGGGTCACAAGTAAGCAAGCAGGCCTTGCCCAGGTATTGGTAGGCGAAGCTGATCTGCAGGCTGCGATACATACCGACTCAAAAACTGGCCTTGATTTTATCGGAACTGGCAGCCGCCCTCCGAACCCTGCGGAATTGTTGGAAAGCAGCTCTTTTTCAGACCTGCTTTCGGTGCTCTCTGAAACGTACGATTTGATCATCGTCGATGCCCCGCCGATCCTTGCCGTAACGGATGCTGCGATCATCGGACAGAAAACCGATATCACACTGATGCTGGTTCGTCATCTGGTGACGACTAAGCCGCAGTTGCAGTCCGCTTTGAAGGGATTGAAGCTTGCAGGGATTACACCTGCAGGGGCGATTATTAACCAGTATGACATGAACAAGAGCCGGTACGGCCAATATAGCACGAGTTATGGATACCACTACGGTGCTTACAACTACAATTACTCTACGGAGGAGTAATTTTATAGTATTACAACCCAATAATCTTAATACGAAAGCACATTCAAATGACACGCGTTTTCATTACCGGTACCGCCGGCTTCATCGGTTTTCACCTTTCCCGCCTGTTGCTCAAAGAGGGGATGACTGTCGCAGGCTATGACGGCATGACAGATTACTATGATGTGCGTCTGAAAGAGCGGCGCCATGCTATGCTGCGCCAGCATCAGGGGTTTTCCGCCACCGAAGCCATGCTGGAAGATGCGGATGCATTGCATACAGCTGTTAAGGACTTTCGCCCTGATGTCATCGTGCACCTCGCGGCACAGGCCGGGGTACGTTACAGCTTGGAGAACCCGCGCGCTTACATTGACGCAAATGTAGTTGGCACGCTCAACGTTATGGAGGCTGCGCAGGCCGCTGGCGTGAATCACCTGTTAATGGCGTCGACTAGTTCGGTTTACGGCGCAAACGAAGACATGCCCTTTGACGAACGCCAGAAAACCGACACGCCGCTGACCATCTATGCCGCCACCAAAAAGGCAAACGAGGCAATGGGGCATGCTTGGGCGCATATCCACGGCATGCCCATTACGATGTTCCGCTTTTTTACTGTATATGGCCCTTGGGGACGCCCTGATATGGCGCTGTTCAAATTCACTAAGGGTATTCTTGAAGGCACGCCAATCGACATCTACAACAACGGCGAGATGTGGCGCGATTTCACCTATGTAACGGACCTCGTGCGCGGCATCAGGGGGTTGATTGATGCTGTACCCGGGGTGCCAGACACGGCCGTGGAGGACGACAGCCTGTCTCCGGCCGCCCCGTTCCGCGTGGTCAATATCGGTAACTCCGACAAGGTGCGTTTGCTCGATTTCATTGATGCCATCGAGGAAGAGTTGGGCGAGAAAGCAATTCGCAACTACATGCCAATGCAACTGGGCGACGTACCCGCCACTTGGGCCAATGCATCTTTATTGCAAAACCTGACCGGCTACACCCCCCAAACTCCGTTCCGCGATGGCGTACGCCAGTTTGTGAAGTGGTACCGGGATTATTATCAGATTTGAGAGAAACCGCATGACTTTTGATCAACCAGATTTTCAAACCGCCCCAATCGCCATTATTGGTCTTGGCTATGTCGGGCTGCCACTGGCCGTTGAGTTTGGGAAGCACCGGAAAGTGCTTGGCTTTGACGTTAAGCCCGGCCGGGTGGCCGAGCTACGTGCCGGGCGAGATTCGACCCGAGAAGTCACGCCCGATGAATTGGCCGAGGCAAGCCAGCTGGTCGTAACAGACGACCCTGCAGCATTGGCCGACGCCAAGATTTTCATCGTGACAGTTCCTACCCCTATCGATGCGCATAAGCGTCCCGACCTGACTGCCCTGCGCAAAGCGTCTGAAACCGTAGGAAAGGTGCTCAAAGGCGGGGATATCGTAATTTATGAATCCACCGTCTATCCTGGTGCCACCGAGGAGGAATGCATTCCAGTGCTGGAGCGCGTATCGGGGTTGTCCTTCAACACTGATTTCTTCGCGGGCTATAGCCCAGAGCGTATCAACCCAGGCGACAAGCAGCATCGCCTACCTACAATCTGCAAGGTTACTTCGGGGTCCACGCCAGAAATTGCCGATGTAATCGATGACCTTTACGCCAGCATTATCACGGCAGGAACGCACAAGGCCCCGTCGATCCGCGTAGCAGAGGCAGCAAAAGTAATTGAGAACACCCAACGGGATCTGAATATTGCCCTCATTAATGAGTTGGCTGTTATCTTTGGCCAGATGGGCATCGATACCGAGGCGGTCCTGCAAGCGGCGGGCACAAAGTGGAACTTCCTGCCGTTCCGCCCCGGGCTGGTCGGGGGACACTGCATCGGGGTGGACCCGTATTACCTGACTCACAAGGCTGAGGCGATAGGGTATCACCCCGAGATTATCCTAGCAGGCCGCCGCCTGAATGACCGGATGGGCGCGCATGTGGCCTCTACGCTGGTCAAGGCTATGATGCGCTCCCGTATCCAAGTCTGCGATGCTCGGGTGCTGGTCATGGGGCTGACTTTTAAGGAAAACTGCCCCGACATCCGCAACACCAAAGTAGTCGATGTCATCACAGAGCTGCAGGACTATGGAGTCAGGGTTGATGTACATGATCCTTGGGTTCACACGGATGAGGCGATGTCGGAATATGGCTTGTCTTTGATCGATTCACCCGAGCCGGAAAGCTATGATGCTATTATCTTGGCGGTTTCTCATGACACATTTCAGGCAGAAGGGGTGCAAGGCATTCGTCGGTATGGTCGCGAGACACATGTACTTTATGACCTGAAGTACCTCTTTCCTGCAAAAGATACAGATCTGCGGCTTTGACCCCTTGCGGCTGAGTCCACCCATGCACCCTCGGAGGCACAAATCCCCGTGAAAATAAGCCCTATAAACGGGAAGGGTAATGCAGACTTAAAAAGCGATCGATCAGGATATGTCGGTTCTGGATTTATCAGCTTTAATATCGCATACCTTGTCACAAGCATGATGCGAAATAGTCAATAATGGCTGTCCTCTAGTAGCAGGACATGTAAATATTGAAGACCAACAAAAGCGGGCGGGGCACGATGCAGAACGGAATACAACGCAAGGCAGCAAAAATGATGCTTGCGGCGATGATACTCGTTTTGGGCGGATGCGCAGGGCAAATGCGGTTTCCCATCTCCGAAAATGCTCAAGAGAAATTAGTCGATCACAACATCAATGTCGTTCGTATAACGACGGAGAATATCTCCCAATATCGTACCCCCGTATTCTTCAGCAATCAAACGCAGCCCGCAAACCCACCCGCAGATCCAGCTCCTTATACATATCGGGTTGGAGCTGGTGATGAACTGCGGATCATGGTCTGGTCGAACCCTGAGCGCACTGAGGCTGTGGGCGCTTCCGGGGGCGCGACAGGCAATGTTGAGCAAGGCATCGTGGTTAATGAGCACGGCCAGTTCTTCTACCCCTTCGTGGGGGCTATCCGCGGAGCAGGGCGCAGCGCGACCGAAATTCGCGCGGACCTAACAAAACAGCTCCGCACCTTCATTGCAGCCCCTCAGGTCGAGGTGACTGTTTCGAGCTTCAACTCCCGAAAAGCAACGATAACAGGCGTTGTTGGCACCCCTGGGCCGGTGACCATCACAAACGTGCCGCTGCGTTTGCTGGATGTCCTCAACCAAGCGGGGATCGACGAAGCAGGAGATTTGGCTAATGTCACAATCCGCCGTCGTGGCAAAGCATATAACGTCAACCTCAAGGCTTTTGTAGACCAAGGCGCGGCGCGTCAGAACCCTATTATCCTAGATGGAGACGTCATTAACGTCCCCCCAATCCGGGATAACAAGATATTCACCTTTGGGGAAATCGCGACCGCGGAGATCCCTCTGCCGTCCGACATGCCGGTATCCCTGACAGAGACACTTGCCGAAGTGGGAGGTATCGACCGCATCAGGGCCGATTCTCGCGGCATTTTCGTTTTTCGTCGCACACCTTCCACGCCCCAAGGCTTCGATGTGTTTCAGTTCAATCTCAAGTCGGCTACAGCACTAGTACTTGCGACAGATTTCAAGATGGCTCCGCTAGACATCATTTTTGTCACAAATGACCCGATTACGCGCTGGAATGACACAGTGGGCTCTCTTATCGCCCCATTGACCGGATTGGTACGGGTGCAAACCGTCGTTGATTCAAGCTAGAAAGAAACATTCTTTAGGTTGTCCCGATTATCCGTGAAAAAAGCGGTGTGTCAGTAACCGGCGGGTGTATGCTTGACACTAAGCGTCCCTGACTGAAGTGGTCCGGCAAATTCGGACAACGTGCTAAGATGTATCCAACCTTGAAGACAGGATACAGAAATGACGAAGAGACGCAGTTTTTCAGATAAGTTTAAGGCCACGGTAGCACTTGAGGCGCTTCGTGGAGACAAGACGGCGCAAGAGATTGCAGCCAAACACAAGATTCACCCGACGCAGGTTACGACATGGAAACGGCAGGCAATTGATGGCCTGACGGGTGTGTTCTCCGACAAGGTCAGGAAGGCTGAAGATAACGAAGCCGAAGTCAAAGAGCTTCATGCCAAGATCGGAAAGCTGGCGGTTGAAAACGATTTTTTGTCACAAGGGTTGAAGCGATGAGCCCGACCGAACGCAAGGCGATGATCCGAAAAGATAGAACCGATCTGAGCCTGACCAAACAATGCAAACTGCTGAAGATTAGTCGGTCATTGAATCGCCCCGGGTTTGTCGGAGACCTATAGCTTCATTTCACGCGACCATATCGAGCACGTCACGCTGTGCATAGAAGTTCTCTTCGGCCTCGGCTGGCGGGATATTTCCGATGGGGCCAAGCAGGCGACGATTGTTGAACCAATTGACCCAGCCGAGAGTGGCCATTTCCAGGTCCTGCATGTTGCGCCATGGTCCCTGGCGGTGGACCAGTTCGGTTTTGTAGAGACCATTTATAGTTTCAGCGAGGGCGTTGTCGTAGGAATCCCCGACGCTGCCGACCGATGGCTCAATGCCTGCTTCGGCCAAACGCTCGGTATAGCGAATGGATAAATATTGCCCGCCGCGATCCGAGTGATGGACCAATCCGCTTTTCTGGACGGGCCGTCGATCGTGCAGGGCCTGTTCAAGAGCATCGAGAACAAAGTCAGTTTTGGCAGACCGGGAGACCCGCCATCCGACAATGCGATCAGCGAATGTGTCGATAACAAAAGCCACATAGACAAAACCCTGCCAGGTTGACACGTAGGTAAAATCGCTGACCCAGAGCAGGTTCGGCGCAGGTGCCCTGAAGATCCGGTTCACCTTGTCACGCGGACAGGGAGCAGATGTGTCCGGGATCGTTGTTTTGACAACCTTTCCACGCACTGTCAACGCCGTTTGAACTTTCCCCAAAAGTGCCGAAGTAAAATTCCCCACTTGCTTGGTTCCGGTGATCAGCCGGCTCAGTGATCAGCGGCTCCATTCCTTGCTTTTGGCGGCCGTCCGCGGCGCTTTGGCGGCGGTGGCGGAGCGATTGGAGCATTTGCCCGGACATGCTCTGGGATAAGGTCGGCATGGCCGCGCAGGCGGTAGCTGGCGCCCTCGATCTGGATAACCACTGCGTGATGCAGGAGCCGGTCGAGCAGCGCGGTTGCGACGACTGGGTCGCCGAAGACCTCGCCCCATTCCGCGAACCCACGGTTCGATGTGAGGATCATGGCACCCTTTTCGTAGCGAGCGTTGACGAGTTGGAAGAACAGATTAGCGCCGCCGGTGGTGATCGGCAGGTAACCAATCTCGTCGACGATCAGCAGAGACGCTCGGGTATAGAAACGGATCTTCTCCGCCAACCGGCCCTCCCGCTCGGCCCGGCTTAACGCTGCGATCAGATCGGCGAGGGTTGCGCGATAGACGCTCTTGCCGGCCTTCACAGCGGCGACGCCGAGGGCCGTGGCCAGATGCGACTTACCGGTGCCTGGCGGCCCAAGGAAGTGAACGACCTCGGCCCGCCGGATGAAGTCCAACTGGGCCAGCGCGGCGATCCGCTCCCGGTCGAGTGATGGCTGGAAGCTGAAGTCAAAGCCCTCAAGGGTCTTGGTGGGCATGAGCTTGGCGGTGCGCAGCGCCACGTCGATACGACGGGTTTCCCGCGTGGCATATTCTTCGCTCAGCAGCGTGTCGATAGCCTCGATGGCGGTAACTTCGCCCTTCTCCAACTGTTGCAGCGTGCAATCGAGAGCTTCAAGCGCGCGCGGCATCTTCAGTCCTACGAGGGCACCGCGGATCCGGTCCAGAAGTTCGCTCATGACCGCGCCCCCTCAGCTGCCAGGCGCTGGCCTACCGCACCGTAGAAGTCGAGCGGTCGCCGCAACCCATGCGAGGACCGCGACAGAGAGGGTCTCGGCGGTGGCGCTTTGCGATGCGTAGGGTCGACGCGGCGCCGCGCTTTGCCTTCCAGAACCGGATGACGAGCGATCAATTGGCCGTCCTCGTAGATCCGCAATTCGGTGGCGTGATGCTGGACCTCGAGCGTGCGCCGCCGGGTAGTATCGGGAACGGAATAGAAGTTACCGCCGACCGAGATCATTCCGTCCTTGCTCACCCGCCTTTCGACCGTCAGCACCGCGCTGTAGGGTGTTGCCGGAAGAGGTTTGAGGCTGGGCTGTTCCTCCGCAAAGGCCTCGTCCACCACGCGCCTGGTGGTGGCGTGAACTCGAGGGTTAGCGACCTCGGTCCGCCAAGCGTCAAACTGAGCATTGAGATCGTCCATATTGCGGAACTTGCGGGCCAGGAAGAAGTCTTGCCGGATATAGCGGAACGGGCGCTCGACCTTGCCCTTGGTCTTGGCCCGATATGGCTGGCAGGCGCGTGGCACTGCGCCATAATGATTTAGCAGGGTCACCAGGGAGGCGTTGTAGGTTACTACCCCGGCCTCGTCTTCGCCGATCACCGCAGTCTTCATCCGGTCATAGAGGATTTCCCCAGGCACGCCGCCCATGTCCGAGAAAGCCGCGATATGGCAGCGCAGGACCGATTGCAGGTTTTGGCTGGCAACGAACCGGCCCCAGAGCCAGCGGCTATGCCCGAGCACCATCGAGAACAGCCAGACCTTTCGCACGACAATGGGCTCGTCGGCGAACTCAACTGTGAACTCAGCAAAATCGACCTGGGCCTGCATACCCGGTGGGGTTTCGAACCGGCGCTCGAACTGCGCTCGCCTGGGCGGGCGCACCTCACGCAAGAAGTCCGTCACTGCGGTGTAGCCGCCATCATAACCCAACTCCCGGATCTCGCGCAGCAGGCGCGCGCCGCTCAGATCGGGGAAGGCTTGAACACGCTCCTGCAGGTAACGCTCAAAAGGTTCGATGATGCGATCTCGCGGCACCCGTGGGCCATAGATCGGCGCTTCGAGGCCGCGTTTCAAATGCTTACGCACTGTCTTGCGGTCACAGCCAACTTTCCGCGCGATCGCGGAAATGCTGAGACCCTGTTTCTTCAGATCATGGATCAAAACGATCTCCCTCAGTCTCTTCACCTGTCTGCCCCCCTTGTGAGTCTCCATTGGGAGCATCAGGCCAGTGTCCCGCGGCAGCGCCAATTCCGAATATTTAAGGTTCGGAATTAGCCCTTCCGCTCATGGCTGGGGATTTTTCAAACGGCGGTTTTGGGGAGATTACGTCCGGCGATTACACGACCCAAAGACAGTCCGGCGCGAACGCCCGCCGGACTGCCCTGAGATCCGCAAGGAGATGCAGGAGATCGCCGGAAAGCGGCGCCGGTTCGGCTACCGCCGGATTGGCGTGTTGCTTGAGCGCAAGGGCATGAGAATGAACCACAAGAAACTGTATCGGCTCTACCGGGAAGAAGGGTTGTCAGTGAAGCGGCGGCGCGGCCGCAAGCGGGCCCGTGGAGCGCGCTCCCCGATGCCGGTGGCTGCGTATCCCAATGCGCGCTGGTCTCTGGACTTCCTGGCTGACAGCTTCGGCCCATCCCGAAAATTCCGCATCCTGGCAGTGATAGACGATTGCAGCCGCGAAAACCTGTGCCTGATTGCTGACACCAGCATCTCCGGCGCGCGTGTTGCGCGTGAGCTGGATGCGCTGGTGCGGATCTACGGTAAACCCGGATGCATAGTCAGCGACAACGGGACAGAGTTCACGAGCCGGGCCATTCTGAGGTGGGCCGATCAGAACGCAATTCCGTGGCACTATATCGACCCAGGGAAGCCGCAGCAGAACGCCTTTATCGAGTCATTCAACGGCAGCCTGCGTGACGAACTGCTGAACGAGGAGATATTTGACACCCTGGACGACGCCCGTCGGAAGCTGGCGCTCTGGCGTTACGATTACAACACCGTCAGGCCACACTCATCGCTCGGGAACAAAACACCGGTCGAAGCGCGCCCGACGCTTGAGCAATTTGAGGGCTCCGCGCCCGGCGCGCTTGCCCAGCACGAAACCGACAACTATCAAGACCAAACCCGCAGACTCTCGTCATGAGCGAGGGACCAGCGGGGGGCAGGTCAGCAACTTTTCCAATCCACACTGCCAAATGTGAAAGTCGCGGAGACAGTTCAGAAGCATTCGTCGCGCTTGGGCCGCGCAGGAAGGCAAATGATCGCTCTTCAGTAGTCTCCATGATGTCCTGCTGTGTTATTCGAAATGCATCCCAGACCGTAGAGGGTGTCGGTCGATCACTGTACGGATTGTCAGGCGCGATCGGTTTTGGTGTAGGGTCTTCAATCAGGCCCAAGACATCAAAAGGGTCCCGACGGTCGATTTCGGTATCTGGAGTATACCGCTTTTGCGGGGTGGCATAGCGAAACGAGCTATCAAAACAAAATAGCCATTGTGGTGGAATTGGTTCGACTCTTTCGGCAATCGCTTTTGCGCCTATCCGGTGGGATATGAGGTGCGATATTTGTGACCGTTCCCAATCTGACAGATTTGCCGGACCGACCATGGCCTCACTAAGCCTCGCTTCAATCCAGTCATCTTGACTGACAGCACGGTCGCGCCATAATTCCAAAGTCGTCCATAAGTCTTCATAGTGATCGAAAGCGATGGGGATGACGCCTCGATGATTCCACTTTTCGTCGGCAACCGATTTTTCACCCTGCTGAAACGCGTAGACGTTTTGTTTTGGTGCGTCCGCTTGAGCGAGAGCCTCCAAAAGGTACTGCATTGGCGGGTCATCTGCGGAGTAGCCGACGAAGACTACAGTGTGATGTTCAAGCAGTTTCTTGATGAAATCGTTTGCCCATCCCTCTGCCATGTAAGCTCTCCCGAAAGATCGGGTAGATAGAACAAAGCTGCCAGACGTCGAGTTAACCTGACCGCCTGCCTTGCCATGCAGGTAAGCTAACCCTGAGAAAGTGGTTTCATGCTCAAAAGACGGAAGGATGGGGCATATCCACTCAGGTTGATCAGTGACCCTAGAGAACAAATCGTCGAAGTTTGTGGTAACCAATCGAATTGCCCCGTAAGGGGTTGTCGCAAGATCACGGATGATCTCGTGACACTTAGTATCTGAAGTCGGCGGAGCGGTCAGTGCCTTTGACACCGCGACCTCGATGTCGTCGATTGAGTATGACCGTTCCAATTCCCCAAAAACTTTGTCAATCGGCACAAGCCCAGCGTTCTCTTGTTTGAGCGCGAGTTCCAAAATTTTGCGGGCGTTGCCATCTTCTGGAACCAAAAGTTCATCTAACACTTGAGACGCTAGCGTCGGAAAGTCCGGCATATTAGCTTTCGCCCTCGAGACACCCGCACCACATACGAAGACGACTTGCCCAGCATCCCTTTCCCACAGAAGCTTGTCAGGGATATCAGGTCCATTCGCATGAAATTTCATCGATATGCTCCACCCAAAATTAGACTAAGTACGCTTTGCGAAAGAACCCAGGGGTTTTCCATTTGAATTTTAAGCCCATTATGTCCCGCAGATTTTAAAGGATATCAATACGGCGAGGAGGTAGATGGCCGCTTGTGGGAAATCCAAACTAACAGGCTGCGCTCGCAGCTACGTCTGCTTCCCGCCCTTTCAGCACGCGCGCTAAATACAGTGTTTACATCCAGCTGCATTGGGTTTCTGCCCAAAGTCGTCTCGTAGTGCTACGGATTCAGCTACCGCGAATATCATGGCGCTGCGGTGCGGTCTGTGAGACGTTTCGGATATGATAGAATACCAAACGCTCGCTGACGACCATCCCAACCTCTTGCGGTCACCGCTGCTACGTGCCGCTGTTCTAACCTTGCGATATATGCAAGAACACGGATCGATAGGGATCACCAAAAACAAGACGTTCAAGCGTACCTTCGTTCAATGGGCTGTACAGAATTTTGACTGGCCAGGGGAAGGTGCGGATGAGGTGTTCCGATATCATAAGGTGATCAACGAAGCTGACTTCGCCCCGCTCGAAGTGCTGCACTTCCTGCTGATTGAATTACGTCTTGGTCGCCACTTCAAAGACGAGTTCCGCCTCACCAAGCGTGGCAAAGAGTTGGCCCAATCGCCCGGGCGCTTGTTTGTCGAATTGATCCCGTATTTTGTACACGAGGTCGATCACACCTCTTATGCGCGCTTTGATGACCAACCCTTCGGGAATTGGGACGTTTGGATGAATGTGATTAACGTAGAGGCCGATCACGGCATCAGCGAAGTTACCCTATATCAAAAGTTCTATGGCGAACCGGAGAGTGACCGCAATGCTGCCAGGCGGGACATATACGCCTTTAAGGCCTGCGTCTTGCGACCGCTTGAATGGGCCGGATTGCTGATGTCGACCCAAGACCAAGGCTCGGAAATGCGCGCTGTCCACGTGTTTAAAAGCCCGCTCTGGCGCAGTGTTTTGAAGTTAGACACTGACGATATGCTTCAATCGGTACACCTCCAGTGAGTCACTCTTCACCTTCTGTAAGCGCGGCAGGGGCTCAGGGTGCTATTCTCCATCGTCGAGTTCGCAAACTCGGTTCGATCTGATGCCAGCGTCCAGTCCGCATCGCACAAACCAAACTTGACATCGGGCAGGCGAATCGCAGATTTAGAACAAACAGCGAACATTTAGGATTCCCATGCCAGTTTACCCAGTTGATAAACCCGTCCACATGCCTTCCCAATCTGTTCGAATTGTCAGCACACCAGTCAGCGCTGGTTTTCCTTCGCCAGCAGGTGACGACCTCGAAGACGAGATCGACCCTATGGCTTGGGTCGTGCGCCATCCTTCATCAACATTTTGGTGGCGCGTAGAAGGGGACTGCCTTTGGGACGCCGGAATACGTGATGGTGATATCATCGCTGTAGACCGTGCGGGCAAACGCCGCATTGGGCGAGCCGTGCTGGCCGTAGTGGAGGGTGCTGTCACAGCAAAGATCCTGCGTAAGCGTGGTGACAGATACTACCTCGCGCCTGCGAATAGCCAGGAACAGTTCCCCGACGTCGAACTTACAGAGGATAGCGAGATCTGGGGCGTCATCGCTGGTGTTGTCCGGCGTTATGATCTGGCATGAAGCGGCCTGTTGCCATCAGCGACAGTGCCAACTTCTATGTAAGCGCTGAGAGGATATTTGATCCAACGCTAAAGAACGTCCCGGTGATCGTGCTATCAAACAATGATGGCTGCGCCATAGCGCGCAGCGATGAGGCAAAGGCCTTAGGGATCAAGATGGGCACTCCGCTGCATCACATCCGCGATAAGGTTGATGCCCATGGTATCCGCGTCTTCAGCTCGAACTACACCCTCTATGGCGACATCTCTCGTAGAGTGGTTGAGGTTTACGAAGACTTTACGCCAAACGTCGAGATCTATTCCATCGATGAGTGCTTCCTCGACTTTGTCGGGTTCAAGGATCGCACCGCACATGCCAAGGCACTGCGTGCAGCGGTCTTGAGACGAGTAGGGGTGCCAGTACGCATCGGCATCGCCCCAACCAAGACCCTTGCTAAATGTGCGAACGACATTGCCAAGAAGAACCCCATCTTTGCTGGGGTTTTGGATATGGTGGACG